>NZ_BBLV01000005.1:36973-225540 GCF_000971115.1 Demequina gelatinilytica | reverse complement strand
GGCCTCGGCGGCCGGGGCCGCCTTCTCAGCGGCGGGCTTGGGCGCAGGCTTCGGGGCGGACTGCGGCGCGGGGGCCGGGGTCGGCTCCTCGGCGACAGGCGCCGCCTCGGGCGCGGGCTTGGGCGCGGGCTTGGGACCCGGCTTGGGGCCGGCCGCGGGCTTGGCGGCAGGCTTCGCCGACGCCGCCGGCTTCTCCGCCGCGGTGGCGGACGACTTGGTCGTGGGGAAGGCGTCGCGCGCCTTGCGCACCACGGGTGCCTCCAGGGTGGAGGACGGACCCTTGACGTACTCGCCGAGCTCGTTCAGCTTGGCGATCAGGTCCTTGCTCGAGACTCCGAGCTCCTTCGCGATCTCATGGACGCGGGGCTTTGCCACTTCTCTCCTGTCTCGGCTCGCCCAAGACAGGGTCGAGCCATCGTTACGGCTGGGTGCTCATCGTGAGATGCTCATCGCTTGGCCATGGGCTTTCATCCCGTCTGATTCGATGGTGGGCACGGTCCACGCTCACCGACCGTGAGGCCGGTGGCATCCAGCTCCGGCACGCGCAGTGCGCGCGGCAGGGCCCGACGCTTCAGCGCCTGCGCGAGGCATCCCGGGTCGGGGTGCAGCCAGGCTCCCCGGCCCGGCAGGCTGCGATGCTCATCGACGACCGCGAGGCCGTCCACGCTCACCACCCGCACAAGGACCGACCGAGACCCCCGACCCCTGCAGCCGACGCACGTCCGCACCGGTTCCTGGGAAGCGGTGGCGGGGGCGCCGACGTCACGTGACGGATCTCTCGGCTGCACCAGTCTAGCGGTTCCCGGTCAGCGGCCGGAACCGGCACGCCCGGGGACGTCCGGCTGCTCGTCCGAGCGGATGTCGATGCGCCAGCCCGTGAGGCGTGCGGCGAGGCGGGCGTTCTGCCCCTCCTTGCCGATCGCGAGCGACAGGTGGAAGTCGGGGACCACGACGCGCGCGGCACGGGCCTCCTCGTCCACCACGGTCACCGACACGACGCGCGACGGCGACAGCGCGTTGCCCACGAACGTCGCCGGGTCGTCGTCCCAATCGATGATGTCGATCTTCTCTCCGCGCAGCTCGCTCATCACGGCACGCACGCGCGATCCCATGGGGCCGATGCACGCGCCCTTGGCGTTGACGCCCGGCACGGTCGCGCGCACCGCGATCTTGGTGCGGTGACCCGCCTCGCGGGCGAGCGACATGATCTCGACGGTGCCGTCCGCGATCTCCGGGACCTCGAGCTCGAAGAGCTTGCGGACCAGGCCGGGGTGCGTCCTGGACAGCGTGATCGACGGGCCCTTCTGTCCGCGCCCGATCTCGAGCACGTAGCCCTTGAGACGCTCGCCGTGCACGTAGACCTCGGTGGGCACCTGCTCGTGCGGCGGCAGGATCGCCTCCACGTCGCCCAGGTCGACGTGGACGTTCTTGGGGTCGGACGACTGCTGGATCAGACCCGAGACGATCTGCCCCTCGCGGCCCGCGTACTCGCCCAGCACCGCATCGTCCCCCGCCTGGCGCAGGCGCTGGAAGATGACCTGGCGCGCGGTCGAGGTCGCGATGCGGCCGAAGTCCTTCGGGGTGTCGTCGAACTCGGGCATCTCGACGGGGTCCTGACCCTCCTCGGCGTCCTCCCGCGCGAGGATCGACACCTTGCCGGTCACACGGTCGAGGTGGGCGCGCGCGTGGCGGTAGGCGCCGGGGGTCTTGTGGTACGCCGAGACGAGCGCCTGCTCGATCGCGTCGACGAGCACGTCCAGACGGATGTCCTTCTCGCGCTCGAGGCCCCGCAGGGCCGCCATGTCGATGTCCATGTCCTAGTTCTCTCCCAGCCTCTTGAGCTCCACGACGATGCGTCCCTCGGTGACGTCCCCGAGCGGCACTCGCCGCTGCTCGCCGTCGACGTCGAGCACCAGCTCGTCACCGTCGACGTCGGTCAGGCGTCCTGTCACCGTGCCGTCCGCGAGGCGCAGCTCGAGGAGCCGCGTGCGGGCACGCAGGAAGTGACGGCGCTCCGTGAGGGCGCGGTCGGTGCCGGGGGTCGAGACCTCGAGGACGTACGGCGTGGAGGGCACGTTCGCCTCGTCGAGCGCGGCGCCGATGCTGCGGGAGGCCTCGGCGACCTTGTCCAGGTCGGCGCTGCCGACCTCGGTCTCGGGGAGGTCGACCGTCACGAGCACCCGCGAGCGCTTGCCCGCGGCGGTGACGTCCACCCCCTCGACGACAAGCCCGACGGCCTCCGCCGCCGGCGCGGCAAGCTCGATGATGCGTCCAGAGATGTCCATGGCATCGCCTCCCACGCGCGGCACGCGCTCCGTTCCTGAAATTCGGTCGGTCATATTCTAGGGCCCTGTCGGGGGCGTGTCATGATGGCGCCCATGACGCCCCCACCGCGACGCACGATGCGCCTGATCGCGGCCGTAGCCGGGCTCGCGACGCTCGCCGGCGGATGCTCGTGGCGCATGGAGACTCCGCCGATCCCGAGCCGCACGCCCACCCCGACCGTGGTGCTGCGCGACGCCGCCGCGGTGCGGGAGCAGGCGGTGATCGCCACCGCCGACTCCACCGAGGCCGGGCTGCTCGAGGCGGAGCTCGCACCCGAGCGGCTCGAGGCGCTCGGCGGCGTCTACGTCGAGTACCCGTCCGCCTCCCCCGCCCCCTCCCCGTCCGTCGAGGCCGCGACCTTCGCGGCAGCCGTCACCGAGGCGATCGACGGGGCGCTCGCCGACGCCGCCGACGCGGCCTCCGAGGATCCCGGGCTTGCCGCGATGCTGCGCTCGATCGCGCTCTCGCACGCGATGGCCACCACCTACGCCTCGCTCGCCGGCGCCGAGCCCGCGGAACGGACGATGCCCGGTTCGGGCGGCACCGGCCTCCTGCCGCGCGACGGGACAGCGGTCGACGGCGACCTGCTCGCACGGCTCGCGCTCGCGCACGACCAGGCCGCGTTCGCGTACGAGGTCGCGGCGGCGCGCGCCGAGGAGGATGAGCGCGCGGACGCCCTGAAGCGCTCCCGGATCCACGCGGCACGCGCCGACGCGCTCGTCGCGCTCCCCGGGGTCGAGGACCTGCGGGAGCCGCTGTACGACGTCGCGCCGGTCGACACCGCGTCGGCGACGGGCCGCGCGGCCATGGAGGTCGCGCTCGAGCTCGCGTTGTCCGAGGACTACGCCGCGCTCATCGACGGCGCCGACGATGCGGATGTCGCATGGATCCTCGACGCCGCGTACGACGCGTTCGCCGCCGCCGCTGCTCTGCCGGGATTCGACGCATCGTCCGTCCCGGTGCTCCCTGGTCTCACCACCTCGTGACACTCGCAACGGAGTTGACGGCGACACGCCGCCTCCATGGCCCTTCCGGGTCGCGTGAGGCGGCGTGTCGGGTCGAGATCCGTTGCCGGTGTCGGCAGGAGGTCAGCCAGCCAGCGCCCCCTTGACGCGCGCGGCGACGAAGGCCGCCGCATCGTCCACCGGGAGCGCCTCGCTGGAGCCCTCGGCCCGCACCTTGAGCTCGACGGTGCCCTCGGCGAGCCCGCGGCCCACCACCAGGATGAAGGGGGCGCCGATGAGCTCGGCATCCTTGAACTTCACGCCGGGCGAGACCTTGAAACGGTCGTCGTAGCAGACCTCGACACCGGCGGCCTCGAGCTCCGCGGCGAGCTTCGCCGAGGCCTCGAACACCGCATCGTCCTTGCCGGTCGCCACGACGTGCACCTGGTACGGCGCGACGTGGATGGGCCAGCGCAGGCCCAGCTCGTCGTGGTTGTTCTCCGCGAGCAGCGCGACGGCGCGCGTGACGCCGATGCCGTACGAGCCCATGGTCACCACCTGCTGCTTGCCGTTCTCGTCGAGCACCCGCAGGTCGAGCGCCTCGGCGTACTTCCGGCCCAGCTGGAAGATGTGGCCGATCTCGACGCCACGCGCGAGCTCGAGCGGGCCCGAGCCGTCGGGCGCCGGATCGCCGGCGCGGACGCTGGCCGCCTCGATGGTGCCGTCGGCGGTGAAGTCGCGGCCCATCGTGAGCTCGAAGACGTGCTTGCCGTGGACGTCGGCGCCGGTGATCCAGCGCGTGCCGTCGACGATGCGCGGGTCGACCAGGTACGGGATCGCCACGTCGCCCTCGTCGCCGCGGGCGACGCCCTCGGGGCGGGCCTGCGGGCCGAGCGCGCCGGGGCCGATGTAGCCCTTGGTCAGCTGCGGGTGCTTGGCGAAGTCCTCCTCGTTCGCCGCCTCGACGTCGAACGGCGCCAGCGCGGCCTCGAGGCGTGCCATGTCCGCGTCCCGGTCGCCGGGGATGCCCACGACGAGCAGCGAGCGCTCCCCCGTGGGCGACGTGAGGGCGAGCACCACGTTCTTGAGCGTGTCGGCCGCGGTCCACGCGCGGTCGGCGCGCGGGTGCGCGGCGTTCGCGGCGTTGACGAGCGTCTCGATGGTCGGGGTGTCGGGGGTGTCCTCGACGTGCGCGGCCGGGGCATCCGACCAGTCGACGGCGGCAGGCACCGGCGTGGTGACGGCCTCCACGTTCGCGGCGTAGCCGCCCGGAGAGCGCACGTACGTGTCCTCGCCCACCTCGGTGGGCGACAGGAACTCCTCCGACTTGGAGCCGCCCATCGCGCCCGACGTCGCGGTCACGATCACGTACTCGAGTCCCAGGCGGTCGAAGATGCGGATGTACGCCTCGCGCTGGGCCGCGTAGGAGGCGTCGAGGCCCTCGTCCGAGATGTCGAACGAGTACGAGTCCTTCATGATGAACTCGCGTCCGCGCAGCAGGCCCGCGCGGGGACGCGCCTCGTCGCGGTACTTGGTCTGGATCTGGTAGATCGTGAGCGGCAGGTCCTTGTACGACGAGTACAGGTCCTTCACCAGCAGCGTGAACATCTCCTCGTGCGTGGGCGCGAGCAGGTAGTCGCCGCCCTTGCGGTCGTGGAGGCGGAACAGGTTGGGGCCGTACTCGGTCCAGCGGCCGGTCGCCTCGTAGGGCTCGCGCGGGAGCAGCGCCGGGAAGTGCACCTCCTGGCCGCCCGCGGCGTCCATCTCCTCGCGCACCACGGCCTCGACCTTGGCGAGCACCTTGAGCCCCAGCGGCAGCCAGGTGTAGATGCCGGGCGCGGCCCGGCGGATGTAGCCGGCGCGGACCAGCAGCTGGTGCGACGCGACCTCGGCGTCGGCGGGGTTCTCGCGCAGCGTGCGCAGGAAGAGAGTGGACATGCGAAGCATGGGGACAAGGGTATCGGTCGCCCGGGGCGCACGATGCGGCGCGAACGCCGTCGCCGCGGCCGAGCGCGTATGCCCGCCGTGCCCACCGCGACCGGCGCGCGTCGCGCCAGCGGCGGGCGATGGCCTCAGACGCGCGAGAGCCGCACCAGGAAGAAGGCCATCTGCTGCCGCGTGAGGTCGTCCTCGTCACGGTACGTGCCGTCGTCGTGGCCGGTCGCGATGCCCTTCTCGTACACCCAGGAGATGGCGTCGTAGCCGGGGTCGCCCGGGTGGACATCGGGGAATGCGGGCGTGGCGGGCGGCGTGTAGCCAGGCTCACCCGCGAACCGGTAGAGGTAGAACGCCATCTGCCGGCGTGTGAGGGTGCGCATGTCCCGATACGTACCGTCCGGGTAGCCCGTCGCGATGCCCTCCTGCGCGACCCACACGATGGCCCGGTAGCCGGTGTCGCCGGGTTCGATATCGGTGAACGGCGACTGCGCGGGAAGCTCCACCGCGGGCGACCCCGCATACCTGTAGAGGAACATCGCCATCTGGCGCCGCGTCAGCCCGTTGACGCCGCGGAAGCTGCCGTCGTCGTAGCCCTTGGCGATGCCACGCGCTCCGATCCACGAGACCGCGCCGAATGCGCCGTCGTGCCCCTGCACGTCCTTGAAGTGCGCGACATCGACCTGCTGGCCTCGGACCCGGGACCTCACTGTCACGAGCGTGGCGGGGACGTTGCGCGGCCCGAGGATGAGGATGCTCCCGGCCGCGTCCTCGTGGACCCGTCGGAGGAGATCGTCGTAGTTGCCGAACCAGAAGTCGTCGCCGGTGTATCCCTGCCACCCCTCAGGCGTGCGCAGGTTCGCCGGGACGATGCGCAGGACGTAGTCCTCCCCCACCTCCACCTCGTCGAGCACCGCCGTCCCACCGGGACGGGTGCAGTCGATCGAGACGGGCATCTCCCACTGCTCAGGATGCTCCGCATTATGGGTGTTCCTGGCGATGGCGTCCTGTGTGCTCTCGCTCAACGGGTACCCGTACGCGGCGACGCACAGCACGTCGGTGCTCCAGGCCTCCTTGCCCTGGACCCGCACCATGAGCGGCGTCGATGCGTCGAGGGCGACGTCCCAGGCGCGCACCGTGCTGGGCGATGAGGACGAGATCCAGATACGTCCTGGGAACGCGGACCCGCCAAGTCCGAGGAAGCCGCTCTCGCTGTACTCCGCCCACTGGACCGAGCGTCGGGGAACGCCGCCGACAAGGACCTTGTAGCCGCCCGCCTTGACGTCCTCGAAGCGGTAGGCGCCGTCCTCGATGCCGACCCTTTCGACCAGGTCGCCCTTCCAGGTGAAGAGCTTCGCCCAGCCGGCGTCGACGTCGCCGCCGGTCACCGTGCCCGCGATGGTGCGGGTGACCGCGCCCTCCGCTGCGGACGGCACGCCGAGGACGATCAGGAGCGCGGCGACGAGCGCCGCCGCGAGACGTGCGGTCCTGGATGTGTGCGCGAGCATGCGATCCCCCCAGACACCGCAGGTCCGGCTCGGCGAGCCCGCCTCACCCATGGCATCGCGTGCCACGCTAGCAGCGGCACCAGGGCTTTCGCCCCGGTGCCGTCGAGCGTGACCCCATTGTGACCTCGACGCTCCGAGCACCGCCCGGCGTCGCGTCGCCACGGCCTCCGTGGGGCGGGGCACCACGCCTTCGGGAGATGGCGCGCGGACCCGACGGGTCGAGCTGTCCGCCTCGCCCTAGAACATCACGGTCGCGAAGGTCCCCACGCGTGCGAAGCCGACCGCGTCGTACGTGCGGATCGCGACCGGGTTGAAGTCGTTCACGTAGAGGCTCACGGTGGGCGCGAGGCGCTCACGCACCAGGTCGACCGTCGCGGCCATGCCCGCGCGCGCGAGGCCCCGGCCCCGCACCGCAGGGTGCACCCACACGCCTTGGACCTGCGCGACCCCGCCTCCGAGGGCGCCCACCTCGGCCTTGAAGACCACCTGGCGCGACCCGTTCACGGTGCCGAGCTGCACGAAGGAACGGCCGGCACGGATGAGGTACCGCAGCCGCTCCTCGTATCCCGCGCGCCCGTGCTGGAGGGGGTCGTAGCCCACCTCCCCGATGAACATGTGCACGCATGCCGGGAGCAGCACGTCGTAGTCGTCCAGCGTCGACTCGCGCACCTCCTCGAGCGCGAGGTCGGCGGCGTCGAGGCCCTCGACGCGCGTGGGCTCGCCAGAGATCGCCATCGAGACCTGTCGCGCGCGCACCTCCCGTGCGGGACCCCACCACGGCTCGACGCGGCCCCACAGGTCGAGCGTCACGTCGGCGGGGCCCACGAGCGCCGCGGGTCGGGTGAGCCGCGCGATGGCTCCCGCCGCGACCTCGGCCCGCAGCGCATCGTCCTCCTCGGGGTCGCCGGAGGGCAGCACCGCGCACAGGTTGGCGCCGTTCCACACCACGCCGATGAGCGCCGAGTGGAGCCCGGACCGCCGCCGCACCCCCCACAGCGAGCCCGGCATGACGCCCGAGGCGCGTGCGGCCTCGAGATGCATGAGCGGCACCACGTGCGCCACCGCATCGGTGGCCGCGAGCTCGATCGCGGAGTCGACGTCGCGTCGCTGCAGGGGCGCCAGCGAATGCTGCGCACGCCTGAGCAACGAGTCCGTCATGACGCGGCGATCACCTCCGGGGACGCACCCTCGACGGGCTCCATCGTCTCGGCGATCTTCATCGCCTCCTCGATGAGGGTCTCCACGATGTCCTTCTCGGGCACCGTCTTGATGACCTCGCCCTTGACGAAGATCTGGCCCTTGCCGTTGCCCGAGGCCACGCCGAGGTCCGCCTCGCGCGCCTCGCCGGGCCCGTTGACCACGCAGCCCATGACGGCGACGCGCAGCGGCACCTCCATGCCCTCGAGGCCCGCGGTGACCTTCTCCGCGAGCTCGTAGACGTCCACCTGGGCGCGGCCGCACGAGGGGCACGACACGATCTCGAGCTTGCGGGGGCGCAGGTTGAGCGCCTGAAGGATCTGGATGCCGACCTTGACCTCCTCGACCGGAGGCGCGGACAGGGACACGCGGATGGTGTCGCCGATGCCCTGGCTCAGGAGCGCGCCGAAGGCCGTCGCGGACTTGATGGTCCCCTGGAAGGCCGGACCCGCCTCGGTCACGCCGAGGTGCAGCGGCCAGTCGCCGCGCTCGCTCAGCATCTCGTAGGCGCGCACCATCACCACGGGGTCGTTGTGCTTGACCGAGATCTTGAAGTCGTGGAAGTCGTGCTCCTCGAACAGGCTGGCCTCCCACACGGCGGACTCCACCAGGGCTTCCGCGGTGGGCTTGCCGTACTTGTCGAGCAGCCGCTTGTCCAGCGAGCCGGCGTTGACGCCGATGCGGATCGACGTGCCGTGGTCCTTGGCCGCCTGCGCGATCTCCTTGACCTGGTCGTCGAACCTCTTGATGTTGCCCGGGTTGACGCGGACCGCGGCGCAGCCGGCCTCGATCGCGGCGAACACGTACTTGGGCTGGAAGTGGATGTCCGCGATGACCGGGATGTTGGACTTCCTGGCGATCGCGGGCAGGGCGTCGGCGTCGTCCTGCGTGGGGCAGGCCACGCGCACGATGTCGCAGCCGGCCGCCGTGAGCTCCGCGATCTGCTGGAGCGTCGCGTTCACGTCGTGGGTCTTGGTGGTGCACATCGACTGCACCGACACCGGTGCGTCGCCGCCCACGTACACGTCGCCCACCTTGATCTTGCGCGTCTTGCGGCGCGGGGCGAGCACGGGTGCAGGCATGGCGGGCATGCCGAGTCCGATGGCTGTCACGTTGTCAGTATCTCCCAGGGTCGTGTGCGGGCTTGGTCAGACCACGCTGATGGGTACGACGATGTCCGCGTAGATGAGGATGGCGCCCATGACGAGCAGCAGCGCGAAGACCCCGTAGGCGACGGGCATCATGCGCGCGACGTCCACGGGCGCCGGGCGGGGCAGGCCGCGCAGGCGCGCCCACCCGTTCTTGACCGCCTGCCACAGCGCCGAGGCGATGTGGCCGCCGTCGAGCGGCACCAGCGGGATCATGTTGAAGGCGAAGAGGGCGAGGTTGAGGCTGCCGAGCAGCATGAGCTCGTCGGCGATCTTGGCGCCGATGCCGTAACCGTCGACGTCGGCGGAGCTGATCTCGCCCGCGATGCGCCCGACTCCGACCACGCTCACGAGCGAGTCGGTCGAGCGCTCCTCGACGCCCGCGGCGGCGAGGGCGACGTCGTAGACCTTCTGCGGCAGGTGCACCACCGCGTCGACCGTCGCCCCGAGCACGTAGGCGGTGTACTCGGCACCCGACGTGACGCTGTGCACCGTGGTGCTCTCGGGCGCGATGCCCACGAAGCCGACCTCGTGCGTCATCGGGTCACCGTTGGCATCCGTCACCACGGCGCCGGCGTCGTCGTAGACGTAGCGCTCGCTCAAGGCGGGCGTGACCGGGATGTCCATGGCGCTGCCGTCGCGCTCGACGCCGAGGACGATCTCCTGGCCGGGCCGGTCCGCGACGTAGGCCGTGAACTCGTCCCACGTGCTGATCGCGGTGCCGTCGACCGCCGTGACCGTGTCTCCCGCCTGGAGGCCGGCCGCGGCGGCAGGCGCGGCCGGATCATCCGCGGTGCACTCGGTCTGGCCGGCGGGTGCCACGCACGCGGACAGGCTGTTGATGGTGAGGGTCGGCTCGCCCGGGGTGCCCATGACGAGAAACACGCCGGTGAACAGCAGCAGCGCGATCACCAGGTTGACGAACGGTCCGCCGAACATCACGATCGCCTTGCGCCACCACGTGAGGTGGTAGAAGGCGCGATGGTCCTCACCCTCGGGGATCTCCTCCACCGAGGCCTCGCGGGTGTCCGCGATGAGCTGCGCGATGCGGCCCGTGCCCTTGACGGGCTTGACACGTTCGGCGGGCGGGATCATCCCGATGAGCTTGACGTAGCCGCCCAGCGGGATCGCCTTGACGCCGTACTCGGTCTCCTTGCCCTTGCGGGACCAGATCTTGGGCCCGAAGCCCACGAAGTACTCGCTCACGCGGACCCCGAAGCGCTTGGCGGGCAGCATGTGGCCCAGCTCATGCAGCGCCACCGACACCAGCAGCCCGACGATGAGCACCAGCCAGCCCACGACCTCAGCCATACGTTCTACTCTCCCACTCCTGCGATGACCTCGTGTGCACGCGTGCGCGCCCACCGCTCGGCCTCGTCCACCGCGTCGAGCGTGACGCTCGACGGGGCCTCGTACGCCTCCACAACGCGCCGGACCGTGTCGACGATCCCGAGGAACGGGAGCGCGCCGTCGACGAACGCCTGCACGCACTCCTCGTTGGCGGCGTTGAAGACGGCCGGATGCAGGGACGATGCGGCGACCGCGTCCCGCATGAGGCGGATCGCGGGGAACGCGTCCTCGTCGAGCGGCTCGAAGGTCCACGCGGTGGCCGCGGTCCAGTCGAGCCGGGGCGCGACGTCCGCGAGCCGCTCGGGCCAGCTCAGCCCGAGCGCGATGGGCAGCCGCATGTCCGGCGGCGAGGCCTGCGCGATGGTCGCGCCGTCGACGAACTCGACCATGGAGTGCACGATCGACTGCGGGTGCACCACCACGTCGATGCGGTCCATGGGGATGTCGAAGAGCAGGTGCGCCTCGGCCACCTCGAGGGCCTTGTTCACCATCGAGGCCGAGTTGATGGTCACCACGGGGCCCATGTCCCAGTTGGGGTGGGCCAGCGCATCGGCCGGCGTCACGTGCGCGAGCGATGCGCGCGAGCGGCCGCGGAACGCGCCGCCCGAGGCGGTCACCACCAGCCGGCGGACCTCGCCGTGCGTGCCCGAGCGCAGCGACTGCGCGAGCGCGGAGTGCTCGGAGTCGACAGGGACGATCTGATCGTCGCGCCGCTTCGCGGCGAGCACCAGCGCGCCCCCCGCGACCAGCGACTCCTTGTTGGCGAGCGCGAGCGTCGAGCCGGACTCGAGAGCGGCGAGCGTGGGGCGCAGCCCCACCGAGCCCGTCATGCCGTTGAGCACCACGTCGGCGCCCAACCGCGCGGCCTCCACCACCGCATCGGCCCCGCCGCGCACCTCGATCCCGGGCAGCGCATCGGCGATGGGCGCGACGGCCTCCTGCCGCGCGACCGCGACGTAGCGGGGACGATGCGCGAGCGCCTGCGCGATGATGGCGTCGGGGTCGGAGCCGCCGGCGGCGAGCGCCACGACGTCGAGCCGCTCGGGATGGCGCGCGACCACGTCGAGCGCCTGTGTCCCGATGGAACCGGTGGAGCCCAGCAGGGAGACGGTGCGGGTCATCCCTCGGCGACGCCGAGCAGGATGTCGACCATGCGCGCCAGGAACGCGTCGACGGTGCCCTCGTCGTAGGCACGCGAACCGTGCGCCGAGCGGAACGTCGCACCGCGGACCTCGTCCGCCGTCAGCGGGGCGCCGCGGTCGAAGAAGGCGGTGACCCGCGCCAGGAGCTCGTCGACGTCGGACGCGCGGTAGCCGGTGCTCACCAGCGACGGGTGCGCGAAGCGCTCGCCGCCGGGGCGGCGCAGACGCGGGTACAGCGTCTGCGCGCGGGTCGCGAGCTCCTGCATCCAGGCGTCCTGGCCGTTCGCGCGCACGTAGGTCTCGCGCTGGCGTCCCACGAAGGCGGTCTCGAGGCGGTCGAGCGCGGCGTCCACCGCCGAGGTGTCATAGCCCCCGTGCTTGAGGTCGAACGCCATGCGACGCACGTCGAGCGGCTCGAGCGCCTTCTCCGCCTCGCCGGGACGCTCGTACGCCGCGCGCGCCAGGTCGAAGAACTCCTCGACCTGCGTGGTGTTGTAGCCGAGCTTGAGTGAGCCCACCTTGGGGAACAGGACAGTCATCACCTCTCCTTGATGGCCAGCTGGCCGCACGCGCCGTCGATGTCGCTTCCCCGAGTATCCCTGATGGTCGTGGGAATCCCGTGCATTCTGAGGATGCGGACGAACTCCTGCTCGACCTTGGGGTCGGACGCCGTCCACTTGGAGCCCGGCGTCGGGTTGAGCGGGATGGGGTTGACGTGGACCCACCCGTCGCCGCGCGCGTTGAGCTTCTTCGCGAGCAGCTCCGCGCGGTGCGCGTGGTCGTTGATGTCGCGGATCAGCGCGTACTCGATGCTGACCCGGCGCCCGGTGGCGTCGAAGTACCGGCGAGCGGCGTCGAGCGCCTCGTCGACCTTCCAGCGGGCGTTGATCGGCACCAGCGAGTCGCGGAGCTCGTCATCCGGCGCATGGAGGCTCAGCGCGAGCGTGACCGGGATCCCCTCCCCCGCGAGACGGTCGATGCCCGTGACGAGGCCCACGGTCGACACGGTCACGTGCCGGGCGGACAGCCCGAACCCGTCGGGAGCGGGGCTGGTGAGCGCACGCACGGCGGTCATCACCGCGGCGTAGTTCGCGAGCGGCTCGCCCATGCCCATGAACACCACGTTCGACAGGCGGACGGGGTCGCCTCCCAGCTCGCCGTCGCGCGCCTGCTTGGCCGCGAGCCGCACCTGCTCGATGATCTCGCCCGCGGAGAGGTTGCGGGTCAGGCCCATCTGGCCCGTGGCGCAGAACGGGCACGCCATGCCACAGCCGGCCTGGCTGGTGACGCACAGCGTCGCGCGGTCGGGGTACTTCATCAGCACCGACTCGACCTTGGCGTTGTCGATGAGGTTCCACAGCGTCTTCATGGTCGCGCCGTCGTCCGCCGTGAGCTGCGTGACGTGCGTGAGCAGCGGCGGGAACAGCTCGCCCACGAGCGTGTCGCGGGCGGTCGCCGGGAGGTCCGTCATGTCCGTGGGGTCGACCGTGAGGTGGTCGTAGTAGTGGGTCGCGAGCTGCTTCGCGCGGAAGGCCGGCTGGCCCAGCTGCTTGAGCGCATCGACCCGCTCGACGGGGTCCAGGTCCGCGAAGTGGCGCGGCGGCTTGCCGCGGCGCGGCGCGAGCATCGGGAGGGTGGGCAGCGAGGTCATAGGGTCCCCAGGAACGATGGAAGGGCGAAGACGACGTAGGCCGCGGCCGCCGCCGGGAGCAGGGAGTCGAGGCGGTCGAGGATCCCCCCGTGGCCGGGGATGACGCTCGACATGTCCTTGACGGCGAGGTCGCGCTTGAGCACGGACTCGGCGAGATCGCCGAGCACCGCGGCGACCACGCATGCGGCACCCACGAGGGCGCCCAGGGCCCAGCGGCCGTCGAGCAGCACGTAGGCGCCGACGGACGCGCCGACGATGCCGAAGAGCGCACCTCCGATGGCGCCTTCCCAGGTCTTGTTCGGGCTGACCCGCTCGAGCAGCTTGCGCCGGCCGAGCAGCATGCCGGTGAACAGCGCGAACGTGTCGTTGAAGACCACGGCGATCATCACCACCATGATCCGCTGCCAGCCGTCGTCCGACAGCTCGATGAGCAGCATGAAGGACCCGAGGAACGGGATCCACGTGAGCGTGAGGATGCTCACCAGGGAGTCCGCCATGGTGTTCTCGACGCGGTCGTCGACGATGCGCCAGGCGACCACGCCCGCGCAGGCGACGAGCAGCGCGACCACCAGGCCCTCGCCCCCGCCGTACCACGTGGCGACGCCCATGCCGACGGTCGCCACCAGGACGGGGGTCAACGCGATGTGCATCCCGTGCCGCGCGAGCGCGGCGCGCCACTCGATGATCGCGGCGATGCAGAAGCCGTAGATCGCGATGGCGAAGGCAAGGGGGTCCCACCACGCCGTCGCGAGCGCGCCGACGCCGAGGACCGCGCCCACGACGGTCGCGAGACCCAGGTTGCGTCCCCCTCGCTTGCGGGGCGCCGGCACGGCGTCCGGGAGGGGGACGGTCACGTCGACCGGGTCGACGGCATCGTCCTCCGCCGCGTCGCGCGCGACCACGGGGGACTCGGCCCGGGCCACCGCCTCGGCCACCTGCGGGACGGGCTCCCCGACGGGCGAGGCGTTCACGGGGGCGAACATGGGCGTGCCGACAGGGGCCCCGAGCGGGGCGTCCTGCTCCGAGGTGTCGAGGTCCGCCTCGCGGCGGCGCCCCCACCTCATGAGACGCCCTGTCGCACGGTCGCGTCAGGCATCAGACCGCCAGGAGCTCGCTCTCCTTGTGGGCGAGCAGGGCGTCGATCGCGTCGACGTGCTTCTTGGTGAGCGCGTCGAGCTCCTTCTCCGCGCGCGTGCCCTCGTCCTCGCCGGCCTCGCCGTCCTTGACGGCGGCGTCGATCTGGTCCTTCGCCTTGCGGCGCATGTTGCGGATGGTGACGCGCGACTCCTCGGCCTTGGCCTTGGCGAGCTTCACGTAGTCGCGGCGGCGCTCCTCCGTGAGCTGCGGGAGGACCACGCGCAGCACGTTGCCGTCGTCGGACGGGTTGACGCCCAGGTCCGAGTTCCGCAGGGCGGTCTCGATCTCCTTCTTGGCGCTCGCGTCGTACGGCGCGATGACCACGGTGCGGGCCTCGGTCACGTTGATCGACGCGAGCTGCTGGAGCGGCGTGGGGGCACCGTAGTAGTCGACGGCGATCGACGCGAACATCGCGGAGCTCGCCTGGCCGGTGCGGATCTTCCCGAAGTTGTCCTTCGCGACGGCCACAGCCTGGTCCATGTTCTCCTCGGCCTCGAGGAGGATCATCTCAGTCACGCTTGTCTCCTAACGGTGCGGCGTCAGGCCGTCACCAGGGTTCCGATTCTCTCACCCAGGAGGGCGCGAGTCACATTTCCAGGGGTGTCGAGGCCGAACACCTGCATGGGCATCCGGTTGTCCATCGCGAGCGAGAAGGCGGCGGCGTCCATCACGGCAAGCCGCTTCTGGAGCGCCTCGCCGTACGTCACATGCTCGAGCCGCTCCGCATCGGCGTGCTTGCGAGGGTCGGCCGAGTACACGGCGTCGACGCCGTTCTTGCCCATGAGCACCTCGGAGCACCGGGTCTCAAGCGCACGCTGGAGCGACACGGTGTCCGTGGAGAAGTACGGCATGCCCGCGCCCGCGCCGAAGATCACGACGCGGCCCTTCTCCATGTGCCGGATGGCGCGAAGCGGAAGGTACGACTCGGCGACCTGGCCCATGGTGATGGCGGTCTGCACGCGCGTGGTGACGCCCGCCTGCTCGAGGAAGTCCTGCAGCGCGAGCGCGTTCATCACGGTGCCGAGCATGCCCATGTAGTCGGCACGGGAGCGCTCCATGCCGCGCTCGGAGAGCTCGGCGCCGCGGAAGAAGTTGCCACCGCCGACGACGATCGCCACCTGCACGCCCTGCCGGACGGCATCCGCGATCTCGCGCGCGACACGGCTCACCACGTCGGGGTCGAGCCCCAGCTGCCCCCCGCCGAACATCTCGCCGGAGAGCTTGAGAAGCACGCGGCGCGCCGCCTGGGGCTCCTTGCCCGGGATCAGATCGCTGGTCTCGGACACGGATTCCTCCTGACGGCGCGCCGCGCCTTGCTCATATATGGGTGGTGGGGAAAGGCTAAGCCTTAGGCTCCCACACGGAAGCGGGCGAAGGCGACAACAGCGCCACCCGTCTCCGCCACGACCTTGCCGACCGTGGTCTTCGGGTCCTTGGCGAACGCCTGCTCGAGCAGCACGTTCTCCTTGAACCAGCCGTTGAGGCGGCCCTCGATGATCTTCGGGAGCGCGGCCTCGGGCTTGCCCTCCGCACGCGAGACCTCCTCGGCGACGCGACGCTCGTTGGCGACGGTCTCCTCCGGGGCGTCCTCACGGGTGAGGTACGCGGGCGAGTACGCCGCGGTGTGCATCGCGACGTCCTTGGCCACCGAGGCGGCCGCGGCGTCGGTGCCCACGAGGACGCCGACCTGGGCCGGGAGGTCCTTGTTGGTGCGGTGGAGGTACTCGGTCACGACCGGCGCCTCGATGCGCGCCACGCGACGCAGCACGATCTTCTCGCCCAGCGTGCCCGCGGCCTCGTCGATGAACGTGCCGACGGTCTTGCCGTCGATGTCGGCCGCGAGGGCCTCCTCGGCGTTCGTGGCGCCGGCGGCGACCACGGCCGCGAGGACCTGCTCGGCGAGGCCGATGAACTTCTCGTTCTTCGCGACGAAGTCGGTCTCGGAGTTGAGCTCGAGGAGCGTGCCGACCTGGCCGCCGTCCGCGTCCTGGATGGAGCTGAGGACGAGGCCCTCGGAGGCCGAACGGCCCTCGCGCTTGGCGACGCCCTTCAGGCCCTTGATGCGAAGGATCTCGACAGCCTTCTCCTGGTTGCCATCGGCCTCGTCGAGCGCCTTCTTGACGTCGAGCATGCCGGCACCCGTGCGCTCGCGGAGCGCCTGGATGTCAGCGACGGTGTAGTTCGCCATGGGATGCGTCCTTACTTCTCGTCGGCCGCGGCCTCGGTGGCCTCGGCGGCGGGGGTGGTCTCGGCGGCGGGGGCCTCCTCGGCCTTCTCCTCCGCCTTCGCGCCGTCGAGGAGCTCCTGCTCCCACTCGGCGAGGGGCTCGGCGTCGCCGGTCGCCTCGGCCTCGGCACCGGTGGTGCCGCCCGAGTGACGCAGGCGGATGCCCTCGGCGACCGCGTCCGCGATCACGCGGGTGAGCAGGCCCACCGAGCGGATGGCGTCGTCGTTGCCGGGGATGCCGTACGCGACGTGGTCGGGGTCGCAGTTGGAGTCGAGGATGCCGACGACGGGGACGCCGAGCTTCTTCGCCTCGTCGACCGCGAGGTGCTCCTTGTTGGTGTCGACGATCCACACGACGGACGGCACCTTGGCCATGTCGCGGATGCCGCCGAGGGTCTTGTCGAGCTTCTCCATCTCGCGGCGGAGGTTGAGCAGCTCCTTCTTGGTGCGGCCCGAGCCGGCGACGTCGTCGAAGTCGATCTCCTCGAGCTCCTTGAGACGCTGCACGCGCTTGCTCACCGTCTGGAAGTTGGTGAGCATGCCGCCCAGCCAGCGCTCGTTGACGTAGGGCATGCCCACGCGCTTGGCCTGCTCGGCGATCTGCTCCTGCGCCTGGCGCTTGGTGCCGACGAACAGCACGGTGCCGCCGTGGGCGACGGTGTCGCGCACGAACGAGTACGCGGCGTCGATCTTCGCGAGCGACTGCTGCAGGTCGATGATGTAGATACCGTTGCGCTCGGTGAAGATGAAACGCTTCATCTTGGGGTTCCAGCGGCTGGTCTGGTGACCGAAGTGGACACCCGAGTCGAGCAGCTGGCGCATGGTCACGACGGCCATGGCACTTCCTTTCGCACGCGCGCTGCGCGTGCTTCTTTCGGTGGCGCCCCTGGGGGCGCCTGTTTCGGTTGACGATGCGGGCCGGGTGGCTCGCATCCCTGGCGCCAACGCGGTCGGGCACCGATTGCTCGGACCTCGCCCTTCCGGCGCCTCCGACGGGAGGCGAATGACGCGCGACGTCATCCGGGCATGCCGGATGCGGGTTCTAGAGTACCGGACGCGCGGGCCTCGCGACGACCTCGGGCGATGTGCACGGCTCCGTGTCGCGGGATGCCCATCCCCTGGCGCTCCCCCGTGCCTGCGCCGGACGCGCGCCCGGCCCGAGCATCGTCCCATGGGACCTCGACTGCGCGCCTCGCTCGCGCTCGTGCTGGCCGCCGCGCTGACCGCGTCGGCATCGGCCACCGCAGCGCCGCCGGCGCTGTCCTCTCCGCTCGCGCCGATGCGGGCGCACGCCCTCTTCGTCGCGCCGGCTCAACCGTGGGCGGCCGGGCATCGAGGGATCGACCTCGAGGCGGTGCCCGGTCAGGCGGTGACGGCGCCCGGGCCCGGGGTGGTGGCGTTCGCCGGACGCGTGGTGGACCGTGGCGTGGTGACGGTCGACCACGGGAACGGCGTGGTGACATCCCTCGAGCCCGTTGCGGAGCCGCCCGCGGTCGGCACCGCGGTGGCCCGCGGAGAGGAGGTCGGGGTGGTCGGCAGCGAGCCGGGCCACTGCGCGCCTGCCACGTGCCTCCACTGGGGGGTGCGGGTCGATGGCGGCTACACCGACCCGCTCGACCTCCTCGAGGGCTTCGGCCCGGTCAGGCTGCTGCCGCTCGCTCCGGCGTCAGGCGACGTCGGCGCTCAGGAGAAGGCGCCGGTGCGGACCAGCGACTCCCGCAGCTTCTTCACCGCGGCCGAGTGGATCTGCGACACGCGCGACTCCGTCACGCCCAGGATCGATCCGATCTGCGCGAGCGTGAGGTTCTCGTAGTAGTAGAGGCGCAGGACCTCCTGCTCGCGGTCCCGCACGCCCTGCACCGCGGCGGCGAGGAGCGTCGAGGTCTCACGGGCCTCGAGCCGTGCGGAGGCCTGCACCATCGCGGACGACCCGAGCGTGGGGATGGGCTGCGTATCGGGCTCGGCCGGCATGCCGTCGAGCGCGGCGACGTGCGAGAGCGCGACCTGGGCGCGCACGGTCCGCACCTCGGCCGTCTCCCATCCGAGGTGCTGCGCGACGTCCTCGTCCGTCACGGGTCGGAGCAGCTCCTGCTCGAGCGAGCGCGTCGCGTGCTCGAGGGTCTTCGCCTTGGACCGCACCGAGCGCGGGACCCAGTCCGCAGCACGGAGCTCGTCGATGATCGCGCCGCGGATACGCGTCGACGCGTAGGTCTCGAACTTGAAGCCACGCGCCGCCTCGAAGCGCTCGACGGCGTCGATGAGGCCGAACATGCCGTAGGAGACGAGGTCGGCGAGCTCGACGGTGTCGGGGAGCTTGCCGATCATGCGCGTCGCGACATGGGTCACGAGCGGCGCGTAGTGCGTGATGAGGGCGTCGCGCGCGGCGGGGGCGTCGGCGCCCCGTGCCGCGAGCAGCTCCCACCACTCGGTGGTCGCGTCGGGGACGGCCAGCGGCGTCTCCGGCTCGGCCTCGGACAGCATCGTGTTGAGCTCGTTCATATCGGCGTCTCCCTCTAGGCGCGCGGATGGGCGAGGTGGTAGGCGGCGCGGAGCCGCTCGGCGGATACATGCGTGTAGCGCTGGGTCGTGGCGAGGCTCGCGTGACCCAGGACCTCTTGGACGCTCCGCAGGTCGGAGCCTCCCGTGAGCAGATGCGTCGCTGCGGTGTGACGCAGCGCGTGCGGCGCGACCTCCGCGACCCCGGCGAGCCTGCAGAGCTCGTGGACGGCCTCGCGCACCTGGCGCTGGTCGACCCTCAGCCCGCGACGGCCCAGGAACAGCGCGGAGTCCGTCGCGGCGCCGACCAGCTCCGGCCGGCCGCGCTCGATCCACTCCGCAAGCGCGGCAGCGGCGGGTGTCCCGAAGGGCACCACGCGCTCCTTGTCTCCCTTGCCGACCACGCGCACCAGCAGCTGGTCGAGGTCGAGGTCGGCAAGGTCGATCCCCGCGAGCTCGCCCACGCGCATCCCGGTCGCGTACAGCAGCTCGACCGCCGCCCAGTCGCGCAGGTGCACCGCTGAGCCGTCGTCGGCGCGGGTGCGCGCGACCTCGAGCAGCGTCACCACGTCGCTCGGCGACAGCACGGTCGGCAGCACCGTGGCGGGTCGCGCGGAGGCGAGGCGCAGAGCAGGGTTGGGGACGATGCGGTCCGTGTCGGCCGCCCACGCGAAGAAGGCACGGGCGGCGGCACCGCGGCGCGCCAGCGTGGTCCGGCTGAGACCCTCCTCCGCCATCGCCGCGAGCCACGTGCGCAGGTCGGCGAGGGTCACGGCCGTCAGCGCGGCGTCCAGGCCGTCACCGGCGGCGCCCAGATGCGTGCCGAGGTGCACCAGGTCGCCGAGGTAGGCGCGCACCGTGTTCCCCGAGAGGCCGCGCTCGTGGCGCAGGTGCCTCTCGAAGGCGGCGAGCAGCTCGCTCGCGGCGGCGTCCGTGGTGACCATGCGGCCACCATGGCACCGTCACATCAGTCAAATCAATACCTTGAGTAACATTTGTCACACCAACCTCAGAATTCACTGCGGCTTTGTCGGGTATTGTCCGGTTTATCAGGCGGATCAGGGTGATCGGCGCGGTTCCAGACGCCGGCCGCGACGGTCGCGAGACCGCGGCCTCGCAAGGCCGCGAGCGCCTCGGTCGCCTCCTTCCCGGTAAGCCCGGCGGCGATCGCTATCACCGCCGCGGAGGCCCCACGGAGCGGGATGGCGCCATAGGCCTGGCGCTCATGCTCCGAGCCGAAGTCGGGTCCGCCGCGCGGGAGGTCCGGCTCGGGCGCCTCGCCGATGGGACGCGCGAGCTCCAGCACATGCGACGGCGATCCGAGGACCACGACGCTCTCGGGGTGGTCTCGCACGAGCGCGTGGCACCCTGCCGAGGACGCGGACGTCATCGGGCCCGGCACCACCCCGAGCGGACGGACCAGCTCGCGCGCCTCGCGCGCCGTGCTGAGCGCGCCCGAGCGAAGACCTGCCTCCACCACCACCGTCGCCCGCGCCGCGGCGATGAGCCGGTTGCGCCGCAGGAAGCGTGAACGATGCGGCGCGAAGCCAGGCGGCAGCTCGCTCACCACGGCCCCGGTGGCTGCGATGCGCTCGAGGAGCGGAGCATTGCCGGCCGGGTAGAGGCGGTCCACCCCGCCGGCGAGGACCGCGACCGTCACCCCGCCCGCCCCGAGCGCGCCCCGATGGGCGGCAGCGTCGATCCCGTACGCGCCGCCGCTGATGACGGCGAGGCCGGCCTCCGCCGCGACCGCGGCGAGCTCGGCGCTGATGTGCGCCCCGTACGCCGTGGCCGCGCGCGCGCCGACGATCGCCACGGAGGCGGACCATGCCACGTCGAGGTCGATCGATCCGCGCACCCACAACGCATGCGGCTCCGCGTCCTCGAGATCGGCGAGCCTCGCGGGCCACCCCGGTTCGCCGCGCGTGATCGCCCGCGCTCCCACGCGTGACGCGCGCGCACGCAGAGCATCGGGCTCCGCGATCCCGAGCCGCGCGATCCAGCGCTCGCACGCCGGCATGACCCGTCGGGCGGTCTCGGGGACCGACGCGAGCTCGAACGCGGCAGCGGTGAGGTCCTCTGCCGCCTCACGCACCCAGACGAGCGCGCCGGCGTGGCCCAGCACACGGATCAGGGCGAGGGCGGCCGCATCGCAGGGTTCCGCGAGCGCGCTCCACGCGACCGCGGCGTCCGCCTCGCTGGTCACGAGGCCGCACCCTCGCGCAAGGCGAGCGCCTGCGTGATGTGCTCGACCCCGGGAGACGCGGCACCCTCGAGGTCGCACAGGGTCCACGCGAGGCGGAGGGAGCGGTCGAAGCCGCGCGCGGTGAGCGCGCCGCGCTCGACCGCGCGCCACAGCCCCGCGCATGCGGTTCGGGACGTGGCGCGGCGCAGCCATGGACCCGTGGCCTCGCCGGCGAGCGTCCATCCATGGGGAGCGAGCCGCTCGCGAGCAGCGTCGCGCGCCTCCCGGACCCGAGCGGCGACCCGGGCCGTGGGCTCCCCCGGCTGGTCCGCGCGCGCCGCGGCGCCCACCTCGACGCGGATGTCGACCCGGTCGAGCAGCGGCCCGGAGAGGCGGCCCAGGTAGCGCCGCCTCGCCAACGCCGTGCAGCTGCAGCCCTCCCCCGTGCCCGCGAACATCCCGCATGGGCACGGGTTGGCCGCCATCACCAGCTGGAAGCGGGCCGGGTACCGGGTCGCGCCGTGCGCGCGGTGCAGCACGATCTCGCCCCGCTCGAGCGGCTGGCGCAGCGTGTCGAGCACGCGGGTGGGGAACTCGGGCGCCTCATCGAGGAGGAGCACACCCGCGTGCGCGAGCGAGACGGCCCCCGGGCGCGCGAGTCCGCTGCCGCCTCCCACGATCGCCGCCGACGACGCGGTGTGGTGCGGTGCCTCGAGGGGTGGCCGGCGCATGAGCCCCGCCCCCGCGTCGAAGGTGCCGGCCAGCGAGTGGACGGCCGTGACGCGGACCGCCTCGGCGTCGTCGAGGTCAGGGAGGATGCCGGGCAGCCGCTCGGCGAGCATGGTCTTGCCCGCGCCGGGGGGACCGACCATGAGGAGATGATGCCCGCCCGCGGCCGCGACCTCGAGCGCGTGGCGTGCGAGCGGTTGACCGCGGACGTCCGCGAGATCGCGCGCCACGGCGCGCTGCACCCGCATGGCGGGCGCCGGCACGGGTTCGAGCGACTCGGCGGTCGCCTCCGCCCCGAGCGCGCCGAGGACGCTCGCGAGCGCGATGGCTCCCTCCACCTGCGCGCCCGCGACCAGCGCGGCCTCGCGCGCGTTCCCCGCGGGCACCACCGCGCGTGCGGCCCCCGCCTGGACCGCCGCCGCGATCGCGGGGAGCACGCCGCGGACAGGCCGGACCCGGCCGTCGAGGCCCAGCTCGCCCAGCAGCACGAGCTCTCGCGCCAGGCCCGCATCGACCACACCGGCCGCCGCGAGCACGGCGACCGCGATCGCGAGGTCCGTCGCCGATCCGGACTTGGGCAGCGAGGCGGGCGACAGGTTGACGGTGATCCGATGGCGCGGCCATTCCACGCCCGAGGATGCGACGGCGGCACGGACCCGATCCTTGGCCTCCGCGAGCGACGCGTCCGGCAACCCGACGATGGCGAAGGCGGGCAGCCCGCGCGCTACGTGGGCCTCGACGTCGATCACGTGGCCCATGAGCCCGGTGAGCACCACCGACCTGCAGCGCCCGATCACCCGACGCCTCGCAGGTGCTCGATCACCGCGCGCCCGGAGCGCGGGATGGTCACGCCGACCACGTCGATCCGCATCTCCGGCCACCGCGCGGCCTGACCGGCGACCCACTCCCCCGCGAGCAGGCGCAGCCGCGCGAGCTTGCCGCGTGTGACGGCCGCGAGCGCCCCGCCGAACGCGTCCGAGCGTCGCGTCTTGACCTCGACGAACACCACCGCGGTCCCGTCCCGCGCGACGATGTCGATCTCACCGAGCGGGCAGCGCCAGTTGCGCGCCAGCACCTCCCAGCCGTCCTCCGCGAGCGTGCGGACCACCAGGTCCTCGCCGTACCGTCCGACCGCATCCTTGACCGCCATGCGTCACCTCCGCGGCCCACGGTGGAGGACGCGAAGGCGATGCGAGGTACGACGCACCTCCGCGTGTGGAGGGGATGCGCGGATGCGTGCCCCGTGCACATCGGCACAAGGACGCGGTCGGCCCGACGCATCGTCCCCGGACATGGCGGGAGGGCGGGGAGCGCGCTCCCCGCCCTCCCGTCGACGTGTCAGCGGCGTGCGGGCAGCGCGCCGTCCTCGACGACCTCGGCGTCATGCGGCTCGAGGTACTCGGAGCTCGCGCCGTCGACCTCGAGCGACTCGGGCACCGCGTCCTTCGCGACGGTGGTCCGCAGCGGCGTCTCCTCGACGAGCAGGAGCAGCACGGCCCCGATCACCGCGAGCGGCGCCATGAGCAGGAACGCGGGCGTGAGGGCATCGTTGTACGCGCCGACGATGATGTCGTGGATCTGGTCCGGCAGCTCGGCGACGGCCGCCGGCGTGAGCGAGTTCGACCCGCCGCCGCCCTGGAGCGCCTCGGCCGGCAGCCGCTCGGCGAGGAGGTCGAGCAGACGCGTGGTGAACATCGAGCCCACCACCGCCGTGCCGAGCGAGGCACCCACCTGACGGAAGTAGTTGTTGCCCGCCGTCGCGGTGCCCACGATGCGCAGCGGGAACGCGTTCTGCACCATGAGGACGATGGTCTGCATCGAGAAGCCGAGGCCCAGGCCCAGCATCGCGAGGTAGGCCACCGTGATCCAGATCGACGTGTCGAACTCCAGGGTCGACAGCAGGTAGAGCGCGATCGCGATGAGCACCGAGCCGGCCACGGGGTACCACTTGTACCGGCCGGTCCTGGACACGATGAAGCCGGTCACGGTCGAGGTCACCAGCATGGTGAGCATCATCGGCGCGGTGAGCAGGCCCGCCTCGGTCGCGTCCACGGACGCCACCATCTGGAGGTAGGTGGGCATGTAGCCGATCACGCCGAACAGCCCGACGCCCGTGAGCATGCCCGCGATGGTGGTGAGGTTGAAGGTGCGCGAGCGGAACAGATGCAGCGGCATCACCGGCTCGGCGGCCCGACGCTCGACCAGCACGAACGCCACGGCGGCGACCACGGTGACGGCGCCGAGACCGATGATCTGGGGGGAGTCCCAGGCGTAGGTCCGTCCGCCGAAGGACGTCACGAGCACGATCGCGGTGGTCGCGATCGCGAGCAGCGCCATGCCGGCGACATCGAGGCGCGGCCTCGCACGGTCCTCGGGGGCCGGGTGGAGGAAGGCAGCGGCCATGACGATCGCGAGGATGCCCAGGGGGATGTTGATCCACAGGCCCCAGCGCCAGCCGATGCCCTCGGTGAACCAGCCGCCCAGCAGAGGGCCCGCCACGGAGGACACCGCGAACGCGGCGCCCATGATGCCCATGTACTTGCCGCGCTCGCGCGCCGGCACGATGTCCGCGATGATCGCCTGCGACAGGATCATCAGGCCGCCACCGCCGATGCCCTGGATCGCGCGGGCGGTGATGAGCAGCGGCATCGACGTCGCGAGGCCGCCGACGATGGACCCGATCACGAAGATCGAGATGGCCGCCATGAACAGGTGCTTGCGGCCGATGAGGTCGCCGAGCTTGCCGTAGACGGGGATCATGATGGTCGACGCGAGGATGTACGCCGTGGTCACCCACAGCATGTGGTCCACCCCGTCGAGCTCGCCCACGATGGTGGGCAGCGCCGTCGCGAAGATCGTCTGACTGAGCGAGGCGAGCAGCATCGCCGTCATGAGGCCGATGAAGACCGGGATGACCCCCTTGGAGGCGGCGGGCGCCTTCGCTGATCTGTCGAGCGTGGTCGTCATCGAGTGGATCCTCCTCAGGGGACTCGGACGCGTCGGGCGCGTCGGTGGGGACTCGGCACGGCGCAGCGGCGCATCGTGCACACGACGCATCATTGCAGTCTCTGCAAGTTTGCGTCAAGTGCACCCTCGCACCAGGTATGACGCACGGAAGGGCGAGGAGGGTCTCCCCTCCTCGCCCTTCGCGCTGCCGCCCGCGGACGGATCAGACCAGCGACGGCTCCCGACGCTCGCCGTCCCCGGCGCCCGGCGCCTCGCCCGCGGCCTCGTCGGCCACGAGGGGCATGGACCCGTCGGCGTCGACACCCGGCGCGGCGGCGTCACGCTCGAGCGTGGTGCGCAGCGGCACCTCCTTGACGAACATGAGGAGCACGAGCGCGAGCAGCGCGAGCGGCACGATGTAGAGGAACACGGGCGTGAGCGCGTCGTTGTACGAGCTCACGATGACGTCCTGCGCCTGCTGCGGGAGCTGCTGCACGGCCTCCGGCGTGAGGCTGTTGGCACCACCGAGGCTCGCCGCACCCTCCGGGGCACGCTCCGCGAGGAGCGCGATGAGGTTGTTGGTGAAGATCGAGCCCACCACCGCGGCGCCCAGCGAGGCGCCGATCTGGCGGAAGTAGTTGTTGGCCGCCGTCGCGGTGCCGACCATCGTCAGCGGGAAGGTGTTCTGCACGATGAGCACGAGCGTCTGCATCGCGAAGCCCAGCCCCATGCCGAACACCGCGAGGTACACGCAGGTGACCCACACCGGCTGGCTGTAGGACATGGTCGACAGCAGGAACATGCCGACAGCGATCACCGATGCCCCGACGAGCGGGTACACCTTGTAGCGGCCGGTGCGGGAGACCGCGCGGCCCACGATGATCGAGGTCGGGAGCATCGCGCCCATCATCGGGATCATCAGCAGGCCTGCCGTGGTCGCGTCGACCTGCGCCACCATCTGGAGGTAGGTCGGCATGTAGGCGAGCGTGCCGAACATCGCGATGCCGGTCAGCAGGCCGGCCGCGGTGGTGAGCGTGAAGTTGCGCTCCTTGAACAGCGTCATCGGCATGATCGGCTCCGCGGCACGCAGCTCGACCGCGACGAACGCGGCCCCCGCTGCGAGGGTCAGCGCGATGAGGCCCAGGATCATGGGCGAGGTCCACTCGTAGGTGCCGCCACCCCAGGAGGTGAAGAGCACGAGCGACGCGGAGGCGATCGCGATGAGGGCCATGCCCGCCACGTCGAGGCGCGGCTTGGCGCGGTCGCGCGGGGCGGGGTGCAGGAAGATCGCGACGGACGCCATGGCGATGAGGCCCAGCGGCACGTTGATCCACATGCACCACTGCCAGCCGATCGACTCGGTGAACCAGCCGCCCAGCAGCGGGCCGACCACGGAGGCGAGCGCGAACACGCCACCCATGAGCCCCATGTACTTGCCGCGTTCGCGAGCCGGCACGATGTCGGCGATCACGGCCTGCGAGAGGATCATCAGCCCTCCGCCACCGAGGCCCTGGATCGCGCGGCCGACGATGAGCTCGGTCATCCCGGTGGACAGCGCGCCCACCACGGATCCGAGCATGAAGAGCCCGATCGCGATCATGAACAGGGGCTTGCGGCCGATGAGGTCGCCCACCTTGCCGTAGACCGGCATCATGATGGTCGCGGCGAGGATGTAGGCGGTGGTGACCCACAGCATGTGGTCGACGCCGTCGAGGTCGCCGACGATGGTCGGCAGCGCGGTGGAGAAGATGGTCTGGTCGAGGGCGGACAGCAGCATGGCTGTCATGAGCCCGACGAAGACCAGCAGGATGCCCCTGCGGTCGGTGGCGGGCGCCGTTCGGGCGCGCGCAGGCGTCGTGTCGGTCATGGTCCTTCTTTCACACAGGACCCGGTGACGCGGATCGCGCGTCAGGGGGTGACGATGCGCCGGATCTGGTCGATCGCGGCGTGGATGTAGGTCTCGATGTCGGAGTGCTCGCCCGAGCCCTCGGCCCACTTGAGGCTGACGACGAGGAAGGCGCCCATAGCCACGCTCATCACGAGCTGAGCATGGTCGCGCGCCGCCGCGGCGTCGAGGTCCGGGCACCGCTCGGTGAGGCGGCGCAGCACCAGTGCGACGGTCGCCTGGCGCTTGTGCGCGACGCGGGTCACCTGGAGGGCGTGGAGCTCCGGCTCCTGCGCGAACAGGCGGCGCCGCATGGCGAACACCTCCCGATCGGGCGAGGAGGCGAGGAAGGTGCGCGCCATGAGGACCATGAGGTCCTCGACGATCGGCCCGTGCGCGGCGAGGAAGTCGCCGACGAGCGACTCGTCGGGATCCGGCGCGGGCTGGCCGAGGAGCGCCCCCTCCTTGGTGCCGAAGTAGTTGAAGTACGTGCGCGGCGAGATGTCGCTCGCCTCGCAGATCATGTCCACCGTGACGTGGTCGACACCGTGCTCGAGGGCGAGCGTGAGCGCCGCGTGCTCGACGCGGCGCGTCCGCCGGATGCGGTTGCGCTCGCGCAGACCGGTGGCGGGGGCGTCGGAGGTCGAGGTGGGCATGCACCCATTATTGCAGTCACTGCACTTTTGCGTCAAGTGCAGATTTGCAGAGATCGCCGTCCGTCGTGTGCGTCGCGGCGCTCGCGCGCAGGGATCAGCGACCGCGGAGCTGGCGGATGTCCGGGAGGTCGTCGTCGCGCGCGAGCTCCTCGATGTTGACGTCCTTGAACGTCACCACCCGCACGTTCTTCACCAGGCGGGCGCTGCGGTAGACGTCCCACACCCACGCGTCGGCCATGGTGACCTCGAAGTAGATGTCGCCGCCCGAGGCTTTGACCTGCAGATCGACCTTGTTGCACAGGTAGAAGCGGCGCTCCGTCTCCACGACGTACTGGAACAGCCCGACGACGTCCCGGTACTCGCGGTAGAGGGCGAGCTCGGCTTCGGTCTCGTAGTTCTCGAGGTCTTCGTGGCTCACCCGTCAATGATGGCGCGAACCGCCGCCGATGTGCGAGTCCCGCGCCGGAAGGTCGCCGGGACCTGGCGTCATGCGCGGAACGGCAGCTTCCACGACACGCGATGCAGCGGCGACGGACCGTGCTCGCGCAGCGCGTCGAGGTGCGAGGCCGCACCGTAGCCCTTGTTGCTGTCCCATGCGTAGACGGGATGCTCCGCGTGCGCGGCGGCCATGAGGGCGTCGCGCTCGACCTTGGCGAGCACCGACGCGGCCGCGATCGACGCGCATGCGCGGTCGCCCTTGACCACCATGGTGACCGGCGGCGCGGCCCACTCCTCCGCATCGTCCGAGAACAGGTCCGCGGGCGGCGGCGTGAGCCAGTCGTGCGTGCCGTCGAGCAGGACGGCGTCGATCTCGAGATCCATCGCATCGAGCGCACGGCGCGCGGCGAGCCGCAGCGCCGCGACGATGCCGATCGCGTCGATCTCGACCGACGAGGCATGCCCCACCGCACGCGCGACGCCGAACTCCGCGAGCGGCGCGATGAGCGCCTCACGGCGTGCCGCGCTCAGCAGCTTGGAGTCGGTGAGGCCCTCGGGCCACGAGTCGCAGCGCGTCACGGCGACCACGCCCACGGAGACGGGACCGGCGAGCGCGCCGCGGCCGACCTCGTCGATCCCGGCCACCACAGGGAGCCCGGCATCCCAGAGCTCCGCCTCATGCGTGAGCGAGACGCTCATGTCACTCCGCGGTGGCGGCAGCGGCATCGTCCGTCGACGGGGCGTCGTCGCCCCACGGGTTGCCGACGCCGCCGAAGCGGTCGAAGGGCCATACGACCGCGAAGGTGGTGCCGACGACGTTGTCGAGCGGCACCGTGCCGCCGCCCGGGTCGCCCATGTGCGCGCGCGAGTCCGCGCTGTGGTCACGGTTGTCGCCCATGACCCAGATGTAGTCCTCGGGGACCTCGACGCGGAACTCGGTGCCGCACGCGCGCGAGCCCTCGGCGATGTAGGACTCGTCGAGAGCCTCGCCGTTGACCGTCACCTGGCCATCGGGATCGGTGCACTCGACCACGTCCCCGGGCAGCCCGATCACGCGCTTCACCAGGTGCTCGCCGGCGTCCTCGGGAAGGAGCCCGGTCCACGTGAGGATGTCCTTGGCGACGCGCTCGAGCGCGGTGTCGTTGTCGACGGGGGTGCCGAGCCAGTTCGCGGGGTCCTTGAAGACCACCACGTCGCCGCGTCGCAGCGGCAGCGGGTCGGGTCGCCACTTGGTGACGAGGATCCGGTCGCCCTTGATGAGGGTCGGCTCCATCGACTCCGAGGGGATGTAGAAGGACTGGAAGAAGAAGGTCTTGATCACCAGCGAGAGCAGCAGGGCGCTCGCGATGACCAGGACGACCTCCTTCGCCCAGCCCCACGCACGACGACCGGCGGAGGGCGAGCCCTCCGCCGGTGCGTCGGCGCTGGTGGCGATCTTAGTTCTCGCGCTTCTCGCGGATACGCGCCGCCTTGCCGCGGAGGCCGCGGAGGTAGTAGAGCTTCGCGCGACGCACGTCGCCGCGACGCTCGACCTCGATCTTCTCGATCGTGGGGGCGTGGATCGGGAAGACGCGCTCGACGCCGACGCCGAACGAGATCTTGCGCACGGTGAAGGTCTCGCCGATGCCCTGGCCGGCACGCGCGATCACGATGCCCTGGAACACCTGGACACGCGAGCGGTTGCCCTCGATGACCTTGACGTGGACCTTCACGGTGTCACCGGCGCGGAACGCCGGGATGTCGTCGCGGAGCTGGCCCGCGACCACGTTGTCAAGCTTCTGCATGACTGTCTCTCCTCGCACATGCCACAGGTCACATACGGTATCCGCCTTGCGGCGATCGATAGTGGATGATGCGTCGCGTCCCGAGCCGGGCCCCCTGTGGCAGGCCGTGGCTCCGCGCGCACCGAGGGTCTATTCTGCCACACCGTGCCCGGACGATGCGAGGGACGCGACGGCGGGCCCGGTCACCAGGCGCCGTCCTCCCCGGGGGGCAGCAGGTCCGGCCGCCGCTCGCGCGTGCGGGAGAGCTGCTGCTCATGGCGCCACGTCGCGATGTTCGCGTGATGCCCGCTCAGCAGGATGTCGGGCACGTCGAGGCCGCGCCACGATGCGGGCCGCGTGTAGGACGGGTACTCGAGCAGGCCGTCCGAGTGCGACTCCTCGACGATCGACTGGGCGTTGCCCATGAAGCCGGGGATGAGCCGCGTGATCGCCTCGATCATCGCGACCGCGGCCACCTCTCCCCCGTTGAGCACGTAGTCGCCGAGGCTCGCCTCGACCACGCGGTAGCCGTCCTGGGCGTAGTGCTCCGCGACGCGCGCGTCGATGCCCTCGTAGCGCCCGCAGGCGAACACCAGCTGCGGCGCCTCGGAGAGCTCGGCCGCGAGGGCCTGGGTGAACGGGACGCCCGCCGGCGAGGGGATCACCAGCACCCCGGTGGGCCGCAGCACGTCGTCGAGCGCCTTGCCCCACACGTCGGGCTTCATCACCATGCCGGCGCCGCCGCCGAACGGGGCGTCGTCGACCGTACGGTGCACATCGGGCGAGCCGTCCGCCTTGAACGCCGCGTAGTCGCGGAGGTCATGCACATGGGTCTCGACCAGCTCGCTCTGGCGCGCCTTGCCCAGCAGCGACACGTCGAGCACCCCGAAGAACTCGGGGAAGATGGTGACGACGTCGATCCGCATCCTCATGACGCGGTCTCCCCCGTCACCTCGGGCTCCTCACCCGCGAGGAGGCCGTAGGGCGGCGTCACCACGACGCGCCGGCCCTCGAGGTCGACCTCCGGCACGAACTCCTCGACGAACGGGATCATCGCGCGGTGACCCCCCGCCTGCTTGACCACCAGCAGGTCCTGCGCGGGCATCGTCACCAGGTCGACGACCTCGCCGACGGCGCTGCCGTCCGGGCGCACCGCCGCGAGGCCCACGAGCTCATGGACGTACCACGCGTCCTCCTCGTCCGACTCGGCTCCCTCGATGGTGAGCTCCACTCCACGAGCGGCCTCGGCGGCATTGCGGTCGCCCAGCTCGGCGAAGTGGACGTACCAGCGCCCCGCCTGGACGCGTACCCGGGCGACGGTCAGAGGGCCTGCGGACGGGGGCTCGGTCTCGAACACCTCGCCGGGAACCAGGCGCTCCTCGGGGATGTCGGTCCGGAGCTCGACGGACACCTCCCCCTTGAGCCCATGGGCACGGCCGATGCGGGCGACGGTCAATCTCATGACACCAGCGTACTTTCACCCCGGAACAGACCCGGCCGCACGCTAGCGTTGACCCGACACTCGGAGAGGAGCACGATGGCCGACACCGTGGGGCGCCCGGCGGGCGTCACGTTCGCCGTGATCCTCACGTGGGTGGCCGCCGTCACCGATCTGGTGACAGGCGCGGCGTTCGTGTGGCTCAGCCTGCACATGCAGCGGGCGTCGATCCCGCTGACGGAGTCCGAGACGCGCGGCTACGGCTTCGCCCTGCTCGCGAGCGGGCTCCTTGCGGCGGCCTTCGCGCTCGGGATCGGCGCGGGCTCGCAGCTCTCGCGCGTCCTGGTGATGCTCCTCATGGCGGGGCGCATCGCGGGCGCGGTCTACGCGACGAGCGTCCTGGGCGAGCTGGTGCGGTGGCAGGTCCCCGGGCAGCTGCTCGGATCGGTGCTCGTCATCGTCGCGCTCGCCACGCCGCGCGCTTTCGCGTACTTCCGGTCATCCTGAGAGCAGGCGCGATACGCGCCGCTACGAAGGAGCACGCCATGGCACAGGACCGTCCAGGATCCGTCACGATCGTCTCGGCACTCACGTGGCTCGCCGCCGCGATGGACCTCATCGCGGGGGCCGCGCTGATCTGGCTCTACTACCACCCGGAGGATCTCAGCGATGAGATCGAGGCGGGCAACCTGCTCTGGTACGGGCTCACCACGCTCGCGATCGCGGTGTTCACCGCCGCGGTCGCGGCCGGGCTCGCGATGGGCTCCCAAGGGGCGCGCGTGCTGGTCATCCTGGTGATGATCGTGCGGATCGCCGCCGCCGCATACGGGCTGGGCAGCATCGGCGGCACCTTCGCGCTGCAGGCCGCGATCGAGATCCCGCTCGCGCTCGTGGTCATCGCGTTGCTGTCGACGCGACGCGCGTCGGCGTGGTTCCGCGGCGCGCCCGCCACCTGACCGCCGCCTCGTCCCTCCGACACGCAAGAACGCCCCTCCCGGTGGGGAGGGGCGTTCTCGACTGCTCGATGCCTGAGGTCAGGCGACGTCCACGATGTTGACGCGGACGTCGTCCCTCGCGACGGCCTCGACGACCGTCCGGATCGCCGTCGCGGTGCGACCGCGGCGACCGATGACCCGGGGGAGGTCGTCAGGGTGCACCACCACGTTGAGGGTGGTGCCGCGACGCCCGGAGCGCTCGGTCACGCGGACGTCGTCCGGGTTGCGGACGATGCTGCGGACCAGGAACTCGAGAGCGTCGACGACCATCGTCAGTTCTCCTCGGCAGGGGCCTCGGCGGCCTCGTCGGTGGCCTCGTCGGCGTCGGCGGCGGCAGCCTCCTCGGCCTTGGCGGCCTCCTTCTTGGCGGCGGCGTCGGCCTTGGCCTTCTCCGCGGCGTCCGCGTGCGCCTTGATGGCGTCGGCGGCGTCGGCCTTGGCGCCGGCAACCTTCACGGTGCTCTTGGCGTCCTTCTCACCCTTGAAGGTGCCCCAGTCGCCGGTGAGCTTGAGCAGCGCGGCGACCTGCTCGGTGGGCTGCGCGCCCACGGAGAGCCAGTACTGCGCGCGCTCGGAGTCGATCTCGATGACCGAGGGCTCCTCGGTGGGGTGGTACTTGCCGATCTCCTCGATCGCACGGCCGTCGCGCTTGGTGCGCGAGTCCATGACGACGACGCGGTAGAACGGGGCGCGCTTCTTGCCGAAGCGCTTGAGGCGGATCTTCACAGCCATGGCTGTCTCCTTCTGAATTCGGTGTGAGCCGGAGCGCTCGCCGCGGGGAAACACGGTGTCGCGCACTGACAAGACGAATAGGCATGCACGGGTAGAGGGCCGCGCGTGCCAGCGACCCATTGTGCCAGAACCGGCCTCGCACGGCCAAACGCCGTGCGCGTCATCGCACGCTCGGCCACCCGGGGCTGGTCTGGGCGTCGAAGGTGCCGTCGTAGCGGCCCCCCGTGATGAGCAGCACCTCGAGCCCCTGCGCGAGGGCGAGAGGCACGATGCGCGGCCCGCCGCCCGTGATCGCGGTCGCCCACGCGTCGCATGCGGTGAGGTCCCGTCCGGCGACCGAGACCTGCATGTAGTGGCGCGCCACGTCGCCGGTCACGGGATCCCAGATGTGATCGACCACCTGCGCGCCGCCCGAGGTCGCGAGCGCGGTGAACGTCCCTCCCAGCTCGACCACGTCGACCACCGGCGTCCCCTGGGGGTCTCCCTGGACGCGCGGGTCGGCGATCCCGATGCGGCGCCGGCAGCCCTCCGAGACGAGGATGTCGCCCGAGGCCCCGACCATCCAGCCGCTCGCACGCGCCGCGCGCAGGTGGGCGGACGCACGCGCGACCGCCCAGCCCTTGACCAGCCCTGTCGGATCGAGGACACCGTCGGCACGGCGGGCGTCGAAGCCACCGCCGGTCGCCTCGCGGTACCACTCGCACGCCTCGAGGACCTCGCGCAGCTCCTGCGGTGCCTCGTCGAGCATGAGGTCGCCGCGCAGGTACGCGGTCAGGTACGAGTCGTCCTTCCAGAGCGAGAAGACCTCGTCGGCCCACACGAGGCTCGCATGGAACTCCGCGACGGCAGGCTCGACCTCGACGGGGTCCGGCTCGTCGAGCTCGACCACGAACGGCATGGCCATCGCGTGGACGGTGGTGCGGAAGGTGCCGGTCACAGCCCCGCCTTGCCGAACGCCCCGCGAGCGGACTCGATGAACCCGGGCGAGGTGAACGAGGCCCCGCTCACCGCCGCCACGTCCCAGCTCTGGGCTGCGAGCATCTCCTCGCGCAGGATCGGGATCGCGTTCGCGTTGATCTGCACGGACTGGGCGTCCTGCGTCCCGGCAGCCACGGCCTGCACCTCGGTCACCACGCCGCCCTCGACCGTGATCCGCGCCTGGAACTCGCCGCGCGCGTTGGTCACCACGGGCCCGTCGAACGTCTGCGCGGCGGGCGCCGCGGGCTCCTCGGCCGGAGGGGGCGTGACGACGGGGTCGGGCGTCACCACCGGCTCCGGCTGCGCGGGCGCGGGCGTGGCGACGTCGTCGCTCTCGTCGTCGTCGCGCTCGCCGCCCTTGTCGTCCCCGGCGTCGTCATCGTCGTGGTCGTCGTCCTCCTCGACCACCGCGGACGGTGACGGCGAGGGGCTCTCCTCGGGGCTGGCCGCGACGCTCGGGCTCTCGGACGGCTCGGGCGTGGACGGCGCGACAAGCTCGAGCGTGGGCAGCTCCTTGGGCGAGGCGGCCCAGCCCGCGCCGACGATCGCGGCGCAGCCGCCCGCGACCATCACGGCACGGGACGTACGCATCGCCTACCCCGCCGCCTGCGCGAGCGCGTCCGCGACCGACTCGAGGAAGCCGGGCGACGTGTACGAGGCGCCGGAGACCGCGTCCACGTCGGCGCTCTGCGCGGCGACGACCTTCTCCGCGAGCTCGGGGATCGCCGTGGCGTTGATCGTGGTCGACTGCGGATCCTGGGTACCGGCCTCGATCGCTGCGACGCTGGTGATCTCGCCGCCCTCGATGATCACCTGGGCCTGGAAGCCGCCCTTCTCGTTGACCACGCGCGCGCCGTCGTAGGTGCCGTCCGCGTAGCTCGTCGCGACTGCATCCGCGGTCCCCGCCTCGGCGTCCCCGCCGCAGCCGGCGAGCAGGGTGCTCGCGGCGCCGGCGAAGGCGAGCGCCCCCGCGGTCCTGGTCATCGTCCTCATCGTGTCTCCCTCTCCCTACAACGCGAACCGCTCGCGGTGGATCGCGGTGGCGGGCACGCCTGCCGCGCGCGCGTCCGCCTCGACGGCATCGGCCCACGGCAGCGGACCGCAGATGTACAGGTCCCTGTCGGCGAGATCGGCCACGAGCGCCGCGAGGCTCTCCCCCGCCGCCGTGCCCCAGCCCGTCCCACGGGGACCGCTGACCACCACGAGCTCCGCGCCGCGCGCGGCGGCCAGCTCCTCGACCTCCTCGAGCAGCGGCGCCTCGGAGCGCGAGCGTACCCGGTAGACGACGGTGCAGGGCCCTTCCGCCTGCTCGAGCAGCGCCCGGATGGGCGTGACGCCGATCCCCGACGCGATGAGCGCCGCACCGGGCCTGGTGCGGGACGCCTCGGTGAAGATGCCGAGCGGACCCTCCACCAGCACGCGCGTGCCCACGCGGAGGTCGCGCACCGCGGCGGAGGTGTCCCCCGAGGGCTTGACGGTGATCCGCAACGAGTCCGGGCGCGGCGCACGCGACAGCGACCACGGGTGCGCCTGCGTCCACCTCTCGCGGTCCAGGAACCTCCACAGCAGGAACTGCCCGGGCCTCGCGCCGAGCCTGTCGAGCCCGCGGCCCGACACGACGATGCTGGTGGACCCGTCGGGCAGCCCCTCGACCTCCGCGACACGGAGGCCGTGCCGTGCGAGCAGCACGAGCGGGCGCACCAGGCGGAACATCACGAAGGAGCCGATCGCGAGGACGTACAGCGCGAGCCAGAACCACCAGGCGGCACCGGCGCCGCGGAACGTCGCCCCCTCGAGGAACTGATGGGGCACCACGGCGGCGATCGCCAGGTAGACGAGCAGGTGGACCGCGTGCCACCGCTCGTAGCGCCACCGCGACCTGACCGCGACGAGCGAGGTGGCGACCACCACGGCGAACAGCGCGAGCCCCACCTGCGCCGCAACCATGAACCAGCCCAGGTCCCAGAACGCGACGGTCTGCGCGAGGATCGAGCGGCCGTCGTACTGCGCGGAGACCACCAGGATCAAGGCGACGTGGACGAGCATGAGGATGAAGGCGACCTTGCCGAGCCGCGTGTGGACCGCCGCGGCGCGATCGTGCCCGAAGGCCCGCTCGACGAACGGGGCGCGCGAGATCAGCGTGATCTGCGCGAGCACCAGCACGGCCGCGACGATGCCCACCATGCGGCCCAGGCCGTAGGCGTAGTCGCGCGGGGCCGTCGCGAGCAGCCCGCCCCCGGCGATCATGAACGCGACGCCCACGGCGGCGACAAGGTAGATCGAGGCCTCGAGCCCGTCTCGCCACCATCCGCGCGCGCGGGTGCGGCGCGCGTACGCCTCGAGCGTGCTCACGTGGCCTCCGGGGGGTCGGGGACGGGGACTGCCATGTGCGCAGCCCAGGAGGCGTCCCGGGCAACGCATGTGCATCGTACGTGCTGGGGGCTCTGCGGCGGCCGTGCGATTCCTGAGGATTCCCTGAAGGTCGCGGTCGCGCGCGCTGCGCGCTGCGCGCTACCAGGCGAACTCCTCCAGGTGCCGCCTCTCCTGGGGCACCCCGGCACGCGCCGCATCGTCCATGACGGCCTCGATCCACGGCGCCGGCCCGCACGCATAGACGTCCGCGCGGGAGAGCCCGGGCACCAGGTCGGCGAGCGTGACCGGCGCGGCCGCCGGCGACCAGCCGCTGCCGCGCGCGCCCGTGAGGACGTGGAGCGTCGCACCGCGCGCCGCCGCGAGCTCGCGGAGCTCGTCGAGGTGCGGGATCTCCGCCGGGGTGTGCGCGCGCACGATCACCGTGCACTCCCCCGGCCGGATGTCCGCATCCTCGAGAAGCGCGAGGATCGGGGTGATGCCCACGCCGGCACCGACGAGCACCAGCCGTTCGCCGGTGCGCTGGTCGTCCGTGAAGATGCCGAGCGGCCCCTCGAGCATGACGCGCGTGCCGGGCTTGAGCCCGCGGAGCGCCGCGGAGCCGTCGCCCAACGGCTTGACGGTGATCCGCATCCAGCCGTCGCGCACGGTCCGCGAGGTCGAGTACGGGTGCGCCTGCCCCCACATGTCCCGCTGGAGGAAGCGGAACAGGAAGAACTGGCCGCCCTTCGCGCCGAGCTCCTTGAGGCGCCGCCCGTGCATCGCGACGACGGTGGAGCCGTCCTCGAGCGTCCCCACCGCCGCGACCCGGACGCTGTGGCGCCGGAACCGCGCCAGGGGCCGGACCACCCGGAACGCGAGCAGCCCGCCCACGGCCACGGTCCACAGGACCACCCAGTACCACCAGGCGACGCCCATCGACATGAAGGTCTCGCCGTCGGTGAGCTGGTGCGGGATCGAGAGCCCGATCGCGAGGTAGCTGAAGATGTGGACGGCATGCCACGACTCGTAGCGCCACCGGCGCCGCACGATCGCGTAGGACGTCACCACCACGGCGACCAGCACCAGGAAGCCCACGCTCGCCATGAACATCGGACCGCCCCAGCCGATCGCGAAGTCCCATACCTGCGCAAGGATCCCCGTCTGCGTCGGCATCGCGTACCCGGCCACCAGCAGGACGATGTGGGCGAGGATGACGATGAAGCCGAGCCGGCCCAGCTGGCCGTGGAGGTGGGCGGCGCGGTCGTGACCGATCGCGCGCTCGACCAGCGGGATCCGGGCGATGAGGATGAGCTGCGCCATGATCATCGTCGACGCGGCGATCCCGGCGACCCGACCGAGCGTGACGAGCAGGCCCGGGAGCGACGTCACGTCGACGCTGCCCGAGGCGAGCATGAAGGCCACCCCGAGGACGCCGACGAGCCACGCGGCGGCCTCGAGCACGTCGCGGCGCCGGCCGAGGCGAGGTGCGCGCTCCTCGCGGGCGGTCACGCGCGCCTCGGGGACGATGCGCGGCGCGGCCTGCCTGCCGGGGCGCCCCGGCGCGACGGCGGTCATGCGAGCCCCGCGGCCTGCATCGCGCTGTCGATGGCCTCCTCGACCGCCTCCGACGTGTAGCTCGCGCCGGAGACGTACCCGACGTTGGTGTCCTGGGCCTGGAGGATCGCGTCCTCGAGGACGGGGATCGCGTACTCGTTGATGGCCTGCGAGTGGTGGTCCGACTCGCCCGACTGGAGCCACGCGATGTCGGTGATGACGCCGTCCTCGACCGTGATCTCCGCCTGGAAGGTGCCGTAGCGCGAGCTCACCGCCTCGCCGTCGTAGGTGCCGGAGCCGCCGGATGAGCCGCTCGTACCCGAGGAGCCCGCGTCCGACGTGGCCGTGTCGGTCGACGTGTCGGTGGAGGTGTCCGCGGACGAGTCCGTCGACGTCTCCGCGGAGGTGCCCGAGGGGACGTCGAGCGCGGTCGAGGAGCCGCTCGACGCCGCCGTGGAGGTCGAGGTCCCGGTGTCGAGGAAGCCCGAACCCATCACCGCGCCGACGGAGAGGAGCGTGGCGGAGATCCCGGTCACGATGATGCTTGAGGAGCGCTTCATAACGCTCATATCACCGTGCGAACCTGGGAGCGCGTGGTGCCGATCCTCGGAGTTGGCTGGGAGTCGCTAGACGACCGCGCCGCGCAGCACCACGTGCCGCGGACGCGCGAGCGCGGCGATGTCCTCGCGCGGGTCCTCGGCGTACACCACGAGATCGGCAGGAGCACCCTCCTCGAGCCCGGGCGCGCGCAGGAAGGCGCGGGCCCTCCACGAGGCCATCGCGACCACCTCGGCCGCGGGGATGCCGGCCGCGACCAGGTGCGCGGCCTCCGCCGGCAGCGCGCCGTGGCCGATGGTGCCGCCCGCATCGGTCCCGATGAGCAGCGGGACACCGGCCTCGTACAGCGCGAGGGCGTGCGCGAGGCGACGCTCGTGCATCGGCCGCATGCGCGCGGCGTAGGCCGGGAAGCGTGCCTCGCCCTGCGCCGCGTAGCCCTCGAAGTTCGCGACCTGGAGGAGCGTGGGCACCACCGGGACCCCGCGGCGCGCGGCCTCCTGCATGTGCTCCGCGGTCATGCCGGTGCCATGCTCGATGCAGTCGATGCCGCCTTCGAGCAGCGCATCGACGGTCTCTGTCGCGAAGGTGTGCGCCGTGACGCGCGCGCCCGCCTCATGCGCCGCGGCGATGCCCTCGGCGAGGACCTCGGCCGGCCACAGCGGCGTGAGGTCGCCCACCTCGCGGTCGATCCAGTCCGCGATGACCTTCACCCAGCCGTCGCCCGCGCGCGCCTCCTCGGCCATGACGCGAGGAAGGTCCGCGACCTCGATCTCGCGTGCGTAGTGGCGCAGGTAGCGCATGGGGCGCGCGATGAACCGGCCCGCGCGGATGATCCGCGGCGCCGTCGGGACGTCGTCGATGAAGCGCGTGTCCGTGGGCGAGCCCGCGTCGCGGATCAGGAGCGTGCCGGCGTCGCGGTCGACCAGGGCCTGCTTGAGGGCGAGCTCCGTGTCGACGGCGCCGCCGCTGTCGAGCCCCACGTGGCAGTGGACGTCCACGAGCCCGGGCAGCACGATGCCGTCGACGGTGTGCTGGACCGCCTCCTCGGGGCGCCGGTACGTGACGCGCCCGTCCACCACCCAGGCCTCGTCGCGCACGTCGGCGTCGCCGACGACCACGGGGCCCGTGAGGTGGAGGCTCACGTCACCTTCCCAGGTACTTCGAGAGGTCCGCGCTCAGCGCGTCCCGGTCGACGTCCTGCGGCTGCTGGGCGCCCAGCCCGAACGCGGAGCCCTGCGACGGTGCCTGCGCGGGACGACCGGCCCGGGCATCGGCCTCCTGCTGCGCCCGCTTGGCCGGGTTGCCCGACTTGCCCTTGACCTTGCGCTGCGGCGCCTGCTTGCCCTTGGACTTCTTCCCGCCGGGCAGGCCGCCGAAGGCCCCGGGAGCGCCGCCCGCGCCGGGCATGCCCGGCATCCCCGGCATCCCGCCGCCGCGGGACATCGCGCGCATCATCTGCTGCGCCTGCTCGAACCGCTTGACCAGCGAGTTGACGTCCGAGACCTGCATGCCCGAGCCCGCCGCGATGCGCGAGCGGCGCGAGCCGTTGAGGATCTTGGGGTTGTCGCGCTCGGCCGGCGTCATCGACTGGATGATCGCCTCGGTGCGGACCAGCTCGCGCTCGTCGAAGTTCTCGATCTGATCGCGGATCTGACCCATGCCCGGGAGCATCGTCAGCATCTTCTTCATCGAGCCCATGTTCTTGAGCTGCTGCATCTGGCTGAGGAAGTCCGCGAGCGTGAAGTCCTCGCCCTTGGTGACCTTCTCCGCCATGCGCTCGGCCTCGGCCTGGTCGAACGTGCGCTCGGCCTGCTCGATGAGCGTGAGGATGTCGCCCATGTCGAGGATGCGCGACGCCATGCGGTCGGGGTGGAACACCTCGAAGTCGTCGAGCTTCTCACCCGTGGACGCGAACATGATCGGGCGGCCGGTGACCTCCGCGACCGAGAGCGCGGCACCGCCGCGCGCATCGCCGTCGAGCTTGGTGAGGACCACGCCCGTGAAGTCGACGCCCTCCTGGAACGCCGTCGCGGTGGCCACGGCGTCCTGACCGATCATCGCGTCGATGACGAAGAGGACCTCGTCGGGCTCGGTGGCCTTCCGGATGTCCGAGGCCTGACGCATGAGCTCCTGGTCGATGCCCAGGCGACCGGCGGTGTCGATGATCACCACGCTGTGCTGGCGCTGCTCGGCCTCCTTGAGGCCCTTCTTGGCGACCTTGACCGGGTTGCCGCGCGGGCGCTCGTCCTCGCGCGTCACGCCTGCCTCGGGCGCGAACACCGGGACCCCGGCGCGCTCGCCGACCACCTTGAGCTGCGTCACCGCGTTGGGGCGCTGGAGGTCCGCGGCCACGAGGAGCGGGGTGTGCCCCTGACCCTTGAGGTGGTGCGCGAGCTTGCCCGCGAGGGTGGTCTTTCCCGCACCCTGCAGACCCGCGAGCATGATGACGGTCGGGCCGTTCTTCGCGAAGCGCATGGGGCGGGTCTCGCCGCCCAGGATCGCGATGAGCTCCTCGTTGACGATCTTGACGACCTGCTGGCCCGGGTTGAGCGCACCCGAGACCTCGGCGCCGAGCGCGCGCTCACGGATGTTGCCGGTGAACGTGCGGACCACGGGGACCGCGACATCGGCGTCGAGCAGCGCGCGACGGATCTCGCGGATGGTGCCGTCGATGTCCGCCTCGGTCAGGCGGCCCTTGCCCCGCAGGTTGCGGAACGTCTCTGTCAGGCGATCGGAGAGGTTGGCGAACACGGATATCCCTTCACAACGTGCCCACCAGACTACCGTCCCGCCGGCCCCCCTTCGGAGGCGAGCTCCCTGCGAGCACGCTCGGTCAGCGTGTCGACCAGCTGGGCGCGCCACGCCGTCCACACCTTGGGCCCGGCGGCCTTCGCATCCGCCTCGGTGAGCGCGCGCAGGATGTCGAGGAGGTCGGCACGATGCTCGACGGCAGCGAGGAGCGCGGCCACCGTCGCGGGGTCCTCGGGGTCGCGCGTGGTCGCGAGCGACGCGAGGGTGAGGTGCTCGCGCACCAGCAGCTCGAGGTCGTGGGCCGTGCCCTCCGACAGCCCCAGATGCGCCGCGATGGCAGGGATCAGCGCCGCGCCGTCCACCGAGTGGTCGGTGGATCCCGCGCGCTTGCCGATGTCGTGCAGCAGCGCCGCGAGGTGCAGCAGGTCCGAGCGGTGCGCGCCTCGACGATGCCGCGAGGCGAGCGTCACCGCCTCGAGCATGTGCCGGTCCACGGTGTAGACGTGGATGGGGCTGCGCTGGGGGCGGTTGCGCACGCCCTCCCACTGGGGGATCCACCGGACCACCGCACCATGGAGGTCCAGGGCCTCCCACACGGGTACCAGGTGCGTGCTCGAGCGCAGCAGGTCGCGCAGGTAGGTGCGCGCCTCGGCGGGCCACGGCACCGGCAGGTCGGGACAGCGCTGGAGCGCCTCGAGCAGCGTCGGGGTGAACGTCAGCCCCGTCGACGCCGCGGTGGCGGCGGCGCGCAGCGGCAGCAGCGCATCGTCCTCCGCACGGTGCCCTGGCGCGAGCGCGATCTCACCGTCGACGTCGATGAGCCCCTCCGCGACCTTGACGTGCCGCGGGGCCGCGGCACGGCGGCGCGCGAGGAACGCGCGGGAGCCGACGCCGGAACGCTCGAGCGAGCGCCTCGCGCCACGCTCGGTCGTGTCGAGCGCGTACGCGATGGTGCGGCCCGCCTCGGCGATCGCGGCCAGGAGGTCGTCGGGGTCGTCGTAGCCGAGCCGCTCCCCTACCTCGGGGGCGACGTGCCGGCCCAGCACGTTGACCGCGCGGCCCGACTCGAGCTGGAGGGCGTCGCGCACATCCATGAGGAGCTCGCCCGCGTCGTCGACCGCGCCATGCGGGCGGTCGGTCAGCCAGGTCGCCGACAACGCGGTGAGGCTCACGTAGTCGCGCAGGCCGCCGCGGGCCTCCTTGAGGTGCGGCTCGATCAGGTAGGCGAGCTCGCCGTGACGCTCGGCACGCGCCCGCGAGGCGGCCAGGAGGTCGGGCAGGCGCTTGCGTGACGCCGCGCGCCAGTCCTGGTAGATGTGGGTGCGCGCCTGCTTCAGCAGCTGCTCGTCGCCCGCGATGAGGTGCAGGTCGAGCAGGCCGGCGGCTGCGGCGAGGTCCTTCGAGGCCACCTGGCGGCACTCGGTGAGCGTGCGGGTCGAGTAGTCGAGCTCGAGACCCGCGTCCCAGATGGGGTACCAGAGGCGCTGCGCGAGCTCCGCGACGGCCTCCTTCTTGTGCGTGGCGCCATCGTGAAGGATCACGAGGTCGAGGTCCGACAACGGTCCCGCGTCGCCGCGTCCCACCGATCCGACCGCGCCGAAGGCGATGCCGTCGCGCATCCCCTCGGAGTGCTCGTCCCAGTGCTCCTTGAGGTGCGCGAACACCAGGTCGCTCATGGACTGGCGGCGCTCGCGCCCGCTGAGCGCGCTCGCGGCCAGCATCTCCGCGTGCTCTCTCCTCACACGCTTGAGGTCCCGCACCCCACGGGGGTGCGGGACCTCAGCGCGGGAGCCGTCGTGGCTGCCCATGCGTGATGCGGTGACCCTTACAGGGCGTCCGCGCCGTGCTCGCCGGTACGGACCCGGGCCACGTCGTCGACGGGGACGACCCAGACCTTGCCGTCACCGATCTTGCCGGTCTGCGCGGCCGAGACGATCGCCTCGGTCACGGTTGCGGCATCGGCGTCGTCCACGAGGACCTCGAGGCGCGTCTTCGGCACCAGGTCGACCGTGTACTCGGCGCCACGGTAGACCTCGGTGTGGCCCTTCTGGCGGCCGTAACCGGCAGCCTCGGAGACCGTGACGCCCTTGACACCCGCGGCCTCGAGGGCCGCACGGACCTCGTCGACGCGGTGGGGCTGGATGATCGCGGTGACCAGCTTCATGGTTACTTCGCCTCCTCGTAAGCGGTCTCGCCGTGCTCGGCGAGGTCGATACCCGACACCTCGACATCCTCGCTGACGCGCAGACCAAGCGTGTACTTGATCAGCAGGCCGAGGATCAGGGTCATGATCGCCGAGTAGACGATGACGATGGCCGCAGCGGCCGCCTGCACGCCGAGGAGCGTGATGCCACCACCGTAGAACAGACCGGCGTCACCGTTGATGGTGCCCGACGCGACGAGGCCGATGGCCAGCGTGCCCCAGAGACCCGAGACGAGGTGGACACCCACGACGTCGAGCGAGTCGTCGTAGCCCAGCTTGTACTTGAGACCCACCGCGAGGGCCGAGAGGACACCCGCGAAGAAGCCGATGACGATCGCGCCCCACGTGTCGACCGAGGCGCACGACGGGGTGATGGCGACCAGACCGGCGACCACACCGGAGGCGGCACCGAGCGACGTGGCCTTGCCGTCGCGCAGCTTCTCCGTGAAGAGCCAGCCGAGCATCGCGACCGCGGTGGCGGTGGTGGTGTTGACCCACGCGAGGGCGGCGTAGCCGTCGGCGGCGAAGGCCGAACCGGCGTTGAAGCCGAACCAGCCGAACCACAGGAGCGCGGCGCCGAGCATGACGAACGGCAGGTTGTGCGGACGCATGGGCTCCTTGCCGAAGCCCTTGCGGACGCCGAGCAGGAGCGCGAGCACCAGGCCGGCCACACCGGCGTTGATGTGGACGACCGTGCCGCCCGCGAAGTCGTACGGGCCGGGCAGGTCGGCGAAGAGCGGACCGCCGCCGCCGAGGAGCGCGTCGAAGCCCTGATCGGCGGTACCGGTGCCCCACACCCAGTGCGAGACGGGCGAGTAGACCAGGACGACCCAGAGGAACGCGAAGAGCAGCCAGGAGCTGAACTTCATGCGGTCCGCAACGGAGCCCGAGATCAGCGCGACGGTGATGATCGCGAAGGTCGCGCCGAAGCCGGCCGCGATGACCGAGTCGGGGTCCTCCGCGTAGTTGTTCAGGACGTCGACCATGCCGAGGTTCGACAGGGGGTCGCCGAACAGGTTGTTGACGGTGTCGCCCGCCGAGATCGAGTACCCGAAGAGCACCCAGGCGAGCATGCCGACGCCGAGGGCACCGAAGCTCATCATCATCATGTTGAGGACCGACTTGCTTCGCGACATGCCGCCGTAGAAGAACGCCAGGGCAGGCGTCATCAGGAGCACGAGCGAGGCAGAAGTCAGGAGCCAGGCGATGTTGCCGCTATCCATTCTGCTTCTCCTTTTCGCTAGCCCGTCGGCTAGTCGTCAAGAAGACTCCCGCACGCCTGTTACCCCTGAACGACCCTTGTGTTTCGTAACGGTTACATCAGCCTTGCGCAGGTAAAAGGTGCGTTGCGCAGACGTACGATTCGGAACACCGCCGGCCCCTCGCCCGTTTGAACCCGGCTCCTGCCTGGTAGCGGGGCGGCTCCGCGGGTGCGGCAGCGCCACCTCCCGCGGCGCGCGGCTACTCGCCCAGGAGCGAGTCGACGAAGCCCTCGGCGTCGAAGGGCGCGAGGTCGTCCGCGCCCTCACCCAGGCCCACGAACTTCACCGGGACCCCCAGCTCGCGCTGCACGGCGAGGACGATGCCGCCCTTGGCGGTGCCGTCGAGCTTGGTGAGCACGATGCCGGTGAGCGGGGCGACCTGCCCGAACACGCGGGCCTGGGTGAGCCCGTTCTGGCCCGTGGTCGCGTCGAGCACCAGCAGCACCTCGGAGGGCGGCGCGACCTTGGACACCACGCGCACGATCTTCCCGAGCTCGTCCATGAGCCCCTGCTTGTTCTGGAGGCGGCCCGCGGTGTCGACCAGCAGCACCTCGGCCTGCTCGGAACGCGCGCGGTCGGCGGCCTCGAAGGCCACCGAGGCGGGATCCGCACCGTCCTGGTGCGAGCGCACCACGGGCACGCCGACGCGTGAGCCCCAGGTCTCGAGCTGGTCGGCGGCGGCGGCACGGAACGTGTCGGCGGCACCGAGCACCACCGAACGGTCCTCCGCCACCAGCACGCGCGCGAGCTTGCCCACCGTGGTCGTCTTGCCCACACCGTTGACGCCCACCACGACGGCGGAGTGGAGCGCGCCGTCGCCGGCCTCGCCCAGCGCAAGCGACCGGTCGAGCGCGGGATCGACCACGTCGAGCAGCGCCGCGCGCAGCAGCTCGCGGGGGTCGCCGTCGGGCGCGGCCTTGAGGCGTGCCTTGAGGTCCGCCATGAGCTCGTCGGTGGCCGCCGCCCCGACGTCGGCCATGAGTAGCGTCTCCTCGAGCTCGTCCCAGTCGTCCTGCGACAGCCCTCCGCGGCGGAAGATCGCGAGGAGCGACTGTCCGAGACCGGTGCCGACGCGCCCGCGCAGACGTCCGAACCGATGGTCCACGGCCTCCGGCGCCTCGACCGTCGGTGCGGCGGGCCCGGCAGCGGCCTCGGGAGCCTCCGGTGCCGCCGTCGGGGCGGCGACCGCCGCATCGTCCCTCGCGGACGGGGCCTGCCGGGGAGGCGCCTTGCGCGTCCTGCCCACCAGGGCGGCGCCGACACCGCCGAGCACCACGAGCCCGGCGACCACGGTCACCAGGAGGTCGCTGTCACCAGGAATCCATGAGACGTCCACGGGCACAGTCTCTCAGGTCGGTGGCGGATGCCCGTCCCGGCCCCGCCGGGGGTTCAGTGGCGGTGGCGCACGTTCGGGGCGACCACGGGGATCGAGGCGGTCTCCCGGCCGAGCTCGCCGACCACGTCGAGCGTCGCCGCGGGGCGCTCCAGCTCGTCGTACAGGTGCTCGGCCACGGGCCGCCGCTCCTCGACGCCCAGCATCAGGCGGACCACCCGGCGCCCGCGGCCCTCCGCGGCGAACGCCGCTGCGAAAACGATGAGGGCGATGATCCCGGCGACCACGAGGGTCCCCTCCATCTGGCTGAACATCCCGCTCCCTCCGTCGCCGGTCCCGTGCCAGAGCATGGTGCCGCATCCGTACAGATCGGACAAGTCCGACGAATGCTCGTCGGCGTCCGGCTGATTAACGTGCGACGGGCGTGGAAGTTTCCCGACACCCGCACATCAGCGGGATAGCAGGCAGGTCAGACGGAGGCGTCGTCCCGCAGGCGCTGGCTGATGACCGTGGTGACACCGTCGCCGCGCATGGTGACGCCGTAGAGCGCGTCGGCGATCTCCATGGTGCGCTTCTGGTGCGTGATGACGATGAGCTGCGAGTCCTCCTGGAGCTCGCGGAAGATCTCCAGCAGGCGTCCCAGGTTGACGTCGTCGAGCGCGGCCTCGACCTCGTCCATCACGTAGAACGGGCTGGGACGCGCCTTGAAGATCGACACCAGCAGGGCGACCGCGGTGAGCGAGCGCTCGCCGCCCGACAGCAGCGACAGGCGCTTGACCTTCTTGCCTGCGGGACGGGCCTCGACCTCGATGCCGGTGGTGAGCATGTTCGCCGGGTCCGTCAGGACCAGCCGGCCCTCCCCCCCGGGGAACAGGCGCGGGAACACGCGGTCGAACTGCGCCGCGGTGTCCGCGAACGCCTCCGCGAAGATCACCTCGACGCGCTCGTCGATCTCCTTGACGATGGTGAGCAGGTCCTCGCGCGAGCGCTTGATATCCGCGAGCTGGTCGGTGAGGAACTTGTGACGCTCCTCCAGCGCCGCGAACTCCTCGAGCGCGAGCGGGTTGACGCGCCCCAGCTGGTTCATGGCGCGCTCGGCCTGACGCAGGCGCTTCTCCTGCTGCTCCCTCACGTACGGGACGGTCTCCGGCTCCCCCTCCGGGTCCGCATCCGCGTCGACCACGGGCACTCCCAGGTGCGGGCCGTACTCCTCGACCAGGCGGTCGGGGTCCACGCCCAGCTCGTCCACCGCGCGCTGGCGCATCTGCTCGAGCCGCACGTTCTGCTCGGCACGCGCGACCTCGTCGCGGTGAGCGTCGTCCGTGAGGCGGGAGTGCTCGGTCGAGAGGTCGTCGACCGCGCGGCGGACCTGGGCGAGGGTGCCGGTGCGCTCGGCGCGCTGGGCCTCGACGGCCGCCCGGTTGTCGTCAGCATGCTGCACCGACACGTCGATGAGCGCGATCGCGTCGCGGCTGCCCGCGATCACCTCACGCGCCGCCTGGGCCTGCAGCTCGCGACGTGCGGCCGCCGCCTCGGCTCGCGCACGGGCCTCGCGCTCGGCCACGGCCGCACGCTCGAGGCTCTCGGCGCGGCTCGCGAGGGCTCGGGCCCGCTCCTCCGAGGTGCGCAGGGCGAGGCGTGCCTCGGTCTCCTTGGAACGCGCGTCCCGCGCAGCTGCCTCGTCGGCGTCGCGACGCTCCTGCGCCTCGCGGGTGTCCGACTCGAACTGCTCCGGCTCGGCCTGCGCGGCTCCGAGGCGCTCGGTGAGGCTCGCGAGCTCGTCCTCGTCCGTCGCCAGGCGCTCCCTCGCCTGGTCGAGCTGGACCGTGAAGCGTTCGACCTCGGCCTTGGCCGCACGCGCCTCCGCGCCCAGACGGCTCAGCTGGTCGGCCACGGCGGCGACCTTCGCATCGGCCTCGGTGAGGCGGGCGAGCGTGCGCTCGTGCAGACCGCGCGCCTCCGACTCCGCCGTCTCCGCATCGGCGAGGCGCGCCTGCGCCTTCTCCAGCTCGGCTGCTGCCGCATCGCGCTTGTCGCGCGCATCGTCGTAGGCCGCCTGCATGTGGATCACGCTCGGAGCGTCGCCGGCGCCACCCGATGCGGTGCGCCCGCCCAGGACATCGCCACGGCGCGTGACGGCCGTGACCTCACGATGCGCCGAGACGAGCGCTCGCGCCGCCGCAAGGTCCTCGACCACCGCGACGCCCGCGACGAGCGCACGGACGGTGTCGACCAGTCCCGACGGCCCCGACACGAGGTCGGTCGCCCAGGCGGATCCCTCCGGGAGCTCGACCGCCGGGTTCTCGGCACGCGCGGAGGGGTCGGCGACCAGGAAGCGGGCGCGCCCGGCATCTTCGTCGCGCAGCCAGCGGATCGCGTCCACGGCGTCCTCGACCGTCGCGACCGCGAGGGCATCCGCGAGCGGGCCCAGCGCGGCGGCGATCGCGTCCTCCGCATCGCCGCCCACCTCGATGAGCGAGGCGACCGTGCCCATGACCGCGCGCGTGCCGCTCGCCAGCAGCGCACCCGCGCCGTCCTTGCGCACCAGGGAGAGCTCGAGGGCCTCGCCGCGGGCCGCCCACGTGTCGCGCTCGCGCCTCGCGTGGTGGACCGCGTCCTTGAGCTCGGCGACGGCCGTCTTGGCGGCCTCCCACTCCTGCGTCGCGGCCTCGTGCTGGACGTCGAGGTCCTGCTCGCCGGGCTCGACCGCCGCGACCGAGGTCTCGACGTGCTGGAACTCGGCCGTCGCATCGTGCGCGCGACGCTCCGCCGCCGCGAGCTGCTCCTCAAGGCGCCCGATCTCCGCCTCGGCGGACTCGACGCGCGAGCGCTTCGCGGCGACCTGGCCGGCGAGGCGCGCGACGCCCTCGCGGCGGTCGGCGACCGAGCGCAGCAGGTTCGCGTGGTGGCGGTCCGACTGGAACGCCGTGTCCTCGGCATCCTTGCGCGCCTCGATCGCCGCCTCGAGCGCATCGGCGGCCGCAGCCACCTCGGCCTCGAGCTCGGCGCGTGCCGCCTTCGCGCGCTCGACCTGCTCGTCGAGGTCGACAAGGTCGGTGGGCGGCGCCGCATCGGTCTGCGTCCCCAGCATCCGCACGCGCTCCTCCGCGAGGGTGTGGAGGTTGCGCAGGCGCTCACGGATCGCGCTGAGGCGGTAGAAGATGTCGTTCGCCCGGGTGAGAGCGGGAGCGGCCTCCGCCGCGTGACGCTCGAGCTCGGCGAGCTGGTCGCGCGCCTCCGCGAGCGCCTTCTCGACGGTCGCGCGCCGTTCGAGCAGAGCCGTCTCATCGGCCTTGTCCTTGGACATCGACTCGGTGAGCGTCGCGATGTCGTCCGCGAGCAGGCGCGAACGCGCATCGCGGACGTCGACCTGGATGCGCTGCGCCTGGCGGGCGACCTCGGCCTGCTTGCCCAGCGGACCGAGCTGGCGGCGGATCTCCCCCGTGAGGTCCTGCACGCGCGTGAGGTTGGCCTGCATCGAGTCGAGCTTGCGCAGCGCCTTGTCCTTGCGGCGGCGGTGCTTGAGGATGCCGGCCGCCTCCTCGATGAAGTGGCGGCGGTCCTCGGGGGTCGCACGCAGCACGGCGTCGAGCTGGCCCTGACCCACGATCACATGCATCTCGCGGCCCAGGCCGCTGTCGGAGAGCAGGTCCTGGATGTCCAGCAGACGGCATGCGGAGCCGTTGATGGCGTACTCCGAGCCGCCGCTGCGGAACAGCGTGCGGCTGATGGTGACCTCGGTGTAGTCGATCGGGAGCGCGCCGTCGGTGTTGTCGATGGTGAGCGAGACCTCCGCGCGGCCCAGCGGGGCGCGCCCCGACGTGCCGGCGAAGATGACGTCCGCCATCTGCCCGCCGCGCAGGGTCTTCGCGCCCTGCTCGCCCATCACCCACGCGAGCGCGTCCACCACGTTGGACTTGCCGGAACCGTTCGGCCCGACCACGCACGTGACACCCGGCTCGAACTCGAGGGTCGTCGCCGACGCGAAGGACTTGAAGCCTCGCAGCGTCAGCGTCTTGAGATGCATGGGTGCGAGTGTAGGGCAGGCGCTCCCCCGCTCAGCCGAGGCGCGACCGGCGCCCTCCGGCTACGGCGTGACGCGGTCCATCTCCGTGTCCTCGAGCTCCGGGTGGTGCGCGTGGGCGTCCGCGAGCAGCACCTGACGCTTGGCGCCCCAGTAGTCCATGATCGCGAACAGGACGCCCGACAGCACGAACGTGAAGTGCAGCCCGATGCGCCACGCCACGGAGGTGTAGTCCGCGTCCTCGCCCTTGCCGTCGATCGCGACGAAGTCCTTGAGCAGCAGGATCACCGAGATCGCGACCAGCGAGCCGATGAGCTTCATCTTGAGGCCCGAGAAGTCGACGTGCCCCATCCACGACGGACGGTCCTCGTTGCCCTTCGCGGCCTCGATCTTCGACACGAAGTTCTCGTAGCCCGCGAAGATGACGATGACCACGAGGTTGCCCAGCAGCGCGATGTCGATGAGCGACAGGATCGCGACCGTGATCTCGTCGGCCTCGCTCTCGAGCGAGAACTCGGAGATGAGGTGCCACAGCTCGAGGAAGAACTTCACCAGCACCACCCCCAGGCCTGCGACGAGGCCCACGTACATGGGGGCGAGGAGCCAGCGGGTGGCGAAGAGGCCGCGCTCGAGGGCGTGCTCGGCGGTGGTGCGCATCAGGACCTTCCGGGGGGGACGGGACGGCGAGCAGCCCGGCGTGCGCGCGAGGCACGCCGCGGCCGCGGGTGTGCGAGACCTTACAGGCCCGGGAACCAGATGCCGATCTCGCGCTCGGCGGACTCGGGCGAGTCCGAGCCGTGCACGATGTTGTGGATCACCGGCAGGTCCCACTGACGGGCGAGGTCGCCGCGGATGGTGCCCGGTGCGGCCACGGTCGGATCGGTGGCGCCGGCGAGCGAGCGGAAGCCCTCGATGACGCGCTGACCCTCGGCGACGACGGCGAGCACCTGTCCGGACAGCATGAACTCGACCAACGGGTCGTAGAAGGGCTTGCCCACGTGCTCCGCGTAGTGGTCCGCGAGCAGCTCGGGGGTCGCCTTGCGCAGCTCCACCGCGACCAGCGTGTAGCCCTTCGCCTCGATGCGTCGGAGGACCTCCCCCGACAGCGCGCGCTTCACTCCGTCCGGCTTGACCAGGATGAGGGTGCGTTCCGTCATGGCACGGAGCCTAGCGGGTGGGACCCGGTGCGGCGCCGGGGGTCGGCCCGCTGCGTGCGTGACAGGATGGACCCCGTGATCACGCTCGACGACTTCGACACGTATCCCGACTTCCCCGTCGAGGGCATCCTCTTCTACGACATCGCGCCCATCCTTGCGAGCCCGGAGCGCTTCCGCGAGGCGTGCATCCAGCTGATGCCGCCCAGCGACGCCACGGTGGACATCGTGGCCGGCGTGGACGCGCGCGGCTTCATCTTCGCTCCCGTGGTCGCGCAGACGCTCGACGTGGGCATGGCGATGGTCCGCAAGAAGGGCAAGATGCCCGGCACCGACCTGCTCGAGTCCACCGCGGAGATCGAGTACGGCGCGCGCGACCTCGCCGTGAGCGCGGGATCCGTCGAGGGCCGCCACGTGCTGGTGATCGACGACGTCCTCGCGACGGGCGGCACCGCCCGGGCGGTGGCGGAGATGCTCGAGCGCGGCGGCGCCGCCTCGGTGCGCTTCAGCTTCCTCATCGAGATCGGCGCGCTGCCGGGTCGCGAGGCGCTCGAGGGCTACGAGGTGACGTCGGTCGTGGTCGTCTGACGGCTCAGCGCCGGTAGCCCGTCGACCATCGCACCGCGAGCAGCACCAGCGGGACCAGCGCGAGGCCCGCGAACACGGCCTCGAACGCGACGAAGCCCTGGCTGATGGTCATGGGCAGCGGATCGAGCGAGCGCAGGTAGCCGGCGTGCACCGCGATCCCGGTGACCAGCACACCGCCGCACACGACGGCGATCCCGATGAGGAACCACGGCGGGAGCTGACGCGTGTCCGGGTGCTCCCGCACGAACCGCGACCACCGCGTGAGCGCGTAGAAGACCGCGACGTTGAGGGCGAGCAGGCCCGCGAACAGCAGCGCGTACACCGCGGGCGACGGACGCCCCAGACCGGCGAAGGCGTAGAGCTGCGCGTGCTCGAGCTGCCAGAAGACCAGCGTGAGCCCCAGCAGGCCGAGCGCGAGGGCGCCGCCCATGCGCCACAGGAAGCCGCTCACGCCACCTCGCCCGCGGCGGCCTCCGCCGCGGCGTCGTACTCGGCGCGCTCGCGGTCGATCCGGCCGCCGAGCCGCACGCCGGCGAGCCACGTGAGCAGGAACATCGCCCCGATGACCGCGATGTCGGGCTCGATGAACCCCCCGAGCAGCATCGGCACCTGGAGGGCCCAGCCGAGCGCGAGCCCCCAGCGCCTCTTCTGCTGCCCGGCGGCGTACCCAAGCAGCACCACCATCCCTAGCCCGCCGCCCCACAGCACGGGGCCGGGGATGGAGACCTCGCCCGCGCGGTCGAGGCCCCACAGGACCAGCGTGGCGAAGAACGCGGCGAGCGACTGGAGCGCGAGCACGGTCTGGCAGAACGTCAACCGCGCGGAGCGCTTCTTGCGCGCGGTCATCGGGCCTTCCCCGTCCCCTTGCGGCGGTCCGCGCCGGTCAGAAGGCGCGCATCGGCCACGAGCGTGATGGACCCGACCACGAGCACCCCGGCGCCCAGGTCGTTGTCGCGCTCGGCGCGCTGCACGGCGGCGTCGATCGCGTCGGGCAGCGCCTCGGTCTCCGTCACGCGGTCCTCTCCGAAGATCTCGCGCGCGAGCGGCGCGAGCTCCTCGACGGGGATGGCGCGCGGAGAGGACGATGCGGTGATCACCACATGCGCGAGCGCGGGCTCGAGCGCCGCGAGGATGCCCTCGGCGTCCTTGTCCCGCAGGATGCCGACCACGCCCACGAGCGTCTCGAACGCGAAGGACTCGTCGAGGGCCTCGACCATGGCCTCGACGCCGTGCGGGTTGTGCGCGGCGTCCACCAGGATGAGCGGCGCGGTCCGCACCGCCTCGAGGCGTCCCGGCGAGCTCACGGCCGCGAAGGCCGCCTCGACGGTCTCGCCCGCGAGCGACGAGGGCGCTCCCCCGTCGGCGAGCAGGAGCTCCGTGGCCGCGAGCGCGAGCAGCGCGTTGTGGGCCTGGTACGGGCCGTAGAGCGGGACGAAGATGTCCGTGTAGGTGGCGGCGGGCGTACGGAGCGTCACCAGCTGACCGCCGACGCCCGGCTGGCGCTCGACCACCTCGAGGTCGACGTCCTCGCGGTAGGCGCGCGCGCCGCGCTCCTCGATCGCCGCATCGAGCACAGGGTCGACGGACGCGGACTGCGGGGCGAGCACCACGGCGGCTCCGTCCTTGATGATCCCGGCCTTCTCTGCCGCGATGTCCGCGAGCGAGTCGCCGAGCCACTCCTGGTGGTCGAGCCCGATCGGGGTGATGACGGCCACGTCTCCGTCCGCCACGTTGGTGGCGTCCCACACGCCGCCCATCCCGACCTCGATGACCGCCACGTCGACGGGCGCGTCCGCGAAGGCCGCGTAGGCGAGCACCACGAGCACCTCGAAGAAGCTCATGCGCGGGCCGCCGTTCGCCGCCGAGCGGACGTCGACCATGTGGAGGATGGGTGCGACGTCCAGCCACAGCCGGACGAAGTCCTCCTGCGAGATGGGCTCGCCGTCGATCTGGATGCGCTCGCGCACGGTGGTGAGGTGCGGCGACGTGAAGAGACCCGTGCGCAGGCCGTGCTCGCGCACCAGCGACCCGGTCATGCGCGCCGTGGAGGTCTTGCCGTTGGTGCCGGTGAGGTGGATCACCTTGTAGGCGTGCTGCGGGCTGCCCAGCAGGTCGCACGCCTCACGGACGCGGTCGAGGGTGGGCTCGAAGTCGTGCTCGGGATTGCGGGAGACGATGTGCGCGTAGATCTCGCGCTCGGCCTCCTCGAGGCTCAGGCCACCGAGGTCAAGGTCGGTCATGCCCACAAGTCTGTCACGGCGGCACGCGGGCCCGACGCACGAATGTTGTCAACCAGTTGACACAATGATGTCAACGTGTTGACATGGCGGCGTGAGCGAACCCACCTCCTTCCTCCTCCACCGCGTCGTCGTCGCGATGGACACCTACGCCGACGATCTGCTGCGCCGCGAGCACGGCGTGACGTTCGCGACGTTCGGCTTCCTCGCCGTCGCGGCCGCGCTGCCGGGCGCGGACGTGACCTCCCTCGCGCGCGGCGCGGGCATGTCGAAGGCCGCGGCGAGCAAGCGCATCCCGCCCCTGGTGCGCGACGGTTACCTCACCGCGGAACCGGACCCCCATCACGGGCGCCGGCTGCGCATCGTCCCCACGCCCCGCGCCTACGAGCTCGTCTCCTCCGCGGGCGCCCGTCTCGAGGCGGAGTTCTCCGACCTCTTCACGCTCCACCCCGAGCTCGACGAATTCGCCCTGCGCCACCAGCTCGACACGCTCGCCCGCGTGCTCGGGCTCCCGACCGACCCTGGAGAACAGCCATGAGCACCATCGCCGTCGTCATCGGCCACCCGCTGCCCGACACCCTCACCTCGCGCCTCGCGCGCGCCTACGCGGATGCCGCGTCGGCGCACGCCGAGGTCCGCGTCATCGACCTCGCTGAGCACGGCTTCGCCCCGAACCCGTCGGCGCCCGCGGACCTGCGGGCCCCGGGAGGCGATCTCGCCCACCTGGACGATGCGGTGGCGCGCATGGTCGCCACGCTCAGCGCGTCCGACCACCTCGCGTTCTTCTACCCGCAGTGGTGGGGCACCTATCCGGCCGTGTTCAAGGCCTTCGTGGACCGCGCGTTCGTCAGCGGCGTCGCGTACGTCAAGGAGGATCGCGCACCCGCGAAGCTGTGGGCCGGGAAGACCGCGCGCCTCACGTGCACCATGGACTCCCCGGCGTGGTGGAACGCGATCGTCTACCGCGACGCGATGGTCTCCGCGATGCGGTACGCGACGCTCGGCTACGTGGGCGTCAAGACCATCGGCGTACGGCGCCTGCCCGAGGCGCGCCATGCCTCCGACGAGCGCCGCGACCGCTGGATCGCCCAGGCGGCTCGGGACGGCGCCACGGACGGTGCCCGCGTCGCCGCGCGGCAGCCCTCACGGACCGCCGACGCGGCGGCGTGAGTCAGGCCGGGATCGCGCCCGCGTCGCCAGCGTCCTCGAGCGGCGAGTCGCCGACGCCCTGATCGCGTGCGGACAGCGGCGCCTCCTCGACGGGCGCGTCGGAGGCAGCCGAGGCCGTCACCACCGTGTGCGCGTCGACGGTCGCGGGCATGTGCGTCGCCTGCAGGTGACGGCGCGCCTCCCCCACCAGCGTGATCGAGCCGGCGATGAGCACGCCCGCCTCGCCCTCCGCCTCGGACGCGATCGCGGTGGCCATCTGGACGGCGTCGGGGACGGACGCCGCGACCCGGACGCGGTCGGCGCCGAACACGAGGCGCGCCCGCTCGGCGAGCTCCTCGGCATCGGCCGCGCGGTGCGAGCGGGTCTGCGTGATCACCACCTCGTCGATGAGGCCCGCAAGCCCCGTGAGGATGCCGTCCGCGTCCTTGTCCGCGAGCACCGCGACCACGCCCACGAGCTTGTCGAAGCTGAAGGTCTCGCGCAGCGTGTCGGCGAGCGCGGCGATGCCGTGCGGGTTGTGCGCGGCGTCGACGATGACGGTCGGCTCCGCGGAGACGACCTCCATGCGACCGGGCGACGTCGCTCCGGCGAAGCCGCGCGCGACGGCGGGAAGGCTGAGCGCGCGAGGCACGCCGTCACCCATGAACGCCTCCGCGGCGGCGAGCGCGATCAGCGCGTTCTGCGCCTGGAACTCCCCGTGCAGCGGCACGAACACGTCGACGTAGTTGCGGGCCGCCGTACGCAGGGTGACCACCTGGCCGCCCGGCACCACGCGGCGCGACGCAACCGACATGTGCGCACCCTCCCAGAACACCGAGGCCTGGCGCTGCGCGGCGGCGGCGACGATGATTTGCGCCGCCTCGTCCTTCTGCAGCGCGCTGACGACGGTCGCGCCGGGCTTGATGATCCCCGACTTCTCGTGCGCCACGCCGGGCAGGCCGCCCACGAAGTACTTGTCGTGGTCGCGCGCCATCGGGGTGAGGACGGCGACGCGTCCATCGGCGACGTTGGTGGCGTCGCGCAGGCCGCCGATGCCGACCTCGAGCACCAGCGCATCGACCTTCGCGTCCGCGTAGGCGACGAAGCCGAGCACCGTGAGCACCTCGAAGAAGCTCATGCGCGGGCCGCCGCGCTGGAGCGACGCCTGGTCGACCGCATGGATCGCGGGAGAGACCTGCTGCCACAGGCGCACCAGGGCGTCCTGGGCGAGCGGCGCGCCGTCGATCATGATGCGCTCGCGCAGCGTGGTCAGATGCGGCGACGTGAACAGCCCCGTGCGCAGCCCGTGGGCGCGCAGCAGCGACTCGATCATGCGGCTGGTCGACGTCTTCCCGTTGGTGCCGGTGACATGGATGATGTCGAGCGAGCGATGGGGGTCGCCGAGGAGCGAGAGGGCCTGCGCCACGCGCAGGAGCTTGGCCTCGTGATCGGCCTCGGGCGTACGGGCGAAGATGTGCGCGTCGATCTCGCGCTCGGCCTCGGCGAGGCTCAATTCGGGGAAGACATCCGTTGTCACGAGAAGCAATTGTGCGGCACGGAATCGAGTGCTTGTGACACAACCCGGAAAGCGCTTGCCCTACCCGTGAAAATCGGTTAGCTACCAGGTATTATTCTCTCTTTACCGTAGCGTCCCGGGCGCCCTCGCGACACGCAGAGGCTCGACACACGGCCGTGCACGCCATCGTCCGTTTCATCCCTTACGCTCTGGTCATGCGCACCGGGTGGGCGAGGCACGCATGGGTGGTCGCGGTCGTGATCACCGCCGCCGCCTGCTCCCCGGTGCCCGACGTCAGCCGCCACTCCCCGCCGCCCTCCTCCGACACGCCTCCCGCGCCGCACGCCGCGCGCACGGTCGAGCCGCCGATCACGGCACCTGCCGTGCTCCCGCCTCAGCCGTACGAGGACGCCACCGACGTGCTCCCGCCCGCCCCGAGCCGCACGGGACGAGGCACGATGCACGTGGTCGACGGGCGTGCGGTGGTGGGCGACGGCACCCGGCAGTCATGCACGGCCGCCGCGCTCGGCCGCGCGGTCGCCCGCGGCGGCACGGTGACCTTCGACTGCGGCGGCCCCGCGCGCATCGTCCTCACCGAGCCCCTGAGGGTGTGCGCCGCGGGAGGCTGCGCCCCCGGCGAGCCCTCCGTGGCGCGCGTGCGGATCGAGGGCGGAGACGCCATCACGCTCGTCGGCGCGGGGGCCGGGCGGCTCATCGAGGCGCGCGGGTGCACCGCGAGCGAAGGAGGCTGCACCGGAGCGCCGGTGCCCCACCTGGTCCTGTCGCGGCTGGTCCTGGAGGGCGGCGCCGCCCCGCGCGTGGTCGAGGACGATGAACGGCTCACCGGCGGCGGCGCGGTCGCGATGGACGGCGGCAGGCTCACGCTCGACGCGGTGACCTTCGCCGGCAACACCTGCAGCGATCCCGAGGCGAGCGCGGGAGGCGCGGTGCTCGCGCGCGACATGGTCGCGCCCGTCAGGGTGCGGGGAGCGGCCTTCCTGGGCAACTCGTGCGGGCTCGGCGGAGCGCTCGCCGTCGTGGACGCCCCGCTGCGGCTGCGGGCGACCACCGTGGTGGACAACACCGCCACCGTCGCCGGCGGGGGGCTGCTGCTGAGGTCCCCCGACGCGGACGTCGAGCTCTCGATGGCGATGGTGGTGGGCAACACCGCGCCGCGGGGCGCCGCGATCGAGCACGAGACCGCCGAGGGCGCGCTCACCGTGCGCGACTCCCGCGTGGAGGCGGGCCCGCTCGAGCCGGACGCGATCGCGGTCCGCTCCCTGACGGATTGACCGGGGCCCGCGTAGCAGGCACGACGAACGTACTTTCCGCGCCCGAGGCTGGTGACAGGACGGCACGCAGGCGGTACCTTGAGCCCACGGTTGACGCGGATGCTTGAGGGGGTGTCGTGAGCGAACCGCCTTGGAACGCGCCTGCGCAGCCCGTCGCGGGCTGGTACGCGGATCCCGAGCGCGCCGGCTTCCTGCGCTACTGGGACGGCGCGGCGTGGACCGAGCACTCGCGCCTGCTCGCCGCGAGCACCGACGAGCCCGCGGAGCCCAGGCACCGGCTCGGCCTCGCCGCCGTGCTCGGCATCATCGCCTCGGTGGCGCTCCTGGGGGTCGCGCTCGTCGCCATCGCGTTCGTGGCGCAGCGCGAGGAGATGGAGCAGGACGCCCACCCCCAGCCCGATTCCGTGGTGACCACGGACACGAGCCCCGCGACGTCCTCGTAGCGACCCGTCGCCCGCATCGTCGCCCGCATCGTCGCCCGGCCGCCGGTGGCGCGCTACGGTGGCGTCTCAGGAGGTCAGCATGCCCATTCTTGTGATCTGCGGGGCGCCCACCGCAGGAAGGCCGGGCGCCGCGTGCGTGCTGGCGTCGCCCGACGACCCGGCGATCCTGGTGACCGATGCGGGGCTCACCCGCGGCGACGGCGTGTTCGAGACCGTCGGCGTCCACCACGGCCGGATGCACGATCTCGAGCCGCATCTCGAGAGGCTCGCGCAGTCGGCCGCGATGCTCGACCTCCCGGCGCCCGACCTCGGGATGTTCCGCGACGCCATCGCGCTCGCGGTACGCACGCTGCTCGACGGGCTCGACGAGGTCCCTGCGACGGCGCTGTGCAAGGTGGTCTACACGCGCGGGCTCGAGGGGGTCGCCGATGCGCAGCCCACGGGCTTCGCCTACGCGGACGTCTACCCCGACGTCTCGCGCGAGCGCACCGAGGGCATCGCCGTCCTCACGCTCTCGCGCGGCTACCCGCACGGGATCGGGGCCGAGGCACCCTGGCTGCTCGTGGGCGCGAAGACGCTGTCCTACGCGGTCAACATGGCCGCGCTTCGCCACGTCAAGGCGCGCGGCGCCGAGGAGGCGATCTTCACCACCACCGACGGCTACGTGCTCGAGGCGCCCCGTGCGACCGTGCTGGTGCGCCTCGGCGACCAGGTGGTCACCCCGGCGATCGACGGCGGGCTGCTCCACGGGACCGCGCAGCGCGCGGCGTTCGACGCCCTGAGCGCACGCGGTCTCGACTGCGTGTACCGCGATGTGCGGGTCGAGGAGCTCGAGGGCGCCGACGCGCTGTGGCTCACGGACTCCGTCAACCTGCTGCGCCCCATCCGCGAGCTCGACGGCCGCGCCTACCCCGTCGACCGCGACCTCACCGGGGCGGTCAACGCGGACATCCTCGATCACGGCTGACCCCCGGACAGCACCAACGGAGCTGGTCCCGACACGCCGATGCGCGAGGCGCATCTCCCTTGCGTCTCCGGCGCGTCGCGGCGAGATCCGTTGGCAGTGCCCAGCGACGGCGCGGCCGCCGCCTAGGGCGCCTGCTGGCGTGCGACGTGACCCTTGGGGTGCGGGAGCGGGTGGCCGAGGCGGCCCACGGACTGCTCCCCCGTCCCGACAGGGCGGCCCGGGGTGTTCGCCCACTCGGACCACGAGCCCGGGTAGAGCGCCGCACGGAACCCCGCGATCTCGAGCGCCGCGATCTGATGCGCGGCGGTCACGCCGGAGCCGCAGTACACCGCGACCGCGTCGGCGGCGTCGATCCCGAGGTCCGCGAACCGTTCGCCGAGACCTCCGCGTCCGTAGAAGCGGCCGTCCTCGGCGAGGTTGTCCGACGTCGGCGCGCTGACCGCCCCCGGGATGTGCCCGGCGACGGGGTCCATGGGCTCGATGTCGCCGCGGAAGCGCTCGGGTGCGCGCGCGTCGAGGAGGAAGCCATGCTCCGGCCACGCCGCCGCGCCGTCACCGTCGATCACCGGCATCTCGCCCCAGCCGAGCGTGATCGAGCCGTGCGGCGGCTCGACCGTGCCGGACTCGACGTCTCCGCGCTCGGCGACCCACTCCGCGAACCCGCCGTCGAGGATCCGGACGTCGTGGACCCCCGCGTGACGCAGCAGCCACCATGCGCGGGCGGCACCGTAGGACGGGCCTGCGTCGTAGACCACCACGGCCTCGCCGTCGTTCAGCCCCCATCCGCGCGCGGCGGCGTGGAACGCCTCGGGCGTGGGCAGCGGGTGGCGGCCACGGGCCGGGTCGCCGATGTCCGCGAGCTCGGTGTCGAGGTCGACGTAGACGGCGCCGGGGATATGCCCGCCCTCGAAGTCGGCGTGCCCGTCGGGCTGCGCCAGCGACCAGCGGACATCGAGGAGCCGCGGCGGTGCGGACGATGCGAGGGCTTCGGCGAGCTCGGGCACCGAGATGAGGACGCTCATGGTTTCAACCTAGCCCCGCCACCCGCGCTCCGCCTCGACAGCGCCAACGGATCCGAACGCGACACGCCGGTGGCCGGCCCCGGAAGGCACCGATCCACCGGCGTGTCGCGCCGAACTCCGTTGTGGCTGTCAGGGGGGTGGGGCGGGCGTCAGGCCTTCGCGACCCGCACCGACTGCTCGCCCGCGGAGACGTGGGTCTCGACCGCGAGCACCTCGCCCTCGATGAGCTCCTGGTGGGTCGCCACCGCCTCCAGCCGCTCCGCCGAGACGGTGAGCGTGAGCACGATGCGGTCGGACACGTTCAGCCCGGCGCTCTTGCGCTCGTCCTGGATCGCGCGGATGAGGTCGCGGGCGAAGCCCTCGGCCTCGAGCTCGGGGGTGATCCCGGTGCGGAGCAGCACGAAGCCTCCGGTCGGGAGCACGGCGGCCGCCGACTCGCCGTCGGCTCCGCCTCCGATCACGGTCGCGAGCTCGTACTCGCCCTCCACCAGCGCGATGCCGCCGGACACGACCTCGCCCGACGCGGACTCGGACCAGTCCCCCGTCTTGGAGCCCTTGATCGCGGCCTGCACGTCCTTGCCGATGCGCGGGCCCGCGGCGCGCGCGTTGACCGTCAGGCTGCGCTCGACCGGGTTCGCGGCGGTGAACACGTCGACCGCGACCATCCCGACCGCCTTGACGTTGAGCTCCGACGCGATGAGGTCCGCGTAGTCGACGAGCGCCTCGGGCGCCTCGACCGCGATCTCGAGGCCCGGGAGCGGCTGACGCACACGGATCTGCTCCTTCTTGCGCAGCGCATGCGCGCTCGACACGACCTCGCGCACCAGGTCCATGGTGCCGCCCAGGGACTCGTCGCCCCAGGCCGCCGGCGCGACCGGGTAGTCGGTGAGGTGCACGGAGCGCTCACCCGTGAGCCCGCGGTAGATCTCCTCGGTCGCGAGCGGAAGCAGCGGCGCGGCCAGCCTGGTCAGCGTCACCAGCACGGTGTAGAGCGTGTCGAACGCGTCCTGGTCCTCGTCCCAGAAACGGTCGCGCTGGGTGCGGACGTACCAGTTGGTGAGCAGGTCCATGAACTGGCGCAGCGAGTCCGAGGCGCCGGGAACGTCGAACGCCTCCATCTGCGCGGTGACGTCGGCGACCAGCTCGGCGGTCTTGGCCAGCACGTACCTGTCCATCACGGGCAGCGACGCCACACGCGCATCGTCCACCTGGGCCGCCAGCACGCCTTCTCCCCCGCGTGCGGCGCCCGCGTACAGGGTGAAGAAGTAGTACGTCGACCACAGCGGCAGCAGCACCTGGCGGACGCCCTCGCGGATGCCCTCCTCGGTGACGATGAGGTTGCCGCCGCGGAGGATGGGCGAGGACATGAGGAACCAGCGCATCGCGTCGGAGCCGTCGCGGTGGAAGACCTCGTTGACGTCCGGGTAGTTGCGCAGGGACTTCGACATCTTGCGGCCGTCGGAGCCGAGCACGATGCCGTGGCTCACGCACGTCTTGAACGCCGGGCGGTCGAACAGCGCGGTCGCGAGGACGTGCATGACGTAGAACCAGCCGCGGGTCTGGCCGATGTACTCGACGATGAAGTCGGCCGGGTTGTGCCCGTCGAACCAGTCGCGGTTCTCGAACGGGTAGTGGACCTGGGCGAACGGCATCGAGCCCGAGTCGAACCACACGTCGAACACGTCGCTGATGCGGCGCATGGTGGCGCTTCCCGACGGGTCATCGGGGTTGGGCCGGGTGAGGTCGTCGATGAAGGGACGATGCAGGTTGGGCTCGCCCTTCTCATCCAGCGGCAGCCGGCCGAAGTCGCGCTCGAGGTCCTCGAGCGAGCCGTACACGTCCGTGCGCGGGAACGCGGGGTCGTCCGAGACCCACACCGGGATGGGCGTGCCGAAGTACCGGTTGCGCGAGATGGACCAGTCGCGGGCACCCTCGAGCCACTTGCCGAACTGCCCGTGCTTGATGTGCTCGGGCACCCAGGTGATGTCCTGGTTGAGCTCGACCATGCGGTCGCGGAACTCGCTCACCCGGATGAACCACGAGCCCACGGCGCGGTAGATGAGGGGGTTGCGGCAGCGCCAGCAGTGCGGGTAGCTGTGGTCGTAGGTCTCGTGGCGCAGGACGATGCCCGCCTCCTTGAGATCCGTGATCACGTGGGGGTTCGCGTCGAAGACCTGCATGCCCTCGTACTGCGGGAACTCCGCGGTGAAGCGGCCCTTGGAGTCGATCGGGATGACCGGCTCGATGCCGGCCTCCTGGCACACGAGCATGTCGTCCTCACCGAAGGCCGGGGCCAGGTGCACGATGCCGGTGCCGTCCTCCGTCGACACGTAGTCGCCGGGGAGCACCTGGTGGACGTTGTCGCGGTCCGCGTAGGTGGAGAACGGCGCCACGTACCGCAGGCCGGCGAGCTCGGCGCCCGACATGGTCGCGAGGGTCTCGGCCCCCTCGCCCAGCTCGCGCGCGTACGCCCCCACACGCGCCGAGGCGAGGACCAGCCTGCGTCCCGCGAAGGCGCCCTCGACGGGGCGCACCACCGAGTACTCGATCTCGGGTCCGACCGCGACCGCGAGGTTGCTCGGGAGCGTCCACGGCGTGGTGGTCCAGATGATGACGGATGCATCGGCGAGCTCGCCGGGCGCGTCGATCAGCGGCATCAGCACCGTGAGCGCGGGGTCCTGGCGCATCGCGTAGACGTCGTCGTCCATGCGCAGCTCGTGGTTGGACAGCGGGGTCTCGTCGCGCCAGCAGTACGGCAGGACGCGGAAGCCCTCGTAGGCCAGCCCCTTGTCGTAGAGCTCCTTGAAGGCCCAGATGACGGACTCCATGAAGGTCACGTCGAGGGTCTTGTAGTCGTTCTCGAAGTCCACCCAGCGCGCCTGGCGGGTGACGTACTGCTCCCACTCCTTGGTGTACTTCAGCACCGACTGCTGGCACGCGTCGTTGAAGGCCGCGATGCCCATCTCCTCGATCTGGGACTTGTCCGTGATGCCGAGGATGCGCTCCGCCTCGAGCTCCGCGGGCAGGCCGTGCGTGTCCCAGCCGAAGCGACGCTCGACACGCTTGCCGCGCATCGTCTCGAAGCGCGGGACCACGTCCTTCGCGTACCCGGTGAGCAGGTGGCCGTAGTGGGGCAGGCCGTTCGCGAAAGGCGGGCCGTCGTAGAAGACGAACTCGTTGTTGCCGTCCTCGGTCCGCGCGGGGCGGTTGTCGATCGACGCCTGGAACGTCCTGTCGGCCTCCCAGTACGCGAGCACGTCCGTCTCGATCGACGGGAAGTGCGGCGACGGCGGCACCTCGGCGTGGGAGCCGGGCTCGGAGCTGCGGTGAAGGGGGTAGCGCGCGGTCATGCGTTCCTCTTGGTGGTCCAGGCGATCTTCTGTGATGCGAGGACGCCCCGCCCCGAGGGACGATGCGCGGTACCACCCCGCTTGCGACCGCCCCGGGTGGTGCGATCGCCGCTCGTCTTCGCTGTGACGGGCTGCCCGTGCGGTTCTACTGGGGCCGGAGCCCGTTCTTCCGCAAGCTCGCCGGTGATGGCCGGGTCGACGCTGCTGGGAAGCAGTGTACCGGGGCCATCCCAGGACCGTCACCCGGTCCCGGCGGCGAACCAGGAGGCGATGATCTGCGATCCGAGGTTGTCGACCCCGGGCTCGACCATGACCGCGAGCGCCTCCTCGCCGCTCACATGGACCCAGCTGGTCCACCGCCCGCCGTAGCCGTCGTCCGCGCCGATGTCGACGCGGACACCGGTCCCCTCGACGGCGCCGACGCCCACATCCGCGACGTCGACCGTGACACCCGCATCCAGCGCAGCCACCTGGTCCTGGCACGCGACCGCGGCCGCCGAGTACTCGTCGAGGAAGGCCGAGGACGCGCTCGTCGAGGGGAACACGCGTGCGACCACCTGGTTCGAGCCTCCGTCCTCGCCTTCGACCGTGCCGAGCGTGACGGGCTCGCCGCCCAGCTCGCTCGCACCCCGGAGCCGGCCCAGCGCATCGAGCGCGGCGCACCCGGGGACCTGCTCCGAGGCGACGTCCCAGAACTCGGTCCAGGGCATCACCACCCCATCGGGGTGCAACGTCCCCGGCGGCGACCACTCGCGCTCTGCGGGGTCGGCCGGCACTGAGGCCGCGGGCGGCGCCGGTGCGAGGTCCCGGGTGGAGTGGCCCGCGACGAGCACGGCGACCGCGATCACCCCGGCCACCATGAGCGCACCCGTCGCCTCGACGGCACGCCGCAGGGCTCGACGGCGCCCGACCTCGCTCCGGTACCCGGTCGCCGTCGGCTGAGAAGGCTCGGCGGCCCGGCGGCGCTCCTCGGCGGCGAGCGAACCGAGCAGCAGGGTCCTGAGGTCGTCCGTCATCGCGCGCCTCGCCTCGGCGCGGACACCGCGATGCTCTCCGGCTCGTCGTCCATCGACCGCAGGTCGCCCAGCAGGTCCCGAAGGCGCGCCACCGCATCGTGCAGATAGCGCTTGACGGCGCCCTCCGACACTCCCATGCGCTCCGCGGTCTCGGCGGTGGACAGCTCCTCGACGTGGCGCAGGACCACGCATGCGCGCTGGCGTGCGGGAAGCTCGCGCAGCGCGCTGACCACCGCATCGTGCTCCCCCGCGTGCTCATCCGCGGGTGCGGCGTCGCGCTCGACCAGCAGATGCTGCTTCGCCCGTGCGACCTCCTGCGAGCTCCGCCGGTTGAGGTACTGCGTGAGGATGGTCCGCCGCACATAGGCCTCCGCGCGGTCGACGTCCTCGAGCCGGCGGGCGCGCGAGAACGTGCGGATGATCGCGTCGTGCACCAGGTCCTCGGCTGTGGGCCGGTCGCCGGAGATCAGGTAGGCGTACCCGACAAGCCTGCTGCGGCGCTCGCGGACGAGCGTGTCGAGCACACCCTTCCACGCCCTCATGGTGAGCCGCCTCCCCGCCGTCGGCACCGTCCGTCCATGGTCCCTCGTTCCACCCGCCTCGTCACCCGGTCGCCATGTGGTCGAGGAACTGGGCGATCACATCCGCGACCATCTGCTCGTCCTCGAGGCCCGCGGTCTCGATCGAGATCGCGTCCACGCCGTCGACGTGCACGTACTGGCGCCAGGACTCCCGGGTATCGACGCCGACCACCTCGCCCGCGGCGTCGTACTGGGTCGCGGTGCCCCGGGCCCAGACGATGAGCACGGTGCGCGCCTCGAGGCCCGGAAGGTCGATCTCACCCACCTCCGCGACCTCGTGCTCGAGCGTGTTCGAGCCGTCGTCCCAGGTCGCGGTGCGCACGTAGGCCTCGCAGCCGGACCCCAGGAGGGCGCCGACAAGATCCGCCGCCACCGCCGCATCGTCGAACACGCGCGCGGCCACCTCGATGCTGGGGACGAACGGCGGCTCGTCGGGCATGGCCCCGCCCGGGAAGAACCATCCGGCCGCGAAGAGGAGGTCGTCGGCGGCGGCCCCCAGGTCCTCGGGGGTCGCGAGCGCAGACGCCTGATGGAACCCGGTGCACTCGGCGGGCTCGACCACGTCCGGCGCGTCGAGCACCAGGGCGGAGGCAGGCTCGGGACCTCCACGGGCGAACCGGGCGGGCACCTCGAAGCCTTCGATCTCGGGCCCGAAGGAGCCGAGAAGGGCTCGCAGCTCGGGATCGTCCGCCGGCGCGACGGCCTGCGCGGAGGCGGTTGTCGCCGTGGGCGTGCCGTCGGCGACGGAAGGCTCGGCCCGATCGCACCCGGCCGTGACGGCGACGACGACGCCGACCGTCCCGGCGAGCGAGATCCCTGCCGGTCCCCTCATGGCCCTCCCCCGGGCCCTGCGCCGGGGCCCTTCCCTCTTCCAACAGCCGGCACCACGGATCGGTTGTGCCTGATCGGTGACGGGCGGCCTCACCTGGGACCATCCCTCAGCCATGCGCGCACGATCGCGAGGGTGCGATCCGTCGCACCGGGCTCCGCGACGGCCGCCACGACCGTGCTGCCCTCCCGTTGCATCCGCAGCCGCCAGGCATCGACGGCGCCCTCGCCGGTCGCCACGGCGAGCCACAGCGCCTCGTCGTCGGCATCGCTGCCACCGCTGTGCGTCAGTGTCGCGTCGACCCACCGGGCGTCGAGGTCCGCGACGCAGCGGCCGCCGATCACGCGTGCCTCATCCACGTACTCCGCAGCGATGCGCGCGTTGTCGAAGGTGCGGACGTGGAGGTCGAGCGCGGCGCCGCTCACACCGACGAAAGCGCCGGGGTGCCACGCCTCGGTCCCGTCGACCGCCCCGACCAGCCTCGCGAAGGCATCGAGCGCGAGGCAGTACTGGGACAGCGCGTGCGGCAGGACGGAGTCGGGACCGATCGGCTCCGCCGCGCCGCGGGGATCGATGGTGACGCCCGCGACCGTCCAGCCGGCCTCGCCCGGGCGCGCATCGGGGTCCGCGACGGCGCGCGGAGCAGCGGCCGGCGCGGCGCTCGGCGCGGCGGCGGGCCCCTGACCATCGTCGCCGGACAGCGACATCGCGAGGGTGACGGCGACTGCGAGGCCGGCCGCCGCCGCGAGCCATCGTGCACGCCGCGCGGAGCGGGTGGCCGCGACCGCCCGGACGTACAGGTCGACGCCCGCGTGCGGACCTTTGTCCGCGCGCCCATCGGCCCCGTCGAGCGCGTCGGCGAGCGCGTCTCCCAGGTCTCGGCTCACGTTGGACCTCCCCGCGCGGCCGGTCGCGACCGCTGCCCCGACAACAGGCGGCGGACCCGTGAGGTTGTGCGGTTGACATCCGGACGGTCCGGACAAATACTAAACCTTATGGTTTACCAATCGATCCAGCGGGAGCCGCTCGACGAGCGCCTCGACCGGGTCTTCGCCGCCCTCGCCCACCCGGCGCGCCGGGAGGTCCTCCGCGTCGCGGCGACGAGCCCGGCACCGATCACCATGTCGGAGCTGGCCGACGGGACCGGCATGTCGCCGCAGCTGCTGAACAAGCACGCCGCGGCGCTCGAGCAGGCGGGGCTCGTGTCCCGCGTCGCACGCGGCCGCGAGCGCCGCGTCACCGTCGATGCGTCCGCGATGGACGAGGCGCTCGACTGGATGAACCGCGCACGCGCCTTCTGGGGCGGCGCGCTCGACAGCCTCGGCGCCTACGCCGAGGCGCTCGACAAGGAGCAGCCATGACCATCGCCGACACCGGCCTCACGCTCACCCTCGAGCGGGACTACCGCATCTCCCCCGCCCGCATGTTCGAGCTCTGGACCACCGCGGAGCACCTCGCCGCGTGGCTCAAGCCATCGATCGACCGGTACAAGACGTCGACCTGCGAGGCCGATGCCCGCGTGGGCGGCACGTACCGCCTCACCATCCCCGGCGTCACCGCCGACGAGGACGACATGACCGCGTACGGCACCTACCTCGAGCTCGACCCTCCGCGGCTGGTGCGCTTCACGTGGGGCTGGGAGGACACGACCCCCGACTCGACCGAGGTGACCGTCGAGATCTCACCCACCGACGAGGGCTGCCACGTGGTGCTCACCCACGTGCGCCTCTGGGACGAGGACCAGCGCGACCGCCACGCCGCGGGCTGGGAAGGCAGCCTCGACAGCCTCGCGACGCTCTATGGGTGACGCGGTGGAGCCGGTCGCCCCCGCGTCTAGAGATCGGGCGGCGGCGCCTCGGAGGCCGCGGCCTCCCGGGCACGCCTCACCAGCAGCACATGCACCCCGAACACGGCGACCGCCACGGCCGCGTAGAGCACGAACAGCATCGCCCATCGGCTGAAGTCGCCGTAGAACTGCAGCCCGTCGGGCACGGTCACGATCACGAGCATGAAGACGGCGAGCGCCGCGGCGTAGGCGCCTAGCCAGGCCGCACGCCGTGCACCTTCCTGCTCGCGTGCCCACTCGGCGAGCGTCGCGCCGTCCAGCCCCGTCACCGGCAGCAGCGTGAGCGGAAGCGTCGAGACTCCCTGGATCGCGAGAAGCGCCGCGAAGTCGGTCGCGAACTGCAGGGGGACCCCGGCGAGCGGCACCGCGAGCACGGAGCTCGGCACCAGCGACAGGAGGCTGTAGACGATCCACCCGATCGCGGCGATCCCCAGCGCCCAGCCCGCGGTGAGCGACACACGGAGCGCGCGGTCGCGCAGCGGCAGCGTCGCGAGGAGCACCAGCCCCGCCACCATGCCGAACACGACGCCGGGGTGCATGCCGATGAGGCGCGCGACGACGACGGTCGCGAGCACGATGGGCAGCGTGCCCCAGCGGAACCGGATGACCGACGCGATCCCCGGGTGCCGCCGCGCCATCACCCGGCGCACCAGCAACGCCACGGCGACCGTGAAGACCACGAACGCCATGAGGCTCGAGACCAGCACGCGCACGGACATCCAGTTGAAGCCGAAGGCGGGGTCGACGCAGCCCGCGATCAGCGCCGCGACCACGTATCCGGCCCATACCGACGTAGGCGTCCGAGCCGGGCTGCCCGGCTCCACCACCGCACCGTCGGGCGCTCGGACCGACGCATCGTCGGCGTGGCCGGCGCGCCGCCGCATCGCCGCGTCCATCCGCGCGAAGGACCTGCCCACCGCGACGCCGAGCCCGCGGACCGCGGAGGCGACGGCCGCAACGGGCGCGATCCTCGCCGCACGATCGCGCACGCGCACCCAACGACGTCCGACCTCCGTGCGGAGACGGTCCCACCGGGCGCCGATCACCCGGTTGAGCAGCACGCTCGGGTAGCCGGCGAGCACGGCGAGGAGCACCGATGCGCACGCGATCATCACCACCTGGCCGCCGGAGTGGATCGCCTGGCCGATCGGACGCAGCTCGGTGAACGAGCTCGGCGCCGACAACGCGAGCTCCCTCTCGGCGTGGACCCAGATCTCGAGGGTCGCCCTGCCGTCGGCGAAGGCGGTGGTCTGGGGGAACTCGATCGCGACCGTCGAGATCGGCGAGGCCTCGTCGGGATTCACGAAGAGGATGTCCTGCTCGAGGTCGGCACCCCGATAGTCCGCGAGCGGGGTCGTCCACGCGGGGTCCTCGAGGAAGGCCTCGACGCCTCCGTCCATGCTCGCGGACACGACTCCCCAGCCCTCCTCCGCCAGGGCGCGGACCAGGTCCGCGGGCGCGACGCCCGCCGTGCCGTCGAGGATGAGCACGTACGTCGGCCCGTCACCGGTGAACCGGGTGGCGCACCGCACCTCGAGGTCCCGGAACGGCTCCGGGACGATGCCGTCGGGCGGCTTGAAGTAGGCCGGACCCTGATGCCGCGCGGCGAACACGACCTCGGCGCACACCGCGCCGTTGATGGTCGGCATGCCGCGAGGCGGAGCACCGGGACCCGCGGCGACCGTGGGCCAGGACGCGGCGGCCGCCGGGCCGGCAAGCCCCGCCGCTGCCGCTCCGCCCACGGTGACGAGCACGAGCACCACGAGGACGACCCTCGCTCGCGCGGCCGTGTGACGGACCCCAGGGCGTGCATCGGTGTTCAGGCGCATGACGGTCTCCCCCCGTCCCGCACGGCACCCGTTGCCGCGCCTTGCACTCACAACAACCGAGCACCCCTGAGGGTTGTGGCGCTCTCGTCGCGCACCGCGCATCGTCCCGGCGCACACTGGAGCGAGCGGCGCCCCGCGCGTCGGGCGCCGCGCGTCCCCTCAGGCGCGCGGGAGGAACCATGTTCAAGGACAGCACGGCGTTCGGGAGCTTCTCGACGGACTCCGTGGCGAAGGCGCGGGACTTCTACGGCGGGACGCTCGGGCTCGAGGTCGAGTACCGCGACGACGAGGGCATGGGCCCGATGCTGCGCATCCAGCACCCCGGCGGCGGCTCCACGCTCGTCTACGAGAAGGAGGACCACGTCCCGGCGACGCACACCGTCCTCAACTTCGCGACCGACGACTTCGAGTCGACGGTCACCGAGCTCCGCAGCAAGGGCGTCGCGTTCGCGCAGCTGCCATGGACCGACGAGGACGGGATCGCGCGCGATGTGGACGGCATGATGCCCTCGATCGCGTGGTTCAAGGATCCGGGCGACAACTGGGTCGCGGTGATGGAGAGCGATGGCGAGGCCTGACCGGACGCCGGTACCGTCGCAGGCATGACAGATCTCAGCGCGCTCGCCGACGAGTACTACGCCTACGCCATGTCGCTCAGCCCTCTCGACCTCATGTGGGACGGAAGGCTCGAGCACCTGGCCGAATGGAACGACGTCTCCGTCGACGGACGTGCCCGCGCGCACGAGCGCCTCATGGCGTTCGCCGCGGCGGCCCAAGGCATCGACACGGGCGACGACCTCCAGGCGCTCGCGCTGCGCGACACCATCGCATCGCACGCGCGCTCGACCGCGCTCCACCTCGCATGGGAGCCCGAGCTGCTCCACCTCAACCCCACCATGGGCGCGTGGGAGAACATCCTGTCCTTCATCGACGCGTTCCCTCTGCGCACCGCCTCGCACGGGGACGACTACCTCACCAAGCTCCGCCACCTCCCCCGCTTCCTCGACGACCTCCTCGACGTGGCCGAGGACGCGGCGGACCAGGGCCGTGTCGCGCTCGAACGCCACCTGCTCGACACGGCGCGTGCCGCCGAGTCCTACCTGCGCGAGGCGCATGCGGGCGAGGACCGCCTGTGCGCGCAGGCTCCGCCCACCGCGGTGGACGATGCGGCGCAGGCCGAGTGGCGGCGCGAAAGGGACCGTGTGGTCGCGGAGGTGGTGCATGCGGGCGTCGCGCGCTTCGCCGACCGGCTGCGCCGCCTTGCCGAGCGCGGGCTCCCCGACGAGCGCCCCGGCCTTGTGCACCTCCCGGGCGGCGCCGCGGTCTACCGCGACCGCATGTGGTCGCACCTCCAGCTCGACATCACGCCGGAGGAGGTGCACGCCCTCGGGCTCGCCCAGGTCGCCTCCCTCGAGGACGAGTACCGCGAGGTCGCCGGCCCCTTGCTCGGCACGGACGACATCGGTGAGATCTACGCCAAGCTCCGCGACGACGAGTCGCTGCGCTACACGCGCGCCGAGGACATCGTGCGCGACGCCGAGTCGGCCCTCGCGCGTGCCGAGGCCGCCTCGCCCGCGTGGTTCTCGACGATGCCCCAGGCACGTTGCCTGGGCCACGCGACGGACTTCGGCGCGATGGCGTACTACTCGGCGCCCGTGCCGTCGACCGGCAAGGAGGGCGACTTCTACTTCAAGACCGCCGACCCCCATGCGTGGGCGACCTACGAGCTCGAGGCGATCGCGTATCACGAGGCGATCCCCGGGCATCACCTCCAGTTCGCGCTCCACGCCGAGAACGAGGCGCTCCACGTGGTGCAGCGCGAGCTGTTCAGCACCGCGTACGCCGAGGGCTGGGGGCTCTACACGGAGCGGCTGGCCGATGAGATGGGGCTGTACTCGTCCGACCTCTCGCGCGTGGGCATGCTGAGCGCGGACTCCCTGCGTGCGTGCCGCCTGGTGGTCGACACCGGCATCCATGCGCTCGGGTGGAGCCGCGAGCAGGCGATCCAGTACTGCCTCGAGCACTCGCCGCTGGACCGCTTCCACATCGAGCAGGAGGTGGACCGCTACATCGGGATGCCCGGCCAGGCGCTCGCCTACATGGTCGGCAGGCTCGAGATCCTCGCGCTCCGGGCGGAGGCGGAGCAGCGCGCAGGCTTCGACATCCGCGACTTCCACGCCGCGGTGCTCGGCTACGGCGCCGTGCCGCTCTCCACGCTCCGCAGGCTCGTGCTCGCCTGACGGCGCGCGCCCGCGCCGTACCCCCCGGGGCAATCAGACACTTCGCCGGGTGTCAACTTTTACATCGACGTGAGGCCTGCCTACCCTGGGTCGATCATGTCGTCCCGCTCCCGCATCGTCGCGCTCGCGTGCGCGCTCCCGCTCGTCCTCACCGCATGCTCCACGGGAGCGGCGGACGACTCCACGCCGAGCCCCTCGCGCATCGTCTCCGGGAACGGCGGCGCGGCCACCGCCGAGGCGGCGCCCGTGCCCACCGAGGTCGGCGGACCCGTGACCGCGACCGTCCTCACGGACGAGGTGGTCGCCACGGGACTCACCACACCGTCCGCACTGGTGACGATGCCCGACGGCTCGCTGCTGGTGAGCGAGCGGGTCACCGGCGCGGTGAAGCGGATCCGGGCGGGCGTCGCGACACCGCTCAACGGTCCCGGCGCGGAGGCGCTGCGCGCCGCGACTGTCGCCGAGGGCTCGGGCGGACTCCTGGGGCTCGAGGTGCTGCCCGGCGAGCGGACCTACGTGTACGCGTACGTCACCCGCGCGCACGACAACGCGGTGCTGCGCATGGAGCTCCACGACGACCTCCTGAGCCAGCCCACCGTCGTAGTCGACGGGATCCCGTCCGGTAAGGATGCCAACGGCGGCCGCCTCGCCTTCGGGCCCGACGGCTACCTGTACATCGGCACCGGGGACTCGGGCCGTCCCGCGCTCGCCGCGAAGCAGAGCTCGCTCGCGGGGAAGATCCTGCGCGTGGTGGCCACCGGAGGCGACGAGGACGGCCGGAAGGCCCCGGACAACCCGTTCGGGTCCCGCGTCTGGTCGCTCGGCCACCACGATGTCGAGGGTCTCGCGTGGGTGAGCGACGGGCGGCTCTACGCGAGCGACCGCGGCGCGACCGCGGACGAGCTCGACCTCATCGTGGCCGGCGGCGACTACGGCTGGCCCCGCGCGGACGGGCTGACCGGCATGCCGGAGGGCACCGAGCTCGGTGCGACCGCGCAGGGTGTCACCGCACCTGTGGCCGTGTGGGACCCGGCGGATGCGACACCCGGCGGCATCGCGGCGACGCACGAGGGCATCTACGTGTCGGCCCTGGCCGGCGACCGGGTGTGGCGCATCCCCCTCACCGCCGACGCGACGGGCGAGCCTCACGTGCTCCTCGACGGGCTCGGCCACATCCGCAGCGTGGCCGCCGGCACCGACGGGATGCTCTACGTCATGACCGGCAACACCGGGGACGGGGACGCTCCCAAGGGCGACGACCGCATCGTGCGCATCACCGTCGGCTGACGGGCGCCGCTGCTCGTATCAGCTCACGTCAGATCGGGTCGGGCAGCAGCCCGTCGAAGTCGAGCGCTCCCCCGGTGCCGCGCGGCACCGGCGTGGCCGCGACGATCGCGGCCCGCGGGATGGGGCCGTACAGGTGCGGGAACGCATCGTCCGCGTCCGGGACCCGCTCGAACTGCACGCGCGCGGTCACCTTCGCGGGGTCGATCTCGAGCAGCACCACGTCGCGGTCCGCGTAGAACGCCTGGGCGACGCCCTCGACCTGGCGCGCGAGGCTGAGGTGGATGAACCCCTCGTCGGCGAGGCTGCGGCCAATCGTCGACGTCGTGTAGTCCGCGGTCGATGCGGGATCCCACTCGGCGGCGACGGCGAGGTGGTAGAGATGCGGAATCTCGAGCATCTGCTCATCGTGGCACCGCGACCAGGCCGTGTCACCTGCTCCGGGCCGCTGTCAGCCGGCGAGCGGTCCGTCGACGAGCCGCGTGCGGGGGTGCGTGACGGTGAGCGGGATGGGGGTGGAGTCCGTGGTGAGGGTGGTCTCGAACGCGGTCCACGCGCCGGCACCGATGCGGTAGTGGCCGGTCCACGTGGTGTGGAGCGTGATCGTGGCGGCGTCGGCGGCACGGGTGTAGGCGTGGCTGACGGTGTCGTCCGGGTAGGGGGCGCCGGGGTCGGTCGTGGTGGTGGTGTCGCCGTCGCCCCAGTCCCACAGATAGGTGGTGGGCGTGGCGCGGATGGTCACGTCGGCGCCGAGCAGGGTGGCGCCGTGCGTCAGCGGCGCCGCGTCGGCGAAGGCGACGGTGGGCAGCGTCGCGACCACGGTGCCCGTGCCCGGCTGGATGCTCACCGGCGGCGCGGTGATGTGGAGCTGGGTCCACTCGTGGCGGATGAGCTCGAGCAGATCGGACTGGGACGGGCAGCCGAGGCCGGTCTCCATGGTCCAGGCGCCCCAGGTGCCGTCGGCCTGGAGGGTACGGGACCACAGCGGCAGGAGCGGATCCATGCCGTCGGCACAGGTGACGGAGTCGCCGGCCGTGGTGCTGCACGCCCCCTCGGACTCGAGCGGCGAGCCGTTGGTGCACTCGGCCATGCGCAGGTACTCGACGACGGGTGCCGTGGATGATGTGGACGTGGTGGAGCTGCCCTCGGCTCCTGCCTTGTCGGCCTCGCCGTCAACACGAAGCGTGTCGTTCGATTCGTTGGTTGTATCCCCAAAACTCGGCTCGGAGTATTGCGGCATCTGAGTCACGGCGAGGACTCCAGCAATGACAATCGCGGCGAGCGCGCTCATGACTCCGACACCAGCTCCGATGTCACGCCTGCGACGAGCCAGCGATCATCCACCAACTCGAGCGCGAACTCAAAGTGCGTTCGGGAAGCCTTGGCGGACCGCGTTTCCGGGCCCTCGGCCGGGGCGAGGAACGCGGCCTCGCGGTCGGCCTCGATCGAGTAATACGCGGTGGTTGGCGAGGTAAGCGCGCCGTCTTGCGTGTTCCTGACAACGGCAATTTGCCCACCCCGCGCGGTCCAACCCTCGTCGCGGACTCGCTCTGCGTTCTCCAGCGCGCTCGCGCAGTACTCGCACCCCTCGGCCGAGAGCGCCTCCCAGACGCGGGTGTCGCCCGTGTGGAACATGGGCGCGTACTGCTCCAGGAAGAACTCCGCTGTCGCCATCGCGCCGCGGACATCGGGGATGAGGGCACGCTCGGGCAGCAACGCCGTCAGCTCCTCGTCCGTGAGCGCCTCCGACACGGCGGACGCGCTGGGCGTCGGCGTCGGGGAGACGGCCGCCGCGACCGTCCCGGCCACCGAAGGCGTCTCGGAGACGATCGGTCCGGGCTCGCCGAAGCATCCGGAGAGCAGCAGCACGCCTGCCGCCGCAACCAGCCCCCCGATCCGCATGAAACAGACCGTAACGGTCAAACCGCCCTGGCAGAAGACCTGGTCGCACATCTGGGGAATCACGGCCCGGAATCGTGCCAGCGCCATCAACATGTGCGGATCGTGTCGTCACAGCACCGCGGGAACGGTCAATGTGGGGGAATCGTGTCGCGCGGAGGCGGGCAGCAGCGCGAGCGACACGATTCGCACAGGTTGACCGCCAAGAGAGCACGGAAGCGACACGATCCACTCATGTTGCGGGAGCGGCGATGCGAAGCGGGCAAGGCACGCCCGCCTGCTCAGCCCTGACGGCGCTTGCCCAGCCCGGGCAGGAACTTGCCGGTACGGGCGGCGTACGTGCCGTAGCCGGGGTAGGCCTCGACGAGGTACCGCTCCTCGAGCCTGGTCTTCACCTCGAAGAACCCGACCAGCACCACCGCGCTTGCGAACGTCCACAGCCGCCCGGACCCGACCGCGAGGCCGAGCGCGATCAGGATGATCCCCGAGTACATCGGGTGGCGCACGTACCCGTAGATGCCGCCCGCGGCCAGGCCCTCACCGTTCGGCATAGGCATGGGAGTGAGGGCGCGGCCCAGGTCCTTGCCCGACCAGAACATGCCCAGCAGCCCCAGCAGGATCAGGGTGGTGCCCGCCCACAGCGAGCCCTCGATCCAGGGGTCCGTGAGGAAGGCCGTGGTGCCCACGGCGAGGAAGATGAGGCCCTGCAGCCCGACGAGCAGCAGCCCCATGAACGATCCCTTCCGTGGCGGTGACATCGCGTCAGGTTACCTGGCGCCTCCACGCTCGACGCGCGGCTCGCGCGCCTCCGCCGAGGGCGACACCTCCGGCTGGTGCGACTCGATCCACGCGTCGACGGTCTCCCACCACTCGAAGAGCCACGCCTCTCGCGCCTCCCGGCCCTCCGGGACGTCCGCCGGGTCCGCGCTCCAGCCCTTGAGGACGATGCGCTTGTCGACCGGCAGCTCACGCCACACATCGGCCACGGTGGAGAGCCGCTCGAGGCCGGTGTGCCCCACCACCACCACGACCGCGTCGGGCCGCGCGTCCATCGCCGCGAGCACTCCCCCGGCATGGGGCGGCATCACGTGCGGCATCGCCTCGGCGCGCTCGGCGAGCTCGACGTGCCCCGCCTCGCGCAGCGCTGCGATCCGCTTCGCGCGCCGGCCGGGCGTCACGTTCGCCCCCTCGGGGAAGATCAGCAGCGCGCCCGTCTCGCCCAGCTCGCCCGCGAGCGCCGCGATCGCCTCGGTGCCGCCCGGCGCGCCCACGGCACGATGCCGGCGCGGGGTGAGGAACTGCGACGGGATCCGGTGGAGCAGGATGTCGATGGCCGGGTCCCATTGCAGGGTGTCCTTGAGCACGATGGCAGGTGCTCGCCCGAAGGTGTTGAGCAGCGCATCGACGATGATGAACGAGTCCCCGGGGCCGGCATGGCGGCTCACCACGATGAGCGGATGCCCGCGCCCGATCGCGTCGAGGTCCGCATCCTCGAGGTCCACCTCGAGCCGCAGGGTCCATCGCGCCTGCGAGAACAGGAGCCGCAGCATCGTGCTCGCGAGCGCGAGGTGGCGCCGCTGCGACGCCTCCGTGTCCAGCCTGGTCCCGAAGCCCTGCCACACCCATAGCCCCGCGAGCGCGACCACGCACGCGGCGTCCCACAGGAGGTAGAAGCCCGCCAGCCAGACGACGCGCGTGATCCGCATGCGCCCGGGCAGCGCGAAGCTCACCACGGCCGCCACGACCACCACGTACCAGACCGCGATGGGCAGCCACACGAACGCGAGCAGCACCAGCGCCGGCGCGAGCAGCGCTCTTCGCACCCACCGGGGAGGCAGCCGCCACCATCGCATGCGTCGCGGCGAGCGCCGAGCCTCGCCGCTGCGGTCCGCGCTCACCCGCGCGCCTCGAGGCCGTCGAGGTACTCGGCCGTCGCGGCGCGGGCCGCCTCGATCCGCGCGTGCGTGCGGTCCAGCCGGCGGTAGGCGCTCAGCCGCTCGTCGCCGGGCTGGTGACCGCCGTACGGGAGGATGTGCAGCGCCACCTCCGCCGGCACGTCGGCACGCTCGCGCTGGAAGCGGTGCCGTCGCGCGATCTCGAACGCGACACGCGCCACGTCGGTCGGGCGGCGCGGCGGATGCAAAGGCTCCTCGATGCGGCCCACCTGGAGGACGTAGATGGTGGTGGCCCCCCTCTTGACGGCCTCGCCCAGCGGGATCGAGTTGACCATCCCCCCGTCGATGAAGTGCTCGTCGCCGATGCGCATAGGCGGCAGGGCCGCCGGGACCGATGCGCTCGCGAGCACGGCGTCGACCACCGGACCGGTGTCGAACCAGTGCTCGGACGCGCGCTCGATGCTCGCCGCGCACACCGCGAGCGGCACCGTGAGGTCCTCGAACTGCGTGTCCGCTCCGAGCATGTTCGCGATGAGCCCCCGGAGCGCGTCGGGGTCGTTGAGGTGGGTGCGGGACTGCGCGAGGCGACGCAGCTGGCGTGCCACGGACTCGCCGTAGACGGCGTTCGCGGTGGGCGACGCCCACGCATGCTCGAGCCGCTCGACCACGCCGAGCGTGGGGTCCTGCGCGACGGCGGCGCCGTTGATGGCCCCGATCGAGGTCCCCACGACCAGCTCGGGGACGATGCCCGCCTCGAGCAGGGCGCGCAGCATCCCGACCTCGGTGGCGCCGCGCACGCCCCCACCTCCCAGCACGAATGCGACGGTCATGGTGCCAGCCTAGGTTGCAGGTATGGCACCGCGCCCACCCATCCCCGCGCATCGTCGCGCCGAACCTCGGTCATGATCACACTCGTGCTCGTCGGACTGATCTCCGGCATCATCACCGCCATCAGCCCCTGCGTGCTGCCCGTGCTTCCCGCGATCCTCACCAGCGCGATCCAGGACGGCGGCGCCAACCGCCGCCGGCCGCTCGTGGTGGTCGCCGGCCTGGTCACCAGCTTCGCCGTCTTCACGCTCCTGGGCGGCATCCTGCTGTCGAGCCTGGGCCTTCCTGACGACCTCCTGCGGTGGACCGGGATCGCCGTCCTCGCGATCGTGGGCGTCGGCCTCATGATCCCGAAGGTGGGCGAGCTGCTCCAGCGCCCGTTCGAGCGTGTGCGACCGGTGCAGATGGACCGGGGCGGCAACGGCTACGTCATGGGCCTCGCGCTCGGGCTCGTGTTCGTGCCGTGCGCGGGACCGATCCTCGCGTCCATCACGGTGCTCGCGGCCACCAACGGCGTGAGCTGGGGCCTGGTCGCGCTGACGCTCGCGTTCAGCGCCGGCATCGCGATCCCCCTGCTCGGCTTCGGCTTCGCGGGGCAGGCGATCTTCTCGCGCATCACGCTGGTGCGGGAGCGCCTCCAGCTCATCCGCGCGATCTCCGGCGCCGTGCTGGTCGCGACCGCGCTGGTCATCGCGACCAACATCGCCGAGCCGCTCCAGCGCCTGGTCCCCGAGCAGCTCGCGAGCATCCAGAACCAGATCGAGGACTCGGACACGGTGCGCGACGAGCTCGACTCGCTGACGGGACGCGAGGATGTCGACACGACCGTGACCGGCGATGCGCTCAGCTTCGACCAGTGCGAGGCGAACACCGCGGTGCTCCAGAACTGCGGACCCGCGCGCGACCTGCCCGGCATCGACGAGTGGCTCAACACCGAGGACGGCCAGGCGCTCGACCTCGCGGATCTCGAGGGCCAGGTGGTCCTCCTCGACTTCTGGACGTACAGCTGCATCAACTGCCAGCGCACGTTCCCGTACCTCACCGCGTGGGACGAGCGGTACCGCGACCAGGGGCTCACCATCATCGGCGTGCATACGCCGGAGTTCGCCTTCGAGAAGGTGGTGGGCAACGTCGCCGATGCGACGGAGCGCTACGGCATCGACTACCCCGTCGCGATCGACAACGAGTACCAGACCTGGCGCGAGTGGGACCAGCGCTTCTGGCCCGCGCACTACCTCATCGACCAGACCGGCACCGTGCGGCAGGTCCACTACGGCGAGGGCGCCTATGCCGAGACCGAGGAGCTCATCCAGCAGCTGCTCGACGCCGCGCCGCAGGACGTGGTCGACATGGACACGGGCGGCCACACGACCGACCGCACGCAGGAGACCTACCTGGGCTACGGGCGCCTCCAGTACGCGGACAACGGCGGACAGGTGGTCCACGACGAGCCCGTCGCGTACGGCCACGACGCCTTCCCCCAGCCCGACCACTTCGCCTACGTGGGCGAATGGACCGTGACGGACGAGTACGCGCTCGCGGGCGAGGGCGCGATGCTCATGCTCAACTTCTACGCCTCCGACGCCCACCTGGTGATGGCCGGCGAGGGCGAGGTACGCGTCACGCTGCTGGACGACGACTCGTACGAGCGGACCGTGAAGGTCGACGGCACGGCGGACCTCTACGACCTCTGGGAGGGCGATCCGCGCGAGGACGTGATGATCCTCGAGTTCACGCCCGGCGTCGAGGCCTACGCCTTCACCTTCGGTTGAGCCGCGACCCATCCGGTCGCGCCGGCGCACCGAACAGGCAACGTCGGGCCCCCACCCGGGGAGGCCCGTCTCAGGGAGGAATCATGTACCGAATGCGCACCCTGGCCGTCCCGGCCCTCATCCTGCTCGCGGGCGGCACGCTCGCGGCGTGCGGGGACACCGAGCCCGCGTCGACGTCCTCGGACGACACGATGATGGAGGAGACGATGCACCCCGACACCATGGAGTCCGACACCATGGAGTCCGAGGACACGATGATGGAGGACGACTCCACCATGGAGCCCGAGGAGTCGATGTCGGAGGACGACACCATGATGGAGGAGGACGACTCGATGATGTCGGAGTCGCCGGACGCCATGGAGTCCGAGGACGCGATGATGGAGGACGAGGGCTGACGCCCCCGTGACGGACGATGCGGAGGACGGCATGAGCGCGCAGCGGCGCGAGGGTGGGCTCCGGGCGGTGCCCGGCGGCACCGGCCCCGCAGACGCCGCGCCCCGCGCCGGGCGGGATGCCGAGCGGCTCGCCGACCTGCTGGTGCGCTCAGGACGCGGCGACGCGTCGGCGTTCGAGCAGCTCTACGATGCGCTCGCCGGCGCGGTCCACGGCCTCGCCCTCCGCATCGTCCGCGACCCCCACCTCGCGGAGGACGTCGCGCAGGAAGCCCTGGTCGAGGTGTGGCGCGTCGCGGCGCGCTACCGCCCCGACCAGGGCTCGGCACGCTCGTGGGTGCTCACCATCGCGCACCGGCGCGCGGTCGACCGCGTGCGCGCCGAGCAGTCCCACGCGGACCGCCTCCTCACACACGGCGCCCGCCACTCCGCAGACGTCGAGCACCCCGAGCAGGTGGTCGATGCGATGGACGCGCAATGGCGCGCCGCACGCGTGCGCCGCGGGCTCGCGACGCTCACGCCGCTCCAGCGCGAGGCGCTCGAGCTCACGTACTACAAGGGCTACACGAACCGGCAGCTCGCCGAGTCGCTCGACATCCCGCTCGGCACGGCGAAGGCCCGTATCAGGGATGCGATGATCCGGCTTCGGGATGCCTGGGAGGGGACGCGATGAACCAGAACGTGCACTCCCTGGTCGGCGCGTACGCGGTGGATGCCGTCACGCCCGCCGAACGGCAGGACTTCGAGACGCACCTCGACGCATGCGAGGACTGCACGGTCGAGCTCGCCGGCCTGCGCGAGGCGGCCGCGGTGCTGGGCGAGGCGGAGTCCGTCGCGCCCCCGGTCGCGCTCAAGGCGCGCGTCATGGCCGAGATCGCCCGGACCCCCCAAGCAGCGCCGATCACCTCGGACGACGCACCCGTGCCCGCCGAGGGGGCACCGGCTGCGACGGCTCCCGCGGCATCGTCCTCCCGCAGGTCCTGGTGGCCCAAGGCGGCGGTCGCGGCAGCCGCGGCGGCGGTGCTCGCGGTGGGCGGCCTGGTCGGCTCGTCGCTGTCCGACAGCCGCGACGAGGAGCTCGCGCTCGAGCACGACGTCATGATGGTGACGAGCGCGCCCGATGCTCACTCGATGGACCTGGGCCTCGGCGCGGCGCACCTGGTGATGAGCGACAAGATGTCCTCGGTCGTGGCCATGGGCGAGGACTGCCCGGAGCCCGAGGACGGCATGGAGTACCAGCTCTGGGTGGTGATGGCGGACGGTTCCAAGCACGCCGGACCGACGTTCATGCCCGACTCCGACGGCAGCTTCATGACGCTCATGGAGATGGACATGGAGGGCGCGACCGGCTTCGTGGTGACCGAGGAGCCCATGGGCGGCTCGGAGCAGCCCACCACCGACATGGTGGCGTCGGTCGAGCTGTAGGGGCGCCGCCGGTTCAGTCGTCCCCGTCGGGGTGGTCGGAGCGCAGCTGGAGCGAGATCTGCTCGGCATCGAGGATGCGCAGCGCGTCACCCAGCGCCTCCGAGCCGAAGGTGCCGACGGCACGCGCCTCGAGCAGCCGCGCGCGTTGCGCCTCGATGATCGCGAGCCTCAGGCGGTAGAAGTGCTCGCCGTGGTGCACGGTCTCCTCGTCCTCGGCGCGCGCGTGGGCCATCGCGCGCCGCACCGCGTCGACCACGGAGGCGTCGTAGAGCCGGCCGTCGTCGCCCCGGAGCGCGATCTCCGCGAGCACCGTGTCCGCCACGCCGGCCAGCAGGTCGCGCAGCTCGGCCCGCTCGCGCTCGTCGTGCACCGACTCCCCCGCGATCCCCAGCCGCTGCGTCACCCATGGAAGCGTCGCGCCCTGCGCCATGAGCGACCCGACCGCGACCACGAACGCGATGAGCACCATGGTCGAGCGCAACGGGGTGTCCGACGGCAGGGACTGTGCCGCGGCCACGGTGATCGCGCCGCGCATGCCCGCCCACACCAGGACGCCGCCCTCGCGCCAGCCGAGCGGGCGGTTCTCGAGGTAGTCCGCGTACGCCGAGTGCTGCTCGACGCGGCGCGCGACCGCCTCACGATGCGCGGGATCCGGGTGCGACTCGGCCTCCTGGCCGAGCCCCTCGACGCGCTCATGCCGCGCGCGTACCCGCAGCGCTCGCCTACCCGCGGCGAGCACCAACGGCGCCACGTACGCGATGCGGATGAGCAGCACCAGCGCGAGCGCCGCGAGGCCCAGCCCCACGGCCTTCCACACCGAGCCGTGCGTCTCCTCGACGTCGTCGACCAGCGTGAGCAGCTCGAGCCCGAGCAGCAGGAACACCACGCCCTCGAGCAGGAGCTCGGCGGTGCGCCAGTTCGCGCGTTCGGAGATGCGATCGGCAGGGCGCAGGTACAGCGGCGCGCGATAGCCCGTCACCAGGCCCGCGACCACCGCCGCGACCAGGCCCGAGGCTCCCAGGAGCTCGGCCGGCACCGCGGCCGCGAACGGCGCCACGAAGCTGATCGCGGTGCTGTTGGCGGCGCCCGGGACCCAGCGCCGCAGGCGCACGTTGAGCTCGCCCGTCACCAGCCCGACCAGCACCGCGATCACCACCGCGGACGCGAAGTCCCACGTCGCCTCGGCGAGACCCATCGAGGCGCCGGCGGCCGCCACGGCCGTGCGCATGGTCACCAGCGCGGTCGCATCGTTGAACATCGACTCGGCCTCGAGGACCGTGACGATGCGTGGGGAGACCCCCATCTTGCGGATGATCTGCACCGCGACCGCGTCGGTGGGGCTCACCACGGCACCCAGCGCCGCGCCCAGCGCGAAGCCGATGCCGGGGATCACCGTCATGAAGAACAGGCCCATGAGGACCGCGCTCAGGAGCACCAGCACCACCGACAGGCTCGAGATCGCGCGGAAGTCGCGCCTGAACTCCGTCGACGGCAGGTTGACCGCCGCGGAGTACAGCAGCGGCGGGATGATCCCCAGCAGGATGAACTCGGACTCGATCTCGATCTCGGGGAAGCCAGGGATGAAGCTCACCGCCACGCCGAGCGACACGAGCAGCAGGGGCGCGGCGACGCCCACGCGCGGCGCGATGGAGTGGACCGCGACGATCGCGATGACCGCGACCACCCCGATGAGCAGGACCTCGTCGATTCCCACGCGTGACCTCCCTGGAACGGACCGTCATCCGACGCCCTCAGCCAACCACCTGCGGGCCCGGATGCGCGACCGACGCGGCCTGCGGTCGCGCCGGACCGCTCTCAGCGAGAGGATGAGTCATGGCCGAGATCCTGCTGTTCCACCATGCGAAGGGGCTCACCGAGGGGCTCCTGTCCTTCGCCGACCGCCTCCGCGCGAACGGCCACACGGTCCACTGCCCCGACTGCTACGCGGGCGCGACCTTCGACAACATCGACGAGGGCGTCGCCTACGCGCAGCGCATCGGCCACGATGCGCTCCAGGAGGCCGCGCACTCCGCCGCCCGCCGCCACCGCGAGGCCGATGTGGTGATCGGCTACTCGCTGGGCGCGATGCAGGCGCAGCTGCTCGCGCAGGACCGCCGCCGGTTCCGCGCATGCCTGCTGGTCGGCGGAGCGCTGCCGCCGGCCGCGCTCGGCGGCGTGTGGCGCCACGAGGTCGCGCTGCAGATCCACGTCGCGGATCCCGACGAGTGGGTCGAGCCCGCGGAGATCGACGCGCTGCTCTATCACGCTCCGCACGCGCGCATCTATCGCTACACGGGCAAGGCGCACCTGTTCATGGACGCGTCGCTGCCGGACTACGACGCCGATGCGGCGGACCAGTTCGAGGAGCGCGCGACCGCATGGCTCGCGGACCTCGACGAGCACCAGCGCTCGCGCCAGATGGCGTAGCCCGCCGCGGCGCAGCGGGCCTTACGCGGTACGCAGGCGTCGCTTGATGCGGCTCAGCGCCTCCTCGATGGCGGCCTCGTGCTCGGCACGCGTGCGCATGCGCCGCGGCGGCTCGTCCCATGCGGGCGCATCGTCGTCGTCGCGCCGAGGGGGCCACGGGAGCCAGCGCTCGCCGTGACGTTCGCGCTGGCTCTGCTTGAGCGCGTCGACGCGCTCCTTGTCGGCGGCGTGCCGCGGCTGGCGGTTGTAGCTCGCGCCGTCCGCCCCGCCGATGATGATCTCGATGCCGTCGGTCCAGGTGTAACGCTCCTGGTAGTGGCCCTCCACCACCGAGAACACCAGGCGCTCGAGCTCGTCGGCGCTCGCCTCGAGCGACTCGTCGCACGCGTCGCAGCCGCAGTCGGGCGCGCGCTCGAGGCCCGCGGCGCCCATGGACACCACGATGCTCGGGAAGCTGGTCTCGGCGATCACGAGCGGCGCCGAGGCATCGTGCCGCGGCAGCAGCGTGGTCGCACGCACGATGCGCAGGTCGCCATGCTCGAATCGCCGCAGCGCCTCGGGCGCGTCCTCGGGCAGGCCGTCGGTGCGGCGCACGTCGACGTCGTAGGTGGCCTCGAGGTGCGAGATCAGGGCGTCCGCGACCTCCACGAGGGGTGCGAAGCGCTCGGGGTGGCGCGTGCGCGAGTAGGTACGCTCCGGCGGCCCGTCGTCACCCCATCGGGATCCGTACGGGATCGGTTCGCCGTCCGCGTCGGTGAAGACGAGCTCCGGCAGCGCAGGCCTCTCGTACACGTGCGACACCCTACAAGGGCTCAGCCCTGTCGTGGGGCGAGCGGCTCGGTCACGTCGGCGATTCGCGCCTCGAGCACCTCGACAAGCTGCTGCGTGTCCACTGTCGCCGCGACGCCGTGCGCGCCCCCGCCGATCGACACGGGCCCCTCGCGCGAGACGATGAGCGCGTCGGCGATGACGGGCCAGGCCAGGCCGGTCGCAGGGTCGGGTCGGGCGCCGAACGGCGTGATGGTGCCGCGCTCGTAGCCGGTCACCTCGCGCGCGACGTCCTTGTCGGGCATCGAGATGCGGTTGACGCCCAGGAGCGCGCGCAGCTTGGGCCAGCTGATCTCGCGGTCGCCGGGGACGAGCACGAAGAGGTACTCCCCCGCGGCCCGGCGCACCACCAGGGTCTTGAGGATCTGGCGCGGGTCCAACCCGCGGGCCTCGGCGGCCTCCTCGAGCGAGCGCACGGGCCCGTGGACCGTGACCTCGACGTCGATGCCCGTGTCCGCGAGCGCCCGCAGCGCGGGGGTGTCCGGCGCGTCCATCACTCCCCCAGGTAGCGCGTGCCGGTCGCGTCCGGGCCGTGCGCGGAGACGAATGCGAGCCGCGCGAGGCCGCGGACCGTCGCGATGAACCACTCCGCGATCATCTCGTCCGCCTCGCCCTCGACCCCCGAGAACGCGACGACCATCCCGTGGCGCACCACGCCTCCCGGGTAGACGATGTCGCCCGCCGTGTAGAGATGCGGAGCCTCCATGCGCACGCGCGACGTGTCGAGACCCGTGCGCTCCGCGACCTTGGCCTTCGCGACGGCGTAGCCGTAGGTCTTGTCCTCGGTGTCGCCGATCGACCCCGCCCACAGCATCGTGCCGGGCCGCGCCGGGTCCATCACCACCAGGTCGCCCACGGCGCCGCGGATGGCGCCGTGCGCGGCCGCGCGCTCGATCGACGGCTTCACGATCTCCCAGGCCTGCGCGCACAGCTCGGGCGTCAGTCCGATGAACATGGGGTGCTCCCTCCGACGGTGCTCCCACGCTAGCGGTGCGTGGCTCGGGCGGGGCTCAGAGCCCCATCGCCTGCTCGAACTGCACCGTGGCGGGGCCGTCGTACTGGAGCATGGCCGGCGGCTCGGGCGCCGGGACGAAGAAGCCCTCGGTGAAGTCGGTGCCGGTGAGGACCGCAGGGGTGCCCGTGTTGAAGGCCGGGATGATCGTGTCGACGTACCAGCCCGCCGCACCCTGGACCGCGTGAGCGAACACGCCCGAAGCGAGCACCCACCACAGCGCGTACAGCATCGCGGTGCCCACGACCACCTGGATCATGACGTCCACCCATGCGATGCCCGCGCCCGACGCGACGGCGGTCCGGGTCCGCGTGGGCCGCGCCAGGAGCCCGCTGAGCCGCACGTCCGAGAAGAGCTCCCGGCCGCGACGCGCGCTCCAGGTGCTGACGGAAATGTGCGGAACAGTCACGATTCACCCCTTTTCACAGTCCAGTCCCTCGGCCTGCTTCCCGCAACCGGAACGCGGTTACGGTTATTCCAATCTCAGGTAAAGACGTAGCCAACACCCTGATCGTTGGGGCGAAGTTCGCCGGCGGCGCCCGCACCCCCTTCCCGTGACGCCGCCCGTGACGGCATGATCGGAGAAGGCGACGCGGAGGGGGCCCAGGGATGGACGAGGACGTGCGCACCGGACCGCCGGTGATCCCGTTGAGCGAGGCGCCGGGCGAGCGTGCCGCATGGGGCCGCTCCCCCCTGGTGGTCGCCGCCTGGATGGCGGTCGAGTGGCTCGTGGTGACCAATGCGCTCCAGCCCTCGTCGCGGCTGCGGGTCGCGGCGCTGCGGGCCTTCGGCGCGCGGATCGGCGACGGCGTGATCTTCCGTCAGCGCACGCGCGTCAAGCTGCCCTGGAAGCTCGAGGTGGGAGACCACTGCTGGATCGGCGAGGGCGTGTGGATCCACAACCAGGATCAGGTGACCATCGGGCACGATGCGGTGGTGTCGCAGGAGACGCTCCTCACCACCGGCAGCCACGCGCACCGGCGCGACATGGCGCTCATCACGCGGCCGCTCGTGATCGAGCCCGGCGTGTGGGTGACCTCGCGGTGCATCGTCACGGGCGGCGTCACGCTCGGCCGGTCATGCCTGGTCTCCCCCGCCACCGTCGTCATGCGCGACGTGCCTGCGGGGCGCATCGTCGCCGGCAACCCGGCACAGGACGCGGGACCGCGGTTCCCCGAGGGGTGAAGCCCCTCTACTCGTCGACGTCCGCGTCGACCCAGTCGAGCGAGCGCGCGACGGCCTTGCGCCAGTTGCGGTAGAGCCGCTCGGCCTCGGGGCGCGGCATGAGCGGACCCCAGCGGCGGTCCTCGTGCCAGTGGTCGCGCAGCTCGTCGAGGTCCGACCAGTAGCCGACGGCCAGTCCTGCGGCATGCGCGGCGCCGAGCGCGGTCGCCTCGGTCACCTCAGGCCGGATGACGTCGCAACCGAGGATGTCCGCCATGAACTGCATGAGGAGGCCGTCCACGGCCATGCCGCCGTCGACGTTGAGGGCACGCATCGGCACACCGGCGTCCGCCTCGCCCGCGACCACCACATCACGCGTCTGGTAGGCGGTGGCCTCGAGCACCGCCCGGGCCAGGTGCGCCTTGGTCACGAACTGCGTGAGCCCCACGATGGCGCCTCGGGCGTCGGGCCGCCACATGGGCGCGAACAGCCCCGAGAACGCGGGGACGATGTACGCCCCGCCGTTGTCGGCGACGGTCGCCGCAAGCCGCTCGATCTCCCCGGACTCCGCGATGATCCCCAGGTTGTCCCGCATCCACTGCACCAGGGCCCCGGTGACCGCGATCGACCCCTCGAGCGCGTAGGACGGCGGCTCCTCCCCCAGGCGGTACGCCACCGTGGTGAGGAGCCCGTTCTCGCTGTGGACCACGTCCGTGCCGGTGTTGACCAGCAGGAACGCCCCCGACCCGTAGGTGCCCTTCGACTCGCCGGGATAGAAGGCGGCCTGGCCGAACATCGCCGCCTGCTGATCGCCCAGGATCCCCGCGAGCGGCACATCCCGCAGCAGCGAGTTCATGTAGCCATGCCCGTAGACCTCGGAGCTCGACCGGATCCGGGGCAGCATCGCGCGCGGGATGTCGAAGGCCTCGAGCATCGGCTCGCTCCACTCGAGGGTCGCGATGTCCATGAGCAGCGTGCGCGACGCGTTGGTGACGTCCGTGACGTGGATGCCGCCCTCCACGCCGCCCGTGAGGTTCCAGGCGAGCCACGTGTCGGGGGTGCCGAACGCGAGGTGGCCGGCCTCGGCATCGGCGCGTGCGCCCGGGACGTTGTCGAGGATCCACGCGATCTTGCTGGCGCTGAAGTACGTCGCGAGCGGCAGGCCCGTGATCCCGCGGAAGCGGTCGACGCCGCTGCCGTCCGCGAGCGCGTCGACGCGGTCCTGCGTGCGCGTGTCCTGCCACACGATCGCGGGATGCACCGGCTCGCCGGTGCGGCGGTCCCAGACGATGGTGGTCTCGCGCTGGTTGGCGATGCCCACCGCCGCGAGGTCGAGCCGCGTGATGTTCGCCTGCGCGAACGCCTCCGCGACCACCAGACGGGTGTGCGCCCAGATCTCCAGAGGATCATGCTCGACCCAGCCCGCTCGCGGCAGCAGCTGGCGATGCTCGCGCTGGGCCTGGGCTACCGCCCGAGCATCGTGGTCGAACACGATCGCGCGCGTCGACGTGGTGCCCTGATCGATGGCGAGGACGTAGCGGGTCATGCCCTCACGGTAGCGAGGGAGCACCATCGGGGCCCGTCCAGGCATGACATCGTCAGCGCTTGCCCCGCGGGCGACATCGCCGCACACTCGGAGACGAGCCCGTTCCCGGTGGACCTCGGAGGAGGCGTCATGGCTCACGGCGACATCACGCACATCGACATCCCCGTCTCCGATCTGGAGGCGGCCAAGGGCTTCTACGCAGCGCTCTTCGGGTGGCAGATCGCGGCCCCGCCGGGCTTCGAGGACTACCCGATGTGGCAGGCACCCAACGAGATCAGCGGCGGCGGGCTCGCCCCGCGGGACGAGGGCTTCACCCAGCCGCGCTCGTACGTCGAGGTCGACTCGATCGACGCCGCTCTCGCACTCGTCGCGGAGCATGGCGGCACGGTGACCATGCCGAAGATGGAGATCACCCCCACGTCATGGTGGGCGGCCTTCACCGACCCCGACGGCAACGCGATCGGGCTCTACGAAGGGGTGACCGACATCGAGCGCTGAGCCCCACGCTCAGCGAGGCACCCCTCAGCGCACGGGGCGGTACGCGCGGTAGACCGCGACAGCCCAGAGGGGCACGATCACGCCGAGCGCGATGAGCACCTGGACCGCGGACGCGGTCCACCCCGAGCCGTCGCGGAACATCCACACGAAGTACGCGACCACCGCGATCGCGACCGCCGCGGCGAGCGTCGCGTCGATCGCGGACCGGGTGGTCTCCTTCATCCCCTTCACTGCATCCCCCTGCGTTGCATCCCCCACGAGCTGCGGCACGCATCTGCCGCTCCGGTTCCACCCTGGCGCGGACGCCGCGGAGGGCAAAGCCCCCTCTTCTGGGGGCATGCGGGGACGAACCCCCACAAATGGGGTCTGGCGGGCCGGCGTGCCGGGGCCCACGATGCTCGCATGACTCCGACCACCACGCCGCGCACCTCTGTGCCCACCTACGCCATCCTGGTGTGGGCCTGGTGCGGCCTCGTGGGCGTCGGGCTCGCCGCACTGGCCGCGCTCGTGCTGTAAGGACGGCGCGCATCGTTCCCGTTGTCGCGAGAGCGACGCGGGCGGACCATAGAAGAACAGTCCCCGCCGAAGCTCCGAAGGAGTCGATCATGCCTGCCATCAAGGAGGCCGCGGAGGCCTTCCTCACCCATCAGCGGATCGCCGTCACGGGCGTGTCCCGCACACCCGGATCGCACGGATCCAACGCCGTCTACCTGCGCCTGCGCGAGCGCGGCTACCAGGCCTTCCCCATCAACCCGCATGCCGAGTCCATCGAGGGCGAGCCCGCGTACCCGTCGCTCGCCGCCGTGCCTGGCGGCGTCGAGGCGGTGGTCATCGGGACGCGCCCCGAGCGCGCCCTCGACACCATGAAGGAGGCGGCATCGCTCGGGATCAAGGACGTGTGGATGCACCGCGGGCCGGGCGGCGGCAGCGTGGACGATGCCGCGGCGGCCTGGGGTCGGGAGCACGGGATCCGCGTCATCGACGGCGGCTGCCCGTGCATGTTCGGCCCCACCGCGGACGGCGGCCACAAGTTCATGTGCGCGATGCTCAAGCTCTCGGGGAACGTCCCACGGAACGTGTGAGCCGCGTCCCCAGAAGTGGGGGCGTGTGGCGCATCGTGCGCGCCGCTAGGTTCGCATCATGAGCGCAGCGAAGCCGGACGTGAACCTCGACCTCGCCGACGAGTCCGCGGTCATGTGGCTGTGGGGGCTCGCGCAGACCCTCGCGATCGCGATCATCGCGGGCTTCGTCTTCGAGGGCGACGGCGACGGCTTCTCCTGGGGGTCGTTCGGGATCGGCGCCCTGGTGGGCGCGATCTCGACGGTCCCCGCCTTCGTGCTGTTCTCCATGGCCGCGCGCATCCTCACCTTCGTGGGCGTCACCACGCGTCAGACGCGGGCGCTGCTGGACGAGCAGGAGACCGACGCCGGCTGAGCCCCGCATCGCGGTGGGTGTCGGCGCGTGCCGCTAGCCTCGCGGCATGCGGTTCCTACACACGAGCGACTGGCACATCGGGCGCACGTTCCACGGGCATTCGACGGACGAGCACCTGGCGGAGGTGCTCGGTGCCATCGCGTCCGTGGTCGCCGAGCGGCGCGTCGACGCCGTGGTGGTCGCGGGCGACGTGTTCGACAGCTCGACCCCCAAGGCCGAGGCCTTCACCATGCTCAACGCCGCGGTCGCGGCGATCCGCGCGGCGGGCGCGAGCATGATCCTCACCTCGGGCAACCATGACGGACCCGCGCGGCTGGGCCACATGGCGCAGTTCGCGGCCTTCGGCGGGGTGCACGTGCTCGCGGACCTGGGCGCGCTCGCGACGCCCGTGGCGTTCGAGGACGAGCACGGCGAGGTGCTGGTCTACGGCATCCCCTACCCGCACCCGGAGTTCCTGCGCTCCGCCTTCCCGGCGTTCGAGGGCACCACGCAGGCGGCGGCGCACGCCTTCGCCATGGACCTCATCAGGGACGATGCCGTGGCACGGGCGGGCTTGGATGCCCGCTACGTGGTCGCGGCCCACACGTTCAGCTCGGGCGAGGCGGGCGACGCCGTGCATGAGACCACGGAGGAGTCCGGCCGCGCCGAGGAGCGGGACATCACGCGTGGCGGGCTCGACATCGTCCCGCCGTCCACATTCGACGGCGCCGCGTACGTCGCGCTCGGGCACATCCACTCGCGCGTGACGCTGTCGCCGCGCGTGCGCTACTCCGGCGCGCCGCTGCGGTTCAGCTTCGGGGAGATCAGCTCCGCGAAGGGCGCGTGGCTGGTCGACCTCGGGGCTCCGGGATCAGAGCCGGAGGTCGAGCACATCGAGCTCCCGACCCCGCGCGCGGCCGTGCGCCTCGAGGGCACGCTCGAGGAGCTCCTCGCTCCCGACGCGCACCCGGATGCGGTCGACGCCTGGGTGGACGTGGTGCTCACCGACGACCTCCGCCCGCGCGATGCGATGCGCCGCATCCAGGAGCGCTACCCGCACGCGGTGACCCTCACGCATCGTCCCGCGACGGTCGCCGACCACGGCGAGGCCAGCTACTCGGAGCGGACCCGCGGGAAGACCGACACCGAGCTGGTGGAGGCCTTCCTCGAGTTCACGCGCAACGGCCACGGCGCCACCGCGGACGAGGACGCGCTGATCGCGGACGCGCTCGGAGCGCTCGCCGCGAAGGAGGCCTCGCGATGAAGGCGATCAGCCTCACCCTCGAGGGCTTCGGGCCCTACCTCGCTCGCCAGGAGGTCGACTTCACGGCGTTCGACACGGACCGGCTGTTCGTCATCACCGGGAAGACGGGCGCGGGTAAGTCGACCATCCTCGACGCCATCACGTTCGCGCTCTACGGGGACGTGCCGCGCTACGACGGCACCAAGGCCACCGCGCGCAGCCACTTCTGCACGCCGTCCGACCCGACCGAGGTCACGCTCGTCTTCGAGGTCGGGACGCAGCGGTACCGGATCACCCGCACCCCCGAGTACGAGCGTCCCAAGTCGCGCGGCACCGGCACCACCACCGAGAAGCCCTCGGCCAAGCTGTGGCGCTGGGCCGGCGGCGACTGGGAGGCGGTCGCCATGGCGCCGCGGGAGGTGGGTCACGAGGTCGGCGCGATCATGCAGCTCACCTCCGACCAGTTCCTCCAGGTGATCCTGCTCGCGCAGGGCCGCTTCGCGGAGTTCCTCCAGTCGGGCACGGACAGCCGCCTCAAGCTGCTGCGCTCGCTGTTCGGGACGCAGCGCTTCGAGGACCTCACCGCATCCATCCGTGACCTCGCACGCACGCGTTACCGCGCGATCGAGGCGGCGGACGCGGAGCTCGAGGTCATCGCGCGCAACGCCGCGACCGTCGCGGGAGTCGAGGCGCCGGGTGCGGGCTCGCGCGAGGAGTGGCTCGCGAGCGTGGACGATGCGCTGCGCGCCGCGGCGTCCGAGCTCGGCATCGCATCGGCTGCGGCGGGCGATGCCGCAACCGCGGCGCGCGAGACCTTCGCGGAGGCGCGACGGATCGAGTCGGAGCGAGCGCGGCTCGCCACGGCCCGGGAGCGCGTGGTCGCGCTGGAGGAAGGCGCCGACGCGCATGCAACGGACGTCGCGCGACGCGATCTCGCGCGCAGGGCGGCGCCCGTGGCGGGTGCGCTCGGGGTCGCCGCGCGTGCGTCGGCCGCCCTGGCCGCGGCGCGGGAGGCGAGGGAGACGGCGCTCGTGGGGTCCGAGGCGCTCGCCGGGTCCTCGCTGGAGAGCCTGCGCGGCCGCGTCGGAGAGCTCGATGCCGCGCGCGGTGCCCTGGACGGTGCGCTCGAGGCCGAGCGCTCGCTCGCCGGGCTCGAGCTGGCTGCCGGGACCGCGGCTGCCCGGGTGGAGGCCGCCCGGGAGGCGCGGGACGCGCATCAGGCGGGGATCGATGCCGTGCCCGCACGCGAGCAGGAGCTGCGCGCTCGCCGGGACGAGCTCGCTGCGACCGCCGTGCGGCTCGATGACCTGGACGCGGCAGTGACGCGCGCCGAGCGGTCGGTCGCAGCCCACGAACGGCTGATCGCGCTCGAGTCGGCGCTCGCCGAGGCGCGCGAGCGGGAGGCCACGGCCTCGGGCGCGCGGCGCGTGGCGGTCGATGCGCATGACGCGCTGCTGCAGCGGCGCCTGCGCTCCCAGGCCGCGCACCTTGCGGCAACCCTGGTGGACGGCGAGCCCTGCGCGGTCTGCGGCGCGACCGCGCACCCCTCCCCCGCGCAGCCCACGGACGAGCACGCGACCGACGAGGAGGTCGACGCCGCCGCCGAACGCGCTGCCGTGGCGACCGCCGCGTTCGAACGCGCGCAGGCGTCCGCGACCGAGGCCCACACCGCGACGCAGGTCGCGCGGGCCGAGGCCGGGGACGGGACGCGCGAGGAGGCCGCAGCGGTGCTCGGCGCGGCTCGCACGGAGCGGGACTCCGCCGCCCAGGCCGCGGAGGCCGCGGACGCTCTCGCGCGGCAGCTGGCCGCGCTCGAGGCCGAGGCCGCGGCACTGAAGGAGCGGCTCGCCGAGGCGGCCGCAGCACTGGAGACCGCCCAGACGGCCGCGACCGAGGCGGCGACGGCGCTCGCAACGGCGCGGAGCACGGCGGAACGCGGGCGCGGCGAGCACGCCTCCGTGGCCGCGCGTGCGGCCGAGGTCGAGCAGGAGCGCGGCCGTGCGGAGGCGCTGGCGACCGCCACGGAGACGCTCGGATCCGCCGAGCGGGCCGCATCGGAGGCGCAGGCGGCGCTGACGAGCGCGCTGGCAGAGGCGGGGTTCGCGGACGCCGCGGAGGCGCGGGACGGAGCGCTTCCCGGCGCCGAGCTCGCCGCGCTCGAGTCGCGCATCGTCGCCTACGACGCCGAGCTCGCCGGGGCGAGGGCCGTGGTGGCCGAGCTCGCGACGGTTGCGCTACCCGCGGAGGTCGCGGATCTCGCGGCGCTCGAGACGGCGTCGGCGGAGGCCGAGCGTGTCGCCAAGGATGCCGCGCGAGCGCTCGCCGAGGCGGAGAGCCGCGCGGCGCAGTTCGCGGCGCTCGCGGTGCGCTACCGCGAGAAGGCCGCGCAGACGGCGGAGGCGCGCGAGCGCCATGCGGTGGTCGAGACGTTGGCGAGCACGCTCGAGGGCAGCCCGCCGAACGAGCGGCGGATGCGGCTCGAGAGCTTTGTGCTCGCGGCGCGGCTCGAGGAGATCGTCGCGGCGGCGAACGCCCGCCTGGGAGTGATGTCGAACGGCCAGTACCTGCTCGAGTACGACGACTCGGCGCAGTTCCGCAACAGGCAGACCGGGCTCGAGCTGCGCATCGCGGACGCTCATACAGGCCGTTCGCGCTCGACCAGGTCCCTGAGCGGCGGCGAGACGTTCCTGGCCTCGCTCGCGCTCGCGCTGGGCCTCGCGGAGACGGTGACGGCGGCGGCGGGCGGCATCCAGCTCGACACGATCTTCATCGACGAGGGCTTCGGGTCGCTCGACGCGGAGACGCTCGAGATCGCGATGTCGACGCTCGACGACCTCCGGGATGCGGGCCGCACCATCGGCCTCATCTCCCACGTGGAGACCATGAAGGAGCAGATCCCGGCCAAGCTCGAGGTGGTGAAGGCCGGAGACGGCTCGAGCCGCGTCAGCGTGTCGCTCGGCGACGGCTGAGCTGGGCCACGGCTGAGCTGAGCGCCGGACCGCCTCGCCTGGAAGACTCGAGGTGAGGGAGGCGGCACGTGGACGGGCATCTCTTCAGCGACGAGTCCAAGGTGGACGGCTACCGCTTCGCCGGCGCGCTTGTCGCTGCCGAGGATGTGCGCCGCGTGCGCCGCGACGTGCTGACCTGGCGCGTGGGCGAGTCGCATCGGTTCCACACCTCGCATGAGCGTCCCGAGGCGCGCGACCGCGCGCTCGCCTCGCTGCTGCGGATGGTCGGGACGGTCGAGATCGTGGTGGTGGAGCACGCGAAGACGCATCCGGAGTTCGTGGCGCGCGAGGCCTGCGTCGCGGGCATGGCGCTGTGGGCCGGCTCCGCAGGCGTGACGCACTGGCTGCTCGAGCGCGACGGACCATCCGAGTACCGCGACCGCCAGACCATTGCCGCGCTCATCTCGCTCGGTGTGATCCCCCGGCTCAAGTACGGCCATGCCCCAGGGGTCTCGGAGCCGCTGCTGTGGATCGCCGACCTGGCCGCGTGGCTGTGGACGCGCGGGGGCGAGCATCGTGCGGCGCTGAGCCCGCTCATCGTGTACCACGAGGTGGTGACGTCGGACGCCGACGAGGCCGCTGCCTGATCGGGACAGCGCGAAGCCCGGCTGACCAACCATCCGGGAGGCTGCCGGGCTCGCTCCTCAGGGCTACTGCCCTTCGTCACCTCCATTATCTCACCACGGGCGCGCGGGGGCCATGGTCGTCGCGCCTCTCATGCGCGAACGGACGGGTAGAGGCAAGGTCGTGCGGCGGTGCTCGCGCCTTTCATGCGCGAACGGACGGGTAGAGGCGAGGCCATGCGGCGGTGCTCGCGCCTGTCATGCACGAGCGGACGCAACGCATGCCCCTTCCTTGTGCATACGAGGCGCGAGCACGCTGCACCGCACCCCGGCACGCTCATCCGTTCGTGCATGCCAGGCGCACGGAACAGAGCGCCGGCTAGCCGAGCGCCTCCAGCTCTCCGTCGACCACCGCCTGGTGGCGATGGCCGACCCCGAACGCGTCGGCGTGGTCACGCAGGTGCACGCGATGCGCCTCCCAGCCGAGCGCGAGCGCCACCGCCAGCGCCGTGGCGGCCCCCTCGAGCACCGCCCACGCGAGGTGATGCGCCAGCGTCACCGAAGCCATGCCCGGCGCGCCCAGCGCGTACACGCCCCACAGCATCAGCGAGGAGGCGAGCACGCTCGCGAAGCCAGCCAGTCCCGCCGCGGGCACGCGCCACGGGTCGCCGCGCACGCTCAGCCGGCGCCATACGGCCCAGCCGACCCCCACGCCCGCGACTCCCATCACCAGCACGTTGACGCCCAGCGCGAGCACTCCCCCGTCGCCCCAGAACAGGGCCTCGGCCGCGAGCGCCGCGGACATGGTCACCAGAGCCAGCGCCGGGCCGAGCGCGATCGCCAGCAGCGTGCCGCCGATGACGTGGCCGGTGAGTGCGCCGCCCGCACCCAGCGGCACGTCGAGCAGATGCGCGATGAGGACCCCGCCCGCCCCCGCGAGGGCCCAACCGAGACGCGGATGGCCGTGGCGCATCGTCCACCCGGCGTACGTGACCGCGCCGATGGCGGCCACGCCGGCGCCGAGGACTGTTGCAGGGTCGAGGACCCCGTCCTGGATGTGCATGATCGTCTCCTCTCGGGGGCTACGAGAGCACCGCGGCGGGCGCGGAGTAGGTGCACGCGTTGACGGCGGCGAGCTCGTGAGCGGTGGCGTTGCGCAGCCGCGTCAGCCTCATGGGCCCGATCCAGTCGCAGATCCAGTCCCAGTGCAGCGTGACGAAGTCGCCCGGCTTGATCGTGGGCGCGAGCGAGCGCCCGTCGCGACGGAAGTGCGCGGTCTCCGCGGTGGGCGGGGCGAGCGATAGCGTGCGCCCGTCCCAGGACAGGTGGCGGCTCTCCACCAGCGCCGTGTCGCCTTCGATCGACAGCACCTGGCCGCAACGGATGCGGCATCTGTCGAGCACGGTGAGCGGGCCGTCGACGTGGCCGATCCGGATGAGCCCCACCCAGGGGTACACCGCGAACACGTGGAAGTTGTGATGCGGCGTGCCTCCGGCAGCGACGGCGGCTACCAGGCGTTCGAACTCGAGCCGCGTCAGGCGGGGCCGGAAGCGCTCCTCGAGGCTGCGCGCGAAGGCCGCTCCCCCGCATCGTCCCAGCTCGGGACCGCCGAGCCAGTACGCCTCGACCACGCGCGGGTCGAGCGGCGCGCGGCCCAGGCACTCCCCGATGAGCTCGAGGTACGGCCACGCACCCTCGAAGGCCCGGGCGACCTCCTCCAGACCGGGCCCGGACGCGCCCGCGCTCACCCTGTCGAGGAGCTCGTCGGCGCGGTCCGGGCCGCAGTAGCCCAGGTCGTTCGGCGGGAACGCGTAGCGGCCGAACAGGAGCGCTCCATCCTCGGGCGGGAGAGCCTCGGGGTGCGCGGACGGGGGACGATGCACGGTGTCGGTCATGTGACGGCCCTCCCGGGCAGTCGGGGGGCGAGCCAGACGAGCAGCCCGCCGGAGGCGAGAAGGAGGAGCCAGGGCACCTGCGCCGCGAGCGGGGCGGCGTCGAGGGCTCCGGCCAGGATCGCGGTGACCAGCGCCCCCAGCACGAGGACCGCGGTGACGTCGACGGCCTGGGCGCGTGCGAGCGCCTGATGCCACGTCGCGACATAACCGGCGAGCAGCACGCCGGTGAGAGCCACCCAGCCCCACTGGGCGGCGGTGCTCGGCACGACCGCGCCGAGCCGGCCCGTCGCCCCGCACCAGGCGAGGAGCGCGAGCGTGCCGCCGCCCATGCGCGTGAGCGAGAGGGTCCACGGGGTGAGGTCGGCGAGCAGCCGCTTGGTCACGATCACCTCGACGGCCCACAGGAGCGTGGCCGCGGCGATCATGGCGGTGCCGGGGTCGGCGACCAGGCTGACGCCGCCCCCGGCAAGCCCCCATTGCGCGACGATCAGCAGCGCGATCGCGCCCATATGCCACCACGTGAGACGTTCCTTGAGGAGCACCACGGCGAGCGCCGCGACCCAGACGACCAGCGTCTTGTGGACGAAGGCCGCCTGGGTCGACGCGGTCGTGGCGAGCCCCTCGAAGAACAGCACGAAGGGGACAGCGCCGCCCATGATCGCCACGTAGAGAAGCCCCCACCGGTGGCCGGGGCGGGTGGGTCGCGACAGTGCGACCGACCCGGCCCCAGCAGACCGGCGACCTACCGCGAACACGAGTGCCAGGACCAGCGCCGCCGCGCCGTTCTTGGCAGTCGTGTAGGCGGTCGCGTCGCCGTAGGCGGCGACGCCGAACCCGTTGACGTAGACCGCGACGCCGCTGATCAGCGCCGTGCAGCCCGCCAATGCGAGCCCCCGGGAGCGGCGCGACGTCATGTCGGCTGCCCTGCCTCGTCCGGGGGCGCGGTCTCGCGGATCGCCATGGCCTCGAGCGCCTCCTGCTCGGAGATGCGCTCGAGCGCGAAGCCGGACTGGACCACCACCCAGTCACCGGGGGTGATGTCGTCATCGCTGACCGTCATCTCGAGCACCAGCTGGCGCTTGCCGTGGTCCTCGACGACGGCGCGGCCGTCCTTGTGGACCTCGACGACCTTGGCGATGGTTCCTAGGCACATGACTGCATCTCCTCTTTGAGTGCGATGAGCTCGGCCGCCGCGGTCGCGACCGCGGCGTCGAGCGCTTGGGTGATCTCCGGGGACATCGGACCGAAGTCGAAGGTCTTGGCCTCGACCCCGACGACCGTGACATGCGTGGGCAGCGTGCCCAGCGTGCGCGCGAGCTCGACCGCGCCGGCCAGCCCGAAGGCGTGGCTCCCGCCGCGGCCCGCCGCCGTGAAGGCATGCGTGGGCAGCGGCTCACCCGCATCCCCGACCTCGCGGATGTGCAGCATCCCGGGCTTGTTGCCCGACGTGACCGCGTCGATCACCAGCGCCGCGCCATGGCCCGACCACAGCTGCACCAGCTGGGTGGGGTCCTCGCGCGTGACGATGTCGACGCCCTCGATGTGCAGCCCGGCCAGCCGCTCGGCGACGGCGCCGCCGACCGCATCGTCCCCTCGGTCGGGGCTGCCCAGCCCGACCACCAGCACGCGTCCGTCGCTCATGATCGCTTCACCCTCAGGTCGAGGAAGTGGGTCGCGCACGAGATGCACGGGTCGTAGTTGCGGATGGCCTCCTCGCAGCGGTGCGTGAGCATGTGGTCGTCGAGGTCGGTCCACTGCTCGGCGGCCTTGCGCAGGTCCGCCTCGATGCTGGCCTGGTTCTGGGACGTGGGCGGCACGATCTGCGCGTCCGTGATGATGCCGTCCGCGTCGATGCGATACCGATGCCAGATCATGCCGCGCGGCGCCTCCGAGGCGCCGATGGCCTCGCCCTCTCGAGGCGTCACGGGGACGCTCGGTGCGTGGCCGTCGACCCAGCCGTCGATGATGCGCAGGGCCTCCTCGAAGGCGTAGGCGAGCTCGACCGCGCGGACGATGATCGACTTGAAGGGGTTGCGGCACTCCCGACCGATGCCGGTCGCGAGCGCGGCCTCCTGCGCGCGGGGGCTGAGCTGGTCGAAGTTGAGGGCGTAGCGCGCGAGGGGGCCGACGAAGTACGGCTGGCCGTCGAAGCTCGCGTGGAGGGCGTTCGAGTGCTCGACGTGGAACTCGGTGATGTGGTCGGGGATCTCGGCGATGGGGAAGCTCAGGCCGGTCGAGGTGACCACCTGGGTGCCGCGCTCGAGCGGGTACCGGTCGGGGTGACGCAGCGCGACGTAGGTGTAGTCCTGGTGGAACTCGGGGAAGTCGAAGCCCGCGACCAGTGCGATCGCCGAGTAGGCCTCCTCGACGCCGCGCTCGAGGTCGGGGCGGAGCCGCTTGAGCTCCTCGACCGTGGGCATCCGGTAGAAGCCGCCGACCTTGACGTTGACCGGGTGGATCGCGCGGCCTCCCACGGCGGTCATGAGGTCGTTGCCCGCCTTCTTGAGGCGCAGCGCCATGTGGACCACGTCGGGCAGGTCCTTGGCCATCTCGAGGGAGCTCTCGTAGCCCAGGAAGTCGGGGGCATGGAGCATGAAGATGTGGAGCGCGTGGGACTCGATCCACTCGCCGCAGTACAGCAGGCGGCGCATCTCCTGGATCTCGGGGGTGGTGGTCGCGCCGCAGATGCTCTCCATCGCCTCCGTGGAGGCTGACTGGTAGGCCACGGGGCAGATCCCGCAGATGCGCGCGGTGATGTCCGGCGGCTCGGTGAACTTGCGGCCGCGCAGGAAGCCTTCGTAGAAGCGGGGTGGCTCGAAGATGTTGAGCTTGACGCTGTCGACCTTGCCGTCCTTGAACTCGATGTGCATGCCGCCTTCGCCCTCGACGCGCGCGAGCATGCCGACGTGCATCACCTGCCCGCCGTCCTTGAGCTGGTGGGTCATGGCGCGCCTCCTCCCCCGCTTCCGCCAGCGCTGAAGCCGGCCGCGGCGGCGATCTTGTCGGAGGCCGCCGCGAACTCCGGGGCGCCGGCGTTAAAGGTCCGGTAGACGCGGACGATGTCGGCGTCGGACATCCCGAGCTCCGTGAGCTGGCGCGTCATCGCGTCGGTGTTGGCGCTGTCCTGCGGACCGAAGCAGCCGTAGCAGCCGCGGCCAAATGACGGGCAGAGCGCGCCGCATCCCGCCTGGGTCACGGGGCCGAGGCAGGGCGTGCCGGTCGCGACGGGCACGCAGACGTTGCCCTTGAGCTTGCACTCGACGCACACCGAGTAGGTGGGGATGCGCGGCTTGCGGCCGTTGAGGAACGCCGCGAGGACCTCGACAAGCTGAACCTTGTCCACCGGGCAGCCGCGGAGCTCGTAGTCGACGTCGATATGGCTCGCGATCGGGGTGCTGGTGTCGAGCGTCTTGAGGTACTCGGGGTGGGCGTAAACGATGCTGCGGAACTCGTCGACGTCGGCCCAGTTGCGCAGCGCCTGGATGCCGCCGGCGGTCGCGCAGGCGCCGATGGTCACCACGGTGCCGGACTGCGCGCGGATCTCGTGGATGCGCTTGACGTCCTCGGGGGTGGTGATGCTGCCTTCGACCAGTGAGAGCTCGTAGGGACCCTCGACGATCGCGCGCGTGGCCTCGGGGAAGTACGCGATGTGGATGGTGGAGGCGATCTCGAGGAGCTCGTCCTCGCAGTTGAGGATGCTGAGCTGGCAGCCGTCGCAGGACGCGAACTTCCACACCGCGAGCTTGGGGCGGGTGTCCGGGGCCGCCGCGACCTGGCCGGCCGGCGCATCGTGGGTGTGGGTGTGGGTGTGCTCGGTCATGTCAGAGCTCCCTCACGTTCATGAGCGGCTCGAGGCGCGCGAAGTCGAGCACGGGCCCGTCGACGCAGACGAACAGCTCGCGCAGCTGGCAGTGCCCACACAGGCCCACGCCGCACTTCATCGAGCGCTCCATGCTGAGGCGGATCTTGTGCTTGGGGACGCCCCTGCCATTGAGGGCGCTGGCGGCGGAGCGCATCATCACCTCGGGCCCGCACACGAAGGCGAAGGCGTTGCGGGGGTTGAAGCCGGCGCGCGCGACGAGCTCCGTCACGAACCCGACCTTGCCCTTGTACCCGTAGGGCGCGTTGTCGACGGTCATCTGGACGTTGACGTCGTTGAGGTCGCCCCAACGGTGCATCTCGTGGCCGTAGAGGATGTCGTCGGGGGTCCGCGAGCCGTAGAGCAGGAGGACCTTGCCGTAGTCGTCGCGGTGGTGGAGCACGTCGAGGATCGCGGGGCGCAGGGGCGCGAGGCCGATGCCGCCGGTGACGAAGACGACGTCGTGTCCTCGCGCATCGTCCACGTCCCATGACGTGCCGAAGGGGCCGCGGACGCCGACTTCCGTGCCGGGGGCGGCCTCGACAAGGGCGCGCGTGACGGCGCCGACATTCCTGATGGTGTGCTCGAGCGGGGCGGGGTCGGAGGGGTCGCCGCTGATGCTGATGGGGACCTCACCTACGCCGAAGGCGTGGAGCATGGTGAACTGGCCGGCTTTGAAGGCGATCGGCGCTTGGTCATCCGTCGGGTCCAGCAGGAGCGTGAAGGTGTCGCGCGTGTCCTGGCGCACGTGGGTGATGACGTAGCGGCGCGGGACCATCGGGTCGGGGTCGAGGACGGCGGTCGCTGCCTGGTCGGAGGCCGCAGTCGAGCCTGGCGCGACTCTCGCGTCGAGACCGAGGGGCTCGGGAATGCGGATGTCGTCCATGACACGCCTCCGCATTCGACGCTAGGCGCGTCCTGAGGCGATTCCAGGGACCTTGGTCCGGGTGGGGTCTGGGGGTTCGCCGGGCGTGAGGCTGCGCGCGCGGGATCAGCATGTTCGTGCCGCGTTCCTCGCGCATTTCCTGCATGACGGTTGCGTTCCGTTGCGGGCGATGTGCTCGCGGCTACGTCACTCTCCCGGCGGATCCACCAGCAACGGGCGAGTCAGGGGTGGGAGCAGTCGCGGATCGCGTACGGCGATGCGGGACATGTATGTCAGCACGTCGGCGTGCCTGCCGGCACGGATGGTTGCGAGGACACGCGGGTCCTCGACGGCAAGCAGCTGAAGGCGGCTCAGCGTGTCCGGGTCGCTCACGCCATGCCGCTGCCAGGCGGGGTCCTCGGCCGCCCAGTAGCCTGTATCGCCTTCCGGCGCGCTCACGCTCGACGCGGGTGCGAGGTCGATGTCTCGGTCGATCTGCGTGATGCGGCCGACAGCATCGAGCCTCTCCGCGACCTCCCAGCCATCCGGCCAGTCGTGTCGCAGCAGTGCCTGCACAAGGTGCGGAGGCGACGCACCGGCCCAGACCTGCAGGAAGCCGTCGCCCGGACGATTCACGGCGAAGCCCGCGTCACTCAGCTCCTGCGCGATGGGCCTGACCGTCGCCTCGGTGTCCCGCGGATGGGTCAGTCCGAGTAGCACCCCGGGCAGGAGTGCCACGATCTCCGCCACGTGGAGCTTCGAATCCGCGCCCAGCTGGCATCTGACGAGATCGCCCACGACCAGGGGCGTCATCGTGAGGAAGTTCTCGAGACAGAAGGTGTCGCCGCCCTCGTCCGCGTCCACCGCCGTCGCCCATGGCCACTCTCCCGCTATCCCCACGTCCTTGACGTAGGCAAGGTGGATCTCGACGTGGTCTCCGCTACGCATGTGCACCTCCTCGACCTCTCGCACCGTACTCACGGCGACCGAAATCCGGCCGGTTGTCCACAGGGCCGCGAGCGGTGAGGCGATTCGGCGAACCGCGGGGTCAACGTCTGCGGATCGCGACGCGCGTGGCATCGCCCGCTGCCAACGGCGGCGCCCAGCGGTATCCCGGGGCGCCCAACGTCGCGAACGATGCTCGGGCGGCGCACGTGGATGACTTCGGCTGCGCAGCTGCCGGGTACATCGCGGCACGGCCGGATCACACGGGCTGGTACCAGTACCAGCGGTGCACCCGATGCTCGGGCGCGAGCGGGCCACCCCACTCTCCGAGGTCGACGCCGAGTTCCGCGCCAACGGTGCGGAGCGCATCGCCCCACTGCTCATGGAGGTTGTCCCGTCGGATGATCTCCTCCGCCTCGCGGTACGCGTCTTCGGCCTCGTCCAGCTGCGCGCAGGCTGCGTGGATGCGGGCACTGATCAGGAGGACCTCGGCGAGTACCTCGTGCGCTCCGCGAGCGTCCGCCGCCTGGGCAACATGCGCGAATTGCTCCCGCTGCCAGGCCACCGCTTGGGCCGATGCGTCGAGAGCGCGAGGCAGGTCGGACCATCCGGTGGCGCCGCTGAACGCCGCGCACTGCGCCTGGTTCGCAAGGACCATGACGAGGTGGTGCAGCCGCTCCGGGGTCGCACCATCGGCGTCGATGAGGCGGGTCAGGGCGAACGCGGCCTCGTCGAGGTAGTCGATCGCGCGTGGCAACGGGTCGAAGTCGAGCGCCATGCTGTTGAGGGCTCGGGCGAATGTCAGCGCGTGCGCGGTCGGGTCGGCGGCGCCCAGGGCGCGAAGCTTGTCGAGGGTGGCGAAGCCCGGTCCGTCGGCGACGATCATGGGTGGACGGTACGCGCGAGGTGTGACAGCCGGACCTCGCCGACAGCGCGCCAGCAGCCCTCTCGGGCCCTTGGGCCCTAGTCGGCGCGCCCGGACTCCATACGCCATATTGCGTGATCGAGCTCGTGGATCTCGACGCCGAGCGTCTCGGAGGCTTCGGCAAAGACCTTCTCGATCTGGGCCTTGGGGATGTTCCCGCCAAGAGCGCGCGTGACGTAACGCGAGATCATGCGGTCGATCTTCACGCCCGGCACACCCGCGAGCATGAGGAGATACCGCCACGAGGCGTGGCCGAGGCCGCGCTCGGCTCGCCAAGCGCGCTCGACGACCGCGAGGCGGATGGGGTCTGCGGCCGCTTCGCGGAGATCGATGGACGTCACGATGCCGGCGTCCGCAAGACGCACGGCGGCACCGTAGAGCGCCTCGGCCTTGAGACGCTTGGCACCTGGCGCGTGCTGCCGGTTGTCGAAAATGCCAGTAGCCGCAGCGCTCGCACCTCCCGCAGCGTCGATCGCCGCGACGAGGTCTCCGAGACCGTCAAGCTCGGGATCAGCACCGGCCGCCACGCGGGCGGTGCGGTAACGCTCGACCACCCTGCGGGTGCTCGAGTAGTGCGCAGTCAGTGAGAAGACCGAGTCGAGGGCGCACAGTGCGAGTGAGTCGGGATACCCGTAACTGGTCAGCGAGCGGACCCCGTCCGGGAAGTCATGGTGGACCTGCGCGAGGAAGGTTGCGACAGCATCGTGAGCGTCCATGCGGGCGAAGATACCAGGCACGCTGCTGGCATCTGGCTGGCGCGCCGAGCATCGTCTGGCACTCGTCAGGACGATGCGGCGGTCGCCATACGGCCGAGCGCCGCGGCCTCCTCGGTGATGTCGATGCCGACAGGGCACCAGGCGATGCAGCGTCCGCACCCGACGCAGCCGAGCATCCCGAACTGGTCCTGCCAGCTGGAGAGCTTGTGGGTGATCCATTGGCGGTAGCGGGCCTTGACGTCGCCTCGGAGCGGGCCGCCGTGGATGTAGCTGAAGTTCTCGGAGAAGCAGGAGTCCCAGACGCGGTGGCGCTCGGCGTTGTCGCCGGCGAGGTCGCTGGTGTCCTGGATGGTGGTGCAGAAGCACGTCGGGCACACGAGGGTGCAGTTGGTGCAGGCGAGGCAGCGGGAGGCGACGTCGTCCCAGCGCGGGGATTCCGCGGATGCGCGGAGGACATCGTGGATGGTGTCGGTGTTGATGCTTCTCACTTGCCGGGCTGCTGCTTGGTCGGTGACCGCTATCGCCTCCGCTTGTGCGGCCTCGCCGGCCTTCGTGGTCTCGATGGCGTCGGCCACCTCCATGCCCGCCTCGGTGCCGACCTCAAGGACGAAGTGATGTTCGGGCGTCATGACCTCGGTGAGGAGGAGGTCGTAGGAGGGCTCCAGGGTCTGGGGGTCGGTCGCGGCGGGGCGTGGGCCGGTGCCCATCGAGGCGCAGAAGCAGGTGGCGGCCGGCTCGCCGCAGGCGACGGCGACGGTGAAGGTGCCGTCGCGGCGGGCGACGTAGTGGGCGTCGTGGAAGGGCCGGTCGGCGAGGACGGCGTCGTGGATCTGGACGGCGCGGAGGTCGCAGCTACGGACGCCGAGCAGCGCGACGGGCTGGTTCTCGGGGGCGTCACGCTCGACGGTGAAGTGGCCCTCCTCGCGGCGGCCGCGCCAGACGACCTCCTCGGCCGGGAAGAACACCGGCTTGGTGGACTGGGCGGGGTCGGCGAAGCCGAAGTAGGCATCGTCGTCGCGCTGTCTGAGCCGGTACGTGCCTGCCTCCTGCGTGTCGCCGACACCCTGCGGCAGGTCGGCGGCCGCGTGGATGTCGCCGGTGACGATCGCATCGCCCCGGGCGGTCGGCCCGACGACGCGGTAGCCGCGCTCGTGTAGTGCCGCGATGAGTGCGTCGAGACCTTTCGGCTCGAGGATTCGGATGTCGTCCATGACACGCCTCCTCTTGCGACGGTAGGCGTGTTGTTCGGGGATGCTAGGGACCTTGGTCCGGCAAGGAGCGGGCTCGTTCAACGAACACGCACGTCAAGCGGGTTCGTCGAGAGACAGCTCGGCGAGCATCGCGAAAACACAACGCCATGCCTAGATGGGCCGGTGTCCAAGGTTCATTCCAGTCAGCCGCTGCTCTCGAGAAGCCGCTTCTTGGCCGCCGAGAACTCCTCGTCGTCCAGGACTCCAGCTTCGCGCAATCGGCTCAACTCCTTGATCTGGTCGACCAACGATGGCGCGCCGACGCTTGACTCCTCGTGGCCCGACAAGATGGCGCGCGCAGACGAATTCGGCTGACCCGTCCCGACTACGTCCACCAGGGTCACGATGGTGAGAACGCGTGCGCCTTCCCGGACGGGTACTGCCATGACCACGCGTGCGCCGACCGCCGCTCCGGCGAGTTCGTTGAGCAATCCCGAGTTGGGGTCCCCTAGCACGAACCGCTCCGGCGCGCCGTCCTCCCAGGACGACGCGACGAGATCCCCGTCCCCGCGGTATTGGACGAAGTGCGCGATGAGTTCATCGCCCCGTTCGAGCTTCGCTCCACCGCCCGGGTCCAGCACCCGATAAACGCTGCTCGACACCGCGAACGGCAGTCCAAATGCGAGCCCAGGAGACTCACCCTCGACCTCGACAACGTCGAGTTCGTCAAGGGCTCTCCAGTCCTCGTCCGTCGGCTCTGTGCTGATCCCTGCGCTCGCGTCCATCCATCCCGAGACGAAGTCCTGCGCGAATGGGACGACGCGTCGGCCGAAGAACTCACCAACAGACTCGTCAATCCCCAGACTCTTGAACGCGCCGTTCGCGAAGTCACTCAAGAAACCCACCGCCGCCCCCAGCCGCCAGGCCACCAGCCGTAATGTGCACAACTGGAAGCACCCTCGGGGCGCAACGGCGCACCCTCGACGCGACGATGCTCCCACGACGGGCGAGATCTGCCAATAGCCGACCAACCGGTCAAATCGCAGTCGCAAGCGCGGTGCGCCACGTGCGGCAAGTTCCGCCGACCAAAGCGCGGCACAAGGACTGCCATCTACGCAACTCGCCCAGCGACGGGTGCCCGGGTCACATGCACCAGAGCTTGGCTACGGCTTGCAGCGCGCCTGTTCAGGTTCTGTCTCGACGACTCCAGACCACGCCCGCCGTGACCAATCCCGAAGTGGACTACAGGAGGTAACTGTACTTGCGAGTGAAAGTGCCGAGCGTCCCGCCCCCGTCGTGGCCGTCGAGCCGGACGCGATCGATGGCCTCCTTGACTTCTGCGACCTCGGCATCGGCAATGAAGGGCACCACCTTCGACTGCAACTCGGATATCGCCTTCTGCGTCTCGGGATCCAGCGTGTGCGCACGGGGCTCCGGCGCCTCAAGCTTGCCCGTGTCGAGCGCTTCCGCAGACCGTCGCGCGATGGTGGCGAGTTTCTTCCGGTCGATTGCGACGCCATACGACACGACGTCGTCGAGCAGAATATTGCCGCGACTGTCTGCCGCCGCGACGTGCAGGATCCCGTCGACGTCGTAACTGTAGGTGAGATCGATCGAGAGCTCGCCCATCGGCTGAGGCTCGGGCAACGCGAGCTCCCACTCCTTGAGCACCACGTTGTCGTGGTCGTCGAGCGGTTTGGCAGGATCTCCCTCGATCACCTTGAGAGCGAGCGTCTCCTGATAGTCCACCACCGGGGAGAAGCTCTCGCTGACGCGTGCCGGCAACTTGTGGTTCCGAGGAATCAGCTCTGAGAACACGAGGCCCGTGCGGGGGTCGAGGCTGACGGTTCCTAGGGCGTGCTCGGTAGACACGAAGAAATCGCGGTCGTCGAGCTCGCCCGAAAGGATCGCGGACGCGACGGCGGCCCCTTCGGCCACTGCCGTCATCGGGTCCACACCGGCCGCTGGGCCGCGGTCCAGCAACTCGGACACCAGCGTGCGTACAGCAGGGATCTTGCAGGTACCGCCGACGAGGACGAGCGCATCGATGTCCGAGTTTCGGACACCGAGGTCGCTCAGGCACTGGTCGATCGGCTCGCGCACGCGCTCGATCTGCTGACGGACCGCCTTCTCGAACATCGCGCGTGTCACGTGCCGGTACTCGCCGCCCGGAATCGGGACGCTCACCTGCTCCACCTGAGACAGCAGAATCTTCGCGCGCTCAATGTCGAGGCGGAAGCCTGCACGATCCCCTGAAGTCCAGCGCGAGGGGTCAGCGACTGTCTCGAGCACCAGCCTCGAGAGCGTCGAGTCGAAGTCCAAGCCGCCCAGCTGTTGGATGCCCTTGGACGCCTGCTCCATGAACACGCCGTCGATGTTGCGGAGCACGGTGACGTCGAGCGTTCCGCCGCCCCAGTCCACCACCATCAGGGTCTCCTCCGTGGCTGACTTCATGCTGTACGCCATCGCCGCCGCCGTGGGCTCATTGATCAGCGCCTTGACCTGGATCCCCGCCATGCCTGCGGCAAGCTTGGTCCGATGCCGAGCCACCCCGCGGCTGTTCGCGGGGATCGTCACCACCGCCTGGTCGAAGCCGACGCCTTGACCCGCGCTCGCGCGCTTGAGGTGGCCGAAGATCATGGTGGCGATCTCCTCGACCACGTACTCGACGCCGTCCACGTCGGCCACCTCCTCAGCCCTCAACAGACGCTTGACCGCAGCCAACGATCCCGGCCGCTGCTTGGCGGCCCACCCGAAAATCGGCTCGTCAGAGTCGCCTCGGCCGAACACCGTCGGGAGTACGCGGTCGAAACCAAGCGCCGCCCAATCCGCCGGTGGCTCATCGATCGCAAGCACCTCCGTCCCGCCGCCTGCGAACTGCGACACCACTGAGTTCGTGGTGCCGAAGTCGATGCCGATGCCTGCCATCACTTCTCCTCAATTGCCGCGTCGCGCGGCGCAGACGACGCGACGGCCGTCTGCTCCGACGGCTGCGTCTCGTCCTCGCACGACGTCGTTGGCGGCTCCTGCACGACCAGCACAGCGGCGGATGCGGTCGGGCCCTCGACCTGCACGGCATTCGGCCGATCAAGTCCACCCTTGTCGACGCCGTCGGCACCATCGGGCGCGACGGGCGCCTCGGCTCGCGGCACTGGGCGTAAGCGACCCTGGCGCACGAGTTGACCGGTGACCGCGACCCGGTACGCAGGCACCTCGACCTCCATCCCCGGGCCGGGGGTGCTTGCCGAGTCGAACGCGTGCGGTTCCGAAGGGTCGGTCACTCGCTCAACACCTGCCTGCGCAAGCCATTGCGTAACGAGGTTACGCAGGTCATCAGTCGTGGCACCGCGCTGGAGCGCCACATCCATCTCGGCGAGCTGAGCGACATGCGCCTGGCGCTCTGACGCGGCAGCCACAACCTGCTTGCGCAGTCCCTCGTAGGCGCCAGTGGACAACGTCGTGCCCGGGTCTCGCACGACCAGAGCCGTGTAGATCCGGTCCACCTCGCGCTCGAGACCCTTCACAATCTCGTGGGTCTCTCGTGCCCTTCGTGAGAACATCGTCAGCCTTTCGTGTCGAAACTATGGATGGCGGGCAGGGGGCTGCTCTCGATGGAGTGCCGCAGCCGTGCCGCGGCCTCGAGGATGGCTCGGGCATGGACCGCGTCGACATCGCTCTGCTGGGTGGGAGGGGTCTGTCGAGCCAGCGGCTCCACGACCAGGTTCAAGCGTCCCGGCCCCGCGGGAAGGACGTAGACTCCAGCATCCGCGGGCATTCGGTAGTGGTCGATGGACTGTTCCGCGTCAGCGATCTCGTGCTCAACCTGATGCAGCGCGGCGTTGAGATCCTCGAGTTCGTATGGAGCGTCAGCCATGCGCCGCAGCCGCCGAGTTGCCTGTGCGAAGGCACGAGACGCCTCGGCCTTGGAGACTCCGTACGGAACGCCCAGCACCAGGTACGGGCTGTGCCTGCGATTGCTCACCGCTTGATCCTCTCGAGTTGACCCTTCATTTCGTCGACCTGCCCGAGCAATCGGGTCAACTGGTGCTCGAGCGAAGCGTCAGCAACCAGTGGCTTGAGTCGTCGGAGCAGCCTGCGCGTGTCCAGGACGAAGGCCAGGAGCGGATCTCGCACCTGCGCGACCGCCGGCCAGTTCAGGTTCGCTCGGGGGATGCTACGCACCGTTGCGATGAGCATGCGGTAGGCGGAACCGACCTCGTCGAGCTGCGCGCTGCGGCTTAGGAGGTACGACTGCGCCAGGCAATCGCCAGCGACGTGCACGATGCCCTCGAGTCGCGGGCGCTCGCCCGGCGAGACAGAAGTCAGTTCCGATCTCGACTGCTCGACGAAGTCGATGAAGCGCAAGTTCGGCTCGCCGTCGTCAAGTCCCATCGCGATGGACGCGGCGGTCAGGCACTTCAGGGCGATCCTCTGGTGCAGCTCTAGCGTGAGTCCAGAGTCGATCACCGTCAGACCGAATGCCGCCGCGCGCAACTCCGTAGTGTCGGCGAGGAGCACCTGGATCGCCGCGTCGACCACCTGGTCGCGCTCATGGCGCATCCAGTCATCCGCCTCGCCGCTCTTGAGCTCTCGTCCCAGGGCTTTGAGAAATTCCTCGGGCCCGCGCGCCCGCGCACGGTACACGCGGACCGCTGGCGTGCCGGCGCTCTCGCCAAACGCAGCATCGGGCTGCGAGGCTAACCACGCGTCGTCCTGGGCTGCAAGGACGCTGAGGATCTGCCGATAGCGCTCAGCGGGCAGCTTCTCGCGGAGCAGGGGACGGAGCGCGCCAGCGATCTCTCGCGGGAGGTGCTCTTGGTCGTCTTCGTCCCAGATCTTCCCGTCATCGTGGAACCACAGCATGAGGGCGCGCTCGGCCGCGACCGCCCGTTGATGGACCGAGGGCGCCTCCGTTGCGAGCCTCACCAGATGGCGAGCCGCTGATTCGTGCTCAAGCTCAGTCGCCACCACCGCGGCGTTCACTACCAAGGCGTCGGTATAGGCACCTTCGAGCGCGTTGTTGAGGGCCTCAAGGGCCGACTCGGGTTCGTTCTGAAGCCACAGCGAGCAGGCAGTGATGTTGAGAAGCTCGTCCCTCACCGATTCACGTTGCGCCACGGCGAGCCCCGAGCGGGCTATCTGCCGTGCATCGTCCCACCGCCACTCATAGAGGGCCGTGGAGGCACGGGCGAGGGCAGAATGCTCCGCGTACTCGATCTGAATCGCCTCGGCTCCGCGGTGTGTGGTGCCGCCGGCGATGCCTCGACCGATCAGAACCGGCCATAGCGACCTGTCAGCGAGCAGCTCGGAGCTGGGGTGCACGCCAGCGGACGCAGCCGCCATGAGTTCCTGGATCTCCCTCACAACAGCGTCGGTGCTCAGCCGTTCAAGCGAGCCCCCTGCAGCGAGAGTCCGAATGTCGTCTGCCGCCTCGGCCGCTCCAGGAGCCAACGCGGCTTCCACCGTTGCGTCCCCATCGAGGTATCGCCGGAGCGCTTCGGCATGAAACCCGAGCGACACGACCTCTTCGCTGGTCAACTGCTCCGGCTCAGTGCGCGCCCTGACATAGCTCGCGACTGCAGCGGCCTCTCGGTGAGCTTCGAGCTCGGCATACTCCCTCACCTCGAGTTGCACTCCGCGGTCGATCAGGTCGTCGACCATGCACGGGGCCCAGCTGTCTTCTACGTGAATCTTGGGCCCACGGTTTTCCGCACGCGCGTGTGCCGCAAGCAACCGACCAGCAGAGCCGAAACCGGGCAGTTCACCTGGATCTACAGCCACCACGCCGAGGTCGCGTGCGGGAGCACCGATGATCGGACCGAGGGCGCTGCTCGCGATGGACGCCAGATCCTGCAAACTGGCGAGGGAATAGCCATGCGGATCTTCACGACCGCCGAACAAGTCACTAGTCGCACCATCCAATGGGATGCCGAATTTCGTGGCGACAACGATTCGCACTCCGTCCGGCGTCTCCCCGTCTGCCACGATCTTCTCGGCCAGGCCCAGCGCTCGGGCGGTGTTGGGCTCCCACCTCAGGTACTCGTAGTTCACGCGCCACATCTCGACGGCAACCGTCGCGAAATCGTCCGTACACAGCTCCAGTTGCGCGTGATCCAGCAGCAGGCCCAATCCTTCTTGCGGGCGCGCGACCAGAGTCGCGAGACGTTTGCGGAGCTGCTCGTCAACAGCCGGTGACAGCCAGCCGTGTTTCGCGATCGCACGGTAAGCAGCCGTCAGCCGCCCCGCGTTCGACCTGACGCCCGGGTACCGGTCGGTGGAGCCAAGGCCCTGGAGTCGCCTGACCGGGATCGAGGCGATCGCGCCGGACTCCCACAGGACCTCGGCCCGTTCGTCGAACTCCATCACGACGGCCCGATGACGCCTGATGCCCCGCCAGAGTTCGACGAGACATCCCACCTCGAGTGGCGCGGCATCGACCCGCACCACCGCCTGTACGCCGATTGGCGTTTCTGGCGCGCCGCTCACGCTCGGTTTTCCCAGATCGGCCAGCGGACCCCCGTGCGCAAGAAATGCGACTCGCGCCCAGCATCGGTTGTGACATTTACCGGTGAAGCCACGCCGGCCCTCCCCCCCATGGTCCGGTTGACCGTCGGGCCCAGCGTTGAGACCTCGGCAGTGGCACCCAATAGCGGGTGCTGGCTGGAGAGTACAACAACCTCGATTGCGCGGGAACCGCTGTGACCAACTGAACATTCGACCGCCACGACGGTCCTCACCCCTCGCTGACACCATGTGTCACGCAGAGTGAGAAATGCGTTGGCCAGAGTTTCTTCCGCCCAGCTTCTACGCCGGCCAGGTACCGACGGAAGAGGCAAACCAACGCACGCCGCCAAGCCAACAATGGAGTCTGGGGAGCCACCCGGCGTCGTGTAACCGCTATCTCAGGACGGCGGGTCCCAGGGTTTGCTGCCCGCGAGGGTCGGCAAGTCCTCGTCGCCGCGGCTGAATCGAGGTATCCACGGAACGGCATCCGGTTCTGGAGTTCTTGGATTCGGTTACGGACCGCGCTGATCCAGGCATGCAGCGCCTGCTTTGTCTCGTTGTGCATGCCGTAAACAGAGTCACCGGGGCGCTCTCGTTTCGATCTAGTTTCCCCTGAAGCGGCGCCGCAGCGTGTCGAGCGGACTTCGTAGAACTGACTTCCCGTTCGCGCCGCCACCGCGAGCCGGCTCGACATTCCGGTCTCTGACGAACGCGGGTTCCGGTAGGTACGGAGCAGCGGACTCGTAACTGTGGACACCCGGCGGAAAGTTGTGCGCGGCCGCTCGGTAGCCGCCCGTGGCATTGCCTCCGACGGGCACAACGTGCGCGGTCGGCTGCGATATGGCAAAGCGCTCTTCGTCGAGCGACCCTCTTGGGACCTTCCCCACCAGGTCGACCAGTTGCTCGCGCGAGTAGGTCGCTGCGTCACCGCCGATGAATGCATCGAGGTCAGCGATGCATCCGTGGTAGTCGGACCCCGACCTACTGAGCCTCGTCACCACCGCGAGCGCCCCGGACCCGATCACCAGGTGGCCGCGCTGCGGCTTCTGCGCGAATGGCCAACGGTATATGTAAGCGTGCTGCAAGTTCTTCGCGCCGCGCTGCGGCTTGCGAAGTCCGTTGTGGCGAATGGTCTCGACGATGTCGATTTCTGCGGCGTCATCGGGATCGCTCAGGTACACCACCTGGACGTACATCCCTCCCCGCTTCGTGCCCTGCTGATGGGTGCTCACGCGGCCCACTCCGCCGACACGCTTGGCAACTCGCCACTGCTTGTCCCACGCCTCGAAGAGCCTGTCCAGCTTGTTGCCGAACCCGGTGGGCGTGCGCGCGACGATCGTCCGGCTATCGGAAAGCCCTCGGTGGCGGAGGCTCACGGTGTACTCGGTGTATCTCCGCTGCTTACCGTTCTTCAACTCGGTGCGGGCCGTAGCGACCGCGTTGCTGTACTCGACGTCGCCCGCCCAGTCTGGATAGTCCTGCATTGCCATGGAGCGCAGCTGCGCAGCGGAGATGAAGCCTGCCATGGCCGCATCATGCACCACCCCAACGGCACCGGTCGGGTCCCACGCGCAGCGTCCAAGGCCTTCGGGAGTTGAACCTTGACTCCAACGGGTCTGCCCCAGTGAGCGCTACGCCTAGTCAACGTGATCGCTAGGAAACGAGGGAGTCCCGCGCCGAGCGACCCGTCTCTGGCGGTGAACTTCGCTCGCTTGGGCTTCCGGGCACGCTGGTCAGCGCTGCCAACCTAGGAAGCAGGCGCGATGTCCACGCATCGGAACGGCGTCAGAGTCATCTGACACCATGTGCCACACGCGGGCACCGAGCCCCGCAACGCTGAGGGGAACAGTAAGTAGGGTGACTACCGTGAGCAGTGCCGCAACGAATCAGCAGACAACACACGACCTGAACGTCGCTCCCGGCTCCACAGTCGTGGTGCGGGACGAGGAGTGGCTCGTCAGCAACGTTACCGAGACCTCCGACGGCCCCCTGGTCCACGTCCAGGGCCTGAGCGAGCTCGTCCGCGGCACCACCGCTCAGTTCTTCGCGAGCCTCGACCATATCGAGCCGCTCGACCCGGCGGAGGCCAAGGTCACCGCGGACAACAGCCCCAAGTACCGAGACTCGCGCCTGTGGGTCGAGGCGATGCTCCGCAAGACGCCCGTCCCCATCACGGACACGACGCTCACCGTTTCGCCACACATGCTCGCGGACCAGCTGCCCTACCAGGCGACCGCAATCCGTCAGGCGCTCGACCCCGACAACCTCCGTCCGCGGATCCTGCTCGCCGACGCGGTCGGCTTGGGCAAGACCATCGAGATCGGCATGATCCTCTCCGAGCTCGTCAGGCGCGGCCGCGGCGAGCGCATCCTCATCGTCACGCCGCGCCATGTGCTCGAGCAGATGCAGCACGAGATGTGGACCCGCTTCGCCCTCCCGTTCGTGCGCCTCGACAGCGCCGGCATCCAGCGCGTGCGCCAGAAGCTGCCCGCCACGCGCAACCCCTTCACGTACTACAAGCGCGCGATCATCTCGATCGACACCCTGAAGTCCGACCGCTACCTCGCACACCTGCGTAACCAGAAGTGGGACGCGGTCGTCATCGACGAGTCCCACAACCTCACCAACTCCGGCACGCTCAACAACCGCCTCGCGCGCACGCTCGCGCCCACGGCCGATGCGCTCATCCTCGCCTCCGCGACACCCCACAACGGCAAGATGGAGTCCTTCGCCAACCTCATCCGCCTCCTCGAGCCCACGGCCGTCCGCCCCGACGGCACCCCGGACCCCGAGGAGACCAAGCGGTTGATCATCCGCCGCCACCGCAACAGCGACGAGGTCGCCGGCGTGGTCGGAGCCCAGTGGGCGCCGCGCAAGGACCCCCAGCACAAACTCATCCCCGCCTCGAACGCCGAGAACGCCGTCGCCCAGGAGCTCCAGGACACCTGGCTCCACCCGGTCGGCGGCAAGAGCCCCTACTCCGGCAAGACCGACACCCTCTTCGGCTGGACCCTCGCCAAGGCGTTCCTCTCCAGCCCGGACGCGCTCCACGAGTCGATCCAGAACCGCCTCAAGTCGCTCGGCACCCAAGATGGCGACGCCGCCGCAACCGAGGAGGCCGCGCTCCACCGCCTCAAGGACCTCAACGAGCCGAGCAAGGCCACGAGCGCCAAGTACGACGCCCTGGTCGCCTACCTCAAGGGCATCGGCGTCTCCAAGACCAGCCCGATGCGCGCCGTCGTCTTCGCCGAGCGCGTCGCGACCCTCAACTGGCTCACCGAGCACCTCCCCAAGAGCCTCGGCCTCAGGCCGGAGGCTGTCCAGGTCATGCACGGCGGCCTCTCCGACGAGGAGCAGATGCGCCTCATCGAATCCTTCAAGCAGGCGTCCTCGCCCATCCGCGTCCTCGTCACCGGCGACGTCGCCTCCGAGGGCGTCAACCTCCACGCCCAGTGCCACGAGCTCATCCACTACGACGTCCCGTGGTCCCTCATCCGCATCGAGCAGCGCAACGGCCGCATCGACCGCTACGGCCAGCGTCACTCGCCGCAGATCACCACGCTGATCCTCGACCCCGCATCCGCGCGCTTCAAGGGCGACCTCAAGGTGCTGACGAGGCTCCTCGAGCGCGAGCACGCGGCGCACAAGGCGCTCGGCGACGTCGCCTCGCTCATGGACAAGTTCAGCATCGGCGACGAAGAGGACGCGGTCCGCGACATCCTCGCCGGCAAGCGGGACTTCGATGATGCGGTGCGCACCCCCGAGGCGGCCGTCGAGGTCGACCTCATCAGCCAGATCCTCAACCTCGGCCTCCCGGGAACGGCGGCGGCACCGCCCGCACCAGCCACCACGACCAACGGCTCGCACCTCTACGCGACCACGCTGGACTACCTCCGTGACGCCCTCGACGCGGCCTTCCCCGACAAGTCTGCCGACCTCACGGACCGCCCGAACGAGGGCGGCGTGAGGTGGCGCGAGCACGCGGCCGACGGCATCGTCGAGTTCTCCCCGCCGCGCGACCTGCGCCAGCGCCTCGACGCCTTACCCCAGACCTACCTGAGCGACCGCGACGTCAAGGCCACCTTCAAGCTCGCCGTCACCGATGCCAAGGGCAAGAGCGAGCTCGCCGCCGCCCTCGCCGACTCGAAGGGCTCCAGCTGGCCCGCTGCGCACTTCCTCGGCCCGCAGCACCCCGTGGTGGACTGGGCGACCGACCGCGCGCTCGCCAGCCTCGAGCGCAACCACGTCTACGCCATGCGCGGCGACGTCGACTCCCCCACCGTCCTCCTGGTCGGCACGCTCACCAACAAGCGCGGCCATGTGGTCGCCGCCAGCCACATCGCGGCCCGCCGCCTGAGCCCGAGCGCGCCCCAGTGCATCGTCACGGCCTACGCCACCGCGCTGGAGATGCTGGACGATGCGGGGGTCACCGCCGCCCGGGCCAACCCGGGCGCCATCAGGGGCGCCGAGGCCCTCCAGCCGCTCGTGAGGATGGCCGTCCGCGACGCGCACGCCAACCTCGAGCACCACCTCGACGCCGCCCGCCAGGCCACCACCGCGCGTGTCGAGCGCTGGGCCGGCCGCGCCACCGCCTGGGAGCTGGAGGCGGACGCGCTGATCCAGCGCAGCGACATCAGGACTTCACGCACCACCGTCAAGGACGTCGAGCGGATGATCGAGGAGATGCGGCCCGACCGCTACCTGGTCCGCCCGCTGCTCGTGGTGGTGCCGCAGGACTTCTCCGAGGGGGACATCTGACATGGCCGTCTTCGACTCGATCGTCAACGAGGGCGACTGGATCGGCGAGCACTTCCTCACCTCCGACGGCAAGGCCTCCTTCGCCGCGCAGGTGACCGCCCGCGCCAAGGAGTGGAAGGACGCCGAGGACTCCCCGCTCTCCCGCTTCACCGCCGCGCGCGGCGCGCTCGAGAAGGCGCTCGTCGGCATCGGGCAGAACGACCACCCCGCGCAGGACGAGGTCGACGCCCTCCACGAGGAGTATCTGCGTGTGCTCGGCTTCCGCGGCGCCGGCTACGTGATCAAGGACGATGCGCACGTCACCACGGTCGGCGTGCCCGGGCTTTCTGGCGCGGCACCGCTGGCGATCGTCTCCGCGCGCCCGGCCGATGCGGTCGAAGATCTCCGCGACAAGGAACGCATGGGCCTGTGGGATCCCTTCGAGGGCGTCGACGGCAAGCCGTCCTGGTCGCTCCCCGGCCGCGTCAGCAGCCTCTTCGCGGGGGACGATGCGCCGCGCTTCGTCCTCGTCCTGGCCGGCAGGTGGGCGCTGGTCGCCGAGGCGGCCCGCTGGGCCGAGGGACGCTACCTGGCCGTCGACCTCCAACTCGTCGCCGAGCGCAACGACGCCAAGAACGGCGGCGAGATCGTCACCGCCCTGACGATCCTTTCCGCAGAGTCGCTCGCGCCGGACGCCGAGGGGCGCATCTGGTGGGAGCAGGTGCTCGAGGAGTCGGTCAAGCACACGGTCGGCGTGAGCAAGGACCTCCGCGATGGCGTGCGCCGTTCCATCGAGATCCTCGCGAACGAGGTGGTCGCCCGCCGCGCAGCCCAGGGACTCGAGCCGCTGCCGCAGGCGGAGGCGCAGGTGCTTGCCAAGCAGTCGCTGCGCTACATCTACCGGATCCTCTTCCTCCTGTACGCGGAGGCATCGCCAGAACTGGGCGTGCTGCCCGTCGGCGCACCGGAGTACGACGCGGGCTATAGCCTCGACCGCCTCCGCGAGCTGGTGCTCCAGGAGATCACCACGGAGCAGGCGCAGCACGGCACGCACCTGTACGCGTCCCTCGACGTGCTCTTCCGGCTCGTCGACCGGGGCCACTCCCCCGCATCGTCTCGCAGCGAGGACGCCGTCACCGATTCGCTCACGTTCCACAGCCTCCGTGCGGACCTGTTCCTACCCCGCGCCGTCGCCTACCTCGACGAGGTCAAACTGGGCAACGGCGCGCTCCAGCAGGTGCTCGAGCACCTGCTGCTGAGCAAGGAGAAGTCCAAGCGCGACCGCGGCTTCATCTCCTACGCGGAGCTGGGCATCAACCAACTGGGCGCCGTGTACGAGGGCCTGATGTCGTACACCGGCTTCTTCGCCGAGGAGGACCTGTTCGAGGTCGCGAAGAACGGCGACTCGTCCAAGGGCTCGTGGGTGGTGCCGACCACCCGCGCCGAGGGCATCGCCGCGACCGACTTCGTCACCACCGAGGACCCCGAGACCGGCGAGAAGAAGCCCGTCATCCACGAGAAGGGCACGTTCGTGTTCCGCCTCGCGGGTCGCGAGCGCCAGCAGTCGGCGTCCTTCTACACGCCCGAGGTGCTCACCCGCTTCACGGTGTCCCAGGCGCTCGCCGAGCTGCTCGATCAAGACGGCAAGACCACCACCGCCGAGGAGGTCCTGAGTCTGACGGTGTGCGAGCCGGCGCTCGGCTCGGGTGCGTTCGCCATCGAGGCGACGCGTCAGCTCGCCTCCGAGTACCTCAAGAGGCGCCAGGCCGAACTTGGCGACAGGATCGCCCCGGAGGAGTACCAAAGGGAGCTCCAGCGGGTGAAGGCGTACATCGCGCTGCACAACGTCTACGGCGTCGACCTCAACGCGACGGCGGTCGAACTCGCGGAGATCTCGCTGTGGCTCGACACCATGGTCGAGGGTCTCGAGGCGCCGTGGTTCGGCCTGCACCTGCGCCGCGGCAACTCGCTCATCGGCGCTCGCAGCGCGGTCTACACGCGCGACACCATCAACGCGAAGGCGTGGCTCACCACCCCGCCCACCGACATCACGCTCGGGGATCGCGAGTCCCACCAGATCTGGCACTTCCTGCTCCCGGCCGAGGGGTGGGGCGCAGCCGCCGACGCCAAGGAGGCCAAGGAGCTCGCCCCCGAGGCGGTCGCGTCGCTCAAGGCGTGGCGCAAGTCCATCAAGGCGAAGCCCACCCGCAAGCAGCTCGACGACCTAATGGAACTGAGCTACCGCGTCGACACACTCTGGAAGATGGCCGCGCGGAGGCTGGAGATCGCGAACGAGCAGGCTCGACGCCCGATCCCCGTGTGGGGCCGAGAGGACGATACGCCGGCCGGGATCGTGACGCGCGAGCAGATCGAGGAGTCGCTCGCCGACGCGAACGGCGCCTACCGCCGCGTGCGGGCCGTCATGGACGCCTGGTGCGCGCTGTGGTTCTGGCCGCTCACCACCGACGTCGCCCCGCCGACTCTCGACGAGTGGATCGCCACCTGCTTCGCGCTTCTCGGCCGCGCCCCTGAGGCGCGGAGCCGGAGCCGGCTTGGGACCGACACTCTCGCGAGCGCGGACTCGTGGGAAGAGCTGAACGATGCCGAGGCGACTGACCTCGGCCTTGCAGGAGCGCTCCGCACGGCTGACGCCAACGCAGTCCACGGCTGGCTCTCAGTTGCCGGGCAAATCGCCTCACGACACGGGTTCTTCCATTGGCAAATCGAGTTCGCTCCGGTGCTTGGTCACGGCGGGTTCGATCTGCAGATCGGAAATCCTCCGTGGGTGCGACCTCGTTCTGACGTTGACGCGCTGCTAGCGGAGGGCGACCCCTGGTGGCAACTCGCCAACAAGCCCTCCGAATCTGAACGCGCGGCGCGACGCGCTCTCACGCTTCAACTCGCCGGAATCAAAATGCTGGTGCTCGACGGTTCGACGGACAGCGCCTGTTCGGCGGAGTACTTGGGTTCAGGCGCCAACTACCCTGAATTGGCGGGACTCCAGCCCGATCTCTACCGCTGTTTCATGATGCGGACTTGGGCCAATCTATCGGCGCGCGCGTCCGTCGGCCTTATCCATCCCGAGTCCCACTTCACCGACGAGAAGGCCGGGTTGTTGCGGGCATCCACCTACCGGAGACTCCGACGCCATTGGCAGTTCCTGAACGAACTGCAACTCTTCGAGGAAGTCCACCACCACGCCAGTTTCGGCGTCCATGTGTATGGATCCGCGACCGATCTTGTTCAATTCTCCAGCGCGTCGAGCCTCTACCATCCGACGACGGTTGAGCGTTCATTCGACCACGACGGGTCAGGTGCCGAACCTGGGGTGAAAGACCAAGAAGGGAAATGGGAAGTCCGACCCCATTTGGCGCGCATTACCGAGGTGACGGACGCGACCCTGCGCACGTGGCATGAGTTGCTGTCAGCCGAGCCTGTACCGGTGCTGCAGTCACGGATGCTCTACACAGTGAATCGATCTGAGTCACGCGTGCTCGACAAGATTGCAGCCTCACCAAGGATCAGTGAGTTGGATCTCGAGTTCTCACGCGGCTGGGACGAATCGATTGACCGAAAGAAGGGCATTTTCAGGAAGGACTGGGGACCAGCCGAGAGTTGGAACGAGGTGATTCTCCAGGGCCCCCACCTCTACGTAGCCAATCCAGCGTATAAGTACCCGAACGAGACCATGCTGCACAAGCTTGACTGGACACCGGTCGACCTCGAAGCCCTGCCGCACGACTACGTTCCGATCACTTCCTACAAGCCATCGGTTGGTACTGAAAGGTACGACGCGAGCTACACCCACTGGGGACAGGCAGCTGGGCGTTCCCCGGCTCGAGCGCACTTCCGTCTTGCATGGCGCAGAATGGCGAACAACACGGGAGAACGCACGCTCATCGCCGCCGTGATTCCACCTGGTACGGCGCATGTGCACCCGGTATCTGCAGCGGGTAGCGCGAATCTGAGCGCCCGTGAACTTGCGTCGGTCGTCGGGACTTTGTGCTCGCTCCTTTCCGACTTTCAAGTCCGCTCGTCGCCGAAATCGGACATACCGCTGAGTACGATTTCGCGAATTGCGTGGATCACGGATCAAGCCCTCGCAGCCATGATCGCTGACCGCGCCGCACGCCTATTCTGCCTGACCGACGCATTCGCACCTTTCTGGCTGGCAACGGCAGGGAAGGGCTCGCCATGGACACCGACCGTGGCGGCTCGAATTCCTCGAGTCCGCCGCCAAATCCAGGTAGAAATCGACGCCCTCGTCGCCCTCGGGCTCGGCGTCACCGCGGACGAGCTTTGCACCGTGTACCGCACGCAATTCGCGGTACTGCGGAGATACGACCAGGAGAACCATTACGACGCGAACGGGCGCCTCGTGCCCAACGAGGTCTTGAAGCTCTACAAGGCCAAGGGCGAGAACCTGACCGTCGACGAGCGCACCGCGACTCACCCCGGCAGCGGCATCGACTACACCTATGAGTTCCCCTTCGTGGTCCTCGACCGTGAGAAGGACATGCGCGAGGCCTACGCCCGGTTCGAGGCCGAGTTCGGAGACGATCTGTGAGCGAGCTTCTGCCGTCCCTGCAGGCCAAGGAGATCCGCTCGGGCCTGCTCGAGTACCTCGCGACCACCTTCGCGCTCACCGACGGCGACGCGCAGGCGGCGCTCAAGGACTTCCTCGAGGACGCATCGTCCGGCATCTTCAAGGGACCGTTCGTGCGCCTGCGCCTGCCCTTCCGCCCGGCCGAGCCGGGCTGGAAGGACGCGCTCCGGTGGGTCCCCGACGGGTTCGTTCCCTACGGCCACCAGGCGGCGGCGTTCGGGCGCCTGTCGAACTCGCTCTACGAGCGCCCGCTCCCCACACTCGTCACGACCGGCACCGGCTCCGGCAAGACCGAGGCGTTCCTCTTCCCACTCCTGGATCACGCACGCCGCATGCGAGCCGCCGGCCAGACCGGCATCAAGGCGCTGATCCTCTACCCGATGAACGCGCTCGCCAACGATCAGGCCAAGCGCCTCACCAAGCTCCTCACCAGCGACACCCGACTCGCGGGCCTTACTGCCGCGATCTACACCGGCGAGGACTCCGGCCGCCGCACCATCGTCTCGGAGAAGGGCCTTATCACCGACCGCGACGTCATCCGCTCGTCGCCGCCGGACATCCTCCTCACCAACTACAAGATGCTCGACCAGCTGCTGCTGCGCGCCGCCGACCAGCCCCTCTGGTCCGCGAGCGCCGACAGCCTCCAGTACCTGGTGCTCGACGAGTTCCACACCTACGACGGCGCCCAGGGCACCGACGTCGCCATGCTCCTGCGCCGCCTGGGCCTGACGCTCCGCAGTCACCAGGGCGACGGCCTCTCGGACGACGACCTCGCGCGCCCGCTCGGCAGGATCACCCCCATCGCCACCTCTGCGACGCTCGGCGACAAGGGCGACCCCGGCGTCATGCTCGACTTCGCGCACACCGTGTTCGGCGAGCGGTTCGGCGACGATGCGGTGGTCACCGAGTCGCGCATGACCTACGACGAGTGGGCGACCAGGGTTGATGCCGGCGCGTTCGAGACCGCCGGCCGCCCCACCGAGCTCGATCCCGACTGGATCGCCGGCGCCGTCAACCACTGGCGGTTCGCCTTCGAGGAGACGACCGTCGCGGAGGCCGCGACCTCTGTCCTCTTCCATCTGACTGGCATGCACAGCGAGGTGCCCGACGAGGCACGCACCCTGGTCAGCGCCGCATCGTCCCTCCCGCTGGTGCGCGACCTGGCCGCAGCCGCCGCGGACGCCGTCTCGCTGACCGACCTCGCCGACCGTGTGCTCCCCCGCGCCCCTGCCGCCGACCACACCGCCGAGCAGTGGCAGGCCACCCGCGAGGAGTTCCTCCTCTACGTGCTCGCCGCGCTCAGCCACGTGCGCGCGGCCTGCGGGCCCGAGCGCATCCCCATGCTCAACCTCGACATGCACCTGTGGGTCCGCGAGCTCACGCGCATCGACCGCCGCGCCGGCGCCACTCCGAGCTTCTTGTGGAGCGACGACGGCGCCATCGTCCCCACCGAGGACGCCGCCCTCGACGAGTCCTTCCACCGCGACGCCTTCCCCGCCGTCTTCTGCCGCCACTGCGGCCGCTCCGGCTGGGGCGTCACCCTCAGCCCCACGGGCACCGCGATCGACGACGACACCGCGTCGATCCGTCGCAAGCACATGACCAAGGAGTCGCGCTTCCGCGCGCTGCTGTACGCACCCGCCGAGGCCGACGCCGCAGAGCTCGCCGCCGCCCCCATCCAGGGCCTCGCGTACTGGCGCATCAAGGACCGCGAGCTCTCGTGGGCAGCGCCCGACGCCGACGATGAGGACCTGCGCGACGGCTACGTCCTGCCCATCCTCACCCAGACCGGGGACGATGCGGACGACGCCTCGCGCGCCGACACCTGCCCCTCCTGCGGCACCAAGGACGCGATCCGCTTCCTCGGCTCCGCGATCGCGACCATGCTCTCCGTGTCGCTGTCGACGCTCTTCGGCAGCGCCGGGCTCGACCAGAACGAGAAGAAGGCGCTGGTCTTCACCGACTCCGTCCAGGACGCCGCGCACCGCGCCGGCTTCGTCGAGACGCGCTCCCACTCCCTCACCGTCCGCTCGCTCCTCATGGATGCCGTCCCCTCGACGGGCTCGGTCAGCCTCGACGAGCTCGCCGAGCGCATCATCCGCGACGCGGGGGACGATGCCGTGGCCCGGTATCGCATCCTGCCGCCCGACCTGGTGGACAACGAGGGCTTCCAGCCGTTCTGGAAGGAGAAGACCTCGGCGACTGTGACCAAGCGTGTCCGCGACCGGGTGCAGAACCGACTGCTGTTCGACGCGATCCTCGAGTTCGGTCTTCAGTCCCGGGTCGGTCGCACGCTGGAGCTCACGGGCTCCGTCGCCGCGCACGTGGACGCCGGCGGCGTGGACCGGCTCGCGCGCATCGCCCGCAAGGCCGTCGAGGGCGCCGACATCCAGGTGCTCGGCGCCGAGTCCGACGCCGCGCTCGCCGCGTGGGTGCGCGGCGTGCTCGTCTACCTGCGCCAGCAGGGCGGCCTGTATCACCGCTGGCTCGACGGCTACATCGCCGAGGACGGCAACCGTTGGAAGATCTGGGGCGGGCGCCCCAAGAACGTCGGCATGCCCGCCTTCCCCCGCGGCCGTCCCGCGCCCGAACTGCCGCGCGTGGGCCACAGCCGCGCCGCGACGCGCAACTCCGAGTTCGTCAACGTCACCAACCCGCAGAGCTGGTACGCCCGCTGGGCGCAGCGGGCACTGGGCGTGCCGAACCAGGCGGCCGCATCGTTCGCCCGCGCGCTGTTCGTCGAGCTCGCGAAGGCCGGCCTGGTGCTCGAGCACGCGGTCAAGGACTCCGGCTCGACGGTGTACTCGCTGGACCCGGGCATCGTCATGCTCACCCGTGTGTCCGACGAGGACCTCGCCGCCGGCGGCACGCTGCTCGCCTGCAACGTGTGCGCCAACGTGGTCCCCGGCGGCCGCGAGGCCGTCGACCAGCTCGACGGCGCCCCGTGCCTCGTGGTCCGCTGCCCTGGCTATCTGGCGCGCCAATCCGGGACGACGAACTTCTACCGCCGGTTCTACGGCGACGCCGCCATGCGCCGCATCGTCGCCCGGGAGCACACGTCGCTGCTCGAGGACAAGCTCCGTCTCGAGTTCGAGACGGGCTTCAAGGAGTCCGGCGAGCGCCCCGAGGCGCCGAACGTGCTGGTCGCTACGCCCACCCTCGAGATGGGCATCGACATCGGTGACCTGTCGACGGTGTTCCTGTCCTCGCTCCCCCGGTCCGTCGCCTCGTACCTGCAGCGCGTGGGCCGCGCGGGCCGCCTCACCGGCAATGCGCTGAACCTCGCGTTCATCACCGGACGCGGCGAGCAGCTCCCGCGCCTGCAAGATCCGCTGTCCGTCATCAACGGCGAGGTCCGCCCGCCCGCGACGTACCTCGACGCCGAGGAGATCCTCCAGCGCCAGTACATCGCGCACCTGGTCGACTCACTCGCGCGCGACACCGAGCTGTTCCACCCGGACCAGGCTTCGAAGGTCATGCACTCGTCCGAGCCGGGCACCTTCCTCGGCTCGCTCATCGCGTTCGCGGAGGACGATGCACGGGGCCACGTCGCACGGTTCCTCGCCACGTTCGAGACGCTGGCGCCGTCGACCGTCGAGGCCCTGACCTCGTGGGCGGTCCCCGCCGCGGGCGAGGGCTCGAGCGGGCTCGCTGCTCTGGTGCACGGCGCCTCTCGTCGCTGGGCGATCACGTTGGAGGGCCTCCAGTACCGCCTCAAGGCGATCGAGGAGGAGATCCCCGAGCTGCGCCGCAAGGCCGAGATGCCGGCCGCGACCGAGGACGAGAAGCGCGACGCGCGCAGCGCCGGCGGCTCCCTCAAGCTGGTCAAGGCGCAGATCGCGGACATGAAGTCGAAGTGGTGGGTGGCCGTGCTCGAGGAGTACGGGATCCTCCCCAACTACACGCTGCTCGACGACTCGGTGGAGCTCGACATCGCGCTCAACTGGGTCGACGACGAGGGCGAGTACCAGTCCGAGCCCGTGGGCTACACCCGTGGCTCGCGGCAGGCGCTGAGCGAGTTCGCGCCCGGTGCGACGTTCTACGCCAACGGCCTGGAGATCGTCATCGACGCGGTCGACCTGGGCGTCGACGGCACCGGCATCCGCGAGCTGGCTCTGTGCGGGGCATGCGGGTACACCAAGGACGTCACCGGAGGGTCCGGGGTCACCGTGTGTCCCCGCTGCGGCGACAAGGAGATCGCGGACGTCAACCAGCGGCTCGAGGTGCTCGAGTTCACGCGCGCCTCGGCCGAGGTGCGTCGCGACGAGCAGCGCATCTCCGACCGCCGCGACGAGCGCGACCGCGCCCGCTTCCACGTGGTCACCGCGCCGGACATCGACCCGGCTTTCGAGCGCGGCTCCTGGTACGTGCAGAATTACGACTTCGGCGCCCGGTACTTCTCGAAGCTGTCGATCACGTGGCTCAACCTGGGCAAGGCCGACGTCCAGGCGAACACCAAGATGATCGCCGGCGAGGAGCGCGCGGCGCCGCTGTTCGCGCTGTGCGAGGGCTGCGGCAAGCAGGACACCACCGCGGGCGCCAACAATCCGTGGGAGCACCGCACGTGGTGCCGCCACCGCAACGCGGCCAAGGAGCGCAGCCGCAAGGTCGCGCTGTCGCGCACGCTCACCACCCAGGGCGTGCTGCTGCGCCTGCCGCTCGCGGTCACCGTCGGCGACACCTTCGCGGTCCCCAGCCTCAAGGCCGCGGTGCTGCTGGGCCTGCGCGAGGAGTTCGGCGGGGCGCCGGACCACATCGACGTCACCGTCTCCGTGGACCCGCAGCCTGGCGACTCCGACGGCTCCCCGGCGCCGGCGCTGCTGCTTCACGACGTGGTCCCCGGCGGCACGGGGTACTTGGCCGACCTCACCGACCCCGACAAGGTGTGGAGCCTGCTCCGCCGCGCGTGGGCCGTGCTCGCATCATGCCCGTGCCAGGAGGAAGGCGACGGCGAGCGCCTCGCGTGCCACCGCTGCCTCCTTCCGTTCGCCCGCGCCCACGAGGTGCCACACGTGTCGCGTGCGCTCGCCGCACGGCATCTGGCCGACATCCTGTTCGCCGGCTCCTCGGAGGGCGCTGAGCCGCCGGCGGCGCGCGCGTGGAACATCACCGAGAAGGCTCCCGTCGATGTCGACATCGAGAGCCACCTCGAGCAGGCGTTCCGTGCCGTGCTGCAGGAGGCACTGACGAAGGCCGGCGCCAAGGTGACGTCGAAGCAGGGTCCGAACGGGACGCGCATCCAGGCCTCGTTCCCGGGCCAGCCGCTGCGCTGGACGATCGACCCGCAGGAGCCGATGGGCGGCGTCAAGCCCGACTTCCTGCTGCGCTCCAACACCGGTGCGGACGAGCACAAGGTCGCCGTCTTCACGGACGGCCACCGCTGGCATGCGCATCCGCTGACCAACCGCATCGCGGACGACGCCCGCAAGCGCCAGACGCTGCGCGACAAGGGCATCAGGGTGATCGCGGTGACGGCAGCGGATATCGAGGCGTGGCGCTCGGGCACGGTCGAGGCGCCGTCGTGGATGGCGCCGCAGGTGACGCAGCAGCTGATGGCATCCCCCGGCGCCCGCTTCGGTCCCGCTGATGTAGCATCCGTCGCGAGCGGCCCGGTGTCCTTCCTGGTGGAATGGATGCGCGCGCCACGCCCCGACGAGCTCCGCAGCTTCGCAGAGCTCGCACCGTATTACTTCCTCTCCCCCGCACAGGTGCGTTACGTGCCCGAGCCCGGTTCGAGCCTCGAGAGCATCGTCGCCTCCGCGATCAGGGACGGGGTCAAGCCGGCGGAGGCGAGTCCACCGCGCGCGTGGCTGTGGAGGTCCGGGGCGGTCGGCCTCGCATCAGAGGTCCAGGCGAACGCTGCGATCGGTGTCGCGATTGCCATCGACGATGCGGACTCGACACTCGAGGACTCCTCGCACAAGGCGGCGTGGCGCGAGTGGCTTCGGCTGGCCAACCTCTTCGGGCTCCGCGATCACTCGACGGTCATCACGGCGCTCAGCGAGATCGGCGCTCCTTCCGGATCCGTGGTCGAGGCCCGCGCCGAGCGGTCCGCGCTGGCACCCGAGTGGGAAGCGGTCCGAGACCTGGCAGCGAGCGACGACGAGCGCAGCCTCCTCGAGGCGCTCGCGGGTGCCCCGTCGGTTCCCGTGCCGGAGCTCGGCTTCGAGACTGCCGATGGTGTCCCGCTCGCCGTCTCGTGGCCCGACCACATGATCGTGGTCGACATGGATCTCCACCCGTCCGCCGCATCGTCGCTCGCATCCGAGGGATGGTCGGTGGTGCCCGCTACGCTCACGTCCATCGCCGCCGCCTTCACGCAGTAGTCAGGGAGTCCGATGCCGCTGCTCGAATTGATGAACCCCAAGGAGAAGCTCGAGAAGGATGTGAAGGCCAAGGTCTTCGACTTCCTCGGGAAGCTCCAGGAGGACGACGCCCTGCCCGGCCTCCACATCGAGCCGCTCAACAACGTCGCGGACCCCCGCGTCCGCACCGGACGGGTCGACATCCACTACCGCGCGGTGCTGTTCAAGCTCACCGGCAAGTTCGGCGTGAAGTACGTGTACGTGGGCACGTGGCACCACGACGACGCGATCAAGCGCGCGCAGAAGATGCGCCTCACCATCAACGCGGTCGGAGGGTTCACCGAGATCGAGGAGGTGGAGCCCGGAGCCGACTCGGCGCCCATCGGCGCCTCCTCCCCTGGAATCGGCGACGACGAGCCCTCGCTGTCGCAGCTGGCGCAATGGGGCTTCACCCTCAAGGACCTCACCGAGAAGATGGGGCTCGCGCCAGCGCTCGCTGCCGCCGCGATGGCCGCCGCCACCAAGGTCGACGTGCTCGAGATCGCCGTGCGTGACGGTGGGTGGCAGGGCGAGGCGCTGAACTACCTGCTCGATGGGCTCAGCATCGACGACATCCGTGCGAAGTTCAGCCTCGACGAGCCGGTGGAGCACGACCCCGACGCCACCGAGGACGAGAAGCTCGAAGCGGGCTTCGCGCACCCGACCGCGCGTGCGAAGTTCACGTTCATCGGCGATCAGACCGAACTCCAGAACGCGATCGAGGCGAGCGACTTCGGCGCATGGCGCGTCTTCCTTCATCCGGACCAGCGCAAGTACGCCACCAAGCACTACAACGGTGCCTTCAGGCTCTCGGGCGGCGCGGGCACCGGCAAGACGGTCGTGCTTGTTCATCGCGCGCGCGAGCTGTGGAAGGCGAACCCGGCCGCCCGCATCGTGCTCACGACGTACACCCGCAACCTTGCCGACATGCTCGCCTCGAACATGCACCAGCTCGACCCCGAGGTTCCGCTGGCGAAGAATCTCGGCGACCCGGGCGTCTACATCGCCAATGTCGATGCACTCATCTCCCGGGTGTTGAAGGCTGCTGGTGCCGAGGTCGCGACGGCTGCCGAGTCGGTGCTTGGCAAGCTGATCACGCACGTGAACAACCGCACACCTGACGGCGCCTGGCAGGAGGCGATCGACACCGCCGATCCTCAGCTGTCGGAAGCGCTCAGGTCGCCCGCGTTCTTCGCTGCCGAGTACTCCATGGTCGTGCTGCCGGCGCGGATCACGTCGAAGGCCGACTACTTCGCGGTGCCGCGTCCCGGGCGCGGCGTCGCGCTCAACCGCGCGGGCCGCGCACAGGTGTGGTCGGTTCTCGAGGCGTATCGCTCGTCCTGTGACATCGACGGTGTCATCGACTACGACGAGGCCGCGGCGATCGCGGCGGCCTACGCCGAGCCGTCCGTGGGTGGGACCGGACTCGCCGACCATGTGCTCGTCGATGAGGGTCAGGACCTCACCCCGGCACGCTGGCAGTTTCTCCGGGCCCTCGCGTCCGAGGGGCCCGACGACCTGTTCATCGCGGAGGACTCCCACCAGCGCATCTACGGTCAGAAGGTGGTGCTCGGCCGCTACGGCATCAAGATCGTCGGCCGTGCGCATCGCCTCACGCTCAACTACCGCACCACCGCGGAGAACTTGAGGTTCGCTGTGGACGTGCTCTCCGGGGCCGCGTATGAGGACGTCGAGGGCGTGGACGAGACGACCGCGGGTTACCACTCGGCACGCAAGGGTCCCGTCCCGGAACTGGTCCCGTGCGGCTCCGTCACCGAGGAGTACGACGCGATCGCGTCGCGGGTCAGCGGGTGGCTCGCCGAAGGCGTCGCACCCGAGTCCATCGCGGTGCTGGTGCGCGACAAGTCGACGCGGGCGCGCCTCGCCACCGCGCTGAGCGAGCGCGGTGTTGCGCTGCACCAGGTCGACACCGGCTCGATCCACGCCGGACACCCCAGCGTGTTGACGATGCACCGCGCCAAGGGCACGGAGTTCGCGCGAGTGGTGCTGGCCGGGGTCTCCGAGGGCGCCGTGCCGGCAGCGATGCGGTCGGAACGCTACTCCGAAGACTCGTTCTCCGACGCGATGCTCCGCGAGCGGTCGCTGCTCTACGTCGCGGCGACCCGAGCGCGCGATGTACTCGTCGTGACGTGGAGCGGGAAGAAGAGTGCGCTCATCTCGTCAGCGGCGGACGCCTGACATGCCGCTCCCACTCATCATCGGCGGCGCTGTTGTCGTCGCAGCAGCAGCCGGAGCAGTGGGTACTGGGTTGTCGATGCGTCACCTCAAGGGGAAGTCTGTGCTGATCGTCGGACCCTCGGGTTCGGGCAAGACATCGCTCGTGCGCATCTTCGGCGATAACGAGCTCGTGGTGCGCCCGTCGTCCAAGGAGCGATGGGTGAACCGGGCGTCGAAGCTCGTTGATCTCCAGTTGAAGGTGGCCTCCACCGACACTCCCGGCGGACGCGACGGTGTCGACGCCATTAGAGAGAGGGCAGCGCAGGCCGACCTCATCTGCCTGGTCGTCTCCGCACAGGCACTCCATGCGTCTGACGGCTGGGAGAACCCAGTACGCATCGCGAAACTCGTAGGTACGCTGGCCGGCGCTAATACGCAATGTGGAATCGTACTGAGCCACGCGGACTCCCTCGCTAGCGAGGAACTCGCGGATGTGGTGAAGTCGCCGGAGCTGCTCCGCCTTCTAGACCTCACAGGCGCAAGCATCGTCCGCCCCTGCGACCTCACGGATCGCGACACGTGGAGCGAGACCACCGAGGCCCTTCTGGGCCTGCTACAGCGGCAACGGCGTTCACGAAAGGACCGTTCATGACCACGGCTGACAGTCCCGAATCACGCAAGGTACTCGTGGCGTTCGCCCAAGCCAAGTGGGATGCGATGGACCGGGCGAGGAAGCGTGAGGTGTCGGGACGTCCCGGCGTCGCGATCCTTGTCGTCGACGGGGAATCGCGGATGGATCCCGCTGTGGCGAAACGTGTGCTCGCAGACTTCACCGTGACTGACGGAGCGGTTCTCGTGCAGAACCCGTACGACACCTCGCGGTACTTCCTCGAGGAGGACGCTGCCGTGGAGATCGCTCTCGAGAAGACCCTGTGCATCGCCGAGGTGTGCCACCTGATTGGAGCACGCCGATTCAATGTGACGTCCGTGCAGAACGATACGGACGGCACCCAATGGAGCGCCGACGCAGGTGGCGGTTCGAAGCGAGTGCTGGGGAAGTTCAGCGGCACCGGCGGCAAGACGAAGCAGCTGGCCCGTCGGATCACACTGAGTGACAAGAGCTCCGGCGGGATTCCGGACATTCAAGCCGCGCGGGACTACCTCGCACAGCACAACCTCGAGTCCGACAGCATGCTGCGATCTCTGGTCGACATGGTCGCGTTCGAGAACAACCAGATTCAGGAACGCGCTCTGACTGTCGACGTCACGCGCGAAGCCAAGAGCACGCTGAAGCTCGCTCTCGAGGTGAAGGCCGCCGACTACGGCTCAGGAAAGGCCACCGGCGGTGGCACCAAGAGCGCGGTAGACCAACTCACCGTCAAGTACGAGATCTCTTTCTAACTCCCGCAGGGCTCGAACCCGTCAGGTCAGGACTGACCGGTCTCATGGACGCTCACGAAGCGGCCGTAGACGGCCCGGTCAGCCCAGCGGGTGCAGCAACGTCGTCCAATGCCCGCGCGCGTGCCCGCGGAGGAGCTCGAAGCCTGCGGCTCCCCACAGTGAACCGACCGCGACACCATCCGGGAACGGGAACCCCGTGATCCAGGTCTCCCCCGCGATGTCGTTGGGTGCCATCACGCTGGCCCGGACCCCGTGGCGAGGCCCTTCCACAGCGACTTCGAGCACCTCGAACGCGAAGGCTCTGCCGAGCGCTCGATCGCTCTCAGGCGCCTCCAGGTAGGCGCGGCACACTCCGCGGTAGGGACAACCCGTGCATCGTCCAGGGTCCGGCAGGCCGACGAGCTCGTGCTCTCCCCTGCCGGCGGCGGCGATTGCCTCCCGCGCGGCACGCGCCCGGTTCACCGCGTCGTCGATCAGTTCTGGCTCGCCCTCGACGCGAGTCACATCTCCAGCGCCGTCACGAATCTCCAGTCGAACGGGTGCGCGGCCGAGGGCGGTCCGCACCATCGCCGCGTAGAGCCGCAGCTGGAGTTTCGCCTCCGGGCCCGCAATCGGCTTGGCAAGCCCGGTCTTGTGGTCGACCACCACGACGGATCCGTCTCGGTCTTCCACCAGATCGGGGATGCCCATGAGCCCGTTCTGCTGGTCGTAGATCTTCCGCTCCACCCACGGAAGCGGTCCCGGTTGCGCAACCGGCTTGCCCAAGACGACGCCCTTGCCGCCGGCACTCACCTCATGCTCGCGCCACGCGGTCCGCACGTCATCCGTCACCAGTACGGTGGCAGAAACGACTGCGGAGACGGCCTCGTACTGGATCCGGACGCGCTCGCGAGTGAGGGCCCAGTTCTGCCACTGTTCCGGTCGCGGCGGCGTCGCCGGCGCCCACTCTTCGGCAAGACGCAAGTACCAACGTTCTGCCGCCGCTGACCACACATCGCCGAAGGGTTCGCCAGTGCCCGCGGCCGCAAGAACCTCGTGCGCGATGCACCCCACCGCGGCTGCCGGCCCAGTTCGCCGAAGAGTCGCCAGTTCAGGATCGAGCCGGAACCCGGCCTTCGCCGGGCACGCTTCGAAAGCAACTACTACCGACGGGCTGATGAACTCGGGCGCCTTCGGCCGCGGCTTGAGGCCGATCACGACTGAAGCAGAGGCATGACCGACACTGGATTCAGCCGGAAACGACGGGCGTCGAACCACTGAACGTCGAGACCGTCCATTGCCTGTGCCTGGACCTGCGCGACCGCCTGGGCATCGTCGAGCCACGCTTCCTCAACACGCCAGAGCGGATGCGCCAGGAGCACGCACTTCCTCCCGGACACGATGGCAGGCACCTCGCCGTACGAGCGGGCCTCGGCTCCCGGCAATGCGCGAGCGGCAACTTCGTACACCTCGTTGCCAGCGAGCAGGGAGCGGCCGAGCGTGAGTTCGCGTCCACTGAACAGTTCCAGCATGTCAAGAGCGAGGCGCCAATCGAGGAGCGGGTGCTTTCGCGAGTTGTCGTACGAGCGCATGCAGTCGGGGCATGACACGTCGCACTTCGCCGCGTGCGCCGGGTCTGCCCACCGGTCCTGCAAGTCACCCAACGCATGTGCCAGTACCCGCTTGAAGTTGGAGGGATCACCGATCTCGATGGCATAGCCGGCACCGTTCTCTGCGGTGTCAGCGAGATATATCGCGGCCGCGACCTGGGCCTTCATGTCAGGCTCATCCTCGGCCAAGACGGGCACCCGTACGGGGTTGAGACCCACCGCCAACTCTCCCGGATCGAGGTCCAGGTGCGCCTGAGACGCGAGCTTCAACGCCTCGGCGACCGAGGTGTAGGCGGCGGGAGCCGACCACTGCTCCAGCAGACCGACAGATCCGGTCTTGAGCGCCACGCGTCGCGGGGTCACGAGCAACGCATCGGTGACCCTGATCTCGCCGATTACCGATTTCACGTCCGCGTGAGGATTCCCCGGAGAGACGGTTACCGAGCCGTCGTCCGCGGTCTCGAACACGTAGCCGAATCCGGAGTTCTCGTTGACGCTCACCAGAGGCGCCTGCTCGTAGACCTCGAGGTCGATCGGGCCGAGCTCATCGCGGCGATCGGGTGTCGCTTGCACGGAGATCTCGGGGGACGAGGCATAGGACTGATCGTCGTTGCGGTCGTCATACGAGCGCGGCTTGTATGAGGTGCGGAACCCCCGCGGCTCGTGCAGATCGAGCGCTCGGAGCTTGCCGCCGCACTGTGCGCATACGACCGCGCGAGGTTTTGCCTGCAGCTCAGTCCTGCCGCACGTGTCGCACTTGCCGATCGATGTAGCCGGACCAAGCGGATTCGCGACGGGCTTCACCACGGATCCCTTCACAGTGAAGTCTACGAAGCCGACCGCCGTGTGCACCTTTCCGTCCTTGACCACCTCGGCGCCAGGCGCGAACGTCGAGATCGCCTGACCGAGCGGCCTGTCCGAAACGACCATGCGCTGCAGAGCGTCGGTGTTCCAGGGCATTCCGTCGTAAAGGGCACGCACTCGCGTCGGGAACCCGAACATCGGAAGCAGCCCACGGCGAGCGAGCAGAGCACTGAGCTCACCCTCGGCACCCGCTCCCTCGCGTTCGATCACGTCGTCGATGGCGCCAATCAGGCTCGCGCGCACGAACTCCACGATGCGCTCGACCTCGTCGGCACCGAGGCGCGTGTATCGCACGGCGCGTTCCGCGATGAGCACCACGTCTTCCGACTCCACGAGGAATTCGGCGATGGCATCGCGATGGCCGGTCCAGTCCTCGACGGCCCCGAAGGTGCCGTGGCTGCTCTCAGGGCCCCACTCAGGCGGGTCGGAGAGAGACCCGAAGGCGAGCCTCAGGCACTCGGAGTTGACTCCGCGCTGAACGATGGTCCGGCGCCCAAGGTCGAGGAACGGCTGCGGCGGGATGTCGCCAGTGATCCGCTCGGGACGCTGGAAGTAGTAGTCGTCATGCGTGCGGTCTCGACAAAGTGTGAGCGCGAAACTGAGCGCCTGGCCTGAGCGGCCGGCCCGTCCAACGCGCTGCTGGTAGTTGAACCGCTGCGGCGGCACGTTCGCCATCATGGTCGAGCGTAGCGAGCCGATATCGACGCCAACCTCCATTGTGGTGGTGACCGATAGCGCGTCCAGCTCGTCGGTCAGAAGGTACTCCGAGGGAGCGAGGGCGCCCTTGAACCGGCGCTGGCGGTCGCGCTGAAGCGCTAGCGGTCGCGTTTGGCCGGTGAGCTCAGCTATCGCAAGACGACGTGGGGGCATGCCGGCGAGCCACGCGTAGTAGTCGGCGTCATCATCACGCGCCGGTTCGAGCGTGAGCGCCGCGGCGTGGCACTGGGTGTTCGCGCACACTCCGGCGCTGGGGTGTAGGTGGACGTAGCGGCAGACCTTGCAGCGCCAGACATCGCGGCTGGCTGGCACGGCAGCGAGGTTGGTGTCCACGGAACCGGTGGTGAGAATCCACTCTTTGACGGCTCGTTTGACATGCGCCGTAGCGAACAACTCGTCCACCTGGGCGACGGCCGCATCTGCGTCCACGCCGTGCGCTTGGGCGACGGCTTCGATATACGCTCGCACGGGAGCGACGATCACCGGCTCACCCTGCACGCCAGGCGCGTAACTGTCGTCGTAGCGCCGTCGGGTTCCGAGAATTCGGATAACCGAGTCCATTACCTCGAACAGGTCGGACTTGTCGAATGGTCCGGCCACAGGCTCTACGTCGAGGATGGTGAGCCGCGCGATCCCAACCGACTCCATATCGCGTCGCGCGCGGTCGAACATCGACTCGGCTACCGATCGCCTCATTTCCCTCAGTATCTTCTCGCGGCCGTGCTCGACGGGCATCGTTGGCCACGCGCCCGTGAACGGCGGCCTGAATGCCCGATACCACGGCGTCTTGCTTACCGAGTAAGTGTCCTCAAGCGTCGCGTTCCATGGGCTCGGTCCACCCGGGTTAACCCCGATCTCGAGCATGGCGTCCTGGACTCGGGCGAAAAGCTGAAGCAACGAGATGGACCGGACACCACCGAGCCGGTCCAGGGCGTCGTCAAGCGCGGCCTGCATTTCCGGTGTGAGTGGGACCTTCGCCTTCCGCATCATGTTGGCCTGCCACCCGGCGAGAACACCGTGTGACTCCGCGTCGTCCGGGTCCGTGATGGCATCGAGCACCGCGAACGGATCGGGAGCCCGGTGAACCTCGCGGCGGACAACCTGCCGCACGAGGTCGCGGTGATGGTTGAGCGCAACCCCTGCGGCTGTGCGCGCGGCATCGTCGCGGCTGTCCGTGAAGATGATCGTCTTGGGGTCCACCACGGCTTCGCGCCCCTCTTTCCCGGACGCGAGTACGCGTACGAGCTCGGAGAGGTAGAGCTGCGTTGCTGCCGCGCTACCGGCGGTGTGAGCTCGGATGGGTGAGCGCACCACGCCAGTCTGAAATGCCTCGGCGCTGTCCTGTCGCTCGCTGACGCCACACGATGGGCACTTCGTCGGCAAGGCAGGGGACCTGCCTGATGAGCCCGCTCCGAGCGGGACCACTCGCAGCGCGCTCGTCGGGGCGACGCTCGGGCTGGCCAGGCCCAGGGTTGCGTCCCACGACAAGGGCCGGAAGCCGAACTTGGTCTTGCCCGCGGTCCAGTCCTCCACGGCGGTCGTGCCCCCGGGTCGGAACCACACATACTCCTGAACCGTCTTGCGGAACACGGGACGCTCGGCCTGGCGCTCGGTCGTCGGCAAAGACGAGACCATCGTCGCGTCGCCGCGACGCTCCACCACGTTGCCGCCGAGGCTGGTATCGCCGCAGTGGAAACAGTAGAGGAGTTCCAGCACCCGACACCCGCAGTGGTCGCAGACCGCGCGGGGCGCCGGGTAGAGGGTCCCAACCTGGCGATCGGGCCCGCTGTTCTTCAGACCGCTGCAGGCTGCATTCGAACAAGCCCACATGCCTCGGGGTGCACGCACGAACAGGTGCGCACGCATCGGGATCAATTGATCGCCGCCCTCAGCCGGAGCACCGGCAGCCAAGCGATCGAGGAGCGCCTCGAAAACGGGAACGCTCCGATCGCCCATCCCGAGCAGCCGCTCGGCGATCTCCGCCGTGCGGGTGGCCCGAATGCGTCCCGAGCCCGGCTCACGGCACGCAGCCGCGATCGCATGAGAGAGACTGGCTGCCGAGGCCTGTGCGGCGCGCTCGGCAGTCCACGTTCCCGGCTCCTGCGGCACCTCGAGAGGCTGTCCCGGATCGATGGCAAAGGTTCCTCGTGCGGTGCCGAAGAACTCCTCCAGGTACGAAAGACTCGACTCGCCCTCGTCCAACGACGCGGAGGTCGCGATGATGCGCAACTGCGGCGAATCCGCTTCAAGGCCAAGGCGGCTCAGCAGTTGGCGAATGATCAGCGCGACCTCGCTTCCCTGGGTACCGCGATAGAGGTGCAGCTCGTCGACAACGAGCGTGAAGACGTGCGAGGGGTCCGCCTTGATCCACTCCTGTGTCGCCGCGAAGATCGGTTCCTCGAATGCACGCATCATCATGGTGTTGAGCATCGAGTAGTTGGTGACGAGCACGTCCGGCGGGCTGTCGATCATGTCCCAGCGCGTCATCATCTCGCCCGTTGCCGGATCGGAGAACTCCGCAGGCTCCAGTTTCGCTCCGCCAGCGGGCGCGTCACCCTGAGTCTGCGCCGCGTTCAGCACCGTCGCATAGTCGTGCGCGAGATCGCGTAGCTCCTTCGCAACCTCGGCCGCCTTCTTCGACTTCTTCGTGGGCTTTCGCTGATTGCCTAGGGTGCTCCCCGTGTATCGTCCGAACCACAGCGGCCGCTCGGGTTGTTCCTCGTTGAGGGCCCGGATCGCGCGGCGCAGCCTCGTCATCTGGTCCTCGACCAGCGCGTTCGTCGGGTAGAGGATCAGCGATCGGACCGCGCCTGGCCGTCGTTCGCCGTGACGCATCGGCACCCACTCGGGCTGCGCCGCGCTCCACCAGTGGTTGGCGGCGGGCTGGGCGGCCCAGTCTCTGGACTCTTCGAGGAGTCGGGCCAGGATCGGGAACAGAAACGACTCGGTCTTGCCCGAGCCGGTGCCCGAGGTCACCACCACATTGTGCTGCGGGGCGTCGCTGAAATGAAGTCTGAGCGCGTTCGCCTGATGCGCCCTCAACTTCACCTCGGACGCGTCGGCGACGCCGAACGCAGCGCGCGCGACGGCGTCGAGCACGCCCCGTGCGATCCCCGCGTCGTCTGCGGCTTGGCCCAGAGGCACGATGCTCGGATAGGGCAAGACAGGCTCGAGGAGCACATCTCCAACGATCGCATCCTTGGCCTCCAGAAGTGCCCGGCGCTCGGCCATGAGGCCCGGGTCGTTCAGCCAGTAGGCGGTGTCGTAGTACCGGAGGAAGGCGTCGCGGAGCCCTTCGGCGAGCTTTCCCGGGGTCACATCAGCAGACATCTGCGGCCTTTCGATTTGCGGTGGACGTTCAGGAGTTGAGAAGCGCGTGGAGGCGGTCCGCGGTGACACGATCGATCCCCGTGTAGGCGAGCACCTTCCGCTTGCTTGCGCCCGCCTTGATCTGTGCGGGGCGCGGCATCACTCCCGACGCGAGCGCTGCGGCGCGCCCGTAGAGGCCAGGAATCTCGCACCCGCGAGGTACGACGAGCGTCTGCTTCGCCTCCATGTATACCGCCAGGGGCTTTCCTGCCCATGCGGACGCCACATGCTTCGCGAGATGCACGCTGGCGCGAGCGGCCTCACGGCGCTCGACATCCGCCTCGGTGCGTAGCACGTAGATGCGCTCGAATCCCTTGGTCAGGCGGAACGCACCCGACCGATCGACATCCGTGGTTGCCGCCCAGGTCGCGCTTTCGGTATCGAACCACTCGGCAGACTTGAAGCCGGGAAGTGGACCGCGGCGCAGCGCCGTCGCAACTGCGCTGAGCGGCGGAAGCGCGCACAGCAGCTGCCACGATGGTTCGTCCACCACGGTGATGCCCTGCTCGAAGGCCACGTCGAGCACCGAGTCAGGCACTCCGGTCAGCACCGTGCGCGGCGGCTGCCCGGCGCCTTGGGTCTCATCGATCCTCGCGCCAGCGTCCTCGGCCTCACGCAGCAGCCACGAGCGAGCGTCCTGCGACCAGTAGCCAAGCAGTTCCGCAGCGCCGTCCGCCCGGACCGCGACCTGGCATTCAGGCATCGCCCAACCCTGGACCATGCCCGCAGCGTCACGTTCGACGTCGATGTGCCCGAGTGTCTCCAGAGTCGCGGCGAGCGAGCCTCCGAAGATCGCGCCGGGTTCGATCTGGGTCGCGAGATTGGCGAGTTGGCGATCGGTGCCCGAGCCGAGGTGACGAAGCGCGTCAAGCGCGCCAGCCCACAGCCGTCCATCGCCGGCTTCGACTGGCGGAAGCTCTGCGACGTCGATGGTCTGGGCGGCGTGAACGCCCACCGGCTTCTTCGCCGCGATCTTGGCCCAGCCCGGCGAACGCTTCACCATGCCGCAGTACTTGCACTCCCCGCTGATGTACTTCTGCTTCGGACCGTCGTCGAATTTCGGGTAGACCAGGTGATGCGCTCCTGTGTTGACGCACGATTCAGGGGCAGGATTCGCGATGAGCAGCGGCCGGCTGACGCTCGCCGCTGGCGGTTTGGGGTGCATCCACGCCGCTGCTTTGGGAGCGGTACCCGCCACATCGACGCCGAGTTGCGCGTCCGCATAGATGCCCGCCACCTTGACATGGTCATTTGCCGCGGCTTCGACACGCACACCGATGGCGCCGAGCGCGCTGCACCCGCAACCGACGATGTACGACGTGTCGGCTGCGTCGCGTTGCGAGAGTTCGGACTCGTGCGCGTCGCCGCTTCGGAGGCGCAGGGTGCCCTGCTGGAGAGGGTCCTTCGCACCCGCGAGGCGCAACTCGACCCGATAGTCCCCGGCATCGAGTCGCTCATCCGCGAGCGCCACCACGAGCGCGCCCTCGTCGGAGCCCCACGACCGGACCACCGCATCGTCCTTCAACGACACGACGTGCACCTCGAAGGCAGGCATGGTCTGCAGCGACACGCGGATCTCCGGTGGCGCGACGACGGACCACTTCCGGATACGGGATGGGATGCGGATCCCACCCGCCAACGTGAGGAGGTCCTTCGCGAGCGGAACGAGCTCGGGCACCTTGCTCTCGAGCGGCGGCGTGAACAGTTGGACGCCGGCGAACGCCACCCAGCCCGCGGGGACGCCGGCATCGCCGCCCAGCCTGATCCAGCCCGGGCGAGCGTGGGAGGCAAGGACATCCTCGACCACCTTGGCCAATTTGCCCCTCTGCCCGTCCGCGCGGACCAGCAGTAGCGCATCGGCGTTGAGCTGCAGGCGCTCCCGCTCGACGAAGGCCTGCTGAACCTCGTCGAAGACCAGGGGGATCGTTGCCCGCGGATGCCGCTTCAGGGGTTTCGCGCCGGGGTTTGCAGGATCACGCATCTCGACGATGCCGCCCAGTGCGCTGGCCGCGTCGATGGTCCCGTTCAGGGGAAGGACCCTGAGGTTGCCCGACGCCTGAGCGAACGCGACCTCGCGCCACTCGCTCTGTTCGTCCTTGAGCTCGAGCGAGAAGTCTCTGTCGTCCTTATCTCCACCGTGCGTGGAGAGCATCAGACTGAGATTGGTACCGAAGAAGCCTCGGCTCAGGTCTGCGAGGAGCCTGACAGAATCCATCGAGCCGGCGACGTCCTCGACATCCTTGTCGAGCGTTCCGTCCCATGCCGCAAGCTCGAGCGCGACGACATCGGCGATGCGAGCGCGAGTCGCCTCGCGCTTCCACAGCTTCTTGAGGTTGACCGATGCAGGGCACGAGTCGAGCGTGAGCCATTCACCGAGATAGCTCTCGAGATCCTGACCGTTGATCTCCATTCCGGGAGCCAGCCCATACTTGAGGAAGAAGTGCGTGAACCTCCGCCGGTCGCCGTCGCGGACAAGAGCCTGGGACAACGGAATACCCACATACCGATGACTCAAGGCGTAGGCCGTAGGCAAGCCCCTGCGTCCGTCGCATTCCTCGAGCCACCAGTTCAGAGCGCCCCAGTAGTCCTCAGCCCGCGCCGAGTAGTGCTTCTGCACATCCGCCAGAACCGCCTTGTCATTGCCAAGGCCGAGCGTCCTGGACAGCCACGGGTAGTAGGCGTTCTTGGCGAAGGGGCTGTCGTCCGCGCCCATGTGCTCGGCGGCGAGCACGGTGACGGCCAAGAACGCGAGCACGGGCGGCGGCTCACGTCGTGTCCGCGCATCGCGCATCCACTGGCGGCGTCGCGCCGTGAGCTGGTCGAGCCGGAGCTTGCCGTCCCGTACCACTACGCCCGCGACGGCCTCGCAGAGACCAGCCGTAGGGTCTCCATCCCAGTCGGCAGCCGCAGCGATCCCCGCGAGGATGTCGTCGTCGAGATCCAGGTATGCCGAGCCAGCCTCCTCCGCTTCCGGATAGACCGTTGCCGCGACAGCATCGTTCCAGCGCGTATAGGTATCCCAAGCTTCAGTGCTCGCCACACTCGCCCCCAGCGAAGTAGTCCATCTGCTGCGGAGTAATATTCCGCACCCCGCCGACCAGATCAACAAGGCGTGAGAATGTTGGCACGACCCACTGACATCGGCGCTCGGACCGGCGCACGCGACGTCGAGCCCGCCGCGGTTCCCCACCGCGCGACGACACCCGGCCCAGATCAGCTAAGCTTGCCCGCATGTCTTCCGCGCCCCAGCCAGCCTTCACCTACGCGGATCTGTTCGCCGGCATCGGCGGTTTTCACGCGATGCTCGAGCACGGCGGCGGGCACTGCGTCTATGTCTCCGAGATCGATGCGAAGGCGCGGGACACCTACGCGCGCAACTGGATCGATCCGTTGCCGGAGTCGTCACGCCCCCAGGTGAACACTGACATCACCACGGCGACACCGGCTGCCGGCGACGTGGACGTTCCCGCGCACGACGTGCTCGCGGCAGGATTCCCTTGCCAGCCATTCTCGAAATCAGGCATGCAACGCGGAATGGACGAGGCCCGGGGGGCGCTCTTCTGGAACATCGCTCGCGTCCTCGAGGATCGCAAGCCAGCGGTTGTCCTGCTTGAGAACGTGCGCAATATTGCTGGTCCTCGGCACCGCCACGAGTGGGAAGTCATCATCGCGACGCTCAGGGAGCTCGGGTATCGCGTCTCTGATCGACCGACGCTGTTCTCACCGCATCTGCTTCCGCCAGAACTCGGCGGCACCCCGCAGGTGCGAGACCGCGTGTTCATCGTCGGGACCTACATCGGACCCGCGCGAGTAGCCGCCGAACTCGCCGCCGGGCTCAAGCCCGAGCCTGTTGTCCCGCGAGCGCCAGTGAATGGCTGGGACGCCGATGACTGGCGCACCGAGTGGATTCTCGATGACGACTCGACGATCACCGATCTCGCGAGGTACCAGCTCACAGACGCCGAACGCGAGTGGATCGACGTCTGGGACGACCTCGTCGCGCGGCACCGCCGCGCGACCGGCAGCAAGCTGCCAGGATTCCCCCTGTGGACCGATCACTGGGTCACGGAGTCGAGCCTCGACCCGTTCGAGCTCGGCGCCATGCCGGCGTGGCGCCGGACGATCCTCACCAAGAACGCGCGCTTCTACGATGAGCACCGGAAGGTCATCAACGCTTGGTTCGCCGCTCATCCGCAGTTCGAGAGCTTCCCCGCGTCTCGACGGAAGCTCGAGTGGCAGGCGCGCGAACTCGAGTCGCTGTGGGAGACCGTGATGCACTTCCGGCCCTCTGGCATCCGGGCCAAGGCGCCGACGTACCTCCCGGCCCTCGTCGCGATCACGCAGACCTCGATCTATGGTCCGCGCGCACGCCGGCTGACACCGCACGAGGCGGCCCGTCTCCAGGGGCTTCCGCTCGAGTTCACCTTCGGCGACCAGAAGGACCCGGCCTCGTACAAGCAGGTCGGAAACGGCGTCGCCGTGGGCGCGGCATGGCACGTGTTCCGTACCCACGTCGAGCAGAATGCGGCCGACCTTCCGTCGCGCCTTGTCGAGTCCGTCCTCGGAGCGTCGAGGACGCCTGAGACTGCGGTGTCCTCGACGCGACCGCGCTAGCGTCGAGCCGCGATCTCCAGGAGCGCGCCGAGGCCCGATACTCCGAACTGTGCCGTCAGCGCCCGCGCCGCGGCTGCCGGCTCGACACCCAGCGCATCCAACACGTCTGCCACGACTCGCGATGTGTAGTGCCACTGCACCTTCGACTGCGTCTTGGGCGGCCGCTTCCACGCTTCCGAAGTCGACAGATCCCGAATCCTCGCACCGTTCGCCGCGACGACCTCTGGCAGGTGTTCGCCGTGCACTGCTCCTGCTGCGGCGAAGCCGATCAAGACAGCCACCAGCTGGAGCTCCTGCCACTTCGCGTAGCCCTGCGAATTGCGGAACGCAGGGTGCCACAGTGTCGGGGGGAGGGCGCGGTGGGCTTCCACGCTAAGCGCGAGGAGGCCGACGAGCGCCCGGACCCTGTCCGGACCATGAAGCGGGTCGTGCCGCGATCCATCGACGCGCTTGAACAGCAGGTTGATGTGGCTCGCGGTCGAGCACGAGTCCGGGCGGCCGTCGTCCACGAGCAGGGCGGCTGCGGCCCAAGCGAGCAGCTTGGTTCGGCGGAAGCCAGCTCGCGCGAAGCCGTACCGGCCGAGTGTGCTTCCGATCACAGCCACTCGGTTCCGAAGCGGCTCCAAGAACGGCGCGACCTCGTCGAGGTCCTGGCTGTCCCCCGCCGCCACGAGCAGGCCCTTCATCAGCGGCAGGTGGTGGTAGAGCGCGTTGCGGATCTCCTCCGCGTTCAGGTGCTTGCCCTGCTTGTTGTAGAGGCTGAAGACCTCATGGATCTGCGCGGGGCTCGCATGCTTGTAGACGATGACCGGGATCCGGTACTGGGAAGTCTGCTCGAAGATGTAGCGGACCACGCGGGGTTCGCCGACCACCGTGATGGGGAAGTTGCGCACTTCGGAGTAATAGCGGCCCTTGAAGGCCTCGAGTTCTCCGCCAAGAGCCTTGACGGCACCTGACCGTAGCGGGAACGGGAAGTAGTACTCGCGCTCCATGGTCGAGGTGAGGACCTTCCCGGTGCGTTCCTTCCAGATCTTCTTGAAGCGCGGGTATTCCTGCTGGAAGACGTGCAACAGGTCAGGAATCTCCCATTCCTTGGCCTTCTGATCGACCGTCGCTAGGGCCGTGGGGTGATTCCCCGTGAACCGCAGGATCGACGTCAACCGCTGCTTTCCATCGACCACCTCGAACTCGAGCTTGCTGGCTCCAGCCCGCTGCAACAAGATCACCGACGGGAGCGGGATTCCTCGAAGCACCGATTCGATGAGGATCTGGGCATCGCTGTTGGGCCACACGTCCGCGCGCTGATACGACGGACTGAGGTCAAGTTCGCCATCACGCGCGTGCTGGACGAAGTCAGCGATCGGCCATGTTTCCGCCAGGGCCTGGATCGTCCCCGAACCTTCGTTCTCGGCTTCGTCTTCTGTGTCGATCCAACCCTGCTCCCAGGTTGCAGAGGCAGCGGACACCGCCGCTGACGTGTCGTCCGCAGACTGAACGTCGATCTCGAACGCCTCGCGCAGAGCGATCGCGCGTTCGAGACGCTCGTTGAGTCGAGTCCAGGCCTCCTCAAGGAGATCCGTCCCAGCCACCGCGGCGGATGGCCGAGAATCCCCCATTCCCTCGAGAAGGGTGGCGCAAAGCGCGTCGTCTGAGGTTGCGTCGAGGTCTGTCGCGAGGTGAAGCCACCCCTGGACAGTTGCCACCGCCGTCCGCCACTCGCCGGTCGCGAAGTCTCGGGCGCCGATCGCAAGAGGCGTTCGGGCCGCGGTCACTCCACGAGGGGCGGCCGAGGCCGGCGCGGACAGCGCTGCGACGCGCTCGGCGATCTCACACTGCTCGACTGTAAGCGCCTCGTCCGGGTCGTCGACCGCAGCGGGCGGGCCGTCGCCGGACTCATCGTCCTCGTCGAGGAACTCGAACTCGAAGTCCTCGTCATCTGAGTTGGCATCGTCGGACCGCCGGGAGACCGAATTGTCGACGGCGACGGCACGCGCCTCCATCACGCTCTCCAGGAAGTAGTTGCGCGCGAGCGGATCGTGGGGAGCCTTGCGCGCCACCACAGCATCGACCAGAAGGTTCAGCCCTCGGAGCGTCACCGTGTCGCCGCTCGACCAGCATCGGTCGTCCCACTCGACCCGCATCTCTTCGGCGATGGCGCGACAGCACTCGACTTTGCCGGGCACATGTCGAAGCTCGAGCCCCACTGCCGTGCCAAGGGCTTCGATAGCCGAGCGCTTCTCCTTGCTCCCGGGGCCCAGCGGCTCCGACTGGGAACCTCCGAGGTAGTACATGCGCGCGACCGCGTGCGCCTTGTCCCTTGCGCTTGAATACTCGACCATGAGACCCCCAGGTTCCCCGTCATGGATTGCGCGGCACCCTCGAGACCGCACTTCTCGCGATGAACCTACCGCGCGCGCTCTTCGTTTCGCGCACGTGCACGGCGGCGGGTGGGGCATGTCACACAGCTCTCGTGAGCTAAGGCAAATGAGTTGGACTGACGGCGAGCGCTCCCTACGATGGACACGCTGGGGGCAGCAGCCGCGCGTCGAGTACCGGGGCACGGGGCACGACTCCGGCGCGTCCTGCCCGACCCACTGGAAGCCGTCGTGAATCCGAATCCGCGTCACCAGCCCACGTCCACGCGCGACGCGATAATCGTCGCGCCGGCTGTGCTTCGTCTGCCTGGCCCGAGAGTCGTCGCGGTGGTCGCACCTGCAGCCCGTTGGAGTGGCAATGCCGGCTGACGATACGAACGCGCCCTTGGACGCAGACTTCCGGCAGCGGATCGAGCTGCGCGCACGCTCACGAACCGCGGTCGACCGAGTGCTCGCTGCCTCGGAGCTCGAAGGCGTCGATGATCCCTGGGCAGTACCGCTGCTCGACGCGCTCCAGCGCGACCCCGATCCGTCGGTCGCCGAGGCGGCGCGCGTCACCGTTCAGGGGCTCTCTCCCGCGATGCGGAGCTCCGTTCGCCGCGCATGGTTTGGTGCCCCTGTCGCCCCGGCCGCCTCAGGTGACGCCGACACCGGCGTTGCGAACCGCAGTGTTGCTGACGTGCCACTGAGCGCGGCGGACCACGTTGCCGAAGTCACGCCTGCATCGCCCCGCTCTCAGGCGGTCTCACCGGAGATCTCTCCCGAGCAACGAGCCATCTGGACCGTGATGGCGCCGATTCTCGCTGAACCCGGCGACACCCTCGGGCGCTTCCTCGTGCCACGCGTCCGCGGGGCTCTCGCGCGGACCCCCTTCGACGTCGGCGTCGAGCAGGTGAGAGACGCTGTGGTCGCGGGCGTGGCCCGGGGAGATGTCGTGGTCGCGCGAGAAGCCGAGGATGCTCCGTTCGCCGCCTGGCGCATCGCCCTGGCACCCGACTTCCACGTGGAGCTGGGTGCGACCGGCGACCGCGAGCCCCGATCGGCCCCCGTGCCACGGGAAAGGACGGTCTCGCGCCAGGTGCGAGGCGCGACCACCGCTGCAGCTGCATCCGGCGTCAAATCTCCGGACGCCACGGTGCTGGCCGTGGTTGATCGTGCTTTCGCGGCATACGGTCGCTTCGTCGTTGGTGAGGCACGCAAGCTCGGCGCGTCCGCTCGGACTCCGTGGAGCGAAACCGAGATTCGCGACGCGATCCGACGGCTCGTGGGACAGGGCCGCATCATGCTGCACGATGGATCAAGCGGAGAACTCGACGGCTGGCTGCTGCAGCGCGCGACAAAGTCGGACGTAGGACCGCACGAGCCGGAGCCCCGGTCGAGCCCGGCGAAGCGTCGCGCTGCACGTGCCCCAGATCGCGCAATCGACTCACCACCCCTGGCGACCGACACCTTCATGCGCGACGCAGCGACACGCATCCTGGGCATTCCACCACGGTCGATCGCCCTCGACACGCTGAAGGCGCGGATGACCGAGACTGCTCGGCGTGCGGGCTTCACCACCACTGCCGCGACGTCGTCGAGGATCGTCGACGAAATGATCCGTGCGGGTGTGGTCGAGTTCGTCGGCCCACAAACCGGTCGTGCGGGTCACCAGTCTGTCCGGCTCGCCCTCCAGGGACCGGAGCTTCGAGAGCCAACCGACAGCATCGAGGAGACGCGCGCGTCCTCGCAGGCGACCAAGCCCACGACTTTCGCGCTGCTCGTGCGTACCGTCGCGTCATTGATCGAACAAGAGGGGCCAATCGACGGAGTCGCACTGAGCGAGCTTGTGATCAACCGGTTCAGGGACGATGGTCTCGACGCCGACCCCTCGGCTGTCGAAGCGGCAATCGCAGCGCTCGTCACCGAAGGAGCGATCACCGTACGTGGCCAAGGGAGCGGAGCGATCCCGCTAGGGATTATCTCGGCACCCAACGAGAGTCCCGCCGAGCCGCCTGTGCGAGGCACCACGGGCGAGAACGGAGCCGTCGAGCGACCGAAGGCCCCGACGACGACCAACACGCCGGAATTCCGTCTGGCGCCAAAGCTTGCTCCAGGGGCCGCAGCGAAGGCGAGCGCAGCGCTGGCGTCGAAGGTGATCGCCTCGGTCCGCTCTCACGGCCCCATGCTCGGGCGACACCTCATCTCCGACTTGCGCGCAGAGGCCGGCCTCGACGCACGAAGCCTTCCACGCAACGAGATCCAGTGCGCAGTCGAGTCGTTGCTGCAGCGCGGGTCGCTTCAGGTCGCGAGTGAGTCGCGGGACCTGGACTTTGGCCAATGGTCGCTACACGCCCCCGGGAGTCCTCCGGTCCGAGTTCGCCAGCGGGGGCTCCGGTCCCTACGCCAAATTCCGGCTAACGAGGTCGCGCAGCTGCTCGAACAGCGGGGCGTCCCGCGGGACCCAGACGGATTCCGCGAACGACAGGCCGCTGCGGCCGCGATCGTCTCGTGGTATTCGTGCCGCGAGTCCGAGGACGACCTGCTTGACGAACTGCTCGCGACCGAGTGGGCCTCTGCGCTGCACTGACCACGGCCCCGAACAACCTTGGGGGCGTGACGTACCAGAGGCGCGGCCTCAGGGTTGGTCGGGCGAGCCGAACACGGCGTCAAGTGCTCGCCTCAGCTCGCCAGCAACCTGTCGATCGATCTGCACCGTCTGGCTGACCTTCGGCTCCGAGCTGCGGGTGTCTGAGCCGTACGTCGAGAGCTGAAGAAACTGTCCGCTTGGCGTCGAGACGATCGCCCAGGTCGCGTCCACGTCCGTCGGATGGACGGTCTGAGCCACTTGGTTCTGCTTGATCGACCTGATTCTCGCCATGGATCCTCTCCTCCAGTGATCGTCGTGCGCGGTCGACCGACAGCCTCCCACAGGTTCGTCAGGTCGCTTCGCAGGCTATGACTGCATCCATCTTCCGAGAGCGCGCACCACCGCGGGAGCGAGGTTCGATCCCAACCCTCGGTATGTCTCAAGCAGAATCGTCGCCCCGTGCACGGTCCGTACGTATCCGTACCGATCGAACACCGCCACGGGTTCCAGATCGCGCATGAGCAGCCACGCCTGGCTCACCGGCCCGACATAGAGCTCGTCGATCTCTGCCTCCGCCCGCCAGAAGTCGCGGAGGCCCTCGAGCGACGCCCAGCCCGCCGCCTCCCCCATCCAGGACAGGTCCTGGAGCACGTGCGGGTCCTCCGCTCGCTCGCCCCGCAGGGTCCATGAGTACCGCGAGTTCACCATCGCACCGAGCACCCAAGCGATCGCGCGATACCCGACGGTCACAGCGGTGGTCGCCGGAGTCTCGGCGGGCTTGCCCATCCCGTGCGCGTCCTCGATTCTCCGCAGGATCGCGTGCGGGTTGACCTGCTCGAGCAGCGCCGGCGGCGCGACGCCGAACTCGCGGTCCTTGATCGCGACGCCCGCCGCACGCGAGAAGCCGACACGCACCTCACGCCCGTCCATCGTGCCCACGGCCTCCACGACGATGCCGACCTCGTCGTACACCGACTCGATCAGCCCCAGCCGCGGGTGCCGTCGGCACAGCTCCGACGCGACCCACCAGAGCTGCGCGTCGACGAACCGGTCGGCCGCGCGGAACACCTTGGTGCCGCTCATCGCGCGACCCCCACGAGGTACGCGCGGAAAGCCTCGTTCGGGTTGGCGGCCGGGAGCGCCGCCATGACTTCCGCGAGCGCCCGCTCCGGCTCGACACCGAGGTGTCGCGTCGCGTACAGCGCCGCCACCGTGGGTGTCCGCGACTGCGCCGCGACGCAGTGCAGGTACACCCGCTTGCCGTTGGCCCGTAGCGCGGCCACCGCATCGGCCGCCTCCTCAAGCACGAACTCCAGGTGCATATTCGCCCCGGAGTTCGCGTCGTCGACCAACCACACCTCCGCGGCGTCCGACGGGCCGATGCGCGCCGGCACTTCGCGAACGCCGATCCGACACAGCGATACGACTGCATCGATGTTCGCGGGAAGGTCCGCGAGGTGGCCGACGCCACCGATCAGCACGCCGTCGTCGTGCGGGTGGACCGCGAGCGCATCGCGCCCCGGCCAGCCCGAGTAGTCGACGCCTTCCCCGGTCAGCCAGCCGCTCGAATCCGGCACGCCACCACGAACCGCGAGCACCGCGAGCCGCGTGAGCTCGCGCGCACCCAGACCCGGGTGCCCGTGGAGCAGCCGCTGCCAGCCGATCGGGATGGCCGAGGCGCCGACCAGGGCGCCCGCGAGCGCGCCGGCGATCGCGGCGACGGTGTCCGTGTCGTTGTGGATCCGGATCGCCTGCTCGATGGTGCGGCGGAACGCGGTGGGCGTGTGCGTCGCGGGGTCATCGAGGACGATGCCGGCCGCACGGATCGCGGCATACGCAGCCTGGACGGCGTGCACCACCCAGCCGTTGTGCTGGAACAGGTCGGGGTCGGCGCCGTCGGCCTCGGCGAGCAGCCTGGCCCACCGCTCGCGGCGCTCAGTGGGCAGGGCGGCCAGCGCATCGTCCACGTGCACTCGGCCGTCGCGGACCGCGAGGTGAATCAGCACGCTCCATAGCGCGGCGCCGTCGCGGGCGTCGTCCTCGTAATGCGTGAGAGCTGCGATGGCGCTGGCGGCATCCGCTACGCGCGCCACGCCGTCGGCCTCGGCCATGAATGCGAGCCCGACCGGAGCCGTCCGCATGACCGAGCCGTTGCCCCCGCTGCGGCCGGCCACGTCGTGGACCCGACGTGCCGATGCGACGGCAGCCGCCGCATCGTCCCCCCGCATGCCGCGGAAGACCTGGGAGGTCTGGATGCCGACGTCCTTGGCGTCGCGCGCCCACGCGCTCCAGTCACGGACGATGTCGTCCTGGGCCTCGGTGCCGGCCAGATCCAGCCCGGCCGCGGCGGCGCGCAGGGTCGGGACTGCCATCGAGGTGTCGTCGGTCCACTCGCCCGGCTCCCAGGTGTGGTTGCCGGACATGTCGGCGGCGGTGCCGGCGAGGCTGAGTTGGGGTCGGGCAGGGCCGAACTCATACGGCGCGCCGATCGCGTCGCCGACGGCGGAGCCCAGGATGGCGCCGGCGGCACGGTGGGCGATGGAGCTGGTGATCTTCGTCATGGTGGTCCCCCTCGTCTCCCAGGTGATTCCGAGATCTCGACTTCGCGCAAGTCTGCGCTAATTGACAAGTTAGCGCAAGGGTGCGACATTCACTCATGTGACCGGCTATCGCGACCCCTCAGGCAAGGCACTGACCGACTATCCGCGGCCCTCCGTGGCCGTCGACACCGCGGTGCTGACGATCGCCGACGGCGCCCTGTCGGTGTTGCTCGTGGACGATGCGCGGGACGGGTCGCGGCGGCTGCCGGGTACGTTCCTCCACTCAGGCGAGGTGCTCGCCGATGCCGTACGTCGATCGCTGGCGGACAAGGCGGGGCTCGCAGGACTGGAACCGGTGCAGCTGCAGGTGTTCGATGCGCTCGACCGCGACGACCGCGGTTGGGTGCTCTCGGTCGCGCACCTCGTGGCGGTTCCCGCTCCCCTGCTCCGCGATGCGACGCTCATGCCCGTCACCGACGCGGGACCGCTCGCGTTCGACCACGCCGAGATCCTGGAACTCGCGGTGGCGCGACTGCGCGCGGACTACGCGGAGCACCCTGATCCGTGGGGCTTGCTGGGCAACGGGCCCTTCACACTACTGGAGCTTGAGCGGCTGCACCGGGTCGTCGCCCCTGAGCGCCCGGGCCGGAAGGACACGTTCCGCCGCCTCATGGAGCCGCAGTTGATCGACACGGGCGAGGTTGAGCACGGAACCGTCGGCAAGCCTGCCAGGCTCTTCGCCAAATCCCACGGGGACTCATGACGAGCGCGACACCTGCGCCGATCACTCAGCTTGAGCTGATCGCGCTGCAACGCCTGTATCTCGACGCCCGGTACCGCGGCGACTCTGTCGCAGCGCCCGCGATCAAAGCGCTGTTCGAGCAGCGCGCCCGCGAGTACGCGGTCGGCCGGCCTCTTGCCGACCTCATGCGCGCGATCGACCAGGACGGCGAGGGGTACGACCTCTGGGTCGCATCACTCGACGACCCGCCACCAGCTCCCCCGGCAGAATGCGTCGCACCCAGCCTGAGCGGCCGAGCAAGGGCTCAGTGGCTGCGCGCCTACATGCAGGACGGCGCGGGTTGGACCGACGACGAGATCCTCATGGCCATGGGCATGGGGATGAACTGACGGGCCGATTCTGCCGATGACACGCGTACGGCACCGGACCGCCACGCAACCGACTCATGAGGGAGCAGCCGTGCTTGATTGGAATCGCCGGCTCGACGAACCGCTGTGCTGGCAGGTCGCCGCACGACTCGCTTCGCGCATCGACGGCGCCTTCGTCTCGCAATTCCTGATCCAGGATGGCTTCTACGACGTCCTGCAGATCGAAGGCCCCGGCTTCCGCATCGGTCTCAGCCGCCCGGGGTCCGTCCACTACTTCGAAACGCCGCAGGGCGAACACGCCAAGTTTCCAGACGGAGACTGGCGTGCGGTGGCAGTAGAGGACAACGGAATCGACAAGGTCGTGCGGACCATCGCCGGGCGTGCGACACTCACGTTTCGGGACACTCCTCGCACGGATCCCGAGGCGCTGCAGTGGCGCATGATCGCGCGGCTGCTCACGTCTCGCCTCTATGAGGGCACGCCATGGCAGTGTCGGCTCGACTGGGACTCCAACACCCGCAATGGCTCCAGGGAGTGGCACCTCATGCGAGGCGACCACGTGCTCGCCACCCTGAAGAATGGGATCGTCCGCAACACGCACGGGAAGACGGTCGATCTCACCGCCCTGTACAACGCGGGGGCTCGCCTCGACGACATGGTGGCGTCAATGACCCGCATCACGAAGTCTTAGGCGACGACAGAGAGCACGCCGTGTCGCGCATCGTCCCCCAGCGACGATGCGCGACACGGGCGGCCCTCACGCGGCGCCGGAGCCGCGCGCACCTCCCGACGACGGCGCCTCCGACACCTCGCCGCCCTGCGCACGCCCGGTGAAGCCCCGCGACTTCCGCAGGCGGTCCGACGACAAGCGCCGCGACATGCTCTCCGCGCCGCGCGACGCCAGCCCATCGATCGATTCGGCGAACCAGCCGGCCTCGTCCGCGAGCGCCTCAGCGCCCGGAGCGGACGAGAGGACGTTGAAGCGCGTGGTCAACACCTGGAGCGCGCTCGCCGTGTCGCCGTCGCTCAGGTACCGCTCCGCCTCCCGCTTCGCGCTCTGTGCGCTCAGCAGGAGCTTCTCCTGCTCGACGCGAGGGTCGGGCACTCGGCCGCGAGCGACGTCCGCGGGGACAACATTGACGTTCACCGGCACGGTGACGGTGTGCTGGTCGAGCGTCGCCAGCTCGACGTAGGTCAACTCCAGCGACGCCACTTCCGCGAGCCCGAGCGCCGGCATCCCCGGCACGTCGAACGCAACGGTCACCCGACGAGTCTCGCCCGCGTAGAGGTCGCCGAGCTCGAGCAGGACCCCGCCCTCGACCGCCTGTTGCGGCAGCCCGTCGTTCAGCACCGTCACGCCGCTCACGTCAGGCGACGGCGCGACAAGCAGGCTCGCCGCCTGCACCGTCTTCGACAACAGCCCGTCGATCTCCCCCGCGACCGCGACCGCAGCCGCCTCGGCGTGCTCGGCGAAGGCGTGGTTGCCGAGCCCGGCGCCCGCCATCTCGGTGAGGATCGCCTCGTCGTAGCCGAGCCCGATGCCGATGGTCGACGTCGAGATCGCCTGCTTCGACGCCTTGCCGGCGACCGATGCGAGCTTCACCGGGTCGGTGATGCCCGTGTTGGCGTGCCCGTCGGAGAGCAGGATGATCGTGGCACCCGCCTCAGTGCAGACGCGGCGCGCCTCCTGGAGCCCACGCAGGTAGCCCGAGCTGAGGTCGGTCATGCCACCCGGCTCGACCGTTGCGATGTCACGGCGGATGCGCGCCCGCCCCAGGTCGCCGACGAGGCCCGCGGGGACCACGACCTGCGCGGCGGAGTCGAAGGTGACGAGGCCGAAGCGGTCGGTGTCCGCGAGCCGGTCGACCAGCGCGAGCAGCGCCTCCTTGGCATGGTCGAGGCGGTCGCCCGCCATCGAGCCGGAGCGGTCGAGGACCACCACGGCGGTGTGCGCGGGGCGGGGCTCACCGCTGTCGGGCGGAGCGGGCGCCTCAAGCTCGAGCATGACGGTGACGGTGTCGTCGGTCTCCAGCGCGGCGACGTCGACGTCGAGGATGGCGTTGATGTGCATGGGTCTCTCCTTCGGTGTGGGTGGGGTAGGTCAGACGGCGACCGGGTCGCTCGAGGACGGCATGGACGATGTGGTGGCGGCGAGGCCGAGCGCGTCGGCCGCATCGTTCATGAGGAAGTCGACGAAGCGGTCGTTGACGAGCGCGACCTCGGCGCGGCGCTCGCGGATGCGGCGGATGGCCTCCTCTGCGGTCCAGCCGTCCAGCATGAGCACCATCGCCATGACGAGGCCCGAGCGGTTGAGCCCGGCCTGGCAGCGCACGAGGACGCGGTCACCGGCGGTCCAGCGCTCATGCGCCCAGCGCGCGGTGCGGACGATGCGCTCGACCTCGGCGCCGCGGATCGCGGAGTCCGGGAACCCGAACCGGATCTCCTCGACGCCCCACTCGGCGGGCGGGGCCCACGCGAAGAGAGTGGCGACGGCGTCGTAAGCCTCGGTGTCGGTGTCACAGCCGCCCGCCGGGCCGCCGCTCCCCCACGGCGCGCTGTTCCAGCGCGAATCCGCGGTGCCGCCCTGGAACAGGCGGGGCAGGATCTGGCTGTGGAGCTCGGTGGGCTCCTGGTCGGCGGACACCCAGCGCGGTCCGTACATGTCGGTCATCGTGTTTCCCCTCGGTCGGGAGGGCCAGAACCGGCAGATCCTTGGCACCCTCTGACCTGATGACGGAGAAAGCGCCTAGGTGTTAACAACCAATTCCGAAATCGTGCGGTCACGCCCCGTCGAGCGGACGATGCGGGGCGCGTCCGAGCACGACCTCGGTGGCGATGTCCGAGGTCGGGTCTACGGTGTGCGCATGATCGACAGCGAACTCCTGGTAGCCCTCCGCGCCACTGCTGAGCGCGCGGCGAGCCGCGTGCTCTTGGACCGGCGACGCGCCGAGGATGTCGCGCAGGACGTGATCGTTCGGCTGCTCGAGGAAGGTGTCGGGGGCCTCGATCACCCCGACCGCTACGTCGCGCGCATGGCGAGGTTCGCAGCGATTGACATTCAGCGGGCGAGGAAGAAGGAGTGGGTATCCGTCGAGGAGGATGTCGAATGGATCGGCGAGCTCATCGAGTCGCAGGTGGGCCCCTCGACCATGGCCGGACGGCACGAGCTGTTCCGGCAGCTGCTCGAGCCGCTCACCGCCAGCCAGCGCACCATCTTCCTCGCGTCGCTCGACGGTGTGACGAACGCTGAGATCGCCGAGCGGTTCGGCTACAAGGATGGCCGCTCCGTCGCGGTCATCCTCACGCGGATCCGCAAGGAGATTCGCAAGCCGTTCGAGGACGACGAGCTCAAGGAGCTGCTGGCCATCAGCGCTCCCCCGGCAGGCCTGATGCCAGTTGCCGCGCGCGCAGACGTCGGTCTCGTCGAGCCCGAGCCGATCTCGGCGGCTTCCGTCGCGCGTGCGGCCGCCCTCGCCGACGCACTGCGGAGCGCGCTCTCGGAACGCCCTGCAGTGAGCGATCCTACGCGCGCGCAATAATCGGGCGGGGCAACGTCGAAGGGAACCATCCGTGGAGAAGTACACCGTCCACCAGCAGGCTGTCGGCACCATTCTCAACTGGGTGACGACCGGCCAGGTGGCGATTCCTGAGATCCAACGTCCATTCGTGTGGAACTCGACGAAGGTGCGCGACCTCATCGACTCGCTCTACAACGGTTATCCGGTCGGCTACCTCATCACCTGGCAGACGCACGACGTCAAGCTCAAGGACGGCTCCCAATCCGGCAACAAGCAGATCCTCATCGACGGCCAGCAGCGCGTGACGGCACTCACGGCCGCGCTCGCCGGGCAGAAGATCGTCACCAAAGACTACCAGCGCAAGCGGATCCAGATCGCGTTCAACCCCCAGACCGAGCGGTTCGAGACGTTCACGCCTGTCATGAAGAACGATCCTGCCTGGATTCTCGATATCGCCGAGCTGATGAGCCCTGTCGCTGCCTTCGAGGTCCCCCAGCGCTATTTCGAGGCGAACCCTGAAGCCGACCGGCAATCGGTGATCGGCGCGCTCACCAAGCTGTCCGGGATTCAGAACAAGCAGGTGGGCATCATCAACCTCGATGCGAGCCTCGATATCGAGACCGTCACCGAAATCTTCATCCGTATCAACTCCAAGGGCGTGGTGCTGAACTCGGCGGACTTCGCGATGAGCAAGATCGCGGCCTATGGCGACTATGGCGCGAACCTCCGCAAGTACATCGACTACTTCTGCCACCTCGCGGTCGCCCCTCACTTCCACGAGATGATCCGGGACAACGACCCCGAATTCGCGTCCACCGAGCAGTTCCGTCGCATCTCATGGCTCAAGGACGATGCCTCGGACCTCTACGACCCTGACTACCGCGACGTCATCCGCGTCGCCGGATTGCAGGAGTTTGGCCGCGGCCGCATCGATGCGCTCGTGAGCTATCTCTCAGGCCGCGATTTCGAGACGCGAAGCTTCCGCGAGGACCTCGCGCTCAAGTCGTTCGAACGGCTGGAGAGCGCGCTGGACGACTTCACGAACCAGTACAACTTCACGCAGTTCCTGATGGTCATCCAGTCGTCTGGATTCGACACATCGTCGCTCATCACCTCGCGGAACGCGCTCAACTTCGCATACGCGCTCTTCTTGCGCCTTCGCCGCGACAAGGACCTCCCGTTCGGCGAGGTCCAACGCATCGTGCGCCGCTGGTTCGTCATGTCGATGCTGACAGGGCGGGCCTCGGGCAGCGTTGACACCCAGTTCGAGCAGGACATCAGGCGCGTCCGCGAGCTTGGCGCCGGGGACTACCTGGCAACCGTTGAGGACAGCGAGCTCTCGGACGCCTTCTGGAACGTCGGACTCCCCCAAGCGCTCGACACGAGCAGCACAAGAAGCCCCTACTTCCGCACGTTCCTCGCCTCCCAGGTGTTCACCCAGGCCCGTGGCTTCCTCTCGCAGAACATCACCGTCAGCCAGATGCTCGATGGCCAGGGCGATATTCACCACATCTTCCCGAAGGCATACCTGGAGAAGTCGGGGATCCGCGATCGCAGCGACAAGAACCAGGTTGCGAACTACGTTCTCGCCGAGACCGCGATCAACATCGCCATCAGCGACAAGGCGCCCGCCGACTACATGAGCGTCATCGCAGACCAGGTCTCGACCGGCGAGCGCCGCATCGGCGAGATCGTGTCCCGTGACGCGGTCGATCGTACGCTTCGCGAGTCAGCCATTCCCGAATCGATCTGGACCGCGACAGCCACGGAGTACCAGGACTTCCTCGAGGAACGACGGATCCGCATGTCCGCGACGATGCGCGACTACTACCGGTCCCTCTAGGAGACCCGGTGTCGTACCTCGGCATCGATGCCTGCAAGAAGGGCTGGGTGGTCGTCGTCATCGACGATGCGGGCTGGTTGGACGCGTTCGTCGCGCCCGACATCACCGAGGCCGAGCGTCGCGGGATCGCGGAGTTCGGCGCGACCACCATGGTTGTCGACATCCCGATCGGCATCCCCGATTCCGGACCTCGGCGTGCCGACCAGCTCGCTCGGAAGTTCATCCAACCTCGCGGCTCCAGCGTGTTTCCGGTCCCTGTGCGTGCCGCGCTTGTCGCGCCGACCTACGAGGCTGCGCGCGCCGCATCGCTGGCCGCGAGCGGCAAGAGATTGTCGGCGCAGGCCTACGCGATCGCAGACCGCATCCTCGACGTGGACGCCCACGTCGCCCGCGCGACGATCCCGCTCCTCGAGGGCCATCCCGAGGTGAGCTTCCGGGCGATGGCCGGCGAGGGGCTCGAGTACGCGAAGAAGACGGTGAGCGGTGCAGCGCTACGGCAGTGGCTGCTCTCCGCGCGAGGCATCGAGGTCCCGGTTGGAATCGAACGGCACCTTCCCGGCGCAGCCAGGGACGATGTACTGGACGCCGCGGCGATGGCGTGGACCGCACGTCGGGTAGCGACTGGCGACGCGATCCGCCTCCCGCCGAGGTTCATCGCCGAGCGCTTCAGCGACGGCATCGACTCCGCGATCTGGTTCTGAGCGCGCTACCGCGACCGCCTGCTTCGGCGCGCTCTCGCCGCGACATCTTTGTCCGTCATGACGGCATAGACGCGCACGTCCTGGTCCGCGGGGAAGTAGCCTCGGCGACGCTTCTCCAGCGCGAGCACGTACCACCACGGCGGCGTCATGTCCCGCTTGCGCCGATTGTGGTCCTTGCACAGTGCCTGGCCGTTGCTCACCACGGTCGGACCGCCCTTCGAGTGCGGGAACACGTGGTCGACCTCGACGGCGGCTGCGAAGCACCTACCCCACGCGAAGAACAACGAGCCCTCGCATCGGCCGTCGGCCCGCTCGAGCACAGCGGCTCGCGCGCCGTACTTGAACCCACGCCAAGGATCGCGGCGGGATGTCGACGGCCCACGCCCGAGCATCGGGAAAGAGACGACTGCGGCGAGCACCACCATGGGCATCACCCAAGGCAGGATTGGCTCGAAGGCCGCCCACATCGAACTGACCAGAATGCCTGCTGGATCCACCGCGGCCGCCACATCGCCCCCTCAACTGCGACCCTCGCTCGCCGACGGGCCGCGTCTCGGTCAGGAGATTAGCGTCTGGGTGACACAGAACCGTCACGGTCGGCTCGTGTCGCGCGGCGCTGTCCCACCCCATCCGTAGGGTGCACGCCATGACCGAAACCACGGGCACCCGCGAGTACTACGCCACCTTCGAGGACGCGCTCCGCGCGTACGCGATCCCGCTTGAGAACCACGCGCTCGTACGGGAGACCGTCGCGTCGCTCGACTTCGCACGGATCTACATCCCGGCGAAGACCCGCCCGTATATCGCGCTCGAGGCGGACGGCGGCGGCGTGGTCGCGTACGTGAACTTCGGCTGCATCGACATCCCGGTGGGCGGTGGCCTCTACAAGAAGGTCGAGCTGCCCACCAATCGTCTCGGGGCCGCGTCCGGCGGCGGCGCCAAGAAGCACCCTGCCGACGAACAGCGTCCTCCCTGTGCGCGATGCTTCACCGAGCTGCCCGCTTCGGGCGTGTGCGGCACCTGCGACTAGCGGCCAACCTGCGAACCCTTCCCACTCATCGATCCAAGAATAGCCACCACGATGAAATGGACCGAGACGCTCGCGGCTGCGGGCGCCGTCGGGTTGGTGGTGATCGCTCTGATCTTGGGATTCGGGATATCCGTCATCGTGGCCTTCTTCGCGATCGCGATCAACGCCTCGCGCATCCGCAAAGGTGTCGAGGCGTTGCGCGACATCGCCGAGGTGGAGTTCAAGCTACGGGCCGACGCAGCGAGGGCTGCACGTGCACCACGCACCACGCACCGACAAGTCTTCTTGATCACGACCACCGCACAGGGCTCGTGAGCGCGCGTCCCGTGGTCCGGCGACACCCGCTGCCGGAATGCCCGCCCCGGTATCCGTGTTGACGTGCCCCGGCACCCCGCGCGCTGCTCCCGCACAATCGAGAGAGCCCCGCGCCCACCTCCCACAAGGAAGGCCCCTCATGAAGGCACTCATCCACCACACGTTCGGCAACCCGGCCGAGGTCCTCGCGGTCGACGAGGCGCAGACCCCCGAGCCCGGCCCCGGCGAAGCACGCGTCCGCCTCACCCTCTCCCCCATCCACAACCACGACCTCTGGACCGTCGCCGGCACCTACGGCTTCAAGCCCGAGCTGCCCGCGCGCGCCGGAACCGAGGCCGTCGGCATCGTCGAGGCCGTCGGCGAGGGCGTCGAGCACCTCCAGCCCGGCACGCGCGTCGCCACCGGCGGCACCTTCGGAGTGTGGGCCGAGCAGTTCGTCGCCAAGGCCGCCGCGCTCATCCCCGTGCCCGACGGCATCCCCGACGAGGTCGCCGCGCAACTGGTCGCCATGCCCTTCTCCGCCATCAGCCTGCTCGACTCGCTCGAGCTCGCCGAGGGCGACTGGATGATCCAGAACGCGGCCAACGGCGCCGTCGGCCGCCTGGTCGCGCAGCTCGCGAAGGCGCGCGGCATCAACGTCGTCGGCCTCGTCCGCCGCACCGACGGCATCGCCGAGCTCGAGGCGCAAGGGATCGACCGCATCGTCGCCACCGACACCGACGGCTGGCAGGAGCGCGTCCTCGAGATCACCGGCGGCGCGCCGCTCAAGGTCGGCGTCGAGTCCGTCGGCGGTCAGGCCGCCGGCGACGTGATGTCGCAGATCGCCGAGAACGGCACGCTCGTGGTGTTCGGCGCGATGGCGTCGCCGACCATGGAGATCGGCTCAGGCGACGTCATCTTCAAGCAGGCCACCATCCGCGGCTTCTGGGGCTCGAAGGTCAGCGCCGCCATGCCCGCCGAGGACCGCGCCCGCCTCATGCGCGAGCTGTTCGCGCGCCTGTCCGACGGCACCATCACCCTCCCGGTCGAGGCGACCTTCGCCTTCGACGACATCGCCGCCGCCGTGAAGGCCCACTTCACCCCCGGCCGCGCCGGCAAGATCCTGCTCAAGCCCTGACACGCGCACGATGCGGCGGCCGGGTTCGCGCCCGGGCGCCGCATCGTCGTCAGGGGAGGGTCGGCCGGACGACCTCGGCCATCCGCCGGATCTCCGGCTCCGCATGCGAGAAGAACGCGTCGTACCCCGCGCACAGATGGTTGAGCCCCGGCTCCCCATCAACAGAGACCCCGAACCGATCCTTCGGGCACCCTCCGTGGCACGCCCACCGCACCGGGCACTCGACGCACTGCCGCGGCAGCGACGTCCGCTTCGCCGCTCCGAACGCCCGCTGCGCAGGTGATCGGAGCATCGTCTGCAGCGACGTCTCCCCCACGTTGCCGAGCTTGTACCCCGGCTCCACATAGTGGTCGCACGAGTACACGTCCCCGTTGTGCTCCACCGCCAACGCGGACCCGCACTCGGGCGCGTGCACGCATAGCGAGTACTGCCCCAGCGCGTTGCCCAGCATCACGTCGAAGTGCTGCACGAAGACGCTCCCGACGTCCCGCGCGACCCACTCGTCGAACACCGCGACCAGGAACTCGCCCCACGCCCCCGGGTCCACGCTCCGAGACGTGACCGATGACCCCGCCTGGCGGTACAGCACCCGCTCCCCCGCGTCGTCCTTCCACCCCGCCTCGGCCATGTCCAGCAACGAGGCAGGCACCCGCTCCACGATCGGGATGAACTGCAGGTGCCGTGCCCCGAGCTCGTCCCGGAAGTACCGGTACACCTCGAGCCCGTGCGCCTGATTGGCAGCATGCACCGTGCACAGGATGTTGAAGTCGACGCCCCACCGCTTGAGCACCGCGAGCCCCCGCAGCACCTGCGCATGCGTCGCACGCCCCGCCTTGTTGACCCGGTACGCGTCATGCAGGTGCGCCGGACCGTCCATGCTGAGCCCCACCAGGAACCGGTGCTGCGTCAGGAAGGCGCCCCACGCATCGTCAAGCAACGTCCCGTTGGTCTGCAGGGAGTGCCGGACGCGTTGCCCGGGCCTGCGCAGCTGCTCGGCCAATGCGACGGCCCGCTCGAAGAACGGAAGCCCCCGCATCGTCGGCTCGCCGCCCTGCCACGCGATCTCGACGTCCCCGTCGGGCTGCGAGGCAAGCAGATTGACCAGGTACGCCTCGAGCCCCGCCTCGGACATGAGCTGGTCGTCGTCGTAGAGCCGCTCCTTCGACAGGAAGAAGCAGTACGTGCAGTCGAGGTTGCACGATGCGCCGGCCGGCTTGGCGAGCACCGAGAACGGCAGCCGCCGGCGTCCGCCCGGATCGACGGCGGGGGCCGTCACCACCACGGGACCGCGGTCAGCTCCAGCCACGAGGGTTCTCCGCCATCTCCGCGTCGCGCCGCTCGAGCTCGGCCGCGAGCGCGGCACCGACCTCCGGGTACCTCGCGAGCACGTCGTAGGACTCGTCGGGATCGACCGAGAGGTCGAACAGCCACGGCCCCTGCTCGGTCACCGATACGTCCGCGGTCCCCGACGACACGTCGACATAGGGCTGCTCCCGGTAGTACTTGTAGCGCCCGTCGCTGACCGCGAGCAGCTGCTCGCCCGCGTAGAAGTAGTAGAACTCCCCCACCTGCTCCGAGGTGCCGGCGAGCAGTCCCGCCATCGAGCTCCCGTCGAGCACCCGGTCCGACGGCGCCTCGATCCCGATCCACTCCAGCAGCGTCGGGAGGATGTCGGTGCCCATCGCCATCGCGTCGAGCGTCCGCCCGCCCTCCACACCTTCAGGCCAGTGCACCAGGAACGGCACGCGCATCCCGCCCTCGTACACCTCGCCCTTGCGCCCGCGGACGCCGCCCGTAGAGCCCTGGTACCAGGGACCGTTGTCGCTCGTGATGATGAGGATCGTGTTGTCGAGCTGGCCTGTCGCCTCGAGCTCGGCCACCATCTCGCCGATGCCGTCGTCGAGCCCCTCGACCACGTCGCCGTAGGTGCCGGCATCGGAGCGGCCCTCGTTCTCGGCGGCGGCGTGGAGCGGCTCATGCGGGAAGTTGTGCGCGAAGTAGAGGAAGAACGGCTCGTCCGTGGCGGCCGCCTCGTCGATGAAGGCCACGGCCTCGTCGGTGTACAGGCCGTCGAGACCCGCCTGGTCGACCTCCTCCTCGACCACGTCGCCGTCGCGGTACAGGGCGAACGGGCTCATGTCGTTCGAGTACAGCGAGCCGAGGAAGCTCGCGAAGCCGAAGTCGTTCGGCAGCGAGCCCTCGGTGTCCCCCAGGTGCCACTTGCCGATCATCGCGGTGTCGTAGCCGGCCGCCTGGAGGATCTCGGACATCGTGACCTCGTCCTGGCCCAGGCCAGCAGAGGTGTTGAGGTCCGCGTACGGGCTCTCGCTGGGGAACAGCACGTCGGGCACGCCCGCGCGTGGCGCCAGGCGACCGGTGAGCAGCGCGGCACGCGACGGCGTGCACACAGCGGACGGTGCATGGAAGCTCGTGAGGACCACGCCGTCCTCCGCGAGCGCGTCCATGTGCGGCGTCGCGATGGGGGTGTCGCCCATGAAGCCGACGTCCCCGTATCCGAGGTCGTCGTAGTACACCAGCAGCACGTTCGGGGCGTCCCCGGTGGACGATGCGGCCGTCACCTCCGCGAGGTAGGCGTCCTTCGCGTCCTCATGCTCGGAACGGCTGGCCGGCGTCGCGGAGGCGTCCGGCATCGCATCGTCGCCAGATGCCTGCAGGTAGACCACGCCGCCGACCACCACCGCCGCCGGCAGCCCCCACAGCAGACCGGCGCGGAGACCGCGATCGCGCGGTCCATCGGGATGCGTCGACATCGTCGCCCACCTCCCGCTTCCGTAGCGCGCCGTTCCGGCACAGTGTGTCCGGCCTTCGGTGGCGAGTCAAAGCGCCGCGCGGCTACGACCGGGCGGCCTCCTCCTCGGCGACCTCGGCGCCTTCCGCGACCACCGCATCGTCCTCCTCGCCGCGCACCCGCGGGATCGCCGACGTGAAGTGGCTCGCGCGCTCCTCCGCCTCCGCGGAGCCGGTGAACAGCCCCGCGTCTCCCGCGTGCTCGACCTTGGTGGTCCGCCGCTTGGGCGTGCTCGGCGTCGCCGCCTGCTCCGAGACGAGCACGCGCTGCGCGGGAGCCGCATCCGGCATCGCGGACTGGATCCACAGCACCATGGCCTCGCGCACGAAGCACCGGAGGTCGTAGAGCGTGGGCGCGTCCTTGGCCGTCACGAGGATGCGGGCGCGGACGTAGCCGGCGGTCGCCTCGGTCACCTGGAGCACGTTCGCGCGGCCGTCGTACAGCGGCGTCTCGGTGAGGACCTGCTCGAGGTGCTCACGCATCCTCTGCGGGGAAACACGCCAGTCGAGGTCGAACTCCACCGACCCGAGCAGCTCGGAGCCCTGTCGTGTCCAGTTCTCGTACGGCGTGGTGGTGAAGTAGGTGCACGGCAGCACCAGGCGACGGTCGTCCCAGAGGTCGAGCACCACGTAGCTGAGCGTGATCTCGCCCACGCGACCCCACTCGCCCTGGGCGACGATGACATCGTCCACGCGCAGCGCATCGGAGAACACCAGCTGGATGCCGGCGAACATGTTGCCCAGCACCGACTGCGCCGCGAGACCGGCGACGATGGACGCGATACCGGCCGAGGCGAGCACCGACGCCCCGATCGCGCGCACGGAGTCGAACGTGAACAGCGCCGCACCGATGGAGATCACCACGATGAGGGCGATCGCGAGGCGCTTGACGATGAGCGTCTGGGTTCGCAGCCGCCGCGCCAGCCGGTTGTCCGGCACGTCGATCGAGTTGTACGAGAGCGCGAGATCCGAGAGGAACCGCACGAACGCGATGAGCAGCCACGCGAGCAGCGCGATCGCGCCGATGGTGAAGAAGCGCGTGATGATCGGCATCCAGTCGGTGCCGCGCAGCGACGCATGGACCCCGACCCACAGGCCGAGCACCAGCACGAGCGCCCAGAACGGGTTGCGCGTCTTGGTCTGCAGCTCGCGCGCCCACGGGTAGCGCCGCGCGACGAGCCTCATGATCACCTCGACCGCGAGCGCGACCAGCAGCGCGCTTCCCACGCTGATCGCGACCGCGACACCGAACCCGAACCAGTCCTCGAGCATCTCTCCTCCTGGGGTGGACGTTGCCCCTCCGAACGTACGGGAGCCGTGTTTCATTCGGATGACCCGCTGCGGGCCGACCGCCTGACGCCGCGCGCAGGGTCTGGCACGATGGGCCGGAACCGAGTCGGAACAGGTGGCGACAATGGAGTTCGTCGGGATCGACCTTGCGTGGGGAGAGCGCGCCCGCACCGGGCTCGCTGCCGTCGGCGACGCCGGACGGTTGACGGCCTCGGGTGTCGCACGATCAGACGACGAGATCGCCGCATGGCTCGCTGCGTATGCGCCACGCGCCGAGGTCATCGCAGTCGACGCCCCGCTCATCGTTCCCAACGCCTCGGGCCAACGGCGACCAGAGAACCTCATCGGTCGGGCGTACGGGCGCTACGGCGCGTCCGCCCACACCTCGAACCGCAGCAAGCCACAGTTCGATCCACCGCGCGCAGCACGGCTCGCCACGCGTTTCGGGTGGGATATCGATCCGACTGCTGAGCGATCCACCCCGCGGTGCATCGAGGTCTACCCGCATGCGGCCCTGGTGGGGATCTTCGAGCTGCCTCAGCGCATCCTCTACAAGAAGGGCCCTGACCGGCGCACAGGGTTCGACCAGCTCGCCACCTTGCTCGAGTCCGTCGACGTGCTCGACCTCGCTCACGCTCCTCGCTGGGCTGAGCTGCGAGCGACCATCGGCTCACCCCGCCCCGGCGATCTCGACCGCATCGAGGACGAGATCGACGCCGTCGTCTGCGCGCACGTTGCCTGGTTGTGGCACCACAAGCGCGCGTCCCTGCACGTCTACGGTTCTCTCGCGGACGGGTACATCGTCGCGCCACCGCCGCCCTCTCACCCGGCAGATCTCAAGCGCCAAGGCGTCGGCAAGGCCCGGACGACGGTGGCACCACTCGCAGTAGCGGGCTTGAGCACAGAGGCGACTGCGGCGCTGACCGCTCTTGCGGCCTCCAACGGCGTCTCCGTAGGCGAGCAGGCGCGACAGCTGATCGAAGAGGGACTCGCTCGTCGCCCCTAGTCCTCGATGACGTTCTCTCCGCGCGCCTCCAGGCCCGCGATCCCGTCGCGCATCGCCTGGACCTGCTCGGGCGGGTGCCCGATCCAGTCGTCCAGCTCGCCCACCACCCGCACGGGCTCGAGCGTCCGGAACGACCGCGTGGGATTGCCGGGGAACCGCTTGTCGGTCACGTTCGGGTCGTCCTCGATCTCACCGAGCGGCTCGACCAGGTAGATCCGGCCGGGTCCATCGCCGGCCGCCAGCTCCGCACCCCAGGTCGCCGCGTCGAGGGTCTGGGTCACATAGACGTGCCGCAGCGGTGCACCTGGACGGAAGTTGGACTCACGCCCCGGCTCGAGCACGTCGCCGATCGACAGCGCCGCCTTGGTCCCGTGCAGGTACGCCGTGCCATCACCGAAGACCTCGAAGGGCACCGGCGGCTGGGAGCCGCTCACGTGCGCGCCACGCTCAGTCGCACCCGCAGGACCCGGAAGGCGTCCGCGCCTGCCAGCACACCTCGCACACCCCGTAGGACTTCTCCTGGGGCCCGGCGGCCTGGGCGGCGGGCTTCTTCGCGGCGGCGCGCGCGGCGCCGGTACGCGTGATCGGGTGGTCGACGGCCCAGTTGACCATGCCGTTGCCGTGGGTCTTGTCACGCACGCGATCAGGCAGGTCGGACGCGGCGACGGCCTCGACCTTGGATCCGAACCACTCGGTGGAGCGCTTGCCCACGTGCAGCGGGTGGAGGCCGTCCTCGCGGAACGCCTTGATGTAGCTGGACTTGACCTCGCAGCCGACCACGCCTGCGCGGAGAGCGATCTGCCGGACCAGCGGCCGGGCCTCCTCGGAGAGCTTGAACTGCTCCATGGCGGCTTCGAGGGGGATCAGGGGGGCTTCGTTCACACTCCAGAATCGCACGTGCGAGCCGGGACCGCCGACCGAACCCCCTAGTCCAGGTCTCCCAGATCGATCGAGAGGTCCACCTCGGCAGGCGCGGAGAGCCCCGGCGGCGGAGCCGGCCGCGCGGGACGCGCGACCACGTGAGGCACCTCCTCGACCAGCCGCTCGGGCAGCGTGTTGAAGAAGTAGGCGTCCTCGACGAAGCCCGCGGCCGCTCCCCCGGACCCCACCCACGCGCGCACGGGTGTGTGGGCGGCGGTGCGCGTCATCACCAGCCGGTCGCGAGCGCGCGTGAGCGCGACGTAGAGCACGCGCCGCTCCTCCTCGAGCTCGTCGACGTCGCCGAGCGACCGTGCCGAGGGGTACGAGCCCGCCGAGATGCCCGCGCAGAACGCCCAGTCGCGCTCGAGACCCTTCGCCGAATGCACGGTGGAGACGATGACGTGGTCCTGCTGCGACTCAGGCTCGAGCTCCGAGGTGAACACGGGCGACAGGATGTACTCCTCGAGGAACTCGAGGATGCTCGCGCGCGACGCCGCGAGCCGCTCGACGTGCACCAGGTCCCGCGCCCGCGCGTCCCAGTTCTCGTTGCGGTACTTGTGAGCGAGCACCGGCTGCAGCATCGCCGCGGCCCTGCCCACCGCATCGTCGACACGCGCGGCCGCCTGCTCGATCGCGTCGAGGCCCGCCTTCAGCCAAGCAGGCATGCCCGCGAGCGCGAGCCCTCGCGCCTCGCGCGCCGACGCGCCGTCGCCGCGCGCCGTGAGGAACGAGTCGAAGGCCCGCGCTGCGGTGACGTCGCCCACGCGGGGCACCAGGGTCAGCAGGCGCATCCACGCGACCTCGTCGTCGGGGTTGGCGACCACGCGCAGCGCCGACAGCACGTCGCGCACGTGCGCGCTCTCGAGCAGCTTCACTCCCCCGAAGAACACGTAGGGGATGTCGTTCTCCACCAGCCGCGCCTCGATCGCGCGCCCGGACCAGTTGGTGCGCACCAGCACCAGGTGGGTGGCCCACGGCAACTCGTCCCGATGCGCGCGCATCATCTCCGCGGCGATGAAGCCGGCCTCGTCCTGCGGAGTCTCGAACGAGTGCAGCTCCGGCTTGGCACCCTTGCCCCGGACGGCACGCAGCTTCTTGTCATACCCGAGCGGGGACTCCGCGAGCAGCCAGTTCGACAGGTCCAGGATCTCCTGCGTGGACCGGTAGTTGTCCTCGAGCTTGAGCACGCGCGCACCCGGCACGCGGTCCGAGAAGGAGTGGATGGACGCGAAGTCCGCCCCGCGGAAGCCGTAGATCGACTGGGCGTCGTCGCCCACGCAGTAGAACCGCGTGTGCGGCACCAGCGGGTCGATGATCTGCCACTGGAGCGGGTTCGTGTCCTGCATCTCGTCGATGAGGATCTCGTCGTAGTGCGAGCCCACCCAGGCCGCCACCGCATCGTCCGCGAGCCTCGCGGCGAACACCCGCAGGATATCGTCGTACGTGAGGTACTTGCGCTCGGTCTTGCGCTGCTCGTACGCGCGCACCGCGGCGCCGATGGCCTTCGGGTCGACGTCGAGGTCCGGCAGCTTGGCCTGGATGGCCGCGGCGAGGGTGCGCCGCGTGTTGTGCGCGAAGGACAGCAGGTCCACGATCTGCGCGGCCTTGAGACCCTCGACCCGCTTGCCTCGGCCGAGCACGCCGCGCATCACCTGCAGCTGGTCCTCCGCGTCGAGCACGCTCCAGCCCTCGTAGCCGAACACGTCGGGCGCCCCGCGCACCTCGCGCATGGCCCAGCCGTGGAAGGTCATGGCGGCCACGGAGGACGATGCGCCGGCCAGGTCCCCCTGGACGCGCGAGCGGATCTCCGCGGCGGCGCGCCGCGTGAACGTGATCGCAAGGATCCGCTCGGGCGGCACGCCCTGCCTCAGCAGATGCCGGACGCGCGCGACGATCGTGGTGGTCTTGCCCGTCCCCGCACCCGCGAGGATGAGGTTGTGGCTCGCGCCGGTCAGCACAGCCTCACGCTGCGCGGGGTTGAGATGCCCCAGCACCCCGTCGACACCCGCCTCAGCCATGGGCACGAGTCTAGGAGCGCGCACCGACACCGAGGACGATGCGCCCTCGCTTTGCCAAGGCATGGGAATAGCCGGAACCCGGCTTGGGTTGTGACACCCCGTGATAGAGACCGCCCCCCGACCCCGCCCGAGCCTCGACAACTACGCGGACCTGCTTGCCCTCGCCGGCATCGTCCGTGACACCGCGGTGTGCTCGGCCTGCGGGCCCGACAGCGCTCCGCTGCGGCCCGAGGCCCTCTGGCTCGGCCACGATGCTCACAGCGACGAGTTCAGCGGCGTGTCCCTCCTGTGCGTCCGCCACGCCGCGGACTGGGCCGGCCACGGCCACGTGGCGCTCGCCTCCTGAGCGCCGGAACCGAGCTCACCGGAGCGCGCCACGCCGCGACCCTCCGCTGCCCTCGCGTGCCAGAGGCACCGCGACCTACCCTGAGGTCGAGCACCCCCTCGGCTCGGCGGCACGACCTGTGGAGCGTCCATGACCGACGTCCGCGACCTCATCGACTTCGATACCCCGCACAACTACGCGGAGCTCCTGGCACGCGCAGGCGCCGTGCGCGCACACGCGCACTGCACGGCGTGCGGCCAGCAGTCCGATCCGCTCCCACCCGCGCGCCTGACCCTCATCAAGTACCGGCAGGTGGGCAGCGCCAAGGGCTCGAGCAGGCTCTACTGCGAGGACCACCTCGCGAGCCTGGGAGCAGACGCGAAGCCGGCCAAGCGCGCCGGTCGCCGGGCCGTCGAGGCACCAGAGCAGCAGATCTGTCCCACGTGCTTCATGCAGATGCCGCTCACCGGCGCATGCCAGAACTGCGAGTAGCGCCGGTGCCCCGCACCGATGGTGGGACCAACGCCCCTGATGCCACGCCGCTTCGGTGGTTACCTTCGAAGGGAAAGGGACGAATCGACGAACCGGGGGGCTCGTATGACCGACACGATCGCGCACCTCAGCCTCGACAACTATGCCGACGTGCTGGCGCTCGCCGACATCGTCCGTGCGACGGCTCATTGCAGCGCATGCGGTCCCGACTCGCACCCGGTGCGCACCGACGCGCTGTGGGTGCTGCACGACCGCACCGACACGTCGCTCCAGTCCCCCCACCTGCTGTGCGCGCACCACGCGGCGCAGTGGCAGCGGACCGGCTCGTTCTGGCGCTAGCCGCGGCGCGGCCCTCGACGAGTCAGGCCCGGCGCAGGAGCACGATGCCGCGGTAGCCCTCGGGCCCCCACCGCACCATCCGGTCGAGGTCCGCCGCCGCCACCGGCATGTCGTGGGTGTCGACCCAGGACTCCCCCGCCGCCTCCTCGACCCACGGGTCCTCGAGCACGAACATCCCCTCGCGCGCCGCGTGGGCCACGATCCAGTGCGCGCCGGTGACGCCGTGCATCGGCTCCTCGTCCACCAGCAGCAGCGCGACCCACCCGTCGTTCAGCCGCGCCTCGAGCTCCGCCATCGACATGCGCTCCCGGGCGATGGGTACCCCGAGCAGCGCGGCCCGCCGCGCGGAGTGCTCCTGCAGCTCCGCGCGGTAGTCGTGCTCGAAGCCCTCGTAGTCCTCGAGCAGCACCGGCGCCTCGCGGTCGAGCGCGACAAGCACCGGGGCGTCGCCACCCACGGGGACGGCGACCTCCTCGCGCAGCCGCACCGCGAGCCCGACCGGCTCGCACGCGGGGTGGTTGGTCGCCTCGCGCCAGAACCCGATCTCGCGATCGCGATCCTCCGCCGCGGGGCCAGCGAAGCCGGACAGCCCCGCCGCCTCGACCGCCATGAGGCCCGCGACGGCGCCGCACGTGTACAGCGTGGTCTGCGCGTAGTAGCCGAGCTCCGCATGCGGCACCTCGACCAGCCAGCGCACGTATCCCGCGAAGCGCTCGGTGCCCTTCGCGCCCCACGGCGACCGCAGGGGCGCGAACCCTCGCGCCACCGCGAGATCAGGGAGCGCGGCCCCCGGGGCGACCTCCCACTTGACGGCCGCATCGCCGGCCGCGGCCCTCTCCGCGAGCAGCCCGTCGAGCAGGTCCGCGGCGGCCGCCGCACCCGCGTCCGAGTCCTCCCACCACAGGTCGACCACCTTGACCGCCGCCGTCGCGGGCCGCCCGCTCGTGAGGAGCGCGGCGATCGGACCGCCGCCCTCGCCTCGACGCACGGACAGGACCGGACGGTACGGCGAGCGCGGCATGGTCCACCACGCCGCACGCTCGGGGCCGAGCGCGGAGGCGAGCGCGGTCCCCCACTGGTCGAAGGCGGCAGGCGTGCTCCCCGCCGCGGGCGTCCCGAATCCCGACACGTCAGTCCTTCCCTTCGGCGGGCACGGCGTTCTCGCGCGTCGCGGCCGCGACCAGCAGCCGCGTGTACTCGTGGGCGGGGTGCTCGAGCACCTCGTGGCACGGCCCCGACTCGACCACCCGCCCGTCCCACATCACCGTCACGGAGTCGGCGATCATCCGCACCACCGCGAGGTCGTGCGAGATGAACAGGATCGCGATGCCGATCTCCTCGCGCAGGCGCGCGAGCAGGGCGAGGATGTCCGCCTGCACCGACACGTCGAGCGCGGAGACCGACTCGTCGCAGATGAGCAGCCGCGGCCCCGGCGCCAGGGCGCGGGCGATCGCCACGCGCTGGCGCTGCCCACCGGACAGCTCGGCGGGACGCTTGCGGGCGAACTCGGCCGGCAGCCCGACCATCTCGAGCAGGCCCGGGACCTCGGACGAGGCACGCCCGGCCACGCCGAGCGCCTCGCCGAGGATCGCACCGATGCTCATCATCGGGTTGAGCGACGAGTACGGATCCTGGAACACGATCTGCATCTGGTCGGGGGTGCGCGAGCCCCGTCCCGGGGCGAGCGCCGCGCCCCCGAGGACGATGCTGCCCGCATCCTCACGCTCGAGGCCGGCGATGCAGCGGGCCAGGGTGGACTTGCCCGACCCCGACTCGCCCACGATCCCCACGATCGCACCCGGCGCGACGGTGAGATCCACCTGGTCGAGCACGGTCCGCACGCCGAAGGCCTTGGTCACGCCCCCGCACGCCAGCAGCGGCTCGACCTCCGACGGGGCGGCCTCCTCGGCGGCGATGCGTGCGCCCGAGCGCGCAGCGACCACGGGGTCGGCCTCGATGAGCGCACGCGTGTAGGGGTGCTCGGGAGCCGCGAGCACCGCCGCGGTCGCGCCGCGCTCGACCACCTGGCCGCCGCGCATCACCAGCACCTGGTCGGTGCGGCCGCGCACCACGCCCAGGTCATGCGAGATGAGGATCACGGAGAGGCGCCGGTCCTCCTGGATCCGCCGCAGGAGGTCGAGGATCTCGGCCTGGTTGGAGGCGTCCAGGGCGGTGGTGGGCTCGTCCGCGATCAGCAGCTGGGGGTCGGACGCCAGCGCCGCCGCGATCGCGACCCTCTGCCGCATGCCGCCCGAGAGCTCATGCGGGAACGCGTCCGCGACGCGCGCGGGCAGGTTGACCTCGGCGAGCCGCTCCTCGACCGCGGTCCGCCGCGCGGCACGCGGGAGGCGGTGCCCCTGGGCCGCCTCGACGGTCCACGCGATCTGGTCGCCGCAGCGGTGCACGGGGGTGAGCGACGTGAACGGGTCCTGGAGCAGCAGCGACACCGAACGCCCACGCGCACGCCGCCACGCCGCATCGTCCCCCGGGCGATCCACCGGAAGCGCCTGCCCGGCGACCGTGACCGACCCGGCCGCGCGGAAGCCGCGCGGGAGCAGCCCGACGATGGACTTGGCCGTGAGCGTCTTGCCCGATCCGGACTCGCCGATGAGGGCCAGCGTCGCCCCGGGCGCGATCTCGGCGGAGACGGGCTCGACCATGGTCCCGGCGGGGCCGATGACCGTGAGGCCCTCCACAAGGACGGTCATCGGACCTCCTCCCCCACCTGGGAGAGCCGCTGACCGATCCAGTCGCCCACGAGGTTCACGCACACCGCGACCACCACGATGAGCAGCGCGGGCAGGAACACGGCCGCGGGGTTCTGGAACATGATCGCGCGGCCGTCCGTGAGCTGGCGGCCCCAGTCCGCGGTGCCGGGCGCGACTCCCACGCCCAGGAAGGACAGCGAGGAGAACGCGACCAGCGCGAACGCGACGTTGAGCATCATGTTGGTGACCACCAGCGACGTGACGTTGGGCAGGATGTGGCGGAACATCACGCGCCAGCGCGACAGGGACAGCATCTGGGCCGCCTCGATGTAGGGCCGCGCGGACTGCTCGAGCACGCCGGCGCGCACGATGCGGATGTCGGACGGCGAGAACAGCACCACCAGCAGCGCGACGGTCACCCAGTACCCGCCGCCCATGACGCCCGACACGACGATCGCCGCGAGCAGCACGGGCACCGCGAGAAGCAGGTCCGTCCAGCGCGAGATGAGCGTGTCGAGCCAGCCCTTCTCGTAGCCCGCGAGGGTGCCCAGGATGACGCCGAGCAGCATCGAGCCGACCGCGACCACCACGGGCCCGACCAACGCCGAGGCGGTGCCCGCGACGGCCATCTGGAGCACGTCGCGGCCCAGCTCGTCGGTGCCGAACGGGTGGCCGGGGCTTCCCGGCGGGAGCGTCGAGGCGAGCACGTCCTGGCGCATCGCCTCGGCGAACAGCAGGTTCCCGAAGGCCGCGGCCAGCACCACGACCGCAAGGACGCCCATCGCGACGGCGACCCCCACGGGGACTCGGCGGCGCCGGCGCGTGACGGGCGCGGCACCGATGATGCGGATGTCGCTCATGAGGCTGCTCCCATCTGACGGCGCACCCGCGGGTCGAGCAGCAGGTACGCGAGGTCGGCGAGGAGCGCGATCACCGCGATGACCACTGCGACCAGCAGCGTGAGCGACTGGACGACGGCGATGTCCTTGAACAGCACCGAGTCCTGGAGCAGCGTGCCGATGCCGGGCAGCGCGTACGTGGTCTCCGCGAGCACGGTGCCTCCCACCAGGAACGTCAGCACCAGCGAGGCTCCGGTGACGATGGGGATCGCGGCGTTGCGCAGCGCGATGCGCCGCACCATGCGCTCCCCCAGGCCGCGCGAGCGCGCGAACGTCACGTAGTCGGACTCGAGCTCGCGCAGCATCGCGGTGCGGGTGAGCTTGACGATGATCGCGCCCAGCCCGAGCGCGAGCGTGATCGCGGGCAGCACCAGGTGCCTGAGCGTGTCGAGCCCGCCGTCGCCCCCGCCGTACACGGGGAGGATCGGCACGTAGTAGGCGAACAGGTACAGCAGCACGAGCCCCACCGCGAAGGTCGGTGCGGACAGCCCGAGGATCGACAGCGCGTTGCCCGTGCGGTCCACCCAGCCGCCGGCCTTGACCGCCGAGCGCACGCCCAGGGGCACCGCGACCAGCACCGATACCAGGAAGGCCAGCCCGCACAGCGCCGCCGTGATCGCGATGCGGTCGCCGATCGCCTGCGCGACCGGCACCTGGAGCCGGATCGACTCCCCGAAGTCGCCCGTGACGAAGCCCTTGAGCCACGTGAGGTACTGGACCACCACCGGGTCGTCCAACCGGTACTGCTCACGCACCGCGGCGACGACGTCGGGGTTCGCGGGGCGGTTGCCCAGCAGGTTCTTCACGATGTCGCCCGGGGCCAGGTACATCATCGCGAACACGATGATGGACAGGACGAACAGCACCCCGAGCACGCCGAGCACGCGCGCCGCGAGCATGCGGCCCAGGGGCCGGATGCGCGACGCGCGTGCTCGGGTGTCTGCGTTCGACACGAAGGGTCAGCCTGCGCGGTACAGCTGGGCCGGCCACGTCGAGACGAACGTGAACGGGCTGTAGTCCTCGAGGCCCAGGTCGTCCGCGAACGCCGTCGCGGACTGGCCCCACCACAGCGGCACGTTGATGACGTCCTCCGCCTGGAGCGTCTCCGCCTCGACCAGGAGGTCGATGCGCGCGGCCTTGTCCTTCTCCGCGCCGATCTGCGTCAGCAGGTCGAGGACCTCCTGGTTGTCGTACTGCGCGGGGTTGTCGAGGCCGATGAGGTAGGACGGGATCTCGGCCGGGTCGGCGAGCGTCGAGAAGTACCACATGTAGTTGATGCCGTACTCGGAGGACGGGTCGAGGCTCGCGAGCCACTCCTCGATGGGCACCTCGCGCACGTTGAGCGTGATGCCCACCTCCGCGAGGTCCTGCGCGAGCGCCTGCGCCGCGGTGCCCAGCTGCGGGCCCGTGTTCGGGGTGAGGAGCTCCGCCTCGAAGCCGTCGGGCACGGACGATGCCGCGAGCGCCGCCTTCGCGGCCTCGAGGTCGTAGTCCCACTGCGGGATGCCCGCGAGGATCTCGCGCGCCTCGTCGGCGCCGTAGACCGCGCCGAGCGACTCGGGCGTCATGATCGCGGTCGCCGCCTCGCCGTGGCCCTTGAGCAGCGTCGAGACGTACGCGTCGCGGTTGACCGAGTGCGCGATGGCCTCGCGGACCTTCGCGTCGTCGAAGGGAGCGACGCCGGTGTTGAAGTACAGCCCCACGTAGGAGAGGTCGTTGACGTACTCGACGCGCATGTCGGACAGCGACTCCCACTGCTCGGCCTGCGCGAACGGGACGTTGAACGCGATGTCGACGTCCCCGGACTGCGCGGCGAGCAGGCGGGTCGACTCGTCGGAGACGAAGTCGATGCGGATCTCCTTGACCGTGGGCAGCTCGCCCCACCACGTGTCGACGCGCTCGAAGGTCACGTGCGAGTCGGGCACGAACTCCGTGACCTGGTACGGGCCGGTCCCCAGGAGCAGCGACTCCGAGGTGCCGACGTCGCCGTCGTGCTCCTCCCAGAACGCCTTGGACGTGATGAACGCGGCGCCCGCGGTGCTCATGTTGCCGGCGAAGGCGGCGTCGGGCTGCGCGAGCGTGATGGTCACCTCGGAGTCGCCGGTCGCCTCCACCGTGTCGATGTTCGTCATGTAGTACGCGAGGCCCGGCGAGGCCGTCTCGTCGCGCGCCATGTCGAGGGAGAACACCACGTCCTCGGCGGTGACGGGCGTGCCGTCCTGGAACATCGCGTCCTCACGCAGCTCGTAGACGTACGTGACGTCGTCGGTCTGCTCCCAGCTCTCCGCGAGCGCCGGCTGGAGCGCGCCGGTCGAGTCGACCGCGACCAGCCCCTCCTGCGCCACGGACGCGACGTAGTAGTTGAGGATGCCCGACTCCGAGCCCACGTAGAGGCTCGAGAGCGAGCCGGGCAGCGCGACGGTGATCGAGTCGATCTCCTCGCCCGTGTCGACGCCGACGGCGACGGGTGCGCTGGACGTGGGCTCCGGGTCGGACGATGCGGTGCATCCGGCCATTGCCAACGCTCCCGCGGCGGTGACCGCCGCCGTGCGGGCGACGGTGCCTGACGTGAGTGCCATGGTGGTGATCTCCTCTGCGTGGTGGGGGAGCGTGCCGACGCCGCCCAGGGGCGCGAAGCGGGCCCGATGGGCGGCGCTGCGACGGCGGGCGTCGAGGATGGCCTCGACGCCGACGGGTGAGGGACGATGCGCGGCGAGCACGCGCAGCGCGGCCGCGACGCCGTCGATGCGCGCGGCCTCGGGGAGGGTGGCCGCGATGGTGCGGCGCCGCAGCGCGGGCGCGAGACCGAGCGCGCGCACCGACCCCGGAAGGTCAACGCCTTGGAGTGCGGACTCGACGACGAACGCGACCCCGCGACCCTGTGCCGCGAGCGCGACGGCCGCATCGGCCCTGCTGACCTCGATGTCGCGCGGACCCGTCCCGCGCCCGATCCGCGCACCCACGGCGTCCGAGCAGGTGCCTGAGCCCCTGATCCACGCGAGCTCGGCAAGCGATCCGGGCTCGACGCGCCCCTCGGGCGCCGCGACGTCGGAGGCGGTCAGCGCGACCACGTCCTCAGCGAACAGGAACGACGTGCGCAGCGCCGCGGGCCGTGCGCCCGCCCGCGTGTCGAGGGGCGTGGGAGCGACGGCGATGTCGGCGCGTCCTCCCCGCACCATGTCCAGGGCGGACTCGGCGTCCGGCGCCTCGAGCACCACCAGGTCCAGGTGCGGCTGCAGCGCTGCGAGGCGACCCACGGCCGGAGCGAGCACCGCCCCGACCTGTTCCGGCACCGCGACCAGGCGGACCTGGCCGCCCCGACGTCCGAGGGCGCGGGCGAGCTCCGCGGCGGCGGCCGTGAGGCTCGCGTCGATGCGTGGGGCGTGGCGCGCAAGCAGGGCCCCCACCGGCGTGAGTCGCGCCGCACGCGCGGTCCGTGCGACCAGGGCGGCACCCAGCCGCTCCTCGAGGCGCTGCACGTGCTGCGTGATGGTCGGCTGGCTGAGGCCCAGCGAGCGTGCCGCGGCGGAGATGGAGCCGTGCTCGTCGATCGCGACCAGGATGCGCAGCGAATGCAGGTCGATGACCCTCGTCAGGGCCTCCACCTCACCGCTCGCTGCACTATCCATAGTGAGACGCTATCGATGACACGTCCTCCATGGGTTTCGACGATGTTTCATTTCGGTAAGGCTTCGTGACCTGCCACCATGGGCGCATGACCGACGCCGCGTGGATCGCCGCCCGCGACACGACGGCGTTCGGGCCCCATGGCCTCGCCTCGCTCGCGGCGACCCGCTGGCTCTCGCCGGCATCGTCCGTGAGCCCCGACGTCCCCGGCGCGTGGCGCGTCGACCACGGCGTCGCGGTCGGGCTGATCGACGGCGCGGAGGTCCGGCTGTCGCCCGGGGAGGATCATCCGCACGGCTCGCTGCTGCTGCGGGCGTTCGCACGCGAGGACGCGCTCGCGATCCGCGTGCTCGACCCGAGACGCGCCGCCCACGCGGGGCTCCGTGAGATCGAGCGCTTCGCCCAGGATCCCGCCGCGCGGGCGGTGGGATGCTTCACGGCCGCGCGGGTGGGGCCGGTCCCGACGCTCGCGGTGGACGGCCACGTGTCGAGCACGGTCTACGACGGCGTGGTCTCGTTCGAGCTGGACGGCGTGCCGCTCGAGCTGCTGGTGCATCGTGACGGGGACCAGCTGTTCGGAGCATTCGAGGACGCGACGGTCGCCACGGAGCCGTACGGGTTCCGCATGATCCGCCTCGCGGGTCCTCACGCCGACGGCGGCGTCACGGTCGATCTCAACCGCGCGTACCTTCCGCCCAGCCGGTTCTCCCCGCACTTCGTGTGCGTGACGCCGCCCCCGCGCAACCGCTGGCCCGTGGCCGTCCTGGCCGGCGAGCGCCGCATCGTGCCGCGCGACAGAAGCTAGACGGCGCGGCCTAGAACAGGTGCGGCGGGTCCGTCTGAGGCGAGCCCGCGCCCTGCACCGGGCCCACCTTCTCGAGGTAGCAGCGGCCGCACAGCGACTCGTAGTCCGCCTGCTGCCCGTCGATAGCGACCTGGTCGCCGTGGCGCACGAAGACCCCGTCGACGATGCGCGCGTTGAAGATCGCCTTCGACCCGCACCGGCAGATGGTCTTGAGCTCCTCGATGGAGTGCGCGATCTCGAGCAGGCGCAGCGAGCCCGGGAAGGAGCGGGTCATGAAGTCGCCGCGGAGCCCGTAGCAGAGCACCGGGACGCCGTGGCGCACGGCGACCTCGAAGGCCTCGTCCACCTGGGCGGGGGTGAGGAACTGGGCCTCGTCGATGAAGACCGCGTCGACCTGGTCGAGCGGGCGGTTCGCCTCCAGCGCCGCGATGAGCGACACCTCGGCCTCCAGCACCACGTCGACCCTGCGGTCCACCCCGATCCGCGACGAGACCGACTCGCCGGCCTTGGTGTCGACGCCAGGCTTCACCAGGACGGGGTGCTGATCGCGCTCCTCGTAGTTGTAGGCGGCCGTGAGGAGCAGCGCGGTCTTGGACGAGTTCATCGCCCCGTACCGGAAGTACAGCTTCGCCATTCGTATCCATCCCTCGGGCCGGTCCGACTACCGGAGAACGATAGCGCCGCGCGTGCCTCGGTCGAGCCCAAGGGACCAAGGACCCGCTCGCATGGGCTCGCGTCCGCTACGGTGTCGGGTGCCCGCTGACAACGACGTACAGGACTGGGAACCACGCATGATCGACGACCGCGCTGACCACGCCGGCCTCACCCTCGACAACTACGCCGACCTGCTCGCGCTCGCGGGCGTGGTGCGCGCGACCGCGCAATGCTCGTACTGCCCGCCCGGCACCGCGGCGGTGCCCGCGAACGCGCTCTACCTGCTCCACGACCGCTCGGGCGACACCGAGAACGTGGGCCTCATGTGCCCCGAGCACGCCGGCGAGTGGTGCAGCACCGGGGTGGTCGGAGTCGGCGCGCCGCTCACCGCGCCGCGCCCCTGACGCGGAGCTGCCGGGATCCCCGGACGCCGCGCGGCGACGCTCGCACCTTTCACGCACGAGTGGAGCACCTCGCCTGCATCCGTCACGCGACGTTCGCGCATGAGAAGCGCGAGCACCGACCAACCCACCCGGTCACGACGACATCCCCGCCGACGTAGCCTGGCCGCATGGCCGCATCCCCCGGCTCGCCCATGCCGTCCGCGACGCGCACCCAGGTCACGGTGCTGTGGATCGCGATCCTCGGCAGCTTCGTCGCCTTCCTCGACGGCAGCATCGTCACCGTCGCGCTGCCCGCGATAGAGCGCGACCTCGGCGGCGGCGTCGCGCTTCAGCAATGGGTGGTCGACGCCTACCTCATCACGCTCGGCGCCCTGATCCTGGTCGCGGGCAGCCTCTCCGACCTGTTCGGACGCCTGCGCGTGCTCACCATCGGGCTCGTCGGCTTCGGGGCCACGTCCCTCGCGATCGCACTCGCCCCCACCGGCCCGTTCCTCATCGGGGCCCGCCTCCTGCAAGGCGTCGCCGGGGCTCTGCTGGTGCCCTCCAGCCTCGCGCTCATCATGAGCACGTTCCGCGGTCCCGCGCAGGCGAAGGCCATCGGCACGTGGACCGGCGCGACCACAGGTGCCTTCGTCGCAGGCCCCGTGCTGGGCGGCCTGCTCACGGACTACGCCTCATGGCGCTGGGCGTTCGCGATCAACGTCCTGCCGATCGCCGTGACCCTCGCGCTCATCGCCCGCCTCGACATCCTCGACGTGCGTCGCGAGAGCGCCAAGGTCGACTACGCGGGCGCCCTGCTCTGCGCGGTCGGCCTGGGCGGGGCGGTCTACGCGCTCGTCGAGCAGCCGCACCTCGGCTGGTCCGATGCGCGCATCGTCGCCACCGGGCTCGGCGGCCTGGCGGCCCTCGCCGCGTTCGTCGTGCGACAGGCGCGCATCCCTGATCCGATGCTCCCGCTGGGCCTCTTCCGCGCGCGCAACTTCGCGTGGGGCAACCTCACCACGTGGTTCGCATACGGGGCGCTCGCGCTCAACGGCTTCATCGTGAGCGTGTACCTGCAGCAGGGTGCGGGGCTCTCCGCGACCGCGGCCGGGCTCTCCGAGCTGCCGATCACCGTGCTCATGATCCTCTTCAGCTCGCGCGTGGGGACGCTGGGAGCGCGGTTCGGACCCCGCATCTTCATGACGGCGGGACCGGCGATCATGGGCGTCGGCTCGTTCATGCTCGTCGCGATCTCGGAGGACTTCGACTACTGGACCCAGGCCCTTCCCGGCATCGTCGTGTTCGGCGTGGGGCTCACCCTCATGGTCGCCCCGTTGACCTCCGCGATCCTGGGCGCGATCGAGCCGGAGCGTTCGGGAATCGCGAGCGCGGTCAACAACGCAGTCGCGCGCATCGCCGGGCTGGTCGCGGTCGCGCTCATCGGCACCATCGTGGCCGGCACGCTCGACCTCGACGGCTTCCACCGCGCCACCGTGGTGACCGGGGTGTTCATGCTGGTCGCAGGGGCGATCTCCTGGGCAGGCATCAGGAACGACGCCTTCGCGCAGGACGATGACGCGCGCGCCTGACCCTCGGCGCTAGAGGTCGCGAACGGCTCGCTCGACGAGGTACCGCTGGTTCATGATGATCGCCTGCATGGTCGGCACGAAGATGCACGTCACCGCGATGATCGGCACGGCGCCGCCCATGCTCTCCGGAAGCAGCGGGATGAGCAGAGAGATCGCGAACCACACGGCTCCGGAGATGTAGTACTTCCGCTTCTGGGTCTTGACCCCCGCCCAGAGGTACCCCGCCCAGCACAGGATCCCGAACGTCAGCAGCGGCACCAGCACCCACCACGACCGCTTGAGACGCCACGCTCGCTGGCCCAGCCGGCGCTGCGCGTACTCGGGAACGACGTCGCTCATGCGTCCTCCGTGAGGTCGTAGGTCCAGATGTTGAGGGTCATGGGCACGCCGCGATACTCGTCCTCGAGCGTGCCGCGATGCTCGAAGCCCACGGTCCGGCACAGCGCGTTCGACGCCGCGTTGTCGACGTTCGGGCACGCCATCAGCACGGGCGGCAGCCCGCGCGCCGCTGCGGCATCGCGCGCCTGGTCGATCAGCAGCCTCACCCCTGCGGTCGCGGCCCCGCGCCGTTGGTGCTCGGGGACCACCATCCACCCGGTCTCGAGGCACGGCTCGCCATCCCAGTCCGACTCCCACCAGCCCACCGAGCCCACCGCGACCGGCGCATCGTCCCTCCGGATGGTGAACATGTGCGGACGGCCGGAGTCCCAGCCGCGGATGTACTGCTCGTGGCGGCGGCGGACGCGCGCATCCGTCTCGGGCCCGGCGAGGTGCTCCATCATCTCCGGCGCGTTCGCCGCGACGAGCACGGGCAGGTCCGCATCGGTCCAGCGGCGCAGCACGTAGCCCACTAGAGGCCCTTCTCCTCGTCGGTGAGCAGCCCCGCCCATCCCTCGTAGTCCCCGCCGTGCTTCTCCGCGAGCCGCTCGCACAGGTCGACGGTCTCACGCAGGAAGTCCGGCACCAGCGGTGTGCGGTACGCACGCACGAACAGCATCCACTCCGGGATGTCGTGGCTCGGCTCGACCAGCTCGTGGCTCACGCGCATCGCGCGCAGCTCATCCGCCGCCTCGCGCACGCGCGGCTCCGAGGTGAAGCTGAGGAAGAACTCCGACTCGCGCGGCGCGGCGAGGTCCGCACCGCGCGCGGCCATCGCCTCGAGCTGCTCGGCATCGTCGCTCCACAGCTCGTACGGCCCTACGCGCTTGCGCCCGCCGAACACCTTGGTGAGGAATCCCATGAGCACAACGCTAGCCGCGCGAGGTCCCGGGCACGAACGTCAGTCCGATGCGGGCCTGCGCAGGAACTCGGTGAAGCCCAGCGACGCGTAGAGCGCCTTCGCCGCGTCGTTGTCGTCGTAGACCGTGAGCGCGACCTCGCGCTCCCCCACGGCCTTGAGCGCGCGGGCGGCCGCCGCGAGCATGCCGGCCGCGACGCCCTGGCGCCTGTGGTCGGGCAGCACGATGCAGTCGAGGATGTAGGGGCAGTCCGGAAGGTCGTCCTTGAGGATGCACCGGTACACGGTGGTCACGAAGCCGGCGATGAACCCCTCGTCCGTGAGCGCGACCGGCGAGGCCACCGGCATGAACTCGCCCGCCTCGTTCCGGAAGACGGACTGCGTGAGCTCGACCACCCCGTCCCAGGAGTCGAAAGGCGTGCGTCGCGGGTAGCACTCCCACGCTGCGGCCGCGGTCCACGGGATGTCCTCGGGAACCATCGCACGTACGTGAGGCCAGGGCTGCGCAGCTTGCAGGATCGCGTCCACCGGGGCGACCATGACGATGCGTTCCACCGCAGGCTCCAGCGCTCTCTCAGGCATAAGGGGACCGTATCACCCACCCCCTTGACACATACCCCCAGGGGTATGCATACTTGTATGCGACGCGGCCGGGCATCCCCCCTCGCCCGTCCGCGAACACCTTCAGACTCAAGGAGAAACCCGTATGTGCTCTCGAATCACCTGCAACCAGTGCGGCAAGGCGACCTGGACCGGCTGCGGCCAGCACATCGACCAGGCCCTCGCGGGCGTGCCCCAGGACAAGCGCTGCACGTGCGACCAGGGCGGCGGCTCCGGCAGCTCGTTCGGCTCGATGTTCTCGAACATCTTCTCGCGCTGACGCGCTCATGACGCGGCCCTCCCGGCCGCGCCCTCCGGGGAGAGGCCCCGTCGAAGTCCCGCAAGGACGCCGGCGGGGCCTTCGTCATGCCTGGAGGCTCACGGAGATCCCCCGGCGGGCTCTCAGCCGACTCCCAGGCACGGTTGATGGGATCGAGCCATGACGAACTGGACATACACCCCCGACCTCCACGAGCTGCTCGAGGCGAGCGACGACGCCGCCTTCGCCGCTCGCCTCCCGCGCGCCCTCGATGTCGACGCCTTCGCGACGTACCTGGCCTTCCAGGAGATCGTCGACAGCTACGACGCGGTCGCACACCCGGGCGACCACGCCTACGTCTGCTACGACACCGTCACCGGATCGCTTGCCGTGGTGGACTGGGCGCTCGACGTGAGCGTGGGCACGCGCCACGGCCTCGGCGACGCCGCCGCCGCGCGGCTGCTGGCCGAGCGGTTCCTCACGCAGCCGGACTTCGCCGCCCTCGTGGATGCGGAGCTCGAGCGCCTCACGGACGCGCTCATCGCGTCCGGCGCTGCCGACACGGACGCCCGAGTCGCGGCCGGGGCGCTGCGGCGGCACACGGCGCGCCTGCGCGCCGCCGAGCTGCCCGAGCCGATGCGCGAACCTCACCCCGCCTGAGCCCCCAGCACCCGCCTGCGCGCAATGCGTGCGGATCGTGTCGCCGTTGACACGCTTCGAGCTGCAACGCGTGCGGATCATGTGATTCACGCCGGGCACCTCGACACGATCCGCACCCGCTGACCAACTGCACCGCGCGTGGACGACACGATCCGCACCAGTTCCATCCAAAGCCGCCAGGCCCGTCCCGCCCGAGCCTGGGCGCGGCCCCCTGCTAGGTTCGAGTCAACCGTCAGGAAGGCTTCACCCTCGATGAGCGAGAATCTCGCACCGGCCATCACCCTGCCCGAGTACGGCGTCTACTCGGAGGTCGGGAAGCTCCAGAAGGTGCTCGTCTGCGCGCCGGGCCTCGCGCACCACAGGCTGACGCCCTCGAACTGCCAGGACCTGCTGTTCGACGACGTCATGTGGGTCGACAACGCCGAGCGCGACCACGCCGAGTTCGTGCAGCTCATGCGCGACAGGGACGTCGACGTCAAGGAGCTGCACGTGCTGCTCGCGGAGACGCTCGCGCTCCCCGAGGCGCGCGCCTGGCTCCTCGACCGCAAGGTCACGCCCGACGAGGTGGGCCTGGGACTCGCGACCGACATCCGCGCGTACCTCGACGAGCTCGGCTCGATGGATCTCGCGCGCCACATCATCGGCGGCCTGTCGACGCTCGACCTCCCCCGCGACTTCTCCCCTCCGGGCATCCAGCTGGTGCGCGAGGAGTCCGGCATGCGCGACTACCTGTTGCCGCCGCTGCCCAACACGCTGTTCACGCGCGACACCACCTCGTGGATCTACGGCGGCGTCACGCTCAACCCGCTGTACTGGTCCGCGCGTCACGCCGAGACGCTGGTCATGAAGGCCGTCTACACGTTCCACCCGGACTTCCGCGACGCGGTCAACGTCTGGTGGGGAGACCCGGAGCTGCCGAACGGCCTCGCGACGCTCGAGGGCGGCGACGTCATGCCGGTCGGCAACGGCACGGTGCTGGTGGGCATGTCCGAGCGGTCCAGCCGCCAGGCGATCACGCAGCTGGCGATGGAGCTCTTCCTGGGAGAGGGCGCTGAGCAGGTGATCGTCGCGAAGATGCCGCGGCTGCGCTCCGCGATGCACCTCGACACCGTGTTCACGCTCGCGGACCGGGACATCTGCACGGTCTTCCCGGGCATCATCGACGAGATCGAGACGTACGTGATCCGCGAGGCGCCCGCGCCGACGATGCTCGACGTGCGTCGCGACGAGCGTCCGTTCGTCGACGTGGTGGGCGAGGCGCTCGGCGTGGACCTGCGCGTGATCGCGACGGGCGGCGACCGCTACGCCTCGGAGCGCCAGCAGTGGGACTCCGGCAACAACCTGCTCGCGCTCGAGCCGGGCGTGGTGGTCGCATACGACCGCAACACCCACACCAACGAGGAGCTCCGCGCCGCCGGCGTCGAGGTCCTCGAGATCGTGGGCGCGGAGCTCGGGCGCGGCCGCGGCGGCGCGCACTGCATGACCCAGCCGCTGCTGCGCGACGCCTGAGAAGCGCCGTCAGCCTGCGGGCGGTGCCCCGCTCGGGAGCGTGGGCGTCTGCGGTCCGCTCCGCGGCTCCCATGCCTCGTCGTGCAGGAAGAGGTCACGGATCTGGTCCGGGAACGCGCCGCTCACCAGCTGGTCGATCGTGACCTCGTCGAACACCATGCGCACGGCCGCGCGAGCCGCGACCCAGATCTCCTGCATGTGGCGGAGCGACTCCGGGTAGACGACCTCATGCGGGCGCAGCCCGTGGACATCGGCCAGCGGGCCGTCGATCACGCGGAGCACCTCACCCACCGTGATCTCGGCCGGCGGCCTGCGCAGCACGTACCCGCCTTCCGGTCCGCGCTGCGCCTGCACGATGCCCGCACGACGCAGGTCTGCCAGCGCCGTCTCGAGGAACTTGCGCGGCATGTCGAACCGCTCGGCCAATGCCACGACCGGGAGGCGCTCCGGGTACGCCTCGGCCAGACCGACCACGGCCCTCACCGCATAGTCACCCTTGGCGCTCACGTGCATCCCGCCACCCTATCGGGGTGCGCTCACGGCGCCCGTGAGGACGGAGCCGGCGCCGCGTGCCGCATCGTCCGGCGACGATGCGGGCGTGGCGGCCATCGACGTCGCACCCTTGGCGAGCCTGAGCCACACGGTGTCCCCGACGCGCACGTCGAGGTCGCGCAGCGCCGCCCGGGTGAGCACCGCGGCCACGCTGGGGGCGCCCGGCACCCCGACCTGGATGCGCGCCTCGTTGCCGACACGCTGGACCCCTTCCACGACCCCGGCGACGGAGCCGACCACCGCGATGCCGAGCAGCTCGACGTCGTGCGGCCGGACCAGCCTCCCGCCGAGCATCGTGACCGGACCCAGGAAGGACATGACGAACTCGCTCGCGGGGCTGTCGTAGAGGTCGTCCGGCGAACCGACCTGCTCGACGCGACCGTTGCTCACCACCACGATCTCGTCGGCGACCTCGAGCGCCTCCTCCTGGTCGTGCGTGACGAAGACGGTCGTCACATGCACCTGGTCGTGCAGGCGGCGCAGCCAGTCGCGCAGCTCCTTGCGCACCTTCGCGTCCAGAGCACCGAAGGGCTCGTCGAGGAGGAGCACGGCCGGCTCGACGGCGAGCGCACGGGCCAGGGCCATGCGCTGGCGCTGCCCGCCGGACAGCTGGCCCGGCATCCGGTCGGCGAACTGCTCGAGGTGCACCAGCCGGAGCAGCTCCTCGACCCGCGCCCGCACCTCGTCCTTGGGGCGGTGCCGAATGTCGAGGCCGAACGCGACGTTCCTCGCGACCGTCATATGAGGGAAGGCCGCGTAGTGCTGGAACACGAACCCCACGCCGCGCCGCTGGGGAGGCAGGCGCGTCGCGTCGACGCCGTCGATCGCGACCGCTCCGGAGTCCGCGGTCTCGAGGCCCGCGACGATCCGCAGCAGGGTCGACTTCCCCCCGCCGGACGGTCCCAGCAGCGCGGTGAGGCTGCCGGGACGGATCCCGACGCTCACGTCGTCGAGCGCGACGAAGTCGCCGAAGGTCTTGGTGATGTTGCGGATCTCGATGCTCATGAGCCCCTCCTCTTCTCCATGCGCGTGCGCAGGAGCCCGACGATGATGATGACGACGATGGACACGCTCGACAGCGCGGCGGCGACGGCGAACGCGCCCTGGCGGTCGAAGTTCATGTACAGCTCCTCGACGCTGAGCGTCGCGGTCTGGGTCTGGCCGATGAGGTTGCCGGAGACCACCTTGACCGCGCCGAACTCGCCGATCGCTCGCGCGAGGCACAGGACCATCCCGTAGACCACGCCCCAGCGGATCGCCGGGAGCGTGATGCGGCGGAACGTGGCCCACGGACCGGCGCCCAGGCTCCTGGCCGCCTGCTCCTGGTCGGTGCCGACCTCCTCGAGCACGGGCACGACCTCCCGGAGCACCAGCGGCATCGCGATGAACGTGGTCGCGAGCACGATGCCCGGCGTCGAGAAGACGATCTGCACTCCGGCCTGTGCGAGCGGGGCGCCCAACCATCCGTTGCGGCTCCCGTACACGAGCACGAGCGCGAGCCCCACGACCACGGGCGACACCGCGAGCGGCAGGTCGACGAGCGCGGCGAGCAGGCGACGGCCCGGGAAGCTGCGCCTGACCAGCAGCAACGCCACCCCGACACCGAACACGGTGTTGAGGACCACGGCCCAGAGCACCGCGACCGCGGTGAGCCGGAGCGCACGCAGGACCAGAGGATCGGTGAACGTGTCGATCACCGGGCCCAGGCCGTCGCTCAGCGCGCCCGTGAAGACCAGCGACACCGGCCACGCCACAAGGAGGACCAGGTAGGCGATCACCACGAGCCGCAGCACGACCGTCCCGGTGCGACGCGGCGGACGATGCGCGGCGCGCCGAGCCGTGCGTGGCAGGCCGTCGGCGGTGAGGACGCTAGCCACGGCGACCACCGACCCGTCCGATGGCCCCGAGGAGCAACGTGACGGCGAGCGACACCGCGAGCAGCACCGTCGCGACCACCGCGGCGGCAGCCAGGTCGCCGCCCTCGATATAGCCGAGGATGCGCACGCTCGCGACCTCGGTCCGCATCGCGAGGTTCCCCGAGATCAGCACCAGCGAGCCGTACTCCGCGACGCCGCGTGCGAAGGCCAGCGCGGCACCGGTCGCGATGGCCGGAGCGAGCGCCGGGAGCACGATGCGGCCGAAGACCGTGAGGCCATCAGCGCCGAGCGACCTCGCCGCATCCTCGACGTCGCGGTCGAGCGTCTCGAGCACGGGCTGCACCGCGCGGACCACGAAGGGCAGCGTGACGAACGCGAGGGCGAACGTCACCGCGACCCGGGTGTTCGCGACGTCGACCGGGGTGGGCCCCTGCGGCCCATACAGCGCGAGCAGGACCAGCCCCGCGACCACCGTCGGCAGCGCGAAGGGGATGTCGATGATCACGTCGATGAGCCGCCTGCCCCAGAACCGGTCCCTGACCAGCACCCACGCGATGGCGGTGCCCATCACCACGTCGATCACGGTGACCAGGGCGGCCTGCACCAGCGTGAGGCGGATCGCAGCCGCGGTCTGCGGCTGGGTGAGGACCCGGACCGCCTCGGACCAGCCGCCCGCGGCCGCCTCGGCGACCACCGCGGCGAGCGGGAGCAGGACCAGCACGGTCATCCAGATGACGGCCGCGCCCAGGCCCAGCCCCGCGCCGACGCTGAGGGGAGGCGCGGCGCGCGTGCCACGCCGGCGTGCGTTCATGCGCCCGCGCCGCTCGGCGCCGCCCGGGCGGGTGGACGATGCGGCGCGTGCCGCATCGTCCACGAGCGAGAGGGTCATCCGGCCACCCCGACGTCCTGAAGGAGCGCGGTCACGATGCCGTCCTCCTCGTCGAAGTACGTGGGGGCCGCCTCTGCCCAGCCGCCGAAGTCGTCGATGGTGTAGAGCGTCGAGGGCGCGGGGAAGGGATCGGAGGGGTCGTTGGCTCCGGGAACCTCGGGCAGGGTCACGCCGTCGACCACCGGTCGGTAGCCGGTGCGTGCGAACTCGGCCTGCGCCTCGGGCGTGAAGAGGAACTCGTACCAGTCGCGCGCCTTGGGGTCGGCGCCCTCGAGCACGGCGCCCGGGTTGTCGATGCGCATCGTCACATCCGGCACCACGTAGTCGAGCTCCTCGCCGCTCGCGCGGGCCAGGATCGCCTCGTTCTCATAGCTCAGCAGCACATCGCCGGTGCCCGCGAGGAACGCGCTCGTCGCGTCGCGCGCGCTCGCCGGGAGCGAGACCACGTGCGACAGCACCTCCTTGGTGAACTCCTCGGCGCCCGCGTCGTCGGCACCGTCGGCGAGAGCCGCCGCCCACACGGCGAGGACGTTCCAGCGCGCACCGCCGGAGGAGGTCGGGTTCGGGGTGACGATCTCGACCCCCGGCTCCGTGAGGTCCTGCCAGCTCTCGATGCCGAGCGGGTTCCCCGGGCGCACCGCGATCACCACGACGGAGCTCGAGACGATGCCGCCGTGCTCGTCCTGGTTCCAGCCGGGGTCGACCAGGCCCTCGTCGACCAGGCGCGTCACGTCGGGCTCGAGCGAGAGGTGGACGTAGTCGGCCTCGAGCCCGGCCGCCACCGCGCGGCTCTGGTCGCCGGAGGCTCCGTAGGACTCGACCCACGCGACGCCCGCCCCCTCCGGGGTCTCGGCCCACAAGGCCTCGATCGCCTCGTTCGCGACCTGCGGCGTCGAGTAGCCCACCAGGGACAGCGTCGTCGCCGCCCCGTCGGCTCCCCCGGCGGCGGAACCGCTCGGCGCGGCGGCATCGGACGCCCCCGCGCACCCCGCCATCGCCGAGACCGCGACGAGCGCCGCGACCCGGCCTCCCCAGCGTCGGGACAGCGTCGGAATCCTGAGACCCAGCATGGCGACCTCCAGTCGTGTGCCGCAAGGCGTTACTCGCCTTTTCCTATCGGCTCCATAGACATTATGGAGATAGGGCGTCGACGTCAAGCGAACCCTCGATCCGGGCGCGTCGCGCCGGCGAACCCGGCGCCCCCGTTATTACGCAACGCGAATGTTGCGTTTTGCATATCGCTCCCGCTAGGGTGCGGGTAAGGCAAGCCTCACCTGCCGTTTCCACGCGCCCTTGGCGCCCCGCTCTGACCTGGAGTTCACGTGCTCTCACGCGTCGCTGACGCGCGCCTCCGCGCGCCCGGAATCATCGCCGGTGCGCTCCTCGCGCTGCTCTTCTCATCCGTGCTCGTCGCCCTGCCCGCCTACGCCGCGGATGTCGAGCCCGTCGTCACCGTCACCCCCACCGAGGACGTCACCGACGGCGACACCCTCACCGTGACCGGCACCCTGCCCGCACAGATCGACGGCGCCGACACCTCCATCTACGTCATGTACTGCGCCACCACCGGCGGCGAGATCGGCAC
>NZ_BBLV01000005.1:0-36954 GCF_000971115.1 Demequina gelatinilytica | reverse complement strand
ACCTGGAGCTTCACCACCACCCTCACCGCCACCGAGGCCTTCGGCGACATCGACTGCACCGCCGACGACACCACCTGCGGCGTCTTCATCCGCCTCGCCCACACCTTCACCGGCAACTACACCCTCGACCAGCACATCCCCCTCACCTTCGCGGCACCCCCGGTCGAGCCCGTCGTCACCGTCACCCCCACCGAGGACGTCACCGACGGCGACACCCTCACCGTGACCGGCACCCTGCCCGCACAGATCGACGGCGCCGACACCTCCATCTACGTCATGTACTGCGCCACCACCGGCGGCGAGATCGGCACCGCAGCCGGACGACCCTCCGGCACCCTGTGCGACTCCACCCGCCAGCAGTGGCTCATGCACACCTCCGTCTACGGCCAGCCCACCACCGGCACCGTCACCGACGACACCTGGAGCTTCACCACCACCCTCACCGCCACCGAGGCCTTCGGCGACATCGACTGCACCGCCGACGACACCACCTGCGGCGTCTTCATCCGCCTCGCCCACACCTTCACCGGCAACTACACCCTCGACCAGCACATCCCCCTCACCTTCGCGGCGGACGATGCCGGCGAGGGCGAGGGCGACGGCGACGGGACCGGCGGGTCCGGCGGGACCGGCGAGGGCGACGAGGGCGACGGCGACACCTCGACGGAGACCCCCGTCGGCAGCCTCGCGTGGGGCGTCGATGCCGACTTCCGCTCTTACGTCACGGGCTCGATCGCGCAGGGCAGCATCACCGTCACGGGCGCGACCGCGAAGAACGGCATCTACACGTTCACCCAGTCCGGCGGCGACGCCGATGCTGCGGCCATGACCGGTGTCGCACGCTACGCGGGTGCCGTCACCTTCACGGGCCACCACGGCGCGCTCGATCTCACCATCGCCGACCCGCGCGTCCGCTTCACCGCCACCGGTGCCGTGCTCACCGCGGCGGTCGACGGCACGCGGGTCGACTTCGCGACGCTCGACCTCTCATCCGCCGCACGGACCACGATCGACGGCGCCACCCGCTGGGCCGCGGCTCCCGCGACCCTGACCTCCGCGGGCGCCAAGGCCTTCGACGGCATCTACTCCGCGGGCCGCACGCTCGACCCGGTGACGTTCACCGTGGGTGCCAGCAAGGCCGTCGACACCGGCTCCGGATCGTCGTCCGGCGGGTCCTCCTCAGGAGGCTCGAGCTCGGGCAGCGGCAGCGGCAGCGGCAGCGGCGCAGGCACCAGCACGGGCACCGACACGACGACCACCCGGACGGTCGGTCGCCTCACGTGGGGCATCGACTCCGGCTTCCGCTCGTACGTCACGGGCCCGATCGCCCAGGGTGCGATCTCGGTGACCGGCGCAAGCGCGAAGGGCGGCAGCTTCACGTTCCTCCAGTCCGGCGGCGACGCCGACGCCGACGCGCGCACCGGCACCGCCCGCTACGCCGGCGCGGTGACGTTCACGGGCCACCACGGCGAGCTGAACCTCACGGTGTCCAACCCCTACGTCCGCCTGGGGTCCACGGGCGCGACGCTCAGCGTCGAGGTGGACGGCGTGCGCGTCGACTTCGCGACGCTCCATCTGGCGGCCGGCACCCGCACCACGCTCGACGACGCGGTCCGGTGGGCGAACGTCCCCGCCACGCTCACGTCCGAGGGCGTCCGCGCGTTCGACGGCTTCTACGCGGCCGGTCGCGCGCTGGACCCCGTGACGTTCACCGTCGGCACCGGCACCGCGGTGGCAGGCTCCACCTCCACCGTGGTCGCCTCCGCGGCCACGGCATCGTCCAGCGCCGACGTGCCCTCGACGCCTCCGGCGACCACCGGCATCGTCCTCGACGACGAGACCCTCGCGGCGCTGCTGCGCGGCGAGGTGGTCACCATCCGCGTGGGCGGCTTCGAGCCGGGCGAGACCGGCGTGCGCGTGGTCGTGTACTCGACGCCGACCATCCTCGCGGAGGACCTCACCGCGGACGCGGAAGGCGTGGTCGAGTGGACGGGGGCCCTTCCCGGCTCCCTCACGGGCACGCACACGCTCACCTTCCAGGGCTCGGACAGCTACGGGATCGTGCTCGACATCCCCGCCCGCACCATGTGCCTGGTGGACGACGCGACGCTCGCATGGGGCGTGAAGGACTCGTTCCGCGCCTACATCGAGGGCACCATCGCGAACGGCACCTGGGAGCTCGACGGCGTGACGCAGGACGGCGGACAGTTCGTCTGGACGGCCGGCACCGGCGGCCTCGACACCGACCCGGTCAGCGGCGCCATCGCGTTCGACGGAGCGGTGCTGTTCACCGGCCACGAGGGCGCGCTCAGCACCACGCTCGCCAACCCCACCGTGGAGGTGAGCGACGGCGTCGCCACGCTGGTCCTCGACGTGACGGGCGAGACCCAGGCCGGTGACGCGGTCGAGCAGACCGGCGTGCGCTTCGCGACGCTCGACACCGCTGCGGCGGAGGTCTCGACCGACGGCGACACCGTGACGCTCACGGACATCCCTGCCACGCTCACGGCGGACGGCGCCGCGGCTTTCGGCACCTACCCCGAGGGCTCGGAGCTCGACCCCGTGACGCTCACCGTGACCGCCGCCGAGGCCTGCGGCGGCGTCATCGCGGGCCTCCCGGCCCCCGAGCCCACCGTCGAGGAGACCTCCGAGCCCGCGGCCGACGTCGCGGTCGAGGACCAGGCGGCGGCGGACGATGCGGGCGCGGCGCCCGCGGACGGCGCACCTTCCCCCTGGTGGCCGTGGGCCGTCGGCGCGGCCGCGCTGCTGGCCGCCGGTCTCGCTCTCGGGATCCGCAGGGCGCGCCGGGCCTGACACCCGCCGCATACGGCAAGGAGCCCCCGACCTACCGGTCGGGGGCTCCTTGCCGTGGTGGGAGGCGGCGCACGGTCAGCGGCGCGGCAGCACCACCGGCAGACCGGTGTCCGGGTCCTCGATCACGCGCACGCCGAGCCCGTAGACCGGCTCGAGCAGCTCCGGCACCAGCACCTCGCGCGGCGTGCCGAGGCCGGCGAGCCGGGCACGGTCGAGCACAGCGATGCGGTCGGCGTAGGCCGCGGCGAGGGAGAGGTCATGGACCACGACCACCACCGCGCTGCCGGCCCGCGCGAGCGACCGTGCGAGCGCGAAGACCTCCTCCTGATGGCGGATGTCGAGCGCCGCTGTCGGCTCGTCGAGCATGACCACGGGAGTGCGCTGCGCGAGCACGCGCGCGAGCGAGACCCGCGCCCGCTCGCCGCCCGACAGCGACGTGAAGACGCGATCCGTGAGGTGCGTGACGTCGGCCCGTGCGAGCGACTCGGCGATCACCGCATCGTCCTCCTCGGCCTCGGGCCGGGCGCGCCACGGGCTGCGGCCCATCGCGACCACCTCGCGCACCGTGAAGGCGAACGCCACCTGGTTGTCCTGGGTCAGCACGGCGCGCTCGCGGGCCAGGGCTCCGGCCTGCCAGGCGGCCAGGGGCCGTCCGTCGAGCTCGACCAGCCCGCCGGCGAGCTCCCGCTCGCCGGACAGCGCGGACAGCAGGGTCGACTTCCCTGCGCCGTTCGGCCCGACGAGCGCGAGGAGCTCCCCGTGGCGCACGTCGAGCGTCACCCGGTCGACCAGCACGGCGGCTCCGGCCCGGACCGTGACCTCGCGCGCATGGATCGCGGCCGTCATGCCCACCCTCCCGAGCGTGAGCGCTGCCGGCGCAGCAGCCAGAAGAAGAAGGGTCCGCCCACGAGCGAGGTGAGCAGCCCGATCGGCAGCTCGGCGCCGGTGACGAGCGTGCGCGCCGCCACATCGGCGTACGTGAGCAGCACCGCGCCGCCCAGGGCGCTGGCGAGCAGCAGGGCACGATGCGCGGGGCCGAGCGCGAGGCGCATCACATGCGGCACCACGAGCCCCACGAAGGCGATGATGCCCGCGTAGGCGACGGCGGCGCCGGTCAGCACGGCGACCACCAGGATCGAGACGATGCGCAGGCGCTCGACCCGCACGCCCAGGTGCGCGGCGGTGCGCTCCCCCAACGCGAGCAGGTCGTAGCGGGGCGCGAGCGCCGCTGCGACGGCGATCCCGATCACGGCGAGGACCGCCACCACGGCGACCTCGGGCCACCGGGTCCCGTTGAGGCTGCCGAGCTGCCAGAAGACGATCTGCTCGCGCGCGGCCGCGTCGCCGAGGAACAGCAGGAGCGCGAGCCCCGCACCCGCGAACGCGTTGACCGCGATGCCTGTGAGCAGGAGCGTCACCACCTCGGTGCGGCCGTTCGCACGCGCCATCGCGTACACGAGGAGCGTCACCCCGACCCCGCCCGCGAACGCGAACGCCGCGACAGAGGCGACCGACCCCAGCGCCGCGCCCGTGACGATCGCGAAGGCCGCTCCGAGCGCAGCGCCGGACGAGACCCCGACCACGCCCGGCTCGGCGAGCGGGTTGCCGAAGATCGCCTGCATCACGGCGCCCGCGACCGCGAGCGCGGCGCCCACCAGGACGCTCATCACCACGCGTGGGAAGCGGATCTGCCACAGCGCCTGGCTGGTGACGTCCGAGCCGGGCGCCCAGGAGGTGTGGATCCCCATGCCCTCGAGCGCCGCGCCGACCACCTCGGTGGGAGCGATCGCGAGCTGACCGACGGCAGCAGAGAGCAGCACCCCGACCGCGAGCACGGCCAGGAGCGCGAGCCCCACGACCGGGGCGCGGCGTCCCCGCGCGCTCACGCGCCGTAGACCGCGGCGGCGAGCGCCTCGACGATCGCGCCGGAGCGTGGGCCGAACGCGAGGATGTCGTGGTCGTCCATGTCGACGATGCGCCGGTTCTCCCCCGCGCTGGTGAGCGCGATCGCGGGGCGGTCCGCGAGCAGGCCGTCGATCCCCCCGACCGACTCGAGGCCCTTGGTCATCACCAGGATCACGTCGGGGTCCGCGGCCAGCATCGCCTCGTCGGTGAGCGGCTGCATGCCGCGGATGCCCGCGTCGGCCGCCGCGTCGATGCCGCCCAGGGCGACGACGAGCTCGTCCGCCCCGGACTCCTCACCGAACATGTAGTAGACGCCGGCGGAACCGCGGAGGTACAGGAACGCCATGCGGAGCGGCTGCTCCTGGGTGTCCGCGAGCGCCGCGACATCGTCCGTCGCCTGCGCCACCTCCGCCGCGATACGTGCGGCGAGCTCCTCGCCCGCCGCGGGCAGGCCGAGCGCGTCGCCCACCTGACGAGCGAGCTCGCCGGCGCCCTCGAAGCCGTCCTCGTTCTCGACGTAGACCACGGGGATGCCTGAGTCGCGCAGCTGTGCGACCGCATCGGACGGGCCGATGCTGCCGTCGGTGAGCACCACTGTCGGCTCGAGCGCGAGCACGGCCTCCGGGGTGAGCGTGTGGCTCGCGCCGGTCACCACGGGGACGTCCTCGAGCCCGGGGATCTCGGAGGCGGTGTCGCGCCCGACGATGCTGTCGCCCAGCCCGAGCGCGACCACCGTCGCGGCGATGCCGCCCGTCATGTCCACCGCGACGATCCTGCTCGTGTCGGCGACCGTCACCTGACGCTCGCCCGCGCGCTCGTGCGACGCGACCGTGACCGGCAGCTCGGGGACGGCGACGCCCTCGAGGATCTCGACCGCACGGTCGTCGAGGACCGCCGTCGCGGGGCCTCCGGCGGCCGCGCGCGCCTCGCCGCCCGCGGCGGACGGCTGGACGGACGCCACGGGCCCGGCGCAGCCCGCCATGGCCAGCACGGCGGCCCCGATCGCGAGGCGCGCGACGATGCGCGCGGCCACTAGGCGGCCGCGCGGACGTCCGCGCCCAGCGCGTCGAAGATCGCGCCGTTGAAGTCGAAGGCCGCCTGCGCCTCAGCGATCAGCGCGGCCTCCTGCCGGGGGTCGAGGACCAGCGCGTCGAGCTGCTCGCGATACGCGCGCTTGTAGCGCACGGGCGAGTCGATCGCCTCGAAGCGGTAGAAGCCCAGCTGCGCCTCGGTCGCGCCGTAGTGACGCGCGACCAGCGCCGCGATCGCCTGACCTCCGGACAGATCTCCCAGGTAACGGGTGTAGTGGTGGGCCACGTAGCGCGGCACGTCGGTCGCGTCGAGAGCGCGCAGATGGTCCACATAGGCCTGCGTCGCGGGGAGCGCGGGCAGCACCGCCTCCCAGTCGCCCGCGCCGAGCTCAGCCAGGTCCGCCTCCATGGAGGGCACCCGGCGCAGCGCCTGGTCGGCGAGGAATCCGGGGTCACCCGGCTGCGGCTCACGCGCCTCGAGCGCGCGGTACACGTAGGTGTACTGGGCGAGGTAGCGGACGTACGCGTGGAGATCGAGCTCGCCACCCATGAGCCGGGTGATGAAGGAGCGGTTCTCGGTGTCGCGGTGCTGCGGCGCGGTGGCCTCCCGCAGCCGTGCTGCGAGGCCGGCGGGGACGTCGGTATCGGTCATGCGAGCAACCTACCAATTCCGCAAGCCCTGTGTCACCAAATTCAGCGGACCCGGGGGACGAAAAACCCCGGCGCGGCCACATCGTCGGGGCCGTGCCGGGGTCACAGTAGGTGCGGGCACGCCATTGTGTCCGCACTCGACGACGCTAGCGGGCGCGAGCCACCGAACGACCGGCGTTACGCAATAGTTATCAATGGCAACGTTCACATGGTGAGATCGCGCTCTCTCGACCTGCAGGAGCCGTGAAGCGACGGGGGATACCCTCGAGACAGGGGGTGACGCCCATGACCGAGACCGCAGCGACGGTGACAGAGTCGACCGATCGCTCGCCGCGCTCGGCGGACCCCGATGGCCCCCCGCGCAGCGGACGCGCGCGCACCCGCGAGACCGCTCCAGCATCGTCCCGCCGCCCACCCGGGCTGCTCGAGCCCTCGTTCTCGGGCGTCGGGCTGGTGGTGGGAGCCTTCCTCATCTCGGTCTCGCTCGAGCCGTCCCTGCTGCCGCGCGTCCCGGTGGTCCAGGGCCTCGCGTCGGGCGTGTCGTTCATGGTCGGGTACGGGGCCGGCGCCGGAGCGCACGCGGTGTGGAACTACCTGCAGGTCCCCAACCTGCACGGACGCGCGCGGCGCATCGTCGCATGGTCGCTGCTCGCCGTCATCTGGGTGAGCCTCTCGCTGTCGGTGTGGCGCTGGGTGGGATGGCAGAACGGCCAGCGGCGGGCCTTCGGGATGGACGACCTCAACCCCACCGCCTGGCCCATCGTCATCGGCACGGGCCTCGCCGTCGCCGCCGCGCTGCTGATCCTCGCGCGCGCCCTCCGAGCGCTGTTCCGGTGGGCCGACGACGTGGCAGCGCGCTACCTGCCACCGCGGCTCGCGGTCGCGCTCGCGACCGCGGGCATGCTCGTGCTGCTGTGGCTGCTGGTCTCCGGGCTGCTGGTGCGCGGCCTCTTCCTGGTGGCCAACGAGGCGTTCTCGGTGCGCGACACCCACGACAAGGCCGGCACCACGCTGGTGACCTCGACGCTGCGCTCGGGCGGCGCGGACTCGCTGGTCGAGTGGGACCAGCTGGGCCGGCAGGGGCGCAGCTTCGTCTCGTCGGGCGCCACGGCCGCGGAGCTCGAGGCCTACGACGACCAGCCCTCCCTCGAGCCCATCCGCGTGTACGTAGGCCTCAAGTCCGCGCCCACGCTCGAGGAGCGTGCGCAGCTGGTGCTCGAGGAGCTGGTGCGCACCGGCGCGTTCGATCGCGAGGTGCTGGTGCTCGCCACCACCACGGGCACGGGCTTCATCGACTCCAACGCCGCCGACTCGCTCGAGTTCCTCTACCACGGGGACACCGCCATCGCGGGGCTCCAGTACTCGTACCTGCCCAGCTGGCTGTCGCTCCTCGCGGATCAGGAGGCCGTCGCGGACGCCTCGCTCGCGGTGTTCGACGCGGTCCACGACTACTGGGCCGACCTGCCGGACTCGGCGCGGCCCGCGCTCTACCTGTACGGGCTCTCGCTGGGCTCCGCCGGCGTCGAGTCGATCCTCACCGGCCCGGACATCCTCAACGAGCCCATCGACGGCGCGCTCATGACGGGGCCCACGTTCCTCAACCTGCTCCACAACCAGCTCGAGCGCTCGCGCGACGAGGGCTCGCCCGCATGGCTGCCCGTGGTGGGCGACGGACGCACCATCCGCTTCACGGGCGAGGACGATGCGCTCGACCAGCCGGACGCCGCGTGGGGCGAGACTCGCGTGGTCTACCTGCAGCACGGGTCCGACCCGGTGGTGTTCTTCTCCCCCACCACGTTCTACCGCGAGCCCGAATGGCTGCAGGGCGAGGCACGCGCGCCCGACGTGTCCCCCAAGATGAGCTGGTTCCCGCTCATCACCGGCTGGCAGACGCTGCTCGACATGCCTGCCTCCGGCTCGGTGCCCGAGGGCTACGGCCACATGTACACCGCGAGCGCCAACCTCCAGGCATGGGTGGGCATCACCCGGCCCGCCGGCTGGACGGACGCGGACACGGCGCGGCTGGGCGCGTATCTCGACGCGCGCCGCGCCGAGCAGCGCACCCTCCTGGAGCAGCTGAGCCAGTAGGCAGCGCGCACGTCAATGGTGCGCGCGGGCCAGCCTCCACATGGTCCACGAGGTCCCGATGAACCGCCCCAGCTGAGCGACCACGTTGCGGCGCCTGCGCAGCTCGCCCCCGGTGGGCAGCGGCGCGTGCGCGATCCTCTCGTCCGTGCCATCCATCACACGCCTCCCTTCACTCCGGGATCCAGGTCCAGCCCGGGCGGGCCTTCGCCTTGTAGATGAACAGGGTGTGCAGCATGCGCTTCACCCAGTGGCCCGAGAGCCCGATCTCGCCCTTGGTCGCCTTGAGGTCGCGCCCGGTCTCCGGATACCTCTCCCAGTCGGGCACCACGGGGCTCATCGTCATCGCCGCGGCCGTGCCGGTACGCAGGCCGTGCCCCGCGGACGCGACGCACGCCGCCGCCATCTCGGACATCGACGCGGAGTGGGTGGGCACGGGAGCGCCCTTGAGGATCATGTCCGCGATCGACTTCGCGACCACCTTGCCCATGGTGCCCGAGGGCATGCCGGTGCGCGGCGGCGATGGGGCGACCGCGACGCCGTCGGGGGTCGCGCGCGGCACCGAGATCTGGTGCGGGGGCGCGAACGCGATGCCCACGGCGAACACGTTGCGGTAGATCGGGTTCTGGTAGGTGCGCGGCCAGTCGCGCGCCGACCACTCGTCGTACGGCTTGGGCGTGTAGTCCGCGTCGACCTTGAGGAAGCCCGACGGCGCGAAGATGGTCGAGGTGATGTCAGCGCCCGCGCGGTCGAACGCCTTCCAGTCGTTGCCCTTGAACGGCGGCAGCAGCATCGCGAAGTCGTAGGCGAGGTCGTTGTGCGAGCCGTCCAGCTGGTCGTAGTGGATGACGCCGGGATCGATCGAGGTGACCGCCGCGCCGGTGATCGCCCGCACGCCGCGCTCGCGGAACAGCGACTCGGTCCACAGCTGGGAGGTGGTGCGGTAGCCGTTCTGATCGAACTGCATGCCGCCCACCCCGAAGTCGCCGAGCTCGTTCTCGTTGGTGAGGTAGACGATGTCCGCGTTGTCGCGCACGCCCGCCTCGCGCAGCTCGTGCTCGACGTTGAAGGTGTACTCGAACGCGGCGCCCTCGCACGTGCACGTGCCGTGGCCCACGCCGATCACCACCGTCTTGGGCCCCGCGCGCAACGCCCCCTTGAGCTCCTCGAGCCGCGCCGCGGCCTCGGTCGCGTGGTCGGGGGTGCACACGGACAGGGTGTGGCCGCCGTCGGGCCCCAGCCCGGGCGTCGCGCCGAAGTTGAGCTTGGGCCCCGTCGCGTTGATCACGTAGTCGTAGCGGAGCCTCTTCCGCTCGCCGTCATGGGCCGCGCTGGTGAGCTCGACCTCGACCGCCGGCTGCGCATCGTCGGCGTCGCCCTCGGGCCACAGCGCGACGGCCTTGCCCTGCACGAACCGGATGCCCTGCTTCCTGTAGATGGGCCCCAGCTCGAAGACCACATCCTCGTGGGACATCTTGCCCACGCCCACCCAGATGTTGGAGGGGATCCAGTTGTAGGTGGGCTTGGGGTTGACCACCACCACCTCGTGCTCCTTCGGCAGGAGCTTGCGCAGGTACAGGGCCGCCGTGTGCCCCGAGACGCCGGCGCCCAGCACGACCACGCGCGCCATGTCCGATCACCTTCCTCGCTGATCTGTGGGAGGGCCGTCGCCGTTGACGGCCCATCATCCAGATCTATACCCCCGAGGGTATGTGGCGCAAGGGACGTTGGTCCCTTCCGCGGCGCACGGACGATGCGCTAGCCGGAGACGCGGACGCGCCGCCGGGAGGCCCGGCGGCGCGTCGAGGAACGGTCAGCCCTTCTTCTTCTCCGCGGCCTCCTTGAGGAGGAACATCGGCAGGATCCAGGTCGCGAGCGCGGTGATGAGCCACACCAGCACCGTCGCGGCGATCCAGGTCCCGATGCCGTCGATGGTGAAGTCGTCGACCACCAGCGTCGCGATGAGCAGCGCCACGAAGGTGGAGACCAGCCCCACGCCGCCCAGGATCGCGTTGGCGTACTTGGTGGCCATCTTGAAGATCAGCGGAGAGAGGATCCACTGGGCGACCGCGTAGACCACCGTCGCGACCAGCAGCGCCATCAGGGGGAGGGACATGTTGTCGCTCAGGATCAGCGACGTGATCCACAGGCCGAGGGCCGCGGAACCGAGGAAGATCAGCGTGTGAACCAGGAATCGCACCATGAGGCCGACGCTACTACCGGTTCGCCCGATTCGCACGGCAATCAGGCATGACGCGCATATGTCCGCTGCGGACGATGCGGGCGTTCAGCCCTTCTTGACGTCGCCCGAGGCGTCGATCACCTTGGTGTCCCCGTCGCCGCGCCCCTTGCGGTCGCTCGAGAACACCCCGGGGAGGATCCACACGCCGATCGCGGTGATGAGCCACACGAGCAGCGTCGCGGCCGCCCACGTGCCGAAGCCGTGGATGGTGAGCCCGGACGTGAGGGTGGCTGTGATGAGCAGCGCGACGAACGTGGAGATGATGCCCACGCCGCCCACGACCGCGCGCGCACGCTTGTGGATCTGACGCTCGATCAGCGGCGAGAGCAGGCTCTGGGCGAGCGCGAAGAACACCGTCGCGGTGATGAGGCCGCTCAGCTTGAGCTCGAAGTCGGAGCCGAGCATGAGCGACGTGAGGGCGAGCGCGGCGGCGGCCGAGGACAGGAAGACGGCGGCCTTGAGCAGGAATCTCTCCATGGACCGACGCTACCCCGCGCCGGGCGCGGCCCGCGAGGGGGAACCGCGACCTCGACCCAGGCATCGTCCCTGGATACGGATCGAGGGTGCCTCCCGGAGGAGGCACCCTCGTGCGCTGTCGACCATCTCGCCGGCTTCCAGGGACTTGAGGCCGGTGAGCAAGACGAATCGGTCCTAGGACCTTGTGCCCAGAACAGTACAGCATCGCGATCCATTCCCGGGAGCTCCGCCCATCGCGATCCGGACACATCCCGGCAAACCGCGTCGGATAGGTTCAGGGCATGCTGCACCACGCCCCCCTCATCACGACGATCGCGGTGGGCCTCGTGGCCGCCTTCATCCTGGGGCTGCTCGCGCAGCGCCTGCGCCTCTCCCCGATCGTCGGGTACCTCGCCGCGGGCCTCGTGATCGGGCCGTACACCCCGGGGTATGTCGGGGACGTCGACCTCGCCGTGCAGCTGAGCGAGATCGGCGTGATCCTGCTGATGTTCGGCGTGGGCCTCCACTTCTCCTTCAAGGAGCTGCTCGCGGTGCGCAAGGTCGCCCTGCCCGGGGCGATCCTCCAGATGACGGCGGCCGCGGCGCTCGGCACGGGGCTCGGGCTCTGGATGGGCTGGGGGCTGGCGAGCGCGATGCTGTTCGGCCTCGCCCTGTCGGTCGCGTCGACCGTGGTGATGCTGCGCGCGCTCGAGGAGCGTCAGATGCTCGACACGCGCGCCGGGCACATCGCGGTCGGCTGGCTCATCGTCGAGGACCTCGCGATGGTCATCGCGCTCGTGGTGGTCCCCGTGCTCGCGGGAGGCGGCGTCTCCGGCGGCGAGCTCGCGGGCGAGCTCGCGCTCACGGTGCTGCGCGTCGGCGGCTTCGTCGCGCTCATGTGGTTCGTGGGCCGGCGGGTCATCCCCTGGGGCCTGGCGCGCGTCGCCGACACGGGCTCGCGCGAGCTCTTCACCCTCGGCGTGCTGGCCATCGGCCTGGGCGTCGCGGTGGGCGCGGCCTGGCTGTTCGAGGTCTCGTTCGCCCTCGGTGCGTTCTTCGCCGGCATGATCCTGCGCGAGTCCGACCTCGCGCATCGTGCCGCCGAGGACTCCCTCCCCCTCCGCGACGCCTTCGCGGTGCTGTTCTTCGTCGCGGTCGGCATGCTCGTCGACCCCGGCATCGTGCTGCGCCAGCCGCTCGCGCTCCTCGCGACCGTCGCGATCATCGTGGGAGGCAAGCTCGTCGTGGCGTTCGTGCTGGTGCGTGCCATGCGGTACTCGCGGTCCATGGCGCTCGTGATCGCCGCCTCCCTCGCGCAGATCGGCGAGTTCTCCTTCATCCTGGTGACGCTCGGCGCGGACCTCGAGATCCTCCATCAGGACGCTCAGGACCTGGTGCTCGCGGGAGCGATCCTCTCGATCATCGTCAACCCGCTCCTCTTCGCCTGGGTCACGCGCGCGATCGCGCGGCGCCGAACCCCTGTCGAGGAGGACGATGCCCCGTTCACCACCGCGGCGACCGACCACGTCATCGTGGTGGGCTACGGACGCGTGGGCGGGCGGGCCGCGCGGCGCCTGTGGGCCGCGGACGTCCCGACCGTGGTGATCGACGACGACGAGACCCGCGTCGAGCGCATCCGGGCGGAGGGGCACGAGGCGGTGCTCGGCAACGCGGTACGCGCCAAGGTGCTGCACGCCGCGGGGATCGGGGCGGCGCGCGCGGTGCTGGTGGGGGTGCCCGATCCGCTCAACGCCGGCGCCGTGGTCGCGGCGGCGCGCGAGCTCGCGCCCGAGGCGGACATCGTGGCGCGCGGTCACGGCAAGCGCGATGTGGCCTACCTCGAGGAGCAGGGTGCCACCCGGGTGCTCGTGGGAGTCCACGAGGTCGCGGACCTCATGGTCGAGCGGGCCGGCGGTCGGCCCGACACGCCTGCCGGCGACGCGTAGGACGCCGGCGCCTCCGGCCGGCCCGCGCCCGCCGGACGGTCCCCGACAAGCGCCGCGCCCCGAGCGGGCCTAGCCTGGCCGGATGAACCACGACGGCGTGCGTCTCGACTCCCTCATCCCGCTGCTCCACCAGGCCTACGACGCGGCCTTCGAGGAGGCGCTCGCGGACCGGTCCACCACGCGCACCGAGCTCGTCATGCTGAGCGTGCTCGCACGCGCCTCCCAACCCTTGACCTGGGACGCGGTCGAGTCCGCGATGGGCCCGCGCTACTCGGCCGTCGCGTGCACCGAGGCGTGGAACGCTCTCGCCGTCGCGGGCTGGGCGGTCGAGCCCGACGGCCTCTACGCGGCGACGGATGCGGGCCGCGACGTGGTGGACGATCTCGACAAGGAGCGGGAGCGGATCGTCGCGCGCGCGACCGAGGGCCTGAGCGAGGACGAGGTCGCGACGGCGATCGTCGCGCTGCGCGGCATGCTCGCCAACCTCGGCGCCTGACCACCGTCGCCGCCGTCCTCAGACCGCCGGCGCGCTCTCCGCATCCTGGACGTTCGCGTGGTAGTCCGCCTTGCGGATCCGCACCAGCAGCAGCGCGGACAGCATCCCCAGGTAGAGCAGCACGGCACCCCACAGGAATCCCGTGTGGAAGCCCGCGACCAGGGACTCGGGGCCGGGCACCTGCGCGACGCTGCCGTCCGGCATGGCCCGCTCGACCGTGCCGATCTGCTCCACGGAGCGCGTGGTCGACGCGAGCGCGAGCGTGGACAGCAGCGCGAGCCCCACGGAGCCGCCCACCTGCTGCGTCGTGTTGAGGAGGGCCGAGGCGACGCCCGCATCCCGCGGCTGCACGCCGATGAGCGCCGTCGAGCTGGTCGGGATGAACACGAACGCCATGCCGACGCTGATCATCACGAGCGAGGGCAGCACGTGGGTCCAGTACTGGTCCTGAGGCGTGATGCGCAGGAGCATGAGCATCCCCGTCCCGGCGACCGCGAGCCCGCCCACCATGAGAGGGCGCGGCCCGGTCACCGGCAGCACCCGCGCGACGAGGCCCGCGGCGAGGATGATGCCGAGCGAGAACGGGAGGAAATGCAGGCCTGTGCGCAGCGCGGAGTACCCGAGCACGCCCTGCATGTAGTAGCTGAGGAACAGGAACATCGCGAAGAGCCCGGCCCCGACCAGCAGGAACGTGAGGTAGGAGCCCCCGCGGATCGGATGGGCCGGGATGCGAAGCGGGAGCAGCGGATGCGCGACGCGACGCTCCACCAGCACGAAGGTGACAAGCAGCACCGCTGCCGCGGCGAGGCACGCGATCGCGAGCGGGTCGGCCCAGCCGGCATCGGCCTCCGACACGCGCGTGAAGCCGTAGACCAGCGCCAGGAGACCCGACGTGGCGAGCAACGCCCCAGGGATGTCGTAGGACGCGTGACCATCCGAGCGGGACTCGCGCACCATCCCGACCGCGAGCGCCGCGGTGACGAGCGCGATGGGGACGTTCACCCACATGACCCATCGCCAGCCGGGGCCGTCGGTGAGGAGCCCACCCAGGATGAGCCCGATCGCGGCGCCGCCGCCGGAGAGCGCCCCGAACACCCCGAACGCCTTCGCGCGCTCATGCGGCTCCGTGAACGCGACCGTGACGAGCGACAGAGCGGCCGGGGCGAGCAGCGCGGCGAACATGCCTTGGAGGCCCCGCGCGGCGAACATGAAGCCCTCCGCGGGAGCCAGACCACCCAGCGCGGACGCCGCGGCGAAGCCGAGCAGACCCACGATGAAGGTCCGCTTGCGACCCCAGTAGTCGGCGACGCGACCGCCGAGGAGCAGGAGGCCGCCGAACGCGAGGGTGTACGCGGTGACGACCCATTGGCGGTTGGCGTCCGAGATGGCCAGCGCCTCCTGGATGTGCGGCAGCGCGACGTTCACGATCGACCCGTCGAGGATGATCATGAGCTGCGCGACCGCGATGACGGCCAGCATGCGCCAGCGCGTCGGATCCGGCTCGGTGGTCTCGGGGACAGAGGTGAGATCGGCCATGAGCGGCCTCGATTCTGGGACGGGGCGCGCGTCGCGCGAGGCGCACGTCCGGCTGTTGGGGACAGGTGCCGGCGCGTCGTCATCGTCCGCGTCAGTGAACCGCATCCCCACCGTCGCCCCGTGGGCGTTCACGCGTCAATCCCCCGTTCTGGGGGTCCCGGACAGCTAGTCGGTGCCGCGCATGACGCGGTTCCACGCGTTGGTGATCGCGACCACCTCGATGATCGAGCCGATCTGCCCCGCGTTGAACCACGCCCCGACGTGCTCGCGCGCATCGGCCTCGAGGCCACGCGGCGCATCGGTGAGGATCTCCGCGAACCGCAGCGCCGCGGCGTCGCCGTCGGACACGAGGCCGTCGCGCATCAGGCGAGCGGGCCTCGCGAGCGCGCTGATGAGGTCGTGCCGGGCACCTTGCTGGGCGAGCGACTCCGAATGCATCCGGACGGAGCCGTGACAGCCGTTGAGGTGCGAGACGCGCAGCCGGATCATGTCGCGCAGCCGCGGATCGAGCGCGTCGCCGGCATCGCCGTCGAGTCGCTCAAGCGCCTTGAGAAAGCTCGCCTGAACCCGCGCATCCATGCCCTGCAGGCTAGTCGTGAGACCGCTCCCGGGGATAGGGGGCGCGCGGTCGCCGGGGACGATGCGGACGCCACCCCCGTGGATCGCGCGCCGCATCACCCCTGGTTCCACGAGCCTCGATGCCTCATGATGAGGTCATGGCCCTTCTTGCCCGCACATGCGCCGGCGTCTGCGGCGCGCTCGCCGTCAACGCGCTGCCGCACGGTGCCGCGGCGATCCTCCGGCGCCCGTTCCCCTCGGTGTTCGCCGACCCGCCCGGACGCGGGATGTCGACGCCGCGCGAGAACGCCGCATGGTCCTCGATCAACGCCGCAGGCGCGACCGTGGCCGGTGCCGTCGCGCTGCGCCTAGGCGAGCCGCGCTCGCTCGTGGTGCCCGCAGCGGCCGGGGCCGCCGTCATGGCGGCGGTCGTGGTCGGGTGGTTCGGCCCGCTCATGCGGGAGGAGGCCGCGCGCGCCGCATCGTCCGACGACGTCTGACCTCGGCGCCTCGCGCGGGAACGCCGGGCCGTGCATCGTCCCCGGTGCCCGCGCATCGTCCCCGCTCTGGAACAATGGCCCCCATGACTTCGCGCATTCCCGACAAGGCCACCGTCGACGGGCTCGAGGACCGCTGGAACGAGGCCTGGGAGGCCGCCGGCACCTACCGCTTCGACGAGTCGAAGACCCGCGAGCAGGTGTACTCGATCGACACCCCGCCCCCCACCGTCTCGGGCTCGCTCCACGTGGGCCACGTGTTCAGCTACACGCACACCGACGTGGTGGCCCGCTTCCAGCGCATGCGCGGCCGCGAGGTGTTCTACCCCATGGGGTGGGACGACAACGGCCTCCCCACCGAGCGCCGCGTGCAGAACTACTACGGCGTGCGCTGCGACCCGACCCTCCCCTACGTCGAGGGCTACGAGCCCCCGTTCGCCGGTGGCGAGGGCAAGTCGGTGAAGGCCGCGGACCAGCAGCCGATCTCGCGCAGGAACTTCGTCGAGCTGTGCGAGCGCCTCACCGCCGAGGACGAGAAGCAGTTCGAGGCGCTGTGGCGCCACCTCGGCCTGTCGGTCGACTGGTCCCGCACGTACCAGACCATCTCCCCCTCCTCGCAGGCCGTGGCGCAGCAGGCCTTCCTGCGGGGCCTGTCGCGCGGCGAGTGCTACCAGGCCGAGGCGCCCACGCTGTGGGACGTGACGTTCCGCACCGCGGTCGCGCAGGCGGAGCTCGAGGACCGCGAGCGTCCCGGCGCGTACCACCGCCTGGCCTTCGAGCCGGCGGCGGACATGGAGGAGGCCACCGGCTCGTACGAGTCCGTGTGGATCGAGACCACCCGCCCCGAGCTGCTCCCCGCGTGCGTGGCCCTGGTCGCGCACCCCGATGACGAGCGCTACAAGCCGCTGTTCGGCACGCACGTGCGCACGCCGCTGTTCGGCGTCGAGGTGCCGGTGGTCGCGCACCACCTCGCCAACCCCGAGAAGGGGTCCGGCATCGCGATGATCTGCACCTTCGGCGACATCACGGACGTCACCTGGTGGCGCGAGCTGCGTCTGCCCACGCGTCCCGTGCTCGGCTGGGACGGCCGCGTGCTGCCGGAGGCGCCGTCCGGCATCGAGTCGGCCGAGGGCCTCGCGGCGTACGGCGAGCTCGCCGGTATGACCGTGTTCTCCGCGCAGAAGCGCATCGTCGAGATGCTGCAGGAGGCCGGCGTCATGGACGGCGACCCGCGCGCGATCTCGCACCCCGTCAAGTTCTTCGAGAAGGGCGACAAGCCCCTCGAGATCGTCACCACCCGCCAGTGGTACATCCGCAACGGCGGCACCGACGCCGCGCTGAACGCGGAGCTGGTCGCGCGCGGCTCGGAGCTGGACTTCGAGCCCGACTTCATGCGCGTGCGCTACGAGAACTGGGTCAAGGGGCTCACGGGCGACTGGCTGATCTCTCGCCAGCGCTTCTTCGGCGTGCCCATCCCGGTCTGGTACCCCGTGCTCGCGGACGGCTCGCCCGACTTCGACAACCCCCTGGTCCCGTCGGAGGAGGCTCTCCCGGTCGACCCGTCCGTGGACGTGCCCGCGGGCTACGAGGCCTCGCAGCGGGACGTGCCCGGTGGCTTCACGGGCGAGAAGGACATCATGGACACGTGGGCGACCTCGTCGCTCACCCCGCAGATCGTGTGCGGCTGGCGCGACAACCCCGCGCTGTTCGCGGCGACCTTCCCCATGGACCTGCGCCCCCAGGGCCAGGACATCATCCGCACGTGGCTGTTCTCCACCGTGGTGCGCTCGCACGCCGAGCACGGCACCCTGCCCTGGAAGCACGCCGCGATCTCCGGCTGGATCCTCGACCCCGACCGCAAGAAGATGTCGAAGTCGAAGGGCAACGTCGTCACGCCCATGGGCCTGCTCGAGTCGCACGGCTCGGACGCGGTCCGCTACTGGGCAGCCGCGGCACGCCTGGGCACCGACGCCGCGTTCGACGAGGGCCAGATGAAGATCGGCCGCCGCCTCGCGATGAAGGTGCTCAACGCCTCGAAGTTCGTGCTGGGCGCGACCGGCATCTCCACGGCGGCGGGCTCGTCGCTGGCCGAGGGCCTCGAGGCGACCGCGCACGTCACCGCCGCCCCGGTCACCGAGGCGCTCGACGCGGCGATGCTCTCGGCGCTCGCCGACGTCGTGGACGCCGCGACCAAGGCGCTCGAGGGCTACGACCACACCAAGGCCCTCGAGGTCGCGGAGACCCTGTTCTGGACCTTCTGCGACGACTACCTCGAGCTGGTCAAGGCGCGCGCCTACGACGGTGCCGCCCCCGGCGAGGCCATCGACCCGCACGCGCCGTGCTCGGAGGGTGCCGCATCGGCACGCGCCGCGCTGACGCTGTCGCTGCAGACCTTCCTGCGCCTGTTCGCGCCGGTGCTGCCGTTCGCGACGGAGGAGGTGTGGAGCTGGTTCCAGGAGGGCTCGGTCCACCGCGCGGCCTGGCCGGTGCCCGCACCGCTGCGCGAGGCCGCGGGCGAGGCCTCCCAGGGCGCTCCCCTGCTGGCCGCGGCCGGCGAGGCGCTCTCCGTGCTGCGCAAGGTGAAGTCCGAGGCGAAGGTGTCGCAGCGCACGCCGCTGGCGTCCGTGGACCTGCTGGTGCCCGCCGCGAAGGCCACCCTGGTGCGGGCCGCGAAGGCGGACCTGCTCGCCGCGGGCCGTGTGGAGGCGATGCAGATCGTCGACACCGAGGCGGCGCTCGAGCCCAACGTCGACGGCCTGGGCACCGAGGACGGCTCGCCCGACGCGATCGCCGACCCCACGGTGATGCGCACGGAGAACGCGGTCCTGGGCGAGGCGTAGGCCCCTCAGCCCATCCCTCCCCGCCCCTCCCCGCCCCTCCCCGCCCCTCCCCTTCGGAAGTGGTAGGTAGTGGTCGGTGTGGCGAGGTTCTCACCTCACAGTGGTAGCTGATTGTCGAGAGGCGCCGGTCGGTGCTGGTGTCCCCAGCCCCGACCGGCGTTTCTGTCTCCACCGAAGCTCTCAGCCGACCGCGGGGAGCAGCCCGAAGCCTCCTACAACCGACGGTGTGACCCATCTCCGCTCCGTCCCCACCCTTGCTCCCGAGGAGACGCTCGCCGACGCCTTGCGACGCACCACCCGCGCGTTCACGTTCGCCGAGCTCGCGAGCATGGCAACTGCGCGGAAGGCGCGGACCGCCGTCGAGCACGGCCACGCCGTGCGGGTCCTTCCGGATGCGTACGTCGCAGGCATCCACGTCGAGTCGTTCGCGGCTCGGGCCGATGCGGCGCTGCTGTGGTCGGGCCTCAACGGGGCCCTGTCCGGCCCGGCCGCGCTGTACGTGTGGGGATTCCTCGCCGAGCCGCCCGAGGTGATCGACCTGGTGATGCCGCATCCCCTCCACCACCAGATCCCGGAATGGCTGCGGATCCGACGCATCAGCTGGCAGCCTCCCCTCGCACGCCTTCACGCCATGACCGTGGTGGGAGCCGCGCACGCGGTGGTGCTGGGCTATGGGCTGCTCCCCACACGGGATCGCTCGACCGCGGTGCACGCGGCGATCGCCAGCGGCATGACGAGCGTCGATCAGCTCCTCGATGCCGTCGCCGCCGTCCCTCGGGTGCCCTCGCGTCGTGCATTGGTGCGAACCCTCGAAGCCGCCGGGTTCGGCGCAGAGAGCTATCTCGAGGAGCACAGCGCGCGCAAGGTGTTCAACACGGGTGAGTTCGCGCGCTTCATCCGCCAGCACCGCGTGCTCGCCGACGGGCAGACGCACCGCCTCGACATGTTCGACCCGTCGACCTTGACCAACATCGAGCTCGACAGCGAGGAGCACCATGGCGGCTTCGACCAGCGCCGCCGGGACCTGCGCAGGGATGCGCGACTCGCCACCGTGGGGATCCAGGCCGTGCGGCTCGACTACCGGGACCTCATCGAGAGACCGGAGTGGTGCCGCGCCTTGGTACGCGGCGTGCTCGTATCCCGCGAGCGCCACATGAGCGACAATGCGCTACCACTGTGAGGCGAGGAACGTGCGTAACCGACCACTACCTACCATTTTCGGTGGGGGTGGGTCAGGCGGCGCCCTGCTCCTCGATGCGGCCCTCGTAGGCCGGCATGGCGCGCTCGAGGACGGTCTCGCGGGTCACCGTCACACGGGCGATATCGTCGCGGCCGGGGACGTCGAACATGGTCTCCTGGAGGACCTCCTCCATGATCGCGCGGAGGCCGCGCGCTCCCGTGCCGCGCTCGAGCGCCTGCTCCGCGATCGCGTGGATCGCGTCGGTCTCGAACTCGAGCTCCACGTTGTCGAGCTCGAACATGCGCTGGTACTGCTTCACCAGGGCGTTCTTCGGCTCCGTGAGGATGGAGACCATCGCCTCGACGTCCAGCGGGTTGACCGTCGCGATGACGGGCATGCGGCCGATGAACTCGGGGATGAGGCCGAACTTGTGAAGGTCCGCCGGGGTGACCTCCGAGAAGAGGTCGGTGTTGTCCTGCTCCTTGAGGGTCGCGCCGAAGCCGATGCCCTTGCGACCCACGCGCGAGCTGATGATCTCCTCGAGGCCCGCGAACGCGCCGCCCAGGATGAACAGCACGTTGGTGGTGTCGATCTGGATGAACTCCTGGTGGGGGTGCTTGCGCCCGCCCTGCGGCGGCACCGAGGCGACCGAGCCCTCGAGGATCTTCAGCAGCGCCTGCTGCACGCCCTCGCCCGAGACGTCGCGCGTGATCGAGGGGTTCTCCGCCTTGCGCGCGACCTTGTCGATCTCGTCGATGTAGATGATGCCGCGCTGGGCCTTGTCGACGTCGTAGTCGGCGGCCTGCAGGAGCTTGAGGAGGATGTTCTCGACGTCCTCGCCGACGTAGCCGGCCTCGGTGAGGGCGGTCGCGTCCGCGATGGCGAACGGGACGTTGAGCATCTTCGCGAGCGTCTGCGCGAGGTACGTCTTGCCGGTTCCGGTGGGCCCGATGAAGAGGACGTTCGACTTCGCGATCTCCACCGCGTCGTCGTCGCCCTTGAGCCGGGTCTCGCCCGCGCGGACGCGCTTGTAGTGGTTGTAGACCGCGACCGACAGCGCGCGCTTCGCGGAGACCTGGCCCACGATGTACTGCTCGAGGAAGTCGAAGATCTCGCGAGGCTTGGGGAGCTCGGTGAGCTCGGCCTCGACCTGCTCGGCGAACTCCTCCTCGATGATCTCGTTGCACAGCTCGATGCACTCGTCGCAGATGTACACGCCCCCGCCCGCGATGAGCTTGCGGACCTGCTTCTGCGTCTTGCCGCAGAACGAGCACTTGAGCAGATCGCCGCTGTCTGCGGGTCGGTTCATCGTGGGGCTCCTCTCACGAACCAGGTCGTGTGATTCAAGGCTACCTACGGCCTCTGACACACGGAGGACGGCGCGCCGGGCTCAGAGCACAGCCTCGCAGATACCAGCGCCGATGTGCGCGATCCTTAGCATTTTGTGACCTTCTGGACATCGTCCTGACATGCACGACGGGGCGCCGGCACGACGCCGGCGCCCCGTGTGCTGTCGAGAGGTCGCGCTACGCCCCCGCGGGACGCACCGCGGTGGTGCCCTTGCGGGACTCGAGGACCTGGTCCACGAGGCCGTACTCCTTGGCCTGCTCGGCCGAGAGGAACGTGTCGCGCTCGATGTCCTCGCGCACCTTCTCGGGGGTCTGACCCGAGTGGAACGCCAGGGTGTTCTCGAGCCACTCGCGCATGCGGAGCATCTCCTCCGCGTAGATCTCGATGTCCGAGGCCTGCGCACGCGCGCCGCCCTCGATGCGCGGCTGGTGGATCATCACGCGGGCGTTGGGCAGCGCGAGGCGCTTGCCCGGCGTGCCCGCCGCGAGCAGCACGGCCGCGGCGGAGGCCGCCTGGCCCAGGCACACGGTCTGGATCTCCGGCTTGATGTACTGCATCGTGTCGTAGATCGCGGTGAGCGCGGTCTGCGAGCCGCCGGGGCTGTTGATGTACAGCGTGATGAGGCGGTCGGGGTCCTGCGACTCGAGCACGAGCAGCTGGGCCATGACGTCGTCCGCCGAGGCGTCGTCGATCTGCACGCCGAGGAAGATGATGCGGTCCTCGAACAGCTTCGCGTACGGGTCCTGGCGCTTGAAGCCGTAGGCCGTGCGCTCCTCGAACTGGGGAAGGATGTAGCGCGACGAGGGGGCGTCGTACGCCCCGCCGCCGAACGTGCCGGCCGTGCGTCCGGCCGCCTGGAACGCGCGCTGGATCTCGCTCACGCCTTGCCTCCCTGGGACTTGTCGCCCGCCTCTGCGGCGTGCGTGATGACCTTGTCGACGAAGCCGTACTCGAGCGCCTCGTCCGCCGTGAACCAGCGGTCGCGGTCCGCGTCCTTGGTCACCTGCTCCAGCGTCTTGCCGGTCTGCTCGGCCGTCAGCGACGCGAGCACCTTCTTCATGTGCATGATGAGCTCCGCGTTGATGCGGATGTCGGTCGCGGTGCCGTAGATGCCGCCCGAGGGCTGGTGCATCATCACGCGGGCGTGCGGCGTCGCGAAGCGCTTGCCGGGCGCGCCCGAGGAGAGCAGGAACTGCCCCATCGACGCCGCCATGCCCATCGCGACGGTGGCGACGTCGGGCTTGATGTACTGCATCGTGTCGTAGATCGCCATGCCCGCGGTGATCGAGCCACCGGGGCTGTTGATGTACAGGTAGATGTCCTTGTCCGGGTCCTCCGCGGCCAGCAGCATCATCTGAGCGCAGATGGCGTTCGCGTTGTCGTCGCGCACCTCGTCGCCCAGCCAGATGATGCGCTCACGCAGCAGCCGGTTGAAGATCGAGTCGTTCAGGCCCATCCCGGGCCCGTCGCCTCGCGCCGTGATCTCGTTCACGTGTGTCCTCCTGTCGAGCGTCCTGACCGACAGTAACGCGAGCCGCCGACCGGACGATGCCGTTCACCCCCTGGTTTCGCTACGGGGTGAACACATCCCTCCCCCTCGGGGCGGTCCCCCATCCCGCGCCGCCGCAGGTCCGCCTCTCAGCCGATGCACGCCCGGACGCGGCGCACTAGCGTCGGAGTGGAGACGTGGCCAGGACGGCCGGTCGAGGAGGGCACCATGAGCAGCACACCGCAGGACCCGTTCGCATCGGGCCCGCAGCAACCCCAGCAGCCGCCGCAGGACGGCCCGGCTCCCCAGCAGCCGCCGCAGCAGCAGCCGCCGCAGCAGCCGCCGCCGCCGCAGTACGCGGTCCCGCCGGGGGGAGTGCCGCCGCAGCAGCCGCCGCCGGCGCAGTACGGCGGCTATGGCACCTATGGGCCCGTACCGGGCACGGAGAAGAACTGGATGGGCACGGCGTCGCTGGTGCTGTCGCTCGTGGGCCTGTTCACCTTCATCACCGCGATCGCGGGCATCGTCTTCGGCCACCTGAGCCTGAGCGCCGCGAAGCGCGGTGAGGCCGACAACCGCGGCATGGGCATCGCCGGGCTGGTGATCGGCTACCTCGTCGTGGTCCTCGGGATCCTCGCGGCGATCGCGATCTTCGCGATCGCGGGCTGGTTCGTCACCGAGTGCGGCGGCGACAACCCCGCGGAGTGGTGCGAGATCACCATCGACACGAGCACGGCACCCTGATCGCGCATCGTGCCGTGACAGCACGAGGCCCCGGCCACCCGCAAGGGTGACCGGGGCCTCGTCGCGTCTGCGGGTTACTCCGCGGCGGCGTCGGCCGCGGCGGCCTCCTCAGCCTTCTCGTCCTCGATCGAGCCGATGACGTCGGAGAGGTCCACGGCCTTGCCCGCGGTGTCGACCACGGTCGCGCGGCGCAGCGCGAAGGCGGTGGCCTTGGAGCGCGCGACCTCGGCGACCATGGCGGGGATCTGGCCGGCCTGCTCGACCTGCTGGATGAAGGTGCCGGGGTCCATGCCGTACTGGCGCGACGAGTTGATCAGGTAGTCGAGGAGCTCGGGCTGCTCGACCTCGATGTCCAGGTCGTCCGCGAGCTGGTCGAGGAGGATCTGGGTGCGGAGGGCCTTGTGGGCCTCCTCGGTGACCTCGGCGCGGTGCTCGTCGTCCTCGAGGCGGTTCTCGTTCTCGAGGTGGCTGTGGACCTCGTTCTCGATGACCTTCTTGGGGAGCTCGAAGTCGGTGGCCTCGGTGAGCTTCTCGAGAAGCTTCTCGCGGGCCTCCATGGCCTGGTTGTTGACCTTGATCTTCGCGGCCTGCGACTCGAGGTCCTCGCGGAGCTCGGCGAGCGTGTCGAACTCCGACGCGAGCTGCGCGAAGTCGTCGTCGGCCTCGGGGAGCTCGCGGGTCTTGACGGCGGTCACCTTGACGGTGATCTGCGCCTTCTCGCCCGCGTGGTCGCCGGCGGCGAGGGGGGCCTCGAAGGTGGTCTCCTCGTCGGCGGACAGGCCGGTGATGGCCTCGTCGATGCCCTCGAGCATGTTGCCGGCGCCCACCTGGTACGAGGTGCCCTGGACGTTGTCGATGGTCTCGTCGCCGATGACGGCGGTGAGGTCGAGGGTCACGAAGTCGCCCTCGGCGGCCGGGCGGTCCACGCCCACGAGGGTGCCGAAGCGCTCGCGGAGCGCGTCCAGGCGGCCGTCGACGTCCTCGGCCGAGACCTCGACCGGCTCGACCTCGATGGTGAGCTCGGCCACGGCGGGCAGCTCGACCTCGGGGCGGATCTCCACGATCGCGGTGAACTCGAGGCCCTCGTCGCCGTCGACGGAGCCGGGGACCTTGGTGACCTCGACCTCGGGCTGGCCGAAGGGACGGATGCCCGACTCCTTGACCGCCTCGGTGTACCAGCCGGGCAGGCCGTCGTTGACGGCGTGCTCGATGATGGCGCCCTTGCCGACGCGCTGCTCGAGGACCTTCGCGGGCACCTTGCCCTTGCGGAAGCCGGGGATCTGCACCTGCTTGCCCACGTGCTCGTAGGCGTGCTCCATGCTGGGCGCGAGGTCCGCCTCGGAGAGGCTGACCGTCAGCTTGACGGTGGTGGCGTCGATCTTCTCGAGGGCGCTGGTCACTACGTACTCCTGAATATGGGTTGAGGGGCCCGCGGGTGCTCCGTCGGCTCCCGCTGCTCGGGCAACCCTGCAATCGTACGCGCCGCACGCTCGCAGGCCAATTCGAGGACGATGCGCGGGCCGCCCTCGCGCGGGCACGCGCCCCGGGTTGCCGGGACGCGCGCCCGCACCTGTCAGGAGAGCGGCTCCCACGGCCCCCACGGGGAGGCGCCGGGAGCCTGGCCCCGCGTCCACCACTTGGCACGCCAGAGCACGCCGTCCGCGTCGACCACCACGTCGCCGCGCGTGAAGATCCGCGTCGCGGTCCACACGGCGACACCCGACGGCGCGGCGGCGACCTCCTGCCACGGCCCGTAGACCGCGCCCGGCTCCTGAGCCCTGGTCCACCAGGTCGCGACCCAGACCGCGCCGTCGTGGCTCACCACGTCGCCCTCGCGGTACGCGGTACGGGCGATCCACTCACCGGGCGCCGCGGCCGCCGCATCGTCGCCCACGACGATGCCGCGCCCGTTGGTCGCGATGTAGACGCGGCCGAAGACGTCGGGGTCGCCCTCGATGTCCGCGCCGATCCATCCCCACTGGTGCTCGTCGTCGTTGATGCGCTCCCACGTGCCGCCGCCGTCGAGGGACCGCCATACGCCGCGCTCGCCGTCGCGCGAGGCGGCGGTGTAGATCGCGGGCCAGGTCGCGCCGGGCGCCGCCTTGCCGAAGCCGACCGTGTCCGCCTCGTCGAAGCCGGCGACGCGCTTCCACGTGGCACCGGCATCGTGCGACCGCCACAGGCCGTACGCGCCGTCCTCGTCGCCGCCCGCGAGCCAGACCTCGCCCGGGGCGCCGGGCATCGCCGCGAACCGCACGTTGCCCTCGGCGGGGAGCACGGAGCTCGCCGCGACGAACGTCGCGCCCGCATCGGTCGAGGCGTAGAACGTGCCGTCGGCGAAGCCGTAGAGCAGGCTCGCATCGACGCGATCGGCCTCGACGCGCACACCCGTCGGGAGCCCCGCGCTGGCCGCCCAGGTCGCCCCGCCGTCGGCGGAATAGCGTGCGTCCGCCCCCGCGGGCGCCCACACGAGCCCCTGACCGTCCGCGGCCACGGCGACCGTGCCGGGACCCGAGGCGCCATCCGCCGCGGGCGAGGCGGTCCACGTCTCCCCCGCATCGTGCGAGACCGCGACCACGTGCGCGCCCGAGCCGTCGGTGCCGGCCCTGGCGATCGTGCCCTCCTCGAGCCCCGCCGCGTCGACGCTCGTCGCGCCTCCGAAGTACGGGTCCTGGAAGGTGTCGGTCACGGCGGTGATGTCGTCATGGACGAACCCGCCCAGGTCGAGCATCGCCGACACGAGGTCGACGTCGCCCGCGGGCGCGACGAGGTCCTGGATCGCCGTCTCCTCGATCCCGTCCGCGCCGGGCTCGATGTCGATGACGCCGCCGGCCTCGTCCCAGTCGGTGAGGTTCTCGCTGCGGTAGATGGTCGCGCCCGTGCCGTACATGAGCTCGTCCGGGTTGAAGGGGTCGATCTCCAGCGCGGAGATCATCCAGCCGAGCTTCGGGGTCGGCTCGGCCCACATCGTCGGCTCGCCCACCTGCTTGCCGAAGCGTAGCCACGGGACCTCGTCGATCGACTGGTCGTAGCGGGTCACCAGCGTCCCGCCCGTGCTCCAGTCGTAGTCCCAGATGGGCGACCAGGTCTCGCCCCGGTCGGTGCTGCGGAAGATCAGCACGTCCGGCCACCACTGGATCTGCGACGCGACCATGAGCGTGTCCGGGTCCGTCCGGTCGACGGTCAGCCCGCCGAAGCCGAAGTCCACGCCGACCGGCCGCTGCGGGGGCGTGATGTCCGTCCACGTGCCGTCGTCGAGGCCGTAGCGCCACACCTCGCCGTCCGAGCCGTCGTACGGGCCGGAGGTGCTGCTCGTGGTGAGGTAGAGGTACCGCCCGGCCTCGTCGATCACGCCGTGGTGCGGGAGGAAGCCGGTGGGCGCGCCCTCGACGGGCGCCCAGGTCTCCCCGGCATCGTCCGAGCGGTAGAGGATGCTGTCGGTGTCCGCGACCGCCGTGAAGACGGTGCGGGTGGCCTCGCCGGGCGCCGACGATGCGGCGTCGAAGGCAGTCCACAGCACGCCCAGGTTCTGCATCAGGTAGGAGTTCCCGGACGAGGCGTCCGGCACGAAGTCGCCGACGTTGGGGAAGGCGTCGACCTGGGAGAAGGTGACGCCGGCGTCGGTGGATCGCCACAGCCCCTGCCCCGACTCCGCGCCGTAGTAGAGGACGTCGTTGTCGTTCGGGTCGACCTGCAGGCGCTCGCCGATGCCGCGGCCGGGCATGTTGCCGCCCACCTTGAAGGGCAGCGCCGTCGCCTCCCAGGTCTCGCCGTAGTCCGCGGAGCGGAGGATCGCGCCGTTGCTCTCGTCCCACTCGTTCGTGTACATGCCGACGGCCGCGTACACGCGCGCCGTGTCGACCGGATCGGTCGCGAGGCTCAGCACGCCCAGCCGGTTCCACTGGTCCCAGCCCACGTGGTCGAGCAGGGGGATCCAGGTGTCCGTCGTGCGATCCAGGCGGTACGCGCCGCCGATGTCCGTGCGGGCGTAGACCAGGCCTTCCTCGGTCTGGTTGTAGATGATCCCGGGGACGTAGCCGCCGCCCGAGATCGCGACGTTTGACCAGGTGTATGCGGACCCCGGGGAGTCCACGGCCTGGGCGGCGGGCACCGACGCCGCGGTGAGGAGGGCGCCTGCGGTGGCGGCGAATGTCGCGGCCGCGGTGAATCTCACGATGAACACTCCTTTGTGTCATTTGAGCCCGTTCCGGGCTGTTCGCGACGTTATCGAAGCGATTCGACAACCGCAAGAGGAGGCGCGTCACGAACGGGACATCTCGGGAGACTTTCGGGACGATGCGGACCACCTCGCCTCGAGGTGTTGACGGCGTGCACGAGCCGGGCATAGACGTGTCCCTCATGGACACCGACCGGGGGGCGGCGCTGGCTGCACTGCTCACAGGGACCTTCCGCGCGACGCGCTCGGCGACGCTCGCCCTGGGCGACCTCAAGGCGTCCGCACCACGCCACATCCTCGCGACGCTCGACGCCGACGGCCCGATGCGGGTGCGCGACGTGGCCGAGGCGCTGCGCATCGCGCCACCGTCCGTCGCGCACGCCGCGGAGGCGCTCGAGCATCAGGGCTACGTCGAGCGCTACGCCTCACCCGACTGCGACGGGTGCACGATGCTCCGGGTCACCCCCGACGGCAGCGCCGCCAACCGCGACTGGTACGCACGCGTGGTGGAGGCGCTGAGCGACGCGCTCGCCGACGCGAGCCCGGAGGACTGGGACGCGGTCGCCCGGACCGCAGACCTGCTGGCCTCGCTCGATCATGAGGCGCTGCGGGCCTCGACCCCGCCGCACGACGGCCATCGGGGTCCCCGAGCCGTCTGACGGCGTCGACCCCTCCCCGCTACAGGAACTGCAGCGGGTCGAACTCCGCGATCGGGATGATGCGCACGCGCGGCAGCGACTCGTTGAACGCGTGCACGTCGTACTCGAGGTCGAAGAACTCGAGCCCGTGGCCCTGGAGCTCGATGAACGCGGCGTTGCGGAACTCCACGAAGCCGGCGAGGCCCACGCGGCGTCCGTCGAGCAGGTCCTCCACCTGGTCGACGAAGTCGCCGTCGTTGCTCACCAGCACCACGTCGTCCTCGCGGTCGCGCAGCGCCTCCATGGTGCGCTGGATCGCGATGTCGACCACCTTCTCCCCCGGCCCGCCGGACAGCGGGACGGGTCGGAAGCCGATCGCGAGGAGCGCCTGGACGAACGTCATCGGGAGCTCGTTGTTGGCCGCAAGGAAGAACAGCCCCTGCGTGGGCTGGTCCCAGCGCTCCTGCACGTGGCGGAGCACGCGCTCCCAGCGCGGGCGCTCCTCGGGACGGGGTCGCCTGCCCAGGATCGAGGTTCCGAGGGTGGCGTCGATGTTCTCGCCATCGACGAGCACATAGGTGACGCGTGAGTCCTTAGCCATGCGCCGAGCCTACGGCCCTCGTAGCCTAGGCGGGTGACCGAGCCACGCATCGTCCCTGCCCACCAGGCATCTCGCCCCGACATCGACCTGATCATGACGGAGGGCGGCGACGCGAACGGCTGCCGCTGCCAGTGGTTCAAGCTCAGCGCGGCCGAGTGGAAGGCGACGGGGCGCGAGGCGCGGGACGACGCGCTGGCGGCGCAGTCGGGGTGCGGGCAGCCGGACGCCGCCACCACCTCGGGGCTGGTCGCCTACGTCGAGGACCAGCCGGCCGGTTGGGTCGCGGTCGAGCCGCGCACGGCCTACCCGCGGCTCCGGACCGCGCGGATCCCCTGGTCCGGGCGCGACGAGGACAGGGACGATGCGGGGGTCTGGGCGGTCACGTGCTTCGTGGTGCGGAGAGGGTTCCGCGGGCGCGGGCTCGCGAAGGCGCTCGCGAGCGCGGCCGTCGAGCATGCGCGCGACCGCGGGGCGACCGCCGTCGAGGGGTACCCGCGCATCGCGGGCGCTGACGAGTCGAACCTGTTCGTCGGGTCGCGATCCATCTTCGAGGCCGCCGGCATGCGTGAGGTGTCCCGCCCGACCGAGGCACGCGCGGTGATGCGCATGGAGCTGCGATGATCGCGGTCACGCTGGTGCTCGCGGGCCTCGCCTCCCTGGTGCACGTCTACATCTTCTGGCTCGAGTCGGTCGCGTGGATGCGCCCCGCGACGCGGCGAGTGTTCGGGATCGCGAGCGAGGAGGAGGCCCGGACCACGCGGGCGCTCGCCTTCAACCAGGGCTTCTACAACCTGTTCCTCGCGACGGTGACAGGCGTGGGCATCGTGCTGCTGCTCGCCGGCGAGGATGCGCCAGGCGCCGCGCTGATCTATGCCGGCTGCGGCTCCATGGCGCTCGCGGCACTCGTGCTGGTGGCGGGGTCGCGGGCGTACGCCTCCGCAGCGGCCAAGCAGGGCCTCGCACCGCTGCTCGCGGTGCTCGCGCTCACCGTCGCGATCGTGTGAGCGTCACGCCTCGGCCTCGCGCGCACCCAGGCGCTCAGCCGAGGCCGCGCGCCACACCTTGACGCCCGCATCCGCGTTGAGCGCCGCGATCCCCACGCCGACGATGATGTCGGGCCATCCTGAGACCCAGAGCAGCGCGATCCCCGCCGTCGCGATGATCGCGACGTTGGCGAGCGCATCGTTGCGCGCGGACAGCCAGGCCGCGCGCGCGAGCGATCCGCCGTGGTGGCGATGCCGCACCAGGATCGACGCCGCCACGAGGTTGGTCGCGAGCGCGCCGAGCGCGGTGACGGTGAGCGGCACGGTCTCGGGTCGGGCGGGGTCGAGGATCTTCGCGACAGCCGTGACGAGCGTGACCGCCGCAGGCACGAGGATCACGATCGCGAGCGCGTGACCCACGCGTGCGCGACGGTGCAGCGGCCACGCGGCGGCGAAGAAAATCAGCAGGTTGAGGATGCCGTCCTCGAGGAAGTCGATCGAGTCCGCGACGAGCGCGACCGAGCCGATCAGCTGCGAGACGGTGAACTCCACCACCGCGTAGGCGAGGTTGATGAGCGCGACGGCGAGCACCGCGCGACGGAGGGCTGAGACGTCCCGCATGCTCTCATCGTGCCAGCGTGCCGCGCTGCGGCGGTCACCGGGCCATCGGTCGGGGTGACAGGATTTGAACCTGCGACCCTCTGTAGGGTCCGGCCGCATTCCGGACCGTCGCGGTCGTTCCGGGAACTCGCGAGCTCCCTGGTGTTGCGAGGGAAGCTGGCGGTTCGCTCATTCCGACTGTACGCGGATGTCTCCGGTTGGTCACGGCTGAATCTGATGGGTAACTGATGGGCGCGCGATCCCGAGAGTGGCGATGCCGCGCCATTGGTCGGCATGCGGCGCACACAAACGCGAGGTGGCGTCGTTCCACCCGCCAGAGCATCCACGAGACCCGGGGCGCAACAAAGTCCGCTGCATGCCTGTACGGCTGGCACCGAACCCGAAGCATCCGCCGCTGTTGAACCCGCTACCAACCTGCCGGGCCTCGCTGAAGTCCGGCGTGCGATACCGACCCAGGACCCCAGGACATCCCGGCGATGGCGCTGGCCCCGCTAAGTGACAACGCATGCAGTTTTGGGTACAGTCATTAGTGGACCGGACGGGATTCGAACCCGCTGCCTTCTGGATGATAAGCCCTGAGCAGCACCAAGCCCGGCCCTGGTTTTTCAGAAGCGCCCCGGTTGCCGCCGGGGCGCTTCTTTTTTCCCAGGCTCCACTGTAGCACACGACGAGACAAAACATAGCCCCACGGAGACATATTCTTTGATACAGTGTGTCTCAAGCCTAAGGAGGGGCGATGAGTAGCGAGCCTTTGACCAGCAGTGGGCAGCGCAAGCGGAGTCCGGCATACCCGGCACTCAATCTTGGCCAGTCGATTGAGCAGGTAGCGAAGCTGTACGAAGCAAATCGGCTGCATGCAGCGCCGATGGACGCTGCCGCCCGGGCGCTCGGATACAAGGGGCAAAGCGGCCGGACAAACGTCCTCTTCGCTTCGCTTAAGAAGTTCGGACTTGTCGTTTACTCGGGGTCTGGACCAAGTCGTACCGTAAAGGTGACCGACGCTGGGAGAAGGATCCTTGAGCACCCGCAGGAGCACGAGCGTCAGGCCGCCATTGAGAAGGCGGCACTGCTCCCTCCGATCCACCGTGAGATGTGGGACAAGTACCAGCTCGAGCTTCCGCCGGACGACATTCTCGTGTGGAATCTGGTAGAGGACCGTGACTTCACTGACACCGGTGCTCGTGAGTTCGTTAAGGAGTACAGAGAGACAATTGCGTTCGCAAAGCTCGGCGCTGGCGGCTCTCCCGACGAGGGTGTCGAGGCCGACGCAGGCGAGGACACACCCATGGTCGCTGACGAAGACGTGATCGACTACGACGTCGACGGGGACAGTGCGCTCGGCGGGCCCGAGTCGTCGGCGGCGAGCAGCGCGGCAAAGGAAGCCTTCGTCGCGCGCGGCAGCTGGGGACCTCACGCGAGCGAGCAGCCAGGTGTTCAGACGTACCCAATCCCGATCGCGCTCGCGGGACGACTCCCCGTCTCAGTAAGTGGTCAGTTCCCGCTCTCCGAGATGGAATGGGCGCAGTTCATTGCCGTCTTGACCGCAATGAAGCCGGTCTTGGTCGGCGACGTGTCAATTAGTGGGCCCGAGTCTGACCGCCCAGCGTGACGCCGGTCAACCGGCCTTGGCGCAGGCACGTTCGAGCACAGGAGTGCCCCGGGACTGATCGTCATCAACCAGTCCCGGGGCCGACGCCGGCTACCGATAGACCGCCAGAATGTCCAACATCAATGCGGGCCCACGGAGCCACGAGTCCTCTTCGCCGGGCTTCGGCCCCTCTCGCTCCATCTTTCGCCTCTGCTCGCGAGGAATGAGTGCGGCGCCCGGTAGCGCAATGAGAGGCTTGGTGGCTCCCACCCGTATCTTGCTAGACACCTTGCCGATGACGCGGGCGTAACCGTCGACGTCGCCGCGCAACCACTTGCTCGAAAGCCGGCCCGCGACGCGCCAGTCCGAATCGTCGCGCTCCCCAACGAGGACAAGTTCTGCCCCGAAACTGTCGACGAGACTTGTCACTGCTGCAAGCGTCGCGCTGTCCGGCATCCCTTCGATGTCCAAACCCATGCTGCTTGCCGCTGGGAGCATCTGACTCATCTGACGGAGCGCACCTGCGCTGTCCGACAACATCCTGATTGCGTCGGGCACATAGATCTCGCACTCGAAGTCGATGAGTGCCCCGGTACCGACCGCCTCTAGATCGCCTTCAGGGTCCAGTATCTCCACCCATCCCGACGCTTCCGCATCGCCTGAGGCAAGTCGCACAAGCCGTTCAAATTTGGAGGCGGGAGTATCGGACCGTCGTCTTGTTTCAGTCTCGCCACGCTCGGCGCTACCTTGCGCCTCTCCACCAATTCCTACGACCTTCGCACCAACAGACCCGCCTTTGCTGCTGCTCGCTGAAGTCGACGACTCAACGTTGTCGCGAAGACCATCCTCCAGGGCACTCAAATACTCGTCAAGCTGGTCCGCATCGAGGTAGATGAAGTTCTTGAGCATGCCCCAAAACTATCGTCCCGGTAGGTGCGACACCTACGCCGCCGCCAAACGGGGACCGCGTTCGGTCGCAGATCATGGCGCAATGGATGTGGCGACCGTCTACGAACTCCCGAATCGACCCGACTCCGAGTAGTGCCCATCTAGCGGACACTCGACTTGGAGTTCCGAGCAGGCGCTACGTCACGGAGATGGCCCGCAGCAGAACCACCACGAGTCTCCGTGCCGCGACGAAGCAATCGTGTTGTCCGTCGTCGGCTGTACGTTCTGGCTGTGCGAATTCCGAAGTCAAACCAACAGTCAGGGCCGCTCGCCGGGCACGTGCGTGCCGGCCGGGTCTACAAGTCCCCACTCGCGGCGACCGGCGTACTGAAGATTGGCAACTGGCTCAAGGACGATCTCCCCGATCTGCTCTGGCCGGCACTTGCGTTCGCTGAGAACGGCAATGCCACAGCTAGGCAGTTCGTCGAGTGGCAAGGGGCCGTACAAGCCTCCCTCGCGCACGTCAACGACCCTGCATGGGTCGCAGAGATGCTGGATGGGCGGCTCACCCACCTCGAGAAGTTGGCCGAACGTGTGCCGGAAGCATCTGCGATCGTGGTGGAACAAGCTCGCAAACGTGGCCTGCTCTCCGATGATGTTCGTCGTGCATTGGCGTCGTATCCCGGGTTGCCAGCCCCTTGGCTCATCGGGGAACTCGAGCTTGCGGCACCTCGACAACAGGACCTCGAACTGATTCACGATGCGCTGCTCGGCACAATGACGGACGAGCATCGCGAGGCCCTGATCAAGTGCCTTCGGACATGGAGCACCGTCAAGGCAGGCACCTTCAGGACGAGCAGCGAGACCATCGCTCTACTGAAGGAATACCCGCTTGATGTTGAGACGCGCGCCGCTGCGGATAGTGCCGTACGGGCGATGTGGGGCGCGCACAGATCACTTCTCCTGGTAGATGACCCGGACTACTTCGAAAACGCGATCAAATGGGCTCGCGCTTTCTGGGTCACCAACTCGATGACGTCGCAGTGCATCCGTAAGCGGGAGATCGACGATGCTCAGAGCGACGACACAGACGAAGCGCTGCAGCCTCCGAACCAAGGAGCCCAACGGGAAGCGAGCGGCGAAACGGGTGGCAACCTGCAGCGATTCACTATGGATCTCTTGAGCAGCTTCATCGAGGCGCTCGAGACCGCACCTAGCGACTTGTACTCAAACGAGCGTCAAGAGGTTGTCGCCGGGCTCATCAGCCGCGCCGGCCGCGATGTGATCGCCGCGCTTGGCGCACCCGACCTATGGTGCGCCGAACACGGTTCGCACATCGGACGCATGCTGGTCGAAACGAAGATCTACTTGCACTGGATGGCCCAACAGGACGCGGCGATATACCGCCAATTCCAGGAGTACGGCGCTGGAAAGGCAAAACTCTACTCTCGCATTGCCGAGGAGTTGCCCGAGCAGGCGCAAACCGCGGGCTTCCGCGAAAGCATCGACGAACTCGAACGCCTCAGCCACAACAATGATCTGTTGGACCATCGTGTCGTTGACACTCGAGACACCTTCGCGGGAGGAAAGTCAATTCGGGAGATGGCCTCCGAAGCAGGTCTCCTGGACTTCTACAGGCAGGCCTACTCCCTTGCCAGCGGCGTTGCACACTCCGAGTGGTGGTCAGTCGAACTGCACGCAATGGAACCGTGCATGAATGTACTCCACGGGATGCATCAGATCCCGAGCCTCGCACTCAACTCGGGCGGCAACATCGCGTTGGCGCACTCATGGATAGACCAACTTCACTCACTCGTGCGCGCGGGCCTGAGAATTCTCGGCACCGGCGAAATGGCAGTCGACGACGCGTTCGCGTGGATGAACGACGACGAGAGCGGCGACGATCCCAACCCCTGAGGTTTCATCGCCGACGCATTCGAAGCCCTCACGGTGGGGCAAATGGCCGACTCTTCGAAGTCGTAGATCAAGCGCCTCGCTGTTGTCCCGGTTGTCCCGCGTCGAGCCAGTGGCAGGGCTCACAGTCCCAGGTGCCGGCTCGAGGTCGTGTGCATCGACGTGATCGGTCGGATGTAGGAGTTCACGAGCATCGCGAGGTCGCGGTGGCGGGTCTGTGCGGCGATGCGGTCGAGCGGTACGCCGGCCATCGCGGCCGAGGTGGCGTGGCCGGCGCGTAGCGAGTGGGCGGTGATGCGGTCGCCGGTGAATCCGACGGCGTGGGCGCGGGTCTTGACGATCCGCACGACCGAGGCGGCGTTGATCGGCTCGCTCGTGACGGTGCCGTTCGCGCGGACGCGAGTGAAGACGCTCCCGGCGGTGCGGGGACGGACGCGCCGCCACGCGTCCAGCGCTTCAACTGGATCCGTCTCGGGCGACCTGCCGCGGGCGATGGCGATGGTCTGGCCGGCGCCGTGGCGGTCGCCTTTGGAACGGCGCACCGTGATCAGCAGCCCACCCTGCGCGTGGGCGATGTCCCCCACTTCCAGCGCGGCGAGCTCGGATCGTCGCATGGCCGAGGCGAAGCCGAGCAGGATGATCGCGGCGTCGCGTTTGCCGATCGCTGTGGTGCGGTCGATGGTGGCGAGGATCTCCCGGATGTCCTCGACCAGCAGTGGCCGTGCCCGTCGGCGGGGTGCGACGCCGAGGATCCGGCGCAATCCTCGGCGCACGCGTGTCACCAGCTCGCTGTGGGTGGGGTCGTCCAGGCCTGCGACTCGGTGGCGGTGAGAGATGGCGGCGAGGGTGCAGGTGACCATGCCCATCGTCAGTCCACGTTCGGCCTGCGTGGTGATGTAGGCGCAGACGATCTCGGGCGCGGCTGGGAGCGACGTGAACCCGCGCTCAGCGCAGTAGCGCTCGAAGCCTCGCCACGCCGACGCGTAGGTGGTGCGCGTCGAGGGTGCGTGATGGGCCGCAACCGCTGCGTCAATCCGTGCAATGTCCGCCGGAGTCAGCCCTGCGGGGAGGGATCGCGGGAAGTCTTCGTCTGCTGTCAGCCATGGAGTCATGCAGGCATGGCAACAGGGCGACGGTAGTCGTCACAAAGATGAGTAAAAGATGACTTGGTCATGTTTCACGTCCAATGAAGGTCGTGGAAACTCACGAGTTACCAGGACTTTCACCGTCGGGGTGACAGGATTTGAACCTGCGACCCTCTGCTCCCAAAGCAGATGCGCTACCAAGCTGCGCTACACCCCGTTCGCGCCGGAGCCGGCACGATGTACCTCGCCGCGGCGAGGCTCCGCTACTCTAGTACGCGCCGAGCACGCGTCTGCGACGTTCGGCTCCGCGGGTGTAGCTCAATGGTAGAGCCTCAGTCTTCCAAACTGATGGTGCGGGTTCGATTCCCGTCACCCGCTCCAAGCATCGCCCCTGGTAGCGGCCCTAAACGGCCGCCGCTGGGAGGGGTGTGCGGGGCACCTGTCCGGGTCATCGTGACACAACGTGACCCAAGGACCCGCGATGCGCCCTCTCCACCCGGCCTCCGCCACCATCACGAGCACAGCCGGCGGCGCGGCGTGAGCGCCCGCCGTAAGGCCCCCGCCCGCGCCCAATTCGGCTCCGTCGGACAACTGCCCTCCGGTCGCTTCCGTGCCCGGTACACGGGTCCGGATGGGCGC
>NZ_BBLV01000006.1 GCF_000971115.1 Demequina gelatinilytica | reverse complement strand
GGGCGAGGGTGGGCGGGAAGCGCCGAGGGCCGGCCTCCCCAGCGGGAGACCGGCCCTCGGGACGGACGATGCGGGACGCGACCTACGCGGCGGCCTTCAGCTTGGCCGCGACGAGCTCCGCGATCTGCACGGCGTTGAGCGCGGCGCCCTTGCGGAGGTTGTCACCGGAGACGAACAGCACCAGGCCGCGCGTGCCCTCGAGCGACATGTCCTGACGGATGCGGCCCACGAGCGACACGTCGCCGCCGGCGGCTGCGAGCGGAGTCGGCACCTCCTCGACGCGCACGCCGGGGGAGTTCGCGAGGATCTCGTAGGCATCGGCGGGCGTGATACCGCGCTCGAACTCGGCGTTGATCGACAGCGAGTGGCCGGTGAACACCGGGACGCGCACGCACGTGCCGGACACCATGAGCTCGGGCAGGCCGAGGATCTTGCGGGACTCGTTGCGGAGCTTCTGCTCCTCATCGGTCTCGTTCGAGCCGTCGTCGACCACGGAGCCCGCCATGGGGAGCACGTTGAACGCGATGGGCGCGACGTACTTCACGGGCGCGGGGAACTCGACTGCCGAGCCGTCGTGCGCGAGCGCCTTGGCGCCGTCGAGCACCGCGGCGGCCTGCGAGTGCAGCTCCTCCACGCCCGCGAGGCCCGAGCCGGACACGGCCTGGTACGAGCACACGACCAGGCGCTCGAGACCCGCGGCCTCGTGCAGCGGCTTGAGCACCGGCATCGCGGCCATGGTGGTGCAGTTGGGGTTGGCGACGATGCCCTTGGGGATGTCGTCGAGCGCCTCGGGGTTGACCTCGGAGACCACCAGCGGCACCTCGGGGTCCTTGCGCCACGCCGAGGAGTTGTCGATCACGATCGCCCCTGCGGCGGCGAACAGCGGCGCGTACTCCTTCGATGCGGCGCCGCCCGCGGAGAACAGCGCGATGTCGATCCCGGCGTAGTCGCCCGAGGCGACGTCCTCGACCACGATCTCGCCGCCCAGGTGCGGCAGCGCCCTGCCTGCCGAGCGCGCGGAGGCGAAGAAGCGCACCGACGCGTCGGGGAAGCGCTCCGCGACCAGCTCGCGCATGACGGCGCCCACCTGCCCGGTGGCGCCCACGACTGCAATGGTCAGGCTCATCGTCCCGTCCCTCCGTAGACCACGGCCTCGCCCTCGGTGGAGTCGAGCTCGAACGCCGTGTGCACCGCCTTGACGGCCTTCTCGAGGTCCGCGTCACGCGTGACCACGGAGATGCGGATGTCCGAGGTGGTGATCATCTCGATGTTGACCCCCGCGTCGCGCAGCGCCGCGAAGAACTTCGCGGAGACACCCGACGAGGACTTCATGCCCGCGCCGATGAGCGACACCTTGCCGATGCTCTCGTCGGTGACGAGCTCGACGAAGCCGATCGCGGCGTGATCCGCCTCGATCGCCGAGAGCGCGTCCGGCACGGAGGCCGCAGGCAGCGTGAAGGAGATGTCCGTGACGCCCGTGTTCGTCGCGGAGACGTTCTGGACGATCATGTCGATGTTGACGTCGGCGCGCGCCACGGCCTCGAAGAGCCGCGCGGCGGAGCCGGGCACGTCGGGCACGCCCGTGACCGTGATCTTGGCCTCGGACCTGTCGTGCGCGACTCCCGCGATGATCGGGTCTTCCATCTCGTCTCCTTCTTCAGTCTCCCCCACGACCCACGTTCCCTCCAGGCCGGAGAACGACGAGCGCACGTGGATGGGCACGTTGAAACGGCGCGCGTACTCGACGCAGCGGGGCATGAGCACCTTCGCGCCGGAGGCGGCCATGTCGAGCATCTCCTCGTAGGTGATGCGCGCGAGCTTGCGGGCGGCGGGCACGATGCGCGGGTCCGCGGAGAACACGCCGTCCACGTCCGTGTAGATCTCGCACACGTCCGCGCCCAGCGCGGCGGCGAGCGCGACGGCCGTGGTGTCGGAGCCGCCGCGGCCCAGCGTGGTGACGTCCTGCGTCTCCTGGTTGAGGCCCTGGAAGCCGGCGACGATGGCGACCTTGCCGTCGGCGAGCGCCTTCTGCAGGCGACCCGGGGCGACGTCGATGATGCGCGCGCGGCCGTGGTGCTCGGTGGTGATGACCCCGGCCTGCGGACCGGTGAAGGCCTGCGCCGGCACGCCCTCCTTGGCGATCGCCATCGCGAGCAGCGCCATCGAGATGCGCTCGCCGGCGGTGAGGAGGATGTCCATCTCTCGGGCGTCGGGCGTGTCCGTGATCTGGTTGGCGAGGTCGATGAGCTCGTCGGTGGTGTCGCCCATCGCCGACACGGTGACGACCACGTCGTTGCCCTCGCGCACCGTCTCCGCCACGCGACGCGCGACGCGCTTCATCGCGGCGGCGTCCGAGACCGAGGATCCGCCGTACTTCTGCACCACAAGCGACATGCAAGGCTCCAGGAGGAATGGGGGTCGATGTCCGCCCGGCGGACACGGTGTCTCATTCTAGGGGCACGCGTGCGCGCGGCCAGCGCCTGGGGTCCCGTGCGCTTCCGAGCCGTCCGCCCTAGTGTGACCTCGTGAGCACCGTCGCACCCGTGGTCTGGACAACGTCCGGCGCCGTGAGCGGCCGCTGGCGCGAGCATCGTTCCCCCGACGGCGGTGCGAGCCGCGCCGCGATCTTCCTGGGGATCCCGTACGCCGAGCCGCCCGTGGGCGAGCGTCGGTTCCTGGCGCCGGTGCCCCGTGCGCCGTGGGACGGGGTGCGGCCTGCCGTGCTGCACGGCGCGACGCCGCAGCGGCGCTCGCCGTGGCCGGACCCCTTCGTGCCCGAGCCGTCCATCCCTGGAGACGACCTGCTCACGCTCGACGTCGGCACGCCCGATCCATCGCCCGACGCGGGCCTGCCGGTGCTCGTCTACATCCATGGGGGCGGGTTCGTCGCCGGCTCGCACGCGAGCCCCTGGTACGGCGGACAGGCCTTCCACAGGGACGGCGTGGTGACCGTGGCCGCGTCCTACCGGCTCGGGTTCGACGGCTTCGGCTGGATCGACGGGGCGCCCCTCAACCGCGGGGTCCTCGACTGGATCGCGGCGCTCGACTGGGTGCAGCAGAACATCCGGGCGTTCGGCGGAGACCCGGACCGGGTGACCATCGCGGGGCAGTCCGCGGGCGGTGCGGCCGTCATGCGCCTCCTGACCATGCCGGCGGCCCAGGGGCTGTTCGAGCGCGTGCTCGCGCTGTCGCCGGCCGACATGCCCATCCGTGCGGACGCGGCGCGCGAGGCGACCCTCGCGGGTGCGGCCCGTCTGGGTGTCGCGCCCGACCTCGAGGGCCTGCGCTCGCTCACCGAGGCGCAGGTGCTCGCCGCGCAGGAAGAGGAGCCGCCCGCGCTCGACGACCCCCTCGCCGGGACCTTCCACGACAACCTGCTGCTGTCGCCCGTGATCGATGGCGACCTTGTCCCCGGCACCGTGGCGGAGGCGCTCGCGGCCGGGGTGGGGGACGGGGTCGCGCTGCTCCTCGGGTCGACGGCGCACGAGTTCACGCTCGCGCTGCACGATGCGCCGGACGCCCTGGTCGAGGGGACGCCACGGGAGCTGCTCGCGCGCGCCGGGGTGCCCGAGGAGCTCCGCGACGAGCTCGCGGCGACCGCGCCCGGTGCGGAGGGTCGCCTGGTCGTGGGGCAGGCGATCACGCACGCGATCTTCCGGCGGCACGTGGGCCGGTGGGCGGCGCTCCGCGCGGCGCGCGGAGCCCAGCCCCGCACATGGGCGTACGACTTCCGGTGGTCCAGCCCCGTCGACGGCATCGCCGGTCACTGCCTGGACCTTCCCTTCGGCTTCGACATCCTGCGCGAGCCCACCGCGCTGCGACGCACCGGTCCCGAGGCGCCGCAGGAGCTGGCCGATGCGGTGCACGGCGACTGGCTCGCGCTCGTCCGCGACGGCCGTGTCGACGCGCCCGTGCACGCGGAGGGCCGTTCGACCATCGTCTACGGGGACCCGGTCCGGGAGGTGCGCGCGGGGTACGCCTTCGAGGAGCGTCTCGCGCTGGCGACCGCGCCGGTACCCCAGGGGAGCCCCTGACCGTTGCCCCCACAAATGGGGGGATGTCCCTGATAGATCAGCCGATCACGGTGTGCCACTGTGGAGCCACCCGGTGCGGCGGTGGAGCCGCACCCCATCCCAGGGGGATCCATGGTGGCGACAACCACGGCCGCGGTCACGACCGCGGCGGTGAGCGCGCGCGGCGTGGCACGGTCTTTCGGCTCCGTGCAGGCCGTCGCGAACGCGACGCTCGAGGTGCAGCCCGGCACGGTGACCGCGCTCATCGGGCCGAACGGCTGCGGCAAGACCACGCTCATGCTCATGCTCGCGGGGCTGCTCCGGCCCGACGCGGGCGAGATCCGCGTCGCCGGCGCCGACCCGCGGCACGATGCGGCGGCGGTGCGTGACGCGATCGGGTGGATGCCCGACCAGCTCGGCTCGTGGGACAACCTCACGTGCCTCCAGACTCTCACGCTCATGGGGCGCGGCTTCCGGCTGTCGACCCACGAGGCGCGCGAGCGTGGCGCCGCGCTGCTGGGCACGGTGCACCTCGCCGAGTTCGCCGACCGCCCCACGCGGGTGCTGTCGCGCGGCCAGAAGCAGCGCCTGTCGATCGCCCGCGCGCTCATGAACGACCCTGCCGTGCTGCTCATGGACGAGCCCGCGAACGGCCTCGACCCGCGCTCGCGGGTCGAGCTGCGCACGCTGGTGCGCGAGCTCGCGGCGGAGGGCAAGGCCGTGCTGGTGTCCTCGCACGTGCTCGCCGAGCTCGACGAGATGGTCGACGACGCGGTCTTCATGTCGAAGGGCCGCACGCTGGGCGACGAGATCGCCGCGAAGGTCGCCGACGCGAAGACGCGCTACCGGATCGGGACGCTCGACGACGACCTGCTGCGCGCGGTGCTGACGGAAGGGCAGATCGCCTTCGACGACGAGCCTGCCGGCATGGTGATCCGCGTCGGGTCCGAGGCCGATGCGGCGCAGGCCCTCGCGTGGCTCATGTCCAAGAACGTGCCCGTGCACCGCTTCGGCCCTGCGGGCAGCGCGCTCGAGCAGACCTACATGACCATGGAGGAGGAGCGGCGATGACTGTTCTCGACGACACCCCGGCCGCCGCCCCCGCGCCCGGCCCGGCCCCCGCATCGTCCCGTCGCCCGGTCAAGGGCAACCCGTGGCTGCCGACGCTGCGCGGCACGCTGCTGGTCACCCAGATCGAGCTCATGCGTCGCCGCCCGACGGCCAAGGGGTGGATCTTCTACGGCCTGCTCTTCGCCGGGATCATGGCGATCGGCATGTTCGCCGCCGCCCAGTCGGACGGCTCCAAGAACTCGATGCTGCTCGAGCTGGTGCTCGTGATGGTGCTCGGCGCGGGCCTGCTGGTGGCGCCGTCGCTCTCGGCGACCTCGCTCAACGGAGACTCGTCCGAGGGCGTGCTGGCACCGCTTCAGATGACGCGCCTCACGGCCGGCGACCTCGCGGTGGGCAAGCTGCTCGCCTCCTGGCTGTTCGCGCTCGCGGTGCTGCTCACCACCACGCCGCTGCTGGTCTACGCGTTCTCGCGCTCCGGATGGCACTGGGACGAGCTGCTCCTGGTCGTGGCGGTGATCCTGCTCGTGGTGCTCACCGCGACCGCGGTGGGGCTCGCATGGTCCGCGCTCGCGGCCCGCGCCGTGGCGTCCGTGTCCCTCGCCCACCTCACCACCGGGTTCCTGCTGCTCGGGACGCTGCTGCTGTTCTTCTTCACGCAGCCGCTGATCTCCGTGACCGTCACCGAGACCTCGCGCAGCTTCGACTGGGATCAGTTCACCGTCGAGCAGGAGGCGGCGGTCGACGCCTGGTACATGAACGGCGACGTCGCGGCGTTCGACGAGGTCGACGTGCATGACATCACCTGCTCCGTCCAGGACGGCGGGTGGGAGCACGGCGTCGCCCGCACCGAGCGGACGGCGTGGCTGCTGCTCGCGAACCCGGTGGTGCTCATCGGGGAGTCCTCGCCGATCGTCAACTACCTCACGTGGGACGAGGACGGCCGTGCGGCCCCTGGCCTCTTCGCAGAGATGCACCGCGCCGTCAGCGATGCGCGCATCGGCCCCTCGGAGGAGGAGCTCCAGGACTCCGTGAGCTGGGACGAGTGCGCCGACCTGGTGGCCTCGGTGACGGGCGACTACTCGGCCTACGAGGACAACGGCTGGGAGCAGGAGCAGGAGGCCAACTCGGTCTACCCGCGTGCGCCGTGGCTCGGTCTGGGCGTCCAGGCGGCCCTGCTGCTGGGCTCGATGTGGATCGTGATCGCGCGTCTCCGGGTGCCGTACAAGAAGCTGCGCCAGGGCACCCGGGTGGCCTGACCCCCACCGACAGTTCCAACGGATCTCAGCTCGACACGCCGGTGATCGAGGCCTTCCTGGCCTGGTCGCCGGCGTGTCGCTGTCGATTCCGTTGGGACTGTCAGGCGGCGCGGAGGTCAGCCGAGGATCGCCCGCGTGGTCCCGTCCTGCTCGGCGAGCACGTCCTCGATCTGGTCCTGGGTCCCGCGGATGCGCGACACCGCGTCGGTGATCGAGCCGAGCGCAGCCGACACATCCTGGACCTGGCGTTGGATGGTGAGCACGCGGTCATCGACCTGCGTCGTGGCACGCGCGGTGGCCTCGGCCAGATCCTTGACCTCGCGCGCGACGATCGCGAAGCCGCGGCCAGCCTCCCCGGCGCGCGCGGCCTCGATGGTCGCGTTGAGCGCGAGCAGGTTGGTCTGCGCGGCGATCCGCTGGATCACGGTGGTGACGTCGCCGATCTCGGCGCTCGAGCCGTTCAGCCCCTCGACGTCGTCGCGCGCCCGATCCACCGCAGCGCGGCCCTGCTCCGCGACCTCCGTGGCCACCCGCACGTTCTCCTCGACCCGGGCGATGGAGTCGAGCAGGCGCGTCCCCGCGTCGCGCAGGCGCCGACGATCGAGGTGGCGCTCGAGCGCCTGGCCCACAAGGAAGGCGGTGTTGCGCAGCGCGGACTCACGCGAGCGCGACAGCGTGACGGTGCGCGTGGTGAAGAAGTCCATGGTCCCGACGACCGCCCCGTCGACCAGGACAGGCAGGCAGATGCCGGAGCGGACGCCCGCCTCGCGCGCCGCGGGCGCTCGCACGCAGTCCGTCACCTCCGCGAGGTCCTCGACCACGATGAGGTCCGCCGACTCCCAGACCCGGCCGGCCAGCCCGACACCGCGCGCGAAGGTCGCGGATCGCGTGATCTCGCGGAACTCGTGCCCCACCTCTCCCGACTCCTGTGCGAAGCGGAGAACCGTGCCGTCGCCCGCGAGCTCCCAGTGCGACGCGTACTGCCAGCCGAAGCCGTCGCGGATGGTCGCGAGCGCGACCGCCATCGCCTCCTCCGCGCTTCCCGCCGTCGCAAGCGCGCGGATGATCTCGCTCACCGCGGCCACGTCCGTGGCGTCCTGGCGCTTGAGCTCGTCCGCCTCCAGCCGCTCGAGGGTCTGCGACACCAGGCGGCCGACCCCGCGCAGGGCCGTGAGCCGCGCGCGGCTCGGCTTCAGCTCGCGCATCGTGAAGAAGTCCATGGTGCCGACCACCCGGCCGCGTCGTGTCAGGGGGAACGCGATCCCTGAGCGGACGCCTGCGCGGCGTGCGGCGGGCGCGCGGACGCAGTCCGTGACGTCGCCCAGATCGGCCACGAACACCAGGTCGCGAGTCCTCCATGCGCGGCCGGCGATCCCCACGCCCTCGACGAACGAGGCGGACTCGGTCACCGCGCGGAACTCCTCGGTCACGCTGCCGCAATCGCGCACCCAACGCAGCGCGTCCCCCTCGCCGACGGCCCAGTACGAGCCGTACTCCCAGCCGAAGGTGGTGCGCACCGCCTCGAGCGCGATCTGGACAGCCGTGTCGACGTCCTGCGCCTCGGCGAGCCGCGTCACCACCGTGGTGATGGCCTCCAGCTCGAGGGAGGGGTCCTCCTCGGGGGCGGGTGCGCGGTGGGACGGACGAACGAGCATGGGGGAGCGACCTTCGAGGTAGATGAGGGTGGGAAACCCGCATGCCTATCGACCGAGGTCGCCCCCAGGTGAGGGCTCGGTCGCCGTCAGCTCACCGTGCGGCGACCCTCGAAGGCGCGGCCCAGGGTGACCTCGTCGGCGTACTCGAGGTCGCCTCCCACGGGCAGGCCGGAGGCCAGGCGGGAGACCGTCACGCCCATGGGCACCAGCATGCGCGTGAGGTACGTCGCGGTCGCCTCGCCCTCGATGTTCGGGTCGGTCGCGATGATGACCTCCTCGATCTTCCCGTCGCCCAGGCGGGAGAGGAGCTCGCGGATGCGCAGATCGTCGGGGCCCACGCCGTTCATGGGATCGATCGCGCCGCCGAGCACGTGGTAGCGGCCGCGGAACTCGCGCGTGCGTTCGATCACCACCACGTCCTTGGGCTCCTCGACCACGCACAGCACGTCCTCCGCGCGGCGGGGGTCGGTGCAGATGCGGCACTGGTCCGACTCGGCGACGTTGCCGCAGACGGTGCAGAAGCGCACCTTCTCCTTGACCGTGGTGATGGCGTCGGCGAGGCGGCGAACGTCCGCGGGGTCGGTGCTGAGGATGTGGAAGGCGATGCGCTGGGCGCTCTTGGGGCCGATGCCCGGGAGATGACCGAGCTCGTCGATGAGGTCCTGAACCGCGCCGTCGTACATGGGGACAAGCGTAGGCGCATGCGGGGTCGGCGCCGGTCAGCGCCCATGAGCCACCACTGTGAGGTGGCGACCTTGCGGAAGCGACACTGATCGACCACTTCCGGCGGGGGCGGGGGGAGGGGGGCTGTCGAGGGCCCGGGGTCAGTCCTCGATGACCACGCCGCCGAGCTCCTTGGCGAGGATCTCTGCCGCGCTCATGCCCGCCTCCGCGGCACGGGCGTCGTCGTCCGAGATCTCCTCCTCCTCGTAGGGAGGCTCGTCCTCGGGCGGCGGGACATCCCACGGCGGCGGATCGCCGACGGGTGCGACGGCCACGGGCGCGGCAGTCGCCGGGGCAGCGGGGCGCGGGGCAGCGGTGGACGATGCGGGCGCGGACGATGCGGAGGGCGCCGCGGCCGGCGCGGGTGCCGGACGGGAGGGCGCAGGTGCCGCGGGCCGCGTCGGTGCCGGACCCGCCGGGCCGGCGACCGCCGCGATGCGCAGCTGCATGCCGAGCGTCTCGCGCAATGCGAGCTGCAGGTTCTCGGCGTGCTTGCCGCCGTCGAGCATGGACACCAGGTTGGGGTTCGACACGGAGAGCGTCAGGACGCCCTCCTGGACCGACTGCACCTGCGCGTTCTGGCTCACGAGCGTCCACGTCACGCGCCACCGCTCGAGCGTCCCGAGCACCTCGGGCCAGCGCCGGCGCACCAGCTCCGTGTCCGCGGGGCCCCCGGACGTGACCGCGGCGGGCTCGTCCGCGGGCGCGGGAGCTGCCGGAGCGGACGCGGCAGGGGCGGCCGGCGTCCAGTCGTCGTCGTCCTGGACGGGTGCCGGAGCGGGCGTGGAGGCAGGCGTCGTGGGTGCAGGTGCGGCCGGTGGCTCGGCGGCCGGTGCCGCGGGAGCGGGCGCGTTCGCCGCGGGCACGTTCGCGGCGGGAACGGGGGCCACGGGCGCGGGTGCCGCAGGTGCAGCTGCAGGCGCGGGAGCGGCGTACGACGCCGCCGCGGGAGCTGCCGCGGGCGCCTCCGCGGCGAGGAGGCGTGCGCACAGCAGCTCGAGGTGCAGCCGCGGCGAGGTCGCGCCCACCATGTGCGTGAGGGCGTCGTTGACAAGGTCGGCCGCGGCCGAGCCGCGTGCCAGCCCCAGACGTCGCGCCTGGGCGCGCACCCGCTCGAGCTGGTCCTCGGGCATCGACCCGAGCGCCCGCGCCCCTGCATCGCCGGCCGCGCTCAGCACCAGGAGGTCGCGCAGCCGCTCCAGGAGGTCCTCGACGAACCGACGCGGCTCATGCCCCGTGGACATGACGCGCTCGACCACGTCGAACAGCGAGGCGCCGTCGGCGGCCGCGATCGCGTCGACGGCATCGTCCAGCAGCGTCGCGTCCGTGAACCCGAGCAGCGCGATCGCGCGGTCGTACGTGACGCCCGACTCGTCGGAGCCGGCCATGAGCTGGTCGAGCACCGACAGCGAGTCGCGGACGGAGCCGCCGCCCGCCCGCACCACGAGCGGCAGCACGCCGCTCGCGACGTCGACGCCCTCCGCGGTGCACAGCGTCTCCATGTACTCGGTGAGGACCGGCGGCGGCACCAGCCGGAACGGATAGTGATGCGTGCGTGAGCGGATGGTGCCGATGACCTTCTCCGGCTCCGTGGTCGCGAAGATGAACCGGATGTGCGGCGGAGGCTCCTCGACCAGCTTGAGCAGCGCGTTGAAGCCCTGGGGCGTCACCATGTGCGCCTCATCGAGGATGAAGATCTTGTAGCGGTCGCGCGCCGGTGCGAACGCCGCGCGCTCGCGCAGCTCGCGGGCGTCGTCGACGCCGTTGTGCGAAGCCGCGTCGATCTCGACCACGTCGACGGAACCCGCGCCTCCGCGCGCGAGCTCGACGCACGACGGGCATGAGCCGCACGGGGTGTCCGTGGGACCCTCCGCGCAGTTGAGGCAGCGGGCGAGGATGCGCGCGGACGTGGTCTTGCCGCAGCCGCGCGGACCCGAGAACAGGTAGGCGTGGTTGACGCGATCCGCGCGCAGCGCCTGCATGAGCGGCACGGTGACGTGCTCCTGGCCCACGACGTCCGCGAAGTTGTCGGGACGGTAGCGGCGGTACAGGGCGGTGGTCACGGGTACGACTCTAGTGCGGGGGTCGGACGCCCCGGAAAAGCCCTCCACAGCATCGTGCGGGCATGGAAAGGCCCCCCACGTACCCGACAGAGCCCGCTTACCCTTGCTTCGTTCCCGACCTGGGGGAGTTGGGCGAGGTATCGCCACGTGGGGGGTTGCCGACAAGTCTAACGGCTTGCGGGGTGAGGAGATGCCCGCAGGATCGGGTATAGTTTCCGGGCCTGGAGGATTCGCCTAGTGGCCTATGGCGCACGCTTGGAAAGCGTGTTGGGTGCAAGCCCTCAGGGGTTCGAATCCCCTATCCTCCGCCAGTAGTCCTCGATCAGCGACGGGATGGTGCCTGTGACCGAGCGAGCGAACGGACGTCCCGACGCCCGACGCGCTCAGGTCCGCCGTCACCGCCGCGAGCGCCAGATCATCGTGTTCGGCGTGCTCGTCATCGCCCTCGCCTTCACCGGGCTGTTCGCGGCCGGCGTCTACAAGGGCGACATCGACGGCCCCTTCTCGCAGCCGTTCGTCACGCCGGCGGGCGAGTTCGAGAGCGACGTGACGCTCGTGTGCCCGCCGGTGAACAGCACGCCCATGGCCCATCGCAACGTCGGCGTGCGCATCCTCAACGGCAGCGACGTGTCCGGCCTCGCGGGCAGCGTCTCCGCGTCGCTCAAGGAGCGCAAGTACGTCATCGTGACCACTGCGAACTGGGGCCGGACCTATGCCGGCAACGTCCGCATCGTCTTCGGACCCGAGGGCGTGCGTCAGGCTTACACCGTCGCGCAGAACTTCGACGGCGACGTCGACATGGTGCTCGACAACCGCGAGGGCACGCTTGTGGACGTGGTGCTCGGCGAGGAGTACGTGAGCAGCAACCTGCGGTCGACTCTCGCGCCCGAGCTGGACCCCGACCTGACGCTCACGGCCAACGCCGAGTGCCTCCCGGTGGGCCTGGTCACGCCCGAGCCCGCGCCGCGCTCGCTCCCGGAGAACCCGGTCGACGCGAAGAAGAACAAGGACTCCTAGCCCCGCGGAGCGGGGCCGGCGACGATGCGGCGGCCGGGCCTGGCGCCCGACCGCCGCATCGTGCCTCGAGGCTCAGGACGCGAGCGTGCCGTGGAACGCGGTCCACGACTCGGGCGCGAGGCGCAGCGTGATCGCGCCGTCCCCGTGCGACACGGGCAGCGCGTCGACCATGCCGTAGGCCTCGGCGGCCTCCTTGCCCTCGCGAGGGCCCACGTGGTCCGCGAGCACGGCGGAGCCGCCCTCGATGCGGGCCGTCGCGCCCGGGTGGCGCAGCGTCACCGTCTGCTCCTCCGCGGTGCGGTTGGTGACGAACAGCGCGAGCGCGCCGGTCTCCGGGTCGACGGTGGCGGCCGCGGTCACGGTGGGCACGTCGCCGTGCTTCTTGGTGGACATGGTCGCAGAGTCGACCTTCACCTGCAGGGCCTCGCCCTGCGCGAGGCGCGCGGCGGTCGCGAACGGGTGGAACGTGGTCTGCTTCCAGGCCGGGCCGTCGGGCTCGGTCATGATCGGCGCGATGACGTTGACCAGCTGCGCGAGGCAGCCCACCGCGACGCGGTCCGCGTGGGACAGCAGGCTCACGATCATGTCGCCGACCACGACGGCGTCGAGCGCGGAGTAGACGTCCTCGATGATGCGCGGCGCGTCCTTCTGGACCGGCAGGTTGGTCTCGCCCACGAAGCGCGAGAACAGGTACCAGACGTTCCACTCGTCGAAGCTGATCGAGATGCGCTTGTCCGAGCGCTTCTGCGCGCCGATCGCGTCCGCGGACGCGGCGACCCGCTCGATGAACGTCGACATCGCGGTGCCGGAGGCGAGGAACGAGTCCCGGTCGCCGTCCATCTCCTCGTAGTACGCGTGCATCGAGATGTGGTCGACCACGTCGTAGCAGTAGGACAGGACGGTGCGCTCCCACTCGCCGAACGTGTCCATCATCATCGAGCTCGAGCCGCACGCGACCAGCTCGATCGAGGGGTCCACCTGGCGCATCGCGCGACCGGTGGCGGCGGCGAGCTTGCCGTACTCGTGGGCGTCCTTGTGGCCGATCTGCCACGGGCCGTCCATCTCGTTGCCCAGGCACCACAGCTTGACGCCGTAGGGCTCCTCGCGGCCGTTCGCGATGCGCATGTCGGCCCACTTGGTGCCGGCCTCGCCGTTGCAGTACTCGAGCAGCCCGATGGCCGCGTCGATGCCGCGCGTGCCCAGGTTCACGGCCATCATCGGCTCGATCCCCTCGCGCTCGCAGTACTGGAGGAACTCGTCGGTCCCCACCAGGTTGGGCTCCACGGTGCGCCATGCGAGGTCCAGGAACGGCTTGCGGTCCTCGACCGGGCCGACGGCGTCCTCCCACGTGTAGTTGGACACGAAGTTGCCGCCCGGGTAGCGCAGCATCGTGACGCCGAGCTCGCGCGTGAGGTCCGCGACGTCGCGGCGGAAGCCGTGCTCGTCGGCCGTCTCATGGCCCGGCTCGTACACGCCCGTGTAGACGCATCGTCCCAGGTGCTCGACGAACGAGCCGAACACGCGGCGGTCGACGGGCCCCACACGGAAGTCCGGGTGAAGGGTGATGGTGGTCATGCTTCTCTCTCTTCGTTGAGGGGATAGGGACGATGCGCGGGGCGGCTACTCGCTCGCGGCGAGCTCCTCTGCTGTCCAGGCGACGGGCCAGCCGCCCTCGGTCCAGCCCAGCTCCCGGATCGCGAGCTGGAAGTCCCCGCCCAGGGTCTCGTCGTAGTAGTGGAAGGCCAGGTAGCCGTTCGAGTACGACTGCCCGCCGGGGCCGATCATGCTGCCGCGCGTGGACAGCAGCTCGTCGCCGCCGTCGTACATCATCTGGTTGCCCCAGCTGTCGAGGTACGGCCCGGTGATGTCCGTGGAGCGGCCGACCGCGATCGAGTACGTCGAGTCGGTGCCCTGGCAGCACTTGTCGCGCGAGACGAACAGGTAGTAGTAGCCGTCGCGGTGCATGAGGTAGGGCGCCTCGATCGCGTTGGTCGCGTTGTTGCGCGTCGCGATGGTGGTGGGCTCGGCGCCCTCCACGGGCTTGCCGCTGGGCCATTCGAGCTCGACCAGCTGGATGCCGCCCCAGAAGGACCCGAAGGTCATCCACGGGGTGCCGTCCTCGTCGGTGACCACACCGGCGTCGATCGCGTTGAAGTTGTCCACGCCGGGCGTCGAGCGGATGACCATGCCCTGGTCGGTCCAGGCGTAGTCCGGGCTGTCGACGTCGAGCGTGGGGGACGTCATGAGGCCGATGACCGAGCCGTTGGTGCCGAACGTCGAGGCCGCGTAGTAGAGGTACCAGGTGCCGTCGTGCTCGACCAGCTCGGGCGCCCAGAAGTTCTGGACCCCGGAGACCTCCTCGTAGACCCACGCGGGCCGGGTCGAGGCGGTCCACACGGTCCCTACGTACTCCCACGTCGCGCCCGCGTCTGTCGAGCGGCGGATCTGGGGGGAGCCGAGGCCCTTCTGCACGTCCCCGGTCGAGTAGACGTACCAGTCCTCGCCGTCCTCGCCCACGACGAGCGCGGGATCATGCGTGTGGAGGTCCCCGGAGAGCTCGAGCGCGGTCGCCGCGACCGCCTCCTCGCCGGCGTCCGGGGTCGCGGCGTCGCCGCCGCCGTCCTCCCACGGGCTCCAGAGGAGCGCACCCGCGCCGAGCACGGCGACCGCCGCGGTCGCGGCCGCACCGATCACGATGCCGCGGCGCGCGCTCATGCGACGGGGTCCAGCGCGACCCAGGCGACGCCGTGCGCGGGCACGCTCGCCTGGAGCAGGCCATCCGCGGCGGATGCGTCCTGGCCGGGCCACAGATGGGTCAGGGTGGCATCGGCGATCCCGGTGCCGAGGATCGACGGGAGCGCGACCGCCGCGTCGAAGGGCGCGTCGCCGGTCCAGAACACGGCCGCGTACACGCGGGCGGACGATGCGGAGCGTGCCGACCACACGATGAGCTCGCCGCCCTCGAGGGGCTCGCGGAGCAGCTCGCGACCGTCGACCGAGCCCTGGAGGACCTCGGCGACGGCGGGGGCCGCGAGGAGGTCGAGCGTCTCGGGCGTGCTGGTCGGCAGGTCGCCGCCCACCATGAGGGGGGAGCGTCCCATGCACCACAGGCTGAGCATCGTGCGCTGCTCGTCGAGGGTGAGCCGGCAGTGGCGCGGCTCACCGCGCTCGGCGCGGATGCCGATGCGGCCCAGCGGGAGCATGTCGGCGTCCGCCCAGCTGCCGGGCTGCTGGAACGGCGCCCAGCGCGCGAGGCGCGCGAACTGCGCGTGCACGTCCTCCCAGCGGTCCCAGAGGTCGTCGGAGACGCGCCACATCTGGGCGTTCTCGCGGAGGTGGTCGAGGTGCGCGGTGGACAGGTGGGTACCGGGGGACAGGGACAGGGAGATGTCGCGGCCGGAGCGCTGGATGGCGCGCTGGTAGGCGGCGATCTCACGCTCGAAGTAGGGGGCCTGCATGTCGTCGGCCTTGATGAAGTCGACACCCCAGGCCGCGAACTGCGCGACCTGGGCGTCGTAGTACGCCTGTGCGCCCGGGTGGTCGTGGTTCAGCCCGTAGTTGTCGGGGTTCCACTGGCAGACGTGCTCCAGGTCCGCCACCTGGGCCGCGGTGTAGTCGGTGCCGAGGATCGGCAGGTCGAGCTCGACCGCGAGGCGGGGGATGCCGCGCATGATGTGCAGGCCGAACTTGAGCCCGAGCGCGTGGACCTGGGCCGCGAGGGGCGCGAAGCCGGCGCCGTCCGCGGCGGAGGGGAACCGGTTGACCGCCGGCATCTGGCGGCCGTACGCGTCGAGCGTGAGCGGCGCATCGGCGTTGTAGCCGTGCGATCGGGCGGTCGGGTCGTACCACGCGATGTCGACCACCACGGTGTCCCAGCCGTGAGGCAGGAGGCGCTCGGCCATCACCTGAGCGTTGGCGAGGACCTCGTCCTCGGTGACCGTCGTGCCGAAGCTGTCCCAGCTGTTCCAGCCCATGGGCGGTGTCGCGGCTCGCATGCGAGGCGTCCTCCTGTCTACATCGTTGTAAGGCAATCGTGCCCAAATCGGGCGCCGATCGTCAAACGGAGGGTACCCGGACGAGGGTCCCGGACAGGTCGACAAACGGCCCATTTCCGGGTGAAAGATGCGTCACACCAGTGCATTTCCCAGCGTCGTCGCTGGTAGATGATGCTTAGCCGGCGGTGTTTCGGAATCGTAACCTGTCCGACTTGACCGAGCGCCGCTTCCCGTGTCATTGTTCCATCGTTGTAAAGGCGCCGACAAAGGGTCGGTTCCAGAGCCTGGGGTCAACGACGACCAGGATGCGACGGTCGCCTCATCAGGGCATCGTGGGATCCGGGCAAGACCTCACTCATCAACGATGATCAGGGAGGCAGGCAATGCGTAAGTTCAGGACAGCCGCCATCACCGCGACCATGGTGGGTGCGCTCACCCTCGCGGCGTGCAGCGGCGGCACCGGTGGGGACACCTCGGGAAGCCCCGAGCCCGACACCGCGGGTGGCGACGCCCCCAACGAGCTGACGTTCATGTTCCGTGGTGGCGAGTACGACAAGATCGCGTACGAGGCCGCCATCGACAAGTTCGAGCAGGAGACGGGCGCCTCGGTGACGATGATCATCACCGACGCGGACCAGTACGCGACCAAGCTGCAGGCGGCCATCGCCGGCAACAAGGTCCCGGACGTCTTCTACATCGAGCCCGGCAAGATGATGGGCTACGTCTACGCCGACGTGCTCGCGGACCTCACCGAGTACGTGCCGCAGGAGACCATCGACAACATCTGGTCCTTCGGCACCGACGCCTACCGCTTCAACACCGAGACCGGTGCGCGCGGCGACTCGGCCGACCCGCTGTACGGCCTTCCCAAGGACGTCGGCCCGTTCGGCTTCGGCTACAACACGGTCCTGTTCGAGAAGCTCGGCCTCGAGGCCCCGTCGGCGGACGAGCCGATGACCTTCGACGAGTTCGTGGCGCTGTGCAAGGAGCTCACGCAGTCCGACAAGCTCGACTACGAGACCTGGGGCACCGGCCTCAACGTCGTGTGGAACTCGCAGGCCTTCATCTGGGGCGCCGGCGCGGACTGGATCTCCGAGGACCAGAAGACCGTCACGGTCGACGACCCGGCCTTCGCGGACGCGCTCCAGTGGTTCGCCGACCTCGGCCTCGTCGAGGGTGTGACCCCGTCGGCCGAGCAGGCGCAGACGCTCGACACCTACCAGCGCTGGATGGCCGGCGAGATCGGCTTCTTCCCGGTCGCTCCGTGGGACATCGCGACGTACAACTCGGTGGCGGAGGAGAACCCCGACACCTTCGGCTACGACGTGATCCCCTACCCCGTGGCCAACGAGGGTGACGACTGGTCGACCTGGCTCGGCTCGCTCGGCATCGCGGTGTCGGAGAACTCGAAGAACAAGGAGCTCGCGGCGCAGCTCGCGACCTACCTGTCGACCGACCTCGACGCGCAGAAGATCCTCGCGGAGAACAAGGTCCAGATCCCGAACCTGATCGACTACGCGACCGGTGAGTGGATCGAGACCGACGCCCCGGCCGCCGGCTGGCCCGCCAACACCAAGGCGTTCCTCGAGATCGCCGAGTCGAAGGGCAAGCCGCTCCCCGGCGTGTGGACCTACACCCCGGAGTGGTACGACAACTTCTGGATCGGCATCGAGAACGTCGTCGACAACGGCTCGCAGACCGCCGCCGACTTCCTCGCGGCGAAGCAGCCTGAGATGCAGCAGCTGCTCGACCAGTCGTGGATCAGCGCCGACCAGGCGAAGGCCCAGGGCTAACAGCAGGACAGCAGGGAAGGGGGCCGTCGCCCGGCGGCGGCCCCCGACCCCCTGCAGGGAAGAAGGAAAAGATCATGGCGACAACGGCACCCCCCGCCGAGTCCACCACCGTGTGGACCAAGGAGGACGCGAAGGCGTCCCGGAAGGCCAACAACAAGCTTCACCGGAGGGAGCATGCCTGGGCCGCGGCCTTCATGGCCCCTCCCGTGATCGGGTGGATCGCCTTCCTGCTCTTCCCGCTCGGATTCTCGGTCTACGCCTCGCTGACCAACTGGAACGGCATCGGCAACATGACCTTCATCGGTCTGGACAACTACACCAGGCTGCTGCAGGACCAGTACTTCTGGCGTGCGCTGTGGAACACCGTCTTCTACATGATCGGCATCCCGATCGGCCTCGCCCTCTCGCTCGCGCTCGCGCTCGCGCTGAGCCGCAAGATCCGCGGCCGCACGTTCTTCCGGACCGTGTACTACATCCCGGTCATCTCCTCGCTCGCCGCGGTCGCCATCCTCTGGCAGTGGGCCTACAACGGCGACTTCGGCCTGGTGAACCAGGCGCTCGGGCTCATCGGCATCGAGGGCCCGAACTGGCTCATGGATCCGACATGGTCCAAGCCGGCGCTCATCATCATGGCCGTGTGGAAGGGCCTCGGCTACTCCACGCTGCTCTACCTCGCCGCCGTCCAGGCGGTCCCGCGCTCGCTGTACGAGGCAGCCGCCCTTGACGGCGCCTCCAGCTGGAAGCGCTTCACCAAGATCACGTGGCCCATGGTGCAGCCCGTCACGTTCTTCCTCGTGGTGACCAACATCATCGCGGGCTCCATGATCTTCACCGAGATCAACATCATGACCCCGACGGGCGGACCGTCGTGGAGCACGGCGTCCCTGGTCTGGTACGTCTGGAACCAGGCGTTCCGGAACCTCCAGATGGGCTATGCGACCGCGATGGCGCTGGTGCTGGGAATCCTGGTCCTCATCGTCACGGTGATCCAGTTCCGCATCAACCGTGCCAACGACTTCTCGATCGACTGAGGCGAAGGAGATACTGCGATGAGCCTCAACCAGAACACGGCGCGCTCCGCCTCGAGCGCGATCGCCGACACCGCTGCGGACACCGGCCGCCGGCTCCCCGAGCAGCGGCCCGGCATGTTCAAGCGCAAGGCCGCGACCCAGGAGAGCCCCGCGGTCAACGCGGTCCTCACCATCATCCTGTCGTTCGGCGCGATCATCATGGCCGCCCCGCTCGTGTGGATGGTCTCGACCTCGCTCAAGACCAAGGAGGGCGTGTACTCCCTCCCGCCGGAGTGGATCCCCGATCCCTTCGTGTGGGACACCTACGCCCGCGTATTCGACGACACGTACGTCCTCTCCGGCATCAAGAACTCGCTGATCGTCGCGCTCTCGGTGACCGTCGTGGGAACGCTCTTCTCGTCGCTCGCGGCCTTCGCCCTCGCGAAGCTCCGCCTGCCCGGCAAGAACGCGATCTTCCTCATGCTGCTGTCCGGCATGATGGTGCCGTTCCCAACGCTGATGATCCCCCAGTTCGTGATGTTCTCGAAGATCGGCTGGGTCGACACCCTGCTGCCGCTGATCGTCCCGGTGATCCTGGGCAACGTCATCATGATCTTCTTCCTGCGCCAGTACCTGCACAACGTGCCGGACTCCCTGGTCGAGGCCGCGAAGATCGACGGCGCAAGCTACCTCAAGATCTTCTGGACCATGATGTTCCCGCTCATGCGTCCCGCGATCGCCGCGCAGTTCATCCTGTGGTTCATGGCGGTGTGGAACGACTACCTCGCGCCGATCATCTACCTGAACTCGCCCGAGAAGCAGACGCTTCAGGTGGTCATCGCGAACATGAACGTCCAGTACGCGACCCAGCGCGACTACCCGCTGATCATGGCGGCGTCGGTCATCTCCGTCATCCCGATCCTCATCGTCTTCCTGATCTTCCAGCGACAGATCATCGAGTCGATCGCCCTGACCGGATCGAAGACCTGACATGAGCAGCGAGCACGCGGCCCCGGCGGATGCCGGGGCCGCGGGCCTTTCACGGCCCGCACCGTCCACGTGGGGCGCACGCAACTCCCACGACCCGACCGCCGTCCGCGACGACGACGGCGTCTACTGGCTCTTCTCCACGGATGCCGATGCGGATGGCCCGCTCCAGGCGGCCGGCGCGCAGATCCGCCGCTCGACCGACCTGGTGACCTGGGAGTTCGTGGGCTGCGCCCTCGACGGCGTCCCCGGTCCGGCCCGCGAGCACGCCGGCGCCGAGGGGCTGTGGGCCCCCGACGTGGTCCGCGTCGAGACCGTCGCAGGCGTGGAGTGGCGCATGTACTACTCGGCCTCGAGCTTCGGTTCGCGCACCTCCGCGATCGGCCTTGCGGTCGCGCCGCATCCGAGCGGTCCATGGGAGGACCGTGGCATCGTGGTGGCCACCGAGCACGATCGCGACGGTCACAACGCCATCGACGCCCAGCTGGTGATCGACGGCGACCGGCACCACATGGTCTACGGCTCGTTCTTCGGCGGCCTGCACATCCTGGAGATCGACCCGGTCACCGGCTTCGCCCTGGATGCCCCCGGCCCCGGGGAGCCCGCATCGTCGTTCGGGACGCTCATCGCGAGGCGTCCCACGTCCGTGGACACCGCCATCGAGGGGCCGTACATCGTGCCCCGTCCGGGCGGTGGTTGGGCGCTCATCGTGTCGTACGACTCGCTGGTGAGCACCTACCACGTGCGCGTCGCGGTGTCCGATGATCTCTACGGTCCCTACGTGGACCACGAGGGCCGCTCCATGACGGACCTCGACGCGGACCCCGAGGTCACGGGGCTGACCGTGCTCGCGAGCCACCGCCTCGAGGGCGCGGACCGCGGGATCCTCGCGCCGGGTCACGCGGCGGTCCTGACCGAGCCGACCCACCAGGTGCTGGTGCACCACACGCGCTTCGACGAGACCCCGCGTCAGCACGAGGTGCAGGTGCGCCGCCTGGTGTGGACCCACGGCGGATGGCCGCTCGTGGCCGTCCAGCCCTGGGCCGGCGCGCGGGAGGACGATGATGAGGCGGGCTGGCCATCCGACGTCGCGGCGCTCGCCGGCGAGTGGGAGATCGTGGACTACGCGGGACCGACCCAGGAGGTCGTGCCGTCGCGCCGCGTGCTTGTGGGCGAGACCGAGCTCGCGGGCCTGGTCGCGCGCGGCGCGGGACGCTTCACGCGGGACGGCGAGGCACCGGTGGACGCGGTCGTGTTCCCCGCCTGGGACGCGGTGCGATCGGTACCCACGCTCAGCTTCGCGGCACGTGGGCCCCAGGGCACGGTCGTGGTCGGCACGCGGGTGGGATGATGGCTGTCGTGGCCGCACGGAACCCCGACGACAAGCAGCGTGAGCGCGACAAGGCGCGCATGCGGCTCGAGGGCTCGCCTGCGGACATCGACGAGGTGCCCGGCTGGACGGGGCGCCTCATGGTGTGGATGCGGGTCGTCGCGCACCTGGTCGCCATCCAGCTCATGATGATCGCCGGCACGGTGCTCGGGCTCGTCGTCGTGGGCCTCGGCCCGGCCGCCGTCGCAGGCGCGGGGCTGCTCCGTCGCATCGTGGACGGTGACCCGTCCGACGCGCTGTGGGGGGACTTCTGGCGCGCGTACCGCGCCGAGCTGCCGCGCGCGGCCATCGTCACCGTCCCGTTCATGGCCGTCATCGCGCTCGGGTGGTACGAGGTGCTGGTGCTGCTCGCCTACGGCGGTGCCGACACCATGACCGCGGTGCTGTCGGGTGCGGTGATCGCGCTCGCGGCGTACGCCGTCGCCTGCCTCGGGTACGCGCCTCACGTGCTGCGCCGCTACGAGGATCCCGCGGTGCGCACGTTGCGCTTCGTCGCCGTCGCGCCGCTGCTCTCGCCGCTGACCGCGCTCGGCTGCGCGATCACGGTGATCGCGCTCACGGTGATCGGCATCAAGTTCATCCCGGTGATGCTGCTCATCGGGCTCTCCGTGCCGCTGCTGCTCACGGGGCTGATCGTGGACCGCTGGCTCGACAAGGTCGACGCGCGAGGTGCGGCGGCCTGAACGGCGGACCTCCCGCCCCCAGCACTCCGTCTCCCCGAAAGTGGTAGATGAGTGTCGCGTTTCGGGAATCGTTGCCCCACGTTGGTGCGCCATTGTCGCAACGCCGGCGCGCGCGACAACCAGCCACCACTGTGAGGCAAGAAGCTCGGAATGCCGACCACCAGCTACCACTTCGGCGGGAGGCGGGAGGCGGGAGGCGGGAGGCGGGAGGCGGAGCTCAGCCGCCCGTCGACTCCCGCGGCACCACGGTGAAGTCCGCGATCACGCGGCGATAGGGATCGCCGCCGCCCGCGATGCGTGCGAGCAGCAGGTCGACGGCCTCCTGCGCGATCTGCTCGCGTCCGGGAGAGATCGAGGAGAGCGTGGGGGACGTGTACGCGGCGTCCTCGATGTCGTCGAAGCCGATGACCGCGACCGGGTCCGGCACCGCGATGCCGCGCGCGTGCAGGGCGTGCAGCGCGCCGAGCGCGAGGGCGTCGTTGAGGCCGAAGATGGCGTCGAACTCCACGCCCGTGGACACCAGGTGATCGACGCACTCGGCACCCGTGGCGCGGTGCCACAGCCCACCCTCGACGATGAGCGAGGGGTCGAGCGGGATGCCGTTGGCGGCCAGCGCCGCCTGGTAGCCGAGCACACGCAGCGCCGCCGAGCCCATCGTCTCGCCCGCGTGCGCGCCGATGACGGCGATCCGTCGGCGTCCCTGGTCGATGAGGTGCTGCGTCGCCGCGCGCGCCGCGTCGACGTTGTTCATGGTGACGTGGTCCCAGTCGCCGCCGAAGATGCGCTCTCCCAGCACCACCAGCGGGTAGTCGACCTTGAGCGCGTCGGCGTCGTCCGGACCGAGCTCGAGCGGCGAGAAGATGAGGCCGTCGGTGAGCTGGCGGCGGTCCGAGGTGAGGACGTCCAGCTCGTGCTGGCGGTCCGCGCCCGTCTGCTCGATGAGCACGACCACGCCGCGGGCCTCCGCCGCGCGGATCACGGAGTCCGCGAGCTCCGCGAAGTACGGCAGCGACAGCTCGGGCAGCGCGAGTCCGATGATGCCGGTGCGGCCCTGGCGCAGGCTGCGCGCCGACAGGTTCATCCGGTAGCCGAGCTCGTCGATCGCCTTCTGGACCTTCTCGCGCGTCGCGGGACGGATGTGGGGATAGTCGTTGACCACGTTGGACACGGTCTTGACGGACACGCCGGCGGCCGCCGCCACATCGTGCATCGTCACCGTGCCACGCACACCCGAGCCGCTCACGTGGTCGAGACCTCCTCGTCGACGGGGATCCACACCCGCATCGCGCCGCCCGCGCGGTTCGCCCAGCGGGCGTACGGGATGGCGCGCAGGGCGATCCTCCCCGGAAGCATGCCAGAAGCCGCCGTCGCATGCGAGGACCTCGGCAGCGCGGTCAGCGCGGGAAGCCCGTGCGTCGCGCGGACGATGCCCTCCGCGAGGATGGTCGCGCCCGCCCGCAGCGAGGCGACGCCGGGGCCCACGCGGGGCGGCACGGCGAGGTCGAGCCGGATGTCCTCGAGCGCGACACCGGGAGGCAGGTCCGCCTGCTCGAGGCAGAAGACCACCGGTCCGCGGCGCAGCGCGACCGTCCCCCGGACGGCGTCCACGCGCGGGTGGGGGTCGAGCACGTCGACAGGCATGGGGAGGGACAGCACGATGCGGTGCGGCCCGGGCGCGAGCCTCACCCGGGCGTACCCGTCGGCGTCCCCGCGCACCTCCGACGCCGTGCCGTCGACGTCGAGCATCGCCCCGTCGCACCACTCGGGGATCCGGAGGGCGAGCTCCTCGAGGGGCCCGTCGACGGTGATCTCGACCTGGCCGTCCCAGGGGTACGCCGTGGCCAGGCCGAGCGTGGTCGCGCCGATGCGCACCGTCCCCGCCCCGTAGAGATGGAGGCGTGCGCGACGTTCCGTCCCCGTCGCGACGTAGGCACCGAGCGAGGAGACCAGGCGGGCGAGGTTCGGAGGGCAGCATGCGCAGCCGTACCAGTCTCGGCGGGACGCGGCCGTGTTCTCGCCGGTGCCGTCGTGGCCCGTGCGCACCTGCAGCGGGTTGGAGTAGAAGAACGTCCTCCCGTCGACGCCGGTCCCGGCCGCGATCGCGTTGTGGAGGGTGCGCTCCATCGCATCGCCGTGGCGTGCCTCGCCGGTGGCGAGCAGCATCCGCCAGTTCCATTGGAAGGAGGCGATGGCGGCGCACGTCTCCGCATAGGCGCGGTCCGGAGGCAGCTCGTAGGGGTCGCCGAAGGACTCGTCGCGGTGGCGCGAGCCCATGCCGCCCGTCAGGTACTCCTTGGTGCCGTGGGCCGAACGCCACAGGGCGGCGAGCGCATCGCGCAGGCCCGGGTCGTCGACCTCGGCCGCGGCATCGGCCATGCCGGCGGCCAGGTAGAGCTGGCGCACCGCATGGCCGGTCGCCTCCCGCACCTCCCTGACAGGTGCATGGTCCTGGAAGTACGAGGGCTCGAAGGGCGCGCTCCCGAGCGCGCCGGTGCCGCGCCGGTCGAGCATCGCGAGAGCGGTGTCGAGGTAGGCGCGCTCGCCCGTGTGCCGGTAGAGCTCGACCAGGGCGGTCTCCACCTCGGGGTGTCCGCAGTAGCCGTCCTCGCGCGCGCCGGCAGGGCCGAACGTGGCGACCGCGAGGTCGGCGAAGCGCCGGGCCACGTCCATGAGGTCCGCCGCGCCGGTCGCGCGCTCGCGGGCCACGGCCGCCTGGATCAGGTGGCCCAGCAGGTACAGCTCATGGCCCCCACGCATGTCCGACCATGCCTCGCCGGCGTTGCCCTGGACGTGCGAGTCCAGGTAGCCGTCGTCCCTCTGGGCGGTTGCGAGGAGAGCGGCGGCCTCCTGGACCCACGGCTCCCAGGGCTGGTCGTCCGGCATGCGCGCGGACTCCCACGCGATCGCCTCGAGCGTCTTGTACAGGTCCGAGTCCGCGAAGTGCGGGCCGCGGAACGGTGCCTCGGTCCCGCCTGTCAGGCGGCGCAGGTTGTCGAGCACCCCCGTCGACTCGAGGTGGTCGATCACATGGGGCAGGGTCTGCTCGCGGTTGACGTGCTGCCAGGCGCCGAGCTCGTGCTCCGGGGCGAGCGTCACGGCGGCGAGCGGCAACGGCGTGAGGTCGTGCGCGGCGACGGCCGAGGGCGTGGCAGGGGCGCAGACGTCATGCGTGCGGACCATGGACAAGGCTCCTCCTTGAGCGCGGCGTCGGGGACGTCTTTGCAACGATGTAAAGCCTACCCTGCGAGGCGCGATCGCACACGGGGGTGTCGGCACCGTCGTCGATCCGCCAGGTTGTGCGGCTGCCGCGCGCGGGAGACGATGCGCGGATGGACACCTCTGACCTCCGCATCGGCGTCATCCTCGGCTCCACACGTCCGCGACGGCGCGGCGAATCGGTGGCGGGCTGGGTGCTCGACCACGCCGAGCATCGTGGCGCGACCTACGAGCTGATCGACCTGCGCGACCACCCGCTGCCCCTGCTCGACGAGCCTGCCGCCGCGTCGACGGGCGACTACACCCACGCGCACACGAGGATCTGGGCGGCGGTGATCGCGCGCTACGACGCGTTCGTGTTCGTGTGCCCCGAGTACAACCACGGCCTGCCTGCGGCGCTCAAGAACGCGATCGACTACCTGTGGGCGGAATGGCTCGACAAGGCCGCGGCCATCGTCTCGTACGGCAACGGCGAGGGGCTCCGCTCCGCCGAGCATCTGCGCGGAGTGCTGAGCGCGGTGGGGATCGCCCACGTGCGGCCGCAGACCACGCTGTCCAACCGTGCCGACTTCGACGGCTACACGGCCACGCCGAACGAGCACCACGAGCACGGCTTGGCCGCCATGCTCGACGCCCTCGAGCTGTGGGCGTCAGCGATGCGCGAGGTGCGCGCGCAGCGCTGACCGCCGGCATGGCGTCACCGGCGGGATCGTGTGATCCTGCTGTGGTCCTGTCCCGCACTCCAGGTCGCACCGGGAGGCCGCCATGACCGCACCCCTCGACACCGCCGCCGACGAGCCCGATCGCGTGGACCAGGCCGCGCCGGAGCCGGAACCTGGGGGGGTCGCCGAGCCCGAGCCCGGCGAGCACAGCACGGCGTTCACGGTGGTCGCGGGCGCCGTCGCGGTGCTGGCGATCGGTGCGGCATGGTTCGGGATCTGGCAGCTCGTCGACGTGGTCGGGCTCGCCGACGCCCCGCGCCAGGTCCGCAAGGGCACGCAGCTCAACGGCACCTGGAGCGAGCGCATGCTGGGAACCGCGGTGCTCCTGCTGCTGGCGATCGGCGTCGCGCTGCTGGTGGTCGCGGCCTTCCTGGGCGCGCTCGAGACGCGCGGGCGCCTGCGGCGGGCGGCGCGGACCGCGCGCATGCTCGCGGCAGAAGGCATGGCGGTGGACGATGCGGTGCCCAAGGTGGTCGAGGCGATGCGCGGCTCGCGCGCGGTGGTGGTGATCGCGGTGGCGGGCGCCGCGGTGGTGGCGGTCGCCGGGTGGGCCGCGCTGGGGCTCGGACCGGCCGGCGAGTAGCCGCGGCTCCCGATCAGGCCTTCGGCGCTCGCAGGATCGAGGCCATGCGCTTGCCCCGCGCGACCTCGTCGACCAGCTTGTCCATCCAGCGGATCTGCTGCATCAGAGGGTCCTCGATCTCCTCGACACGGACGCCGCAGATCACGCCTGTGATGAGATCCGTGTGGTCGTTCATCGCGGGTGCGCTCGCGAAGAACTGCTCGAGCGTGCGCTCGTCCGCGACGGCGTCCGCGATCCCGTCGTCGCTGTAGCCGGTCAGCCAAGTGAGCACCGTGTGGAGCTCGTCGACGGTGTGGTCCTTCCGCTCGACCTTCTTCACGTACTCCGGGTAGATGCGCGCGAAGGGCATGTCGAAGATCTTGTGGCGGGACATGGCGCCAGGGTAGACGGCGTGGGATGCGGCGGCTACGGGCGGCGCCCATGCACCAGCCCGGTGAGCGCGCCGAGGATGCCGCCCACGATGGTGTCGAGCACGCGCTCCCAGACCACGTCGAGCAGGGGATCGGCTCCGCGCGCCGCTCCCACGATGATGAGCACCGTGGGGGTGATGAACGTCAGCGCGAGCGCGTAGTTGCGCACCACGAGCATCTGCGCGGCGAACTGGAGCACGCCGATCACCAGCACGAGCACCCACGGCGGCGGCGTCGCCAGCGTCGCCGCCGCGACGTAGAGCCCGGCGCCGGCGATGGTGCCGACGATGCGGTGGACCCCTCGCTGCGCCGCGCGGCCCCGTCCCGGCCTGGCGCCGACCACGGCGAGCCCCGCGCCCACCGTCCAGTACGCGCGTCCCGGGTCGACGACCAGGTAGCTCACCGCGGTGCCGACCACGGCGACGATGCTCGCGCGGAGCAGCAGCTCGCGCGCGGCCGCGTCCCATGTGGGCCCGGGGAGGAGGCCGCGCAGGGGTGTCGCGGGCGCTCGACGATGCTGCGGCAGCAGCAGGCGTGCCGCGGCCACCAGGCACGCGAAGACGGCGCCCGCTCCGATCGCGCCGATCACCACCCCCGGTTGCTGGATCCGGGCGCCATGGTCGAGCTCGCTCACGTGCGCCGCGAGCCCGTACGCGAGCATGGGGAACAGCGGTCCCGGCGGCCCGAGCGCGTACCCGTAGCCGATCGCGGCGACGCCGACGGCGACCAGCATGAGGCCGATGCTCGCCGCGACGGGCGATGGCCCGGTCAGGGTCCCGAGCGCCGCGCTGAGCGTCAGCACGACGGCGACGAACGGCAGGAGCCGCATGCGGTCCACCGGCGTGCGCCACGAGGCGTAGAGCGTGGTGAAGCCGCCGGTCGAGGCGATCAGCCCCAGGTCGGCATGGCCCAGCGCGACTCCGACCGCGACGGGTGCCGCGGTCGCGATGGCGGCTTGGAGGGCGATCTGCCAGCGTGGATCGGGGAACGGCTCGATGGTGCCGAGGCTGGCGACGGCCCGTCCGGCGCCGCCCGCCCAGGCGCGCCCGCGCCCGCGAGGTGTGCGCGCATCGTCCGACATGGCTCTCCCCGGCTCCCTTGCCAGGGTGCCATGGATGCGCGCGGTGCCGCCCGGCGAGCGCCTACGCGGCGGTGTCGGCGTGCAGCGCGCCCACGTTGCGCTGGAACAGGATGATCCAGGTGAAGACCAGCACGCCCGCGACCAGCTCGACCGCGGTGAGGGAGTAGTAGCCCGTCGCGAAGAAGAACGCGAGCACGAAGATCACGGCGACGAACGCCCAGCCCACCGGCAGGAACGCGCGTGAGATGCCCGGCACCCAGGCGCGCAGGCGGATGGTGAGGACGGCGAACGTGACCGCCATCCCGCTCGCGACCGCGGTGTGGATCCAGAAGTGCGTGTCGACGTGGAACACGCCGACCAGCCCGAGGAAGATGCCGATCACGATGAGCGCCGTGCGGACGCTTCGCACGCCGTGCTCCGTCGACGTCGGCACGTCCCGCGTGGCGACGCGTGCGAGCACCGTCACCAGGAAGCCGGCGACGATGAGCGTGAGGTTGAAGGCCATCGCCGAGACGTCGTGCGAGATGCCCAACGTGCTGAGGTTCTGCATCCACCAGTCGGGATCGGACGCCGTCAGCGTGCTCGCGAGGATGCCCTCGACCAGGAAGACGGCGAGCACCACCGCGAGCAGCTCGGGGTTCATGTGCGCCGCGGAGAGGAAGGCCGCGTACGCGGTGACGGCGGCCGCGGCGCCGCTGAGCGCGAGGATCGGCAGCGTGTACAGCGTCGCGCCCACGAAGCCGCCGGCGAGGACCACGGCCACGAGCGTCCAGCTGAGCAACGCGATGACGCCGTGCGCGAGCGCGAGCGCCGCGACGTCGACCACGTCGAGCGCGCCGCGGATCCGGTAGCGACCGCCCAGATGCAGCGCGTAGCGGCCGGCGGCGAAGGCGAGCGCGGCGGTGACAGCCGATGCGATGGCGGCGTACTGGCCGACGGATCCCGGGCCCGAGATCGCGGCCTCGTCCAGGCCGAACACCGGCAGCGCGATCGCCGCCACCACCGCGAACGCGACCGCGCCGAGCCCGGTCGCGGTGAGCTCGAGAGTGGTGTTGACGCGCTCGCTCAGCGTCAGCCGGAGGTCCGCCCGCCTTCGCGGGGCTGCATCGTTCATGTCGCGCTCCCTCCGCCCTCGATTGGGAGCGTACCTGCGTCGACGTCGGCCGCGCGCGGGGACGATGCACGGCGAGGGGGTCGTCATGGCGGACCTTCACCGAGATGCGCGAAGATCCGGACAAAAGGGACGCGGCGGGCTTAGCATGAGCGTGGCGCCGACGTCGGAGCAGGCGTGTCGGCCGACGTGCGGGAGGACGGGCGCACAGGGGGGCGTCGCTCGCGCGAGGTGCCGTGCGGCAGCGCCCGGAGGTGCCGTATGGACAGCGTCGTCCTCGAGATCGCGATCGGTCTGGTCCTGGTCTTCGCCATCGCCGCGGCAGCGGCCTCGGCGGTGAACGAGATCGTCACCAGGCTGTTCAATGTGCGATCCAAGGCCCTGTGGGCACGGCTCGATGAGCTGCTCTCGGGGGCGGACCACAAGCTGGGCATCCCATTCCTGTGGACGGGTCTGTTCTGCAGGTCGGTGAGGCCGATCCGCGGGAACCCTGTCATCGCCGTCGCGCCGTCACGACCAGCGGCTCAGCCGCCCGCCGAGGGTCGGTCGCTGGCGGAGCGGCTCCTCGGTCTCGGGGCAGGTGCTGCGGCGTCCGGTGGGCGGTCCGCACGCGGGGCATCCGGTCCGCCGCCCGTGGCGGTGGCTCAGGATCCGCTCACCCGCGCGACCGGATGGTTCGCCAGGATCTTCGACCGCAAGCCGCGGGATGCGAAGCGCGCCCAGGCGCAAGCGCGACTTCAGACCTTGGCGCAGACGGGCGCGGTCGGAGGGCTCGACTACGTCAAGCTGGGGCATCGATCGAAGGTCTCGGAGATCCCCGGCAAGGTGTTCGCGAACGCGCTGGTGGAGCTCGCGCAGGCGCGCGAGGGAGACGGGCTCGAGGCGCGCGTGAGAGACCTCGCCCAGGAGTACCAGCAGCCCGACCAGGGGCTGCTCGCGCCGCTCGGGGCCTTCCTCGCGACGACGGGTGCCGCGGTCGCGCACGACACCGACAAGCTGCTCGCCGCGGCGGAGACCTGGTTCGACGGCCAGATGCAGGTGCTGAGCAGCACCTACAAGCGGAACGCCAAGTGGGCGCTCGGGGCGATCGGCGTGGTGATCGCGATCCTGTTCAACGTCAACGCGATCGCGATCGCCGGCGGGCTCAACGACAACGCGGCGTTCCGGCAGGCCGCCGTCACCGCCGCGGACGGCGTGAGCGCGGGGGAGTTCCCGGCCTGCGTGGAGGCGGGCGAGGGCGATGAGGGGGGATCCAGCGACCAGGACTCTGCCGAGGGAGCAGCGACGGTGACCACGACGGTCGAGACGACGGTAGCGGCCTCGGGTGAGATGCTCGAGGCGGCGACACCCGGCGCGGACCCTACGGTGCAGCCGACGGTGGGAACGGACTCGGAATCCGGTGGCGAGACCACCACCGATCCCTACGCGGACCTCGGTTGTGCTGTGCAGCAGTTCCGCGTGTTCTCGGAGGCGGGCCTCATCGTTCCTGGTGACGAGGACTACTTCACGCTCTTCGGCGACGCGTGGGATGGCGTGCCCGAGCCTGCATCGTCCGCGAGCCCGAGTGCGTCCGCGAGCCCCAGTCCCAGTGCGTCGCCCGCTGCGGGCGTTGAGGGCGAGGGGGATGCGGCGAAGCCCCCGACTCAGCCCCGCCAGATGGACTTCTGGGGGCAGCTCGCAGGCATCGCGCTCACCGGCCTCGCGACGGCGCTCGGCGGCCCGTTCTGGTTCGACCTGATGAAGCAGCTCACGGGCCTGCGCAAGGGGAGGTGAGCTCTCGGGTTGCGGCTGTCCGGCCCGCCGCGAAAACCGACATTTCCTACATTTCGCTTGACAGTGCTGTGCGTGAGTGCCAAGGATCGAATCGGCGGTCGTTGATGAAGACGTCGATGGGCTCGGGGGGCTGGTCATGCCGGACGGGACGCTCGCGGACCTCTTCGAAGGTCCGATACCCACCTCTTTCAAGGACCTCACGGATCGCTTCACCACCGAGGGCGTGACCTCGGTTCCGTTCGCCGGGGGGACCCAGCACAGCGGCACGCTCAAGCCGGTCCGTCACGAGCCGATCGACCTCGGGTTCGGCGAGCTCGAGCTGCCAGGGGCGACCGAGGGCACCCCCTTCCGACTCGCGATCTTCGATACGCCCGGAGGGCGCTGGCACCTCGACATCGTCGCCGACGGGCTGAGCCTCAAGCTGAAGGGCCTGCAGGGCGCGGACTTCGTGAAGGAGGCCGGCACCACGCCGCGCCGTCTGGTCCGTCGCGCTCAGGACACCGCGGTGGTGATCTCGGGAGAGGCCACCATCCGCTTCGCGAAGGCGTCTGCCGATGCTCCGGTCACACTGCTGTTCGTCGAGAACCAGTCGGCGTCCGACCCCTTGGCCACGACCGGTGGCGTGGTCGGGCTGCGGTGCACCCCTCCGCACTTCTTCTTCGGCTCGTCCCAGTTCGGGATGACCCTGACCCGGCTGCTCTTCGACTCGTCCGACACGTTCTCACCCGACTTCATCACCAGGCTCGGGCAGACGCCGGAGTGGATGGGCTTCGCGATCGCCGAGGCCACGTTCTACGCGCCTCCCAACGCGCTTGGCCGCGGGGGCTTCTCGGGGGGTGTGCGCAACCTGCTCCTCGGATCGCCCCGCGGGATCCAGGGGGAGCTCGAGGTGCAGTGGGGCCGCGCGGCGCTCGACCCTGCCACCTTCGTGTTCACCCAGGCGGGCCACGCGCCGGTGGGCGCCACGGGCAGCGGCGAGAGCCGTCTGGTCGCGATCACGGCGACCGAGGACGACCGTGTGAGCCTTCAGGCGAGCTTCGTCGCCTCGCAACCGCCCGAGGGCGGGGCGGTCACGGACTGGACCGCGACCTGGCGGTGGCCAGACGGCACCGAGACGGTCGGCGATGCGTCCACGGGGTCGGTCACGCATGGCGACATCCTGCGCGTGGTGCCCGAGGAGACCACGGGTGGACGGCAGATCCGCCACCCCGAGATCACCTTCCGCTTCGTCGCCTCGGGGGAGCCGCCCGCGATCGATGTGATCACGGCGGGAAGCTCCGTATTCAACGCCGTGCACGCGTCCGGGCCCAAGGCCGGCCTCGAAGGGCTGCACTTCCACGCGCGCACCGGCCAGCCGAGCGACGTCGCCGCGGGCACGTTCACCTGGAAGCTGGGCGCCGACGGTGCCGTCCAGGACCTCGAGAGCATCCAGCTCGCTCCCGGCGAGATCGCGGGCGACCAGTTCCTGGTGCTGACGGAGACCAAGGACGGAAGCAAGCGCACCGCGCGGCTCCGGGTCCACGTGCTCGAGGGCGAGACGCTCCTCGTCGGCGGTGTCGACGGCGTCGTCACGGCAGCCGCACCGGCTGACGAGCTCCCCCTGACGGCTGTCGAGAGCACGTTCGACCTCACGGACTTCCATGCGCAGGGAAGCTATCGGCCGCTCCTGGACGATGCCGAGATCGACGGCAGTGAGGCGGGGGTGGCGGTCCCTGCGGGCGCCCTCGCGCTCGTCACGCTGTCGACGGATCCAGCGCCGCCGCCGCCCGCGCCGGTCGAGCACGACCGTCACGTGCGCATCGTCTTCGAGTACAACAAGGCCGAGCCGACGCGGTGGAGCGATGAGGCGAAGCCCGCAGGCGTCGCGCAGGCTGGCAGCCCCGACGGGATCCACCGTCAGCTGCTCGCGTGGGCGGCGCGCTACCCCGGCGCATCGTTCCTGGTGGTGGGGCGATGCGACGACATCGGCGGCGACGACTTCAACAAGGACCTGGCCTCCCGGCGCCGCGACACCGCGGTGCGCTACCTCACCACCGTCCCCGCCGGCAGCGGACTCGCGGCGCTCGACGCCGCGGACATCACCAGCTGGGGAGAGCAGGACGGCCAGCCGGGCACCGTCCCCACCAGCCCGCTCGACTCCGAGGAGGCGGCGGCCCAGCGGCTGATCCTCGCCGTGGACGATGGTTCGGGCGATCCCCTGGTCGACAGGAGCGCGTGGCCCAGCGGACGCGACACCGCCGGACCCTCCGAGCCGGTCCGCGCGGAGTTCCGCCGCGTCGATGTCTACGCGGTCGGCGGAACCCCGGCGGCGAGCGCCGAGGTCAAGGAGGTGGACGATGGACGGTCGCCCGCGCTGCGCCGCATGCTCGTCCCCGGCGAGACCGCGACCCCGGTGCCCGCGATCGCGTCCACCCCCGCCAGCGACTACCGCGTCCGCCTGATGGTCGCGTGGGACAAGCCGAGCGGCGACGGCTGGCGCGACCTCATCCCGTCGAAGGCGGAGTTCGAGTACGCCTGGTCGCCTGACACCGATCCGCTGCCCGACCTCGAGGGCGAACCCGTCACGCTCGAGGTGCTCACCGTCTACGGCGGGTGGCGCCATGACGACGCCACGGGCTTCACCCGTGCGCAGCTGGGCATCCGGTCCGACGGCGACCCCGAGGGGCTGATGAGCTTCACCCAGCCCAACCTGGTGGCGGCGATGGCTCTCGGACCTGTGCTGCTGTCCGAGGTGAGCTCCGACACCGACACCATCGAGAAGGGCGCGCGCATCGCGGCGCTCGCGGCCGGCACCGCGTTCGCGCAGGTGGACCTCGGTGGCGGCCCCCTGGTCGGTCCCGGGTCCAAGGCCGTGATCAAGTCGATCGAGGCGAGCACCGAGATCAAGGACATCGATGAGGTCGGCGACGACTACAAGATCAGCCTGACCAGCGACTACACCACCATCCTTCACGTCAACACCGGCGCGCTCGGCCTCAAGACCGACCCCGACCATCCGGTCAAGTTCCGCTACAAGAAGGTGAGCATCGTCTTCGACCAGTCGAAGGACGACTTCTGGGACAAGCTGGGGGTCTCGTACCCGACCGACTCGATGGAGATCGAGGACCCTGGCAAGTGGAAGGTCGACGGGGTGCTCGGGCAGCTGCTCCGCGCCGTCGAGACCGCGCTGGGCAAGGGTTCCCTGTGGGTGGAGACCCGGTTCGCGATCGCTCTGAACATCGGGGTGGTCGAGATCAGCGAAGCGGTGGTCCGCGTGACCTTCTCCGGTGGGAACCCGCCGGACGTCGCCTTCGCGCTCCGCGGGCTGACCGCGAAGATCGACATCCCCGCCACGGTCAAGGGCGAGGGCAGGCTGCGGATCGAGGACCCCGGCGGCGTGATCCGCGCCGGGCTCGACCTCGACCTCGTGCCGCTCAAGCTCAAGGTGTCGGCGGCGCTCGCGATGGCCAACATGACCGATCCCGAGCCGTTCACGTTCGTCAGCCTGTTCCTCAAGGTGCAGTTCCCCGTCGGCATCCCGCTGGGCCCGTCGGGCGCGGCGCTGCACGGCGTGATCGGGCAGACCGCGATCAACGGTGAGCGCGACGTGACCGCCGACCCCGACATCGTCAAGCGCGAGCTGGGGTGGTGGTTCAAGCCGCCCGAGAGCAAGTACCGGCCCCAGAAGGGCCAGCACGCCGTGGGTGTCGGGGCCGTCGTGGGGACCCTCCCGGACGCCTCGTTCTCGTGCTCCGCGACAGGGATGATCGTGGTCGCGTTCCCGGATCCCGAGGTCATCTTCGCGGTGGAGATCTCGTTGCTCTCGGTGCCCGTCCGCGCGCCCAAGGAGAAGAAGGACGCGGCGCAGAGCGCGGGCCTGACGGGTCTCATCATCATCGACGACACCGCGGTCGCCCTGGCCGCCCAGGCCCGCTACGAGATCCCGAAGATCCTCAAGGTCGTCGCGTCGCTGTCCGCCTACTTCCCGTACTCGGGCGACGGCATCTACGTGCGGCTCGGCTCGGACGGGCAGGCGGGGCGCACCGGCGAGCCGGTGACCCTGACGCTGCTGCCGGGCAGCCTCAACCTGCGGGCGTTCTCCTACCTGATGATCGAGCAGAACGGCCTGCCGAGCCTCGGCGGCAAGCCCGAGTTCTCCTTCGAAGGGTTCTCCGTGGGCTTCGGGGCGGGCGCCGCGCTCGAGTGGAAGGCGGGCCCGATCAGGCTCTCCGCCTCGGTGCTGCTCCTCGCGGGGATCGGCACGGATCCGCTGCTGATCAAGGCAGGCATCTGGGTCGCGGGCGAGCTCGACCTGGTGGTGATCTCCGTGACGGCGCGCGGCAGCATCGTCCTCACCTATCAGGACGAGAGCATCTGGCTCGACGGCGAGTTCTGCGGCGAGGTCGACCTGTTCTTCTTCTCCCTCAAGGGATGCGTGAAGTTCCGCATCGGCAAGGAGCCGCAGGAGGAGATCCCGCCGCCCCCGAGCCCCGTCTCGAACGTCGCCCTCACCGATCGCGGCGGTCGCGTCATGGGCGAGGCGCGTCGCGACGGTGGCGGCCCGTTGCGCGGGCAGCCGATCTTCGAGATGACCGAGGTGAACGGCGAGGCGCGCAACACCGGCGCGGACCCGAGCGAGAACCAGACGGTCTGGGCGGACACGGTGCCCGTCATCAACTTCAGCCACTTCATCGAGGACGGCGTGCCCGCCGGGCAGTTCGTCAAGCCCGGGGCGCCGTCCGGGGAGCCCTGGTCCGGCTCGAACCGCCTCCGGTACGCCTTCCGGCTCGACGATGTGCGCCTCATCCGGGAGTCGGATGGCACGGCGGTGAGCGGTGCGAACCCGCTGCATCGTGCCTGGGGGCTGCCGTCGCATCGTCCGCCGGGCGGCGCGGGCCCGGTCGCGCCCTCGGGTGCGGAGACCACGAGCCTGTCGCTGCTGGACTGGAGGCCGTGGGGCTGGGCGTTGCCGATGGCGGACGGCGGCGCGTCTGCGCCCGGCAGCCCGGCCGACACGATCGGCACGCTGTGCGAGCCTGTGCCGGAGCCGTCGCGCGCCTGCCTGTTCGGCAAGGATGCCCGCTCCGCGGGCACGGACCGGGTCCGGCTGCTGCATGAGGTCCCGGCGCCGGGACCGTACGCGAGCCGCTTCACCCTGCTGGGCCGGCCGGGGCTGCGCACGGCGACGGGAACCACGGAAGGTGCCGCGCTGAGCTCGATCGTCGCGGGCGCCGGGGGCCTGCCTGTGGCGGGAGCCGTGATCGACCTCCCGCAGGCTGTCGCCGGGCCCACCGGCCCGCTCGGCCGGGGCTACCGGCTACCCGCGGCCCAGTTCGCCTCCGCCGCCGGGCTCACCACCACGAGCCTGCCGTGGATCGCGGACCTCGATCAGACCATCCAGGCCGGCCGGCTGCTGCTGCTCGTGTGCGACGGGCGTCTCCGCCCGCCGGGGTCCGAGCCTCGCTCGTGCTACCGGTTCGACGGGCTGTCGATCGGCAGGCGCTTCACCGAGCTGGAGCTGCCCGACCATGTGCTCACCGCGGTGAGCCCGCGCAGCCCCTTCCTGGTGACCGACGATGTGGCGCTCGCCCAGGGCGGCCTGACGCTCGGTGGCGACGCGCAGCCCGACATCCTCATCACCGTGCCCGGGATGAGCATCCGTCCGCTGTCCGGCGGGAGGGACTTCGAGCTGCATCTCTACCGCCGGGACGCCTTCGGCGCCGACGTCGAGTGGAAGGACGCCGAGGGCAACGGCGGCACGGTGACGGCGGACGATGCGGTGGGTGCGGCGACCTTGCGTGTCACGGCGCCGGCGTCGATCGTCGAGATGGTGATCGTGCCGCGCGGCAAGCAGGTCCACCTCGCGCAGATCTGCACGGTCGGTTCCGAGGCGACGGAGTCGTGCTTCGACTTCGCCCGCGCCGACAAGGCCGCCGTCGCCTCCGGGCAGTTCGCGCTCGACGGCGTGACCTTCAGCGTGATCGACCCCAGGATCGGGATGCGGCTCGAGGACTGGGTCGACGCCGGTACGACGCCTGCGCAGCGCGGGAGCGATGGCGTCCCCGAGCTCTTCTTCCCCGACGGCGGCGTGGAGATCCGGCCGGCGAGGCCCTGGACCACCGTGAGCCTGAGCGTGCTGAGCGGCGGCGGCCCCGTCACGGCGATCGCGTTCGACCACGGGGGCAACGCCGTCGCGCAGGCGAAGGACGACAGCGGGATGCCTGTGGAGCTGCACCTGGCCGCTCCGGAGATCGACCGCGTGGTCCTCTCTGGAGGCAGCCACGAGTCGGTGCTGTTCCGTGTCTGCCACGGCGAGGGCGGCTCCGTCGGGGAGGGCGAGACCTGTGTCCGCTTCGACGGGAAGCCCCGCCGGGATCTCCAGGACATCGCACTCGGGGGCATCACCGTCACGTCGCTCGACCCTGGCGGGCTGCTGTCGCTCGAGGACCAGGTGGACGATCGCGATCCGTCGAGGCCGCAGCCGGACGGACGGGTCGAGCTGGCGATCCCCGGCCCCGGGCTCGCGTTGGACCTCGCCGCTCCGGTAGGTGCGGTGACGCTCCATGTCGCGACCATCGGGGAGGGCAAGGTGGAGGCGATCGCGCTGGACGCCCGGGGTGGTCAGGTCGCCGTCGAGGGCGCCCGGAGCCGAGGCGACTCGCTGCTGACCATCCGCCTCGAGGCGCCCGAGATCGCCAGGATCGAGCTGCACGCGGGCGGGCGGACCTTCCTGGCGAGGATCTGCACGGCGCCGGTCGTCGGGCCCGACGGCGAGCTCTCTCGAGGCGAGGTCCCGCTGGTGGTCACGCGCAAGGACGGCAGATCCCACGCGTGGACCCCGACCCTGCTCGCCACGGTTCCCGACGGGCACGGCGGGCGGTGCCGCGCGATCGCGTTCGATCAGCCCGCCGCGGTCCCCGATGCGTCGGGCTTCGACATCGTCAGCCCGAACGGCGTCCGGGTCACGGTGCTGTCCCTGTGCGGCATCGACTCGCGGGCCGCGGCGGCGCAGGAGCAGGACCAGGCCGCGCAGGGTGCGCTGGTCGGGACGCTCGTCACCGTCGCCGACGGGTCGCTCGCGACCCTCGCACGCGAGATCCTGCTCGACCCGGGTGAGACGTACCGCATCGAGATCGACTGGTCGTGGCAGGGCTGGCGGTCGAACGACGAGGGCACCGACCTCCCCAGCACGCCGGTCGATGCGACCGAGTGGGAGCCTCGACAGACCGACACCTACCGGTTCCGGGTCGCGTCCGAGGTGCTCGCCGGCGCCGAGACGCAGGACGGGCTCAACGAGTACGTCTTCGATCCTCGCGACCTCGCCCGCTACCTCACCCGCACCGAGCCCGCCGACGGTCGCGACGTGGTCTTCACCGACGACCCCCTGTGGGTGCACTTCAGCGCTGGGCACGTCGAGGCGCTCGCCGACCGCCACGACCGCGAGCTGGTGCTGTCGGTGCGGCGCACCGACCCGCCTCCGCAGCCCGACGTGCCCGCGCTCGAGGAGTCGATGCTCACCGAGCTTCTGGACCTCATGTGGCTCATCGCTCCCGCATCGGTCCTGCTTCCCGCGGAGCGGCTCATCAACGAGGCGGTGGCGGAGGCGCGCTGCCTGCCCGATGCGCCGGTCACGGGCGGCGCCTCCATGGGTGCGCGCTTCGCGCTCGAGAAGAACGCGATGTACGACTTCTCGCTGCTCGCGCAGCGCAAGGGAGCGCCGCCCGGGGGCGGTGACCCCGTCGTCGTCAACGCGACCCGGTTCACCACGTCGCGCTACGCGAACCCGACGGAGATGCTGGCGGGACTCGGCTTCGACGCCGCCGGGGTCAGCCCGTTCCGGCCGGAGGAGATCCTCCTCGCCGACGCGGTGGCGCTCCCCTCAGGTCCCCTGTCCGTGTCCGACGCCGACTTCGGCGCCGCGCTGACGGCGGTCGGTGCGGACACGCTGCCGCTGCCGGGCGACCAGGCGCGCACCATCGCCCTGTGGCGGCGCACCGCGGCCGGCCCCTACGGGATCGTCGGCTTCATGCTCGATGCGCCGGAGCCGATGCGGCGCGTGGCCGCGGTGGTCCAGGGCCAGCAGGCGGTGGACTCCGTGCGGTGCGAGCCGGACCGGCTGGTGCTCGACGGCGTGGTCTTCACCCCGGTGCGGGCCACGCAGAACTGGACGCGCGTGCTGTTCGTGGCGACGCAACCGGTGATCCCCGCCGGCGACGCCTCGGCGCTCGAGCTGCGGCTGCGGGTGGCGCCGGGCGGCACGCTGACCGGTCGTCGGGTGGTCGACGCGCGACCGCTCATGCTGGACACGGAGGGATTCTGATCATGCCGACGATCGTTCCGCCGCACCTGTTCAACCTTGCCGGCCTCCCCGACGACGGCAGAGGACCGCATCTGCGGGCCGGCAACCACCTGCGCGTCTCCCACCACCCGCGCTTCGGTCTGCCCGTGGCCCCGTTCATCATGCAGAGGGCCCAGCTCGACGGCGCTCGCGACGCGTTGAACCTGCGTCGCGGTGTCACCTTCAGGGATGGGGCCCAGGCGCAGCTGACCCTCCCGATCCAGGTGCGCAAGGGCGACCGGATCCTCGCGACCATCCCGCAGGACGCGGCCACGCAGTGCGTGGCCGTCGCGATGGTCACGCGCCCCACACCCGACAGCGTGGAGCCGGTGCGCCCGCGCCCCGATCTGAGACGACCGATCATCCTCAACCGCCCCGACCTGACCGCCTCCAGGGCCTTCCGGCCCGCCGTCGCGCCGCCTGAGCCGATCCGCTCGGCGAGCGGCCTCGCAGCGCTGGCATCGGAGCAGGCCGGCGCGCTGCGCATGAGGGCGTACGGCGCCGCGATGGGCGAGGCGCCGGCGCTGCTCGGCGAGCGCCGCGAGGCGCCGTACATGATCGGCGCCCCCTCGATCGCGGAGGTGGAGGTCACGGGCGACGGCGTCATCGTCGATCTGGTGTGGCTGGCCGCGAGCGATCTGGGCAAGCTCGAGTGGGAGTCGATCAGCGTGCTCAACCTCCCGCACACGGAGGGGCGTCGCTATCTGTCGGTGAGCGATCCGTTCGGGCGGGCCGAGGGCCACCTACGTGAGCAGGCGCCTCAGCGCAGGCCGATGCAGGAGACCGTCGGGGCGACGAGCCCCGCCGTCGCCGCGGGGTTCAGCGATGCGGAGGAGAGCGACCGCGTCCATGCGCTGGGCGAACCGCTCGACAGGGATCTCGACGCGCTCATCGATGGCACGGACCTGCCGCTCGTCGCCTCCGAGGCCATCCCCGTGACGGACGCGGCGGGGAACGCGTTGGCGGAGCCGGGCGACCTGAGCGAGATCCAGGTCAACCATCTGTTCAGGGTGCTGCAGGGCTCGTTGGATCCCGGGGTCGCCGCGTGGCTCGGCTACAAGGACCTCGACCTCGACCCGCCGGCGGGCCTGGCCCTCTACCGGGCGATCGGCTTCTTCCGCCATCCGCTCGCGATCGGGGCGACGCCCGAGAGCCTGGCGGGGCTCCCGGTCGACGGCGCGATCCCCCTCGGCGATCGCAGCCTGAACGCGATCACGGTCGCGAGGATGTGGAACGGGTTCGGGGCGGGCGTGCTGGGCCAGGAGGGCCAGGAGCTGACCGGGGACCTCGAGGACGCGGACGACTATCTGGTGATGGCCGCGATCGCCGCGGTCGTCGGCGATGCGATCCCGTCCCCGCCGCCGCCACCGGTGATGCTCGAGCCGGCTCATGTCGCGTGGCTGCCTGTCCCGCCTCCAGACGTGGTCCGCGAGGTCGTCGCTCCGCTCAAGGGTCTGCTGCCGGGCGCGACGCTCGCCGCGGAGCGGGAGCAGCCCGTCCCCGGCGGGCATCGTCAGCTCAACCGCGAGCTGCCCTCGGGCTGGCATGTGCCGTTGACGGTGGGACTCACCAGCCTGGACGACGGCGGGCTGCTGGCGGATCAGGATGGGCGCCAGGGTGTCGTGGGCGATCGGCGCGCCGGACCGGACGCCGCGCGGTACCACGGCGCTCAGCAGGATCGGTTCGGGCGCTGGTCGGAGTTCTCGGCGCGTGACGCGGCCCCCGGCCCGCGTCCCAAGCCGCCGCGCCCGGTGGTGCTGGGCTCGTACCAGGGGCCGTCCGCGACCGCCGCTGCGTCCACCGGGGGGATCCTCAGCCTTCGCGTGCCTCTGCCGGAGCCTGGGAGCCTCGCGCCTGGATCCCATCCGCTGTCGCACGCGGTTCTCACGTTCCGCCACCACGGGGTCGACGAGCCGGTGCCCGTGCCGGTCGCGCTGCCGGACGTCACCGCCGCGGTCGGCACCGCGATCGTCGTCGACGAGCCCCCGCCCGGCGAGGCGCCGCTGCGGGCCGTGCCGGCGGTGGTGTCCGGGCCCGTCCTGCAGCCGACGGAGCAGCGTCGGATGATCGTGACGGCGGTCTGGGTCGATGCGGCCGGCCAGGTCTCCGCGGTGTCGGAGGAGCTGCGCCTGCTCATGTCCGATCCGCGCCCGCCCGCGCAGCTCGACATCCCCGACGTGCTGCTCTACTCGGCGCGACCGGACGCCACCGGGCTCGCCTGGGTCGAGCGGTCCTGGAGCGCGCCGTCCGGCGGCGCGGCCAGCTTCGCCATCTACTACACGGACGAGGTGAGGCTCGTGTCGTGGCTGCGGCTCCAGGGCCGCTTCGGCGAGGCGGCGACGATCTCCGGGACCCTGGACCGCGCGGCACGCGCCGGCCTGATGCGAGACATCCAGGGCGACTTCCCGGACCATCTGTTCGAGCGGCTGCCCGGCGCCGTGAGCTCGCCCTCGCCCGGCACGCATCGGTTCCGCCATGCGGTGTCGGGATCGAGCCGCGTGCTCAACGCCTACAAGATCGCCGTCGAGGCCCCCGGCACAGGCGCGCGCCCCGCGCTGGGGGCGCTGCCCATCGTCTTCTACGGCGTTCCCAACTCGGACCCGCCGCCACGTCCGGCGGTCACCGCCACGCTGTCGCCGCCGGTCGCAGGGGAGCCTCCGCTCATGGTCGAGGTGACCGTCGAGGTCGAGCCGGGGATCACGCCCGCGCTCACCGCACGCATCTTCCGCACCCGGGGCACGCAGGCGGACCCCATGCACGCCCCCGTGGTGGCCGAGGTGCCCCTGTCCGCGCCCGATCCGCAGACGGGACGCCAGCGGGCGGTCGTGCGGGATCGGGGCTCGGCTCAGATCGCGCCGGGTGCGCTCCTCACCGCATTCGCTCGATACCAGTGGCTCGCGCAGGTCCAAGGTGCGCCCGAGTCCGGGTCCTCCGTGCCCGGGATGTGGAGCAGGGAGTCCGATCCCGTCGGGGTCGCGACCGTGCCGCTCGAGCCGCCCGCGGCGCCGCTGCTCGACGCGCTCGGGGGTACCGCGGCGCCGGGTGGCACGAGCGACCTCACGCTCACCGTGTCGCATCCGTCCGGGCTCGCGCCCACGCTGCTGGGCCCCTGGCGCTTCGAGGCCTGGCATGCGCGACCGGGCGAGGAGTGGAGCATCCTCGCGGCGGGGGACGTGGCCTCGGCGCCGCTGGTCCTCGCCGAGCCGCCGGGGGAGGTCATCCCGCTGGGGACGTCGTATCGGGTGCGCGTGTACGACCCGGTGGGGCGGCCGTCGCCCGCGCTGGACCTCGTGTCGAGCTGACGCAGCGACAAGCAGGAAGCCCGCCTCGCACGTGGCGAGGCGGGCTTCTCCAAGGGCGGTGACGGTGGGATCTGGACCCGTTTCGCGCTGCGCGTGGGTCGGCGCGATTCACGACTTCGCCTCGTAGATGAGGGGAGGTCCATCGGCGAGCATCGGTCGCCTCAGGTGGGCTCACGACGACTTGCGCGCTGTTCTTGCTACGCGCGTGCGCCTTGCGTCATGCCTCGGCGACGGCGTCGCGCGAGGTGCTCGAGGCAGCGGCGAACGCGACCGCGCTCGGCGGGCCGCCCCGGTGGGACTTCGTGAAGCACCTCACGGAGCTGCTCGGGGGGAAGCTGGGCTCGCCGCAGCCGTCGCAGAACGGATCGGTACGCTCGCTGGGGACCCGAGCCGACCTGGGTGCTTGACACCGCTCGGTCACCTGCGGGTAGATGGTCGCGCGCGGCGCCGCTGAGGGCGTCCGCGGAGGGGGCGGGATGAGCGCTTCGGGGCGTGTTCCAGGGGATCTGCGGCTCCGCGTGGCGCCGCTCCTCGCCGCGATCGGCATGGTCTCGACGGCCACCCTTGGAGGCTGTCTGATTGCGATTGATCCTGCACGTCCACAGGCCGCCCTGGTCAACGACTCCTCGATCACTGTTGTCTTCTTCATCGAGGTGCCGGGCGCAAGCGGGGGCGGACTCACTTACAGCGCGGGTCATCGCGACTACGTGGCGGCGGATAAGTGCTGGGGCGATGCCATCCGCGTGGAGACCGAGGACGGTGAAGTGCTGGCGCGTATCGAGGAGTCCGCGTGCCCGGACCATACGGTGACGTTCCACGAGGACGGATCCCTGACGAACGTCGAGGGCTGAGCCTCCGATACGGCCGCGCGGCGCCTGCGCGCTGGCTCGCGATCGCTGCGCGGCCCACCAGCAACAGCAGAAAGGGCCTGCTCCCCTGGGATTACCAGGAGGAACAGGCCCTCTTCTGTGGCGGTGACGGTGGGATTTGAACCCACGGTACGGGGTTACCGTACACAGCATTTCGAGTGCTGCACCTTCGGCCGCTCGGACACGTCACCGCGAAAGAGATTACAGGAACGTGAACTGAAAAACCTAATCGGGCCGATGCGGTGGGGCCATGCGGCCGGCCGGATCCGGTGGCGCTGGCGGGTGTAGCAGGGCGGTTGCCACCGCGAGCCCCGCACCGAGTGCCGTGTCGAGGATCCGCTCTCCCGTGACGGCCAGGTCGCCGAGCTCCCCGGCCGAGGCGGTCACGATCACGAGCGCCATCGGCGTGACCGCCGTGACGGCGATCGCGTAGTGGCGCGTGATGGCCAGCTCGGTGATGAACTGCAGGGTCCCGAGCGTGAGCGCGAGCGCCACCGCGGGCATCCCCGAGTACGCGATCGCGAGGTAGACCCCCACGCCGAGCACGGTCCCCACGGCACGATGCAGCCCGCGGGTCACCGCCGGGCCGCGTCCGGGCACCACGCCGATGACGACCACGCCGGCCGCGACGGTCCAGTAGGCGCGATCGGGGTCCACGAACAGCAGCGACAGCGCCGTGCCCAGCACCGCGACGATCGCGGTACGCCACACGAGCTCCTTGGCGCCGCGATCCCATGCGGGCCGCGCGAGCAGCACCGAGAGAGGTCGGGGCGTGATCTGCCAGTGCACCCGCCTCACCAGAGGCGCGATGCTCGCGACCACGGCCCACGCGCAGCCCGCGGCCACCGTCCCCACGAGCACGAGCGGCGGCACCCCGCCGTTCACCGCATGGCCCGACATGCCGTAGACGAGGATCGGGAACAGCGGTCCGGGGGCCCCGAGCCGGTAGCCGTGCACGGAGATCGCGACGAGCACCGCGACCGCGATCAGCCCCAGCGCGGAGAGCCACGGGTGCGGCGCGAGCGTGGCGCCCAGGATGCTGGTGAGCACCAGGCCCAGGCCGGCGATCGGTCGCAGGCGCAACCGCTCGAGCCGCGGCAGCGCCGCGAAATACGGCACGGTGAAGGCGCCGGTGGCGGCGATCAGCCCCAGGTCCACGCGGCCGAAGGCGATGCCCACCAGGATCGGCACCGTGAGCACCACGGCCGCCTGGAGCGCGATGGGCCAGCGCGGCTCCTTCGCGGGGACCATGGTGCCCAGGCTCACCACGGCGCGCTTCATGCCGTGGCGCCACACGTCGCGCTTGCGGGGCTCCTCGGACATCTAGCGCTTCGCCTCGAAGAACTCCGCGAGCAGATCGGCCGACTCGTCGGCACGCACGCCTGACGTCACCTCGACCTTGGCGCCGATGCGCGCGTCGCGCACCACGTCCCACTGGGAGCCGGTCGCGCCGGCCTTGGCGTCCCACGCGCCCAGCACGAGCCGCGGGATGCGCGCCTGGAGGATCGCACCGGCGCACATGAGGCACGGCTCCAGCGTGACCACGAGCGTGCAGCCGTCGAGCCGCCAGGTCCCCAAGGACGATGCGGCGGCCCGGATCGCGACCACCTCGGCATGGGCGGAGGGGTCGCCCTCGGCCTCGCGCAGGTTGCGCCCGGTGCCGATGATCTCGCCCGAGGGGGAGAGGACCACGGCGCCGACCGGGACGTCGCCCGCGTCCGCGGCGAGCCGGGCCTGCACGAGGGCCTCGCCCATCGCATCGTCCCAGCGTCCTCTCACGTGGCCAGGCTACCGGCGCATCGGCCTGCCGACCCGGGCGGACTACCCGGGAGATGCGCCGCTCGAGACGATAGTCTCGGACCATGCACCTGCACGTCGCGGACCACCCGCTCATCCGTCACAAGGTCACCGTCCTGCGCGACAAGAACACCAAGTCGCCGACGTTCCGCCTCCTGGTGGACGAGCTGGTGACGCTCCTCGCCTACGAGGCGACGCGCGACGTGCGCGTCGAGGAGTGCGAGGTCGAGACGCCGCTCACCGCGACCACCGGCACCAAGATCGCCGACCCGGCCCCGATCATCGTCCCCATCCTGCGGGCGGGCCTGGGCATGCTCGACGGCATGACGCGCCTCATCCCGAGCGCCGAGGTGGGCTTCCTGGGCCTCAAGCGCGACGAGGAGACGCTCGAGGCGATCACCTACGCGAACCGCCTCCCCGACGACCTCACGGGCCGTCAGGTGTTCCTCATCGACCCGATGCTCGCGACCGGCGGCTCGCTCGTCATGGCGATCGAGTACGTGCTCGAGCGCGGCGCGACCGACGTGACGTGCGTGTGCCTGCTCGCGGCGCCCGAGGGCATCCAGCACGTCCAGGAGAAGGTCGGCGACCGCGCCGACGTCTCCGTGGTGGTCGCGCAGGTCGACGAGAAGCTCAACGAGGTCGGCTACATCGTGCCGGGCCTCGGCGACGCGGGAGACCGTCTGTACGGCATCGTCGACCTCTGACCCGCCGGGGTCTTGCGCGATCGCGCAAGTTCTTGCGTAGTCTTGCGCCATGTCGAAGAGGCTTGCCGAGGTCGCCCGCAAGGTCGGGGTGAGCGAGGCCACGGTCAGCCGTGTCCTCAACGGCAAGCCGGGCGTCTCGGATTCGACCCGCCAGGCCGTGCTGACCGCGCTCGACGTGCTCGGCTACGAGCGCCCCACCAAGCTCCGTGGCGAGCGCGCCCGTCTGGTCGGGCTCGTCCTCCCCGAGCTCCAGAACCCGATCTTCCCCGCGCTCGCCGAGATCATCGGCGGAGCGCTCGCGCAGAACGGCTACACGCCGCTCCTATGCACCCAGAACGCGGGCGGCATCACCGAGTCGGACTACGTCGACCTCCTGCTGGCGCAGCAGGTGAGCGGCGTGATCTTCCTGGGCGGCAACTACACCGAGGCCGATGCGCCGCATGAGCACTATGCGCGGCTCGCCCAGGTGAACCTCCCGACGGTGCTGGTGAGCGCGCCGGTGCCCGAGCTGGATTTCGCGACCGTCTCGACCGACGACTCCTTCGCCGCCGAGCAGGCCGTCCTCCACCTGCACCAGCTGGGCCACCGCCGCATCGGCCTGCTGCTCGGCCCCGCCGGCCACCAGCCCTCGCGGCGCAAGCTCGAGGGGGCGCGGCGCGTGCTCGACCGCCTGGGCGTGGGCTTCGACCCCGCGCTCGTGGTCAACGGCCTGTACTCCATCGAGTCGGGCCAGGCCGGCGCGACGCGGCTGCTCGGCGCGGGTGCGACCGCTCTCGTGTGCGCGTCGGATCCGCTCGCGCTCGGCGCGATCCGCGCCGCTCGGCGCGCGGGGCTGGCCGTGCCGGGGGACGTGTCGGTGATCGGCTTCGACGACTCCGCGCTGATGGCCTTCACCGAGCCCCCGCTCACCACCGTGCGTCAGCCGATCGACGCGATGGGCCGCGCGGTGATCGACATGCTGCTCGGTCAGATCGCCGGCACCGCGCAGCCCGGTGACGAGCTCCTCTTCGAGCCCGAGCTGGTGCTCCGGGCCTCGACGGGCCCGGTGCCCGCGGCCTGACGGCCCTGCCGCGCGCGCCGCGTGTGCGCATCCGCCTCGTCCCAGCGGGACATGGCGGCTGGATCGCGGCCTGATCCGACCCTCATGTCCCGCCAGCGAGCGCTGCCAGGGATGATGCGCGGTGATCCACCACGAGTCCGCACCCCGTGCCGTTATGCAATCGCAATCTTTCTCTACATTGTCAAAAACTTGCATTGATCTACTCGCGAAGTTACGTTGTGTGTAGTCCCGATCGAAGACGATGCAAGGAGCGACGTGGACAACGACGTCCTGAGCCCGGCGGCCTCCGCGGCCGAAGCTGCGCCCGCCGCGGTCGATGCCGACCTCGACTGGTGGCGCACCGCGGTGATCTACCAGGTGTACGTCCGCTCGTTCGCGGATGGCGACGGGGACGGCACCGGCGACCTCGCGGGTGTGCGCTCGCGGCTGCCGTACCTGGCCGCTCTGGGCGTCGACGCGCTGTGGTTCAACCCCTGGTACCCGAGCCCGCTCGCGGACGGCGGCTACGACATCGAGGACTACCGCGGCATCCACCCGATGTTCGGCACGCTCGCCGATGCCGAGGCGCTCATCACCGAGGCGCGCGCCGTGGGCATCCGGACCATCATCGACATCGTCCCCAACCATGTGAGCGACCGGCACCCGTGGTTCCAGGCGGCGCTCGCGGCCGGTCCGGGCAGCCCCGAGCGCGAGCGCTTCTGGTTCCACGAGGGCGGCGGCGACGCAGGCGAGCTCGCCCCGACCGACTGGGTCTCGAGCTTCCAGGGCTCCACGTGGACGCGCACCGAGAACCCCGACGGCACGCCCGGCGAGTGGTACCTCCACCTCTTCACGCCCGAGCAGCCCGACCTCAACTGGAACCACCCCGACGTCCGCGCCGAGCACGAGGACGTGCTCCGCTTCTGGTTCGACCGCGGCGTCGCCGGCGTCCGCATCGACTCCGCGGCCCTGCCGGTCAAGGACGCGGCGCTGCCGATGCTGCCGGAGCGGCCGAGCCCGGGCGAGCACCCCCACGTCGACCGCGACGAGATCCACGACATCTACCGCGCATGGCGCGCGGTGGCGGACTCGTACGACGAGCCCCGCGTGCTGGTGGGCGAGGTGTGGCTCGAAGACGCCGCGCGCTTCGCGCGGTACCTCCGCCCCGACGAGATGCACACGGCCTTCAACTTCGACTTCATGACCCAGCCGTGGGACGCGCGTGCGATGCGCGCCTCGATCACGCGGACCCTCGCCGAGCACGCGCCGGTCGGCGCGCCGGCGACCTGGGTGCTGTCCAACCACGACATCACGCGTCCGGTGACCCGCTACGGCCGAGAGGACTCGGGCTTCGCCTTCGACCGCAAGCGCTTCGGCACGCCCACGGACCTCGCTCTCGGCACGCGGCGCGCCCGCGCGGCGGCGCTGCTGACCGCCGCGCTTCCGGGCTGCCTCTACGTCTACCAGGGCGACGAGCTGGGCCTCCCCGAGGCCGAGCTCCCGCTCGACGTCATCGAGGACCCCATGCACTTCCGCTCGGGCGGCGTCGACCCCGGCCGGGACGGCTGTCGCGTGCCGCTGCCCTGGACCGGGAGCGGGGCGTCGCTCGGCTTCGGCGGGGACGATGCGGCGGCGCCCTGGCTGCCGCAGCCCGCCGTCTTCGCGGCGCTCGCCGTCGAGCGCCAGGAGGGCGACCCCTCCTCCATGCTGCTGCTCTACCGCGACGCGCTCGCGCTGCGCCGCAACCGCACCGACCTGCGCGCGGGGGAGCTCACGTGGCTCGACCTCCCGGGCGATGTCATCGCCTTCCGCCGCGGCGCGTCGTGCGTCTGCCTCACCAACCTCGGGGCGGCGCCCGTCGCGCTGCCGCCCCACACGGGCATCCTCCTCACGAGCGCGCCGCTCGCCGACGGGATGCTCCCCCCGGACTCCACCGTCTGGCTCACCGTCGAGCCCGCCGGTGAGGAGAGCGCCTGACGGCGCCGACACCCGAGATAAGGAGAAAGACAATGATGTCGATCAGTCGCAGGACCGCGGCGGCGGGCGTGACGCTCGCGGCCGGGGCGATGCTCCTCACGGCGTGCTCGTCGGGGGAGGGCGGCGAGGCCGCCAGCTCGTCGGACGCGGGAGGCTCGAAGGTCGAGCTCCGCGTCGCCACCTTCCCGCCCGGCGCCGATGCCGCTGCGTACGAGGCCTTCGCCACGCAGGAGGCGCAGTTCGAGGAGGCCAACCCGGACATCGACGTCATCGGCGTCGAGTACGAATGGACGGGGCCCACCTTCGCGGTGCAGCTCGCGGGCGGCAGCCTGCCCGACGTCTTCACCGTCCCGTTCACGGACTCCAAGACGCTGCTGGAGAACGGCCAGCTCATGGACGTCACCGACGAGATCGAGGAGCTGGGGTACACCGACTCCTTCAACCCGGTGATCCTCGACGGCGTCACCGGCGCGGATGGGCACATCTACGGCTTCCCGCGTCAGGCCTACGCGATGGGGCTCCACTACAACCGTGACCTGTTCGAGCAGGCCGGGCTCGACCCGGACGACCCGCCCGCCACGTGGGACGAGGTCCGCGAGGCCGCCAACGCGATCACCGAGGCCACCGGCAAGGCCGGCTATGCCCAGATGGCGATCAACAACACGGGCGGCTGGCAGCTCACGGCCCAGACCGTGTCGCGCGGCGGCCGCACCCAGAGCGACGATGGCGACGGCACGTACACGTCCACCATCGCCAACGAGGGGACGAAGGCCACGCTGCAGTTCCTTCACGACGTGCGCTGGGAGGACGACTCGTTCGGCTACAAGGTCGACCTCGACTGGGGCACCATCAACCAGGAGTTCGCGGCCGGCAACATCGGCATGTACACCTCGGGCTCGGACGTCTACACGGCGCTCGTGCGCGACTTCGGCATGGATCCCGCCCAGTACGGGCTCACGGTCATGCCGCTCGAGGGCGACGACCCGGGCACGCTCGGCGGCGGCGACATCGCCGTGGTGAGCCCGACCGTCGACGACGCCACCAAGGCTGCGGCCGTGAAGTGGATCGACTGGTACTACATGCAGAAGCTCATGGATGAGGACGCCGCGGTCGCCGATGCCTCGGCCCTTGCCGCCGCCGACCAGGCGGTGGGCACCCCGGTGCTTCCGGTTCTCAGCCGCGAGCTCTACGAGCAGTCCCAGGAGTGGATCGCCGACTACATCAACGTCCCGCTGGACCAGATGGCCCCGTTCACGGACCGCATCTGGGACCAGACGCCGGTGGGCGAGCCCAAGGGCAAGACGCAGGAGATCTACGCCCTGCTCGACCCCGTGGTCCAGACGGTGCTGACCGACAAGGACGCGGACATCGACGCCCTGCTCGCGCAGGCCGACGCCGACGCCCAGGCCCTTCTCGACCAGTGACACCGTGCGGTGGGTGCGGGCCGCGCGCCCGCACCCACCGCCTCCACGGAGGACTCCCATGACCACCACGCAGCACCCGCCGGCGGCACCGGCCTCGCGGCGCGCCACGCCTCTGTCCTGGATCCGCGCCGGCGGGCTCTCGAAGCTCCTGTTCGCGCTGCCGATGATCCTGGTCTTCGCCATCTTCAGCTGGACGCCCATCGTGCGGTCCGTGGTGATGAGCTTCCAGAAGACCAACCTGCTCACCCCCGCGGAGTGGGTGGGGCTCGACAACTTCCAGGCGGTGCTGAACGACCCGCTGCTGGGCACGGCCGTGCTCAACACCCTGTACTTCGCGGCGCTCGCGCTCGTGATGGGCTTCCCCGTCCCGATCCTCATGGCGGTGCTCATGAGCGAGGTCAAGCGTGGCAAGGGCGTCTACTCGGCGCTCGCCTACCTTCCGGTGGTGGTGCCGCCCGTGGTCGCGGTGCTCCTGTGGAAGGTCTTCTACGACGGCTCGCCCGACGGGGTCTTCAACACCATCCTCGGATGGTTCGGCATCGGGCCGCAGCCGTGGCTGCAGAGCACCTCCATGGCGATGCCGTCCCTGGTGATCGAGGCCACGTGGGCCGCGGCGGGCGGCTCGATCATCATCTACCTCGCGGCGCTGCTGTCCGTGCCGCCGGAGCTGTACGACGCCGCCGAGGTCGACGGCGCGAGCATCTGGCGCAAGGCGTGGCACGTGACCCTGCCGCAGCTGCGCGGCGTCATCTTCGTCATGCTCATCCTGCAGATCCTCGCGACGGCGCAGGTGTTCCTCGAGCCGTTCCTCTTCACGGGGGGCGGGCCCGCGAACTCGACCGTCACGGTGCTGCTGCTCATCTACCGCTACGCCTTCCAGAACTCGCTCGGCGGCAACTACGGCATGGCGACGGCGCTGTCGGTCATGCTCGCGGGCTTCCTCGCGGTGCTGTCCTGGGTCTACTTCCGTCTCACCAACCGCTGGAGCACGTCATGAGCGCGGACACCGCCGCCCCCGCCCCCGTGAGCGCGGCGACGATGCCGTCCTCGCCTGCCGCCGCATCGTCCGTCCCCGAGCGGCGCCGCGCGCGGCGCAAGCCGTCGCTCACCGACTCCGAGCGGGGGATCGTCTCCGACGCGGACCGCCGCCAGCCGCGCGTGCGGCGCGCCATGACGGGCGTCCACATATTCCTGTCGGTCACCCTCGTGCTTGCGGGGCTCGGTCCGCTGCTGTGGCTCGCGAAGGCCGCGGTGACGCCGACGCAGGACACGCTGCGCCAGCCGTTCGCGCTGTGGCCCAACGGGATCGACTGGGCGAACCTGTCGACCGCGTGGAGCGACATCCACATCGACCAGTACTTCTTCAACACGATCGTCATCGCGGCCGGAGCGTGGGCGTTCCAGCTGGTGGTCGCGACCACCGGCGCCTACACGCTGTCGGTGCTGCGGCCTCGCTATGCCAGGGTGCTGAACTCGCTGGTGCTCGCGACGCTGTTCATCCCGTCCGTGGTGCTGCTGGTGCCGCTGTACCTCACCATCGTCGACCCGCCGCTGCTGGGTCGCGACCACTCGCTCCTCAACAACTACCTGGCGGTGTGGCTGCCGATGGCGGCGAACGCGTTCAACATCCTGCTGGTGAAGCGGTTCTTCGACAACCTCCCGCGCGAGGTCATCGAGGCCGCGCAGACGGACGGCGCCGGGCCGTTCCGGCTGTTCTGGTCGATCATCCTGCCCATGTCGCGGCCCATCCTGGGCGTGGTGTCCGTGTTCGCGATCATCGCGGCGTGGAAGGACTTCCTGTGGCCGCTGCTGGTGCTGCCCGACCCCGCGGTCCAGCCCCTGTCGGTCCGCCTGCCCGCGGTGCAGTCGCAGACCGAGCTCGACGTGTTCCTCGCGGCGCTCGCGATCGCGACGATCATCCCCATCGCGATGTTCCTCATCTTCCAGCGCGTGTTCCTGCGCTCGGCGGGTCTCGGGGGAGCGGTCAAGGGCTGACCCCGCCGCGGATCGAGCCGGGGGGGCGTTGTCAGACCCCCGCGGGACACTGTTCTGGTGGCGCCCCGATGCGGTGGGGCAGTCTTCAACAGACAGGGCTGCCCCGTCCACATGACACGCCGAGGTGTCCACAGGCTTTGCACAGAGAACTCCACAAGACCACAACATCTAGGGGCGAGTGCGTGAAATTGCCCCCATATCTTGTTGCGGATGGGTGGTGTTCGGGTTAGGTTCGACTTGCGCCTCGTGCTGACGATGCGGGTGGACCACCCCGGACTCCGCCGCCATCCGAGCGCCCTGTCACCACCATGCTGCGCGGCCTGGGGAGGGTCACGCACGGCACCCGCGAGGAGAGCATCGTGACGATCACCGAGAACACCGCCGGCGCGACCACCGAGGGCATCGCCGTGGCGCGCCCGGGCATCCATGTCACCAAGCGTGACGGCACGCGCGAGCCGTACAACGCCGACCGCATCAACAAGGCGATCGAACGCGCGGCGCACGGCCTCCCGGATCAGATCTCGATGACCACGCAGATCGCCTCCGAGCTCGCGATCACGCTCTTCGACGGCATCACCACGGAGCAGCTCGACGAGGCCGCGATCGGGGTGGCGGTCCAGAACGTCAAGGACGACCCTCAGTTCGACATCGTCGCCGCGCGCCTGCTGCGCAAGGTGATCTACAAGCGCGTGCTGGGCGGCTACGACACCGAGCTCGAGCTCTCGCTGCTGCACCAGGCGCGGTTCCCGGGCTACATCCGCGACGCCGTCGAGGACGGCCTGCTCGACACGCGTCTCACCGAGCTGTTCGACCTCGACGCGCTCGCCGCGCGGCTGGACCACACGCGCGACGACAACCTCCGGTACATCGGCACCGTGACCATGCGCAACCGCTACATGATCACCGACCGCCACGGGAAGGCGCTCGAGGTCCCGCAGTACTTCTGGATGCGCGTCGCGATGGGCCTGTCGCTCAACGAGGCGGACCCGACCGGCGCGGCGCTGCTGTTCTACGACAAGATCTCGACGCTCGAGTACCTCCCTGCGGGCTCGACGCTCGTCAACGCGGGCACGTCCTACCCGCAGCTGTCCAACTGCTTCGTCATGCAGATGGAGGACGACATCGAGCACATCGCGAAGTCGGTGCGCGATGTCATGTGGCTGACCAAGGGCACCGGCGGCATCGGGCTGTCGGTGACCAAGCTCCGTGCCGAGGGCTCGCCCATCCGCTCGAACAACACCACCTCGACCGGCCCGATCCCGTTCATGCACACCATCGACTCGACGCTGCGGGCGGTCTCGCGCGGCGGCAAGAAGTTCGGCGCCCTCGCGTTCTACATGGAGAACTGGCACCTCGACTTCCACCAGTTCCTCGACCTGCGGCAGAACTCGGGGGACCCGTACCGCCGGACCCGCACGGCCAACACCGCCGTGTGGATCTCCGACGAGTTCATGAAGCGCGTCGCCACCGACGGCGACTGGTACCTGTTCGACCCCGCCGAGACCCCTGACCTGGTGGAGCTCGTGGGCTCGGCCTTCTCCGCGCGCTACGCCGAGTACATCGCGCTCGCCGAGGCGGGCCGCATGCGCACCTTCAAGAAGATGAAGGCGCGCGAGCAGTACAAGTCGATCCTGGTGATGCTGCAGACCACCGCCCACCCGTGGCTCACGTGGAAGGACACCATCAACCTGCGTGCGCTCAACACCAACACGGGCACCATCCACCTCTCCAACCTCTGCACGGAGATCTGCCTGCCGCAGGACCGCGAGAACATCGCCGTCTGCAACCTCGCGTCGATCAACCTGCCCGAGCACCTGATCGACGGTCGGATCGACTGGGACCGCATGAAGGACTCGGTGCGGCTCGCGGTCCGCCAGCTCGACAACCTCGTCGACATCACGCTGTCGTCGGTTCCCGAATCGGAGCATGCGAACAGCGAGAACCGGGCGATCGGGCTCGGGGTGATGGGCTACACCGACATCACCGAGCGCCTGGGGCTCGCGTACGAGTCCGAGGAGGCGTACGCGCTGATCGACGAGATCGTCGAGTTCGTCTCCTTCCACGCGATCGACGCCTCCGCGGACCTTGCCCGTGAGCGCGGCTCGTACGCGAACTTCGAGGGCTCCGGCTGGTCGCAGGGCAAGGTCCCCTTCGACACCATCGCGGAGACCGAGGCCGACCGCGGGGTCCCGATCACGGTCGACCGGACCATGCGCCAGGACTGGGCTGCGATGCGCGAGAAGGTCGCGGGCGGCATCCGCAACGCGACGCTCATGGCGGTCGCCCCGACCGCCTCGATCGGTCTCGTGGCCGGGGTCACGCCCGGCTTCGACCCCCAGTTCTCGCAGATCTTCTCGCGCGCCACCTCGTCAGGGAAGTTCCTCGAGGTCAACCGCAACCTGGTGAAGGACCTCCAGGAGCTCGGGCTGTGGGAGTCCGTCCGTGACCGGCTCCTCGAGGTCCAGGGCGACCTCTCGCAGATCGACGAGGTCCCTCAGCACCTCAAGGACGTCTACAAGACCTCGTTCCAGCTCCCGCCGCAGGCCTTCATCGAGGTCGCGGCGCGCGCCCAGAAGTGGATCGACCAGGCGATCAGCCGCAACATCTACCTCGAGGACCGCGACGTCGAAGGGATGATGAACCTCTACGCGGCCGCGTGGGAGAAGGGCGTGAAGACCACGTACTACCTCCACATGAAGCCTCGCCACACCGCCGAGCAGTCGACGGTCCGCGTCAACAAGACCGAGAGGATCAACAGCACCGGCAACGCCTCGGGACGTCCGTCCGCCGCCGGCTCGACGGGACCTGCGCGCAAGGGCTTCGGTGCCGCACGCAAGGGCTTCGGCGCAGCCAAGGCGGCCCCTGCCGGGCAGGCTCCGACGGCGCAGGCGGACGATGCGGCTCCGGCGGCCGCCGAGCCGACGGCCCCGCGCCCCGCGCCCCGCGGCTTCGGCGCGGTCAAGGCCGCCGAGCCGGCGGCCGTCACCACGCCGATCGAGACGGTCGCGCAGGACGCGCAGCCGGGCCCGTCGCTCGCGCCCGCGTCCGTGCTCTCCTCGATCGCTGCGCAGGCCTTCGCCACCGCGCCGGCCGGCCAGCCCGAGGTGCCGCCCACCTCGTTGCCGGAAGGCGTCCAGATGCCGGAGGGGGCCCGCCAGCTCGAGATGGTCGAGACCGCCGGAGCGGGGGACACGGAGATGGTCGGCGGGGTCGCCTGCCCGGTGGACCCGATGGAACGGCTGCAGTGCGAGTCGTGCCAGTGATCGTCAGCGTGAAGACAGGAGACAAGTGATGGGAATCCTCGGAACCGGCGTGCAGGACGGGCTGCTGCTCAAGCCGATCACCTACCCGTGGGCCATGGACCTCTACAACCAGGCGGTCGCGAACACCTGGTTCCCCAACGAGATCCAGCTGGGCGAGGACCTCGCGGACTTCAAGCGCATGACCGACGAGGAGAAGCACGCCATCACGTACCTGATGTCGTACTTCAACCCCAACGAGCTGCTGGTCAACAAGGCGCTCGCGTTCGGCGTGTACCCGTACATCAACGCTCCTGAGGCCCACCTGTACCTCGCGAAGCAGATGTGGGAGGAGGCGAACCACTGCATGTCCTTCGAGTACGTCCTCGAGACGTTCCCGATCGACCGCGAGGCGGCCTACGAGTCCCACGTCACGGTGCCGTCGATGGCCGCCAAGGAGGAGTTCGAGGTCCGCTTCATCCGGAGGATGACCGAGGAGACCCTCGACATCGGCACCACGGAAGGCAAGAAGGACTTCATCCGCAACCTCGTCGCGTACAACATCATCCTCGAGGGGATCTGGTTCTACTCGGGCTTCATGGTCGCGCTCTCGTTCCGTCAGCGGAACCTGCTGCGCAACTTCGGCTCCCTCATGGACTGGATCATCCGCGACGAGTCGCTGCACCTGCAGTTCGGGATCAACCTCATCCTCACGGTGCTCGAGGAGAACGAGGACCTCCAGGATCCCGACTTCGCGGAGGAGATCCGCCAGATGATCCTCGGCGCCGTGGCGATGGAGGAGCAGTACAACCGCGACCTCCTGCCCACCGGCATCCTCGGTCTCAACGCCGACTATGTGAACCAGTACGTCAAGTACCTCGCGGACCGCAGGCTGGAGGAGCTGGGGTTCGACGCGCACTACAATGTGTCGAATCCCGCCAAGTGGATGGCCACGGCGAACGACACCCTTCAGCTGGTGAACTTCTTCGAGGCCACCAACACGTCGTACGAGGTCAACGCCCAGGCGACCAAGCAGCCGTAGACACCTGTCAAACAGCCGCTTAGACTGGCGGCACCCCATCAGACGCCCGGAGCAGAGCGATCCCCTGCGACGGGCGTCTTGGTGTGCGTCCCCCGCACCCCCGCCCTCCTTCGCCGCGCCCCCCTTTCGAGAAAACAGGTCACGCCCGTGAGCGCCGCCGTCCAGAACGCCGCCGACCAGGTCACCCCCCGCATCGTCGCCAGCCCCGGCCTCGCCATGCCGCGGCGCCAGAAGCTCCTCTACGTGGTGGTGCTCGGTGCGCTCATCGCGCTCGGCCCGTTCACCATCGACATGTACCTGCCGGCGTTCCCCGCTGTCGCGGCGGACCTGGCCGCCTCCGACGCGGCCATCCAGCTCACGCTCACGGCGACCACCATCGGCTTCGCGCTGGGCCAGCTCGTGGTCGGTCCGCTGAGCGATGCGCTCGGACGCAAGAAGCCGCTGGTCATCGCGACGACCATCCACATCGCCGCGTCGCTGTTCGTGGTGCTCGCGCCCAGCGTCGAGTGGGTCATGGCGGGCCGCGTGCTCCAGGGCATCGGCGCGGCCGGCGGCGGCGTGGTCGCCAACGCGATGGTGCGCGACCTGTTCGCCGGTCAGGCACTCATCCGCATGCTCGCCCGCATGGCCCTGGTGGTGGGTCTCGCGCCCGTCATCGCTCCGGTGATCGGCTCGCAGCTGCTGTCCTTCATGGACTGGCGCGGCCTGTTCGTGGTCCTCGCGCTCTACGGCACCGCCGTGGCGCTGGTGGTGAGCGGCGTCATCAAGGAGACGATGCCGGCAGAGCGGCGTGGCAAGGCTTCGCTCTCGGCGACCCGCGCCCGCTACGTGCACCTCCTGAACGACCGTGCGTTCGTGGGCATCTCCATGGTGGGCGCGCTGACGTTCGCGGCGCTGTTCTGCTACCTGTCCGCCTCCTCGTTCGTGCTCCAGGACCAGTTCGGCATGAGCGCCCAGGAGTACGGCCTGGTGTTCGCGACGAACTCCGTCGGCCTCATCATCGCGAACCAGACGTCCGCGCGCCTGATGCGCGTCTTCCCGCCCCGCTCGGTGATCACCTGGGGTCTCGGGATCATGCTCACCGGTGCCGTGCTGATCGTCGCGGGCAACCTCATGGGCCTCGGCCTGGTCGGCCTGCTGGTGCCGCTGTTCTTCGTCGTCTCCTCGCTGGGCATCATCGGCCCCGCGGTGCAGATCACGGCGCTCAACAGCCACGGCGAGGAGGCCGGCACCGCGGCGTCGCTGCTCGGCGCGCTCAACTCCGGCATCGCCGGCACGGTGTCGCCGTTGGTCGGTGTGCTGGGGGTGTCCGTCATCAGCATGGGCGCGGTCATGATCGGGAGCCTCGTGGTCGCGATCGCGATCTTCTGGACCGTGGTCCGCCCGCGAATCCAGACGACCGTCATCGCCTGACGACCCGCGCGTCGCGCCGCCAAGCGCGGCGTCGGGGCCGCGCGCTCGCTAGCGTGAGGGCATGACGACGCTCGCGGTCATCCTCCTCTTCGACGGCTTCGACCTCATCGATGCCGGTGGGCCCTACGAGGTGCTCCTCACAGCCTCGCGGCTGCAGGAGCGCGATGGCGATGCGCCGCAGTTCGAGGTCATGCTCGCCACACCGGGCGGCGGCGATGTCGCGGCGTACGGGGGCATGACCCTGACGCGGCTCGCGGACTCGGACATGATCGAGGCGTGCGACATCCTGCTGGTGCCGGGCACCATCGACGTCGCGTGCGCGCTCGGTGACACTGGCCTGATCGCGACCATCGAGCGCTTGGCGCCTGAGACCGACATGACCGCATCGGTGTGCACGGGCGCCTTCCTGCTCGCGCGGGCACACCTGCTCGACGGTGCTCGCGCGACCACCCACTGGGAGGACCTGTCAGACCTGGCCTCGTGCGGCGAGGTCGGCTCCGTCGTCGGGGGCGTGCGCTGGGTGGACGAGGGCAGGGTGCTCACCAGCGGCGGTCTCACGTCAGGCATCCACCTCGCGCTGCACCTGGTGGCGCGTGCCGCCTCCGTGGACCTCGCGCAGCGCACCGCGCGTCAGCTGGACCTCGACTGGAGCCCGGATCCCGCTCGCTGACGAGCGTCAGTCGGTCGGCGTGATGGTGAGGACCAGGCGGTTGAGCATGAACAGGTCCGAGTACCCGCTGTAGAGCTGGACGCGGTGGACGCCGACGCCCACGGTCTTCGTCTTGAACGGCTTCGCATCCACGCCCAGCGAGTTGGCGAACGGCGAACCGAACGCCGTGGAGTCCGCCGCGTTGCCCGAGTTCCCGCCCACCGCGGTCCTGCCGTTCCAGCCCCACGGGTTGAGCGCGTCGCCGTCGATGGAGACGCGGTTGTCGTGCTTGCCGCGGTCGCCCTCGAAGGCGATCATCGAGACGTCGACCGTGGCGCGGCCGTCCGTGGCGAACGGGAGCTCCGTGGTGGTACCGAGCATCCACTCGGCGCCGTCGAGAGTCACGACCGTCGCCTCGGGGTAGTCCGCGCGCTCGTAGACCACGGTGATCGCGAAGCCCGCGTAGTAGTTGGGCACCAGCGCACGGAACTGCGCGGGGAGCGCGATGTCCGCGACCGAGTATGCGCCGAAGCCGCCGGCGGCCACCTGGTCGGTGATGTCCGCGGTCGCGACGTAGCTGAGGTCGTAGCCGTCCCAGCTCGACTCGACCGCATCCGCGACCACATCCTGGTACTCGCCGCCGGGGGTCTTGAGCCGGGCCGAGGACAGCGAACCATCCCAGGTGTCGAGCATGCTGCGGTTGGCCGACCACGTCAGGGTCGCGGACGCGATGGTCGCGCCCGCCGCGTCGTCCGGGACCACCAGGGTCTCGGACGAGCTGACCTCGCCGCCCGCGAGGTTGAGCGGGCGCATCGTCTGGCCATCGTTGTCGTACTTCCCGTTCGCGTCCGAGCCGTTGAAGCTCATGGTCCGCTCGCACTCGCGGTCCTCGAGATCGCAGCCCAGCAGCGGCGCGCCGAACACGGCGGCCTTCACGTTGCCGCTGGTCGCGTGCTCGTCGGTCAGCGTGGTGAGCGAGGAGGTGAGGCCGGTGCGCACGCTGTAGCTCACCGAGTCGTCGCCCGAGGCGGCCGTGAAGCTGGTGCGAGCGTCGTCGCCCAGCGTCGCGCTCTGGCCGGGCGGCGTGAGCCGCAGGCGCAGGTCGGTCGACAGGCCCGCGTCGAGCGTGTCGAGCGTGCAGTCCGCGCTGGTGGCATCGTTCGAGATCTCGCACACCCAGTCGCCCGCGGTGATGGTGGACGTCGCCGCGAACGCGAGGTAGTCGTCGATCGCCGCGGCCGTCACACGCGCCGTCGCCCCGGCGCCGGCGGGGGTCGCGGCGAAGGTCAGGCCGTCGGGGAGGACGATGCTCGCGGTGATCTCGTCGGCATCGTCCGGGCCGCCGTTGCGAAGCGCCATGTCCACGAACGGGGACGTGCGCGAGATGCTCATGTAGTTGAGCGCCGACGTCGCGAAGCTCAGCGAGGTCTGGACGGTGCCGCCGTCGGTCCCACCATCGGTCCCACCATCGGTCCCACCATCGGTCCCACCGCCGGTCCCACCGTCAGTTCCACCGCCGGTCCCACCGTCAGTTCCACCGCCGGTCCCACCATCGGTCCCGCCGTCCGTACCGCCACCGGTGGAACCACCGGTCGAACCGCCCGTCGAACCGCCCGTCGAACCACCGGCCGAACCGCCCGTCGAACCACCGGTCGAACCGCCCGTCGAACCGCCCGTCGAGCTGCCGTCATCGGTGGACGATCCGCCCTGGTCGGTCGCGCCGTCGTCGCCGGCGCTGTCGCCGGTCCGGTCCTGGCCGGTGGACTGCGTCCCCGGCGCGATGGCGCCGACGCCCAGGACCGACGCATCGGTCCCCTGCTCGGGGCTCTCGACCGCATCGTCCTCGGGTGCCTCGGTGGCGTCGTCCGTGGGGCCGCCCGACGGGGAGGTCGAGGGCGCGGCGGCGGCATCGTCGGACGGCGTGGTCGCGTCGACGGTGGGCACGGGCTCCGCGCCGACCGCGCCGCCATCCGACTCGCCGATGATCCCGAGCACGCTCGCGCCGGTCATCACCAGCGACACCACGCCGAGGGTCGCGGCCGCGGGCAGCGCGACCGCAGCGAGGCCGTTGGCGACCGCCGCGATCCCGGTCGCGGTGGCGATGGTGCCCGAGGACCCTGCGGCGCCACCTGCCGCGGCACCGCCGGCGCCGGCACCGCCGGTCGCCCCGGCGCCCGATGCGGCGGCGGCAGCCTCGCCGAGCGCGCCGCCCACGGGCAGTCCGCCCTCGAGCGCCTTGGCGCCCAGGACACCGAGGAACAGGGGAGCGATGATGCCGCGCAGGCCGCGGTTGACGTCCTCGAGCTCCGCGACCAGGGCGGAGCACTTGTCGCAGCGCCTCACGTGGTCGTCGACGCGCGTGTGCTCGCGCTTGCTCAGGCCGCCGCGGACGTACGAGCCGAGCTGGGCGTTGGCCTCGAGGCAGTCGACGGTGTCGGCGGCGCCGAGGTGCTGCTGCAGGTAGGCCTGGCGCAGCGCCTCACGCGCGCGATAGGCGAGCGCTGCCACGCCGTTGGCGGAGAGCCCGAGCAGCGGGGCGATCTCGCGGGGGCTCTTCTTCTCGACCTCCGTGTACCAGAGCACGGCGCGCCACCGCTCGGGGAGCGAGCGGAAGGCATCCGCGACCATGGACTGCTCGAAGGTCTCGAGCGCGGGCTCGTCCGAGCCGCCCTCGTAGCCGATCGCCGACTCGAACGGCGACATGTCGTCGCGCGGCCGTGCGCGGTTGCCCTTCTCGATGAGGTCGAGACCGGTGCGGCGCACGATGGTGAAGAGGTAGGCGCGGAACGCGAGGTCGGGGCCGTCGCCCTGCTGCAGCGCGCGCAGGATGCGTGAGAATGACTCGGAGACCACGTCCTCGGCGTCGGCGGCGCTGTTGGTGTACTGCGCGGCGACCTTGCGCGCGGCGTCCGAGTGACGCTCGTAGAGCACGCCAAAGGCCGCCGGGTCGCCTGCGCGCACCCCGGCGATCAGCTCTGGATCGCTGGAAGTCTCGGTCCAGAGCGACAGCGCCTCCTGCGACATGCCGTGCTCTCCCCTAGCCGGATGGGTATCCGCATTCTTCCGGTAGGTGGTGGTTCGGACAAGGCTCGTGAGGCGTATGTCACACCTGCTTATCGCATTTGTCGGAAAAGATCTTCGAGAAGTCGCGTCATAACGGCGTAGCCCGCCCCTCTCATCGGGCATGACAAGCGAGGTGAACATCCCCAGCGCAGCGCCGGCCTTCGCGCTGCTGCGCCGCTGGGAGGCCGCGAGCATCGGCTCCGTGTGGCGCCGGCCGGGCGATTGGTTCACCCCTGCAGCGGAGGCGCTCGCGGAGGCGCTCGACAGCCGCCTCGACACCGCGCCCGCCGCGTACCGGCTCGGCTTCGCCCGTGCCGAGTCCGGCGTGGGCATCACCGAGGCGATCGACGACATGGCGGTTCTGTTCCGTGCCGCGGGCTACGAGGCCGCGCCGATCCGCTCGATCCGCTCGCTGTGCGAAGGCTGGACCGAGGGCGACGCCGCGCAGCGCATCGGCCCTGCGATGAACGACCCCGAGTCGGGGCTCGGCACGCAGGAGTACCTTGTCGCGCGGCTCGAGGAGCTCTACGGCACCGCCGAGCGCGCGGGCAGCCTGGTGAGCTCCGCCTATGCGCTGGTCCTGGTGGACGTGGCCGCGGCGCACACCGACCCGTGGCAGCGGATGGCGCGCAACGCGGCCATCGGCCAGTCGCTGCGCGACGCCTACGGCAAGGGCCATCCGATGGCACGCCTGGCCGACGGCCTGTACGCCGTGCTCGTCGAGCGCGGGCCCGACATGGGCCGAGGCGTCGCGGAGCTCCGCGACCGGATCTCCCGACGTGCGACGCAGATGCGTGTGGGCAACCTCATGAGGCAGCCTCCCCGCGTCTGGATCGAGTCGCTGCCGGACGTCCACGACTACGCCGTGGACCTGTTGGACTCCCTGCACCGCTGAGGGCGGCATGGGGTCGGCACCGAGCTGAGGGCGGTGCCGACCCCATGTGATGCGGGGTGCGGGTGTAAGCGTTTGTGGCATCTCCCACAGACGCCCGGATCCGGGCCGTTCCGGGGCCGTGAGGGGTCCCGGAAACTACCGCATTCACTTATCATTAAGCCATGGTCGAAAGTTCTGTTCCGGATCTCCGTACGAGGCTCCTTGAGAGCGCTCTCAGTCTGGTCGCGGAGAGCGGCGCGAGCGCGCTGACCGTGCGCGCGGTGGCGAAGGCCGCGGGCTGCTCGACCATGGGCGTCTACACGCACTTCTCCGGCAAGTCGGGTCTCATCGACGCGATCGTCGACTCGGGCTTCGACGCCCTCGACGAGCAGGCCGGTCTGGCCTGGGAGCGCGCCGAGGCGGGCCGCGACGGGCTCATCGCGGTCGCGGAGGCGTACCGCACGTGGGCGCTCGAGAACCCCACGCAGTTCCAGACGATGTTCGCGCCGGGGATCGCCGGCTACGACCCCTCCGACGCCACGCGTGAGCGCATGTGGGACGTCTTCTATGCGCACCGCTCGCGCGTCGCCTCGGTGCTCGACAGCGCAGACGGGGACCCGGCCGCCTGGCATCAGGCCGCCATGGCGATGTGGTCGTGCGTCCACGGCCACGTGGCCATCGAGCTGCTCCGCGTGTCCTACGCGACGCCCGAGATCGCGGCGTACCCGGCCTCCGATCTGACCGCGCTCATCGACGCGCAGATCGCCGCCGCGGAGGTCGCTGCAGCGCGCTGACCCGCGCCGCACGGGGGAGCGGCGCCGCTCAGTCGAGCGGCGCGCTCCACAGCACCACGGCACGGCCCTCGTCGCGCCGCGCGCGTCGGCCGCGCTCGACGATCACCACGTTGCCCGTCGGGCCTGTGGTGAAGATGCGGGAGCCTGTGTCCGCGCGCGGTCGCAGCCGCTCGACCTCGCGTTCGAGCCGCTGGACCTCGTGAGCGAGGTGGAGGATGCGCTTGATGCCGGCGAGGTTGATGCCCTCCTCCTGGCTCATGCGCTGGATCTCGCGCAGCGTCGCCACGTCGCGCAGCGAGTAGCGACGACCGCCGCCGGGCCGGCGGCGGGGGACCACCAGGCCCAGACGGTCGTACTGCCGCAGCGTCTGCGCGTGCATGCCTGCGAGCTCCGCGGCCGCGGAGATGAGGAACACGGGCTCGTCCACGTCGGGCTGCTCCACGGTCCACCTCCTTCCGGCCCACGCTAGCGGGCGTGCATCGTCCCTGGTGGGATCCCTACCGCGAGGAATCCTTGAACAGCGACTCGCGCGGGTCCTCGTCGCGGAAGGTGCTCATCAGCGCCTCGAGCGCCTTCTTCGACTCGCGCGAGAGCTTCTGGGGCACCATCACCTCGATGGTGACCAGCATGTCTCCCGTGCCCTTGCGCGAGCTCAGGCCCTTGCCCTTGACGCGCAGCGTGGTGCCGGACTGCGTGCCGCCGGGCACCTTGACCTTGACGCGGTCTCCGGTGAGCGTGGGCACCTCGACCTGGGCGCCCAGCGCGGCCTCGTCGAACCGCACCGGCACGCGCACGCGGAGGTTGAGGCCGTCCGCCGTGAACACGGGGTGCTTCTGCACGTGCACCGTGAGCAGCAGGTCGCCCGCCGGGCCGCCGTTGGCGCCCGCGCGTCCCTTGCCGGGCACGCGGATGCGCTGGCCGTCCCGGACGCCGACCGGCAGGCGCGTGGAGACGCGCCCGTTCGACGTGGTGAGGGCGACGGTCGCGCCCTCCGCGGCCTGGCGGAAGGAGACCTCGACGGCGGCCGCGAGGTCGCTGCCCTTCTGGGGGCCACGGTTGAAGCCCCCGCCGCCGAACATCCCGCTGAGGATGTCCTCGAAGCCGCCGGAGCCGCCTGCTCCGCTCGTCTGGAAGCGGGTGCCGCCTCCGCCGCCGCCGAACATCCCGCCCAGGATGTCCTCGAAGCCGCCCGCCCCGCCGGCGCCGCCGGCCTGGAAGCGCGCGCCGCCGCCCATCGCGCGGACCGCGTCGTACTGCTTGCGGTCCTCGGTCGAGGACAGCACCGCGTAGGCCTCGCCGACGTCCTTGAAGCGCTTCTCGGAGGCCGCATCGCCGGGGTTGCGGTCCGGGTGGAGGTCGCGCGCGAGCTTGCGGTACGCCTTCTTGATGTCCTCCTGCGAGGCCTCCTTGGAGACGCCGAGCGTCGCGTAGAAGTCCTTGTTGAACCAGTCCTGGCTGGCCATGGCGCCTCCCTCCGTCCTACTCGGGCTGCGCGACGATGACGCGCGCGGGACGCAGCACGCGCTCGCCGACCTTGTGGCCCGGCTGCGCGACGTGCTGGACGGTCGGCTCGGTCACCTCGGTGCTGGGCTGGGACATGAGGGCCTCGTGGAGCTGGGGGTCGAAAGCGTCGCCCTTCGCGCCGTATGCGGACCAGCCCAGGCCGCCGAGCGCGCCCTCGAGCTTCGCTGCGATCGCCGCGAAGGGGCCGTCCGTGAGGTCTCCGTGCTCGCGAGCGGCAGCGATGTCGTCGAGCGCGGGGATGAGGGCCTCGATGGCCTTCGCGGTCGCGTTGACGCCGATGAGCTCGCGGTCGCGGTCCACGCGCTTGCGGTAGTTCTGGTACTCGGCCTGGAGGCGCTGGAGGTCCGCGAGGTGCTCCGCCGCCTTCGTGTAGGCGGCGTTGAGCGCATCGTCCGCGCCCGCCTCGTCGGCCGTGAGGTCGTCGACGCCGTCCTTGTCCTCGTCGAGGAAGCTGGCCGCCGCCTCGTTCACGATGCGCTCGGCCTGGGCCTCCGCATCGTCCTGGGGCTCCGGGGTGCCGTGGGTGTTGTCGGTCATGATCGCCTCCAAGGGGAGACGGCGGGCGGCGGCTCGGTCGCTGGGGACCGGGTGCCGCGCGCCCGCCGTCGTGCCGTTACTTCTGGTCGTCCTCGTCGTCGACGATCTCCGCGTCGACGATGTCGTCGTCCTGCGGGGCGCCGCCGGCGGTCTGCGCGGCGGAGTCCTCGTCGACGTTGACGCCCTCGGCCTGCTGGGCCGCGTAGACGGCCTCGCCGATCTTCTGCGCCTTCTCGACCAGGACCTCGTGCTTGGCCTTGACGTCGTCCGTGTCGTCGCCCTCGAGCGCCGTCTTGACGTCGGCGATCGCGGTCTTGACCTCGTCGGCGACCTCCGCGGGGACCTTGTCCTCGTTCTCGGACAGGATCTTCTCGGTCGAGTACGCGAAGGTCTCGGCGTTGTTGCGGACCTCGGCGGCCTCGCGGCGCTTCTTGTCCTCCTCCGCGTGCTCCTCGGCGTCCTTGACCATGCGGTCGATGTCCTCCTTGGAGAGGGCCGAGCCGCCGGACACGGTGATGGACTGCTCCTTGCCGGTGCCGCGGTCCTTCGCGTGGACGTGGACGATGCCGTTCGCGTCGATGTCGAAGGTGACCTCGATCTGCGGGACGCCGCGCGGGGCCGGCGCGATGCCGCCCAGCTCGAACGTGCCGAGCATCTTGTTGTCACGGGCGAACTGACGCTCGCCCTGGTAGACCTGGATCAGCACGGAGGGCTGGTTGTCCTCGGCGGTCGAGAAGACCTCGGAGGACTTGGTCGGGATCGCGGTGTTGCGCTCGATCAGGGTGGTCATGACGCCGCCCTTGGTCTCGATGCCCAGGCTCAGCGGCGTGACGTCGATGAGCAGGACGTCCTTGCGCTCGCCCTTGATGACGCCCGCCTGGAGCGTGGCGCCCACGGCGACGACCTCATCGGGGTTGACGCCCTTGTTGGGCTCCTTGCCGCCGGTGAGCTCCTTCACCACCTCGGAGACGGCGGGCATGCGGGTCGAGCCGCCGACCAGCAGCACGTGGTCGATCTCGCTCAGCTTGATGCCGGCGTCCTTGATGACCTGGTGGAACGGCGCCTTGGTGCGCTCGAGCAGGTCCTGCGTCATCTGCTGGAACTGCGCGCGGGTCAGCTTGGTGTCGAGGTGGACGGGGCCGTTCTCGCCGATCGAGAGGTACTGCAGCGAGATGGTGGTCTGCTGCGCGGAGCTCAGCTCCTTCTTGGCCTGCTCGGCGGCCTCGCGGAGGCGCTGGAGGGCCGACTTGTCCTTGGAGAGGTCCACACCCTCGGTGTTCTTGACCTCCTTGACCAGGTGGTCGACGATGCGCTGGTCCCAGTCGTCGCCGCCCAGGCGGTTGTCGCCCGCGGTGGCCTTCACCTGGATGGTCGAGAAGTCGTCCTCGTCCTTGCCCACCTCGAGGAGGGACACGTCGAACGTGCCGCCGCCGAGGTCGAAGACCAGGATGTGCTCGTCCTCCTTGCCCTTGTCGAGGCCGTAGGCGAGCGCCGCGGCGGTGGGCTCGTTGACGATGCGCAGGACGTTGAGGCCCGAGATCTCGCCGGCCTCCTTGGTGGCCTGGCGCTCGTGGTCGTTGAAGTAGGCGGGGACGGTGATGACCGCATCGGTCACCTTCTCGCCCAGGTACTCCTCGGCGTCGCGCTTGAGCTTGCCCAGGATGCGGGCCGAGATCTCCTGCGGCGTGTACTTCTTGTCGTCGATCTCCGTGGTCCAGTCGGTGCCCATGTGGCGCTTCACGGACGCGATGGTGCGGTCGACGTTGGTGACGGCCTGACGCTTCGCGATCTCGCCGACGAGGACCTCGCCGGTCTTCGAGAACGCGACCACCGACGGGGTGGTGCGGGCGCCCTCGGCGTTCGCGATGACGGTGGGCTCGCCACCCTCGAGGACCGACACCACGGAGTTGGTGGTGCCGAGGTCGATGCCTACTGCACGTGCCATGTCTGTTCTTCCTCCAGTCGCGGCGCTCGCCGCGTGATCTGCCTCGCTCGGGAGTTGAGCGACTGAGACTCAACTTAAATCGCGCGTTCGGGGGTGTCAAGTCGGCGGGATCAAAGTTGAGCGAACTCTGCTCAACTTCTCAGGAAAGATGCAGGTGAGGGGGCGCTGCGCGTCCGGCCCGCCCGCGCCCGCACCCTCGGCGTGCAAGCGTCTACACCGACGCTCGCTGCCCGTTCCGGGCCGGAAACGGGCACGCATCGTCGGGGTACACGCTTGCACGGCGCGTGGGTGAGTGGGTGGGTGGGTGGGTGGCTGGGTGGTGCCTGACGATGCTCGACTGGCCCCGCGCATCGTGCCTAGCCTCGCCGTATGGACGCCGCCACCGACCTTGCCGCTCACCTCGTCGCCGCCCGCGCGCACTTCGCGGGACGCCTCGCCTTCGAGACCGACGTGTCCGATGCGCATGCCGCGCTCGAGTCCGGCGATCCGGGATTTGTGTTCATCGACACGCGCTCGCGCGAGGCCTGGGAGCAGGGACACGCCCGTGGCGCGCTCCACATGCCCAAGCCCGACATGCCTCGCCGGATCCCCGCGGAGTTCGCTCCGGGGACGCGGTTCGTCGTGTACTGCTGGGGGCCGGCGTGCAACGGCGCGACCCGTGCGGGGCTGATCATCACGGAGCTCGGCTTCGAGGTGAAGGAGATGATCGGCGGCTTCGAGTACTGGGCGCGCGAGGGGCTACCCGTCGATGCCGTGCGCGCGGACGGCGAGGTGGTCGACGCGACGTACCCGGTCGACCCGCTCACGTCCCCGCTGCCCGCGGCCGGCGCACGCATCGCCTGCGACTGCTGACCGGGCCCGGTGCCCTGGCGGGACATGGGTGCAGGATCCGCGGCGGGATCCTGCACCCATGTCCCGCTGGCGTGCAAGAGTCGAGGCTGGGCGGTGTTACGCACACGAAATGTTCATGTGAATAACATCGGCGCACCCGAGAGAAGGGACGGCGATGGCGGATCTGACGGTGGGCTACGCGGCGATGCTCGAGCAGTTCGCGCCCATGGAGGCGGTCGAGCTGAGCGCGTATGCGGAGTCGAAGGGCTTCAGCGGCGTGATGGCCGCGGACCACTTCCAGCCGTGGGTGCCACAGCAGGGGCAGTCGGCCTTCGTATGGAACGTCCTCACCGCGATCGGGGAGCGCACCGCGGGTGACATGGGGCCGGGCGTCACCGCCCCGACCTTCCGTTGGCACCCCGCGATGGTCGCGCAGGCCTCCGCCACCCTGGCCGCGATGTATCCCGGCCGCCACTGGCTCGGCCTGGGCAGCGGCGAGGCGCTCAACGAGCACATCGTGGGCCAGTACTGGCCCGAGGTCCCCGAGCGCATCGACCGCATGTTCGAGGCCATCGAGATCATCCGCAAGCTCTTCGACGCCGGCGACAAGAAGGACGTCAAGCACTCCGGCCGGTACTACAAGCTCGAGTCCACGCGCCTGTGGACCATGCCCGAGGTCCCCCCGGAGATCCTCATCGCCACGGCCGGCCCCATCACGGCCAAGAAGGCGGGAGCGGTCGCCGACGGCCTCATCACCGTCGGTGCGCCGCCCGAGAAGATCGAGGGCCTGTTCGCGCGGTTCGACGCCGGGATGCGCGAGTCCGGCCGCAACCCCGACAACGCTCCCAAGGTGCTGCAGCTCCACCTGTCCTGGGCGCCCACCTACGAGGAGGCGCTTGAGAACGCGATGACCGAGTGGCCCAACGGCGGCATGAAGTTCCCCAAGGGGGACATCCGGTCGCCGCACGAGCTCGAGCAGATCGCCAAGCTGGTCCGCCCGGAGGACTTCGAGGGCCGCATGGTCATCAGCGAGGACCCCGACGTCCACCGTGCCTACATCCAGCGGTTCGTCGACCTGGGCTTCGACCGCATCTACCTGCACAACGTGGGCCGCAACCAGCGCGACTGGATCGATGTCTTCTCGCGTGAGGTCCTCCCCAGGCTGGGGAGGTAGGGACGATGCCCGCGTTGAGCGTGTGGGCCCTCGAGGGACTGGGCGAGGTGCAGCAGGGTGACGACCTGGCGGCCCTCATCGAGGCGGCGCTGGTGGAGACCGGGACCCCGCTCGAGAACGGCGACGTCCTGGTGGTCGCGAGCAAGATCGTGTCCAAGGCCGAGGGGCGGATGGTCCTCGCCGAGGACCGCGAGGACGCGATCACCGCGGAGGCCGTCCGGGTGGTCGCGAGCAGGCCGCGCGCGGACGGCGGCGTCACCCGCATCACCGAGACGCGTCACGGCTTCGTGATGGCGGCGGCCGGCGTCGACGCGTCCAACGTCCCCGAGGGCCACGTGCTGCTCCTGCCGGTGGATCCCGACGGCTCGGCGCGCGACCTGGTGCGGGGCCTGCGCGAGCGAACCGGCGCAAGGGTCGGCGCGGTGGTGACGGATACGTTCGGACGGCCGTGGCGCCATGCGCAGACGGACCTCGCGATCGGTGCGGCCTATGTCCGTGTGGTCGACGACCACCGTGGAGGCGAGGACTCGCACGGACGCGTGCTGACGGTCTCCGTGACGGCGCTCGTGGATGAGATCGCGGCCGCGGCGGACCTGGTCAAGGGCAAGGCCGGCGGTACGCCGGTGGCCGTGGTGCGCGGGCTCGACGCCGTGATCGACGAGCCTGGACCGGGGGTCGCGCTCCTGGTGCGCGGCGCGGAGGCCGACATGTTCCGGCTCGGCTCGGACGAGGCCTTCGCCGAGGGTCACGAGGCCGGCGTGCGCATGGCCGAGGCCCTGGGGGACGATGCACGGGAGCCGCGGTCATGACGGGCTGGACGGCGATCGTGCCGGTCAAGGGAGGGGCGCGCGCGAAGTCGCGGCTGCCCGAGCAGATCGGCGGCGTCCCGCGCGGGGTGCTCGCGGCCGCGTTCAGCGCGGACACCATCGCGGCGGTCGCGGCCACGCCCGGGATCGACAAGGTGCTGGTGATCGCCGGCGTCTCCGAGCTCGACGAGGCCTGGCTGGGGGAGGCGTGCCCGCGTGTGCGGATGCTCCGCCAGGGGTCCTCCGCGGGTCTCAACGCGGCGGTGCGGCACGCGGCCACGCTCGTGACGGGCCCCGTCGCCGTGGTGCTGGGCGATCTGCCGTCGCTGCGGCCCGACGACCTCGCGGCGGTCCTCGCGGACGCGCAGAAGCGCCCCCGGTCCATGGTCGGGGACGTCGCGTGCCACGGCACCACCATGCTCATGGCGAGGGATGGCCGCCTCGCGGCGAGCTTCGGGCCCCGCTCCTTCACTCGCCACGGCCGCGCGGGCTACGTCGAGCTGGACGCCCCGATCCGGGCCCGCGCGGACGTCGACACCGTCGCGGACCTCGAGCGTGCCCATCGGCTGGGGGTCGGGATGCGTACCGCCGCCGCGCTCGGGCTGGTCTCGGCCGCCTAGCGACCGAGGAGGCCCGCTACCGCAGCCGTCGCGCGAGGTCGACGGCCGCCCCGGCGATCGCGGCCGTCGCGTCGAGGTCGGTCATCCACAGGGGGCGCGCGACCGCGGCGAAGCCCGCCGCCTCGAGCTCGGGCACGGACGCGGCGTCCGCATCGTCCACCAGCCATCCGTCCAGGACGCCGTGCCGTGAGCGGTAGTCGAGCGCGACCGCGGCGGCGGTGGCCGGCACGCCGAGCGTGGCGAGGCACGCTTCCGCCATGCCGCGCACGGCCGCGCCGCCGATGATCGGGGAGACCCCGACGAGCGGTGCCGGGGAGGCGCGCAACGCGTCCGCGAGGCCGGGCACCCCGAGGATGGTGCCCACGGACACGACCGGGTTCGACGGCGGCAGCAGCACCATGTCCGCGCCGGCGATGGCCTCGAGCACGCCCGGCGCGGGCCGTGCCTGGTCCGCGCCGGCCTGCACGAACCTCCGTGCGGGGGCGGACGCCCGCGTGCGGACCCACCACTCCTCGAAGTGCACGGTCTCGCCCGAGGCGAGCTCGACATGGGTCTCGACGGGCTGGTCGCTCATGGGCAGCAGGGTCACCGGCAGGTCCCACCGCGCGGCGAGGCGTGCCGTGGCCTCGCTCAGGGTGGCGCCGCCCGCGAGCAGCGAGGTGCGTGCGAGATGCGTGGCGAGGTCACGGTCGCCGAGCGTGAACCATTCCCAGCCGACGCCGTAGGGGCGCAGCTCCTCGGCCACCGTGAAACGCTCGTCGGCGCGACCCCAGCCCTGGTCCTCGTGGATCGCGCCGCCGAGCGTGTACATCACCGTGTCGAGGTCGGGGCAGACCTGGAGACCGTGCAGGCGCATGTCGTCGCCCGTGTTCGCGATCACGGTGACGTCGAGGTCCGTGCCCGACGCCGCGGCCCACGCGAGCAGCCCTCGCAGGAACCGCGCGCCTCCCACGCCTCCGGACAGCGCGACGATGCTCAGGGACTCGGTCATGGGCCCTCCTCGGGTGGTGGTGCCTGGTCGACGGCGCCGTCGAGCGCGATGACGGGACGGCCGTCCTCGGGGTGCGTGAGCACGGTCGCGCGCACCCCGTAGACGGCCGCGATCACGTCGGGGGCGAGGACCTCGGCGGGCGTGCCGAGCGCGGCCACGCGGCCACGGTCCAGCAGGACGATGCGCGAGCACAGGCGTGCGGCGTGGTCCAGGTCGTGCAGCGCCGCGACCGCGGTGATCCCCAGCCCCGCGACGAACGCGAGTGTGTCGAGCTGCGCGCGCACGTCCAGGTGGTTGGTCGGCTCGTCGAGCAGGAGCAGCCGCGGTCGCTGGACAAGGGCGCGGGCCAGCGAGACTCGCTGGCGCTCGCCTCCCGACAGCTCGGTCCATGGCCGGTCCGCGACGTGCGCCGCGCCCGCTGCGGCGAGGGCCTCCCGGGCGAGCGACGCATCGTGCGCGGAGCCGCCCCGGTCGAAGCGCCCGCGGAACGGGAGCAGCCCCAGCTCGACGATGTCCGCCGCGCGCAGCGGGATGTCGCGGTCGGGCTGCTGCTCCATGAGCGCGACACGGCGCGCGATGTCGCGGCGCGGGATCCGGTGCGCGGGCTCGCCGTCCAGCAGCACGGCGCCGCGCGCGGGTGCGAGCATCCCCGCGATCGAGGCGAGCAGCGTCGACTTGCCCGCGCCGTTGGGGCCCAGGAGGCCCACGATCTCGCCGGGCGCGACCGTGAAGGACACCTCCGTGAGCACCTCGCGGTGCGCGCGCGTCGCCGCGAGCGACTCGACCCTCACCTCCATGCGGTCCCCCTCGCATGCCGCAGCACCACCACGAACACCGGGACCCCGACGAGCGCGGTGACGATGCCCACGGGGATCTCCCGCGGGTCGAGCATGGTGCGCGCGAGGGTGTCCGCCCACAGCAGGAACACCGCGCCGCCGAGCGCCGCGGCGGGCAGCACATGGCGGTGGAGGCCTCCCACGAGCCCACGGACCAGGTGGGGGATGATGAGGCCGACGAAGCCGATCGCGCCGCTTGTCGAGACCATGGCGCCCGTGAGGAGCGACACTGCGACGAACAGGGTGAGCCGCGTACGCCGCGTCGAGATGCCGAGCGCCTCCGCGGCGGCGTCGCCGAGCGTGAGGGCGTCGAGCGGGGCCGCGTGGAGGCGCAGCAGCGGGTAGACGAGCGCGAGCGCCGCGGCCGCGATCGCCACCGTGGTCCAGGTGGAGCCCGCGAGCGATCCCAGCAGCCAGCTCAGCACCTGCCGGTACGCGTCCCCCTTGGCGGTCACCACGATCACGAGCGACGTGCACGCCGCGAGCAGCTGCGACACCGCGATCCCGGCCAGCACCACGATGGTCGGGCTGAGGCTTCCCGCGAGCCGTGCGATCCCCAGCGCCGCTCCGAGCGCGAGCAGCGCGCCCAGGAACGCAGCGATGGGCAGGGCGATCGAGAGGGCCAGCGTCGAGCCGATCCCGAGCAGCAGGACCCCGACCGCGCCGAGAGAGGCGCCCGAGGACAGGCCGAGGAGGTAGGGGTCCGCGAGCGGGTTGCGCGTGAGCCCCTGCATCACCACGCCCGCGGCGGCGAGCCCCGCGCCCACGAGCGCGGCGGTGAGGACGCGTGGCGCGCGGATGGACCACACGATCGCATCGCCGGTGTCCGCCGTCGTGTCACCCGTGAGGTGGGAGGCGAGGATGCGCCAGGCCTCGAGCGGGCCCAGGCCCGCGACCCCGATGGTCACCGCGATCGCGACGGACGCGAGCAGCGCCGCCGCGAGGGCGGCGGTCAGGACGCGTGCGCGTCGGTCGCGGCCTGCGCTCATGAACCGTCCGGCACCGCCGTCGCGAGCTGGTCGACCAGGGACGCGACGGTCTCCACGTTGCGCACCCCGGCCTCGCCGCCGGCGAACGGGACGATGAGGTAGGTGCCGTCCTTGACCGCGCTCAGCGCCGCGGTGGCCGGGTTGTCCTCGAGCATCGCGATCTTGTCCTCGGCGGTGTTCCACGAGGCGTCGACCAGGACGATCACGTCGGGGTCGGCCTCGACCACCGCCTCCCACGTGGCCGAGGTCCACGTGTCGTGCACGTCCTCGAAGACGTTGGTGAGGCCCGCCGCCTCCATCATCATCTGCGGCGCCCCGATGCCCGCGCCCACGTACGGCGAGTCCGTGCCCGAGCTGTACCAGAGCGCGGAGAGGCCGCGCGCGTCGGGCTCGATCGTGTCGAGGTCGGTGCTCATGCGGGCGACGAGCGCGGCGGCCGCGTCCGTCGCCCCGAACAGCTCGCCCGCCTCCTCGATCTGGTCGAAGAGCGCGTCGAAGGTCATCGGGTCGGGCTGGTACCCGGGCTCCTTGCACGCGGAGGGGGCCACGTACGTGAGGATCCCGCGCTCCGCGAGCGCGGCGCGCTCGCCCACGCCGTCCGCCGCGAAGTTGGACTCCCAGCCCGCGACGATCGCGTCGGGCTCGAGCGCGAGCGTCGCCTCCTGGCCGGGGAGGAACTCGGACAGCACCGGGATCTCCGCGTCGAGGGCCGTGTAGGGCGGCTCGATGGGGCCGTCGAGGAAGGCGGCCCCGACGATGGCGTCCGCGAGGCCGAGCTCGACCAGCAGCTCGGTGGTGGTCGACTTCACGGCGACGATGCGCGTCGGGGTCCCTTCGGACTCGACCTCGACCCCGCAGTTGTCCACGGCGACGAGCGTGTGGGCGTCGCCGATCGACACCGTGGCATCCGCGGTGGGCGTCGCCGAGTCCGAGCCGGCGCATGCGGCGAGGCCGAGCACGCACGCGAGGGTCGCGGCGGCGGGGGCGAGGCGGCTCATGGGTCCTCCTGAGGAGATGTGCGGCTCGGGGGTGGCCGCGCCGGGACGGGACGGCCTCGACTGCAGCGTCCCGAGGTGTGCGCGAAGGCTAATCACCTGGCATTACCCCGATGTTTCGCGCCCGGATGCCGCCGCTGCGATCGCCGCGGCGACCGTGGGGACGGACTCGCGCAGCGCCCCCACGCTCACACGGATGTGGTCCCCGGTGTGCGGCCCGGGTGCATCCGTGTCGACCGCCGCGGGCACCACGAACGTGCTGCCGCGGCTCACGTTGATGCCGTGCGCGGCCAGCGTGATGCGCGCGGCGTGCTCGTCGGCCACCGGGATCCACGCGTTGAGGCCGTCCGCGAGGGGGACGTCGAGCCCCGCGGCGGTGAGGCATGCGGCGAGCTCGCGCTGGCGCAGGAAGTAGGCATGGCGCGCGCGGTCGACCGCGTGCACCGTGGCGCGGCTGGTGAGGAGGTCGTGGAGGATCGCCTGCAGCAGGCGGGAGGTCCACCCGGGTCCCAGGACGCGGTACCCGACGATGCGCTCGATCGCGCTCGCGGGTCCCCCGAGGGCCGCGATGCGCAGGTCGGGGCCGTGGGACTTCGAGAAGCCGGCGACGCGCAGCGTGCGCTGCGGGATCCACGCGCCGAGGCTCACCGGCTGCGCCGCCGACACCAGGCCCGTGTGGTCGTCCTCGATGATGACGGCATCGCGGCCGTAGCGATGCCCGGTGAGCACCGCCGCGAGCTCGTCGGCGCGCGATGCGGTCATCGAGATGCCGGTGGGGTTCTGCGCCCGGGGCTGGAGGATCACCGCGGCCGGGCGGGAGGCGAGCGCGGCCTCGAGGCTCGCGGGGATGATCCCGTGCGCGTCCATGCGCACGGGCACCGCCATGAGGTGGAGGTGCTCGAGCAGGTCGAGCAGCATGGGGAAGGTCGGGGTCTCCACGATCACGCGGTCGCCGAACCGCGCCACGGAGCGCAGCGCGCGCTCGATGCCGTCCATGACGCCGTCGAGCACGGTGAGGGCCTGGACGGGCGCGGGCCAGAGCGCGCGCAACGGCGCCTCGAGCTCGGGCAGCAGGGGCGGCTGGAGGTACGAGCCGACGGCGGCCCGCGAGGGTGCCACGCGCTCGAGCGCCGCGGTGATGTCCGGCAGGAGGAGGGGATCGGGGATCCCGATCGCCAGCTCGAGGCGCTCGACGCCGGGGGGCGTGGCCGCCGCGACCTCCGCGAGGTGGCCCGAGCGCGTGGTGAGCCACGGCGTGCGCGGCTCGAGCACGTAGGACCCGGCACGCCCGCGCGCCTCGATGAGCCCCGCGTCGACCAGGCCGTGCCACGCGGCGCTCACGGTGCCGGGGCTCACCTCGAGCCGCTTCGCGACATCGCGCACGGTGGGCAGCCGCGTGCGCGGCGCGACCTCGCCCGTACGGATGAGCATCGACAGGGCGGAGGCGATGCCCTGCGGGCTCGGCTCCTCGATCTGGCTGGCCAGACGGTCGATCAGTGCCACCCGCTCCCCTTTCGTCCGATCTGAGCGTGAGCGTTCATAAACCTGTTACAGCAGGTAACCCAAGGGAAATGTTCAATCGCGACAGTAACAGTCACTGCATCGGACCGGAAAGAGCGCGAGGAGACGACATGACGGTGATCAGGGCGGCCATCACCCAGACCACGTGGACGGGTGACAAGGAGTCCATGCTCGACAAGCACGAGCAGTTCGCACGGACGGCCGCGGCGCAGGGCGCCCAGGTCATCTGCTTCCAGGAGCTCTTCTACGGCCCCTACTTCGGCATCACCCAGGACAAGAAGTACTACCGCTTCGCCGAGCCGGCCGACGGGCCCATCGTGCAGCGCTTCGCGGCGCTCGCGAAGGAGCTGTCGATGGTGATGGTCCTCCCGATCTACGAGGAGGCGCAGACCGGCGTCTACTACAACACCGCCGTGGTGGTGGATGCGGACGGCACCATCCTGGGCAAGTACCGCAAGAACCACATCCCGCACGTCGAGAAGTTCTGGGAGAAGTTCTACTTCCGTCCGGGCAACATGGGGTACCCGGTGTTCGACACCGCGGTCGGCAAGGTCGGGGTCATCATCTGCTACGACCGCCACTTCCCCGAGGCGTGGCGCGAGCTGGGCCTCAACGGCGCGCACCTCGCCTTCAACCCCAACGCGACCAAGCCCGGGCTGTCCAACCGTCTGTGGGAGATCGAGCAGCCGGCAGCGGCCGTCGCCAACGGCTACTTCGTGCTCGCTCCCAACCGCGTGGGCCTCGAGGACAACGAGTACGGGGACGAGGCCGTGAACTTCTACGGCACCTCGCAGATCGTGGACCCGCGCGGCAACTACGTGGGCGAGCTCGGCTCGGGCGAGGCGGAGGAGATCCTCATCCGCGACCTCGACCTCGGGCTCGTGCAGGAGATGCGCGACGACTGGCAGTTCTACCGCGACCGCCGTCCCGACACGTACGACGAGATCACGGCGCCGTAAGGAGGCATGCACATGGCCACCACGCTGATCAAGGGCGGCACCGTCGTCTCCGCCACGGGCCGCGTGCTCGCGGACGTGCTCGTCGACGGCGAGACCATCGTCGCCGTGCTCCAGCCGGGCTCGACCTCGCTGGGTGCCGATCTCCCGAGCACCGTCGACCGCGTCATCGACGCGACCGGCAAGTACGTCATCCCGGGCGGCATCGACGCCCACACCCACATGCAGCTGCCGTTCGGCGGCACCTCGGCCTCGGACACCTTCGAGACCGGCACGGCCGCCGCGGCGTGGGGAGGCACCACGTCGATCGTGGACTTCGCCGTCCAGAGCTACGGCGGCAAGGTGCAGGACGGCCTCGCCGCGTGGCACGAGCTCGCCGCCGGCAACTGCCACGTCGACTACGGCTTCCACCAGATCGTCGGCGGCGTCGACGACGACTCGCTCGCCGCGCTCCCGTGGCTCATCGACGAGGGCATCACCAGCTACAAGATGTTCATGGCGTACCCGGGCGTGTTCTACGCGGACGACGCGCAGATCCTCAAGGCCATGCAGGTCGCCGCGGACAACGGCCTGCTGACCATGATGCACGCGGAGAACGGCCCCGTCATCGACGTGATCGCCGAGCAGCTGGTCAAGCAGGGCAAGACCTCGCCGTACTACCACGGCGTCGCCCGCGTCTGGCAGGCCGAGGAGGAGGCGACGCATCGCGCGATCATGCTCTCCGACATCACCGGAGCCCCGCTGTACGTGGTGCACGTCTCCGCCAAGCAGGCGGTCGCGCAGCTCGCCGCCGCGCGCGACAACGGCAAGAACGTGTTCGGCGAGACCTGCCCCCAGTACCTCTACATGTCGCTCGAGGAGCAGCTCGGCGCGACCAGCGAGGAGTGGGGCGACTTCGAGGGCGCCAAGTACGTGTGCTCGACCCCGGTGCGCTCACGCGCCGAGGGCCATCAGGATCACATGTGGCAGGCGCTGCGGACCAACGACCTCCAGATGGTCTCCACGGACCACTGCCCCTTCTGCATGAAGGACCAGAAGGACCTCGGGCTGGGCGACTTCCGCAAGATCCCCAACGGCATCGGCTCCGTCGAGCACCGCATGGACCTCATGTACCAGGGCGTGGTGACGGGCCAGATCACCCTCGAGCGCTGGGTCGAGCTCACCTCGACCACGCCGGCGCGCATGTTCGGCATGTACGGCAGGAAGGGCGTGATCCAGCCCGGTGCCGACGCGGACATCGTCATCTACGACCCGAACGGCCACACGTCGATCGGCATCGACAAGAAGCACCACATGAACATGGACCACGCCGCATGGGAGGGGTACGAGATCGACGGCAAGGTCGACACGGTCATCTCCCGCGGACGCGTCCTCGTCGAGGACGACACCTTCCACGGCGTCAAGGGTCACGGGCAGTTCCTCAAGCGCGGCCTGTCCCAGTACCTCATCTGAGCCCAGAAAGGACCCCGGCATGGACTTCGGAGTGGTGCTGCAGACCAACCCTCCCGCGCAGCGCACCATCGCGCTGGCGAAGCTCGCGGAGGAGCATGGCTTCGGCTACGCGTGGACGTTCGACTCGCATCTGCTGTGGCAGGAGCCGTACGTCATCTACAGCGCGATCCTCGCGCAGACCGACCGCATCAAGGTCGGCCCCTTCGTCACCAACCCCGCGACCCGCGACTGGACCGTCACGGCCTCGGTGTTCGCGACGCTCAACGAGATGTACGGCAACCGCACGGTGTGCGGCATGGGGCGCGGCGACTCCGCGGTGCGTGTCACCAACGGCAAGCCCGTGACGGTGCGTGAGATGCGCGAGTCGATCCACGTGATCCGCGAGCTCGCGAACTGCCGCTCCGTCGAGTACAAGGGCGCGCAGCTCCAGTTCCCGTGGGCGCGCACCTCCTCGCTCGAGGTGTGGGTCGCGGCCTACGGCCCGCTCGCGCTCAAGGCCGCGGGCGAGGTGGGCGACGGCTTCATCCTCCAGTGCGCGGACGTGGACATCGCGCGCTGGATGATCGACTCGGTCAAGGCGGCGGCGGAAGGGGTCGGCCGCGACCCCGAGAGCCTCACCTTCTGCGTCTCGGCGCCCATGTACATCGGCGAGGACTGGGAGCACATGCGCGAGCAGTGCCGCTGGTTCGGCGGGATGGTGGGCAACCACGTCGCGGACATCGTCGAGCGCTACGGCGACTCGGGCGCGATCCCGCAGGCGCTGTCGGACTACATCAAGGGCCGCCAGGGCTACGACTACAACGAGCACGGCCGGGCGGGGAACTCGCACACCGAGTTCGTGCCCGACGAGATCGTCGACCGCTTCTGCGTGCTCGGCACCGCGGAGGACCACATCGCGAAGCTCGAGCAGCTCCGTGACGCGGGCGCCACCCAGTTCGCCGGCTACCTCCAGCACGACAACAAGGAGGAGACGCTCCGCGTCTACGGCGAGACTGTCATCCCCGCGCTGACGGACGCGATCACGGCGAAGGTGTGAGGCGGACGATGCGGACGGCCAGGGCGCAGGCGATCGTCTGGGGCGTCGTCGGCGTCCTGGGCATCGCGGCGCTCTGGGAGCTCTACAAGGCGCTCGCGCCGGAGGACGGCGTGACGGTCGGCAGCGTCACCGTGCTGCCCCGCACCACCGACATCGCGATGCCGCACATCTGGGACATGGTGACGCGGCTGTTCGAGCCGGTCACCCGTGCCGCCGGCGCCGATGCGCTGTGGTGGGCGGTGCTGCAGGCCGCGGCCTTCTCGCTGGGCATCGCGGCGCTCGGGTGGGTGCTCGGCGTCGTCTCGGGGATGCTGCTCGCGCTGCTGATGCAGCGGTGGCTGACCGCGGAGAGCGCGGTGCTCCCGTGGGTGGTGCTGAGCCAGACCGTGCCGCTCATCGCGATCGCGCCGCTGGTCAAGCGCTGGGGGACCAACATCCACATGGGCTCCTTCCAGTGGGAGAACTGGATGTCCGTCGCGGTGATCGCCTCCTACCTCGCGTTCTTCCCCGTCGCGATCAGCGCCCTGCGCGGGCTCAAGTCGCCGCCGCAGGCCGACACCGACCTGTTCCACGCCTATGCCGCGGGCTGGTGGACCACGCTCGTCCGGCTGCGCCTGCCCGCCTCGGTCCCGTACCTCATGCCGGCGCTCAAGCTGGCCGCCGCGAACGCCGTGGTCGGCACCGTGGTGGCGGAGGTCAGCATCGGCCTGGGCGGCGGCATCGGCCGCATGATCATCGAGTTCGCCGCCACCGCGAGCGGCGACCCCGCCAAGACCTGGGCCCCGATCTTCGGCGCCGTGCTCATCGGGCTGCTGTCCGCGGGGCTCGTCGCGCTGCTCGGGCGCGGTCTCGGGCGGTTCAGGAGAGGAGAGGTCCCCGCATGAGCGCCACCCGCGCCGCCGTCACCATCTCGGGCGTCGACAAGGTCTTCCGCACCCGCAAGGGCGGGGAGGTCCACGCGTTGTCCGACGTCAGCCTCGAGGTCGCCGCCGGCGAGTTCGTGTCGCTGATCGGGCCCTCGGGATGCGGCAAGAGCACGCTCATGCGCCTCGTCGCGGACCTCGACGGGGTCACCGGCGGCGAGATCAGCGTGTTCGGCAAGAGCGTCGAGCAGGCGCGCAAGGATCAGGACTACGGCATCGCCTTCCAGCAGGCCGGCCTGCTCCCGTGGCGGACCGTCCGCGCGAACATCGAGCTTCCGCTCGAGATCCACGGCGTGGAGGCCCGCGCCCGCAAGGAGCGCTCGGACGAGCTGCTCGCGCTGATCGGCCTCGAGGACTTCGCGGATCACCACCCCGACCAGCTCTCGGGCGGCATGAAGCAGCGCGTCGCGATCGCGCGGTCCATGGCGGAGCGGCCCCGGCTGCTCCTCATGGACGAACCCTTCGGGGCGCTCGACGAGATGACGCGCGAGCACATGCAGAACGAGCTGGTCGCGCTGTGCCAGGAGACCGGCGCCGCCGTGATCTTCGTGACCCACTCGATCCCGGAGGCGGTGTTCCTCTCGGACCGCGTGGTGGTGATGTCGCCGCGGCCTGGCCGCATCACGGACATCATCGACCTCAGCTTCTCCTCGCGCGACGAGGAGCTGCGCGAGGACGCGGCGTTCTACGAGGGCGTCACCGCGGTGCGCTCCGCGCTGCACGGCGGCGTCGCCGACGGTCCGCGGGGGGTCGAGAACCGATGAGGGGCGCGACCACGGCACGCACGATGCTCGCCCCGGTGGCGCTGGGCGTCGTCGCGATCGCGCTGTGGCAGCTCCTGGTGGTCGCGTTCGAGGTCAAGCCGTTCCTGGTGCCGTCCCCGTCGGACATCGCGGGCGCGTTCACCGAGTCCTTCTCGCACATCGTCGACGCGGCGAAGGTGACGGGGCTCAACGCGCTCATCGGGCTCGTGATGGGGGCGCTCACGGGCATCATCGTCGCGATCTTCGCCAACGCGTTGCGCGTGATGTCCCAGATGCTCGCCCCGCTGGTCGCGGCACTCGCGGTCATCCCCATCGTGGCGCTCGCGCCGGTGTTCTACGCGATGTTCGGCGCCGCCGCGCACACCGGCCGCCAGATCATCGCGGCCATCGCCGTCTTCGTCCCCATGTACCTCAACACGCTGAACGGGCTTCGCCAGGTGGAGCCCGTGCATCGTGACCTCATGCGGTCCTATGCCGCGACGGCCGAGCAGGCCAACCGCCTGCTCCTCCTCCCTGGAGCCGTGCCCTACGTCCTCAACGGTCTCAAGATCGGCTCGTCGCTCGCGGTCATCTCGGCGCTCATCGCGGAGTACTTCGGTGGCCCGGCGAACGGTCTGGGCAAGGCGATCACCTCCGCAGCGGCGGGCAGCAACTACACGGGTGCCTGGGCCTATGTGCTCGGTGCCGTGCTGCTCGGCGCGCTCTTCTACGGCGTGACGGCAGGCATCGAGGCCTGGGCGCTACGCCGTCGCGGGGGGTCATAGGCGTCCGCCGGCGGGCGGTCGAGCAGGTCAGCAAGGCATCACAGGGAGAACGAGGGGTACGGACAGATGGCATTCATCGCAACTCGCGGCGCGCGCGCGGCCGCGTTCACGGCGGCGGCGCTCGGCGCGCTCACGCTCACCGGCTGTTCATCGGATGAGGCGGAGCCGGCGGCCACCGGCGGCGACGCGACCACGGGCGCGGAGGCGCCCGCCGAGCTCACGCCGGTCTCGGTGCAGCTCCAGTGGCTCACGCAGGCGCAGTTCGCCTGCTACTACGCGGCGGCCGATCAGGGCTACTACGAGGACGAGGGCCTCGACGTGACGATCCTTCCGGGCGCGGTGGACATCGTGCCCATCGACGTCCTCACGTCGGGCGGCGCCGACTTCGCGATCTCCTGGGTGCCCAAGGTGCTCGGCGCGATCGAGCAGGGTGCGAAGGTCACCGACGTCGCGCAGATCTTCGAGCGTTCGGGCACCACGCAGGTCGCGTTCGCGGACTCGGGCATCACGTCCGCTGCGGACCTCGCGGGCAAGGCGGTCGGCTCGTGGGGCTACGGCAACGAGTGGGAGCTCATCGCCGGCATGCAGGCCAACGGCGTCACGCTCGCGGACCTCCCGGGCGGCGCGACGGTCCAGCAGGCCTTCGACATGAACGCCTTCATCGCGGGCGACATCGACGCGGCGCAGGCCATGACGTACAACGAGTACGCCCAGGTCCTCGAGACCGTGAACCCGGAGACCGGCGAGCTCTACACGCCGGAGGACCTGGTGGTCATCGACTGGAACGAGGAGGGCACCGCGATGCTCCAGGACGCCATCTGGGCGGACTCCGAGCGTCTCGCGTCCGACGAGGACTACGCGGCCACCACCACCAAGTTCATCAAGGGCACCATCGAGGGCTGCATCTACGCGAAGGACAACCCGGAGGCGGCGGCGGACATCGTGACGGCGGCGGGCTCCACGCTCGGCACCTCGCACCAGCTGTGGATGACCAACGAGGTCAACAAGCTGATCTTCCCGTCCACCGCGGGCGTGGGTCACATCAACGAGGACCAGTGGGAGCAGACGGTGAGCCTCGCGCTCGAGACGGTCAACCCCGAGGGCGCGACCATCATCACGGCCGACCCGCCGGAGACCGCGTACTCCAACGAGTACGTGGACGCGGCGCTCGAGGAGCTCAAGGCCGAGGGCGTGGACGTCATGGGTGAGGACTTCACGCCCATCGAGGTCACGCTGAGCGAGGGCGGCGAGTAACCGCCACCGCCATCCTCAGCCCCTTCCGGGGCGCAAGCGTTTACCCCGACGCTCGCTGCACGTTCCGCCGCAAGAACGTGCACGATGCGTCGGGGTAAGCGCTTGCCCGGGGGCGGGGCGGGGCGGGGTCAGCGCGCGACGCGCACGAACTGCACCACGTTGCCGCCGTCGCGGCGCTCGAAGCCCAGGTGCTCGTAGAGCCGGATGGCGGTCGCGTTGCCGGCCCCCGTGTGGAGGAACGGCCGCCGGCCCTGCTCGCGGATCCCGTGCGCGACCACGGCCATGAGCCGGGTCGCGAGACCCCGCCCGCGGTGGGTGTCGCGCGTGCAGACCGCGCTGATCTCGGTCCAGGACGGCGTGGTGAGGCGTTCGCCGGCCAGCGCGACCAGCCGGCCCTCCTCGCGGATCCCGTAATAGGCGCCCATGAGCGGCGTCTCGGGGAAGAACGGTCCCGGCTGCGCCTCGGCCACGATCTCGAGCATCTCCTGGGCGTCGTCGATGCTCAGCCTGATCACGTCATCGTCCGCCGGTCGCCCGAAGCCCTCGGGTGCGGTCATCTGCACCACCTCGAACCGCTCGGTCTCCTCCCAGCCGCCGGGGACCTCCTGCGGGACGCCGAACAGGATCATCTCATCGTCGCCGGCGACGGCCGCGAGGTCGCTCCAGTCCTGCGCCGTGGGCGCCGGCGGCACCGCGGCGAACGATGCGACGGTCGGGCGGAAGCGTGCCGCCTCGCCCTGGCGGATGGCGAGGTGACGATGCGCTCCGGACAGCGCGTGGAAGACGGGGTGATCGAGCTCGGAGAGGGACATGAGGTCGATTCTCCCGCGCTTGGCTCCCGGCTGACACACCGGTGCTCGCACACGAGCGTGTGCGTGCGCCCATGTGTCAGCGGGACGCCGCTAGACGAGCAGCCCGTCCTCCATGCGCAGCACGCGGTCCGCCATCACCGACGCCTCCGCGGCATCGTGCGTCACCACCAGCCCCGTGGTGCCTGACGCGCGCAGGATGTCGCGCACCTCGACGGCCAGGCGCGAGCGGAGGTCCGCGTCGAGCGAGGACAGCGGCTCGTCGAGCGCGAGCAGCCGGGGCCGCGGAGCGAGGGACCGGGCGAGCGCGACGCGCTGCCGCTGACCGCCGCTGAGCTCGGTCACCGCGCGGGCTCCGAGCCCCGAGAGCCCCACCAGCTCGAGCAGCTCGTCGACTCGCGCGGCACGGGCCGCGCGTGCCACGCCCGCCATCTCGAGCCCGAACGCGATGTTGGCGCCCACGGTCAGATGCGGGAACAGCTGACCGTCCTGGAACACCAGCCCGAAGCTGCGCCGATGCACGGGCACGTGCGCGAGGTCCTCGCCGTCCCAGCGCACGGTCCCTGCGGAGGGCTCGACGATGCCCACCACCGCGGAGAGGAGCGAGGACTTCCCGCAGCCCGAGGGTCCCAGGAGCGCGACCGTCTCGCCACGCTCGATCTCGAGCGAGACGCCCCGCACCGCCTCGACGGGCGGCCTGCCGGGGTACGTGACGCGCAGGTCGCGGACGGCGAGCCCGCTCACAGCTCGGCTCCCACGGTGGTGCGCAGCCGTTCGGAGGCGAGCATGACGGCGGCCGTGAGGGCGGCGAGCAGGACCGATGCGGCGAAGGCCATGCCCACATTGTCGATGCCGGGGCGGCTCAGCAGGCGCGCGATCGCGGTCGGCAGGGTCGGGCGGTCGGGGCGCGCGACGAAGGCGGTGGCGCCGAACTCGCCCATGGAGATCGCGAAGGCGAACGCGATGGAGGCGGCCGTCGCGGACCGCAGCAGCGGGGCGTCCACGCGCCACAGCACGCGCCATGGCGAGGCGCCCAGGGTCGCGGCGGCGGCCCGCAGGCGCGGGTCGATCGCGCGCGCCGCGGGAACCAGGGCGCGCACCATGAGCGGCAGGGCGACCACGGCCTGCGCGATGGGGACCAGCCACCATGAGGCGCGCAGGTCCACGCCGAGCACGGAGCGGTTGAGCGTGAGCAGGAGCCCCAGGCCCACCACCACGGCGGAGACCCCGAGCGGCAGCATCACCAGCGACTCGAGCACCGAGGCCCGCCGGGAGCGCCGCGCCACCAGCTGCGCGGTCACGATGCCCACGGCGGCCGCCATCGCCGTCGCGACCAGGGCCGTCAGGAGGGAGGTCACGGCCGCCTGCCACAGCGGTGCCGACAGCGTCGAGCGTGCCGGCGGCTCGCCGAACAGGTGCCGGTAGTGGTCGAGGCCGTAGCCGTCGGAGGTGCGCAACGACCGCTCGACCAGGGCGATCGCGGGCAGGGTGATCAGCACGAGCGTGGGGGTGAGCGCGAGGGCGATCCCCAGGCGCTCGCGGCGGCGCGGCGCGCGGGCCTCCTCGACGCCCGCCGGTGGCCGGGGCGCGCGCGCACGCGCGCTCACCCAGAGCGCGATGCCGACGAACACCACCTGGACCAGCGCGAGCACGGCGGCGGCGCGCAGGTCGAGGAACTGGTTGACCTGCAGGTAGATCTCCGTCTCGACGGTGCGGATGCGCGAGCCGCCGAGCACCAGCACCAGGGCGAAGGAGGTCGAGCAGAACAGCATCACCACCGCCGCGGCGCTCGCGATCGCGGGGCGGAGCGCGGGCATCGTCACCCGCACGAACGCACGGAACGGCGAGGCCCCGAGGGTGCGCGCCGCATCGGCCATGCGCGGCGACAGCGACTCCCACGCCCCGCCGACGATGCGCACCACCACCGAGATGTTGAAGAACACGAGCGCGAGCACGATCGCCGCCATGGACTGGTCCAGCCCCAGGGAGCCGAGGAGCCCCGAGCGTGCGAACAGCGCCTGGAAGGCCGCCGCGACCACGATGGTCGGGAGCACGAACGGCACGGTCACCACGGCGCGCACGGTCCGGGCGCCGCGCCACCGGAAGCGCGACAGCGCCCACGCGGCAGGGACCCCCAGCAGCAGCGAGCCCAGCGTGCCGAGCGCCGCGAGCACCACGGTGGTGCCGATCGCGTGGAGCGTCCGCGACCGGGAGAGCACCTCCAACGCGCCGGCGAGGTCCCCGCCACCGACCCCGTCCTCACCCAGGAGCCCCCGCACGATGACGGTGCCCGCGGGCCACAGGAAGAACAGCCCGAGGAAGCCGACCGGCAGCGCCGCGAGCGCCCACCAGAGGCGGGCGCTCGCGGGCCAGGGCTTCATCGGGTGCTTCTCAGATCAGTCGAGGACCGTGGCGGTCCAGTCGGCGATCCACTCATCGCGGTGCGCGTCGATGTCCGCCGGGTCGACGGTGTACGGGTCGGTCGCGAGGGGCGCGAACTCCGCCCAGTCGGCGGGCACCTCGGCAGAGGAGGACACGGGGTAGACGTACATGTACTCCGGAAGCGTCTCCTGGAAGGCGTCGGAGAGCAGCCAGTCGACCACGGCCTGCGCGCCCGCGGGGTTCTCCGCACCCTCGAGGACACCCGCGTACTCGACCTGGCGGAAGCAGGTGTCGAGCATGGCGGCGGTGGTGGGCTCGCCGTCGATCACCTCGTAGGGCGGGGAGGAGGCGTAGCTGAGCACGATGGGGTAGTCGCCGCCGTAGTTGGGCGCCGAGAAGTCCGTGTAGTAGGTGTCGGACCACGATGCCGTGACGCGGACGTCGTTCGCCCGCATCGCCTCCCACCAGTCGAGCCAGCCGTCGCCCAGCGCCGCCTCGGTCGCGAGCATGAACGCGAGCCCGGGGGAGGAGGTCGCGGGGTTGGTGACCGAGACCATGCCGGAGTACGCGGAGTCGGTGAGCTCCTCGAGCGTCGGGGCGCCGTCCGGGAAGGCCGCGAGGTCGTAGTTGAGGCACACGTCCGAGTAGTCGACCGCGGTGAGGAGGTCCTCCGCGCCGGGGACGGCGTAGGCGGCGGCATCGGCGGCCGCGGGGGCGGTGGCCGCGTACGGCGCGAGCACGCCGTTGTCGACCGCACGCGACGCGAACGTGTTGTCGATGCCGTAGACCACGTCGCCCAGCGGGGCGTCCTTGGTCAGCACCAGCTGGTTGACCAGCGTGCCCGCGTCGCCGGGCTGCACCAGCTCGACGTCGATGCCGGACTCGGCCTCGAAGGCGGCCAGCACATCGTCCGGCACCGCGAAGCTGTCGTGCGTGACCAGCCGGACGGTGCCGCCGACGTCGGCGGACGATGCGGTGGTCGGCGCGGCCGTCGCGGCATCGTCCCCGCTGGACGAGGCCTCGGGGTCTGCGGCCGTGGAGCAGGCCGCGAGGGTCAACGTGGAGATGGCTGCGGCCGTGACGGCCGCGGTGCGCGTGACGCGCATGTTTTCCTCCCGGAATAGGAGGGGACGAGACTCGACTCCCTACGCCGGTGCGAGCCGGATCAGGTTCGAGGGTCTGCGGCGTTCCGCACTCTCAGCGCCCTGGCCCCGGGTTGTCCCCGGGAAGCGCTCCCCTGTCGTGTCCGGCCAGGATAGCGCGCGCACCGCAGGTCGCCGTCAGCCGACCTCGACCGAGTTCAGCAGCGACTCGAGAGTGTCGACACCCGATCCCAGGGTGTCGCTTCCGTTCGTGTAGATGAGCACCTGGCTGCGGCCGTCGACGATGACTCCGACGGTGTTCTGGATCTGAAGTCCGTACATGGGGAAGCCGAACTCGATGATGTAGCCGCCGAGCCCACGTGTGGTCGTGACAGCGCGCTGCGCCGTGATCTCGACGTCCTCCACGCCTGCCGTCGCGTTCGACACGAAGGCCAGAGCCTCGAGCCGGGCGGAACTGGGTCCGCCGACGTCGGGCACGCTGATGGCCACGGCCGAGACGCCGCCGTTCACCAGGTCGCCCGAGACCAGCCACGCACCGTCCACGAAGAGCTCGCCGCCCATCTGGTCCGCCGCCTGAGACTCGATCAGGTCGGCGCCGATGACATCGGAGATGTCCTGCCACGACGGGTCGTACGCCACGCTGCCGCCTCCGTCCAGGATGGGCATCGCCGTCCAGGTCGTCGAGACCGGCGCCTCGAGCGTCTGGCCGCCCTCGGACCCGGTCGCCGCTCCCGCGTCACCGCTGCCGGTCGCACCCTCGATCGCGGCGACCACGCCCGAGTAGACCAGGTAGCCCACCACCAGCGCCGCGACAGCGCTTCCGATGATCTTCCCCAGGTTGCGGCGCGCGGGCTCGGGCTGCGCGAACGGGTCGGTCCCGGGGGTTGCGAACGGCTCGGCCTCGGCGGGAGCGACCTGCTCGGTCCACGCGGCGCCGTCCCACCACCGCCGGCGCGAGGCATCGCTCGGGTCCGGGTACCAACCCGCGGCCGGTGAGGTCGTGTTCTCGGTGGTCATGCATTCCCCCTCAGACGTGTGGCATGGAGTGCCACGCTGTTCTGTGGTGAGAGGGAACGCGGTCGCCGTGATGACGCCGGGCCGTGCGGATCAGGCCGTTCGTGACCGCATCGTGACCTGACGCGCCGCGCTACACGTCGATGCGGTGGAAGCTCTTCCAGCTGAGCGACGCGGTGGGGCCGCGCTGGCCGCGGTAGCGCGAGCCGTACCGCTCCGAGCCGTACGGGTGCTCCGCGGGGGAGGACAGGCGGAAGAAGCACAGCTGGCCGATCTTCATGCCCGGCCACAGGTTGATGGGCAGCGTCGCGGTGTTCGACAGCTCGAGCGTGACGTTGCCCTCGAAGCCGGGATCGATGAAGCCCGCGGTCGAGTGCGTGAGCAGACCCAGGCGGCCCAGCGAGGACTTGCCCTCGAGACGCGCGGCGATGTCGTCCGGCAGCGTCACCGACTCATAGGTGGACCCGAGCACGAACTCGCCCGGGTGCAGCACGAACGGCCCGTCGGCGATGTCCACCAGGCGCGTGAGCTCGGGCTGCTCCGCCGCCGGGTCGATCGCGGCGTACTTGTGGTTGTCGAACACGCGGAAGAAGCGGTCGAGGCGCACATCGATCGAGGAGGGCTGGACCATCTCGGGGTCCCAGGGGTCGAGAGCGACCCTGCCCGAAGCGATCTCAGCGCGGATGTCCCTGTCCGAGAGAAGCATGGTGCCCAACCTAGCGCCCGCCCCGACGTCCTGCGAGGTGCTGAGTGCTCGAATCGCGCGGATGCGAGCACTCAGCACCTCGCAGGGCGCAGGCGAGACCTGCGTTCAGCCGCCGAACTGGCCGCGCCGGCGGCGCTCCTGCTCGTTGAGCCACACGCGGTAGGCGGGGTCGTCGTCCGGCGCGAGCGGCGCCGGAGGCATCTGCCGCTGCCCGGGGCCGCCGAGCAGCTTGAGCAGGATCCACGCACCCGACCCGACCCACGGCACCAGCAGCACGATGAGGATCCACACGGCCTTGGGCAGGTTCCGCGGGTTGTCCGAGGGCTGCTGGACGATGTCCGCGAGCGCGTACACCGTCATCGCGATGTACAGCAGGAACGGCAGATAGCGCATGACGGCAACGTAGCGGGGACGATGCGCGCGCACCAGGGTCAGGCGCCGTCGCGCCGGAAACGTGCGACGGCCCCCGCGGGAGGATCCGCGGGGGCCGTCGCTGCGAGCTGCTGCTCAGACGTGCGTGACGCCCGGGAGGTCAGGATCGGCCTGACCCCGTGCATCGTGCCCCGCCTCGACGGCGGCCCGTCCGGCGGCCGCGCCGCCCACGGCGCCCTTGATGAGGTCGCTGATGCCGAAGCCGGTGACGGAGGTCATGACCTCCTCGGTCTCGGTGAACAGGTTGGCCGCCTGGCGCGTGACCGCCGAGGCGCCCTCGGTCGACACGACCGTGAGGCTGTCGATCGAGGCCATGGCCTTGCCCATCTCGCCCACGATCGCGGGCATGCCGTCGAGCGCGATCTCGAGGATGCCGACCTGCGGCATGTTCTCGTAGGCCGTCTTCTTGGCCTCGATGCCCTCGGCCTCGGCCTTGCCCTTCGCGGCGATCGCGGAGGCCTCGGCCTCACCCTTCGCCTTGACGGAGGAGGCCTCGGCCAGACCCTGGGCCTCGACCACGCGGGCCGCGGCGGAACCGCGTGCCTCGTCGGCCGCGGCCTCGGCCTTGCCTCGCGCCTCGAACACGGCGGCGTCGGACAGACCGCGCGCCTGGTTCGCGGCAGCCTCGGACTCACCGGCCTGGCGGGTCGCCTCGGCGGCGCCCTTGGCCTTGGAGATCGCGGCCTCACGTGCGGCCTCGGCCTCGACCTTCATCGCGTACGCGCCGGCGTCCGCGGGCTTGCGAACCTCCGACTCGAGGCGCATCTCGGTGACCTCGGCACGCTTGGCCTCGGCCAGGCGCTCCTGCTCGTAGATCTCGACGTTGCGCTGCGCCTCGGCGATGGGGCCGGCGGCCTTGGCGTTCGCCTCGGCGGTGTCGGTGTCCTGCTGGATCTCGGCCATGCGGAGCGCGAGCGTGCGGTTCGCCTCGGCGATCTGCTGCTCGGCGGCGGCGCGCTTCTGCTCGGATTCGCGGCGGGCCTCGGCCTCGGCGATCTCCGCATCGCGGCGCGCGATGGCGGCCTGACGACGTCCCAGGTCCTGGATGTAGCCGGACGGCGTGGTGACGGACTGGATGTTCAGCCCCTCGAGCACCAGGCCCCACTCGGAGCACGCCTCGCCGGTGACCTTCATGACGCGGTCCTTGAGCGTCTCGCGGTCGGAGTTGATGTCCTCGACGGACATGGTGCCCACGATGGCGCGCATGTCGCCCTCGATGTTCTGCTGGACGAACGCCTCGATGTTGAGGGGGTTCACGTTGAAGCGCTCGATCGCGGCGCGGACCGAGGCCTCGTCGCCGCCGATCTTCACGTTCGCGACGCCCTCGAGGTTGACCAGGATGTTCTGGTTCGAGGGGGAGTCCTGGACCCGCCACGCGATCTGGCGGGTCTCGAGCGACACCTTGTTGTAGCGCTGCGTGAACGGCACCACGAAGACGCCGCCACCGCCCAGGACCACCTTTGACGGCACGGGGCGCGTCTCGTAGGCGACGGTGCCGTCGGCCTTGCGGATGGGTACCTGGGTCTTCGACTTCGAGCCCGAGACCACGAACGCCTCGTCCGGGTCCGAGACCTTGTAGCGCGACGCGATGGCCCACACCACCACGATCGCGGCCACCACGCTGGCGGCGATGGCGATCAGGGTGATCGCGCTGCCGTCGAGGTTGAACATGTACTGCCCCCTTGTGTGTACGAGGTCCCTAGGCGGAGTGCCGGGAGACCTTGATCTGGTTGCTCGCGAGAACGGCGTCGACGACCACGTCGTCGCCCGCCTTCAGCGGCTCGTCGGAGCGGAAGCTCATGCGGCGGTTCTGACCCAGGAACGGCACCAGCGCGGTGCCCAGCCCGCCCGGCGCCGGCGGCGCCTCGATGACGGTGACGATGCGGCCCACCATGGCGTTCAGATCCGTCGCGCCGTCCTCCTGCTGCTGGCTCATGAACACGCGGTGCGCGCCGAAGGCGAGGAGCCAGCCGGCCACCGCGCCCGCGAGGCCGATCGCGATGACCACGCCCAGGCTCGGGTCGTCCATCCCGAAGGTCGCCGCCGCGCCCGCAAAACCGAAGCCGGCGACGGTGGCCGCTGTGGTGGTCGAGCTCAGGGCGCCGTCGGGGAGGATGTCGAGCGCGACGTCGAAGATGTCGCCGACCACCGCGGAGATGATCGCGAAGACCAGCGCGAGGCCTCCCAGTCCCAGCAGCATGTATCCGACGGTCACGGTCTCGAGGCCCATGTCACTCGCCTTCCGTAGGTAGCGCGGGCGCGCTCGCGCCCCGATCTGGCCAGGGACGATGCGCCGTGCGGTCCGCGCGTCCGCGCCTCGGGCGCGGCGTCGGTGGGCAGGGCATGCCGCGAATCTAGCGGTCGGGGACCTCGGGCACCAGGAGCGATGGGGTCGGCGCGGCGCTCGCGAGCAAGACGGACCTGCCGCCGGGCGTCGGGGGAGGTGCTCAGTGCCCGAATCCGGCAGATTCGGGCACCGAGCACCTCCCAGCGCGATCGGAGACCTCTTGGCGCGTTCCGGTGAGCCGCCCTCGCGACCCCGGGACTTTCAGGGGTCGCAACGCACGAATCGTTTCGATTACAGTGGGGGCAACACGCCCGAGAGAGCGCTCTCACGGCAACGCAGCCAGACGAAAGGCACCACCCATGCAGTTCGGCCACTTCGACGACGAAGCGCGCGAGTACGTCATCACGACGCCCCACACGCCGTACCCGTGGATCAACTACCTGGGTGCCCAGGACTTCTTCGGGCTGGTGTCGCACACCGGCGGCGGCTACTCGTTCTACCGCGACGCGAAGCTGCGCCGCCTCACGCGCTACCGCTACAACAACGTGCCGGTGGACGACGGCGGCCGCTACTTCTCCATCAACGATGGCGGCGACGTGTGGAGCCCCGGCTTCCGTCCCTACAAGACCGAGCTCGACTCGTTCGAGACCCGCCACGGCATGGGCTACACGCGCATCACCGGCTCCCGCAACGGCCTCGAGGCGAGCGTCCTGCTCTTCGTCCCCGTCGACGTCAACGCGGAGATCCACCGCGTCGAGCTGACCAACACCTCGGGCGCCCCCAAGAGCTTCTCGCTCTTCAGCTTCCTCGAGTTCAACCTCTGGAACGCCGAGGACGACCAGACCAACTACCAGCGCAACCTCTCGATCGGCGAGGTCGAGGTGGTCGACGGCGCGATCTATCACAAGACCGAGTACCGCGAGCGTCGCGACCACTACGCCGTCTACGGCGTGAACGCGGAGATCGCGGGCTTCGACACCGACCGCGACACCTTCCTCGGCTTCGGCAACGGCTTCGACGAGGCCGCCGTCCCGCACGCGGGCAAGGCCGGCAACTCCGTCGCCTCCGGCTGGTACCCCATCGCCTCGCACCAGCTCGAGGTCAGCCTCGAGCCCGGCGAGTCCAAGGCCTTCACGTTCGTGCTCGGCTACCTCGAGAACCCGCGCGACGACAAGTGGGAGGCGCCCGGCGTCATCCGCAAGGACGGCGCGCGCGAGCTGCTCGAGAGGTTCGCCACCGATGAGCAGACGCTCGCCGAGTTCGAGAAGCTCAACGCCTACTGGGACGGCCTGCTGGGCTCGTACACCGTCGAGTCGGGCCACGAGAAGCTCGACCGCATGGTCAACATCTGGAACCAGTACCAGTGCATGGTGACCTACAACATGTCCCGCTCGGCCTCGTTCTTCGAGACCGGCATGGGCCGCGGCATGGGCTTCCGCGACTCGTCGCAGGACCTGCTCGGCTTCGTCCACCTGGTCCCCGAGCGCGCCCGTGAGCGCATCATCGACATCGCCTCGACGCAGTTCGAGGACGGCAGCGCGTACCACCAGTACCAGCCGCTCACCAAGCGCGGGAACCACACGCTGGGCTCGGGCTTCAACGACGACCCGCTGTGGCTGATCCTCGGCGTCGCCGCCTACATCAAGGAGACCGGCGACTTCGCGATCCTCGACGAGGCGGTGCCGTTCGACAACGACGAGTCCAAGGCCGCCTCCCTCATGGAGCACCTCAAGCGCTCGTTCGACCACCCGCTCAACAACCGCGGCCCGCACGGTCTCCCGCTCATCGGCCGCGCCGACTGGAACGACTGCCTCAACCTCAACTGCTTCTCCACCGAGCCCGGCGAGTCCTTCCAGACCACCGGCAACCGCACCGGCGGCGTCGCGGAGTCGATCTTCATCGCCGGCATGTTCGCGGCGATCGGGCCGGACTATGCGGCGCTCGCGCGCCGTCGTGGGGACGATGCCGAGGCGGACCGCGCGGAGAAGGCCATCGAGGAGATGAAGGCCGCCGTCATCGAGCACGGCTGGGACGGCGAGTGGTTCCTGCGCGCCTACGACTACTTCGGCAACAAGGTCGGCTCCGCCGAGAACCCCGAGGGCCAGATCTGGATCGAGCCGCAGGGCTTCTGCATCATGGGCGGCATCGGCGTCGAGGAGGGCCTCGCGGCCAAGGCCCTCGATGCGGTCGAGGAGCGCCTGGGTACCGACCACGGCATCGTGCTGCTCAACCCGGCCTACACCGAGTATCACGTCGAGCTGGGCGAGGTCACGTCCTACCCGCCGGGCTACAAGGAGAACGCGGGCATCTTCTGCCACAACAACCCGTGGGTCATCATCGCGGAGACCGTGGTGGGCCGCTCCGAGCAGGCGTGGGACCACTACAAGCGCATCACGCCCGCGTACCGCGAGGAGATCTCCGAGGTGCACCGCCTCGAGCCCTACGTCTACGCGCAGATGATCGCCGGCAAGGACGCGATCCGTCACGGCGAGGCCAAGAACTCGTGGCTCACGGGCACCGCGTCGTGGAACTTCGTGACCGTCTCCCAGTACCTGCTGGGCGTGCGCGCCGACTACGACGGCCTGGTGGTCGACCCGTGCATCGGCGCCGAGGTCTCCGAGTACACGGTCCGCCGCGTGATCCGCGGCGCGACCTACGTCATCAAGGTGACCAACTCGGGTGGCAAGGGCGCGTCGCTCACCGTGGACGGAGAGGCCGTTGAGGGGTCGCTCGTCCCGTACGCCGCGCCGGGCTCCGTGGTGGAGGTCGTCGCGACGGTCTGAACCGGTGAAGGTCGAGGCTGAGGGCGCCGCGGTTGCCGCGGCGCCCTCGCTATGCCGGTGGGGGTGTCGGGTCCCGGGAGGTGCGTGGCACACTGCCGTGGAACAGGGGGTTGCGCATGTGTGAGCCTGAGGTCGAGGACGCGTACCGGGAGTCCGGCGCGCTGGTTCACACCCTCGCGCTGCGCTCGCTCGGCTCCGTCGAGGAGGCCGAGGACATCGTCCGCCGCGTCTTCGCGTCCGCCGCCGCGTCCGGCGCGCTCGACTCGCGCGAGCTCCTGCACGAGGCCGCGGACCGGATCACGGGCGACCTCGAGCGGCGCGTGCGCGCCAAGCTCGTGGCCCTGGACGATGCGCCCACGGACGGGGAGGCCGTCACCGACGCCTCCGCGGTGCTCGCCGAGGCGGACCGCATCCTCATCGCCGCGGCTCTCGACGGGCTCGAGGAGGACCGTCGCATCGTGCTCCAGCGCGCGCTGGTCGAGGGCGAGCCGCGGTTCGAGCTCGCGCGCTGCCTCGAGATGCCCGAGGACGATCTCGAGGTGCTCCTGCGCGACTCGTTGCTCGCGCTCTGGACGGGCCCGAGGCCCGGGGAGGGCCACGTGCCCGTCGAGTCGCTCGCGTCGCGCGCGCTCGGGATCCGCATCGCGGACGGAGGGCGCGAGCACATCGCGCAGTGCCGCGAGTGCAAGACGGCCTGGCGCTCTCTCAACGACCTGGTCGGCGCGGTGACGCGCATGCGCGTCACGGGCGCGGTGGTCCCTCCGCGCGACGGCCTGTGGGACGAGGTCCGCGACGCCGTCGATGCGGGCGCACCGGTCGAGGTCGACTGGCGAGCCCAGGCGAGGGACGATGCGGCACGCGCCCAGCGCCGCCGCACCATGGTGATGGGTGTCGCGATCGTCGCCTCGAGCCTGCTGGTCGCGCTCGCGGTCGCGCTCGGGCAGGCGTTCATGCAGGACGACCGAGCCGCGATCGCCTCCGCGACGCTCGAGGACCCGCGCTCCGGTGCCGATGCCGGTCAGGTCTGGATCGAGGAGACCTCCGACGGCGACCAGGTGCTGGTCATCGACGGCGTGTACCGCGAGTATCCCGATGCGTACCTCGAGGCGTGGCTCGTCAGCGGCGAGGTGCCGCCCGTCTCGCTCGGTCAGGTCACCTCTGCGCACCACGAGGTGGCGCTCCCCGCCGGGCTTCCGAGCGCGGTGGGTGCCCGGATCGAGATCAGCCGCGAGCCCTGGGACGGGGACCCGGCACGCACCGGCGACGTGATCGCCGCCGGCGACCTCGACTGAACGTTCCCCGTCCCCCCGCCGCCCTCCGACAGCCGCAACGGACCTTGTCCTGGTTCGCCGGCGTGTCGCCGCGCATCGTCCCCCTGGCACGGCGTGTCGCGCCGAACTCCGTTGGAAGTGTCGGGTGAGCAGTTCGCTCACAGCGAAATCAACCGGCGGGTGCATCCAAGCGCGGCCCTTCCCCGGAAGTACCGGACAGAGGCGCGTCGCACCCCGGCGGCCGCCCGGATGGAAGGAGATGGACATGCGCACCTCGATCCTCGCCGGCATCGCCGCCGGCACGCTGCTCGCAGCGGGTACCGCTGCTCCGGCGCTCGCCGTCGACGACGGGAAGGCCGAGCTCTCGGTGCTCCACGGCGTCCCGGACCTCACCGTCGACGTCTACGTGGACGGCGCCCTCACGCTCGACGACTTCGCGCCGGGCGACCTCGCGGGTCCGCTGGACCTCGATCCCGGCACCTACTCCGTCGCGATCACCGCCGCCGATGCGGCCGACGACTCCGACCCCGTGCTCGGACCCGTCGACCTGCCCCTCGAGGAGGGGATGAGCTACACCGCCGTGGCGCACCTCGACGAGGCAGGCGACCCGACGGCGACGCTCTTCACCAACGACCTCACCGCGCCCGCCTCGGGCGAGGGCCGCCTGACGGTGCGCCATGTCGCAGCCGCCCCCGCGGTCGACGTGTGGGCCGACGGCGACGTGGTCTTCGAGAGCCTCGCCAACCCCGACGAGGTCATGGCGGACCTGCCGGTGGGGACCTACGAGGCTGCGGTCTCCCTCGCGGGTGAGACCGACCCTGTGCTCGGGCCCACCGACGTGGCCATCGAGGAGGCGGTCAACACCATCGTGTACGCGTGGGGCTCGGCCGAGGGCGGCAGCCTTGCGGTCGCCGCGCAGACGGTCGCGACGCACGCGGACATGCCCGGCGCGGTGAGCGCCGGCACCCAGGGCCTCGCCGCGGACGATGCGGGCGTCCCGGTGGGCGTCGTGGTGGCCGCAGGACTCGTGCTGATCGCAGGCGGGTTCGCGACCCGGGCCGTGCTGGTCCGCCGCTGACGTCCACTCCCGGAGCGGGGCGCGGCTCCCCCTCGCGCCCCGCTCCGACCTTGTCCGACAGGAGGCTCGCCATGCGAACGGGATGCGTCCCCCGCATCGGGACCGCGGCGGTGCTCGCCGCCCTGCTCGCCGCGTGTGCCCCGGCCGAGGGTCGGACGGCGGTGCCCACGGTGCCGACCCCCGGCTCGGCGTCATCGCCCGACACGGTCGCGGCCGTGACGGCACCCGTCATCGTCGGCCCGGTGGCGGTGCAGCGCGCCGACGCGCGCGTGGTGGCGCGGCGCTCCGCGCCGGCGCGGCTCGTGGTCGAGCGGCTCGGTATCGACATGCCGGTGGTCGGCGTCGGGCTCGACGCTGAAGGCGGCATGGAGCTCCCGGACAGCGCGGAGACGGCCGGATGGTTCCGCGCGGCGGGGAACCCCGGCGGCGGTCCGCGCGGGGACGGGAACGCCGTGCTGGCGGCCCACGTGGACGATGGCGTGGTCGGGTTGGGCCCCTTCGCAGCCCTGCGCGAGGCGCGCCCCGGCGACCGCGTCCTGGTGGGCCTCGACGACGGGCGAACGGTCGTCTACCTGGTCGACCGCGTCGAGCAGACGTCCAAGCGCGAGGTCGACCTCTCGGTGGCGTTCGGGGCCGCCGAGAGGGCCCTCGTGCTGGTGACGTGTGGTGGACGTTGGGATGCCGACGTGCGACATTACGAGGACAACGTCCTCGTCTGGGCCTACCCCGAGGATGATCCCCGGTGAGCGTGAGGGCGGCGATGGTGGCGGAGGCGGTCGAGCCTGAGGGCGCGTCCGACGACCGCTCGCTCGACCACGAGTTCGCCGCAGGGGCCGACGGATCGCTCGAGCGCCTGTACCGGGAGTCCTCGTCGCTCGTCTTCACCCTGGCTCTGCGCGCGCTCGGCGACCGGGCCGAGGCCGAGGACGTCACCCAGCAGATCTACGTCGCGGCGTGGAGGTCGCGGACCGGCTTCGATCCCGACCGCGGCTCGGCGCGCGGCTGGGTGGTCGGGATCGCGCGTCGCGTGATCGCCGACGCGCTCGCCTCGCGCACGCGGGACCGCCGCCGCCTCGACGCGGCGCGCCAGGCCGTCGAGGAGTCCACGGCGGACCCGCTCGCGCACGAGGCCGACCGCATCGTGGTGCGAGGCGAGGTCGAGAACCTCGGGCCGCCGCGGTCGACCATCGTGAAGCTCGCGTTCTTCGAGGGGCGCACCCATGAACAGATCGCGACCGAGCTGCGGATGCCGCTCGGTACGGTCAAGAGCCACCTGAGGCGTTCCCTGGTGGCGTTGCGACGAGGATTGGAGGCCGCCGATGCGTCACTGTGACGATGCGACCCTGGCCGCGATCGCGCTCGGCGATCCGGTCGATGCCTCCGACGCGGCTCACGTCGCGGCGTGCGAACGCTGCGCCCGCGAGGTCGACGCGCTCCGTGCGCTCCAGGCGACGCTGGTGGACGCGGGGTCCTCGTCGCCCCTCGTCGCGGCGCCGGACGCTCTCTGGTCCGCGATCGAGGCCGAGGTGGCTGCCGGGGACGATGCGGCGCCAGCGAGGACGGTGCCGCTCACGTCCGCGCGTGGCGTGCGGCGTCGTCGCGAGCCGGACCACATGTTCCGCCCGTGGGTGGTCGGGGCAGCGGCGGCCGCCGGCGTCGCGATCGGTGCGTTCGGGGTCTCGCTGCTCGCCCGCGATGGCGCTCCAAGCGAGGTGCTCGTCGCGCAGGCCTCCCTCGCGGACCTCGCGACCGAGGCCCCAGCGGGCACCGCCCGCGTCGAGCAGCGGGACGACGGCTCCGAGGTGCTCGTGGTCGACACGACCTACGTCGCGACGCAGGCGGGCTCTCTCGAGGTGTGGCTGATCGACCCCGAGGTGGTCGGGATGGTGTCGGTGGGCTTCCTCACCGGCGACCACGGGGAGTTCGAGATCCCGCCGGGCTACGACGTCGCGAGCTTCCCCATCGTCGACATCTCGATCGAGCCGGCCGACGGCGACCCGACGCACTCGGGCGACTCGATCACCCGCGGCGTCCTCGAAGGCTGACGGCCGGACGCGCCGGTCCGGCGCGCATCGTCCCTACGGCCGCTGCGAGAAGCGCTCGAGCAGCTCGCCCTCGCCCGCGACCACCAGCAGGTCCTCGGGACCCACGACCGTGTCCGGGCGGGCGTACTCGAACTCCTCACCCGCGCGCTTCACGCCGATGACGTGGACGCCGTAGGAGCCCTGCAGGTCCAGCTTCTCGAGCGTGAAGTGGTGGGTCTCCTTGGGGGCGGACATCTTCACGATGGTGAAGCCGTCCTCGATCTCGATGTAGTCGAGCATGTTGCCGCCGACGGAGTGGGCGATGCGTGCGCCGGCCTCGGCCTCGGGCAGCACCACGTGGTGGGCGCCGATGCGCTCGAGGATGCGCTTGTGCTCGACGGACGTCGCCTTGGCCCAGATCTCCTTGACGCCGATGTCGACCAGGTTGCCGGTGATGAGCACCGACGCCTCGAGCGACGTGCCGACGCCCACGACGGCCGCGGAGAAGTCCTGCGCGCCGATCTGCTCCATCGCGCGCGGATCCGTGCCGTCGGCCTCGACGCAGGGGATGCGCTTGGACCAGCGCTCGACCACGGCGGGATCGCGCTCGACGCCGAGCACCTCGACGTCCATGTTGTCGAGCGTGTCCGCGATCGCGGAACCGAAGCGTCCCAGCCCGAAGACGATGACGCCGGCGGCGGTCGAGTCGTTGCTAGCCAATGATCGGCCTTTCTGACGGGTACCGGATCACGCGGCGCTGCCGGTTGAGCATGAGCGCCGAGGCGAGCGTGAGCGAGCCCACGCGTCCCAGGTACATCGTGATGATCAAGGTCATCTTCGCATCGCCGTCGATGGAGCCGGTGATGCCGGTCGAAAGGCCGCATGTCGCGTACGCGGAGACCACCTCGTAGAGCGCACGGTCGAGGGCGATGTCGGTCTGCCACATGAAGATGCCGGTCGCGATGATGACCACCATGAGGCCCATGAGCGTGATGGATACCGCGACGCGCAGCACCTCGGTGCCGATGCGCTTGCCGAACGCCTCGATGTCGCGGCGACCGCGCGCCTCGGCCCACGCGGCCAGCACCAGCACGGCCAGCGTGGTGACGCGGATGCCGCCCGCCGTCGACCCGGATCCGCCGCCGACGAACATCAGGACGTCCTCGAGCAGCCACGTCTGCTCGCGCGCGAGCCCGATGTCGAAGGACGCGAAGCCGCCCGAGCGCTGGTTGATCGACTGGAAGAAGATGTTGCCGATGGTCTTGCCGGAGGAGTGGTCGCCGAGCGTGTCCGGGTTGGTCCACTCGAACACCGCGAGGAACGATGCGGAGATGAAGGCCAGCACCGTGACCGTGACGAGCGTGAGCTTGGTGTGGAGCGACCACTTCCTCGGGTTCCGCTCGCGCAGCAGGTTGAGGTACACGGGGTAGCCGAGCGCGCCGATGAAGACGCCCATCGCGATGGGCACCAGCATCCATAGGTCGCCGGCATACGGGTACAGGCCCACGGGATCGGGGGAGAAGCCCGCGTTGTTGAACGCGGATACCCCGTAGAACAGCGAGTAGCCCAGCGACTTGGGCCAGCCGTAGTCGAGCGTGAGGAAGCGCGGGATGAGGATCGCCGCGATGACCAGCTCCACGGTGGTCGAGACGACGATGACGGTGCGCAGCAGCGACGCGAGGTCGCCAAGGCCGGAGGCGCGGGACTCGCCCGCGGCGAGGATGCGCTGGGTGAGGCCCAGGCGGCGTGACACGGCAAGGCCGGCGAGCGACGCCAGCGTCATGATCCCGAGGCCGCCGGCCTTGATCCCGAGGCCGATGATGGCGAGGCCGAGGGGCGACCAGAAGGTGCCGGTGTCGACGGTGGTGAGGCCGGTCACGCACACGGCCGAGGTCGCGGTGAAGAGCGCGTCGATGAACGGGGCGCGGTGGCCCTCGGTGGTGGCCCACGGCAGCGACAGGAGCCCCGTGAAGATGAGGATGGTGAGCGCGAAGGCGCCGAGGGTGAGGCGGGCCGGCGACTCGAGCGCGACGCGGTCGACCCACTCGCCGAACGCATCACGCGCCTCGCGCAGGCTTGCCATCGATCTCCTCACCTCGGGGCGCGTCCGCCCTGCTTGCGGCCCCGCGCGTGAGCCTAGCCCCACCCCCATCATCGGCGCGTCTCCCACACTTCACAACTGTCACATCAGCCCCTACAGTTATGAGTGCGTCCGGCCGATAGATGCGCTGGATGCTTCGAGAGGGACGAGACGACATGGCTGAGAACGCGCGCACCACCTTCCTCACGGTTGCGGAGGTCGCGGAGCTGGTCCGGGTCTCGCGCATGACGGTGTACCGGTGGATCCACAACGGCGAGCTGCCCGCGGTGCGCTTCGGCCGGTCCTTCCGCGTCCCGCAGCAGGCGGTCGAGCAGTTCATGGAGCAGGCCGCGCTTGCGGGAGGGTACCTCACCGAAGATGACGGCAGGGCTACCGGCACGGTAGGCTAGGGGATCGTCTGTCGCGTCCAGCGCGGCCTGGACGCCGGCGTGCGTGAGCACGCTCCGCACGTTTTTTATCGAATGAGGTAGGTCCCGTGGGTTCCATCATCAAGAAGCGCCGCAAGCGTATGTCGAAGAAGAAGCACCGCAAGCTGCTTCGCAAGACGCGCCACCAGCGCCGCAACAAGAAGTAAGCGCCTCGCGCTTCGGACGCCCGTCCCGCCACCCGGCGGGGCGGGCGTTCTGCTGTCCAGACCCATCCACGGAAGTGGTAGGTCAGTGTCGGCTGCTGGACATCGCCACCTCGCAGTGGTGGCTGATTGTCGGGCCCGTCCTGGACGCGACTGTCAGGTACCACTGTGAGGCGAGAACCTCCGGGAACCGACCAAGGGCTACCACTTTCGGTGGGGCCGGGAGGCGGGAGCCGGGGGCCGGGGGCCGGGGGCCCGGGGCGGGGCCGGCGGGCGGAGCGGCTAGAGCTCGCGGGCCTCGTCCGTGTGCGGCTGCTCGGGCGACGAGGCCCGTCGCGGCAGCCGGAAGAGCCCGCGTGCGGCGCCCTTGAGGCCGCGCGAGACCTGGATGGTGATCCACGCGGCGCCGGTGATGGAGGACTTCACGATGCCGCGGCGGCCGCTCTTGCGGCGCTTGCGGAACTCCCGCATCGCCCACCCGCGCTTGGTCGCGAGCCGGCGCATCTTGGGGTCCGGGTTGATCGCGCACGGGTGGCCCACAGTGGCGAGCATCGCGGCGTCGTTGACCGAGTCGCCGTACGCGTAGCTCGCCTCGAGGTCGAGCCCGCGTTCCGCCGCGAGCGTGCGCACCGCATCGGCCTTGTGGGGGCCGTGGAGGAACTCGCCCACCAGGCGGCCGGTGTAGTGGCCGCCCTCGTGCTCGGGCACGGTGCCCAGCGCGCCCGTCGCGCCGATGCGGCGCGCGACCATGCGGCCCACCTCGATGGGGGAGGCCGTGACGAACCAGACCTCGTGCCCGGCTTCGAGGTGCTCGTCGATGATCGCCTTGGTGCCGGGGTAGACGCGGCTCGCGAGGAGCTCGTCGTAGACCTCCTCGGCCACCGCGGTCATCTCCGCGACGGACCAGCCCTTGACGATAGTCAGTCCGTGCTGGCGCAGGCGGTCCATCTGCTCATGGGACTCGCCGAACAGGACGTAGGCGGTCTGCTCGTACGCGAACTTCACGATGTCCCGCAGGGTGAAGTAGTCGCGCTGCCAGAGACCGCGCGCGATATGGAACGAGCTCGCGCCCTTGATCACCGTGTTGTCGACGTCGAAGAACGCGGCCACGCGCGTCCCGGGTCGAGCGGCATCGGAGGTCACCGCTCAACTGTACCGAGGGCCCCGCGCTGCTCGGCTCCTGAGCCTGTCGACGTCACCGGCCGCCTATCCTTGGGCGATGCGCTCCCGAGCAGTCCTCTACAGCCGCGTGGGCTGTCACCTCTGCGACGACGCCCGCGCGGTGCTCGTCGAGGTCTGCGGCGCCGCCGGCGAGGGCTTCGACGAGATCGACATCGACGGCGACCCGGAGCTCCGGGCGCGCTACGGAGACGAGATCCCCGTGGTGACCGTGGACGATGAGGTGGTCGGCTTCTGGCGCATCGACCCAGAGCGCGTGCGCAAGGCGCTCGCGTAGACGGGTGACAATAGGACCCATGTCCCGCGTGCACGTCCTTCGCCACGGCCATGTCCACAATCCCGACGGGATCCTGTACGGCCGCCTCCCGGAGTTCCGCCTGTCCGACACCGGGCAGGCGATGGCGCAGGCCGTCGCCGGCCACCTGGTCGCGGTCGACGCGGGCATCGGGCGCGTGGTGGCCTCCCCGCTCCTGCGCGCGCAGCAGACCGCCGCGCCCATCGCGGCCGCCTTCGGGCTCGACATCGCCACCGACGAGCGCGTGATCGAGGCCGACAACATCTTCGCGGGCGAGCGCACCCCGCGTCCGATCGACTTCATCAAGCCCAAGAACCTGTGGCGCGTCCGCAACCCGTGGACGCCCTCGTGGGGCGAGCCCTACGTCGAGCAGGCCTCCCGCATGCGCGCCGCGATCATCGACGCCGCCGCGGCCAGCCCCGACGCGCCGACCGTGATCGTGAGCCACCAGCTGCCCATCTGGGTCGCGCGATGCTCGGCCGAGGGCCGCTCGTACGTCCACGACCCGCGCTCGCGCGAGTGCGCGCTCGCGTCCCTGACCTCGTTCGACGTGGACGGCGACAGCATCGTCTTCGCCGGCTACGAGACCCCTGCCGGGCACATCGAGGTGCCGCGGTGAAGCCCGCCGCGCGCATCGCCATCCTCGTCGCGGTGGTCGCCGCGATCGTGCTCACGCTCGCCGCATGCGCGCCGGGCGACGCCGCCGAGTCTCCCGGCTACGTGTCCGGCGACGGCACCGTGACCGTCTTCGACGCGGGCGACCCGGTCGCGCTCGCGGGCACCTCCTTCGCCGGCGACGCCGTCGACATCGCGGACTACCGCGGTCAGGTGGTGCTCATCAATACCTGGTACGCCTCGTGCCCGCCGTGCCGCGCCGAGGCCTCGGACCTCGCAGAGCTCGACGCTCGCGACGACGTCCAGATCGTCGGGGTCAACGGTAGGGACGATGCGCCCACCGCGGAGGCCTTCGAGCGCACCTTCGGGATCGGCTACCCGAGCATCGACGACTCGGACGGGGCTGCGACCGCCGCGCTCCAGGGCGTGGTCGCCATGAACGCGGTGCCGACCACGCTCGTGGTGGACACCGAGGGCAACCTCCACGCGCGGATCATCGGCACCGCGGATCCGTCGACGCTGCGCTCGCTCATCGAGGAGGCCGGCGGCGAGGCCGCCGGAGCGCAGGGGTGACGCCGCTCGTCGCCGACGGATCGTTCGCCGGCATCGCCCTTTCGGGGTCGATGGCGCTCGCGATCCCCGTCGCGGTCCTCGCGGGCCTGGTGAGCTTCGCATCCCCGTGCGTGGTGCCGCTGGTGCCGGGCTACCTGGGCTACGTCTCCGGCATGGCGGGCACGGGCGGCACGGGCAGGGCGTCGAAGCCCAAGCTGATCCTGGGTGCGCTGCTGTTCGTGCTCGGCTTCTCCGCGGTGTTCGTGACGTTCGGCTTCCTCGCCTCGTCGCTCGGCGCGACGCTCGCGCCCTACCTCACGCTCATCACGCGCCTGCTGGGCGTGGTGATCATCCTGCTGGGCTTCGCCTTCATGGGCGCCGTGCCGTTCCTCCAGGCGGAGAAGCGCATGCACGTGAGCCCCACCGCCGGCCTCGCGGGCGCGCCCGTGCTGGGCGTCGCGTTCGGGTTGGGGTGGACCCCGTGCATCGGACCCACGCTCGGCGCCGTCTACGCCCTGAGCCTGTCCGAGGCGACCCAGGGCCGTGGCGTCGCGCTCGCGATCGCGTACTGCGTCGGGCTCGGCCTGCCGTTCGTCCTGCTCGCGGCGCTGTTCGAGCGCTCGGGCAAGGTGCTGGGCTGGCTCAAGCGCCACCGGCTCGCGCTCATGCGCGTCGGCGGCGCGCTGCTCATCGTGCTCGGCGTGCTTCTGGTGACGGGCCTGTGGGACCGTCTCGCGCTCGAGCTGCAGGGGTGGATCGACGGCTACTGGACGGCGGTCTGATGGCGCGCCTCAAGCTCGACAACTACGTCATCGCGGACGCCCCTCGGCTGGGTCCGCGCGGCTGGCTGCGGTGGATCTGGCGTCAGGTCACGTCGATGCGGGTCGCGCTGATCCTGCTCCTGCTCCTCGCGCTCGCGTCGATCCCCGGCTCGGTGCTGCCGCAGTGGCCGCAGGATGCGGCGGCGACGCGTGCCTTCATCGACGACAACCCGTTCTGGGGCCCGTTCCTCGACGCGACGGGCTTCCTCGACGTCTTCGGCTCGGCATGGTTCACCGCCATCTACGTGCTGCTGTTCGCGTCGCTCATCGGCTGCATCGCGCCGCGCGCGTTGCACCACTACCGCGAGCTGCGCCGCCCCATCGCCGCGACCCCCCGCTCGCTCGCTCGCTACGCGCCGGTCTCGGAGGACTCCTCGCTGGCGGTGGACGATGCGCTCGCCGCCGCGCGCGCCGAGCTTCGCCCCCGGCCCGGTCGCCTAGGCGCGCTCACGGGCTACCGTGTGCGGCTCGACCGACGCGAGGGTGGCGAGGTGGCGCTCGCCGCGGAGACCGGCGCGGTCCGCGAGCTGGGCAACCTGGTCTTCCACACGGCGCTGGTGCTGGTCCTGCTCGCCGTCGCCTACGGCACGCTCTTCACCTATCGCGGCCAGGCGATCGTGGTCGAGGGTCGGTCCTTCACCAACGCGGTGGTCGCGTACGACACGTTCTCCTCGGGCGCGCTCTTCGATCCGTCCGACCTCGACCCGTTCACGCTGCGGCTCGACTCGCTCGACGCATCGTTCTCCGACACCGGCCGCCCGCTGCACTTCCAGGCGAACGTGACGTTCACCGAGCCCGGCGAGGACCCGGTGCAGACCGACATCTCGGTCAACCACCCGCTCGAGTCCGGCGACGCCAAGATCTACCTCCAGGGCAACGGCTACGCGCCGGTCATCACGGTGCGCGACAGCGCCGGGGAGATCGCGTTCTCGGGGCCCGTGGTGTTCCTCGCGCAGGATGCCGCGTACACGTCGACCGGCGTCATCAAGGTGCCCGATGTCACCACCGGCGAGCAGCTGGGCTTCAAGGCGACGCTCTACCCGAGCTTTGTCGAGGGGCCTTTCGCGGTCGGGTCGGTGCACCCAGATCCCGCGAACCCCGTGATCGAGATGCTCGCCTACACCGGCGACCTGGGCCTCGACGCGGGCGTCCCGCAGAACGTCTACCGCCTCGACGAGTCGCAGCTCAGCCCGGTGCAGGACGAGGACGGGCAGCCCGTCACGCTACGCCTCGCGCTCGGCGAGACGGTCGAGCTGCCCGACGGGCTCGGGTCGGTGACCTTCGAGGAGCTGCCGCGCTACGGCGCCTTCGACCTGCGCGCCGACCCGTCGCTGCCGTACCTGCTGGTCGCGGCGATCCTGACTCTGGCGGGCCTCGCGACGTCGCTGTTCGCGTCGCGCCGCAAGGTCTGGGTGGTGGCACGGTCGGAGGGCGGAACTACAGTGGTCACCGGCGCTGCGTACGCCCCCGCGCACGATGCGGGCGTCGCCGGCGTCCTCGAGCGCGCCCTGGCCGCGGCGTCTGGTCGCGAGCCGTCCCCGGGCGTGGAGGAGAGGGAGCAGTCATGAATCCGACCGACCTCAGCGTCGCCGCCCTGAGCGGCGCGACGGTCCTGTACGCGATCGCGATGGTCGCCTACGCGATCCGGCTCGCGCGCGTGGCGGATGACAAGGTCGCCGCGAAGGCCGTGGCCCGTGAGGCCGTCGCGGTCGGTGGCGGTGCCCAGGCGCCTGCCGTGCAGGCCGTGCTCGCACCGTCTGCCGGTGCGCGGGCCGCCAAGGCCGCCGGCATCGCCCGGTCGACCACCCTCGTGGGTGCGCTGCTCCACGCCGTCGGCCTCGCGGCACGCGGGATCGACGCGGGTCACGTCCCGTGGTCGAACATGTACGAGTACACCATCTCGGGCTCGTTCTTCGCGGTGCTGGTGTTCCTCATCGTGCAGCGCAAGCGCGACATCGCGTACCTCGGTGCCGGCGTCACCGGCTTCGCCACGGTCTCGCTCGGTCTCGCGCTCACGGTGCTCTACAAGGATGTCGACACCCTGCCGCCTGCGCTGCAGAGCTACTGGCTGGTGATCCACGTCTCGATCGCGACGCTCGTCACGGGCATCTTCGCGGTCTCGTTCATCGCCACCTCGTTGCAGCTGATGCGGGATTACCGCGAGCAGGGCGAGCTGCTCGTCGAGGGCGGCCCCGTGCGGCAGGCTTGGCGTCGCTGGCACAACACGCTGGTGCGACGCTACCGCCGCACCCGCTGGCTCGAGGCCGTCCCTCCCGCCGCCAACCTCGAGGCGCTGTCCTTCCGCCTCAACGCCGTCGGCTTCGTGCTGTGGACCTTCACCGTGATGGCCGGCGCGATCTGGGCCGAGCACGCGTGGGGGCGCTACTGGGGCTGGGACCCCAAGGAGGTCTGGTCCTTCGTCATCTGGGTGCTCTACGCCGCGTACCTGCACGCGCGCACCACGCAGGGCTGGGCCGGGCGACGCAGCGCGTGGCTTGCGATCGCGGGCTTCACCGCGCTCATCATGAACTTCACCGTGGTGAACCTGTTCTTCCAGGGGCTTCACACCTACGCAGGGTCCTGACGCCATGAAGATCGCGCTGGTGCTCGACGACAGCATCGACCGTCCCGACGGCGTGCAGCAGTACGTGCTCACGCTCGGCGCGTTCCTGTCCCGCGCGGGCCACGAGGTGCACTACCTGTGCTCGACCTCGGAGCGCTCGGATGTCACGGTCCACTCGCTGGCCCGCAACGTCGGCGTGACGTTCAACGGCAACGGGCTGCGGATCCCGCTGCCCACGTCGCGGCGCGCGATCCGGGAGCTCCTCGACCAGGAGCGCTACGACGTGATCCACGTCCAGACCCCGCACTCGCCGCTGTTCGCCGCGCGCGTGGTCGACGAGGCCCGCAAGCTGCAGGCGCGCTCGGTGCGCATCGTCGGGACGTTCCACATCCTGCCCGACTCCCGGCTGTCGGAGCTGGGCACGCACGCGCTGGGCCGCGTGCTCGCGCGCAACCTGCGCCGCTTCGACGCCTTCATGGCGGTGTCCGAGCCTGCGGCCGAGTTCGCCGCCCGGACCTTCGGGATCTCCGCGACCGTCGTGCCGTGCCCGGTCGAGGTCTCACGGTTCGCGGCCGACGCGGCCTCACGGACTCCCGAGCCGGGGGAGGACGGCCGGCTGGTGGTCGCCTTCCTGGGTCGCCTGGTCGAGCGCAAGGGCGTGCTCGAGCTGGTCCATGCGCTCGACGCGCTGCCGGTCGAGCTGCAGGAGCGGCTCGAGGTGCGCATCGGCGGGCGGGGCCCGCTCATGGGCGACCTCGAGGCCGCGATCGAGGTGAGTGCGCTGCCGCGCGTCTCGCTGCCGGGGTTCGTGGCCGAGGAGGACAAGGCCGCGTTCTTCGCCGACGCCGACATCGCGGTGTTCCCGGCGACCGGCGGCGAGAGCTTCGGGATCGTGCTGGTCGAGGCGATGGCCTCCGGCGCGGGCGTGGTGCTCGCGGGGGCGAACCCGGGGTACCTGTCGGTGATCGGCGAGGACCCTCGGGTGAGCGTGGACGCGCGGGACTCGAACGCCTTCGCGGCGGCGCTGCGGCTGCTCATCGAGGACTCGGCGGCCCGGGAGGAGCTTCACTCGGAGCAGGCCGAGCGCGTGCAGCGCTTCGACGTCGAGCGCGTGGGCGCCCAGGTGCTCGAGGTCTACGGGGTCTGACGCTCGGCACGCTGCCGCGCCGCCCTGCGGAAGTGGTAGGTCTTGGTCGGTTTCCGAGGGTTCCCGCCTCGCAGTGGTGCCTCAGTGTCGGTTGGCGTCGGCGGTCCGGCTGATGCAGGGTCGCCCGGCGCGCGGCGGCACTCCCCACGCCCGCATCGTCGGGCGACACTCACCTACCACTGTGGCGCGTGCATCGCCGAGAACCGACGGTGAGGTACCAATTCCGTAGGGAGGGGGTCAGCGCGGCGGGGCCGTCGAGGCCCTCACCACCAGCGACGTGTCCATGCGCACGTGCTGCTCGCACGGCTCGCCGGCCACGAGCGCGAGCAGCATGTGCATCGCCTCCGCGCCCATCTCCTGCAGCGGCTGGCGCACCGTGGTGAGCGGCACGGGCGCGGCGCCCGCCTCGGGGATGTCGTCGAAGCCGACCACCGAGAGGTCGTAGGGCACCGCGAGCCCGGTGTCGAGGGCGACGTCCATCGCGGCGAGCGCGGTCGTGTCGTTCGCGGCGAAGATCGCGGTGGGCGGCTCGGGCAGGCTCAGCATCGACTCGGCGGCAAGCGCCGCGAGCTCGGGCTCGTAGTTGGTCTCGACCACCAGGTCCTCGTCGATCTCGACTCCCGCCGCCTCCATCGCCGTGCGGAAGCCCTCCTCGCGGCGGCGACCGGAGTCGAGGTCGCGACGCCCGCCCAGGAACGCGATGCGACGATGCCCGAGGCCCAGCAGGTGCTCGGTCGCGAGCCGGGCGCCGGCGACGTTGTGCGAGTCGACGGTGGGCAGCGACGAGGGTCCGTAGTGCGGGTCGATCGCGACCACGGGCACGCCGGTCGCGGTGTTGAGGACCGTGGGGGTCACCAGGATCGCGCCGTCGATGAGCGTCCCGCCTAGCCGTGCGAGCGAGCGGCGCTCCCAGCCATGGCCGTGGCCGCCCGAGTGCGCGAGCAGCTCGTAGCCGCTTCCCTCCGCGGCGGCCCACGCGCCCTTCATGAGCTCCGCGGCGAACGGCTCGAAGCCGCCCACCAGGATCCCGAGCACGTTGGTGCGCTGCCCGCGCAGGCCCGCGGCGGAGAGGTTGCCTGCGTAGCCGACCTGCTCGATGATCTCCTGGACGCGCGCGACGGTCTCCTTCGAGACGCCGTAGCGGCCGTTGACCACCTTGGAGACCGTGGCGACCGAGACCCCGGCGATGCGCGCGACATCGGCGAGCTTGACCCGAGCGACCGGTTCCATGCCCGCATCGTATCCGCGTCCGGCGGGTGCGCCGCGCCTAGCCTGCGCCCTGCTGACACATGGGTGCACTCACCGCGATCTGTGCGTGCACCCATGTGTCAGGGAGGTGCGGGGCGGGAGACTCGGGCGCATCGAGCACGCGTGTCGGACGCTCACATCCACCCCGTTGCGAAAACGTTATCGATAACGATTGACGCCGCAACCGCGGGCGTGTGAGACTCGCGCTGTTCGACCTGAGTCAATGGAGACGAAAGGGGACATCATGGCGAACATGCGACGTGCCGCTGCGGGAGCGGCGATCGCGGCATCCATGGCACTTCTCGCGGCGTGCAGCTCGGACGGGGGCGACGACGGACCCACGTCGGGCGCAACCTCCGGCGGAGGCGGCGGGGACGAGCCGGTCACCCTCACGTGGTGGCACAACGGAGTGGCGGGTGACACCGGCGAGAACTCGTTGGGCGACTACTGGGACCAGGTGGCCGCCGACTACATGGCGGACAACCCGAACGTCACCATCCAGATCGAGCAGATCCAGAACGAGGACCTCCAGCGGACCCGCATCCCCACCGCGCTGCAGTCGGGCGACGCGCCCGACCTGTTCCAGCAGTGGGGCGGCGGCGAGATGGCGGCGCAGGCCGAGGCCGGCTACCTCATGGACCTCTCCGACGTCCTGAGCGACGACATCAGCCGTCTGGGCGGAGGCGTCGCCCCGTGGCAGGTGGACGGCGTCACCTACGGTCTGCCGTTCCAGTTCGCGGTCGAGGGCATCTGGTACCGCCCGAGCCTCTTCGAGGAGGCCGGGATCACCGACGTCCCGACCACCATGGACGAGCTCGGCGACGCGGTGCAGAAGCTCAAGGACGCCGGCATCGTGCCCATCGCGGTCGGCGCGGCCGACGGCTGGCCTGCCGCGCACTGGTGGTACAACTTCGCGCTGCGGTCCTGCTCGCAGGACGTGGTCGCGAGCGCGGGCACCTCGCTCGACTTCTCCGACCCGTGCTGGGTGGATGCCGGCGACCAGCTCCAGGCGTTCATCGACACGGATCCCTTCCAGCCGCAGTTCACCTCGACGGTCGCGCAGACCGGGGCGACGTCCTCGGCCGGCATGGTCGCCAACGGCGACGCGGCGATGGAGCTCATGGGCCAGTGGAACTACTTCGTCTACGAGGGCTTCACGGACGGCTCCGACGAGGCGATCGCGGCCCTGCACGAGGACCTCGACTGGTTCCCGATGCCCGCGACCGACGGCGGGTCGGGCGACCCGTCCGCCGCGATGGGTGGCGGTGACGGCTTCTCCTGCTACGTCGACGCCCCGCCGGAGTGCGCGGACTTCCTCGCGTACATCGTGAGCGACGACGTCCAGCGCGGCTACGCCGAGGCCGTGGGCGGCCTGCCGGTCGCGCCGGCGGCATCCGACGCGATCACCGACCCGGTGCTGCAGAAGATCGCGCAGACCACGTCGAGCGCGGCCTACGTGCAGCTCTGGATGGACACCCTCCTCGGACCCAACGTCGGAGGCGCCATGAACGACGGCATCGTCAACATCTTCAACGGCACGGGCGACGCCCAGGGCGTGGTCGATGCGATGGTCGCCGCCGCCGCGACGTCCTGACCTGCCCGATCCGAGAAGAAAGCGAGGCGCCCTGGTGACCGCACTGGAGGCCTCGGGTCGGAACGCGGACCCCGTCGTCGAGGAATCGACGGCGGGGTCCCGCCCCCCGACCCCCGCAACCGACCACCCCCGCCGCGCGACGGTGCGCAAGTGGGCGGAGATCGCCCTGTTCGTCGGGCCCGCGCTGGCCCTGTTCCTCACCTTCGTGGTGTACCCGGTGATCTCCGCCGCGCGGTACTCGATGTACAAGTGGAACGGCGTCTCGCAGTTCTCCGACGCCGAGTTCATCGGCTTCGAGAACTACGCCCGCGCGCTGTTCGGCGGCACCGACCCCGACACCAAGCAGGCCTTCACCACGGCGTACACGCAGCCGTTCTGGGAGGCCCTCAGCCACAACTTCGCGATCATCCTCCTGTCGCTCGCGATCCAGCTGCCCCTCGCGCTGATCGTCGCGCTGACGCTCAACCGCAAGTTCCGCGGCCGCGCCTTCACCCGCGTGGTGATCTTCGCGCCCTACGTGCTGAGCGAGGTCATCGCGGGCACCATGTGGCTCATCATCTTCGACCCCAACGGCGTCGCGACGCAGTGGATGCGCGCGATCGGGCTGGACATGCCGGCCGGGGGCTGGTTCGAGGACCCCACATGGGGCTTCTGGACCGTGTTCTTCATCATCACGTGGAAGTACGTGGGGCTCGCGATCATCCTCTTCCTCGCCGGCCTGTCGGGCGTGAGCGAGGACCTGCAGGAGGCCGCGTCCATCGACGGCGCGAGCTGGTGGCAGATCCAATGGCGGATCAACATCCCGCTCATCGGCCCCACCATCCGCATCTGGGCGTTCCTGTCCATCATCGGCTCCATCCAGCTGTTCGACATGGTCTGGGTGCTCAACCGCGGCGGCACCGCGGGGCAGTACTCGACCATCGCGAGCTACATGATGGAGATCGGCTTCTTCCGGTCCGACTGGGGCTACGGCTCCGCGATCGCCGTGATCATGTTCTTCCTCTCGTTCGTCATCGCGCTCGCCTACATGGCGACCATCCTGCGACGTGACAACGCGCATCCCGGAAAGGCCAGGTAGGGCCATGGCCACCACACAGACGCACGATGCCCCGGCCAGGGAGCCCGGCAACGTCGAGTCGCACCGCCGCAAGGGGCTCGTCCCGGAGGGCTCGACCTACCTGGCGATCGGGATCGCCCTGGTGGGCATCGCGCTCACGCTGGGCCCGATCCTCTACCTGATCCTGGGAGGCTTCCGCACGCAGGGCGACCTCGCGTCGAACCCGACCGGGCTGCCGGACCCCATCCAGTGGCAGAACTACTGGGACATCCTGTCCGGCTCGCTGTTCTGGCGCCAGCTGCTCAACTCGACTCTGGTCGCGGTGGCGACCACGGCGGCGGTGGTGCTGTTCGGGACGATGGCGGCCTACCCGCTCGCGCGCTACTCGTTCAAGGGACGCGAGCTGGTCTTCGTGATCTTCACCACGGGGCTCATGTTCCCGCTCACGGTCGCGGTGCTGCCGCTCTACCTGCTGCTGCGCGACCTCCACATCAGCGGCCTGTGGGGTCTGGTGATCCCGCAGATCGCGTTCGCGCTGCCGGTGACCATCATCATCCTGCGGCCGTTCCTCGCGGCCCTGCCCAAGGAGCTCGAGGAGGCGTCGTTCATGGACGGCATCTCGCGCATCGGATTCTTCTGGCGGATGCTGCTGCCGCTCGCGCGGCCCGCGATGGTGACCGTGGGCGTGCTCGCCTTCATCGGCTCGTGGAACGCGTACCTGCTGCCGTTGCTGCTGCTCACGGGCGACCCGTCCGGGATGACGTTGCCCCTGGGTGTCACGATCTTCCAGGGCCAGCACTCCGCCGCGACGACGATGATCATGGCGTACACCTCGCTCGCGATGCTCCCGGCGCTCGCGTTCTTCCTCCTCATGGAGCGACGGATCGTCGACGGCCTCACCGGCGCGGTGAAGGGATGACCGCCGTGGACGCCGCCGTCAGCACGCGAGTCGCCGCCCTGGTGGCGGACATGACCCTCGAGGAGAAGCTCGCGCAGATCACCGGCTTCTGGGAGGACGAGAAGGGCGACGTGGTCGCGCCGCTCCAGGGCGAGGTCTCCGTCACGGGCGGCCTCGACGAGGCCACCCGTGCGGGGCTCGGGCACTTCACCCGCATCTACGGCACCACCCCGGTGGACGCCGATGCGCGCGCCCGGGTGCTCTGGGAGCGCCAGCGCGCCCTGGTGACGGGCACGCGGCTGGGCATCCCCGCCATCGTCCACGAGGAGATCCTCACGGGGCTGTCCGCGTGGAAGGCCGCGACCTACCCCGGTCCCCTCACGTGGGGCGCGGCCTTCGACCCGGCCCTGGTCGCGCGCATGGGCGCGCTGATCGGACGCGACTGCCGCGCGCTGGGCATCCATCAGGGCCTCGCGCCCGTGCTCGACGTGGTGCGCGACCCTCGTTGGGGGCGTGTCGAGGAGTGCATCGGCGAGGATCCGTACCTGGTGGGCGAGATCGGGACGTCCTACGTCGAGGGCGTCCAGTCCGAGGGCGTGCACGCGACCCTCAAGCACTTCGTCGGGTACTCCGCGTCCACCGCCGGGCGGAACTTCGGCCCCGTCGCGATGGGGCCGCGCGAGCTGCGCGACGTCATGCTGGTGCCGTTCGAGATGGCCGTGATCGACGGCGGGGTGCGCTCCGTCATGCACGCGTACACCGAGATCGACGGCGTGCCCACGGCCGCCGACCCGACCCTGCTCACCGACGTGCTGCGCGGGCAGTGGGGCTTCGACGGCGTGGTGGTCGCGGACTACTTCGGGGTCGCGTTCCTCCACCTGCTCCACGGGATCGCGGGCGACCTCGAGGAGGCGGCGGCGCTCGCGCTCGCGGCCGGCGTCGACGTCGAGCTGCCCACGGGCGACGCGTACCTCGAGCCGCTCGCGGCAGCGGTGCGCTCGGGCGCGGTGGACGAGGCGCTGGTGGACCGCGCCGTCACGCGCATCCTCGATCAGAAGGAGCGGCTCGGGCTGCTCGACGAGGACTTCGGCGGGCCGCCCCCGGCCGGCGTCGTCCTCGACGGACCCGAGCACCGGGAGGTCGCGCGGCTGCTCGCCGAGCGGGGCATCGTCCTGCTCGCGAACGACGGCACGCTGCCTCTCGGGAGGCCGGACGATGCGGCGGGCCCCACCCCCGCATCGTCCGGCGCGGACGGCCCGGGGGCGCCGCGCATCGCGGTGATCGGCCCCAACGCGGACCGCTATCAGGCGATGTTCGGCTGCTACTCGTTCGCCAACCATGTGCTCGACAAGCGCCCCGGCACCGAGCTCGCGCTCGACGTGCCGACCGTCCTGGACGCGGTGCGCGACGAGCTCGGCCCCGTGCTCAGCGCGCAGGGCTGCGACGTCCAGGGCTCCTCGCGCGAGGGCTTCGCCGAGGCGGTGTCCGCCGCGCGCGCCTCCGACGTCGCGATCGTGGTGGTGGGGGACCAGGCGGGCCTGTTCGGACGGGGTACCTCCGGGGAGGGCTGCGACACCGACTCGCTCGAGCTGCCAGGCGTGCAGCGCGAGCTGGTGGAGGCGGTGCTCGAGACGGGCACCCCCGTGGTGCTGGTGCTGGTCACCGGCAGGCCGTACGCCGTCGCGTGGGCGCTCGAGCGGTGCGCCGCGGTGGTGCAGGCCTTCTTCCCCGGCGAGGAGGGCGCGCGCGCGATCGCGGGCGTGCTCTCAGGGCGGGTGAACCCGTCGGGCCGCCTGCCGGTGTCGCTGCCACGCTCCACCGGCGCCCAGCCCGCCGGGTACCTGCATCCGCGCCTGGGCGACGACTCCGACGTGACGAACCTGTCCTCGGTGGCGCCCATGACGTTCGGCGAGGGGCTGTCGTACACGTCCTTCGACTACGCAGGGCTGGAGGCGGCCGACGCCCCGACGGACGGCGCGATCCGCGTGACCGTGACGGTCGCGAACACGGGCGACCTGGCCGGCGACGAGGTGGTGCAGGTCTACGCCCACCAGCGCCGCGGCTCGGTGACCCGGCCCGTCGCTCAGCTCATCGGCTTCGCGCGGGTGCCGCTCCCGCCGGGGGGATCCCGGCGCGTCACGTTCGAGATCCCTGCGGCGCGGCTCGCCTTCAGCGGGCGTGACCTGGTGCGGGCCGTCGAGCCCGGGGAGGTCGAGCTGTGGGTGGGGACGCCGCGCCACCGCTCGGTGGAGGACGTGGTGTCCCTCACGGGCGCACGATGCCCGGTGGACCGGGCGAGCGCGCGGAGGGTGCGGGTGGCGATCGAAGGGGTGTAGAGGTCCCGGGCTCAGCCGCTCTTGCGCTTCCGGCGCGACTGCTCGCGCAGCCAGGCGAGGTACTCGGGGTCGTCGTCGGGGGCGATGGGGCCCTTGCGAGGATCGGGGCGGCCGCCGCCCGGGCGCAGGAGCTTGACCACGATCCACGCGAGCGCGCCCACGAACGGGAGGAACAGGATCATCGCGGTCCACAGCCCCTTGGTGACGCTGTAGGGCTCGCGCTCGGGTCGCTGCCACACGTCGCTGAGCGTGTAGATCACCAGGCCCAGATAGACCAGAAGGGGCAACGCTCTCATCCATCAAGCGTACGCCGCGTACGCTTGTCGCATGGCCGTCCTCACCTATTGGAGCGCCCGCACGGGCATCTTCCTCGCCGTTCTCGGCGTGCTCTGGATCGTCGACTGGCGCGACATGATGGCGTTCCTCGCGGCCTTCGTGGTCGCGTGGCTGGTGTCCTACCTGGTGCTGCCGGGTCTGCGGGTCAAGGCGCAGGCGCAGATGGACGGCTGGATCTCCCGCAGCGAGCGTGGCCTGCGCGAGGCCGAGGCCGAGGAGGACGCGGAGATCGGCGCCGACAACGACCACGGGGCCGCGACGGGCCGCTGACGCTGCAAGGCCCACCGTCCACGGCGTAAGTGGTAGGACCGTCCACGGCGTAAGTGGTAGGTGGGTGTCGGGTTTCGCAGATCCCCGCGCCGCAGTGGTCGATGAGTGTCGGCTCTCGCCGTCCATCGTCCGGTCCCACAGCGGCCGGCAACCACCTACCACTGTGATGTCGGGACCTTCGCGAACCGACCATCACCTACCACTTCGGGTGGGGGTCGGCCGCTGACGCCGGGGCGTCGCGCTAGAGCGCGATGCCGGTGGCGAGGAGCAGCCCGTAGGCCAGCCCCACGCCGCTGATGCCCTGGAACATCACGCCGAAGTTGCGGCCCGCGGCGCCCATGCGCATCCCGAACGCGATCACCACCGACGGCAGCGCGACCAGCGTGGCGACGAGCGCCCACGGATGCGCGAACGCGACCAGGATCGCGAAGCCGATCGGCAGCGTCACCGCGGCCGCGAAGTACTGCCGCGCGCGCAGCTCCCCCACCTTGACGGCGAGCGTGCGCTTGCCCGCGAGGGCATCCGTCTCGAGGTCGCGGATGTTGTTCACCAGCAGCAGCGCCACGGCGTAGAGGCCCACCCCCGCCGAGGCCCACACCGAGTAGAGCGTCACGGACCCCAGCTGCGTGAGCAGGGTGCCGAGCACCGCGACGGGGCCGAAGAAGATGAAGACGCTAATCTCGCCGTACCCGGCGTACCCGTACGGGCGCGACGAGCCGGTGTACGTCCACGCGGCCACGATCGCGACCGCGCCCACGGCGAGCAGCCACCACAGCCCCGACACGATGACGAGCGCGAGGCCCAGCACCGCGCCGACCGCGAACGAGGCATAGGCCGCGAGCTTCACGGAGCGCGGCAGCGCCTTGCCGGATGCGACCAGCCGCTCGGGGCCGATGCGGTCCACATCGGTGCCACGGATGCCGTCCGAGTAGTCGTTCGCGTAGTTCGATCCCACCTGAAGCGCGAGCGCGACGCCGAGCGCTAGCAGGGCCGGGAGCAGCGCGAACGCGTCCTCGGCGATCGCGCACGCGGAGCCCACGATCACGGGGACCGCGCCGGTCCAGAGCGTGCGGGGGCGGGCACCTGCCACCCAGTCGGCGGTCGTGGTCATCGCTCCTCCTCGCTCGCCAGCGCACGCGCGGCCGGCCGGTCAATCTTTCCACCCGCTGTGCGGGGCACGGCATCCGTGAGCACGATGCGCCGTGGCCTCTCGTACGGGGCGAGCGTCGCGACGGCCCGGGCGAGCGCCGCATCGTCCACCGGGCCCTCGACCACCGCGACCACCCGCTCGCCCCACTCGGGGTCGGGCACGCCGACCACCGCGGCGGCGCGCGCGCCCGCGCCCTCGAGCGCGAGCTCGATCCTCTGCGGGTGGACCTTCACCCCGCCGGTGTTGATGACGTGGTCCGCGCGGCCCAGCACCCGCAGGCGCCCGTCGCGCATCTCTCCCAGGTCGCTCGTGACGAACCACCGCTCGCCGTCGATGATGCGGAACGCCCGGTCGTCGCCGTCCGCGTACCCGGCCGCGAGCGTGGGACCCGCGATCAGGACCCGACCGGCGTCGTCGATGCGCACCCGCACCCCGTCGAACGGGACGCCGTCGTAGACGCAGCCGCCGCATGTCTCGCTCATGCCGTAGGTGCGCACCAGGGTGCCCGGCGCATCGTGCTCGGGAAGCGCCGCGCCCCCCACGAGCACCGCGTCGAAGGACGCCAGCGCCTCGCATCCGGCGGGGTCCTGGGCGAGCCGGCGGACCTGGGTGGGCACCAGGGAGGTGTACCGCGGCCCGGCCGGCATGCGCGCCACGGCCTCCGCGAAGGACGACGCGGTGAACGGGCCGGGCCCCAGGCGCGTCACGGTCGCACCGGCGAGCGCGGCGCGGGCCAGCACCAGGGCGCCGCCGATGCGCTCCGCGGGGATCGCGAGGAGCTGATGCCCCTCGCCGCCCAGCCGACGTGACGAAAGCGACACCGAGGCCCGGAGCGACTCGCCCGGGACCTCCACCAGGCGCGGGTCGCCGGTGGACCCCGAGGTAGCGACCGCGATGCCGGCGGCGCGTCCCGCAAGCGCCATGGAGACGGCCTGGTCGGGATCGGGGGCGAGGCGCGCGTACGTCACACGGGCCAGCCTACGAGGCCACCTAGACTCATCCGCATGAAGATCCGCCTTGCCGCAGCGACGACGCTGACCGCGCTCGCGACCGTCGGGCTCGCCGCGTGCTCGCCCGCCACCGAGAGCTCCTCCACCAGCACCCTCACCGCCGCGACGCCCGGACCGTCGATCTCCGCGGTCGCGCTCCCGCCGGCGCCCGAGGACCCGCGCCCCGAGGTGGCCTGGCCGCTCACGGGGCTGGACGCGTCGGACGCGACCAAGAAGGAGCTCTCCCGCCCGGCGCTGTCGATCAAGATCGAGAACACCGAGCAGGCACGTCCGCAGGAGAACCTCGACAAGGCCGACGTGGTCTTCGAGGAGTACGTCGAGTACGGCATCTCGCGCCTGGTCGCGATCTACCAGTCGGACTACCCCGAGTCGGTGGGCCCGATCCGCTCCATGAGGCCCATGGACCGCAACATCATGGGCTCCTTCGGTGGGCCGCTGATCTTCTCGGGGGCGCAGTCGCGCTTCATCTCCGACACGGGCGCGTCCGGCCAGGAGATGATCACGCAGGACCGCGGCGACTACGGCTTCTACCGCACGCGGGACAAGGCCGCTCCGCACAACCTCCACGGCTACCTGGCGAAGTTCCTCGAGCAGACCGACGCCGACGCACCCGACCAGCAGTGGGACATCGCCTACCCGGCGGAGGAGGCGACCGCGCAGCTCGAGGGCACCAAGACCACCTTCATCGACATCACGATGTCGCCGCGCGCCCTGCCGGAGTGGCGCTGGGACAACAAGGCCGGCCTGTGGGAGCGATACGAGGACGGCACGCCGCACGTGACCGCGGACGGCACCCAGCTCTCCGCGACCAACGTGGTGATGCTGTGGGTCACGGTCCGGTACACCTCGGGCTCGTCGACGTCGTCGGTGCCGGAGACCCTGGTCGCGGGCGAGTCGGGTGAGGGATACGTCGCGACCGGCAACCGCTACATCCCCATCACGTGGAGCAAGAAGGGCCAGTACGACCCGTTCGTGCTCACCACGGAGGACGGCGATCCGGTCGAGCTCGCCGCGGGTCAGACCTGGTTCGAGCTGGTGCCGGACGCGGGCGTGGGCCACGCGACCGACATCGACTTCGGCTGACCCGTCGCGGCGCCCCACCCCACCTGGACCGGGGTCCCGGTGCCGGTGAGGGTGCCTCGCGGGCCAAGATGGACGGATGATCACCGTGCTCACCGGCGCAGGGCTGTCCACGGCCGCGGGCATCCCTGACTTCCGGGGTCCGGAGGGGGTCTGGACGCGGGATCCTGCGCGAGCGCGGCTGCTCGAGATCGACGTGTTCGTCGGGGAGCGGGACGCGCGCGAGGAGGGCTGGCGCGACTGGGCCGCGCACCCGGCGTGGTCGGCGCGGCCGGCCGCCGCGCATCGAGCCCTCGCGCGGCTGGTGACCCAGGGCGTCTGCGGCGACGTGCTGACCCAGAACATCGACGGGCTGCACCAGGCGGCAGGCACGCCGGACGGTGCCGTGGTGGAGATGCATGGGAGCCTCGCGACGACCTCATGCCTCGGGTGCGGCTTCGCGTGCCCCACGCGGGATGTCGTCGCGGGCCTCGACGCGGAGCCCGACCCGCGCTGCCCGCGCTGCGGCGGGATCCTCAAGCCCGACGTCGTCTACTTCGGTGAGGCGCTGCGCGACGCGGACCTGCGCCGCGCCTCACGCGCGGCCCGCACATGCGACACGTTCGTCGCGATCGGCACCACGCTGCAGGTGTACCCGGTGGCGGCGCTCGCGGGAGATGCCCTTGCGGCCGGTGCCGCGCTTGTCATCGTCAACGCGTCCCCGACCTCCTGGGACCGTGACGCCTCGCTCGTGGTGCGCGAGCCGATCGAGGAGGCCGTGCCGGCGCTCGTGGAGGAGTGGCTCGCCTGACGTCGGGTGCGGGCGGCGTCAGCGGGGCGTGTCCGCGACGTCCACGTCGAAGTCGTAGCGGGTGCCGTCGACCGCGGTGATGGTGACGATCGTGTCGTACACCGCGTCGTCGCCCTCGACGCTGAGCCCGCACACCACCGTCTCATCGACCACGACGTCCACCGGCTCGTCGCCGCAGTCGATGCGCGGCGGGGTGGCGGAGCCGACCTGCTCCTGGAGCGCCGCCGCGACCTCGTCGGCCAGGCTGTCGGCCTCGACGGTGAAGTTGACGCTCGCGGTGCAGGCCGCGAGGGAGGCGGTCAGCATGGCGGCCCCGACCACAGCGGAGGCGACACGGGCGGAGAAGGTCATGCGGGGGCTCCTCGGGGCATGGGGTCGGGCGCGCGCAGCTCAGGCGGCGGAGACGATGAGGCTCGCGTCCATGCGGCGGAAGGCCTCCCACCGCTCGGCGACCTGATCGCCGGCGCACGTCGCCGTGACCTGGACGAGGTCGGTGAACGAGCCACGCTCGACCACGACGAGCGTCACCATCTGGGCGAGCGTGAGGTCGGCGCTGTGGCGGTAGCTGAACTCGACGTGGAAGGCACGGTGGCCGTCGAGGAGCGCCTCGCCACGGCCCGCCTCCGTGTAGTCGGTGAGGCCTGCGGCACGGCGGTCGAGCTCGGCGATGGCGTTCTCGAGCGCGGTGACGCCCTGGCGTCGGACCGACGCGGTGAGGTTGGGCAGGAAGCCGGCCTCCGCGTCGCGAGGCCGGACCGCGAACTGCAGGCCGGATGCGGGGTCCGGCACCCAGCCGTCCGGGACGTCGATCGAGAACCCGCTCAGCGCGGGGAACGTCTCGCTGGGAAAGCTCACGGCAGGCACGGATGGACCTCTCTGGTCGCGACGATGCTGGGGTCCGACCACATTAGTCGAACCACCAATGGATACCGGTGTAGTGCCCGATGTCGGAGACCACCTCGCGCGGATCGACGTCCACCGAGACCTTGACGCCGGCGCCCAGCCCGAGCGCCACACCCAGGTCCACGTCCACGGTGACGCTGTCGAGGGAGACGTCGACCTCGGCGTTGGCCTTCACGCCCGCGCCCGCGTAGCCGGTGACGCCTACCGTGCCGTCGACGCCGGACACCCCCACGGTGGCGGAGGCGGAGGCCTCGGCGCCCGCCATCGCGTCGGCACCCACCGCAGCCTTGAGGCCGTCCTTGCCGGCGCTCAGGCTCGCGCGCGCGGCCGCGGTGGCGCCCGCCGTGGCCGATGCGGCGCCGCCGACGTGCGCGATGCCGTAGCCGACGGATCCGGAGGCCTCGGCATGGGCGCCCACGGTGGCCTCGCCGCCCGCGCCGATCACCAGGTTGCCGTCCTCGATGTTCGCTCCGGCGGAGCCCTCGACGTGCGCGCCCACGTAGTACGACGCATCGCCCTCGCCGTGCCACCCGTCGCGGTCGCCGAACGAGCCCTCGGCTGCTCCCTGCAGCCCCCAGGTGTTCTCCCCGCCGACGTTGACGCCCTGGATGCCGTAGCCGAACATCTCGTCGTTCTTGCCGTCGCGGGACTTCTCCTCGCCGTTGTCGGTGACGCTGCGCGAGCCGTCGCTGTCGTAGCCGTACGTCCTGTTGACCAGCGTGAGGTAGCCGTCCTTGAAGGCGCCGAAGCCCGCGCCCTGGTACCAGCTGTTGTCGCCGCGCTTGAAGATCGATGCGGAGCCCCCGGCGCCGCCGCCCGACCAGTGGTCCCACCACCACATCAGGGTCGGGTCCTTGATGCGGCGCAACGCGGCGGCGCACGTGCCCGCGACGTCCTCGTACCGCGAGGCCCACGTCGCGATCTCGGACTCGAGCGCGGTCTTCCTGCGGTCCCACGTGGTCCACGGGCTCTCCGCGAGGCAGACGCTCCCCGGTGCGTAACCGGCCTGCGCCGCCCACACGTCCTCGAGGGGGGTGCCAGGGGCCGAGACCACCTGGAGCGGGCGCGACGCCTGCCACGCGGCGACCTCGTCGCGGAGGCGGACCAGGTTGTCCAGAGGCTCCTTGGCGTCGTCCGCGTAGTCGTCGAGCGCATGCCAGATCTTGTCGAGCATCTCCGCGACGTCGTCCGCGGCCTTGGTCTTGCCGTCCATGGCGGAGTAGTACTCGTGGAGGGCGACGGGCGAGCCGCTGAGATGGGTCGGGAGGCCGTCCCAATGCTCGCGCAGCTCGCGCGCGCCGGACGTGATCCTGGCCTTCGCGGTCATGATCGCCGCGAGGGTCTCCCGCACGGAGCCGAGGTCGTAGTCGACGTAGGGGACGGTGATGGTCATCGCGGGGCCTCCTCCGTCACTTCGCCGAGAAGCGGGTCGGATCGAAGAGGCCCGTCTGGGCTGTCTGGAACGTGGCGCCGGCGCTCTGATCGGCAGCGGTGACCACCTGCCCTGCCCGCTCGACCGCGTCGATCGCGGCGGTCACGGAGGTGACGGCGGCCGCGAGATCGTCCTCGTGCTCCTCGAGGATCGCGGAGACGAGACCCCCGATCGTCTTGTCCGAGAAGCCTGAGGCGCCGTCCGCGAGCGAGGCGAGGGAGGAGTCTCCGCGCGGCGAGGCGGAGGCGAGGTCGCCTGCCAGGGTGCGGGCCTTCGCCACGAAGGTGGCGAGGCCCTGCGGGTCCACGTCGTAGTCGAAGCCCACCGTCAGCCTCCCAGCTCCTGGCCGATGCTGCGGACCTGCGCGGCGGCGTCGGCGGCGAGGGCGTCGGAGTCGCGCATCGCCTTGCGGAGGGTGCGTACCACCTCGAGCACGTGGTCGGCGCTGCCGGCCCAGGCCCGCTCCTTCTGGGCGTACTCGTCCGAGACGCCGGTCGCCTGGTAGTGCGCCATCGCGTCGGCGACGTCGCGGCGGCGTGCCTCGATGGTGGTCTCGAGTGCGCGTGCTGCGCTCGCGAACCTCGCCTCGGCCTCAGCCGTCGCGGTCCGCGAGTAGCGGAGCCTTCCCCCCACCGTGCCTCCCCCCAGGTCCGTGGCGCGTGCCCGCTGTGATGCTAGCGCACCGCCGCAGCGGGCGGAACTGTCATCGTCGCTGGTGCGGGACGGTTCAGTACTCCCACATCCGGAGGAGCCGACGGTCGCTGCGCGGCCGCCATCCGTAGGCGCGGAGTATCGCGAACACGGGGATCTTCGCATCGCGAGGAGCGAGGCGGATGGTGCCGCTCGAGCCGTCGCCGTCGGGTGCGGTCACCTGACCGATGGCCCACACGCGAGCGATGCGGCCCGCGCCGAAGGACTTGCCACGATGCCACCGTGCGGCGCCGCTCAGGGTCCCCGTCGCGGCGTTGCCGACGATCCTCGAGGAGGACGAGTGCTCGGTGAACCGGTACCTGCCGGTCGCGCCGTCGAGCCGCACGACCATGCGCCAGCGCATGACGGCGGAGCCGCGGGTGAGGACGGTGCGCCACCGCATCTCCTCGGTGCGCCACGTGACGGTCAGGGTCGCATCCGCGCCATCGCGCGCGATCGCGACCGCGTAGGGCAGGTCGAGGCCGTCGATCCGGGAGAGCGCGGCGGCGACATCGTCCACCGGCGCGGGCCGGTCGAGCGCGGGCAGAGGCCCCGTGATCTCGGCGAGGCCGTCGATCTGCGACTCCTCGGCGGAGGCGACCAGGGCATCGACGCCGGTGACGATGAGCCGGACGCCCAGCGGGAGGCACGCGACCAGCAGCACCGTCATCACCACCATGAGCGGCACGGGCCACAGCTCGGGCCGCCCGATCGCGTAGAACAGGATCCCGAGCAGGACGCCGAGCAGGCCGCCCACACCGGTGATGGCGAGGAACATGCCGCCGACGACCCGCAGCGTCGCCGCGGTGTCGCGCTTGGTCAGGTCTGTGGTCTCCATGGTGGACACCCTAGGGGCGTGCGGGACCGCCGCGACCGCGGGCGTCGCCCGCGACCACGACGGTCCTGGCGGTCAGCCGATGTTCGCGACCGCGGTCTTCGCCTTGGAGATCGCGGACTGCGCGGTCTCATCCGAGCGCTCGAGCGACGTGCGCAGGGTATCGATGATCTGCCGGACCTGAGCCGCGGCGTTCTTCCACCGCAGCTCCTTCGCGGCGTAGTCGTCCGACACGCCGTCCGCGGAGTAGTCGGACATCGCGGAGCGCACGTCGGCGTCGCGGGCCTCGATCAGCGCCTCGAGGCGCGCGGCGATCGCGTTGAAGTCGTCCTGGACGCTCTGCGACGCGGCGACGTCGTAGTCGCGGCGGTCGGCCACATTTCCAGCCATGGGTGGTCCCCTCTCCTCAAGCGCCCGACGAGAACCGTGCGGCGTCGAACGACACCGAGGCCTGCGTGGCGAGCGTCTGGTCGGTCATGTCCGCCTCGGACTCCTTGAACGAGCGGTCCATGCCGGCCACGCCCGCGAGGACGGCCTGCAGCGCGCTCGAGAGCTCGACCGCGATCTGATCGGTGTTGTCCTTGAACTGGTCGAACGCCGCGCGCGCCGCGCCGTTGAACTTGCCCTCGAGCGGCGCCGCGGCGTCGGCCAGCTGGCGGACCAGCGTGGCAAGGTCCTCCCCGGACGACTGCGTGCGCGTCTGCAGCTGGCCGAGCGTCTCGGACCCCATCGCGAACTTCATGATCGCTCCTCCCCAGTGTGTGTGGTGCCTGGCCCGACACTACCGCGCCGCATCCGCGGATAGCACCCCTGTTTCCAGGGATGACCTTGGTTTCGGCATCGTTGGCCCCATTCGCTACTATCGGCTCCGTGCCGCTCGCCTCGACGACGTCCCCGACCTCCGTCGGCGGCGGCCATGCCCGGACGCTTCCGCGCGTGGAGCGCGCCGCGGCCGGGCAGGTGCTGGTCGCAGCCGCCGCCGCGGTGCTCGAGGTGGCCCTGCTCGTCGGCGCCACCGTGCTCGCGTTCGTCGCCGGCGGGTCCGGGATCGGCGCCTTCGTCGCGCTGATCGCGACGGTGCTGCTGGTGCTCGACGTGGTGGCGTTCGTGGAGACCGGCGCGGGCCTCGCGTGGCGTGCGGTCGGGATCTCGCTGCTGGCGCGCGAGGACGATGCGCCCGTGGGGCTGGGACGCTGGTGGACCTTGCCGGCCGTGCAGGCCGTGCGGTCGCGCGGCAGGAGGGACCCGATCGCGCTTCGCAGCGAGCCGCTCGTGCTCCCGGTCGCCGGTCGCCCCGGCGGGTGGACGCGGTCCGCCGATGCCGTCCCGACGGCGGGCGGAGGCGCGCCGCCGCGTCCGGGGTCGAGCGCCGCGTTCCTCATGGTCGATGGGAAGGTGAGGCACACCCTCGCCGCGACGACGATCGTGGGCCGGCGACCTGCGGCGGCGCAGCCGGGGCAGGCGACGGTGACCCTCCCGGACCTGTCCCGCACCCTGTCGAAGAGCCATCTGCGCATCGACGTCGACGCCCGCGGCGCCGTGATCGCGATGGACCTCGGCTCGACCAACGGCTCCGCGATCACCATGGCCGACGGGGTCCGCCGCATGCTGGCGCCCTACGAGCGTGTGCAGGTCGGGCATCACGACACGGTGACGCTGGGCGACCATGCGCTGACCTTCATCCCGGGAGGCGGCGCATGAACGACAGGGACCTGGCGGTGCTCGAGACCACGCGTGAGCGGCGTGCGCGACTTGCCGCGGCGTTCGTCCATGGCGGGTTGGAGTCGCGCCGGAGGCTGACGGATCTGCACAAGCGCGTGCTGCTCGGGTGCGTCGTCGGGGCCACCGCCGTCGCGGTCTGCGCCGGCGTGTCGTTCGTGTCCGGGTACCTCGCGGACCGGGATGCGGACGAGGTCGCGCCGACGGTCGCGGTGGAGCACGTGGATGAGACACCCGGGGGAGCGGAGTCCTGAGATGACCACCTATACGAGGCTGCTGGTGATCGGCTCCGTCCGCAAGGCGACCATGGTCGTCCCCGGGCAGGAGCCTCTGGCCAACCATGTCGCGACCCTCGCGGACGCGGTGAGCGAGCCCTACGGCGTCTCGCCGCTCGCGCTGGTCGATGCGGGCGGGCGTCAGGTCGACACCGCGCTCAGCCTCGGGGAGCTCGGCATCCTCGACGGCGCTCCGCTGCGGCTCATGCGCGCGGGGGATGTGCCGCAGCCGCCCGAGGTGTCGGATGTGACCGATGCTGTGGCCGATGCGCGTGCCGAGGTCTCGCGCGGCTGGACGCCCGCGCATCGGGCCATGGTCGCCGCCGGCGTGGCGGGCCTCGCCGCTGCCGTCGGGCTCGGCGCGGTCCCGGCGACGCTCGCATGGATCGCTCCCGCGGCATGGCTCGCCGCGCTCGCGGGCGCAGTGGTCGCCGGGCTCGCGGGAGCGCCCGCCCTGCGGCGGGTCCTCACCGGCATCGCGGTCGGCGCGTCGATCGCGGTCGCTCAGGAGCTCTCGGCACGGATCGATCCCGGTGCCGGCGTGCCGACGCTGCTCAGCGCGGCGGCGCTGCTGGCGTGGGTGAGCCTCGGCATCGGGGCCGGCTGGGGAGGTAGGCGCCGCGGTGCGGTCGCCGGCGCGCTCATCGGTGCGCCCCTCGCGGCCGCGATGCTCGTCGCGTCGAGCATGGGCATGGGTGCGGTCGAGGCGTTCGCGGTGCTCGGCGTGCTCGCCGTGCTCGGGCTCGGCGCCGTGCCCTCGGTGGCGCTCGCCGTCTCGGGTCTCACGCGTCTCGACGACCGTGCCGAATCCGCGGCGGAACGCACCTCCCGCGTCTCCGTGGCGCTCGGCGTCCAGGAGGCGTACGGCGTCATGACGTGGTGCGTCGTGGGGCTCGCCGCTGCGCTCGGTGTGTCGGCGGCGGTCCTGCTCGGGTCGGGCGAGCTGTGGCCGCAGCTCGCCGGTGCCGCGCTGGTGACGCTCACGGTCCTGAGGACGCGCGTGATGGTGCTCGCGGCCCAGGCGTGGGCGCTCTGGATCGCGGGCGTGGGCGGCGGCCTGATGGGCCTGGCGGTCGCGGACCAGCCCGCGCTGCTCGGCGGCGTCGCCGCCGCGGTGGCCGTCCTCGCCGCGCTGCTCGGCGTGCTCGAGCCCGCGCCGCACACGCGAATCCGGGCCAGGCGATGGGGCGATCTGCTCGAGATGGCTTGCGCGGTCGCGCTGGTGCCGTGCGTGCTCGGGGTGTTCGGGGTCTACGGCCACATGCTGTCGGTGTTCTCGTGACCACCATGCTCGGCGCGGTCGAGATCGAGCGGCTCGACCGCGCGGTGCGCGACCTCCATGCGCCTACCCCGACGGTGCGGCGCATCGTGGTGACGTCGCTCGAGAGCGGCGCCGGCACCAGCACGGTCGCGACCCTGCTCGCGCGCACGCTCGGGCGGCACCGCGGCGGCCGGGTGCTGCTCGCAGGCTCGCCGGCACCCGCGGGGGACTTCTCCGCGCTCCGTCCTCCCAACGACGCCGAGCAGGCGATGCTCCCGGCCGAGGCCCGCGCTCTTGTCCGGCCGTGGCATGACGCCTGGCGTGCCGTCGACCCGGTCGACGACCGCGGCTTCGACGTCTCCGTGTACGACCTCGGTCGGACGGCGGATCCGATGCGCGCCCCGGCCGCGCTCGCCGGCGCCCATGCGGTGGTGCTGGTCGCCGGACCCGCCCGCACCTCCGGTGAGAACGCGCTCGCGCTCGCGGATGCGCTCGCGGCCCATCCCGACGGCGCCGCGACGGTGGTGGCGTTCTCCAACCGAGCGCGGTCCCGTTCGCCGTGGCCACGTCTCATCTGCGAACGCCATCCGCGCGCGAGCGTGGTGCTCCCGTACGACCGCGCGCTGGCGTCGGGTCGGATGGCCGGCCTGTCCGGCGGCACGCGCCGGGGCGTGATCGCGCTCGCCGGGGACGTCATGGTGGCGCGGAAGGCCGAGGAGGCACGATGACGACGCGCGTGGTGAGCAGACCGGCCCGCGACACGCGGCCCGTCGAGCGTCCCGAGCCTCGCACGCTCTCCGCGCCCCCGACGCTGGGCGACGCACCGGCAGGCGGCCTCCCGCTCCAGTCCCTGCTGCCCGTGATCGGCTCGATGTCCTCGATCACCATGATGGTGGTGCTGCGGGGCAACCCGGTGATGGTGATCGTGGGAGCGATGATCCTTGTGGTCGCGCTCGTCGGCGGCGTGGGGATGGCGATGTCCTCACGAGGCCGCCAGGTGCGCCAGCGCCTGCGCGCTCGCGAGCTCTACCTCGACTACCTCGAGCGGCTGCGCGCCGAGCTGCGCGACGCGCGCGAGCGGGCGCGCGCCGAGGCGCACGTCCTCGACCCCCGCCCCGCCGCGCTCCCGGAGCTGGTCCGCAACCCCGGGAGGGTGTGGGAGCGTCGGCCGTCGGACGCCGACTTCCTGCGGGTGCGCATCGGCGAGGCGGCGGTTCCGTGGTTCGGTCTCAGCCTTCCCGACGACCCGAACCCGATCGACCCGGCGGATCCGCTCATGGTGGCCGCGGGCCGACGGGTATGCGAGTCGCACAGCGCGGTGCCCGGGATGCCGCTGGTGGTGGAGCTCGCCGCCGCCTCGACCGTGAGCATCGTCGGCCCCCGCGAGCATGGCCGCGCGGTCGCGCGCAGCCTGCTGGCGCAGGTCGCGGCGTGGCATGCGCCGGACGATGCGGCGATCGGCCTGGTCGTCGAACCCTCCGAGGTGCCGCACTGGGACGGGGTCGACCTCCTCCCGCATGTCGCGGTCGACGGTGCCACCGACGGACCCATGCCCGCCCGTCGCATCGGCGCCTCCGTCGACGAGCTCTGCGCGGTGATGAGCGAGGACCTCGCGGCTCGCCAGGCCGCAGCGACCCGTCGTCGCACCGACGGGCCCGCGTCCCACGGCGCCGTCCTCGTGGTCGAGGACTACCGCGGCGGCGCCGTGCCGGCCCTCGCCGTGCCGGGGATCCCCCTCCCTGCCCGCAGGCTGGGCCTCATCCATGTTGCGCTGGTCGAGGACAGGCTCGACGAGCCCTCGACCACCGACCTGAGGATCACGGTCGCCGACGACGCGAGCGTGCGGGTCGAGACGCTCGCCGGGGGGAAGGAGGCTCCGGTCGAGGGCCGTCCCGACCTCATGGACGTGCGGGTCCTCGGCGCGCTCGCCTCGGCGCTGTGCCCGCTGAGGCTCAGCGCGGAGTCACGCGTCGAGGGTGCCGCGGCCGGCGCCGTCGGTCCTCTCGAGCTGCTGGGTGTCGACGCCGTCGAGCAGCTCGCGCCGGAGCGCTGGACCATCCGCGACGGCGCCCGCTTCCTGCGCGTGCCGGTCGGCACGGACGATCGCGGCCAGATGCTCGACCTCGATCTCAAGGAAGGCGCGCAGGGGGGCATGGGCCCGCACGGGATCTGCATCGGCGCCACCGGCTCGGGCAAGTCGGAGTTCCTCCGCACGCTGGTGCTGGGGCTCGCGGCCCAGCATTCGCCCGAGGACCTCGCGATGATCCTGGTGGACTACAAGGGCGGCGCGGCGTTCTCGCCGCTCGCGCCGCTGCCCCACGTCTCCGGGCTGATCGACAACCTCGAGGGCGAGGCCGGCCTGGTCGAGCGTGCCCGCGCGTCCATCGCCGGCGAGGTGGTGCGACGTCAGCGCCAGCTCAAGGAGGCGGGATCGCTCGCATCGATCACCGAGTACCGCCGTGCGCGCGCGACGAACCCGTCGCTCCCGCCCATGCCGCATCTCTTCGTGGTGATCGACGAGTTCGGCGAGCTGCTCACCGCCGAGCCGGAGTTCGTCGACCTGCTCCTCACGATCGGTCGCATCGGCCGCTCGATCGGTGTCCACATGCTGCTCTCGAGCCAGCGCATCGAGTCGGGCAAGCTCCGCGGGCTCGACACCTACCTGTCCTATCGCATCGGCCTCCGGACGTTCTCCGAGTCGGAGTCCCAGGTGGTGCTCAGCACCGGCGACGCCTTCCACCTCCCGCCGGAGCCGGGCTGGGGCTACCTCAAGGTCGACACGACGGTGTACACGCGCTTCCGCTCGGGCTACGTCTCGGGCCCCACCCCGGGTCCCGTGGTGCACGAGGAGCGCGAGGAGCCCACGTTCGCGGTGGAGCTGCCGCCGTACAACACGCTCGCGCAGGCGCTGGCAGGCGTCGACCATGGCGTGGAGCCCGTCCTCGCCCCGGCCCACCGCGAGGTGCAGCCGCTGATCGACGAGGCGGTGGCTCGTCTCCGCCCCGGGGTCGCCTCCGTGGCGAGCGTGTGGCTGCCGCCGCTGCCGGAGCGCCTGCCGCTCTTCTCCGTGCTGGACCGCCACGGGCGCCACCCGCTCCGGGTGCCCGTCGGCCTGATCGACGATCCCGCTCGACAGCTCCAGGGTCCGTGGAGCCTCGACCTCGACGCGGCAGGCGGGCACCACGCCGTCATCGGGGCGCCGCAGTCGGGTCGCACCACGTTCCTGCGCGCCGTCGCTGCGGGCATCGCGACCACGCACACCCCCGCTCAGGTCACGATGTACGGGCTCGACCTCGCGGGCTCGGGGCTCGCGCGGCTCGAGGGCTTCCCGCACGTCGGAGGCGTGGTCACGCGTCATCACACCGAGCAGCACATGCGTCTGCTCGAGGAGCTCCACGGCATGCTCGCGCATCGCGAGCGCCTGTTCAGGGACCTCCGTATCGAGTCGCTCGCGCACTTCCGCTCGCTGCACACCGCCGGGGCGCTCGGCGACGTCGTGTCCTCCGACATCGTCCTCCTGGTGGACGGCTACGGCCTGGTAAGGACGGACTTCGAGCAGCTCGAGGCGCCGCTCGCCGAGCTGCTCACGCGTGGAGGCTCGTTCGGCATCCACGTGGTCATGTCGCTCACGCGCTGGGCGGAGGTCGCGCTGCGCCACCAGCCGCTCATCGGCAACAGGTACGAGCTCCGGCTCAACGACGCGACCGAGTCGACCATCGGTCGCAAGCTCGCGGAGACCATCGAGACGCCCGGTCGGGCGCTGACGCAGGACAAGCTGTTCGCGCAGGTGGCGCTGCCGCGCTTCGACGACGGTCCGGACGACGATGCGGGCGAGGCGCTCAGCGCGCTCGCGGCACGCACGGCCGCCGACTGGCGCGGGCCCTCGGCGGCTCCCATCCGGCTGCTTCCCGAGTCGCTCGACCCGGCGGCCCTGCCCGATCCCGTCGACGAGCCGCGGCGTGTCCCGCTCGGGCTGCGCCAGGACACCATGACGCCCGAGCTGCTGGACTTCGCCGGCCGAGACCCGCATGTCCTGGTGCTGGGGGATCCCGGCTCCGGCAAGTCGACCGTCCTGCGGCAGATCCTCGCGGGCATCACCGAGAGGTACGCGCCCGACGAGGTGGTCCTCGCCCTCATGGAGCCGCGCGGCGAGCTCGCCGGCACCATCGGCGACGACTACCTGGGCGGCCATGCGACCAACGGGGCCCAGGCCCGCGAGCTCGCGGCCGCGGTCGCGGTCGAGATGGAGAACCGGCGCGACCGCAAGGCATCGTCCGCGATGCGGGTGTTCGTGATCGCGGACGACTTCGACATCCTGTCCGCGGGCGGGGCGACGCCTCTCCAGCCGCTCCTGCCGTTCCTGCCGCAGGCGCGCGACCTGGGTCTCACGGTCATCCTCACGCGACCGGTCGCGGGAGCGTCGCGCGCGATGTTCGACGCGGCCGTCCAGACGATGCGCGACACCGGCGCGACGGGGCTGGTCCTGTCCGGGGAGCGCAGCGAGGGTGCGCTGTGGCCGGGGCTGTACGCCAACCCCGCGGTCCCCGGCCGCGCCCGCATCGTCAGGCGCGCCGAGCCGCCGCGCCTCATGCAGGTGGCGCACCGCGTCGCGGTGGAGGTGCCTGTCGGCTGAGGTCGGCGTCAGTACGCGTAGGGGAAGCGGGTCCAGTCGGGTTCGCGGCGCTCGAGGAACGCATCGCGGCCCTCCTGCGCCTCCTCCGTCATGTACGCCATGCGGGTCGCCTCGCCCGCGAAGACCTGCTGGCCGGCGAGGCCGTCGTCCGCGAGGTTGAAGGCGAACTTGAGCATGCGGATGGCCTGCGGCGACTTGGTGGCGATGATCCGCGCGTACTCGAGCGCGCGCGCCTCGAGCTCGGCGTGCGGCACCGACTCGTTGACGCCGCCCCACCGCTCCGCATCGTCCGCCGAGTACTCGCGGGCCAGGAAGAAGATCTCGCGCGCCCGCTTGTCGCCCACCTGCCGTGCCAGCAGCGCGCTGCCGTAGCCCGCGTCGAAGGACCCGACGTTCGCGTCGGTCTGCTTGAAGCGTGCGTGCTCGCGGCTCGCGATCGACAGGTCGCTCACCACGTGCAGCGAGTGCCCGCCGCCGGCGGACCAGCCGTTGACCGCGGCGATGACCACCTTGGGGGAGTGGCGCATGAGGCGCTGCACCTCGAGGATGTGGAGGCGCCCGCCGTACGCGGGCGCGTCCGCCGCGGTGCCCTCGTAGAGGTAGCCGTCGCGGCCGCGGATGCGCTGGTCGCCGCCCGAGCAGAAGGCGTGGACCCCGTCCTCTGCGGGGCCGTTGCCCGTGAGGATGATCGCGGCGACCTCCACGGTCTGGCGTGCGTGGTCGAGCGCACGGTAGAGCTCGTCCACGGTCTGCGGCCGGAACGCGTTGCGGACCTCGGGGCGGTTGAAGGCGATGCGCACGGCGGGCAGGTCGCGCTCGCCGTCCTCGGTCCGGGCCACCCAGCGGTGGTACGTGATGTCCGCGTCGGGGAAGCCCTCGATCGCGCGCCACTGGGTCGGATCCATGAGGTCGGAGACCTGCGCCGGGATGTCGCTCATGGCATCCGAGCGTAGTGCGGCCCGCCCTAGGCTGAGCCCATGGAGTTCCGCCCGTTCCGCGTCGCGCTGTCGACGCGCTTCCGTGGCGTCACCGAGCGTCACGGCGTCCTCATCCGCGGCACCGGTCCAGACGGGGACGATGCCTGGGGCGAGTACTCGCCCTTCGACGACTACACGCCCGAGCGTGCCTCCCGGTGGTGGGAGGCCGCGATGGAGGCGGCGCGCGGCGAGTGGGCCGCGCCGGTACGCGACGTGGTGCCGGTCAACAGCATCGTCCCGGAGCTCCCTGCCGGCCGCGCCGCGCAGCTCGCGAAGGCGGGCGGCTGCACCACCGCCAAGGTGAAGGTCGCCGGCACCGGCGGCTGGCGGGACGATGTGCGACGCGTCGAGGCCGTCGCCGTCGCCCTGGGCCCTGAGGGCCGGGTGCGCGTCGACGCGAACGGCGCGTGGGACGTCGACACCGCGGTGACGGTGCTCAAGGAGCTCGACGCCGCCGCACGTGCGGGCGGCGGCCCGGGGCTCGAGTACGTCGAGCAGCCGTGCCGGAGCGTCGCCGAGCTCGCGCAGGTCCGCCGTCGCACCGATGTCCTCGTGGCTGCCGACGAGTCCGTGCGCATCCCCGGCGATGCCGACGAGGTGATGCGTGCCGGTGCCGCCGACATCCTGGTCCTCAAGGTCGCGCCCATGGGCGGCGTGCGCCACTGCCTCGACGTGGTGGACCGCTACAGCATCCCCATCGTGGTCTCGAGCGCGATGGAGTCCTCGGTGGGCCTCGCGGCGGGCGTCGCGCTCGCGCGCGCGGTGCCCGAGCTGCCGTACGCGTGCGGGCTCGGCACCGGCGCGCTCCTCGCGGAGGACACGGTGCGCGAGACGATCGTGCCGCGCGACGGCGTCATCGGACCGGTCGCGCTGGACGTGATCGCATGAGCGAGCATCCGTCGGGGGCCTTCGCCCGTGCGCTGGTCGCGGCGCTGGTCGAACGCGGCGTCGAGGACTACGTGCTCAGCCCGGGCTCCCGCTCGGGACCGCTCGCGCACGCGCTCGCGGAGGCAGGGGCGGAGAACCCGCCTCTCGGAGCCCCGCGTGTCGATCTCCATGTCCGCATCGACGAGCGGTCCGCGGCCTTCCTGGCCCTCGGCATCGCGCGGGGGCGCGCCGCCGCGGGCGATCCTCGCCCGGTCGCGATCGTCACCACCTCCGGCACCGCGGTCGGCAACCTCCTTCCGGCGGTCATGGAGGCGCATCACTCGGGGGTGCCGCTGCTGCTGCTCACGGCGGACAGGCCGGCCGAGCTCCGAGGCGTCGGCGCGAACCAGACCACGGACCAGGTGGGCATCTTCGGCGGCTTCGTGCGGTGGGAGGCCGATGTCCCCGCCACCGACCTGGGCGCCCGGCCCGATCGGGTCACGGCGCTCGCGGAGCGGGCCGTGCGGGCGGCGCTCGGGGACCGCGCGCGGGAGGACATGGCGGCCGCGCCGGGACCGGTGCACCTCGACGTCGGCTTCCGCGAGCCGCTCGGCGCCGACGGCGGCGTGTGGCACGACCCGCCGCGGCTTCCCACGCCCACCGGCGGCATCCCGGTGGTCGCGGACCGCGGCGAGCCCGCGCCGTTGCCGCCCGTGGCGCGCGGCGTGGTGATCGCGGGCGACGGCGCGGGGGACGTCGCCCGCCAGGTCGCCGAGGCTCACGGCTGGCCGCTGCTCGCCGAGCCGACCTCGCTCGCGCGATCCGGATCCCACTGCATCCCCGACTACGTGCGACTTCTCGAGTCGCAGCAGGGAGCCGACCTCGCCGCGCGCGTGCACCAGGTGGTGGTGATCGGCCGGCCCACGCTGACGCGCCCCGTGCAGGCGCTCATCGCGCGTGCCCCGGCGCTCATCGTGGCGAGGTTCGGCGCGCGCTGGCGCGAGGCGCCGCCGCACGCGCAACGCGTCGGCCGCGACGTGCCCGCGTCCTGGCTGTGGTCGGTCGCGCAGGACGATGCGGACCCCGCCTGGCTCGCCGAGTGGCGGTCCGCGGGCGCACGCGTCCACACCCCGGAAGGGTGGGGGCCCAGGGTCGCGGCGGTCGCGTTCGCGCAGTCGCTCGGGCCGGACGTGTGGGGGGTGGTGGGGTCGTCGGGACCCGTGCGGGCGCTCGACAGGTTCATGCCCGCCGCATCCGCGGGCGCCGCGCCCGTGCTGCTCGCCAACCGCGGCCTGGCCGGGATCGACGGGACGGTGTCCACCGCGGCCGGCGTGGCCTTCGGCTCCGGACGCGCGGTGCACGCGCTGATGGGGGACGTGACGTTCCTGCACGAGGCGGGAGGGATGCTGATCGGGCCGCGCGAGCGACGCCCGCGCCTGCGCATCGTGGTGGTCAACGACGGTGGCGGCACCATCTTCTCCGGGCTCGAGCACTCCGCAGCGCCGGCCGAGAACCTCGAGCGGGTGTTCACCACGCCGCACGGCGCCGACCTCGCATCGCTGTGCGCGGGGTACCGCGTGCCGCACCGTGCCGTCCGCTCGGCGGGCGACCTGACCGAGGCGCTCGCCGAGCCCTTGACCACGCTCGAGGTGGTCGAGGCGGTCGTCTAGGACCCCTCATCGACCTCTCGCTGACACATGGGTGCTCGCACAGGCGTAAGTGCGAGCACCCATGTGTCAGCGAGGCACCTTCGCAACCGTCAGAGCCTCCGGGCCCGGAGCACCGCGTCGCGACGGATCGCCGGCTGACCATCCGCATCGTTCGCGGGGCGGGCCCTCACCTGCGCGACCTCGACCTCCCACGCCGTGGCGTCGAGCGCCGCCGCGGCCTGGTCCGCGCGGAACGCGGTCTCGCTCAGGCGGGGGTGCTCGTGCGTGTGGGGGTCCGACGGATCGTGGCCCACCACCAGCAGGATGCCGCCGGGCGACACGAGCGCGGCGAGGCGGTCGACCAGGCTCGCGATCCCGTCCTCCGGATGCGCGTAGTGGCTCGCGACCAGGTCGAACGACTGCTCGTGGACATCGGCGGTCCGCGCATCCGCGACGCGCCAGTCGATGCGTGCGGCGATCTCCGCGCCCGCGCGCTCGGCGCGTTCGCGGCCGCGTGAGACCGCGGTGGGCGAGATGTCGATCGCGGTGACCTCCCAACCCAGCGTCGCGAGGTAGACCGCGTCGGCGCCCTCGCCGCAGCCGACGTCGATCGCGCGGCCCGCGGGCGTGCCGGCGACCTCGGCGACGAGCTGAGCGTTGGGCTGCGCGCTCCACACCGCCTCGCGCGACGAGTAGCGCTCCTCCCAGGCCGCGGAGTCCCAGCCGTGGAGGTCGGGCTCCCCGTGACGATGCTTCCGTGCGGGGTTGCCGCCCGCGAGGGTCGGGATGGCGCCCATCGCGGCATCGTCCAGGTGCAGCGTGGGGAACGCCGGGTCGTCGCCCACGTCGTAGCGCGCTGACGAGGAGATGGCAGGCGCGGGCACGTCGAACTCGACCTCGGGGGCGAGCTTGCTCCGACGGGAGCGGGCGGGTGCGGGCTCGGGCTCAGGTGCGGGCTCGGGCTCAGGCTCGGGCTCAGGTGCGGGCTCGGGCTCAGGCTCGGGCTCGGGCTCGGGCTCCGGCTCGAGCTGCGCCTCCAGCGCACGCCGCATCGGCTCGAGCTTGGCCTCGGACTCCGCCCACTCGGACGCGGGCTCGCTCGCGGCGACGATGCCGCACCCGGCGAACAGCCGCATCCGTGTCGGGTCCTCGCGCGAGATCTCGGCGGAGCGCAGCCCGATGCACCACTCGCCGTCGCCACCCGCGTCGATCCAGCCGACCGGGCCGGCGTACCGGCCGCGGTCGAGACCCTCGAGCTCGTCGATCGCGCGCGCGGCGGAGAGGGTCGGGGTGCCGCATACGGCCGCGCTCGGGTGGAGCTCCGCGACCAGCTCGAGCGCGTCGACGTTGTGGGAGAGCACGCCCGTCACGTCGGTCGCGAGGTGCATGACGTTGGGAAGGTGCAGCACGAAAGGCTCGTCGGGCACGTTGACCGAGCCGCAGTGGCGCTCGAGGACCTGCGTGACGGACCGAGCGGCGTACTCATGCTCCTCGCGGTCCTTGGAGGAGCGCGCGAGGGCCCCGGCGCGCGCAAGGTCCCGCATGTCGTCACCGGTCATGCGGATGGTGCCGGCGAGCACGCGCGACGTCACCAGGCCGTGGTCCACGCGGGCGAGCAGCTCGGGCGTCGCACCCACCAGGCCATCGACATGGAAGGCCCAGCACATCGGGTACTCGTCCGCGAGGCGCGCGAGCACGGAGCGCACATCGACGGGCCCGTCCGCCCGGGCCTCGACGGCCCGCGCGAGGACCACCTTCTCGAGCTCGCCGTCGCGGATCCGCGCGACGGCGGCGTCGACGGCCTCGGTCCATGCGGGCTCGTCGCCGCGCGCGAGGGTGACAGTTCCGGTATGCGTGGGCGCCGCGGCCCCGGCCAGAGCATCGTCGAGGCTCTCCGGTGCCTCATCCGCCGTGAGGATCGTGGTGAACCACGCGCGGCCCTCGCGGCGGCCGATCACGTAGCGCGGCACCACCAGCGCGCCGCCTGCGGCCGAGGCGTCCGCGAACGCGAACGAGCCGAAGGCCACCAGCCCGGTGCCGCGCGCGCGGACCTCGTCCTGGGTCACCGCGTGACGGCACAGGAGCCGCCACCAGTGCTGCGCCTGGTCGATGCGCTCCGCGCCCGCGGTGTCGAGCCGTGCGGTCTCGCCCCACGCGATCATGCCCTCGCCCCGTCGCACCCACGAGATCCCGGCCTGCGGCAGCGCGGCGATCAGGTCGCCTGGGTCCTCGATCGCGACGGTGCGGACATGCAGGGGGCCTGGGGAGGCGGCGTGGACGGTCACCCCGCCAGAGTAGAGCCGCGCGGGCGGCGGACGATGCCCGGACGGCACGCCGTGTCGCCTCATCGGGCCGCGCGGACGCCGACCCGCACGAGGTAGTCGTTGACGAACCGTCCCGTGGGGTCGAGCGACTCGAAGAGCTCGCGTGCGTCGCCCACCCTGGGGTGCACGCGCGCGATCGCGGCCGCGTCGAACGCATGCCACTTGCCCCAGTGCGGACGCGCGTCGAACGGCTCCAGGGTGCGCTCGACGAGGGGAAGCAGCGCGCGCACCGCCTCGGGGGAGCGCGCCCAGGTGAAGTGGATCGCGAGCGTGTCGCGGCCGTAGGCGCCCGACAGCCACAGGTCGTCGGAGGCGACGGCCCGCAGCTCCGAGACCAGCAGGTGAGGGGTGATGTGCTCGCCGATCGCACGTACCGCCGCGAGGGCCTCGCCTGCGACCTCCATGGGCACGAAGTACTCGGTCTGGATCTCCGCGCCGTTGGACGGCACATGCGTGAGCCGGAAGTGGGGGAGGCGCTCGTTCCACGGGCCGGGACGGCCCCCCTGCGGCGTGAGGGCGTCGGGGTCGCCGTCGACCAGCCGTGCGTCGGATTCCGGGCTGCGCGTCGCGCCGTGCCACTCGTCGGGAGGCGCCACGTCGAGGCCGATCCCGCTCTTGCGCCAGATCTGCTGGACGGTCGGCTCGGTCCACGTGGTGAAGATCGAGACCGAGTACGCGTCGGCGAGTATCGCCGGCGTCTCGTCGAGGAGGTGCTCCCACGGCATGCCGGTGTAGACGTCCTGGCGGATGTCGTAGGTCGGCTGGATCGCGAGCGTGACCTCCGTGATGATCCCGTACGCGCCGAGCCCGACCGCGAGGCCCTCGAACCCGGGCTGGCCCGCGCGCGCGGTGTGCTCGTCCCCGTCGGCGCCCACGTACTCGATGCGGCACAGCGCGGTGGACTGGCAGCCGTTGCGCGCCCCCGAGCCGTGGGTGCCCGTGGCCGTGGCGCCCGCGACGGAGATGTGGGGGAGCGAGCCGGTGTTGTGCAGCGCCCAGCCGCGCTTCTGGAGCCACCCGCCCAGCACCCCGTACCGCATGCCGGCAGGCGCGTTCACGGTGGGCCAGGCCGGGCTGGTGAGGTCGATGAGAGGGGAGTCGTCGATGCCCGTGACGGTGATGAGCGTGCCGTCGGTGTCGGCGATGTCGTTGAAGCTGTGGCGCGTGCCGAGCGCCTTGATCCGCCCGGGGGCGGTCCTGACCGCGCGGAGGACGTCATCGACCGAGGAGGCCTCCACCAGCCGCTCGGCCGTGAACGCATGAGTACCCGCCCAGGTGACGCCCGCGTCGCTCATACGTTCACCGTACCCATCAGGGGTGACTCAGCGCGGGCAGGCGCGCGCCGAGGGTCGGGTTGGGCCCAGCCTGCGGCCTGTCCATCCCGACGTTCCGTGCCCGTTCCGGGTGCGCATCGTGCACCGACCGTCGGGGTAGGCGCTTGCGCGCGCCGAGCGACCCGGGGACCGTCCCGCACGGAGCACCTCGCGCACGCCTCTACGCTTGTCGGGTGAGTGCTGAGGCTGATGTCATCGTGATCGGAGCCGGGCCGGGCGGTGCCGCCGCGGCGCGCTACCTGGCTGCCGAGGGGTTCTCCGTGATCGCCCTCGAGAAGACCCGCTTCCCGCGCGAGAAGGTGTGCGGCGACGGCCTCACCCCCCGCGCGGTGCGCGAGATCGACCTCATCGGCCTGCCCACGCCGCGCGAGGAGGGGTGGATCCCCAACCACGGCCTCCGCATGGTGGGTGGCGGCCACCGCCTCGAGTTCCCGTGGCATGACCTCGAGAGCTTCCCGAGCTACGGGCTGTCGCTGCCGCGCGCCCAGTTCGACCACCGCCTCGCCGAGCACGCACGCGCGGCCGGCGCCGATGTGCGCGAGGGCTGGCACGTGGACGGGGTCATCCGCGACGAGCGTCAGGACGGCTACGCCGGAGGCGGCCGCGTGGTCGGCGTGATCGCGCGCGAGACGGACGAGCGGGGCCGCAAGGTGGGCGAGCCCACCGAGTTCCGCGCACCGCTGGTGATCGCCGCGGACGGCGTGAGCGCCCGCATCGCGCTCGGGATGGGCATCGAGCGCAAGGACAACAGGCCCTTGGGCGTCGCGGTCCGCACCTACTTCACCACTCCCCGGCACGACGAGGAGTGGATGGAGGGCCACCTCGAGATCTGGGACGGAGAGCGCGGGCGCTCGAACCTGCTGCCCGGGTACGGGTGGATCTTCCCGCTGGGCGACGGCACGGCCAACGTGGGCCTCGGCACCCTCAGCGCGAAGGGCACGCCGCCCAAGCTCGACCACCGCGCGCTGCTGCGCGACTGGCTCGACCACTCGGCCGAGGACTGGGAGCTGGGCGAGCAGGTGGGCGACATCAAGGGCGCCGCGATCCCGATGGCCTTCAACCGCCAGCCGCACTACGTCCCGGGCATGATGCTCGTGGGCGACTCGGGCGGCATGGTGAACCCCTTCAACGGCGAGGGGATCGCGTACGCGATGCAGGCCGCGCGGCGCGCGACCGAGGCCGCGGTTGCATCCCGTGACGCAAACGGCGCGCGCGATACGGAGGCCGCGCTCGCGAGCTATGCGCGGATGATGAAGGACGACCTGGGCGGGTACTACTCGCTCGGCCGCGTCTTCGCGTCGCTGGTCGAGCATCCGACCGTGATGAAGGTGTGCACGCGGTACGGGCTTCCTAGTCCTTTGGTCATGGAATTCACGTCTAGACTGCTGGCAGATGTCTACGAGCCGCATGGCGGCAACTGGGCCGACAAGCTGCTGTCCGCCCTGACACGGGTCGCTCCAGCGGCCTGACGGCATCGGCGACCTCGAGGAAGACGGAAGGAATCTCCGGTGAATCCGTACGTGCCGATCATCGTGATGATGGTGATCGCGGGACTGCTGGCAGGGGCCGGTCTGTTCGTCAGCTCGATCCTCGGGCCCAAGCGCGCGAACGCCGCGAAGCTCGACCGCTACGAGTCCGGCCTCCAGCCCACCCCGGGCGCCGCCGGCGGCGGTCGCATCCCGATCAAGTACTACCTGGTCGCCATGACGTTCATCGTCTTCGACATCGAGGTCGTGTTCCTGTACCCGTGGGCCGTCGCGCATGGCGCGCTCGGCTGGTTCGGGCTGATCGCGATCATGACCTTCCTCGCCCTCATCACGATCCCGTTCGTGTACGAGTGGCGCCGTGGTGGATTCGAGTGGGACTGAGGCACTGACACATGGGTATTGAGGAGAGCGCTCCCCCGTTCATGCTCGGCATGGTCGAGGACTTCGTGGGCTTCATGCGGGCGGGCTCGCTGTGGCCGGCCACGTTCGGCCTCGCGTGCTGCGCGATCGAGATGATGGCGACGGGCACCCCGCGCTTCGACATCTCGCGCATGGGCTCCGAGGTCTTCCGAGGCTCGCCGCGCCAGGCCGACATGATGATCGTCGCCGGCCGCGTGTCCAACAAGATGGCGCCCATCGTCCGCCAGGTCTACGACCAGATGGCGGACCCGAAGTGGGTCATCTCGATGGGCGTCTGCGCGTCCTCCGGCGGCATGTTCAACAACTACGCGATCGTCCAGGGCGTCGACCACATCGTCCCCGTGGACATCTACCTGCCCGGCTGCCCGCCGCGCCCGGAGATGCTCCTCCACGCGCTGCTGGAGCTCCAGGAGCAGGTCAAGAGCACCCCCATGGGGCGCAACCGTCGCGAGATCGCCGCCGCCGCCGAGGCCGCAGCGCTCGCCGCGACCCCCACCTCCGACATGAAGGGCCTGCTGCGTTGAGCGACTCCCAGGACCTCACCGGTACCGGGGCCCCGCAGGGCGGCCCCCAGCCCGGTGACCGCGACCAGATCACGCTCATCAACGTCCGCCAGGGCCAGTTCGGGGCGCAGGGCGACACCTCCGGCTTCGACGGCCTGGTCCGTCCCGTGCAGATGCCCGGCGCATCCGAGCGTCCCTACGGCGAGTGGTTCGACGGCGTCGTCGACGTGCTCGAGGAGCTGCTCGGGGACGATGCCGCGGCCGCCATCGAGCACGTGGTTGTCGACCGCGGCGAGCTGACGCTGCGCATCGCGCGCGAGCACCTGATCGCGGTCGCGCAGCACCTGCGCGACGACCAGGACCTCCGCTTCGAGATGTGCCTGGGCGTGTCCGGCGTGCACTACCCGGCCGATGCGGGGCGCGAGCTGCACGCGGTCTACCCGATGCAGTCGATCACCCACAACCGCCGCCTGCGTCTCGAGGTCGCGGTGAGCGAGGCCGACCCGCACGTGCCGTCCATCGTCTCCGTGTACCCGATGAACAACTGGCACGAGCGCGAGACCTGGGACTTCTTCGGCATCGTCTTCGACGGTCACCCCTCCCTGGCCCGCATCGAGATGCCGGACGACTGGGTAGGCCACCCGCAACGCAAGGACTACCCGCTCGGCGGCATCCCCGTGGAGTACAAGGGCGCGGAGATCCCCTCGCCCGACAACCGGAGGCAGTACCGATGACCCAGACTGCACCGCACGCGACCGGCGCGTTCACGGACGACCCGGACGCACCCGAGTACAGCGCCTACGGCGGCGACTGGAGCGAGATCGCGGACGAGGCCGCCCGCCTGGGCCAGCAGCGCATCGTGGTCAACATGGGCCCCCAGCACCCGTCCACGCACGGCGTGCTGCGCGTCATGCTCGAGATCGAGGGCGAGACCGTCACGGAGACCCGTGCCGGCATCGGCTACCTCCACACGGGCATCGAGAAGAACATGGAGTACCGCACCTGGACCCAGGGCGTGACCTTCTGCACCCGCATGGACTACGTCGCGTCCATGTCGCAGGAGCTGGTCTACTGCCTCGGCGTCGAGAAGCTGCTGGGCATCACGGACGATGTCCCGGAGCGCGCCAACGTGCTGCGCGTCCTCATGGCGGAGCTCACGCGCATCGGCTCCCACCTGGTCGCGGTCGGCACCGGCGGCAACGAGATGGGCGCGACCACGGTCATGACCACCGCGTTCATCGCGCGCGAGGACACCTTCCGCGTCATCGAGATGATCTCGGGCCTGCGCACCAACAACGCGTACATCCGCCCGGGCGGAGTCGCCCAGGACGCGCCCGAGGGCGCCGTCAAGGCGATCCGCGAGATGATCCCCAAGGTCAAGCAGAAGCTCGACGAGCTGGTCGACCTCCAGCTCGCCAACCCCATCTTCAAGGGCCGCCTCAAGGGCGTCGCGAACCTGGACCTCGCGGGCTGCATGGCGCTCGGCGTCACGGGCCCGATCCTGCGCTCGGCAGGCCTGCCGTACGACCTCCGCAAGTCCGAGCCGTACTGCGGCTACGAGACCTACGACTTCCAGGTGCCCACCTCGACCGACGGCGACGCGTACTCGCGCGTGGTGCTGCGTCTCGAGGAGTGCTACGAGTCCCTCAAGATCGTCGCGCAGTGCGCCGACCGCCTCGAGGCCAGCGAGGGCGAGCCCGTCATGGTCGCGGACAAGAAGATCGCGTGGCCCGCGCAGCTCTCCGTCGGCTCCGACGGCCAGGGCAACTCGCTGGACCACATCCGCCACATCATGGGCGAGTCCATGGAGGCGCTGATCCACCACTTCAAGCTGGTGACCGAGGGCTTCAAGGTCCCCGCCGGCCAGGTGTACTCGGCGATCGAGGGCCCCAAGGGCCTGCTGGGCGTCCACCTCGTCTCCGACGGCGGCACCAAGCCGTGGCGCGCGCACTTCCGCGACCCGGGCTTCAACAACCTTCAGGCGCTGGGCATCCTCACCGAGGGCGGCCAGGTCGCCGACGTGGTGGTCGCCATCGCCACCATCGACATGGTGCTGGGAGGCGTCGACCGATGACCTACGACGAGACCACGCTCGCACAGCTGACCGAGGACGCGGCCGCGATCATCGCCCGCTACCCGGTCAAGCGCTCCGCGCTGCTGCCGATGCTCCACCTGGTGCAGTCCGTCGACGGCTTCGTGAGCCCCGACGGCATCCAGTTCTGCGCCGACCAGCTCGAGCTCACCGCCGCGGAGGTGTCCGCGGTCGCCACGTTCTACACGCAGTACAAGCGCCGTCCCAACGGCGAGTACCAGGTGGGCGTGTGCACCAACACGCTGTGCGCCGTCATGGGCGGCGACCGCATCTGGGACGAGCTCTCCGAGCACGTCGGCGTCGGCCACGACGAGACCACCGAGGACGGCGCCATCACGCTCGAGCGCCTCGAGTGCAACGCGGCCTGCGACAACGCGCCCGTGATGATGGTCAACTGGGAGTTCTTCGACAACCAGACCCCCGAGTCCGCCAAGCAGGTCGTGGACGACCTCCGCGCAGGCAAGGACGTCGCCCCCACGCGCGGCCCGGCCAAGGTGTGCACCTTCAAGCAGGTCTCGCGGGTGCTCGCAGGCTTCGACGATGGCCGTGCCGACGAGGACCAGGGTGCCGGCGACGCCGCGCTCGCCGGCCTCGAGGCCGCGAAGGGCCAGGGCTGGACGGAGGGCGCGAAGTGACCACCACGCTGACGCCGGTGCTGACGGCCACCTGGGGCTCGGACCGGTCCTGGAGCCTCGACACGTACACCGAGGCAGGCGGCTACGCGCCCCTCAAGAAGGCGCTGGGGATGGCTCCTGGCGACCTGATCCAGGCGGTCAAGGACTCGGGCCTGCGCGGCCGCGGCGGTGCGGGCTTCCCGACCGGCATGAAGTGGGGCTTCCTGCCCCCGGACGACGGCAAGCCGCGCTACCTGGTGGTCAACGCGGACGAGTCCGAGCCGGGCACGTGCAAGGACATCCCGACGATGCTCCAGGCGCCGCACGCGCTGGTCGAGGGCGTCGCGATCACGTCCTTCGCGATCGGCTGCAACCACGCCTTCATCTACATCCGCGGCGAGGTCGCGCATGTCCACCGCCGCATGCAGCAGGCGGTGCGTGAGGCCTACGAGGCCGGCCACCTGGGCAAGAACATCCACGGCAGCGGCTTCGACCTGGACGTCACCGTCCACTCGGGTGCCGGCGCCTACATCTGCGGCGAGGAGACCGCGCTCCTCGACTCGCTCGAGGGCCGTCGCGGCCAGCCGCGCCTCAAGCCGCCGTTCCCGGCCGTCGCGGGCCTCTACGCGCGCCCCACGGTGGTGAACAACGTCGAGTCGGTGGCCTCCGTGCCCTCGATCATCGGCAACGGCGTCGAGTGGTTCACCGCGATGGGGACCGAGCGCTCGAAGGGCATGGGCATCTTCTCGCTGTCCGGTCACGTCACGCGCCCGGGCCAGTACGAGGCGCCCCTGGGCATCACGCTGCGCGAGCTGCTCGAGCTCGCGGGCGGCATCCGCGAGGGCCACGAGCTCAAGTTCTGGACCCCCGGCGGATCGTCGACCCCGATCTTCACGCAGGAGCACCTGGACACCCCGCTGGACTACGAGTCCGTCGGAGCGGCCGGCTCGATGCTCGGCACCCGTGCGCTGCAGATCTTCGACGAGACCACGTGCGTGGTGCGCGCCGTCACGCGATGGACCGAGTTCTACAAGCACGAGTCGTGCGGCAAGTGCACGCCCTGCCGCGAGGGCACCTTCTGGCTCACCCAGATCCTCAAGCGGCTCGAGGCCGGCCGTGGCACCGAGGCCGACATCCAGCAGCTGCTCGACACGTGCGACTCGATCCTGGGGCGCTCGTTCTGCGCGCTCGGCGATGGAGCGACCTCGTCGATCAACTCGTCCATCAAGCTGTTCCGCGAGGAGTACGAGGCGCACGTGACGCAGGGCGGCTGCCCGTTCGATCACGCGGCGTCCGCGCTCTTCGAGTACTCCGACACGCCCGCCACCGAGGAGGCGCACGCATGACCGCGACCGCGGACAAGCCGGCAACGGAGGCCGTCGAGACCGTCACCCTGACCATCGACGGCACCGAGGTCGCGGTGCCCAAGGGCACGCTCATCATCCGCGCGGCGGAGCAGATCGGGATCGAGATCCCGCGCTTCTGCGACCACCCCGCGCTCAAGCCCGCCGGCGCCTGCCGCCAGTGCCTGGTCGACGTCGCGTCCCCCGGTCCCGACGGCAACCTGCGCGCGTTCCCCAAGCCGCAGCCCTCGTGCGCGATGACGGTCACCCCGGGCATGGTGGTGAACACGCAGCACACCTCCGAGGAGGCCGACCGCGCGCAGAAGAGCGTGATGGAGCTGCTGCTCATCAACCACCCGCTCGACTGCCCCGTGTGCGACAAGGGCGGCGAGTGCCCGCTCCAGAACCAGGCGATGAGCCACGGCCGCTCCGAGACGCGCTTCGTCGACGTCAAGCGCGTGTTCGAGAAGCCGCTGCCCCTGAGCTCCGAGATCCTGCTGGACCGTGAGCGCTGCGTCCTGTGCCAGCGCTGCACGCGCTTCTCCAAGGAGATCGCGGGCGACGCGTTCATCGACCTCCAGAACCGCGGCGCGCAGCAGCAGATCGGCACGTTCGACGAGGACGTGCTCGACTTCGACGGCTACCGGCCCGTGGGTGCGGCGACCGTCGACGAGGCCGGCAAGGCGTTCTCCTCGTACTACTCCGGCAACACGGTCCAGATCTGCCCCGTGGGCGCCCTGACCTCCGCCGCGTACCGCTTCCGCTCGCGGCCGTTCGACCTCGTGTCGTCGCCGTCGATCGCCGAGCACGACTCCTCGGGCTCCGCGATCCGCATCGACCACCGCCGCGGCAAGGTGCTCCGTCGCCTCGCCGACAACGACCCGGTGGTCAACGAGGACTGGATCTCGGACAAGGACCGCTTCGCCTTCGCATGGCAGAACCTCTCCGACCGCATCACGCGTCCGCTGGTGCGCAAGCACGGCGAGCTGGTCGAGGCCTCGTGGCCCGAGGCCCTGGCGGCCGCGGCCGCCGGCATCAAGGCCGCGACGGCGGCCGATGCCGAGGGCGCGTCGCGCGGCGGTGCCGTCCTGGTGGGCGGTCGTGTCACGCTCGAGGACGCCTACGCGTACCAGAAGCTCGCGCGCGTGGTCCTGGGCACCAACGACGTCGATGCGCGTGCGCGCGCCGTCAGCGACGAGGAGCAGGCGTTCCTGGGCACGCGGGTCGCGGGCACGGGCCTCGGTGTGACCTTCGGCGAGCTCGAGAAGGCCCCGACCGTCCTCCTGGTCGGCTTCGAGGCCGAGGACGAGGGCGGCGTGGTCTTCCTGCGCCTGCGCAAGTCGCTCGGCCGCCAGCAGGTGGTCGCGGTCGCGCCGTACCTCTCGCGCGGCGCCCAGAAGCTCGGTGCCTCGCTTGTCGAGGCCGTCCCGGGTCGCGAGGCCTCCGTGCTGGCGGACCTCCCCGCGGACGTCCGCGAGGCGATCTCGCAGCCCGGCGCGGTCATCGTGCTCGGCGAGCGGGTGGCCGAGGCGTCCGGCGCGTTCGTCGCGGCGCTCGACCTCGCATCGTCCACCGGCGCGCGCCTCGCGTGGATCCCGCGCCGTGCGGGAGAGCGCGGCGCCGTCGAGGCGGGCGCGCTGCCGGGCCTGCTCCCGGGCGGCCGCGCCGCGACCCTCAAGGGCGCGCGCGAGACCGTCGCCAAGGCGTGGGGCGTCGACGCGCTTCCCACCGCCAAGGGGCGTGACACCAACGCGATCATCGAGGAGGCCGCCGAGGGCGGCATCGGCGCGCTGATCGTCGGCGGCGTGAGCGCCTCCGACCTCACGGGCGACGTCGCCACCGCGCTCGAGCGCACCGGCTTCGTGGTGTCCCTCGAGGTCCGCCGCAGCGAGATCGCCGAGGCCGCGGACGTGGTGCTGCCCGTCGCGCCGCCGTCGGAGAAGTCCGGCACCTTCGTCAACTGGGAGGGCCGCCTGCGGTCCTTCGCCACCGCGATCCGCACCGACGCGATGTCCGACCACCGGGTGCTCGACCTGCTCGCCCGCGAGTGGGGCGTCGAGCTCGGCACCGCGACGGTCGAGGCCGTCAACGCCGAGCTCGCGGCGCTGGGCGCCGCGGCCGACGCCGAGCGTCCCGCAGCGCCCAAGGCCCGCGCCGCCGGCAAGGCCCGCACCAAGAAGGGCACGGCCGTGCTCGCGACCTGGCACCAGCTGGTCGACGAGGGCGCGCTGCAGGAGGGCGAGCCCTACCTCGCCGGCACCGGACGGGTCGCGGTCGCGCGCATGTCGCAGGCCACGGCCGATGCCATCGGCGCGACGGCCTCCGTCGAGGTGTCGACCGACGCCGGCAGCATCGAGCTGCCCGTGGTGGTCACCGACATGGTCGACGGCGTGGTGTGGGTGCCCGCCAAGTCCCCCGGCTCCTGGGTGGCGCGCGATCTGCGCGCCTCCGCCGGCGCCGTCGTCTCCGTGAAGGGAGCCGCATGATGGCCGTCCTGCCCGCGTCCACGGTCCCCGTGGCAGAGGCGCTCGCCCAGGACCCGCTCTGGCTCGTCATCGTCAAGGCGGTGGCCATCGTCGCGTTCCTGCTCACCTCGGTGCTCTTCGCCGTGTGGTTCGAGCGCCGCGTCATCGGTCGCCTCCAGGAGCGTCCCGGCCCCAACCGCCTCGGCCCCTTCGGCCTGCTCCAGTCGGTCGCGGACGCGATGAAGCTCCTGTTCAAGGAGGACATCACCGTCCGCGCGTCGGAGAAGATCCTCTACATCGCGGCGCCGATGATCTCGGTGTTCAGCGCGCTGCTGATCTTCTCCGTCATCCCGTTCGGCCCCGACACGCGTCTGTACGGCACGGACCTGTCCTCGCCGCTGCAGCTCACCGACTTCAACGTCGCGGTGCTGTTCATCCTCGCGTGCGCCGCGGTCGGCGTGTACGGCATCGTGCTCGGCGGCTGGGCCTCGGGCTCGACGTACCCGCTCATGGGTGCCATCCGCTCGACGGCCCAGGTGATCTCCTACGAGCTCGCCATGGGCCTCTCGCTCGTGACGGTGTTCCTGCTGTCCGGCACCATGAGCACGTCGGGCATCGTCGACGCGCAGACCGACCGCTGGTGGATCTGGCCGCTGTTCCCGGCGTTCATCCTCTACGTCATCTCGATGGTCGGCGAGACCAACCGTCTGCCCTTCGACCTCCCCGAGGCCGAGGGCGAGCTGGTCGCCGGCTTCATGACCGAGTACTCGTCCATGAAGTTCGCGTGGTTCTTCCTCGCCGAGTACATGAACATGATCAACGTCTCGGCGGTCGCCTCGACGCTGTTCCTGGGCGGCTGGCACGCCCCGTGGCCCGCCTCCTGGCCCGGCTACGAATTCCTCAACACCGGGATCTTCCCGCCGCTCTGGCTCATCGCGAAGATCTGGCTGCTCATGTTCGTGTTCGTGTGGATCCGCGGCTCGGTGCTGCGCTTCCGCTACGACCAGTTCATGAAGTTCGGCTGGAAGGTGCTCATCCCGGTGGGCCTCGGCTGGGTGGTGTTCTTCTCCGTGGGCCGCGCGGCCTTCGACCACTACAACCGCGACCTCAACGTCTACGACGCGGTCGCCGGGCTGATCGCCATCCTCCTGGTCGTCGCGGTGTGGAGCTTCATCTCCGACGCGCAGGGCAAGGCGGACGATGCGGCCGACCAGGACGCCGAGCCCGAGGTGCTCGACGCGTTCGCGGGCGGCTACCCGGTCCCGCCGATGCCGCACCAGGTGCTTCCCCCCTCGCCGCGTTCGGGCCGTACGGTCGACGCGCATGTCGGCTCACGAGAGGAGGACTCCGAGTGAGCGGGTCCGACGACGTCTGGAAGGTCAACCGCGAGCGCGACGGCGAGCGCGAGACCTTCGAGTCCAACTTCCCCAAGCGCGGGCCGTTCCTCGAGGCGCTCGCGCCCGTGGCCGGCTTCGGCGTGTCCCTGAGGAACTTCTTCCGTCCCACGGTGACGGAGCAGTACCCCAAGGTCAAGGTGCCGACCATGCCGCGCTACCACGGCCGTCACCAGCTCAACCGTCACCCCGACGGGCTCGAGAAGTGCATCGGCTGCGAGCTGTGCGCGTGGGCGTGCCCCGCGGACGCGATCTACGTCGAGGCGGACTCCAACACGCCCGACAACCAGGTCAGCCCCGGCGAACGCTACGGCCGCGTCTACCAGATCAACTACCTGCGCTGCATCTTCTGCGGCCTGTGCATCGAGGCGTGCCCCACGCGTGCGCTCACCATGACCAACGAGTACGAACTCGCGGGTCCCACGCGCGAGGGCCTCATCTACGAGAAGCAGGACCTGCTGGCCCCCATGGGCAAGAACATGCTCGCGGCGCCGCACCCGATGGTGCCCGGCACCACCGACGGCTCGTACTACCGCGGCGAGGTCACCGGCCCCGTCGAGGAGCAGGTCGAGTGGGTCCGCGAGCAGCGTCCGGACGATGCGACGCTGCCCGAGAACCGCGGCAAGGCCCCGGTCGAGGACGACGCCCCGCACGAGGTCCGCTACACGTCGCCGCAGCACGCTGCGGGCGCCATGGGCAGCGCGCGCCTCGGCTACTCGGGCGGGGGTCAGATCTGATGGTCAACCCCGTCCTGTTCTGGATCATCGCCGCGATCACCGTGATCCCGGCGCTGTCCCTGCTCTTCGCGCGCAAGGCCGTGCACGTCGCGATGTCGATCGTGCTCGTCATGGTCGGGCTCGCCACCGCGTACGTGACGCTGGGGGCGCCGTTCCTGGGCATGGTGCAGATCGTCGTCTACACCGGCGCCGTCATGATGCTCTTCCTCTTCGTGCTCATGCTGGTCGGCGTCGACCAGCGCGAGGACCTCAAGGAGACCATCGTCGGCCAGCGCTGGATCGGCCTCTTCACCGCAGCGGGCCTGGGTGCCTTCCTCGTGTCGATCGTCGGCCGCGTCACCATCGCGGTGTCGGACGCGCCCGTGGAGGGCGAGCCCGACGTGGTCGCCGTCCTGCTCTTCGACAAGTACGTGCTCGTGATCGAGGTGCTGGGCTTCCTGCTCATCACCGCGGCGGTCGGGGCGCTCGTGCTCACCCACACGCCGCGCCTGCGCCCGCGCCGCACGCAGCTCGAGGTCCAGCGGGACCGTGTGCGCGTGGGTGCCGACCCCGTCAACAAGCCCATGCCTGGCGTGTACGCGCGCCACAACGCGCTCGACGTGCCCGCACTCGACCCCGAGGGTCAGCCGATCGACCACTCGGTCTCCCGTGTGCTCAAGATCCGCAACCAGACCCAGGACGGCGCGGAGTTCCGCGCCCAGCTCGAGGACCCGTCGCGCAAGGAGGGCGACCGCTGATGGACCCCATCAACTTCGTCATCCTCGCGAGCGTGCTGTTCGCGATCGGCGCGGCCGCCGTGCTGCTGCGTCGCAACGCGATCATCGCGTTCATGGGCGTCGAGCTCATGCTCAACGCCGCGAACCTCGCCCTCGTCGCCTTCTCCCGCATCCACGGTGAGATCGACGGGCAGATCATGGCGTTCTTCGTCCTGGTCGTCGCCGCGGCGGAGGTCGTGGTGGGGCTCGCGATCATCATCGCCGTGTTCCGCGCGCGCCAGACCATCTCGCTCGACGAACCCGCTGAGCTGAAGGGCTGACCATGCTAGATCTCACCTGGCTCCTCATCGCCGTGCCCTTGGCCAGCAGCGCGTTCCTGCTCCTGGGCGGCAAGCGCCTCGACCCGTGGGGTCACTGGGTCGGCGTCGCCGCCTCCGGCACCGCGTTCCTGGTCGGCCTCGTCGCGCTCATCCAGATGCTCGGCCTCGACTCGCACGACCGCGCGCACGCGGTCCACCTCTTCTCATGGATCCCCGGCGGCGAGCTGAACCTCGACGCGGGGCTCCTGGTGGACCCGCTGTCGATGACGTTCGTCATGCTGGTGACCTTCGTGGGCACCCTGATCCACCTCTACTCGGTGGCGTACATGGAGCACGACCCCTCGCGTCGCCGCTTCTTCGCGTACCTCAACCTGTTCGTCGCGGCGATGCTGCTGCTGGTCCTCGCGGACTCGTACCTGCTGCTGTTCGTCGGCTGGGAGGGCGTGGGCCTCGCCTCGTACCTGCTCATCGGCTTCTGGAACCACAAGCCCGAGTACGCGACCGCCGCGAACAAGGCGTTCGTGGTCAACCGCATCGGCGACATGGGCCTCATCATCGCGATGGGCCTCATGTTCACGTACTTCGGCGCGCTCGACTTCGACAGCGTGTTCGCAGCCGCGGAGGGCGCGTCGACCGCGCAGCTCACGGCCATCGGCCTCGCGCTGCTCGTGGCCGCCTGCGGAAAGTCGGCCCAGTTCCCGCTGCAGTCCTGGCTGGGCGACGCGATGGCGGGCCCGACCCCCGTCTCGGCGCTCATCCACGCCGCCACCATGGTGACCGCGGGCGTGTACCTCATCGTCCGCTCGGCCCCGATCTACGAGGGCGCCCCCGCGGCGCAGACCACGGTCGCCGCGATCGGTGCGTTCACGCTGATCCTGGGTGCCCTCATCGGCATGGCGAAGGACGACATCAAGAAGGCGCTCGCCGCCTCGACCATGTCGCAGATCGGCTACATGGTGCTCGCCGCGGGCCTGGGGCCCATCGGCTACGCCTTCGCGATCTTCCACCTGGTGACGCACGGCTTCTTCAAGGCCGGCATGTTCCTGGGTGCGGGCTCCGTGATGCACGGCATGAACGACCAGGTCGACATGCGCCGCTTCGGTGCCCTGCGCACCGCGATGGTGACCACGTGGGTGACCTTCGGGCTCGGCTGGCTCGCGATCCTGGGCGTTCCTCCGTTCTCGGGCTTCTGGTCCAAGGACAAGATCATCGAGGCCGCGTTCGTGGGCGAGGGCGCGCAGCCCTGGATCCTGGGCGGCGCCGCGCTGATCGGTGCGGGCCTCACGGCCTTCTACATGTCGCGCCTGTTCTTCATGACGTTCCACGGCAAGGCCCGCTGGACTGACGACCAGCACCCGCACGAGTCGCCGGCCCTCATGACGGTGCCGATGATCATCCTCGCGGTGGGCTCGGCGTTCCTGGGCCTCTTCCTCGCCATGGGCGACCGCTTCACCATGTGGCTCGAGCCGGTCACGGGTCACGCCGAGCACCACGAGCCCGTGCTCCCCGTCGCGGTCATCATGATCGCGACGCTGGCGCTGGTCGCGCTCGGCGTGTGGGCGGCCTGGCGCAAGTACGGGGTCGCGGACGTGCCCGAGCTCGCTCCCGCGGCCTCGCTCGCGACCATCGCCGCGCGCAACGACATGTTCCAGGACTCGGTCAACCGCGGCGTCTTCGAGCGCCCGGGCACCCACCTCACGCGGACGCTCGTGTACGCCGATGCCGCGCTCGTCGACTCGGCGGTCGACAAGACCGCCGGCGGTTGGGCGCGCACCGGTGAGTCCGTGCGCAAGACGCAGAACGGTCAGGTGCGCTCGTACGCGCTGACCATGCTGGTGGGCCTTGTCATCGTCATCCTCGTCGTGGTCCAGGGGGGTCTCTAAACCATGTTCCCGATCCTGACCGTCATGGTCGCGCTCCCCGCCGTGGGAGCCGCCGTGCTGTGGGCGCTGCCGTCGGGCGCGCGTGAGCGGGTGCGCGAGATCGCGCTCGGCATCACGGTGCTCGAGCTCGCGCTCGCCGTCGCGCTGTTCGTGCAGTTCGACACGGCCACCGCCGGGGAGATCCAGTTCTCCGAGACCTACGCGTGGATCCCGCAGATCGGCGCGAGCTGGGCGCTCGGCGTCAACGGCATCGGCCTCCTCATGGTCGTGCTCGCGGCGCTCCTGACGCCGCTCGCGATCCTCGCGGGCTGGTGGGAGGACCGCGACCCGGCCCGCCGGACGCACTACCTCGCGCTCGTGCTGCTGAGCGAGGCGTTCATGGTCGGCATCTTCGCCGCCCGCGACGTCTTCCTCTTCTACGTGCTGTTCGAGGCGATGCTCATCCCGCTGTACTTCCTCATCGGCTCGTTCGGCGGCCTCCAGCGCCGCTACGCCGCGGTGAAGTTCCTGCTCTACTCGCTCGTCGGCGGGCTCATCATGCTCGTCGGTGTGGTGGCGCTCTACTTCCAGGGCCCTGGCGGCGAGGAGGCGTTCCTCACGGACAACCTCACCGGCCTCGACATGTCGACCTCCACCGAGCGGCTGATCTTCCTCGCGTTCTTCCTCGCCTTCGCGATCAAGGCCCCGATGGTGCCGCTGCACACGTGGTTGCCCACGGTGGCTGAGAACGCGCGCCCGGGCACCACCGCGCTGCTGGTCGCGGTGCTCGACAAGATCGGCACGTTCGGCATGCTCACGCTGTGCGTGGCGCTGTTCCCCGAGGCGGCCGAGTGGGCCGCGCCCGTCATCATCGTGTTCGCCGTGATCTCCGTGATCTACGGCGCCCTGCTCGCGATCGGTCAGCGCAACATGCTGCGCCTGGTGGCGTTCACCTCGGTGAGCCACTTCGGCATCATGGTGCTCGGCATCTTCGCGTTCACGCAGACCTCGGTCGAGGGCGCGGCGCTCTACATGTTCAACCACGGCCTGTCGACGGGCGCGCTCTTCTTCGCGGTCGGCTTCCTCATCCACCGTCGCGGCACCGCGGACGTCACCGAGTACGGCGGCCTCCAGAAGGTGGTCCCGGTCTTCGCGGGCACGTTCCTGGTCATCGGCCTCAGCGCCCTGGCGCTGCCGGGCCTGTCGCCGTTCATCTCGGAGATCATGGTGCTCGTCGGGGCGTTCTCCGTCGCCAAGGCCGCCGTGATCGTCGCGACGCTCGGCGTGGTGCTTGCGGCGCTCTACGTGCTGCTCACCTACCAGAAGGTGTTCACCGGTCCGGTGCCCGAGGCCCGGCCCACGTTCCGTGAGCTCACGCGCCGCGAGCGCGTGGTGCTGTGGCCCCTGATCGCGCTGATGCTGGTGCTCGGCTTCCTGCCGGGCATCGCGATCGACGTGCTCAGCGAGCCCTCGGCCGACATCGTGTCGACCGTTCCCGTTCAGGAGGCAGGCGAGTGAGCTTCGTGACCCCCGAGATCGCATGGGCGCCGCTCGCGCCCCTCATCATCGTGCTCGGCGCGGCCGCCGCAGGCATCCTTGTCGAGTCGTTCGTGCGTGCTCCCGAGCGCCGCCGCGTCGCGCAGCTCACCCTCGCGCTGGCGGCGCTGCTCGCCGCCTTCGGCACCGCCGTGGTCCAGTGGGCCATGCTCGACGGCGCGGGCACCGTGGTGCTCGCGGACATGGTGACCATCGACCGGCAGGCGCTCGCCTGGCAGGTGCTCATCCTCGTGTTCGGCGTGCTCGGCACGCTGCTGTTCGCGTCGCGCACGCGGGCGGGCGAGGAGGCCTTCACCCCGCTCGGCTCGGTCGCGCCCGGCTCCACGGAGGAGACCCTCGCGCGCCGCAAGGGCTTCCAGGTGACCGAGGTGTTCCCGCTCGCGCTCTTCGCGGTGGGCGGCATGATGCTCTTCACCGCGGTGACGGACCTCATCTTCCTGTTCGTCGCGCTCGAGGTCTTCTCGCTCCCGCTGTACATCCTGGTCGCGCTCGCGCGCCGTCGCCGCTTCCTGTCGCACGAGGGCGCGCTCAAGTACTTCCTGCTCGGTGCCTTCTCCTCGGCGATCCTGCTGTTCGGTGCGGCGTTCCTCTACGGCGCCACCGGCACCACGGCGTACTCCGGCATCGCCGCGGGCCTGACGTCCGCGACCGGTCTCGACCCGCTGATCCTCGCGGGTGCCGTCATGGTCATCGTGGGACTCATGTTCAAGATCGGCGCCGTGCCGTTCCACTCGTGGACGCCCGATGCCTATCAGGGCGCCCCGACCCCCGTCACCGCCTTCATGGGTGCCGCAACCAAGGCCGCTGCCACCGCGGCGCTCATCCGCGTGGTCTACGAGGCGCTCTACGCGCTCGAGTGGGAGCTCTCGCTCCTGTTCTGGATCGTGGCCATCGCCTCGATGCTGCTCGGCACCGTGGTCGCGCTGGTCCAGACGGACCTCAAGCGCATGCTCGCCTACTCGTCGATCGCTCACGCAGGCTTCATCCTCGTCGCCTTCGCGGGCTTCCCGGACGGCGCGCTCTCCGCCCTGCCCTTCTACCTCGCCTCCTACGGTCTCGCGACCATGGGTGCGTTCGCCGTGATCTCGCAGGTGCGTGAGAAGGCGGAGGACGGCACGGTGCTGGGCGAGGCGACCCGCCTGGGCCAGTGGGCCGGGCTGGGCAAGCGCTCGCCGCTGCTCGCCGGCGCGATGGCGCTGTTCCTGCTGTCCTTCGCGGGCATCCCGCTGACCGCGGGCTTCGTCGGCAAGTTCGTCGCCTTCGCCGCGGCGATCTCCTCGGGCGCGTGGCCGCTCGTGCTCATCGCCGTGATCGCATCGGCCGCGGCGGCGTTCTTCTACGTCCGTCTCATCGTGCTGATGTTCCTCACCGACGTGCCTGAGGGCCAGGAAGACGCGATCGAGATCGAGTTCAGCCCGTACGCGCGCACCGTGGTGATCCTCACCGCCGTGGCCGTGGTGCTGCTCGGCATCGTGCCCGGACCCGTGCTGTCCGTGTTCGAGAACGCGGGCGTCCTCCTGCTGGGGGCGGCGGGCTAGCCCATGGCGACCCTGGCGATCGGGAACGATGCGCTCGAGGCGGAGCTGCTGCCGCGCCTCGAGCTCGTCGAGGAGCGTCTGCGCGACGCCGTCTCGCAGTCGGACAAGCTCGCGGACACCACGTCGCGCCACCTGGTCGACGCGGGTGGCAAGCGGCTGAGGCCCGTCCTGACGCTGCTGTGCGCGCAGCTCGGCGACGGCTCGCGCCCCGAGGTGCTCGACGCCGCGGTGGTGTGCGAGCTGACGCACCTCGCGACGCTGTACCACGACGACGTCATGGACTCCGCGCCCACGCGTCGCGGTGCTCCGTCCGCTCACGAGGTGTGGGGCAACTCCGTCGCGATCCTCACCGGCGACCTGCTCTTCGCGCGCGCCTCGCGCGTGGTGGCGGGCCTCGGGCCGGACGCCGTCCGCATCCAGGCCGAGACGTTCGAACGCCTGTGCCTGGGCCAGCTGCATGAGACGGTCGGCGCCTCCGAGGCGGACGACGCGATCGCGTTCTACCTCCAGGTGCTCGCCGACAAGACCGGCTCGCTCATCGCGACCTCGGCGCGGCTCGGCGCGATGTTCGGCGGCTGCCCGGCCTCGGTCGTCGCGCAGGTGACCGAGTACGGCGAGGCGGCCGGCGTGGCCTTCCAGCTCGCCGACGACGTCATCGACGTCCGCTCCGACGCCGCCACGACGGGCAAGACCCCCGGCACGGACCTGCGCGAGGGAGTCCCCACCATGCCGGTGCTGCTGCTCCGTCGCCTGGTCGCCTCGGGCGAGGCGTCCGAGAGCGACGTCGCCCTGCTGTCGGACATCGACGGGGACCTGTCCTCGGACGACGCCCTTGCCTCGGTGGTCGAGCGGCTCGCGGCGCACGCCGTGGTCGACCGGACCGCGGAGCTCGCGCAGGAGTGGGCGCTCAGGGCGAAGGACGCGATCGCGCACCTGCCCGAGAGCGACGCCTCCGGGGCGCTCCGCACGTTCGCGGACGCGCTGGTCGCCCGCGCCGCCTGACCTCCTCAACCCGCTGACAGTCCCAACGGATCTCGCGGCGACACGCCGTCGGAACCCGCGCATCGTGCCCGGATCCCCGGCGTGTCGTACCGGATTCCGTTGGAGCTGTCGGGATCTGCACCAACGTTTCGCGCGCGACCTCCGTTAAGGGGGGTGAGGCGGTTGAGGGATCGAGGGGGGACGCCTGTGGCGCGATGGGACGGGCTCGTCGAGGAGCTGATGCGAGAGCGAGGGGCTCGTCTCATCGCGTACGCCGCGCTGCTGGTAGGTCGGGACGGCGATGCCGAGGACCTGGTGCACGATGCCCTGGTCAAGGTGTTCTCCCGGCCCCGGAGTCTGCGCTCGGTGGGCGAGGCCGAGGCCTACGTGCGCTCGGCGATGCCGAGCATCGTCATCGACCGCGCCCGCTCCGCCGCGAGCCGCCGGCGTGCCCTGGACCGGGCGTACGAGCGGCCGTCCCGCACCCCGGATGTCGATGCCGGCCTCGACGTGCGCCGCGCTTTGCGCCAGCTGAGCCCGCGGACCCAGGTGTGCGTGGTGCTGCGCTTCTTCGACGACCTCACGGTGCCGCAGATAGCGGCGCGTGTCGGGATCGCCGAGGGGACGGTCAAGCGGTACCTGCACGATGCGGTGGCGCAGCTCGCGCCGCTGCTGGACGTCACCGTGGACTGGGACGAGGACCATGCGAACGTGCTGGTCGAGGCACGGACCGAGGGAGGCCGATGATGCGTGAGCTGAACGATGCGTTGCGTGAGGGGTTCGCGGCCCATGCCGGGGCTCTGGACGCCGTCGGGGTGGACACGACGATCGCGATGCGCGCGGCCGGGGCGGCGCGGCGTCGGCGGGCCCGGCGTGCCGTCGGCACCGGGGCGGTCGGTGCGGCAGCGGTTGGCGCGGTCGGGGTCGCGGCCGTCGCGGCGGGCGGCGAGCCTGCCGCCGTCACCGCGGCGTCAGGCTCCGCTTCGGGCTGCACCGCACTGCCGTACGTCGCGCCCAACCCGGACGCGATCGGGGACGCGCCGTATGCCTTCCGCGCCTACGTCGACCTGCGTGACGAGGCGCCCGACCCCGGTGTCGTGGTGGTCCTCCCGGATGGGACCTGGTCGAGGATCGCGCCTGATGCCCAGGGCAGGTACCTCTACGCGCTCGACGGGCAGACCTACATCGTCGCGTGGCCTGAGGAAGGGCCCCGGTACGAGGACATGCCGATGGCGGTCGAGCACGCCACGGACGGCTCGGCCGCGGGCGGCGACTGGGACGGCGTGACCCCTCTCGTCGACGACTATGCGTGGACCATCGAGATCCCGGATCACGTCCCGGACGGCGTGGACACGGCCTTGCTCTCGTCGACGCTGCGCACCGGCATGGACCTCGGCGGGCTCGGCTACGTGCCTAGCGCGGTCCCGGACGGTGCGGAGACCCAGGCGATCATCACGGGTGTCGGCATGGAGACCGTCGCCTGGCTGGGAAGCGGCTCCGCGTTCCCGCCAGTCGGGCAACCCGACCTGGTGGAGTCGATCGCGCTGAAGGTGACCGGGCTTCCTGGCGGCGAGACGTTCACGATCACGGCGAAGCACGATGCGACAGGGACGCTCGATGTCCCGTGCGTCGATCCCGGTGCCGAGGTCGAGCCCGACACGAGCGCGATCGAGGGCTGGGAGCCTGGCGGCATCATCCCCGGCAGCTCGCCGTCGCCTGAGGTGTCGATCGCCGCCTCGACGGTGCGTCCCTGACAGTCCCAACGGATCTCGCGGCGACACGCCGTCGGAACCCGCGCATCGTGCCCGGATCCCCGGCGTGTCGTACCGGATTCCGTTGGAGCTGTCGGGGGAGGGACGCGGGTTCAGACCGGCTCGGTCACCGCACCCGACTCCGCGGCCCGCGGATCCTTCACCCGTGACCGCGCGCGCCACGAGTCGACCGTGATGAGCACCAGCGCGACCCACACGAGCGCGAAGCCGGCCCAGCGCGCCGCCGGCATCGGCTCGTGGAAGTACCAGACGGCCAGCGCGAACGTCATGGTCGGCGCGATGTACTGGAGCAGCCCCGAGATGTTGAGCGGCAGCCTGCGCGCGCCCGCCGCGAACACGATGAGCGCGCCCGCGGTCCAGGTCCCGGTGCCGAGCAGCATGACGTCGTGCCACACGCCCAGGCCCGGCTCGCCACGAGCGAACAGCGTCTGGTCCCCGGCCTGCGCCACCATGACCAGCACCACCACCGCGATCGGCAGCTGGATGGCTGTCTCCACGGTGAGCCCGGTGAGCGCGTCCACGCGATGGCCCACGGCCTTCTTGATGAAGGAGTACAGCCCGAAGGAGGTCGCGAGCACCAGGGAGATCCATGGCAGCCCGCCCATCTCCACCGCGAGCACCACCACGGCCACCGCGGCCACGCCGATCGCGACCACCTGCAGCCGCCGCAGGTGCTCGCGCAGGAACACCACCCCGAGCGCCACCGTGAGCAGGGGGTTGATGTAGTACCCGAGCGAGGTCGAGGCGACGCGGTCCGTCACCACGGCGTAGACCATCACGCCCCAGTTGACCGCGATGAGCAGCGATGCGGCGACCAGCCGCACCATCACCGTGCGGTCGCGCACCACGGACATCACACGCGACCAGCCACGGATCACAGCGACGATCGCGAGGCACACCACCAACGAGGAGATCGCGCGCCACGCCACGATCTCGAGGGCGCCGGCGGGCTCGAGCGCCGCCATGAAGATGGGGAAGAGCCCCCAGATGAAGTAGGCCGATGCGCCGTACGTCAGGCCGCGGCGGTCGAGGGAGGTGGGGGTCACCGCACGATTCTCCCAGGTGCTGGCCCCCGCTCAGGAGGGCCAGCACCTGGCGACTGGCACCGCGATCAGCCGGCCGCCGCGATCCATGCGAGCAGCCACGTGCGGGAGTCGCCGTCGTCGATCGCATCGTCCGGAAGGTCCACCGCGGTCGTCCACGCCGCCGCCCGCTCCTCGTCGCCGGCGAGCGCGCGGTACATGAGCAGGTAGTCGGCGAACATCGCCGGCAGCGAGGCCTGGCCCCACGCCTCGTCCACGGTGGAGACGATGCGCTCCGCCGGGACCTCCGCGAGCGTCGCCATGGACGTCGGCTGGCCGGGGATCACCTGGATCCCCAGCATGGCCGCAGGCTCCGCCGAGAACCACGTCGCGTAGTCGCGCTTGGCGCCCCACTCGATCGCGACGACGCCGTGCGCGAACTCCGGGAAGGCGGACAGGTCCGGCGCGAGCTGCAGGCGTCGCGCCGCCTCCGACTCCGCGGACAGCATCCACCGCGCGGAGCCGCCCAGGTCGGCGTCGTCGGTCACCTCGGCCCAGAGCGCGACCGCGTTCCACGCGAGCACCGCCTCGGAGCTCGACTCCTGGTTGTTGCCGTCCGCGAACGGGCTGGTGCCGCTCGCCCACGAGTGCCCCGCGACGGGATCGAAGACGCGCCGGACGGGGAACGACTCCGAGGTGCCGGGCGCCGCGATGTCCTCCGCGACCAGGTCCATCACCGGCGCGATCCGCGCGGCCAGCTCGGGATCGCGCGCCCCCGCCACCGCGGCCGCGTACAGCAGGTAGCCGTAGTGGAAGTGATGGTCGTTGAACTGCTCGGAGCCGAAGGCGGTCGCGAGGCCCACCACTCCCCGCAGGGTGGCGTCGTAGGTGAAGCATCGCTCCGCCCGCGAGGCGCAGCCCGCAGCCTCGCCCCACAGGTCGAGCTGCTCCGCGAGCGACCGCTGGAGGCGGTCCGCCACCTCGTGGGAGCCGAGCGCATCGGCCACCTGCACCAGGTTGGCGAGCCGGTACAGCGCCTTCGATCCGAAGTACGTGTCCGCGGGCAGCTCGAGTGCGGCATCCGCGTCCGCCGTCAGCGCCTCGGTGACCGCCTTCCGCTCGGGGCCGGTGATCCCGGAGAGGTCGAGCGAGGCGGAGGGCTCGACCAACGGCACGGCCCATGACACCTCCGCGGCCTCGCACACCGAGTACGTCCCGTGGATGGTCGCGTACGACCCGAGCGTGCACTCGAGCCCCTCCGCGCGGGAGGCCGGCACCGCGACCACGGTCGGCACGTCCGCGTAGGCCACCGTGGTGGTGGCGGCCTCACCCAGGGAGAACGATGCATCGGCGCCCCGCGCGAGCGGTCCGAGCGCGGCGGCGAACGCGAGCGCATCGCCCCCGTCGGGTACCGCGAAGAGCTGAGCCGTCCCGCCGGGGTCGAGCGACAGCGAGGTGCCGTCGACGGAGCCGCCGTCGATCGCGAGCCCGTAGGTGGTCTCGCCCACGGTCGCCGTGGCGACGCCGTCGCCTGCGTCCGCGAAGGCCACGGAGAGCGTGGCCTCGGTGCCGCCCTCGACGGTGAATCCGATGACCGGGACGCCCTGCGCGAGCACCACGTCCACCGGGCCGAGCGTCAGGGTGGTCCCCACGGGGGTCGCCTCCGTCACCTCGCCGTAGCCGCTCGCCCCGGCGAACGTCAGGGTGACGTCCGTGACGGCGGGCGCGACGATGGCGTTCTCCGACGCGACGGGCCGCGTGAGCCCCGCCGCGAAGCCGCCGTCGACCGCCTGGAAGGACAGCGGGGCGGGGAACACCGGCAGGCCCGTGTCCCCGAAGGCGAGCGCCGAGTACCAGCGGTTGGTCGGCGGCACCACGTCCTCCGCCACGCGCGTGGTCACCGCGGCATCGGCGGCCGCGGGCAGGATCGACGGGTCGGGTCCGTCGGTGCGGGCACCCGGACCGCCCGAGGCGCTGCCGGAGGCACCGGGCTCGGATGGACCCGAGCACGCCGCGAGCGCGAGCGCGGAGGCCGCGATGAGAGTCATGACGCCGCCCTTCATAGGCCCACCCGCCTCGCGAGATCGCCGAGCGCGGCGGTGACATCCGCGAGCGGGCCGTCGTCGCGCAGCTCGAGCGTCGCGTCGAGCGGCGTCCCGGGCTGGAGCAGCTCGGTGTCGACGATGCCGAGCAGCTCGTCGGAGTCGATCCGTGCGGTCACCACCGCGCCGCCGTCGATGGTCTCCACCTGGAAGTCCTCGACCTCGCCGGTGACGGTGGTGCCGTCCGGAAGGCGCAGCTCGACCGGGGCGGAGTCGGGCACGCGCGCGAAGTCGCGCGTGGTGAGCTCGAAGGTCGCCTCGACGTACTCGCTGTCGGTGGCGTCGATGGTCGCCATGACGGCGCCGGTGCCGGCGAAGCTCCCGGCGTCCACGTCGAACGCGGTGAGGGTGCCGTCGACGTTGGCCCGCACGGTGACGGTGCCGTCCTTGTCGAAGCGTCCCTGCTGCACGGAGGCGAGGCGCTCGCGGATGTCGCGGCGCAGGGCGGCGCTCTCGATGGTGAACAGCCGCTGGCCCTCGAGCACGGTGTCGCCCTCCTCGACGAACGTCTCGAGGACCAGGCCTCCGTAGTCGCTGCCGACGTCGTACTGCTGCGCCTGGATCTGAGCGGAGGAGCTCAGCACCTGCGTCTGGCGGCGGTTGAACACGAGCGTCGCGGCGGCGACGATCAGGAGCACCACCAGCATGCCCGCGACCAGCTTGAATCGGTTACCCCAGGTCATCGTCGTGCCTCCCTTCGTGCGCGGCGTCCCACGAGCGGCGCGGGCTCCTCGGCGGCCGGGGGACGATGCGCGAGCAGCGGTGCGGGCGGCGCATCGTGCACCCGGGTCGCCCCCGCATGGGCGGGCTCCGGCGCACGGGCTCCTGCCGCGGCCCACGCGGGGATGCGACGGGGCTGGGACTCGCGGGCGGCGATGCCGGCCGTGACCTGCTCGGGGCGGGCGACCACCGTCGCGGGCTCGCGCGGCACATCGTCCGCGGGGGCCGTCGGCGGGGCCAGGGCGCGACCCTTCCTCAGGGCGCGCGCCTCGCGGCGTGCCGCGAGCAGGAACGCCCCGAGGATCACCGTGTTGGTGACGTTCCATGCGGTCGCGAGCGTGGGCACGCGGTTGTCCCAGTCGCGCCACACCGCCACCACCGAGGTGAGCAGGAGGAACTCGAAGAACAGCACCTGCGGCACGATGAAGTTGAACGGGGAGCGCGCCCGGGTGGACCCCGTGGACGTCCAGCCCACGTCCCGGTGCGTGAAGGCGTTGACGAAGGCCTTGAGGTAGATGGGGAAGGACACGGTCGACAGGGTCAGCGTCTGCCAGCGGAAGGACCCGAGCGTGAACCATGCGAGCCCGATCTGCATGAGGTAGAAGCCCGCATAGAAGAACAGCCAGGTCCCCACGGAGATGGACAGCGCCATGGGACGCAGGTCGAAGTAGATCTCGAGGGGCGGCACCAGGAGCAGGAGGAGCGGTGCGATGCCCGTGAGGTAGAACGTCGCCGTCACGAGGTACTGGATGCGCTGGTCCGCCGTGAGGTTGCGGCGCGGGCTCAGCGGGTTGTGGGTCAGGAGGATCTCGAATCCACCCGTCGCCCAGCGCAGCTGCTGCTTCGCGTACGCCTCGACGGTCTCGGGCGCATCCCCGATCGCGAGCACGGTGGGGATGTAGACGGACCGCCAGCCGCGCTCATGCATGAGGATCGACGTCCACACGTCCTCGGACTTCGAGTCCGTGTAGATGCCGCCCACGTCCTCGACCGCGGTGCGCCGGAACACCACGTTGGTGCCCACGCAGAACGCGGCGTTGAAGCGGTTGCGGCCGGGCTGCACGAACCGGTAGAAGACGGCCTGCATGTAGCCCGCACCCTTGGCGATGGTGGTGTGCAGGTTGCCGTACGTCTGCGGCGTCTGCACGAACGCGACGTCGTCGTCCACGAAGAACGGCACCGTCTCGAGCAGGAAGTGCGGGTAGGGCACGAAGTCCGCGTCGAAGATCGCGAACAGCTCGCCCTTGGCCAGCGTGAGCGCGTGGTTGACGTTGCCGGCCTTCTGCCCGCCCGAGCTGAGCCGGCGGATGTAGCGCGCGCCCAGCTCGTGCGCCAGGTCCCGGACCTGGTCGCTGCGGCCGTCGTCGAGCACCCACGTCCGGTGCCTGCCGTGCATCGCGACGGCCGCGGCGACGGTGCGGCGGATGGTCTCGACGGGCTCGCCGTAGACGGTGACGAACACGTCGACCGTGATGCGCCGCCCCGCGAGCTCGAAGGGCCAGGCGGTCGGCTCGCCCGCGGCGGACCGGCCGAGCAGGTGCTCGCGCGCCTGGTGGAACCGGTAGCCGCGCGGGTCGACGGCGCCCGCCAGGATGGTCCACATCGACAGCAGCGCGTGGAAGACGAGCACCGACTCCGCGGAGATGACGAGCACCCACGGGATGACGTCGCCCCGGTTCGCGGGGTTCAGCAGGAACCCGGAGTAGACCAGGATCCCGAGCGTGGCGAGCACCACGAGCAGGGTGAGGACGGGGGAATGGCCCGTCGCGCGGTCCCGGGAGACGGGCGGCGGGGAGGCGTCGAGCGATCGCATGATCGGCTCCTCTCGGCGCAGGCGAACTTGTCGCGTGGAGGCGGGAGGTGAGGATCGGCGGCGTTGGCGGCGGCGCTCCCTCGCGGGGCGCCCTGCGGTGCAGCTGCGGGTCGATGCGTGGCCACTGTACGCATGCCCGCGCAAAGATGGTCAAGTGCAAACAATCTGCGCATAAGCCCCACGATCGGAATCGCAGCTTCCTGTTGCAAGCGTTTACATCCCCCGCTACGCTCGCGCACATTCGGACATCTCGCATCACAACGTCGTGAACCGGCCACACCGACGTGGCCCCGAACCAGGGAGCACCCCTTGTCCAAGACCGCGCCGTCCACACCCCCCACCATGCGCGGCGTCGCCGCGCTCCTGGCTGTAGCGCTCACGGTGGCCTTCGCCGCCCTCACCGGCGTCGCCGCGCCCTCCGCTGCCGCCGACCGCACCTTCGCGCTCGTCGGCAACCTTCAGGACGAGCTCGGCTGCCCCGGCGACTGGCAGCCCGAGTGCGTCGAGACGGAGCTCGCGCCGACCGGCACGCCTGACCTCTACGCCGCCGAGCTCGACGTCCCCGCCGGCACCTATGAGTACAAGGTCGCGGTGGACGATGCGTGGGACGAGTCGTACGGGCTCGACGGCGGCGCCGCGAACATCCCGCTCGCGCTGCCGAACGCCGCGACGCTGCGCTTCCTGTTCGACGACGCGGCCAAGCGGGTGGGGCTCGAGGTGGTCTCCCTCGAGGGCGGCTACACCGCGGCGGACGATGCGCTCATCGCCGACCCGGTGCGCCAGGCCGGCTCCGATGAGCAGTTCTACTTCGTCATGACCGACCGTTTCGCCAACGGCGACGCCTCGAACGACGAGGGCGGTCTCACGGGGGACAGCCTCACCACGGGCTTCGACCCCACCGACAAGGGCTTCTACAACGGCGGCGACCTCGCGGGCCTGGCCGCGAACCTCGACTACATCGAGGGGCTCGGCACCACCGCCATCTGGCTCACCCCGTCGTTCAAGAACCGCCCGGTCCAGGGCACGGGCGCCGATGCGAGCGCCGGCTATCACGGCTACTGGGTCACGGACTTCACGCAGATCGACCCGCACCTGGGCACCAACGAGGAGCTCGAGGCGCTCATCGCCGACGCGCACGCGCGCGGCATCAAGGTCTACTTCGACATCATCACCAACCACACCGCCGACGTGATCGACTACGAGGAGGGCGAGTACTCGTACATCGAGCAGGCGGACGAGCCCTACCTGACCGCGACCGGCGACGCCTTCGACCCGGCCGCCTACGCGGGCACCGGGACCTTCCCCGACCTCGACGCCGCCACCTCGTTCCCCTACACGCCCGTGGTGGCCGCCGAGGACGCGGACCTCAAGGTCCCGTCGTGGCTCAACGACACGACGCTGTACCACAACCGCGGCGACTCGACCTGGACGGGGGAGTCGGTCACGTACGGCGACTTCGTGGGCCTCGACGACCTCATGACGGAGCACCCGACCGTGGTCGAGGGCTTCGTCGACGTGTACGAGGGCTGGATCGACCTGGGCATCGACGGCTTCCGCATCGATACCGCCAAGCACGTGAACTTCGAGTTCTGGGAGCAGTGGAGCGAGGAGGTGCTCGCATACGCGCAGGCCCACGGCAAGCCCGACTTCTTCATGTTCGGCGAGGTCTACGACGCGGACCCGGTCAAGCTCGCCCCGTACATCCGCGACACCGACATGAGCTCGGTGCTCGACTTCACCTTCCAGTCCTCGGCGGTGAGCTACGCGAGCGGCAACTCCGCCAAGGGGCTGAGCCAGCTCTACGCGGGCGACGACCGCTACACCACCCCGGACAGCTCCGCGACGGCGCTGCCGACCTTCCTGGGCAACCACGACATGGGCCGCGTCGGCTACTTCATGCGCAACACCGACGCCCCCCTCGAGCGGACGATGCTCGCGAACGACCTCATGTTCCTGGGACGCGGCCAGCCGGTGGTCTACTACGGCGACGAGCAGGGCTTCGTGGGTGCCGATCCCGGCAACGACAAGAGCGCGCGCCAGTCGCTCTTCGCCTCCCAGGTGACCGAGTACACCGACCAGACGCTCCTCACCGGGGAGACCGTCGGCAGCGTCGACCGCTACGACACCGACGCGCCGGTCTATCAGCAGATCGCCGAGCTCTCGGCGCTGCGCGAGGCCTACCCCGCGCTCGGCACCGGCGCGCAGATCGAGCGCTACGTCTCCGACGGCGCGGGCGTGTACGCCTTCTCACGCGTCGACCCTGACGAGCGCGTCGAGCACCTGGTCGCGCTCAACAACACGGGCGCGGACCTCACGGTCGACATCCCGACGCTGACCTCGGGCGCCACCTTCGACGGCGTCTACGGCACGGGGTCCTCGGGAGCGGGGGCCACGGTCGCGGCGGACGATGCGGGGGTCGCCACGGTGACCGTGCCCGCCCTGGGGGCGGTGGTCCTGCGCGCGGACGGGGAGGTGAGCGCACCCGCCGCGGCGGCCGAGCTCACCGTGACGGCGCCGAGCCCCGGCGCGGAGGCCGCCGGGCAGATGGCGGTCAGCGCCGAGGCTGACGGCTCGTGGCGCGAGACGAGCTTCGCGTGGCGCGTGGTCGGCGCCGATGAGTGGACCGCGCTCGGCACTTCCGAGGACGCGACGCCGCGCGTGTTCCACGATGTCCCCGACCTTCCGGACGGCACGCTGCTCGAGTACCGAGCGGTGTCCGTCGACGCTGCAGGCCAGGTCTCGGCGGCCTCGACCTACGCCTCAGTCGGCCACGCGGTGTCGCTGACCGTGGAGGAGGAGCCGGAGGTCACGTACGACTCGGTCACCATCGCGGGTGACCTCGACTCGGAGATCGGCTGTGCGGGCGACTGGGACGCGGCGTGCGAGGCCGCGATGCTCACCGAGGGCCCCGCCGGCATCTGGACGGGCACGTTCGACGTCCCCGCGGGCGACTGGCAGTACAAGGTCGCGATCGACGGCTCGTGGACCCTCAACTTCGGCGCGAACGGCGTCAAGGACGGCCCGAACATCGCCATCACCCACGGCGGTGGTGAGATCACGTTCTACTTCGACGCGCGCAGCAGCATCGTGCAGTCGACCGCGGAGGGGCCCATCGTGACCCTGCCCGGCAGCTACCAGGCCGCGATCGGCTGCCCCGGCGACTGGCAGCCCGACTGCCTGCTCAGCCTCATGGCGGACGGCGACAAGGACGGCGTCTACACCTTCTCCACGACGGACATCCCGGCCGGGGCGTACGAGCTCAAGGTCGCGCACGGCCTGAGCTGGGACGAGAACTACGGCCAGGACGGCGTGCCCGGCGGAGCGAACATGTCCTTCTCCACCGACGATGGCGAGATGGTGACGTTCCACTACGCCCTCGCGACGCACCTCCTCGAGATCGAGGTCGCGAACCCGCCGCTGCCCGGCACGGGCGAGTCGCGCGCGTACTGGATCGACGCGGAGACGCTCGCGTGGCCCGCCGACCTGGGCGATGGGGACACGTTCCGGCTCTATGCCTCGTCCGACGCGGCGCTCGCGGTCGCGGACGGCGCGGTGACCGGCGGCGACGGGGTCGACCTCACCGTGATCCCCGAGGGGCTGACGGAGGAGCAGCTCGAGCGCTTCCGCGCCCTCGACGGCTACGTGGCGCTGCACCTCGACGCGGACCGGGCGGCCATCCAGGAGATCCTGCGCGGCCAGCTCGCGGTCGCGCAGACGTCCGGCGGCGAGCTCACCGCGATGACCGGCGTGCAGATCGCGGGCGTGCTCGACGACCTCTACGCGGAGGCGGCGGCCGGCACCGGGCTCGGCGCCGTCTACGGGGACGGCGGGCTCGCGCTCACCGTATGGGCTCCCACCGCGCAGCAGGCGACGCTCCTCACGTGGGAGCCTGGCGCGACGGGCGACCCCGCGCGTCACGCGGCCACCTATGACGCCGCGACCGGCATCTGGTCCGTCGAGGACCAGGCGCTCGACGGCGCCGAGTACCTGTGGGAGCTGGTGGTCTACGCGCCGAGCACGGGCGCGATCGAGACCAACCGGGTGACCGACCCCTACTCGGTCGCGCTCACGCTCAACTCGGAGCGTTCGGTCGCGATCGACCTCTCCGACCCCGAGTGGCGGCCGGAGGCATGGGAGGACACCCCGTCGCCCATCGTCGAGCGCGCGGTGGACCAGACCATCTACGAGCTCCACATCCGCGACTTCTCGATCGGCGACGAGTCCGTGCCCGAGGTCGAGCGCGGCACCTACCTCGCCTTCACGGAGGACGGCGCGGGTCGAGCGCAGCTGCGCCAGCTCGCGAAGGCGGGCATCACCACGGTGCACCTGCTGCCGTCCTTCGACCTCGCGACCATCGAGGAGGACCGCTCGGCGCAGCTCGAGCCCGCATGCGACCTCGCGTCCTTCGCGCCCGACTCCGACGAGCAGCAGGCGTGCGTGATGGCCGTGGCCGATCAGGACGGCTTCAACTGGGGCTACGACCCGTTCCACTACACGGTGCCCGAGGGCTCCTACGCGGTGGACGCGGACGGCGGCGCCCGCGTGAGCGAGTTCCGCGCGATGGTCGGTGCGCTCCACGAGGACGGCCTCCAGGTGGTGCTCGACCAGGTGTTCAACCACACGGCGGCCTCGGGGCAGGCGGAGCGGTCCGTGCTCGACCAGGTGGTGCCCGGCTACTACCAGCGGCTCAGTGCGACGGGAGCGATCGAGACCTCGACCTGCTGCCAGAACGTCGCGACCGAGAACGCGATGGCCGGCAGGCTCATGGTCGACTCCGTGGTGACCTGGGCCAGGGACTACAAGGTCGACGGCTTCCGCTTCGACCTCATGGGCCACCACTCGCGCGAGAACATGCTGGACATCCGCGCGGCGCTCGATGCGCTCACGCTCGAGGACGACGGCGTCGACGGGTCCGCGATCTACCTCTACGGCGAGGGCTGGAACTTCGGCGAGGTCGCGGACGATGCGCTGTTCGACCAGGCGCGCCAGGGCGCCTTGGGCGGGACGGGCATCGGCACCTTCTCCGACCGTCTGCGCGACGCCGTCCACGGCGGCAGCCCGGTCGACGGCTCGTCGACGTTCCAGCAGGGCTTCGGCACAGGGCTCGGCACGGACCCGAACGGCGATCCCATCAACGGCACGGAGGAGGAGGCCCTGGCCGATCTCGCGCATCAGACCGACCTGGTGAAGCTCGGCCTCGCGGGCAACCTCCGCGCCTACGAGCTGACGGCGTCGACGGGCGAGGTGCTGCGCGGCGACGAGCTCGACTATCGCGGCTCGCCCGCCGGCTATGCCGACGAGCCTGACGAGGTGATCACCTACGTCGACGCGCATGACAACGAGACGCTGTTCGATCTCGGGGTCTTCAAGCTCCCGACCGACACCTCGATGGCGGACCGCATCCGCATGAACACGCTGTCGCTCGCGACGACCGCGTACGCGCAGACGCCGTCCTTCTGGCACGCCGGCACCGAGCTGCTGCGCTCCAAGTCGCTCGACCGGAACAGCTACAACTCGGGCGACTGGTTCAACCGCGTCGACTGGACGGGTCGGGAGTCGACCTTCGGCTCGGGCCTGCCGCCGGCCGCGGACAACTCGGGGAAGTGGGAGATCATGGCGCCGCTGCTCGCCGATGCGTCGCTCAAGCCCGGCGCGGAGGACATCGCGTCCGCGGAGGCGTCCGCGCTCGACCTTCTCGAGGTCCGCACCGAGGTGCCGCTGCTGCGCCTGGGGTCTGCCGAGCTGATCCAGCAGAAGGTGACGTTCCCGGGCTCGGGCACGGAGGCGACGCCGGGGCTGATCGTCATGCTCATCGACGATCTGGTCGGCGAGGACGTGGATCCGGAGCTGGCCGGTGCGCTCGTGGTGTTCAACGCGTCGCCCGACGCGATCACGGAGACGCTCCCCGAGCTCCAGGGTCGCAAGTTCGCTCTCACGCGCGCGCTCGCGAAGGGCTCGGACCCGGTGGTGAAGACCACCGGCTTCGCGTTCAAGACGGGCACCGTGACCATCCCTGCGCGCACCGTCGCGGTGCTGGTCGAGGGCCAGTCGAAGGGTGGCGGCAAGGGCAACGGCTCGGGCCACGGGAAGGGCCACGGCAAGGGCGGCCGCGGCGACGAGCACGGCGCGGGGAAGCCGGGGCTCCTCTAGGACGTACGCGGCGCCCCGGGGGAGTGTCCGCTCCCGGGGCGCCATGCGCAGCGTCCAGCGGCGATCAGCCGACGTGGATGCCGCACTCCGTGTTGCCCTGGTGGACCCGGTGACGCGGGTTCAGCCAGGCCCTGCGCTGTGCGCGGCCGGCTGCCGATCTGCGGCGGCACGTCGACGGATCCGCAGGCGCCAGGCGAGCCCGACGAACAGGATCGAGCAGCCAGCCACCTGCGTCCCGACCAGCGTGTAGAGCAGGGACCACTCGGTCACCCACACGACCGCATTCGCGATGGCAGCCAAGGATGCCGCAAACAAGAGCGCGAACGCCGTCGGGTGTGCTCGCATCCAGTTGGTCATGAGCGGTTGCCTCACATTCGCTCGTGCTGAGCGCGCCTCGGTCTTCGTTGATCGGGATCAGGACGCCGACAACATCGGCCATCTCCGCCATCGTCAGGAGGGGCCACGTCCGCACTCAACGTAGCTGCGGTGTTCATGGGATCGCAAGCCCTGGTCGGCGGCAAGATGGCTCGTAGATGCGGATTCGACCGCCGCCCCGGCCGAGCGCCGTCGGAGGTCCTCAGTGCCCGATCGACGCGATTCTGCGCACTGCGAACCTCACAGGGCGTGGTCGGGGTCGCGTGGGCAGGGCAGGGCGCGAGCAGGTGGCGATCCGGGCGCCTCAGCCGACGTGGATGCCGCACTCCGTCTTGCCCTGGCCTGCCCAGCGGCCCGAGCGCGGGTCCGCGCCCGGCGCGACCGGCTTGGTGCAGGGAAGGCAGCCGATGCTCGGGTAGCCCTGGGCGACCAAGGGGTTCCGCGGGAGCGCGTGGGCCTCCTGGTACGCCTCGACGGCGGCATCGTCCCAGAGCGCGAGCGGGTTGATCTTGACCAGCCCGTGCTTGGCGTCCCAGGACACCACCGGCATCTCCGACCGGGTGAGCGCATCCACCCGACGCGCGCCGGTCACCCACGCGGCGTACCCGCCCAGCGCCTTCTTCAGCGGGTCGACCTTGCGCATCTGGCAGCACAGGCCCGGGTCGCGCGCGAACAGGTCCTTGCCGTAGCGCTCGTCCTGCTCGGCGACCGTGAGCTCGGGCAGCACGTCGACGATGGTCACGGGGAACGCCTCGGCTGCGGCGTCGCGCGTCGCGACCGTCTCCGCGAAGTGGTACCCGGTCTCGAGGAAGAGCACGTCCACGCCTGACAGCCGCGTCCCGAACATGTGCGGGAGGATCGTGTCCTGCATCGACGCCGCGATCGCGAGGCCGTGGCCGAACGTCGCGACCGCCCAGTCGGCGATGTGCGCGGCGCTCGCGGTGAGCAGGCGCTCGTTGACCTCGGCGCACGTCTCGGGCGTCCACTCGGAGGGGTTGAGAAGGGTGAGCGACGCCGCGCCCAACCCTGGCAGCGTCATCGGATCAGCTCCTCGTCCACCCGGAAGGCCCAGTCCGCGAACGGCTCGCCGTCCTCGCGCGTGTCCAGGTAGTTCTGGGTGACGCGCTCGACGTACTCGGGCATGCCCTTCTCGGTGACCTTGTGAGCGCGGATCTTGCGGCCGAAGTCGTTGTCCTCGCCGCGGCCCAGGCGCCCGCCCAGGTGGACCTGGAAGCCGGGGACCTGCTCGCCCGACTCCTCGTCCAGCACCAGCTGGCCCTTGAAGCCGATGTCCGCGATCTGCACGCGCGCGCACGAGTTCGGGCAGCCGTTGACGTGCACCGTGATGGGGTTGTCGAGCGTGGGGAACTTCTGGTCGAGCACCTTCACCACCTCGCGCGCGGTCGCCTTGGTCTCGACGATCGCGAGCTTGCAGTACTCGATACCGGTGCACGCGATGACGTTGCGGTGGAACTCGCCGGGCTCGGACTCGAGCTCGAGCGCGCGCAGGCCGTTGACCACGTCCGAGACCCGGTCCTCCGGGATGTCGAGGATCAGGATCTTCTGCAGCGGCGTCAGGCGGATGCGGTCCGAGCCCACGGACTCCGCGATCTCCGCGATGCGCTGGAGCTTGGTGCCGGAGATGCGGCCGGCGACGGGGGCGACGCCCACGTACCAGTTGCCGTCCTTCTGCTGGTGGATGCCCACGTGGTCGCCGCGATCGCCCGGCGTCGCCGTCTTGGGCGCGGGGCCCTCGGGGAGCTCGTAGCCCAGGTAGTCGTCCTGCAGCACCTGGAGGAACTTCTCCGGGCCCCACGCCTTGAGCACGAACTTGAGGCGGGCGCGCGTCCGCAGGCGGCGGTAGCCGTGGTCACGGAAGATGCTGACCACGCCCTTCCACACCTCGTGCGCGATCTCGGGCTTCACGAACACGCCCAGGCGCGCGCCGAGCATCGGGTTCACCGACAGCCCGCCGCCGACCCACAGGTCGTAGCCGACGCCCAGCTCGGGGTGCTCCACCGCGCAGAACGCGATGTCCTGGACCTCGTGCAGGATGTCGGGGACCGGCTGGCCGGTGAACGCGGTCTTGAACTTGCGCGGCAGGTTCGAGAACTCGGGGGAGCCGATGTACAGCTCCTTGATCTGCTCGATCTGCGGCGTGGGGTCGATCAGCTCGTCCTTCGAGACCCCGGCGACGGGGGAGGCGAGGATCACGCGCGGGACGTCGCCGCACGCCTCCTCGGAGCCGAGCCCCACGGCCTCCGTACGGCGGAAGATCTCCGGCACGTCCTCGATGCGGATCCAGTGGAGCTGGATGTTCTGGCGGTCGGACACGTCCGCGGTCTCGCGGCCGAACTCGCTCGAGATCTGACCGATCTCGCGGGCCTGGGCGACGGAGAGCTGTCCGCCGTCGGATCGGACGCGGAGCATGAAGTACTCGTCGTCCAGCTGGTGCGGCTCGAGGATCGCGGTCTTGCCGCCGTCGATCCCGGGCCGGCGCTGCGTGTACAGGCCCCACCAGCGGAAGCGGCCACGCAGGTCCGTGGGAGGGATCGACCAGAAGCCCCACTTGGAGTAGAGGTTCTCGATGCGCCCCCGGACCTCGAGGGGGTCGCCGGTCGACTTGAACTCCTCGTTCGGGTTGAGCGGCGTGCGGTCGCCCGCGGCCCACTGGCCGTCCTTCGACGCGGTGTTCTTGCGTGCCGCGGCCTCGCGGGTGCGGATCAGGCGCGCCTCCTCGCGGTGGCGGCGGCGCTCCTCGGCGTCGCTCAGCGCCTGAGGGGCAGGGGTGGTGGCCCCGGTCTGCTCGGTGGTGGTGCTCACAGCGGCTCCAGGAGTGTTCAGGAGGGGGAGCTACGGCGTGGCGAGGTTGCGCTCGTCAGGCCGAGCGCCCTGGGGATGGTTGGGAACGATCCGTGGGCGACTCAGGCCGACAGACACATGGCACAGCAAACGCGGCACCGGAGTGCCGGGACGTTCGCCGAGGTAGCCATGGCGGCGATGATGACACATCATCAGCATGGTTGTGAACCCCTTCTGGGCGATTCGGCCAGGGACCAGGGTCCTGGTTACCAGCGCATATGCCCCCGGGGGTGTCGGGCGACGGGGTCCTTCGACCCGGCCGCGAGGACGATGCGGTGCCTACGCTGGCGCGAGGACGGCCGCACGAGCCGCCATCGGGAGGGCGCATGTCCGGGCAGGCTCGCTTCGACGTCGCCGGGTTCCTGCGGGACCTCGACCGGATCTTCGCCGAGCATCGGGGCGCGACGGACGCCGCGCCGCATATCCGGGAGGCCCTCGAGTCCGCCCGCGCCGTCGGCGACCCGGCCGGCGAGCTCACCGTGGTGAACGAGGCCATGGGCTTCTACCGCTCGGTGAGCGGGCATGACGAGGCGCTCGCGATGGCCGCCCGGGCCACGGTCCTGCTCGGGGAGCTCGGGCTCAGCGGCACCGAGGCGGGCGCGATCACGCTCATCAACGTCGCGACTGCGCAGCGTGCGGCGGGACGGTCGGACGAGGCGCGCGGCACCTACGCACGTGCGCTGACCGAGGCGACGGCCGTCATGGGTCCGCGCGACCGGCGGATCGCTGCGCTGCGCAACAACCTCGCGCTGCTGCACTCGGACCTCGGCGACCACGCGGAGGCCGCGCGCGAGCTCGAGCAGGCGATCGCGATCCTCGAGGCGTCCTCCGTCGATCCGGGCGCCGATCTCGACCTCGCGTCGAGCCGGACCAACCTCGCGCTCGAGCTCTTCCGGCTCGATCGCGCCGCGGAGGCCGCGGAGGCCGCGGCCCAGGCGGAGGCGGCGATGGAGATCTACCGCCGGGGGGCGCATGAGCGCGACCCGCACTACGCCGCGGCGCTCGCCGGGCACGCCGAGGCGAGCCTCCGCCTGGGCCGCTCGGCCGACGCGGTCGACGCCTACGCCCGTGCGCTCGACGTCATCGAGGAGTGCTACGGGCGCGGTTCGGACGCGTACGCCGTGACCGCGGACAACCTCGCCGAGGCGCGCGCCGCGCTCGCGGCGAGCCCCGCATCGTCCACCGCGGAGCCGCCTTCCGCGCCCACGCCGGCGGCTCCCGCCGAGGTCCCCGAGCCGCTGACGGGGCTGCAGCTCTCGCGCTCGTACTGGGAGCAGGTGGGCCTCCCGATGCTCGAGGAGCGCCATCCCGCGCTGCTGGCGCGCGCGGCGGTGGGCCTGGTCGGGCACGGCTCGGACCGCTACGGCTTCGACGATGCGCTGTCGCGCGATCACGACTGGGGCCCGGGCTTCTGCGTGTGGCTCACCGATGAGGACCTGGCGCTCCATGGCGAGGCGCTCCAGGCCGACTACGACGCGCTGCCGCGCGAGCACCGCGGCCACGCGTGGGCGGCCGAGACGCCCCGCGCCGCGGGTCGACGCGTCGGGGTGTTCTCGATCGGGGACTTCTTCGAGGGGCTCACGGGGCATCGCGAGGCGCCCGCGCCCGACCAGGTGCACGCGTGGCTGCTGCTCGACGAGGCGACGCTGGCCGCCGCGACCAACGGCGCAGTCTTCCGCGACCCGCTGGGCGCGTTCTCACGCGTGCGGGACGGCTTCCGCCGCATGCCCGACGATGTGCGGGTCGCGCTGATCTCGCGGCGTCTCGGGATGATGGCGCAGGCGGGGCAGTACAACCTGCCGCGCATGCTCGCCCGCGGCGACGGGGAGGCGGCGTGGCTCTCCGTGGGCGAGTTCGTGGCGGCAGCGTCGTCCGCCGTCCTGCTGCTCAACCGGCCCTCGGCGGCCGGCTACCTGCCGTACTACAAGTGGCGCTTCGCGACCCTGCGCGCGCTCGCGGCAAGGCCCGCCTCGCGCCTGCCGCACGTGCATGAGCGGCTGTCCGACGCCGTGAGGCTCGCCTCCGCGGCATGCCTGGGCGGAGCGGGCTTCGGCGAGGGAGGGGCCGGGGCCGGGCCTGCACGCGAACGGCTCGAGTCGGCGATCGCCGAGGCGTGCGCGCAGGTGGCGGCCGAACTGCGCGTGCAGGGTCTGTCGCGCTCGGGGGCGGAGTTCCTCGAGGACCACCGTGCGGAGCTGCGTGCCCGCATCAGCGATCCGTGGCTGCGGGACCTGTGAGGAGGGCGCCATGACCGAGACCTACGAGGAGCGCGCGGCGCGGCTCGAGCGGGCGCGCGAGGTGGTGGCCCGCGAGTGGGAGCAGTTCCAGCGGGTGCGTGGCGAGGACGGTCGGGCGCAGTGCCAGGACAACCCGGCGGAGTTCGAGGTGCAGCGGCTGGGGCAGTTCATGACCTGGCCGATGCCGCTGCTGGACTCGTACCTGGCGGACCTGGTCGAGGCGGAGGCCCGGGGGCGCAACCTGCTCACCGAGAAGTACGCGCGGATGATGGCGCCGGTCGAGCCCGAGCGCTACGAGCGCGAGCTCGCGCCCCACCTGCCCGCGCTCGGCGGGGAACGCATCGCGGCGCAGGAGCGGATCATCGAGCGCCAGGTCGCGTGGGCGCGCGACTTCCACGCTCTCTACCCGGCGCTCGGCGCGGGGATGCGGGTGATCGCGACGGAGGGGGACACGCGCGAGGCGACCTCGTTCGAGACGTACCTGCGGGGCGAGCTGGGCACCTACTCGGAGGCGACCCTCGCGCTCTACGCCGCGCTGGTCGACCACCTCGCGGCCACCGGCCAGAACCTCACGTGGCGCACGGTCGCGTACACGGTGATCCTCGCCGGTTATCAGGATCTCGACGCCGCGGAGCAGGCGCACCGGATCTAGCCGGGCGTCCGTCCCCACCCCGCGAGCGCATACCCCGGAGGGCATCTACCAGGCACGATGCCCCGGGGGGTACCCGCAAGAAGGCGCTGGTGGGACGCTCGCATGACGTGTCTATACTCTGGTGCCGTTCGCCGGGCCCGGGAGTGGCGGACCTTGTCCCCCTCCCCGGATGCACCTGCACGCAAGCACCTGAGGAGATCGCTGTGACGACCGAACGCCCGCTCCGGATCGCCATCATCGGCGCCGGACCGGCCGGCACCTATGCCGCCGACATCCTGTCCAAGACCGACCTCAACGTGTCGATCGACATCATCGAGCGCCTGCCCGCGCCCTTCGGGCTGGTCCGTTACGGCGTGGCCCCCGACCACCCGCGCATCAAGCAGATCATCGTCGCGCTCGCGAACGTCATCGGCCGCGGCGACATCCGCCTGCTCGCCAATGTGAACGTGGGTGAGGACATCACCCTCGACGAGCTCCGCGAGCACTACGACGCGGTGATCTTCGCGACCGGCTCCTTCAAGGACGCCGACCTCGACATCCCTGGTATCGACCTGGACGGCTCGTACGGCGCCGCCGACTTCGTGTCCTGGTACGACGGCCACCCGGACGTGGCCCGCACGTGGCCGCTCGACGCCAAGGAGGTCGCCGTGGTGGGCGTCGGCAACGTCGCGCTCGACGTCGCCCGCATCCTCGCCAAGCACGTCAAGGACCTCATGCCCACCGAGATCCCGGCGAACGTGGTCAAGGGGCTCGAGGCCTCGCCCGTGACCGACGTCCACGTCTTCGGTCGCCGAGGCCCGGCGCAGGTGAAGTTCTCGCCGCTCGAGCTGCGCGAGCTGGGCCACGTGCCCGATGTCGACATCGTCGTGTACCCGGAGACCGACTACGAGTTCGACGAGGCCTCGATGGAGGTGGCGGAGAACAACAAGCAGCAGAAGCAGGTGGTCAAGACCCTCACGGACTACGCGCTCAAGGAGCCCGGCACCGCGTCGCGCCGCATCCACCTGCACTTCCTCCAGAGCCCGACCGAGGTGCTGGGCGAGGACGGCAAGGTGGTGGGCATCCGCATGGAGCGCACCGCGCTGCAGGGCGACGGCAACGTCAAGGGCACGGGCGAGTTCATCGACTACCCGGTGCAGGCCGTCTACCGTGCGGTGGGGTACTGGGGCACCGAGATCGAGGGCATCCCCTTCAACGGCGCCAAGGGCACCATCCGCAACGAGGGCGGCCGCGTGGTCGACGAGTCGGGCACGCCCCTGCAGGGCTACTACGCGACGGGCTGGATCAAGCGTGGTCCCGTGGGCCTCATCGGCCACACCAAGTCCGACGCCTCGGAGACCATCGCGAACCTGGTCGAGGACGCGCCGGGCCTGTACGCGGAGTCCAAGGCGACGCCGGCCGGGCTCAGCCCCGACAACGTGCTGCGCCTGCTCAAGTCCCGTGGCGTGCCGGTGGTGCAGTGGGAGGACTGGGAGATCCTCGACGCCCACGAGCGCTCCATCGGCGAGCCGCACGGTCGCGAGCGCATCAAGGTGGTCCCGCGCGAGGAGATGACCCAGATCGCGCTCAGCCGCGCGGTCCACAACGTCTCCCCCTGAACCTGATCCACGCCGGAAGGCGTGCACCGTGAGGCCGGTGCGACGGGCGGACCGTCCCGCCGGCCTCACGCGTCTTCCGGCCTGTGATGGCACCGAGTGCCGCTTGCGCATGGCAGGATTCCCCGCAGGGGGGAACCGGGGCGCGCCTGCGTCCGTTCTCCGTCCGAGGGAAACGGAGGACACGTGGGCAGGAAGTACTTCAACGGGCTGAAGACCACCGGTCTGTTCGTGGCGCTGTGGGCGGTGATGCTCACGCTCGGCTCGTTCATCGGCGACGGTCAGTACCTGTGGGCCTTCGCGCTGTTCTCCGTCTTCGGCACGGCCTTCGGCTACTGGAACTCCGCGACGCTCGCGATCCGTGCGATGCATGCGCGCCCGGTCACCGAGGTCGAGCAGCCCGCCATGTACCGCATCGTCCGCGAACTCAGCCAGCAGGCCAACCAGCCGATGCCGCAGCTGTACGTCTCGCCCACCGCGGCCCCGAACGCGTTCGCGACCGGCCGCAACCCGCAGAACTCCGCCGTGTGCTGCACCGAGGGCATCCTCGACCTCCTCGACGAGCGCGAGCTGCGCGGCGTCCTGGGCCACGAGCTCATGCACGTGTACAACCGCGACATCCTCATCGGCTCGGTCGCGGCGGCCTTCGCCGGCATGATCACCGCGGTCGCGCAGATGCTGTTCTTCTTCGGCGGCGGCCGCGACTCCCGTGACAACCCGCTGGGCATCTTCGGCCTTCTCGCGATGCTCATCCTCGCGCCTATCGCCGCGAGCCTCATCCGCATGGCGATCTCCCGCACGCGCGAGTACGACGCGGACGAGGACGGCTCGACGCTCACCGGGGACCCCCTCGCGCTCGCCTCCGCGCTGCGCAAGCTCGAGCAGGGCACCAAGGCGCGTCCGCTCAAGGACACCCCGCAGCTCGAGAACGTCTCGCACATGATGATCGCGAACCCGTTCCGCGGCGAGGGGGTCGCGAACCTCTTCGCGACCCACCCGCCCATGGACCAGCGCATCGCCCGCCTCGAGGAGATGGCCCGCTCGCGCGGCTACCTGCGCTGACGCATCGTCCCGCGGGGGCGGGCCCCCGCGTCCTTCGAGGCGCGCATGGAATGCGCGTCCACCGCCCTCGGTTGGCCCTTGAGGGAGGGCGCCGTGCCCGCGGCGCCCGTCAGGGACCGGAGGGACGATGCCCAAGCGACCGAGCGCCGCCGTCACCACCACGCTGAGCGCGCTCGCCGCGACCGGCGCCGTGGCCGCCTACGACCTCATCCAGCGACGGCATGCGGTGCTGCGTCGCTACCCGGTGGTCGGGCACCTGCGCTACGCGCTCGAGCGCCTCCGTCCGGAGGTCCAGCAGTACTTCATCGAACGCGACTGGGACGGGCGCCCGTTCGATCGCGACACCCGCAGCCTCATCTACGAGCGCGCCAAGGGCGTCGCAGGGGAGAAGGCCTACGGCACGGAGCTGGATGTGTACCGCGTGGGCCACGAGTTCCTGGTCCACTCGACCGCGCCGCTGGATGTCCCCGACGATCCGCCGCGCGTGCGCATCGGCGGCCCGGACTGCTCGCGGCCGTACTCGATGGCGCTCATGAACGTCTCCGCGATGAGCTTCGGCGCGCTGTCGGCCAACGCGATCCGCGCGCTCAACAAGGGCGCCGCGATGGGCGGCTTCGCGCACGACACGGGCGAGGGAGGCATCTCGCCGTACCACCGCGAGCACGGCGGGGACCTGGTGTGGGAGCTCGGCACCGGGTACTTCGGGGCGCGCACCGAGGACGGCGGCTTCGACGCGGCGGAGTTCCGGGACAAGGCAGGCATGGACCAGGTCAAGGCCGTGTCGCTCAAGCTGAGCCAGGGCGCCAAGCCCGGCATCGGCGGCGTGCTCCCGGGCGCGAAGGTGACGGAGGAGATCGCCCGCACGCGCGAGGTCGCCGCAGGCGAGACGTGCGTGTCCCCGGCCGGGCACCGGGTCTTCGACACCCCGCTCGAGCTCATCGGGTTCGTCGCGCGCATGCGCGACCTCGCGGGCGGCAAGCCGGCGGGGATCAAGCTGTGCGTGAGCTCGCGGGCCGAGGTGCTCGCGATGGTCAAGGCCATGCTCGAGGTCGGCACCGCGCCCGACTTCATCATCGTCGACGGCTCGGAGGGCGGCACCGGGGCTGCGCCGCTCGAGTTCGAGGACCACGTGGGCATGCCGCTCACGGAGGGCCTCATGGTGGTGCACAACGCGCTCGTGGGCGCCGGCCTGCGCGACAAGGTCCGCGTGGGGGCGAGCGGGAAGGTCGCGGCGGGCAACGACATCGTCAAGCGCCTCATCCAGGGCGCGGACTACACGAACTCGGCGCGCGCGATGATGATGGCCGCGGGCTGCATCCAGGCCCAGCGATGCCACACCGACACGTGCCCGTCCGGCGTCGCGACGCAGGACCCGTGGCGGGCCCGTGCGCTCGACGTGGGCGACAAGTCCGAGCGTGTGCGGCGCTACCAGGAGGCCACTGTGGCGGAGGCCGTGCGGATCATGGCGTCCATGGGTGCGCGGCGCCCGGAGGACCTCACGCCGGACCAGCTGCGGCTGGTCGTCGGCCCCGGCGAGACCGTGTCCTACGCGGACCGCTACACCTGGCTGGCCCCCGGCGAGCTGCTCGAGGACCCGCCCGAGAACTGGCGCGACGACTGGGAGCGGGCCTCCACGGCCACGTTCGCGGCGGCGCGCACCACCACGAGAGGAGACACACGATGACCAGGAACGTCGCCGCGACCATCGTCGATGCGCTCGCCGACCACGGCGTCTCGCAGGTGTGGGGCATCGTCGGCGATGCGCTCAACCCGTTCACCGAGGCGATCCGGACGGAGGAGCGCGTCGAGTGGGTGGGGGTGCATCACGAGGAGACGGGGGCCTTCGCCGCCTCCGCGCAGGCCCAGCTGACCGGCCGCCTCGCGGTGTGCATGGGCACCGTCGGACCTGGATCGCTCCACCTCATCAACGGCCTGTACGACGCGCGCAAGTCGCACGCGCCCGTGCTCGCGGTCATGGGCCAGGTGCCCACGCCCGAGATCGGCACCGACTACTTCCAGGAGGTCGCGAACGACCGCGTCTTCGACGACGTCGCCGTGTGGTGCCATACGCTCACGGACCCGGCGCAGCTGCCGCGCATGCTCGAGCAGGCGGTCAACGCTGCGTACGCCGAGCGCGGGGTCGCCGTGCTCACGGTGCCGGCGGACGTCGGCAGCCTCGACGTGCCGGCCGATGCGCCCGCCCCGCGGTTCGCGCCCGCCCCCGCGCCGCCCGAGCCTCAGGAGGAGCAGCTCGCCGCCGCCGCGGCGGCGCTCGCGTCCGCCGAGCACGTGACGATGCTCGTCGGCCAGGGTGCGGCGCACGCGCGCGGCGAGGCGCTCGCCGTGGCGGAGAGGCTGCAGGCGCCCATGGTGGTGACGCTCAAGGGCAAGCCGGGCTTCGACGGCGACAACCCGTTCGAGGTCGGCCAGGCGGGGCTGCTGGGCAACCCCGGTGCGATCGAGGCGCTGGAGTCCTGCGACGTCCTCCTCATGGTGGGCACGGACTTCCCGTACCGCGAGTTCTACCCCGAGGGCGCGACCGTGGTCCAGATCGACCGCGATCCCGCGCATATCGGGCGCCGCGTGCCGGTCGACATCGCCGTGGCCGCGGACAGCGGGACCGCGCTCGCGGCGCTGCTGCCCAGGCTCGCGGTGCGTGAGGACGCGTCCCATCTCGAGTCCGCCCGCGAGCGGTACTCCTCGTGGAGGCAGCGCCAGCGTGCGCTCGCGGACCCCGGCTACGAGGACTCGGGTCTGCTCGCACGGGTCCGCTCCGCGCTCGAGAACCCCGACGACAGGATCCGGCCCGAGGCGGTCGCTGCCGCCGTCGACAGGCACGCGCCGGACGACGCGATCTTCACCGTCGACACCGGGATGTCGACCACCTGGCTCGCGCGCCTGGTCGAGATGCGTGGCGCACGCGACCTGCTCGGGTCCTTCAACCTCGGCTCGATGGCGAACGCGGTGCCGCAGGCGTTGGGTGCTCAGGCGCTGGACCGTGCGCGGACCGTGGTGTCGATGAGCGGTGACGGCGGGCTCATGATGCTGCTGGGCGACCTGCGCACCGCGGTGACCTACCGCCTGCCGATCGTGGTGGTGGTGTTCGACAACGGGTCGCTGGGGATGGTCCAGCTCGAGCAGGAGGAGGGTGGGCTGCCGGCGGCAGGCACGGGGCTGGACAACCCGGACCTCGCCGGGGTGGCGAGGTGCCTGGGCCTCGCCTCGAGGCGCGTCGAGCAGGCGGAGCAGCTGGACGATGCGCTCGCATGGGCCTTCGCGCAGGACGGCCCCGTGCTCGTGGACGTGGTCACCAACCCCGACGAGGTCGCCGTGCCCCCGAACCCCAAGGCGTCGCAGGCGTGGGGCTACGCGGTCGCGAAGGTGGGTGAGGCGCTCGACCGACGGCGGTGAGGTCGTGCAGGGGGCGGTGTCGGAGTCTCGTCGTACCGTGACCGCATGGGCATCTTCGACGGTCGCGGCGGCTCCGCGCTCCTGGTCATCGACATGCAGGTCGACGTGGTCGCGCAGGCCGTCGACCGTGACGGGGTGATCGCTCGGATCGCGGCCCTGGTCGCGCGGGCGCGCGCAGCGGCGGTCCCCGTCGTGTGGATCCAGGACACGCTCGACGGACGCGTGGGCGAGGACGGCTGGCAGCTGGTGCCGGAGCTCGCGCCACGCCCGGGTGAGGCGGTGGTCGCGAAGGACCACGGCGACGCGTTCGAGGGGACGGTGCTCGAGGACGTCCTCGCCGATGTGGAGGCGGGCTCGCTCGTGGTCTGCGGGGCGCAGACCGATGCGTGCGTGCGCTCGACCATCCATGGCGCCTTCACGCGCGGCTACGACGTCACGCTCGTGGCCGACGCGCACACCACCGAGGACCTCACCGCGTACGGCGCCCCGCCGCCCGCGCAGGTCATCGCGCACACCAACCTGTACTGGCGCTACCAGAGCGGACCGGGCAAGGAGGCGAGCGTGACGGATGCCGCGGAGGTCGTGTTCGGCTAGCGGGGGCTACCCGCAGCGCGTGAACGTCACGTGCGTGACCCCGCTCGGCGTGCTGGTCGCGCTCGTCTCGAAGCGCGCCTCGAGCCCTTCGAGGCCTTGCCACAGGCTCGTGCCGCGGCCGAGGACGATCGGCACCACGACCATGTGAAGGTGGTCCACCAGGTCCTCCGCGAGGAACCCCCGTACCGAGGTCGGACCGCCGCCCAGGCGCACGTCCAGGTCGCCCGCGAGGCCATGCGCCTCGGCAAGCGCCTCGGCAGGAGCGGCGTCGCGGAAGAGGAACGTGGTCTCCCCGAGCACCAGGGAGTCGCGGGGGCGGTGCGTGAGCACGATCACCGGGGTGCGGAACGGAGGCTCCTCGCCCCACCATCCCTGCCATCCGGGATCGTCCTGCCAGCCCGGCGGCCCGAACTTCCCCGCACCCATGATCTCGGCCCCGATGCCTTCGAAGGATCGCCGCGCGAACGCATCGTCGGGCGTCTCGGGCGCATCCTCGCCTTGGAGGGACGCCCAGGTGGCGGTGCCCTTGAACCACTCCATGAGCCGCATCCCGGCGTGCCCGAAGGGCGCGTCGAGGCTCTGATCGACGCCCGTGGCGAAGCCGTCGAGGGAGACCGCAAGGTTGTGCACACGCACCAGAGGCATGCGTGCAGTCTCGCATCGCGCGGGGCCCGATGCGAGGGTGCGCTCTTCACAGGGGCATCCGGTTCGCGTAGTTTGCGACGGGTGAGGCGGGACCACTGGAGGCGTGTCAACGCGGCGCTCGACCCCGAGCGCGACTTCGTCGAGATCTACCGCAACCTGGTGATGCACGAGTTCCCGTGGGACATGAACCAGTCGCTCAGCTTCGCGCTGTTCCGGACGTACGCCGTGCCGGGCATCGGGCGGCTGCTCGACCAGACCGGCGAGTTCGTGTCGAGGACCCAGAAGCGCTACGACGACACGGCGCTGCTGCTCGAGACGCCCACCAGGCTGGGCTTCGCCCACCCCGAGGCGCGTGCCGCGATCCGCCGGGTCAACCAGATGCATCGTGCGTACGACATCCCCGACCACGAGCTCCGCTACGTGCTCTCCACCTTCGTGGTGGTGCCCAAGCGGTGGCTCGACTCGTACGGGAAGCGGCCCCTCGCCGCGGGCGAGCTGACCGCGTCGGTCCGCTACTACGGAGAGCTCGGGCGGCACATGGGGATCTCCGACATCCCCGACACGTACGCGGGCTTCGCCGCGCTGATGGACGGCTACGAGGCCGATCACCTGGCCTACGACGAGGGCGGTCGTCGCGTGGCCGACGCGACGCTCGCGCTCATGCTGACGTTCCGTCCGCGCGTGCCGGCCCGGGTGATGGAGCCGTTCAGCCGTGCGCTCATGGACGATGCGCTGCTCGAGGCCTTCCGGTACCCGAAGCCGTCGCGCATCGTCGTCGCCGCGGCGCGCGGCGGGGTGCGGCTGCGCGGCCGCCTCGCGGGGCTCATGCCGGCGCGGGCGAAGGCCACGCAGGTGGCGGACCTGCCGTGGATCCGCAGCTACCCAGACGGCTTCCGCGTCGAGGACCTGGGGACGTTCCCGAGCGGCTGCCCGGTCCGCCACGACCAGGCCGAGCGCCCGTCAGCGTGACCCGCGCGCCCGCATCTCCTCGACCACCTTGCCGATGCGCCTCGCGCGCGTCTCCGCGCCCTTGGCCTGGTCGATCACGCGGATGTGCTGACGGCGCTGGCTGACGGTGAGCGCGTCGAAAGCCGCGCGCACGGAGCCCTCCGCGTCGAGGGCGGCCGCGAGGTCCTCGGGCTCGTCCGCGGTGAGCGGCTCGAGATCGAGCGTCACGTCCACCTCGACCTCGTCGCCCGTGCGCACGCCCGCGGCGGCGCGGTGAGCGGTGCTCACGCCGATGAGGTGGCGCCCGCGCAACTTCGCGATCGCGGTGCGCCAGGTGTGGCCGTTGACGGTGACCACCACCCGCGGACGGGCGCCGCCGCCGAGGTCGTCGACCACGGCGGCGGGCACCTCCAGGCCCTTCATGGGCTCGAGCGGCTCGACCAGCGCTGTGAACCGCATCGTCCGTCGCCCGTCAGCGGAAGTTGACGAACTGCAGCGCGGCGTCCACATCCGCGCCCTTGAGCAGCGCGATGGTCGCCTGGAGGTCGTCGCGAGACTTGGAGGTGACCCTCAGCTCGTCGCCCTGGATGAGCGCCTTGACGGACTTGGGGCCCTCGTCGCGCACCAGCTTGGTGAGCTTCTTCGCGACGTCCTGCGCGATGCCCTCCTTGACCTTCGCGACCAGGCGGAACTCCTTGCCCGACGGCTGCGGCTCGCCCCACTCGAGGGCCTTCATCTCGATCTGGCGCTTCGCGAGCTTCGCGATGAACACATCGAGCACGGCCTTGACGCGCTCGGGGCTGTTGGCCTTCATGAGGACGTCCTCGCCCGAGAACTCGATCGACGCGCCCACGCCCTTGAAGTCGTAGCGCTGGTTGATCTCCTTCGCCGCCTGGTTGAGGGCGTTGTCGACCTCCTGGCGGTCCACCTTGGACACCACGTCGAAGCTGCTGTCGCCTGCCATCTCATCCTCCATCCCGGCGCGCGCGAGGCGCCTTGGTCGCTTGCGGTTGAGGGCACCGGGACGCGATTCGCGTCGGGCCCTCGATCCTTGCTATCCTTCCATGCGCGCCGGTTCCGGCGCACTGGCGGGTTGCCCGAGCGGCCAAAGGGAGCTGACTGTAAATCAGCCGTCACTGACTTCGGGGGTTCGAATCCCTCACCCGCCACCGCGACGCCCCTCCTTCGGGAGGGGCGTTCCTGGTTCCTGGGCCTTCACAGGCCCGTCCGCCCGGCGGCTCCGCCACGCGGTGAGGACACGCGGGTCCGCGTGCGGGGGAGCCGCAGGGGTTCAGACGGTCGCGTTCGGACCGAGCGTCTCGCGCACGAACCTGCCACGGTGCACCTTGACGTCCGCATCCATCGCCTCGAGCTCCATGCCCTTGGTCTCCGGCACGCGGAAGTACACGAACAGCAGCGACAGCAGCGCCATCGACGCGTAGAAGCCGTAGGCGAAGGTGAGCCCGATCGACGCGAAGCCGGGGAAGCTCACGGTGATCGCCCAGTTCGCCACCCACTGCGCCGCAGCCGCCACCGCGAGCGCGGAGGCGCGGATCTTGTTGGGGAACATCTCGCCCAGCAGCACCCACACCACCGGGCCCCAGGTCGCTCCGAAGAACACCACGAAGAGGTTCGCGCACACGAGCGCGACGGTGCCCCACGCGCCGTCGAGCTGCGCGTCGCCCGCGGAGTCGACGGTGGCGTTGGCGAACGCGAGGGCCATCATGCCCAGCGCGATCGTCATGCCCGTGGATCCGATGAGCAGCAGCAGGCGGCGTCCGATGCGGTCGACCAGCATGATCGCGACGATGGTCACGACGATGTTGGTCACCGAGGTGATGGTGGACGTGAGGAACGCCTGGTCCTCGTCGAAGCCCACGGACTTCCACAGCGTGGTCGAGTAGTAGAAGATCACGTTGATCCCCACGAACTGCTGGAACACCGACAGCAGGATGCCCGTCCAGACGATCGGATGGAGACCCAGGGCGTGACCCTTGAGGTCGGCCATCGAGAACTTGTCCTGGGTTCCGAGCGAGGCACGGATCTCCGCGATCTTGGAGTGGGGGTCCTCCATCCCCGTGTACTCCCGCAGCACCTCGGCGGCCTCGTCGTCGTGATGCTTGCTCACCAGGTACCTGGGCGACTCGGGCAGCCGCAGCGCCGCGACGCCGTAGACCACCGCCGGGATCGCGGCGGCCAGGAACATCCAGCGCCACGCCGCGAGGCCCAGCCACAGCTCCTGGTCGGCGCCGTCGGCCCATCCCGCGAGCAGCTGGTCGCTGAGGAGCGCCGCGAAGATACCGAGGACGATCGCCATCTGCTGCAGCGAGCCGAGCCGTCCGCGGAACTCCGAGGGCGACACCTCGGCGATGTACGCGGGCGCGATCACCGAGGCGGCGCCGATCGCGAGGCCGCCGATGACGCGCCAGGCGATGAGATCCCACACGCCGAAGGCGAGACCTGAGCCGAACGCCGAGATGAGGAAGAGGATCGCGGACAGCACCATCACGCGGATACGCCCGTAGCGGTTCGCGATGGAACCCGCGAACCACGCGCCGACGGCGCATCCCAGCAGGGCGGCCGCGACCGCGAAGCCCGTGAAGCCGTCCGACAGCTCGAACTTGCCCTGGATCGAGTCGACCGCGCCGTTGATGACGGAGGAGTCGAAGCCGAAGAGGAAGCCACCGAGCGCTGCGCCGATGCTGATCGCGACGACGCGCCTGTGGAGGCCCGCCGCCGAAGGGGTCTGCTGTGTCACGGTCGGCTCCTTGTCGCGGGTCGCGCCGCTGCGTCCCTGGTCGTGGGCGTCCGTCCATGGCGGACGCGCCTTCTACAGGTGACGCTAACGCGAATGGGGGGCGGTCGCCTTCCCAACGGCGCGAAACGCCGATGATGACGGTGCCAGGGGCTCCGCCGTCCTCAGTGCCCGCCCATGAAGGGCGCCATCACGCGCGCCGCGAGGCTCTCGCGGCGCGTCACGCGCTCCTCCGCGTCGGCCGCGGTCATGGCCCGCAGGCCCGCGTTGACGCCCATCCACCGGAGCGGCTCGGGCTCCCATCGAGGCGACCGATGCCCCACCCAGGGGAGCCGCGTGAGGTCGCTGTCGATCCCGAGCACCAGGTCGCGCAGCGTTCGCCCCGCGAGGTTGGTGGTGGTGACGCCGTCCCCCACGTAGCCGCCGGCCCAGCCCAGCCCGGTCTCACGGTCGAGCCCCACGGAGGCGTGCCAGTCGCGCGCGATCCCGAGCGCTCCGCCCCACGCGTGCGTGATCTCGACGTCGCGCAGCACAGGCAGCAGGTCGACGAGCGTCGCGTGGAGCTTGCGGTGCACGTCGCGCGCGCGTCCCCGGTGGAGCGCGACCGACGAGCCGAGGCGGTACGGCGCGCCGCGACCGCCGAAGACGATGCGGTCGTCGGCGGTGCGCTGTCCGTAGATCACCAGGTGCCGGCCGTCGGAGAAGGTCTCGCGCCGCCGCAGGCCGATCTGCTCCCACATCGCTGCCGGCAGCGGTGCGGTCGCGATGATGAGGGAGTGCACGGGCACCACATCGCGGCCGTGGCCGGGCAGCGCCGGCGTGTACCCCTCGGTCGCGCGGATCACATGCGCGGCGGTCAGGGTCCCGCGGTCCGTCTCGACGCGGTGGGCGGCGATGCGCGTGGCCGCGGTGCGTTCGTGCACCCGCACCCCCTGGTCGCGGACCGCACGGACCAGCCCACGTGCGAGCCGCCCGGGATGGATCGCCGCGCAGTCGGGGGTGTAGGTGCCGCCGAGCACGCGCGTCGCATCGAGATGAGCGCGGGCACCCTCGGCGTCGAGCAGCGTCAGCTCGTGCTCGTCGCGGCCCCAGCCGCGGGCATCGTCCACCTCGGCGCGGGCACGTTCGAGCTGGGTCCCGGTCCGCGCGAGCACCACCGTGCCGCCCTTGGCGAGGCGCGCGTCGATGCCCGCGGCGGACGACGCGCGGATCACCTCGTCGACCGAGGCCCGCATCGCGGCGTGCTGGCGCAGCGCGGCGTCGCGACCGGCGTCGCGGGCCAGCGTCGCGAGCGAGCTGGGGAACAGCGCGGAGGCCCAGCCGCCGTTGCGACCGGACGCGCCGAAGCCGGCGATCTCCTGCTCGACGATCGCGATGCGAAGGTCGGGGCGCGCCTCCGCGAGGTAGTACGCGGTCCAGAGGCCCGTGAAGCCGGCTCCCACGATGGCGACGTCCACGTCGCGGTCACCGGCGAGCGGGTCCTGCGCGACCAGGGAGTCGTCGGCGGTGTCGAGCCAGAGGGAGATGCCCGCGTAGGCGCGGGCGCGGCCTGCCGGATCGGCTGGGGCTGGGACCCGCGCGCCACCTCGTCGATTCATGGATCAAGTGTGGTGCGCGGCACCTGCGAAACATCGTTGCAATATGCCCGTCCGGACAACTCGTTTCGTGCGCGTAAATTCTCAGGCCAAAACGCCTGATTGCGCATCCCAATTTGATCAAGGCGCTCAATATCCGGGGAGGGGCATGCCACTATCTGGTCACTCGCTGTCAGCTGACCGGGTCCGCCCGGAGTCAAGGAGGTCGACGTGTCCGAGGTCACGCCGCCGGAGGAAGTGAAGAAGAAGGGCGTCTCGCGCCGCGGGCTGATGATCGGGGGCGCGGCGGGTGTCGCGGGCCTCGGCGCGGTCTACCTCATGGGTCGCGGGAACGGGGGCGGCGGCTCCGCCGAGGGGTGCGTCACCACCGACCTCTCGGACACCGAGTCGGTCCTCAACATGTCGAACTGGCCCGAGTACATCGACGAGGACGACGGCGACTACGTCTCGACGCTCACCGCGTTCCAGCAGGAGTCCGGCATCTCGGTCACCTACACGCCCGACGTCAACGACAACGTCGAGTTCTTCGCGAAGGTCCGCAACCAGCTCGGCGCGTGCCAGCCGACCGGCCGCGACATGTTCGTGCTCACGGACTGGATGGCGGCGCGCATGATCGACGCCAGCTGGATCCAGAAGCTCGACAAGGCGAACGTCCCCAACCTCGACAAGAACCTCATCTCCTCGCTCCAGGGCGTGGGCTGGGACCCGAACCGCGACTACTCGGCTCCGTGGCAGTCGGGCTTCTCGGGCATCGCGTACAACAAGTCGCTCGTGGGCGAGGTGTCGACCATCGACGAGCTGCTCACGCGCTCCGACCTCAAGGGCAAGGTCACCCTGCTCACCGAGATGCGCGACACCATGGGCCTGCTGCTGCTGGCCGACGGCGCCGATCCGTCGAACTTCAGCGACGACGAGTGGGGCAACGCGCTCGAGAAGATCTCGAAGGCGCGCGCCGACGGCCAGATCCGTGCGTTCACCGGGAACGAGTACATCAACGACCTCGCCAACGGCAACATCGCGGCCTGCGTCGCCTGGTCCGGCGACGTCGCCGCGGCCGAGGACGAGAACCTGGTCTTCCTGCCTCCGCAGGAGGGCATGATGATCTGGTCCGACAACATGATCGTGCCGGTCCAGGGGCAGCACAAGGCCAACGCCGAGAAGCTCATCGACTACTACTACGACCCGGCCGTGGCAGCGAAGCTCGCCGCCTACGTCTGGTACGTGTGCCCCGTCGAGGGCGCGCAGGCCGAGATGGAGAAGATCGACCCGTCGCTCGTCGACAACCCGCTGATCTTCCCGACCGCCGAGTACCTCGCCCAGACCCACTCCTTCATGGCGCTCGACGAGGCGAAGGCGTCGCAGTACGAGAAGGACTACGCCGATGTCACTGGCTGACCAGGCCCGGGGCGACCTCAAGCTCGCCGGTCTGCACAAGCGCTACCCCAACGGCTTCGTCGCGGTCGAGTCGCTCGACCTGGTGATCCCGCAGGGCTCGTTCTTCGCCCTGCTCGGCCCGTCGGGTTGCGGGAAGACGACCACGCTGCGCATGGTCGCCGGTCTGGAGGAGGCCACGCAGGGCACCATCCACATCGGCGAGCAGGACATCACGCACGCGAAGCCGTACAAGCGCCCTGTCAACACGGTGTTCCAGAACTACGCGCTGTTCCCGCATCTCACCATCGCGGAGAACGTCGCGTTCGGCCCCAAGCGTCGGGGCTCGAAGGACCCGGCGCAGGAGGTCAAGGAGATCCTTGCCCTGACGGAGCTCACGGAGCAGGCGAACAAGAAGCCCGCCCAGCTGTCGGGTGGTCAGCAGCAGCGCGTCGCGCTCGCTCGCGCGATCATCAACCGACCGGACGTGCTGCTGCTCGACGAGCCGCTCGGTGCGCTCGACCTCAAGCTGCGTCGCGCGATGCAGGTCGAGCTCAAGCGCATCCAGGAGGAGGTGGGCCTCACCTTCGTGCACGTCACGCACGACCAGGAGGAGGCCATGACGATGGCCGACACGGTCGCCGTCATGAACAAGGGCCGCATCGAGCAGATGGGTGCGCCGTACGACCTCTACACCAACCCGCAGACCACGTTCGTGGCCAACTTCCTGGGCCGTTCCAACCTCATCAAGGGGACGGTCGTGGGTCGCGAGGGCACGGGCGCCGACGCCGTGGTGAAGGTCGACATGCACGGCACCATCGCGACGATCAAGGCGAGCAAGGTCCACACCGACTCCGATCACGGCTGGGTCGGCATCCGACCCGAGAAGGTGCTCATCCAGCCCGAGGGTCAGACGATCGACGCGCCTGGCGCCGCGCTCTCCGGGGCGGTTGTGGTGGACGCCAGCTACATCGGCGTCTCGACCGACTACACGCTGCGGATGCCGTGGGGCCAGGAGATCACCTGCTTCGAGCAGAACACCGGGCGTCGCGGCGGGCTGATCCCCGTGGGCACCAAGGTCGACGTCTCCTGGCGTCCCGAGTTCGCGTTCCTCCTCGACTCCTCCCAGGACGCCGAGGCGGGGCTCGAGGAGGACTGACGTGGAGGCCCTTCAGCGGGTGTTCGGCAGGAACACCGCCTATCTCCTCATCGGGCCGGCCGCGATCTGGCTCGCGGTCTTCTTCCTGTTCCCGATGCTGTCGCTGCTCACCACGTCGCTGTCCGACCCGTCGGGCACGCCGATCACGGGGTACACGCTCACGTGGCGCGTCCAGAACTACATCGAGGCGCTCGGAGACTACTGGCCGTACATGATGCGCTCGCTGCTGTACGCGGGCATCGCGACGCTCATGTGCCTGGTCCTCGGCTACGTCCTGGCGTACGCCATCGCCTTCAAGGCGGGTCGCTGGAAGACCGTGATGCTGGTGCTGGTCATCGCACCGTTCTTCACGTCGTTCCTGGTGCGCACGCTGTCCTGGAAGCTCATCCTCGCGGACAACGGTTTCATCGTGAACACGCTCCAGACGCTTCACATCCTGGGCGAGGACGGGAGGCTCCTGGCGACGCCGTTCGCGGTGATCATGGGGCTCACGTACAACTTCCTGCCCTTCACCATCCTGCCGCTGTACACCAGCCTCGAGAAGATCGATCCGAAGCTCAACGAGGCCGCGGCGGACCTGTATGCAAGCCCCTTCCAGCGCTTCACCAAGGTCGTGTGGCCCCTGTCGCTGCCGGGCGTGGTGGGCGGCACGCTGCTGACGTTCATCCCCGCGACGGGCGACTACATCAACGCCTCGCTGCTGGGCAGCCCCAACACGCAGATGGTCGGCAACAAGATCCAGCAGCTGTTCACCACCGCGGGCGACTACCCGCACGCCTCGGCGCTGTCGGTGATCCTCATGGTGCTCATCGTCGGCATGGTGCTCTTCTATGTGCGCCGCGCAGGAACGGAGGAGCTGCTGTGATCACCCGCGTCGGCAACTGGATCGGCAAGCACCTCATGCTCACGCTGGGCATCCTGGTGCTGCTGTACATGTACATCCCGAACTTCATCGTCGCCCTGATGTCGTTCAACGACTCGTCGGAGTCGCGCAACCTCTACCAGTTCCAGTCCTTCACGTGGGACAACTGGCTGAACCCCTGCGACCCGCAGGGCATGTGCGAGTCGCTCCGCGTGAGCATCAGCATCGGCCTGTTGGCGACGCTCGCCGCCACGATCATCGGGACGCTCGCCGCGTTCGCGCTCGTGCGTCACCGCTTCGAGGGCCGCTCCACCATGAACCTGGTGCTGTTCCTGCCGATGGCGACCCCGGAGATCGTCATGGGATCGTCGCTCCTCGCGCTGTTCGTCGCGGCGGGCTTCGGCGGGCAGCTCGGCTTCTGGACCGTGCTGATCGCGCACATCATGTTCTGCATCTCGTTCGTCGTGGTGACGGTCAGGTCGCGCCTCGCGGGCCTCGACTCGAACCTCGAGAAGGCGGCCTCCGACCTCTACGCGAACGAGTGGCAGACGTTCTGGCGGATCACCTTCCCGCTGGTCTTCCCGGGAATCCTCTCGGCGGCGCTGCTGGCGTTCTCGCTGTCCTTCGACGACTTCATCATCACGAACCTCAACTCGGGCACCACGGTGACGTTCCCGATGTTCGTGTGGGGTGCCGCGCAGCGCGGTGTCCCGATGCAGGTCAACGTCATCGGCACGCTGATGTTCCTGCTCGCGCTCGGCATCGTGATCGGCGGCGAGGTCCTCAACCGTCGCCGCGCGAAGGGCAAGGCCTCGGCCTTCTGACACGGACACGCAGAAGGGGCCCCGATCCGCCGGATCGGGGCCCCTTCTCGCGTCGCCGCCCACCAGCCCGGACCCGCCCGGCGACCCCGACCCGCCCGGCGACCCCGACCCGCCCGGCGACCCGGACCCGCCCGGCCCGGAAGTGGTGCCTCACTGTCGCGATTCGGGAATCCCCGCCGCGCAGTGGTCGCTGGTTGTCGCTGCGGCGGGACCGCCGACAACCACCTACCACTGCGCGGCCGCGACCTCCCGGAACCGACCAAGGGCTACCATTTCCGCCAGGGGTGCGGTCCGGGCGCGCGCCGCGACTACAGCAGCGCGTACGCCCGCGAGATCACGTCGCGCAGGATCCGCTCCATCTCGTCGAACTCCGCCTGGCCGATGGTCAGCGGCGGCGAGAGCTGGATGACCGGGTCGCCGCGGTCGTCCGCGCGGCAGTACAGGCCCGCCGCGTAGAGCTCCTTGGACAGGAAGCCATGCAGCACGCGCTCGCACTCGTCCGCCGTGAGGCTCTCCTTGGTCGCGCGGTCCTTGACCAGCTCGATGCCGTAGAAGTAGCCGTCGCCGCGGACGTCCCCCACCATGGGCAGGTCGAGCAGCCGCTCGAGCGTCGCGCGGAAGGCCGGTGCGTTCTCGCGGACGTGCTTGAGCACGCCCTCGGTCTCGAAGATCTCCAGGTTCCTCAGCGCCACCGCGGCGGCGACGGGATGGCCTCCGAACGTGTAGCCGTGCGCGAACATCTCGCCCTGCTCGAGGAACGGCTCCATGAGCCGGTCCGAGGCGATCATCGCGCCCATCGGGGCGTACCCCGAGGTCAGGCCCTTCGCGGACGTGATGATGTCGGGGACGTAGCCGTAGCGCGTGGCGCCGAACATCTCGCCCAGGCGTCCGTACGCGCAGATGGTCTCGTCGGACACGAGCAGCACGTCGTAGCGGTCGCAGATCTCGCGCACGCGCTGCCAGTAGCCGGTCGGCGGCGGGAAGCAGCCGCCGGCGTTCTGCACGGGCTCGAGGAACACCGCGGCGACCGTGTCCGCGCCCTCGTTGAGGATGGCGACCTCGATCTGGTCCGCCGCCCACCGGCCGAAGGCCTCCGGGTCGGAGCTGTCGTGCAGGCCGTGGGTGATCTCCGCGGCGCGGTAGACGTTGGTGTTGGGCACGCGGAAGGTCGACGGCACAAGCGGCTCGAACTGCTGCTTGAGGCCCGGCAGCCCGGTGATGGACAGCGCGCCGTGAGGGGTGCCGTGGTACGCGACGTTGCGGCTGATGACCTTGTGCTTGAGGGGCTTGCCCACGAGCTTGAAGTAGTTCTTCGCGAGCTTCCAGGCGGACTCGACGGAGTCGCCGCCGCCGCTGGTGAAGAACACGCGGTTGAGGTCGCCCGGGGCGAGGGCCGCGAGCTTGGCGGCCAGCTCGATCGCGGGCGGCGTCGCATACGACCACAGGGGGTGGAAGGCGAGCTCCTTCGCCTGGTCCGCCGCCGCCTGCGCCAGGTCGGCCCGGCCGTGGCCCAGCTGGTTGACGAACAGCCCGCCCAGGCCGTCCAGGTACCGCCGTCCCTCGGCATCGAAGATGTACGCGCCCTCACCGCGGACGATGATCGGCACGTCCTCCGTGTCGTAGCGGGAGTGCTGGGTGAAGTGCATCCACAGGTGGTCCTTGGCGGCGCGCTGCATCTGTTCCGGGTCCATCCGGACATGGTTCCGTGCCGACGATGCGCGCGGCAACTCGCTTCCGGAGGGGATCCGCGGGGTTCCGCACGGATCGTCCGGAAGGTTCAGGCAGCGGCGAGCGCCGGGGCGAGCGCTGCGGCGAGGTCGCCCCGCGGCCCGACCACGATGCGGTCCAGGCCGAGCCATCCCGCCAGGGTCCGCAGCTCGGATGCCAGGGCCGCGGTCACCTCGGCGTCGGGGCGGCGTCGCGAACCGGGGGCGCGACCAGGCTCCCGCCATGCCGCCTCGACAGACAGCACGCCGTCGCGCCGCAGCGCCTTGAGGTCGACGCGCGCCTCGAAGCGGTCCCCGAGGAGGAACAGCAGGCAGTAGTAGCCGAACACCCGCTTGGGGGCAGGGGTGTAGATCTCGATCCGGTAGTCGACGCCGAACATCCGCAGCAGGCGCGGCCGGTACCAGCACACCGGGTCGAACGGGCTCAGGAGGGCCGATGCGGTGGCCCGGCCGGGGTCCACGGCGCCCGTCGCGAGCAGCGCAGGCTCCTTCCAGCCCTCGACGGTGGTCCAGGTGGCGAGACCGCGCTCGACCGCGGACCCTGCCCACGCGGCGGCGCCGGCCGCGGCGCCCTTGCGGTGGGCATCGTCCCGCGCGGAGCGGGGGAGGCGGAAGTGGTCGGCGATGTCGGCGGGCGTGCCGATGCCCGTCGCGGCGAGCCCGTGGTCGAACAGCGCCTGCTGCGCCTCCGCGGCGGTCAGACCCCACGCGCCTTCCGAGGCGCGCGGCAGCCCCCACTCGCGCATCGGGGAGTCGTAGGTCCGCCGGAAGTGCGGGCCGCGCGAGGCGGCGACCTCGCCCGTGATGAACAGGTACTCGAGAGCGTCCTTGACGTGCGACGTGTCCCACCACGTGCCGCGGGTCCCCTCCCGGGGTGCGAGGTGCTCGAGCGCCGACGCGGTGAGCGGGCCGTTCCGCTCCACGGCGTCGCGCACCTGCGCGATGAGGCCCGGGCGCTCGCTCTCGAGGCGCGCGCGGTGCCGGCCCTGCCACGACGCGTACTCGGTCATGCGGTGGTGCATCGCGGGCAGGAGGGCGTGCGGCATCACCGAGGCCTCGTGGCCCCAGTGCTCGAACGCATGCTCGCCGGACCACAGCCAGCGGTCCAGCCGGTCACGGTCGTAGGGGCCGTAGCGGGAGTAGACCGGGAGGTGATGCGCCCGTGCGAGGACGTTGACCGAGTCGAGCTGCAGCACGCCCTGTCGCTCCAGGTACTCGCGGAAACGAGCGGGGCCCGGCCTGCCTGCGGGCCGCCGCCGCGCGAGCGACTGCGCCGCGAGGTGGATGCGGCGCGCCTCCGCGGCGCTCAAGGAGTCCGTCACGCGGCTCACTCTAGGGCCGCCCACCGACACCGATCCGGGGGTCTCGGCGCCGATTTTTGTTTTGGGGCCGATGGCGTGTAACCTATTCCGGCTGGCCCCGATAGCTCAGTCGGCAGAGCGTTTCCATGGTAAGGAAAAGGTCCAGGGTTCGATTCCCTGTCGGGGCTCCAAGTCCATCGTCATGTACGGTGGATCGCCGCCATCTGGCGGCTCGCGGCGGGGTAGCTCAGCTGGTTAGAGCGCACGACTCATAATCGTGAGGTCGCGGGTTCGAGCCCCGCCCTCGCTACGGATTCAGGCAGCAGCCTGATCATGCGCCTTCGCAAGGCGCGTCCCTACAAGGCTGGGAGAGAACCATGGCCAAGAACGACGTTCGTCCGAAGATCACGCTCGCGTGCACCGAGTGCAAGGACCGCAACTACATCACGCGCAAGAACCGCCGCAACAACCCTGACCGTGTGGAGCTCTCCAAGTTCTGCCGGAAGTGCGGCAAGCACACCGCGCACCGCGAGACGCGCTAAGCAGCAGCTTCGACCGCAGGCCCGTCGCCCCTCAGGGGCGGCGGGCCTGCGGCGTTCCCAGGGAGGATCGTCCCTGGACGATGCGGGGTGGTCCCGTGCGAGACTGGCGCGATGGGGGAGCCGGGGGAGGGCACGCGGGCCGAGGGCGCATCGTCGCCCCGTGAGGCCGCCGTGCGGGTGCTCGCCTTCGCGGCGCGTGCCGTCGCGTGGACGGTGCTCGTGGTGGTGCTCGTCCCGGTGCTCGCCCGGCTCACGGGTTTCGAGGCGGGGCCGCTCGCCGTAGCCGTGTCGATGGTCCCGTGGGCCACGCTCGCGGCGGTGATCCCCGTGGCGCTCGCGGCCGCCGCACGCGCGTGGAACCTCCTGGCGGCCGCCGCCGCAGTGCTGGTGCTGGGGATCGTCTGGATCGCCCCCCTCTACGTCGCCGAGACCGCGACGGGCGAGCCGGTGCTGCGCATCGGGACGCTGAGCCTCGGCAGCGGCGCGGCGAGCTCGGACGCGATCGTGGCGATGGTGCGCGAGCAGGACCTCGATGTCCTCGCGCTCACGGAAGTGGTGCCCGAGACCGAGCAGCGCCTCGCCGATGCCGGGCTCGACCTGCTGCTGCCGCACCACGTCGCGTTCCCCGAGTACGAGAAGCACGGCACCGGGCTGTGGTCCCGGCTGCCGCTGTCCGACGGCACCAGCCTGGACGGCATGGCCGCGCACCTGGTCCGCGCGCAGGTCGAGACCGCCGAGGGTCCGCTCACGGTGATCGTGGCGCACCCCGAGTCTCCCAACCCGCTCGAGCATGGCCAATGGGAGTCCGACCTCGAGGTGCTCCACACGGTGCTCGAGACGCAGGACGGGCCCGTCGTCGTCGCGGGCGACCTCAACGCCACACGGGACCATCGAGCGTTCCGCGCGATCGAGGAGCTGGGCTACGCGGATGCGGTGGAGCAGGCGGGTGCCGGCTTCATCCCGACCTTCCCCCGCGGGATGTTCTCGTGGCGGCTGCGGCTCGTGCGCAGCGTGATCGACTCGCCGCTCGTCGCGATCGATCACGTGCTGGTGCGGGACGCGGGGCTGGTCGCGACGCACGTCGACGGGGTCGAGGTCCCCTGGACCGACCATCGCGGGCTGGTGGTCGAGTACTCGCGCGGGTGACGCGCGCCTGCCGCGGGCATCCTGGATAGGGTGGCGATGTGCCAGTGAACACCGAAGCCGTGGGCCGCGCGTACGGCCCCCATGAGCCCTACGAGGTCACCCGCGTCAAGATCCGCGAGTTCGCCGACGCCGTCGACGCGTACTCGTTCGCGCATCGCAGCGAGGAGGCCGCACGGGCGGAGGGCTTCTCCGATGCCGTCGCGCCCACCACCTTCGCGGTGGTCATCGCGCAGCAGGCCGAGTTCCACGTGGTGGTCGATCCCGAGGTCGGGGTGGACTTCTCGCGCGTGGTCCACGCCGACGAGCGCTTCACGCACCACCGGCCCATCATCGCGGGCGACCTGATCTCCGCGACCGTCCACATCGACGACATCAAGCAGCGCGGCGGCATCTCCACCGTGACCACCCGCACCGAGCTCACCGACGAGGACGGCGCACCCGTGTCGACCGTGATCAGCACCCTCGCGGTGCGCGAGGAGGCCTGATGAGCGCCGAGAACGGCCCCACCTTCGAGGGCCTCGAGGTGGGCCAGGTGGTCGCCGCGCGCGAGGTCACCTTCACCCGGGACACCCTGGTGCGCTACGCGGGCGCCTCGGGCGACTTCAACCCCATCCACTACAACGACGCCTTCGCCGAGTCCGTCGGGCTTCCCGGCGTGATCGCGCACGGCATGCTGACGATGGGCACCGCCGCCTCGGTGGTCGAGGAGTGGGCCGGACCCGGCAACGTCGTCGATCTGCAGACGCGGTTCGCGCGGCCCATCCCGGTCCCCGCGATGGGCGAGGCCACCGTCGCGTTCACCGCGAAGGTCGGCGTCCTGGACACCGAGGCGAGGTTCGCGCGCATCGACATCCTCGTGGAGTTCGAGGGCCAGAAGATCCTGGCGAAGGCCCAGGCAGTCGTCGCCTGCGCCTAGTCGCGGGCAGCCGCGGCGCCCGGTGCGCGGCGTCCGGTGGTCATGAAACGCTCCTGCGTGCCTATAGGGTGACGCTCGCGAGATCCCGTCGTGCGCCCCGAGCGTAAGGCGTTAGCGTCGCTAGCCCGAGGGGTTCGCACCCACACCCCCCGGGAGAGCTTGACGCTGCGCGCGTCCTCCCGCCATCCGAGAGAGGACGTATGAGCGTCAGCACCGAGGAGCGGACCGGTTTCGCCGGCAAGATCGACTCCTACTTCGAGATCACCAAGCGCGGCTCGACCTTCGGCCGCGAGATCCGTGGTGGTCTCACCACCTTCTTCACCATGGCGTACATCGTCGTGCTGAACCCGCTGATCATCGGCACGGTCGCCGACGGCACGGGCAAGTACCTGGGCGGCGGCGACGCGCCCGACACCGCGCTGGTCGCGGCCGCGACCGCGCTGGTCGCGGGCCTCCTGTCGATCCTCATGGGCGTGTGGGCGCGCTTCCCGCTCGCCATGGCCGCGGGTCTGGGCATCAACGCCTTCCTCGCGTACGGCATCGCGTCGCGCGAGGGCATGACCTGGCCCGAGGCGATGGGCTTCGTGGTCCTGGAGGGCGTGGTCATCACGGTCCTGGTGCTGTCGGGCTTCCGCAAGGCGGTCTTCGCCGCGGTCCCCGCGTTCCTCAAGCAGGCCATCGCGGTCGGCATCGGCCTGTTCCTCGCGTTCATCGGCCTGTACGACGCGGGCATCGTCCGCTCCGGCGCAGGCACCCCCACGCAGTTCGGCGACGGCGGCTACATCTCGACGTGGCCGATGGTCGTGTTCGTGGTGGGCCTCCTCACCGCGATCGTCCTCATGGTCAAGAAGGTGCGCGGCGCGCTCCTCATCTCGATCGTCGTCGCCACCGTGCTCGCGGTGGTCCTCGAGTCGGCGCTGTCGCTCGGCTCCTCCGTCGACAACCCGTCGGGCTGGGCGCTCGTGGTGCCCGCGATCCCCGACACGCTGGTCTCCGCCCCGGACTTCTCGCTCATCGGCCAGGTCGACCTCTTCGGCGGCTTCACCACGCTGCCCGTGCTCACCGCCCTGCTGCTGGTGTTCTCGCTGCTCATCACCGACTTCTTCGACACCATGGGCACCATGACGGCCGTGGGCGCCGAGGCGGAGCTCAACGATGAGGACGGCAACCCGCCGCGCGCCCAGGAGGTGCTGCTGGTGGACTCGGTGGGCGCCGTGGCCGGTGGCCTGGGCTCGGTGTCTTCGAACACCTCGTACATCGAGTCCGCCGCGGGCGTGGGCGACGGTGCGCGCACCGGTCTCGCCTCCGTGGTGACCGGCATCGCGTTCCTGCTGTCGACGTTCCTCACCCCGCTGTACGCGCTGGTGCCCTTCGAGGCCGCTACGCCCGTCCTCGTGGTGGTCGGCTTCCTCATGGTGTCGCAGGTCGCGGGGATCGACTGGAAGGACTACCGGATCGCGATCCCGGCCTTCCTCACGTTCATCATCATGCCGTTCGGCTACTCGATCTCCGCCGGCATCGGCGTGGGCTTCATCTCGTACGTCGTGCTGCAGGTGGTCACCGGCGGCGCGAAGAGGATCCACCCGCTCATGTGGGGCACCGCGGCGGCCTTCGTCCTGTACTTCGCGATGGGCCCGATCATCAACGTGCTCGGCTGACCCCTCCCGCGTGACCGCTCGGCCCCTCGATCCCTCGGGATCGGGGGGCCGAGCCGCGTCCGGGGTCCTACGCGCGCGGCGCGCGGGCCGTCGTCGAACCCAGCCGCAGCTCGAGCGGCATCACCACGGGCTCGGGGGACTCGCCCGCGAGCAGCGCCTTCACCTCGGCGGCCAGCGCGTGGCCCTTGGCCTCGGCGTCCTGCACCTGGGTGGTGAGCTCGTGCGGCGCGATCCACGGGATGTCGATCCCGTCGAAGCCGGTCACCGACAGCTGCTGAGGAACGGGGATGTCGAGCTCGCGCGCGGCGAGGATCGCGCCCCCGGCGAGGAGGTCCGACTGGCACACCAGCGCGGTCGGGCGGGGCTCGGTGGCGAGCGCGAGATGCGCGGCCGCGATGCCCTCCGCGACGATCGACGCCCGCGCCTCGACCACCACGCACGGCTCGATCCCCGCATCGGCGAACGCCTCGAGGCGCCGATGCACGGGAGTCCACGCGGTCTGCGTGAGCGCCTCCTCGAGCGTGAGCACGCGCGTCTCGCCGTCCAGCCCCGACGGCAGGGTGATGGTGCCGATGCGCTCGTGGCCCAGGTCCCTGAGGTGGCGGACGAGCTCCGCGGTGGCGGCGCGGTCGCCGATCTCGAGCCGGCCCGCTCCCGCGGGCGCCTCGCCCTCCATCACCACCACCGGCAGCCCGCGGCGCCGGGCGATCTCGATCGCGGGCTCGTCGTCGTGGTCGCGGACGCGCAGCAGCACCGCGGCGTCCATCGCGGCGGTCTCGAGCAGGCTGCGCTCCCCGGGCTCGCCGGTGGGCGTCGGGATCAGCAGGACGCCGAGCCCCATCTGCCCGAGGTCCCCCACCAGCCCGTCCATGATGCGGAGCATGAGCGGATCGCGGAAGGACAGCTGCAGGCGCTCGTGGATGACCACGCCGACCACGCCCGTGCGGCCCGAGCGCAGCGCGCGCGCATGCGGCGCGGGCCCGGCGTAGCCGAGCTGCTCGGCGGCGCGCTCGACCTTGGCGCGGGTCTCGGGGGACAGCGGGCCGGCGCCGGAGTAGGCGAGCGACACCGTCGATACGGAGACCCCGGCGTGCGCGGCCACATCGGCCATGGTCGGTCGACGTGTGCGCGACACTTGCTCTCCCTCGGCTCGGTTGGACGTCAGCGTAGCGCCGGACCGTGCGGTCGCAGGGCATAGCCTGGGATGCCGCCCGCTCGCAAGCCGTCAGGAGAAGAAGTGTCACACGCGCCCGTCGCGTCCAGCCCCGCCCGTATCGCCGCGGCACGCCGCGGCGTCCTCGCGATCTTCTGGATCATGGGCGTCTTCATGGCGACGCAGGTCTCGCGATACCCGACCATCACCGAGCTGCTCGGCGTCTCCACCGGCGAGCTGGCGCGGCTGCTGCTGTTCGGCGCTCTCGGTGCCCTGTGCGCGCTGCTGGTGACGGGCTGGTCCGTGGCGCGCTTCGGCACGCGCGCGCTGCTGTGGTGGTCGTCCTTCGGCTTCCTCGCGGCGATCGCGCTCCTGGGGGCGGCGACCGCGTGGGGCTCGCAGCCGCTCTTCGCGGCCGGATCGTTCCTGGTCTCGGTCGGCTTCGCGGTCACCAACGTCAGCATGAACGCCGAGGCGGCCGCGGTCGAGCGCGCGATGGAGCGGGCCGTGCTCCCGCAGTTCCACGCCGCGTTCTCCGTCGGCATGGCGATGGGGTTGGCGCTCGGCGCCGCGGTCTCGCACCTGGGCGTCGCGCCCGTGTGGCACTTCATCGGGGTGGGCGTGGTGCTCACCGCGCTGCGCCTCGCGGTCCTCCCGGCCGCCGTCATGGACGGGCGCCCGCGCCCGGACGATGCGCGCCCCGGGCTCGGCGGCCCGTTTGCCGCCGCGAGGGACGAGTACCGCGACCGCCGCGTGGTGCTCATCGGACTCATCGTCTTCTCCGCGTCGACCATCGAGGGCGCGGCTGCGCAGTGGGCGTCGCTCGCCGTGGTCGAGGCCTTCGACCAGCCCGAGGCGGTGGGAGACCTCCTCTACTGGGTGTTCGTGGTCGCGATGGTGACGCTGCGATGGAGCGGAGCGGCGGTCATCGGTCGTCTGGGCCGCGTGGTCGCGCTGCGGGCCTCGGCCGTGCTCGTGATCGCCGGTGTCGCGACGTTCGCGTTCGCGCCCACGCTCGCGCTGGTCCCCGTGGGCATGGTGCTGTGGGGGCTCGGCGCCGCGCTCGGCGTGCCGATCGGCTTCTCCGCGGCGTCGGACGAGCCGGACAAGGCCGCGGCACGCGTGGCGGCCGTGTCCTCGTTCTCCACCATCGCGGGCCTGGTGATGCCGCAGGTGATCGGGCACCTGGGCGACCTGGTCGAGCTGCGCAAGGCGCTCCTCGTCGCGGTGCCGGCGGCGGTGCTGTCGTTCCTCATCGCGCGCGCGGTGCGCCGCGAGGGCCCGCTGTTCCGTTCGCATCGTGCCCTCGCCCGTCGCGTCGAGGACGAGGCGGCGCGTGACGAGGCCGCGGCGGTGGTCGCCGACGGGCTCGAGCCCGTCCAGGCGCTCCCGGAGGAGGATGCCCCGGTCGGGCGGTGACGCCTCCCTGCCGCCGCGTCGGTCCCCGGTGCTAGCGTCAGGAGGGTCCTGGCGCTGAGGGACGATGCGGAGGGGGAGCCGCATGGAGGCATCGTCGGTCGATGCGCGCCGCGTGCGTGCCGCGCGAGCGGGGGTGCTCGTGCTGTTCATCGGCATGGGGATCATGCTGGGCACCCACGTGTCGCGCGTGCCCAGCATCCGTGACGCGCTGGGCCTCACGCCCGCGGGGCTCGCCGCGCTCTTCATCATCGGCTCGGTCGGCGGGCTCGTGGCCTTCGCCCTGCTCGGCGGGCTGGTGGCGCGCGTGGGCTCGCTGGCTCTCGTGCGCCTGGCCTCGGGGGCGACCATCGTGGGGTTCTGGTCGATGGGGTACGCCGCGCATCTGGGTACGTCGCTCGGCTTCGCGCTGGCGCTGTTCGTGACGCTCGGGGCGTTCGAGACCGTCAACGCTCTCGCGAACGCGGAGGCCGCGACCGTCGAACGCCTTGTCGGGCGCTCGATCATGTCGCAGTTCCACGCGGCGTTCTCGCTCGCGCTGCTGGCGGGGGTCGGGATGGGCGCGCTCTACTCGCATGCGGGCGTCGCCGTCGGCGTGCACTTCGCGGTCAACGTCACGGTGATCGGGGCGGCGTTCCTCGCGGTCGCGGCCGTCGCGATCGTCGATGGACGCCCGCCGCCCGCGGACAGCGTCGAGAGCAAGGACGGGCTGTTCGTCACGCTCAAGGTCGCGGGGCGGGAGCCGCGGACGCTCGCGCTCGGCTTCATCCTGTTCTGCGCCTTCACGGTGGAGATGGGAGCCGCCGACTGGGTGCCGCTCGCGATCGTCGACGACTTCGCCCGCACCGAGGCGCTCGCGGCCGCTCTCTACGCCGTGCTGGTGGTCGCGCAGAGCGTGATCCGGATGATGGGGGCGCCGCTGATCGACCGCCTCGGCCGCGTGACCGTGCTGCGCACGTGCGCCGTGCTGGTCGCGGTCGGCGCCGTGATCTTCGCGTTCACTCCCGCCTTCTGGGGCGTGCCGCTCGCGCTGCTGGTCTGGGGCTGCGGAGTCTCCTTCGGATACCCGCTCGCGATCTCGGCTGCCGGAGACGACCGCACGCACGCGACGGCGCGCGTGGCGGCCGTCGCGGCCTTCGGCACCATCGCGGGGCTCACGATGCCGCAGGTCATCGGGCTCATCGCGGAGCACGTCGAGCTGCGCAAGGCGCTCCTGGTCACCGTCGTCGCGGCGGCGGCCATGTACGCGCTCGCGCCCGCCGCGCGTCCGCTCGAGGGCGCGCCCGGGAGCCTGGGGCAAGGGGCGGCCGACCGCGACCGGGAGGAGGTGCGCGACGCGGATACCCTGGGTCCATGAACCTCGCCTCGCTGACCACCCTCCGTGTCGGCGGCCCGGCGCACGAGCTGCGGGAGGTGGACAGCGAGGCCGCGTTCATCGAGGCGGTGCGGTCCGCGGATGCTGCAGGAACGCCGTTGCTCGTGGTCGGCGGGGGCTCGAACCTGCTCGTCGCCGATGAGGGCTTCGACGGCGTGGTGGTGCGCGACGTCCGCACGGACGTCGGCCTGGTCAACGACGGAGCCTGCGGCGGGCTGTCCATCACCGCGACCGCGGGCACGCCATGGGACGCGCTGGTGGCGCAGGCGGTGGAATCCCAGTGGAGCGGCTTCGAGGCGCTGTCCGGCATCCCCGGCTCCGCCGGCGCGACCCCGGTGCAGAACGTCGGCGCGTACGGCGCGGAGGTCAAGGACATCGTGGCCTCGGTGCGCACGTGGGATCGCGAGGCCGGCGCGGTGAGGACGCTGCCGCTGGTGAAGGCCGAGTTCGGCTACCGCGACTCGATGCTCAAGCGCACCATGACGCACGGCCCCTGGGGTCCCACGCCGCGCTACGTGGTCATGGCGGTGACGTTCCACACGCGGATGGCGAGCCTGTCCGCGCCCGTGCGCTACCAGCAGCTCGCGACGGCGCTCGGCGTCGATCTCGGAGCGCGGGTCCCCATCACGGACGTCCGCACGGCCGTCCTCGGGCTGCGCGCCTCCAAGGGCATGGTGCTCGACCCGGCCGACCACGACACGTGGAGCGCGGGGTCCTTCTTCACCAACCCCATCGTCCCCGAGGCCGCGGTGCCGGTCGACGCCCCGCGCTATCCGGCCGCCGGCGATGGCATGGTCAAGACCTCGGCGGCATGGCTCATCGAGCATGCCGGCTTCGCGAAGGGCTTCGGCGTGGGCGACGATGCGCGGGCCACGCTCTCGACCAAGCACACGCTCGCGCTCACCAACCGCGGCGATGCGACGGCGGCGGACGTGGTCGAGCTCGCGCGCGCCGTCCGCGACGGCGTGCGCGAGACCTTCGGGATCGCCTTGGTCCCGGAGCCGGTGACCGTCGGCCTCGAGATCTAGCCGGAACGGCCCGACCCCTCTCGAAGGTGGTACCCGTTCGTCGGGAGGCGATGGTGCGCCGCTGCGTCGTCGTGACCTCCCGATCCCGACCGTCAGCCCCCTCCGTGGCGGGAACGACGCGGCGCCCGGAGGGCGGGACCCCCGAGCGCCGCGCATCGTCCGTGCGTCCGTCAGCCGTCGAAGGCGATGGCCTGCAGGATGTCGAGCTTCGCCGCGCGGCGCGCGGGCGACATCGCCGCCACCACGCCCGCGATGATCGCGAGGACCATGTAGATGCCCAGCCACGCCCAAGGGATCGCCACGGACGTGAAGCCGAACTCCGCGAGCGCCTTCACCAGCGCGACGCCCAGGCCGACGCCCAGGATCATGCCGAGGATGGTGCCGAAGATCGCCATGACGAGCGACTCGATGCGGATCATGCGGCGCACCGACCGGCGCCTCACGCCCACGGCGCGCAGCAGGCCGATCTCCCGCGTGCGCTCGGTCACGGACAGCAGGAGCGTGTTCGCCACACCCAGGACCGCGATGATCAGGGCCGCGCCGAGCATCGCCGAGATCACGCCGAGCAGCAGGTCGATGAACTGGTTGGCGAACTGCGCGAGCTGGTCCGGGCTCGAGAGGACCACCAGCGGGAAGTCCTCCGCGAGCGCCGAGGTCAGCTGCTCCTCGGCGGCCGCGGGGTCCACGCCGTCGTCGAGGACCACCATCGCCTGCAGGATGTCGTAGTCGCCGAACAGCTCGGCGCCGGTGGCCTCGTCGACCCAGAAGTTGGCGTCGCCCTCGCGCTCGTAGAGCCCGGTGACCGTGAGCGTGGCGCTGCCCTCGGCGCCCTCGAGCGCCACCTGGTCGCCGACCTCGACGCCCAGCTCCTGGATCACGGGGTCGATGAAGACCCCGCCGTCCATCCCGTCGAAGTCGGGGTCGTTCGGGTAGTCGTACGCGAGGTCCGCGGTCGCGGGGTCGATGCTAGCGACGGAGTAGCCGAGCCCGTCGTACGTGGCCTGGTCCACGCCCGTCGAGGTGACGAAGTCGACGCCGTCCTCCGAGCCGAGCAGGTCGATCGCGCCGGGCGGGATGGCGCCCTGCGTCGACAGCACGAAGAAGTCGGCCTCGGAGGTCGCGAACTGGTCCGTCACCACGCTCTTGAGCGACTCGGTGAAGGTCGACACCAGGGCGAGCAGCATGACGCCGATCATCAGCGCAGCGGCCGTGTTCGCGCTCCGACGGGGCTCGCGGCGGATGTTGTTGGCCGCGAGCTTGCCGTCCACGCGGAACACGCGCGTGAGGAACGCCTTGAGCCCGTACGCGAGCGGCACGAGCACCTGGGCCGCGAGCAGCGTGACGCCGATGACCAGGACCATCGCGCCCGCGCCGACGAAGACGTAGGGCTTGGCCACGTCCATGTAGAGCCCGACGACGATCGCGAGCACGCCGAGCAGCGTGAGCGCGCCGCCGACGATGTTGCGCATCCGCAGCGGCTTCTTGGACTCGGTCGCGGACTCGCGCAGCGCCTCCATGGGGGAGATGGTCGAGGCGTGGATCGCCGGCATGAGGGCCGCGACGAGCGTGACGAGCGCACCCAGGCTGTAGCCCCAGAGCAGGGCGTCCCACGGCAGCGTGACGGTGCCGAAGATGTTGCCGGACAGGGCCTCGACGAGCGCGGACAGGCCCAGCGCGCCGAGGTAGCCCAGCAGGATGCCCACGGTCGAGGCGACCACCGCGATGACGAGCGCCTCGAGCAGGATCATCGTGCGAAGCTGGCGTCCGCTCACGCCGATCGCGCGGAGCAGCCCGAACTCGCGGGTGCGCTGCGTCACGATGATGCGGAACGTGTTGACGATGATGTACGAGCCGACGAACAGCGCGATGAGCGCGAAGGCGATCGCGAAGATGTCGACGTACTGGAGGATGTCGTCGAGCTGCTCGGCCTGCTCCGCGGCCTTCGCCTCGCCCGTGATGGCCCGCGTCCCCTCAGGGATGACCTCGGAGATCGCCGACGCGACCTGGTCCTTGTCGACCCCGTCCGCGGTGACGACGCTGATGGTCTGGTAGTCCTCGGAGCCGGCGAGCGTCGCCGCGTCGGCCTCGGTCATGTAGCCGAGCGTCGCGCCCTGGAGGGAGTTGGTCTCGCCGAAGCGGACCAGGCCCACGAGCTCGAGCTCGGTGACGCCCGTGTCGGTCGCGATGGAGACCATGTCTCCGATCTCGTAGCCGAGCCGCGGGGCACCGTCGAGGTCGAGCACGATCTGGCCGTCGGCCTCGGGCCCGCTGCCCTCGACCAGGGTCGCCTGGTCGAGCTTCGGGTCGCCGGCCCAGTTGAAGAGCTGGCTCGGGGCGCCGCCGGCGGCCATGAGGTCGCCGGTGGGCTCGAAGTCCTTGGGGAGCACCGAGCCCATCACCTGGATGGTGCCCACCGCGTTCTCGACGCCGTCGACGGCCTGGACCGCGGCGAGGTCGGCGTGGGTGAAGACCGCGTCCGGAGCGGCGAACTGGTCGCCGTCGTCCTCGGTCTCGGTCGGGGCGGGCTCGACGATGACGTCGGTCCCGGCGTAGATCTCGTCGAACAGCTGGTGGAAGCCGCCCGAGAGGGCGTTGGTGAGCGTGAACGTCGCCGAGGCGAGCGCGACACCGAGCGCGACCGCCACGGCGGTCAGGACCAGCCGCTTCGGGTTGTGCTTGACGGACTTGACTGCGAGGCGGAACATCAGTGCCCCATCTGCTTCATGCGGTCGAGCACGCGGTCGGCGGTGGGCTCGCGCATCTCGTCGACGATGCGACCGTCGGCGAGGAACAGGACGCGGTCCGAGTAGGACGCCGCCGACGGGTCGTGGGTCACCATCGCGATGGTCTGGCCGAACTCCTTCACGGCGCGGCGCATGAACCCGAGCAGCTCTGCGCCCGAGCGGGAGTCGAGGTTGCCCGAGGGCTCGTCGGCGAAGATCAGCTCGGGGCGCGCGACGAGCGCACGCGCGACGGCGACGCGCTGCTGCTGGCCTCCGGAGAGCTCGGCGGGCAGGTGGGTGAGGCGGTCGGCGAGGCCGAGGATGCCGATGATCTCGTCGAACCAGGCCGGGTCCACGTCGCGGCCCGAGATGTCGAGCGGCAGCGTGATGTTCTCCTTCGCGCTGAGCGAGGGGATGAGGTTGAAGGCCTGGAAGACGAAGCCGATCTTGTCGCGGCGCACCTGCGTGATCTTGTCCTCGGACAGGCTCGAGATCTGCTGCTCCCCGATCCACGAGTCGCCGGCGGTGAGACAGTCCAGTCCCGCGAGCGTGTGCAGCAGCGTCGACTTGCCCGATCCGGACGGTCCCATGATCGCGGTGAACTCGGCCGCGGCGATGTCGACGTCGATGCCGTCGAGGGCGCGGACCGCCGCGTCGCCGGTGCCGTAGTCCTTGGTGCCGCCGCGCATGGACGCGGCGAGCGTGACGGTGGTGGTCATGACGGGTTCTCCTCGTATCTCAGTACGTGACCGCGCCAGTCTGGCGGAGCGCGCCGGCGCCAGGCATCGTCCGCAAGGACGGTTCTCGACCCTCCCTCTCGGGGATGACCCTCTAGGGGCGAGGCGCGACGATCCCGGAGTCGTAGGCCTCGACCACCGCCTGCACGCGGTCGCGCACCCCCAGCTTGGTGAGGATATGGCTGACGTGCGTCTTAACCGTGGTCGAGGACACGTACAGCTCCGCGGCGATCTCCTGGTTGGACAGCCCGCGCGCCATGAGGCGCAGCACCTCGACCTCGCGCTCGGACAGGTCCCCGACCGCCTCGGGCGACGGATCGGGCTCCTCGACGGGGGCCGTGCGCGCGAACTGCTCGATGACGCGGCGCGTGACCTCGGGCGCCAGGAGCGCGTCCCCGGCGGCGACCACGCGCACTGCCGACACGAGCGCATCGCCGTCGACGCTCTTGAGGAGGAAGCCGGACGCGCCCGCGCGAAGCGCCTCGTAGACGTACTCGTCGTCGTCGAACGTGGTGAGGATGACGATGCGCGCGCCGGGGTGCGCGGCCAGCACCTCGCGCGTCGCGGTGAGGCCGTCCATGCCGGGCATGCGCACGTCCATGAGGACCACGTCCGGCGCGTGCTCGGCGACGATGCGCGCGGCATCGGCGCCCGACGTCGCCTCCGCGACCACCTCGATGTCGCCCTCCGACTCGAGGATCATCCTCAGGCCCACCCGCACCATCGCCTGGTCGTCCACCAGCGCCACCCGGATCATCGTCCGCCCTTCGTCGTGGTGGTGGGCCGGTGGCCCACCTGGTCGTCCGTCGAGGGCAGCGTCGCTCGCACGCGGAACCCTCCGCCGGTCCGTGGACCGTACTCGAGCGTGCCGCCGAGCGCGTGGACGCGCTCGGCCATGCCGCGCAGGCCGTGGCCGCCGCTGTGGTGCGCGGCCTCGGAGATCACGCCGCGGCCGTCGTCCTCGACCACCACCAGCACCCGGTGGGGCTCTCGCTCGACGCGGACCGTCGCGCGGGCTCCCGGGCCGGCGTGCTTCATCGCGTTGGTGAGCGCCTCCTGCACCACGCGGTACGCGTTGAGCTCCACACCGGCGGGCACATGCGACGTGCCCACGATGCTGAGCTCGACCGGCAGGCCCGCGTCCTCGACATGCTGCGCCAGGGCGGGGATCGCGGCCAGCGCGGGCATCGGCTGCATCTCCGCGACCGCGAGGTCGCGCTCGGCGGTGTCGACGGCCTCCTGCTCGGTCGCGCGCAGCACGCCGATCATCCGCTGCATCTCCGCGAGCCCGGTGCGTCCCGATGCCGCGATGGTCGCGAGGGCCTCGAGCACCCGCGCGTCGGAGTCCTTCGCGAGCCTGCGTGCGCCCTCGGCCTGGAGCGTCATCACGGTGATCTCGTGGGCCACCACATCGTGCAGCTCGCGCGCGATGCGGGCCCGCTCGGCGCGCACGGCGTCCTGGGCGACCACGCGCTGCGCCTGCTCGCGCCGCTCATGCTCGAGCTCGAGCACCGTGAGCCGTTCCCGCCTGCGGAAGTCGACGAAGCCGAGCATCATCGGCACGATCACGGCGAGCGCGACGGCCACCAGCGACGTCCACGGCACGTGGTCCGTGTAGAGCAGGCCCACCACGGTCCAGGCGAGGGCGATGGCCAGCACCGCGCCGCCATGGATGAGCGCCGTCCGTCGCGGGGTGTACGCGGCGATGCCGTACAGCGCGAGGTAGAGCGCGAACATCGCGGGCGTATCGGCGTAGCCGATGCCCACGGTCGCGGCCCACGGCAGCAGGATGGCCCAGAGCACGATGCGCGGGTACTGCTGACGCCAGGCGACGGGAGCGACCTGCGCGAGGATGAGCAGGAGGCCCCAGGCGTCGTAGTCGTGCGCGGTGGCCGGGGCGGCGTGGACCCCGATGAGGGCGAGGATCAGCAGCGCTGCCGCGATCGCGATGTCCCCCCAGCGAGGCGCCCTCACATCCATCCGGCCAGCGTAGGGCGAGGGCGGCGGCAGGGGAATCGTCCGTACGGACGACCCGCTCAGCCGAGGAAGCGGTAGCCGATGCCTCGGGCCGTCGCGATGGCGTCCGCGCCGAGGCGGGCGCGCAGATAGCGGATGTACACGTCGAGCACGTTCTCGCGGGCCGCTGAGCCCCACACCGCCTCAAGGGCCTCGCGGCGCGTGACGACCCGGTCCGCATGCGACATCAGCAGGTGCGCGAGCTGGAGCTCGCGCGGGCTCAGCTGAACGGGCTCCCCGTCGCACGTGAGCTCGCGCGCGACGGGGTCGAGCACGCACCGGCCGACGTGGAGCGTCGTGTCCTCCGGCATGTCCTCCCGTCGGCGCGCGCGCAGCCGCGCGCGGCGCGTGACGGAGGTCCCGGGTGGCCGCTAGTGTGAGCTGCATCACACGCGGTGAGGGTCGCGTGGCTGAGGGGGTCCGAGATGTTCAGGCGTCGAGCGCATGCGGAGGCGATGGGGCGAGCGATCGTGCGCCTGCGGGAGCACACCGCTGCCCAGCGCATCGCGCAGGGTGCGCCGCCGCTCGCTGTGGCCGTGCCGCTTCGCGCCGCCGCCGCGATCGCCGCCTCGAGCGCGACGCGTGCGGAGATCGCCACGCTCGCCTCGCGGGCATCGTCCCCTGCGACCGCGTCGCCGGTCGCGCCCTCGCCCGCCGGCACCGAGTGGACCGGCAGGGCGCGCTGACCCGGGCGCGGCGCGGGCCACGTCTTCCGCGCCGCGATGCCGCAACTCCGACATAACGGACGTTACCAGGCGTGACATGCGCCACAACGGCGGATGCAGGGCCTCGCCTCGATTAGGGTACGAAGCATCGCACGCCCGCGCCTCGCGCGCGGCATGCGGTCGAGTCTTGGTGACCGTTCCTGCTGAGGGGGGAAGGAATGGCGAAGCGAAGCCCGCTCGCGCCTCCGGTGCTGCCTGGATACTCCTACGTGCGCGCGCTGGGGTCCGGCGGCTTCGCCGACGTGTTCCTGTACCGCCAGGACATGCCGCGCCGCGAGGTCGCGGTCAAGGTGCTCGAGAGCTCCGCCGTGAGCGCCGAGCTGCTCGACAACGAGGTCGACGTGATGGCGAGCCTCAGCGCGCACCCGTCGATCCTCACCGTCTACGAGGCGTCCATCTCCGCGGACGGGCGGCCGTACATGGTCATGGAGTTCTGCCCGGGCTCGCTCAGCTCGCGCTACCGCGTGGAGCAGATCCCGATCGCGGAGGTGCTGTCGATCGGCATCCGCGTGGCGTCCGCGGTCGAGGCCGCGCATCGCGTGGGCGTCCTGCACCGCGACATCAAGCCGTCGAACATCCTGACGACCCAGTTCGGGCATCCCGTGCTCGCGGACTTCGGCGTCGCGGCGATGATCGCGACGGTCGAGTCCGAGGATGTCGCGATGTCGGTGCCGTGGTCCGCGCCCGAGCTGGTCGCGCGCACCAGTTCCGGCTCGATCGCCACCGAGGTGTGGGCCCTCGCCGCGACGGTCTACACGCTCGCCGCCGGACGCACGCCGTTCCAGTCCCTCGACGGCAGGCGCGACGAGGCCTCGCATCGTGACCGGATCTCCAAGGCTCGGTACACGCCGCTCGGCCGACCCGACGCCCCCGCGGCGCTCGACGCGGTGCTCGCCGGCGGCATGCGCCGACTCCCGGGCGACCGCTACCAGAGCGCGGGCGCCTTCGCGGAGGCGCTTCAGCACGTCGAGCGCGAGCTGGGCCTGCCCGGGACGTCGCTCGACATCCCCTCGAGCGGATGGGCGCCCATCGCGGCTCCGTCCGCGGGCGAGCCCCCGCGCGGCCCCGTGAGGTCCACCGTGCAGGTCGAGTCGAAGCGCGCCAGGGTCGCGACCGCGGCCTCCGCGAGCGCGACCGCGAAGCCGCCGGCAGCATCGAACCGGCGCGGCACCGTCGTCGGCATCGCGACGGGCATCGGGATCGCCCTCGCGGGCCTCGCGGCCGCAGCCTGGTGGGTCCTGCTGTGACCGAGCCCGCCGTCGGTCGCTACTCCGCGGCGCGACGCGCCCGCGCGTGGCGCATCGGCGGCGGCGCGGCATGCCTCGCCCTGGCTGCCGGTGTGGTGCTCGGCCCCGACTTCGACCAGCGGGAGGTCGAGTCCGAGGAGCCGGGCGTGTGGATCCTCAAGGGCGATGGCGAGCACGCGCAGTACGGCCGGGTGAACACGACCCTGGGCGAGCTCGACACCTACCGGGCGGTCGCGAACCCCTCGGGCCTGGTGCAGTCCGGCTCGCAGGTGCTGATGTTCGCCGAGCACAACTCGCTGGTGACGGTCCTGGCGCCGGGGCGCGCCGTGGACATCGTCGCGGGCGAGGGCGCCGCCACGTCCGCGGGTACCGGGGAGGTGGTGCACGCGGGCGACTACTTCGCGTACATCGGCTCGGACGGGTCGGTCCGCGGCGGCCGTGTCTCCGACGGCACCGGGATCGCCTCGATCGTGCTCGATCCGTACTCCGCCGTCGACACCGCCGACGGCGAGGCGACGGCGACCTTCTCCGCCGATGCGGTCGCGCTCCGGTCGGACGGCTCTCTCGCGGCCCTGTCGCGCAGCGGCGACGTGGTCGAGGGCTCGCTCGCCACGGGCGACGCCGACGGCGGCGCGACCCTCACGCGGACCGAGATCGAGCCCACGGGCGAGGACCTCGCGATGTCCTTCGCGGGTGACCGCTACGTGGTCTGGGACCCGGCTGCCGCGCAGCTCTGGGTCGAGGACCAGCCCCGTCCGGTGAGCATCCCTGTCGAGGACGACGACGCGCTCCTGCAGGCCGCGCCGACCGACGACGGGACGGTGGCGATCGCGGACAGCTTCGGCGTCATCAGGGTCGACCTCGAGACCATGTCCGCCGAGCACGCGTTCGGGCCGGAGAGCACGGAGCTCGGCATCGTGAGCGCGCCCCTCGAGGTGGACGGCGAGCTCACGGTGGCGTGGCTCGCCAAGGGCGGCGCGGGTGGCCTCCTGTGGCGCGACGGCGAGGGCCGTATCCCGCTCGACTACGCGGGCGGGACGCTCACGGATACGCCGCGCACCGCGATCCAGAGCAACGGCACGCGCGCGGTGGTCAACGACACGGTGAGCGGGTGGGCCTGGGACGCCGTCGACGGCACCCCGGTCGCGTCGAGCCAGCAATGGGCGCAGGACTCCCTGCAGCAGGACGACACGAGCACGGCCGAGGCGACCCCGGAGGTTCAGGAGCAGCGGCCGCCCACCGCCGAGGACGACGACTTCGGGGTGCGCGCAGGACGCCAGGTGCGGCTTCCCGTGCTCCTCAACGATCACGATCCCAACGGGGACCCGCTCGCGATCGTGCCGGGCACGCTCGAAGGTCTGCAGCAGGACTTCGGCACCGTGGCCATCGCGGACGACGGTCAGGCGATCGTCGCGACCATCGCGGCCGACGCGACGGGGAGCGCGACGTTCACGTACGGCATCTCCGACGGCACCGCGGCAGGGTCGGGCGCCGGTGCGGTCGCGACGGTGACGCTCACCGTCCATGACGAGGATCAGAACGGTGCCCCTCAGTGGTGCGGCGACGACCCGGGCTGCCTCGCGGAGGAGCCCGGCGGCTCCGTCGCCGTCGGCGGCTCGACCCGCATCGACGCCCTCACCGGCTGGGTGGACCCGGACGGCGACCCGATCTACCTGTCGGATGCGGCGACGGACTCCCCGTCCGCGAACGCCGTCGCCGCGTCCGACGGCACCGTGGTGTTCACGCACCAGGACCCTCAGGCGGAGGCCGCTCCCGCGACCGTTGACCTGCAGGTCGCGGATGTCCACGGCGCATCGACCCCCATGACGATCACGGTGTCGGTCGAGGGTTCGCCACGACTGACCGCGGAGACGCTCACGGTGCAGCGCGCCACGGGCCCGCGCCAGTCGATCGACATCTCCGAGGCGGTGTCGGGGGCGCAGGGTCCCCTGACGATGACCGAGGTCGAGGCGGACGACGCGAACGTCGCGATCGCGACCGACGTGGTCGGTTTCACCTTCTCAGCCGAGGAGGAGGGCAGCTACACCGTCACGTACGTCGTGGGCGACGGCAGCGCGGAGGTGACCGGATACGTGCGCGTGGACGTGGTCCCGCGCGACGAGGCGGAGTTCTCGACCGTGCCCCTCACCGCGTTCGTGCGCGACGGCGAGGACGTCACCGTCGACGTGGTCGGCTCCGCGACCAACCCGGCCGGGCTGGTGCTCGTCGTCGAGGATCCGCAGCCGGACGTCGCCGACGAGGCCGTGTCCGCCCAGTCGGGGCGCGCCTCCGATCTGCGAGCCTCCGCGGTCGGTCTCAGCTCGCTGCGGCTGTCCGGGTCGACGGGTGATGGGGAGCCCGGGCTCATCGGCACGGTGCGCTACACGCTCTCCGACGGTGCCGGCACCGCGGTGACCGGAGAGGTCGCCGTGGTGATGGTCGACTCGAGCGGCGCGCCCGCGCCCGCGGTGGTCGACGACGCGTACACCGTGCGTGCCGGCACGCAGGTCGACTTCTCCGTGCTGAAGAACGATGCCGGCGCGCCGGGCACCGTGGTCACGCTCGCGGCGGGCTCGGTCTCGGCGGGGGACGATTCAGGCCTCGCCTTCACCTCCGGCCGCGTGGTGCGCTACCTCGCCCCCGAGACGCCCGGCACCTACTCCTTCACGTATGACGCCTATCCGATCGGGTATCCCGAGCAGGTCAGCACGGCCACGGTGGTGGTCGAGGTGAAGGGCACGGAGATCAACACGGCTCCGACCCCCGCGGACGTGACCGCGCGCGCGAACCTCGGCCTCAGCGTCACCATCCCGATCGCCGCGGGCGGTCAGGACCCCGATGGCGACCCCATCCGCATCGTGGGCATCAAGGAGGCCCCTGCGAAGGGCGCCGCCGAGGTCTCCGCCGACGGCAGGTCGCTCGTCTACACGGCCGCGACCGACGCGTCGGGGCAGTTCGAGTTCACGTTCATCGTCGAGGACGCGGCCCGCGCGCAGGCCGTCGCCACGGCGCACATCGGCGTCGCGGAGGGCCAGGTCGCGCCGGCCCCCATCACGTTCACGGACTATGTCCAGGTCCAGGTGGGTGAGGGCCATCAGGTGGTCCTCGATCCCGTGGCGAACGACACCGATCCGCTCGGCGAGGAGCTCGCGCTGGTCGAGATCACGCCGGACGAGGTCGCGGAGTCGGACGCCTACGAGGCGCTTGCCGCGCGCATCAGCCGCGCGGAGGACAGCGATCTCATCACCATCAGCGCGGGGGACGAGCCGACCACGTACTCGTACCTCTACAAGGTCCGCAGCGCGAGCGGTTCCGAGTCGTACGGCCGTGTGGTGGTCAAGGTGGTGCGCGACGCGATCCCTGACGTGCCGGTGCTCGAGGACACCGTGCTCGCGTTCGAGGACCGCGAGACGTTCGAGACCGGCGTCGACGTCGTGACCGGCCGGGCCGCGTGGGCGTCGGGGGACGTCGCGGCCCTGACCGTCACGCCGTACGAGCGCGAGGAGGACGTCCAGGCCACGGGCCGGTCGCTGCAGGGACCCCTCCCGCAGGACACGCGCACGGTGGTCTTCAAGGTCTCCGGCGCGGACTTCGAGGGCGAGGAGTCGTTCACGTACGGCTTCCTCACGGTGCCCGGCATCGACGACTTCGTCCCGCGCCTCAACGCCACGCTCGAGCCCGTCCAGGTCAAGGAGGGCGAGAAGGTCGCCTTCGACCTCGGGACCATGGTGGCGGTCCCCGACGGCGAGGTCCTCGAGATCCTCCCCACGTCGGTGAGGACCACGGCGGCACGCTCGGAGGCACGATGCGAGGCCCGGCAGGGCCTGGGCCTCACCTACGACGCGGGCTGGGGTGCGCCGTACAGCGACGGCTGCGTGGTCGGGGCGCGCCTGGTGGGCCAGGACGAGTACACGCTGCTCACGGTGCCGATCGTGGTCGAGCCCGTGGATCCGCTCCCGAGCCTCACGAGCACCGCGCTCGAGATCTCGCCCGGTGACACGCAGACCGTGGACCTGGGCGAGATGGTGGCGTGGGACAACGTCGTGGGCCGCGATGTGACGCTCAGGGCGTCGACGCGCGGCGGCGAGAGCTTCGATGTGGTCCAGAACGGGATGCAGCTCACCATCACGACGCATGACGACGCTCGACCGGGTCAGGAATCGGATGTCGCCCTGACGGCGACATCGCACGACGGCGTGCAGCCGGGCGGCATCCATCTCACCGTGGGCCCCGCCCCGACCGAGCTGCCCAAGGGCGCCACCGTGAAGATCGACTGCCGAGCCGACGACCCGCAGTCCTGCGCGGCCTCCGTGATCGACGGTCCTGGCGAGGTCAACCCGCTTCCCACGACAGCGCTCACGCTCGTCGACGTCGTGTCGACCGGGGACTGCGCGGCCGCCTCCTTCACGCAGGACGGCGATCGCGTGCGGATGTCCTGGGCCGAGGACATGCCGGGCGGCACGTGCACCGCGAGCTTCACGGTCCAGGATGCGCAGGGGCGGGCGAGCTCCGGCGCACGCAACGGGACCGTGATCGTGGACTTCAGCGGCTACCCCGCGGCGCCCGCCTCGCTCAGCCAGGTGGGGTACGGCGACGGCACCATCGTCTTCGCGGTCAAGCCCGGGAAGAAGGCGTACCCGCCCGTCACCGGCTTCGAGGTGCAGCGCGACGGGCGGACCGTCGCGACGTGCGACACGAGCGGTGCGTGCACGGAGGTCGACGGGCTCACCAACGGTGCGGAGGCGACGTACACCGCGGTCGCGGTCAACGCGATCGGGACGTCGCGGAGCTCGACCGCCGGGATCGTCGCGTGGGCGTACCTGCCACCCGCGGCCGTCGGGACCGTGACGTGGGAGCCGAGCGGCGACGGCACCGTGTCCGGCACGGTCGGTGGCATCGACCCGTCGACGGCGCAGCTCACGCTGCGCGGGTCCTGGGGCGAGAAGGTTATCGGCGTCACGGGGACCACGGCACGGTTCACGGACCTGTCGATCGGATCGAACACCTCGACCGCGGTCGAGATCACGCCCGCGAGCCGCTTCCCTGTCCCCGCAGGTGCAGGCCCGACCGATGTCGACACCACCACGGTCCAGATGAACGGCGTCGGGGCTCCCGTGCTCGCGGTCAAGCGCGACAGCGACGGGGCGGACGACGGCAGCGCGGAGTTCACCGTGACGCTCACCGGCGGCGGCGACGACGCGACCTTGCTCTACGGGTACACCGCGGACGGCAAGAAGTGCGTCGCCGAGACGGCAGGGAGCGGCACGGTCACCGTCCCGGTCGACATCGAGCGCAACGAGGTCAACCAGGTCATCTTCTGCGCGCTGTCCCGATGGGGCACCCGGACGTACGGGGAGGCGACGTGGACGTCCGACGAGTGGCTCCCCGTGAGCTCGGGCAAGCCGGCGCTCGGCTCCTTCAGCTGGGGGGTCTCGTGCACCACCGGCTCGTGCACCACCGTCGATGGCGGGACCGGTAGCGGCGGCCAGAGCCCCGTGGACTCCGGAAGCGCGCCGGGCGGGTTCTCGCTCTACTGGTTCGTGGGCGGCGTGAACACGGGTGAGAAGTCGTTCCCGTGGTACGCGGTGGACGAGGGCAGGTCGGTCACGGCGGCGTACTGCAAGCGCCAGTGGGGCCAGCTCTTCTGCTCGGGTCAGTCGAACGCCACCACCGCCGCGGTGCTCAACGGCGGCTCGGAGACCCGCTTCTCGTTCTCGCTCGCCGGCTCGCTGGTCCAGCAGAGCGAGGCCGTGCCGGCCGATCCGGAGGACCCCGAGTCCGTCGCGTCGCCGGCGACCTACCTGCTCCGCTGGGCGACCGAGGGCACGGTGCCCGCGAGCGCGACCGTGAGCGTGCCGCGCTACTCGGACGGGCTGCCCGGCGACCCGACCACGGAGGCCTTCGCCCTTCCGGAGGGTGACGTCACCGTCACGATCGACGTCGCGTTCGCCGGAGGCCGGACGGCGACGCTCTCCACCATCTGCTACCCGTGAACATCTGCACCACCGTGAGGAAGGCCCTGACATGACCGCTGACACCACCGCCCAGCAGGGCGTCACGCCGGACCAGGCGTCCTGGTTCGCGCAGCAGTTCGCGCTGCTCGTGGGCAATGTCGAGACCGCGGTGCTCGGCAAGCACCACGTGGTCGAGCTCGCCTTCACCACCATGATCAGCGGCGGCCACCTGCTGCTCGAGGATGTGCCGGGAACGGGCAAGACCTCGCTCGCACGGGCCATGTCGCAGTCCGTCCACGGCTCGGCATCGCGCATCCAGTTCACCCCGGACCTGCTTCCCGGCGACGTCACGGGCATCTCGGTCTACGACCAGCGCAACGGCCAGTTCGACTTCCACCGCGGACCCATCTTCGCGAACGTCGTGCTCGCGGACGAGATCAACCGTGCGTCGCCCAAGACGCAGTCGGCGCTTCTCGAGGTGATGGAGGAGGGCAACGTCACGGTCGACGGCACCACGCATGCCGTCGGGGCGCCCTTCATGGTGATCGCGACGCAGAACCCTGTCGAGCAGGCGGGCACGTACGGGCTGCCGGAGGCGCAGCTGGACCGCTTCCTCATGCGCACCTCGCTGGGCTACCCGGACCACGGCGCCACCCTCAAGATCCTCCAGAACGCCCACGAGCCTCACCGGACGGTCGAGGCGGTCGTCGCGCTCGAGACGGTCGTGGCCATGACCCAGATGTGCCGCGGGGTCTACCTCGATGCGCTCATCGCCGACTACATCGCGCGCGTGGTCGAGGCCACGCGCGACGCGACGCAGGTGCGGCTCGGGTCGTCGACGCGCGGCGCGATCGCGCTCGCGCGCGTGGTCCGCGCGTGGGCGCTCGCGCACGGCCGCACGTATGTCACCCCTGACGACGTCAAGGCGCTCGCGGAGCCGGTGCTCGCGCACCGGCTCATCCTCGAGCCCGAGGCCGAATTCGACGGTGTCACCGCGACCGCGGTGATCGCGCAGATCCTGCTCGACGTCCCGCCGCCCACCCACGACGCGCGCGCGTGACGGAGCGCACCACCGGCTCGCGCACGGGCCTCTCGAGCCGCACTCGGGGGACCCGGACGCAGTCGCGCACCCAGACGCAGTCGCGCACCCACACCCAGGTCGCGGCCACCCGCCGCGGCCGTGCGGTGCGGACCGGGCTGGTCCTGCGCGCCGCCGCTGCGGCGGTGGGGACGGGAACCTCCCGCGCGTGGGAGGCCGTGGGGTCGGTGGTGACGTCCGCAGGCTGGTTCGCGGCGGCGTGGGCGGCGTTCGGCATGGTCGCTGGAGTCGTGTGGGGATGGAGCGAGCTGCTCGTGGGCGGCGTGGTCGCGCTCGCGCTCGTGGTGATCGCCGCGTTCTTCCTCATCGGTCGTGAGCCGCGCGATGTCGCCTTCGCGGTCGATCGCGACGCCGTGGTGGCAGGCCAGCCCGCGGAGGGCTCCGTGACCGTCTCCAACTCGCGTGCGCGTCTCGCGTGGGCGAGCCGGCTCGACCTGCCCATCGGCCCGAGCCTGTCCGAGGTGCATGTCCCGGCGCTGCGGCACGGGCAGGCGTTCACCGCGACGGTCGCGCTTCCCACGCATCGGCGCGGCATCATCGACGTCGGGCCCGCCACCACGGCGCGTGAGGACCCGTTGCGCCTGGTGCGCCGCGAGTTCCGATGGTCGGATGTGCACACGCTGTACGTCCACCCCCGCACCGTCGCGGTACCGTCCACCGCCCAGGGGTTCATCCGGGACCTCGAGGGCGCGGCGACTCGCGTGCTGTCGAGCGAGGACATCTCCTTCCATGCCGTGCGCGACTACACGCCCGGCGACGCCCGTCGCCACGTGCACTGGAAGTCGACCGCGAAGACGGGTTCCCTCATGGTCCGTCAGTTCGAGGAGACCCGTCGCTCCACCATGGTCCTCATGCTCGACCTCGACGCCGGGTCGTACGGCTCCGAGGCGGAGTTCGAGATGGCCGTGAGCGCGATCGGCTCCCTGGGCGTGCGCGCGATCCGTGACGGCAGGGACGTCGAGGTCTACGTCTCCGGTGCGGTGCCCCACTTCGCGCGTGCGACCGTGCGCTCGCTCGAGCGCCTGCGCACGGTCTCTCCGCGCGCGCTGCTCGACGACCTCTCCGGGGTCGAGACGTCGACCGAGGTCATGGACCTCGACACCCTCACCCGCGTGGTTGCGGAGAAGGCGGACGATGCGTCGATCGCGTTCATGGTGACGGGTGCCGCCGCGGCGCTCGAGCACGTCCAGACGGCGGCCTTCGCGTTCCCCTCCGACGTCTCTGTCGCGGCGGTGCTGTGCGATCCGGTCGACGAGCCGTCGGTCGCGGCGCTCGGCCGCGTCCAGGTGGTCACCATCGCGCTGCTCGAGGACCTGCGCAGCCTCATGGCCCGCGGAGCCTCCCGATGAGCCGCCGGCGGGCGCCGCTCGCGGAGATCGCCCTCGCCTCGGCATGCGCCGCGATCCTCACGCTGCTCGCCGCCGTGACGCTCGCGGGCGCCTACGGCGCCGACAACCTCGCGGTCCCGGCGCTCGTCGCCACCACGTCCGCGGTGCTGCTCGCGGCCCTCTCCGCTCGTCTCGGCTGGGGGTGGGGGGTCTCGGTGCTCGTCGCCGTCGCCGGCTACCTGGTCGGTGCGCTGCTGCTCGCGACCCCTGGCGCCGCATCATCCCCCGAGGATCTCGCGCGTGCGGCCGTCGACGTGGTGACCGGACCGGTCGTGGGCTGGAAGGGCGTGGTCACGCTGCCCGCTCCGCTCGGCACCTACGAGGGCGTCATGGTGCCCGCGTACGCGCTGCTCTACGCGGGCGCCTGGGCCGCCGTGTCCTTCGCGCTGCGCGCTCCCGCACGCTGGTGGATCGGCCCGCTCGTGTCGGCGGCCACCCTGGTCGTCGCGATCGTGGTCGGCCCCAGCCGGCACGCCGGGGCGATCGCCGCGGCCGGCGTCACCGTGCCTCGCGAGGCGGTCGTGGGTGTCGCGGCGTTCGCGACGCTGCTCGCGTGGTTCGTGGCGCGTGCGGCCCTCGATCGCTCTCGGCTCACCGGTGCGGAGGGTACGCGGGCCCGCGCGCCTCGCCGGCTGCGGGCCACCGCGGCCGCCTCAGCCGTCGCGATGATCGCGATGGCGCTCGGCATCACCGTCCTCGCCTCATCCGTGCTGCCCGCGCCCGCCCGCACCGTCGCGAGGACCCAGGTCGAGGCGACCGTGGCGATCGCGAACGCGGAGACCCCGCTGTCGACCTATCGAGCATTCATGCGCGACGCCGCGTTCGACGCTCCGCTCTTCACCGTCGAGGGTGCGGAGGGCGTGACGCGCGTGCGTCTCGCGGTGCTTCCGTACTTCGACGGCGACCGCTTCACGCAGCTCGACGCGTCCGGCGCTGCGGGCACCGTCTTCCGGCGGCTTCCTGCGAGCCTCGGCTCGGGGGACGATGCGGTCCAGGCGACCGTGACCGTGCAGGGCCTCGCGGAGCCGTGGGTACCCCTGGTCGGGGAGCTCGACGAGGTCGCCTTCGGCGGGGACCGTGCCAGCACCCTCGTCGACTCGTTCTACTACGTCCAGGGCGGCGGCTCGGGCATCGTGGCAGGGGGGCTCGAGGAGGGCGATGTCGTGGAGATCGCCGCGACGCTCGACGAGGCCGGCGGGCTCGAGGGTCTGCAGGGCCGCATCACCGCCGCCCCCGAGGAGCTCCCTGCCTCGCTCGTGACGTGGGTCGAGGCGCAGGGGCTGGGGCAGGATGGCGCAAGCCTGCTCGAGCTCATCGACCGTCTCCGCTCGCGCGGCTACGTGTCGCACGATGTGGTCGAGGCCGAGTCCGGCACGTACGCGTGGCAGACCGCGCTCGGCGGGCATGACTTCGCAAGCTCTCAGGCCGGGCACTCCATCGCACGCCTGGAGCTCCTGTTCTCCCAGCTCAACGAGCGCGCCGACGAGGTAGGCGACCAGGCGGACGCCGATCTCCTGGTCGCGGCCGTCGGGGATGACGAGCAGTTCGCCGCGGCGTCGGCGCTGCTCGCGCGCTACCTGGGGTTCGACGCGCGCGTGGTGGTGGGGGCGCGGCTCGCGGAGACCGACCCGCACGGCTGGACACCGCCCGTCTGCGATGACGGCGAGTGCGCGGGCCGGCATATGTCCGCGTGGATCGAGGTCGCGACCGCGTCCGGCTGGGTCGCGGTGGACACGTCGCCGCAGACCGAGCTCGGGCTCCTCCCCGAGGTGGCGACCGTGCGCGAGCCCGAGCTCGGCACGGACCTCCGCGATGAGGAGGCGGCCGTGATCGACCCGCCGAGCTCGCAGCGCAGCCGCAGCGGGGAGTCGGTCGAGGACGTCGTCGAGGAGGAGGCGGCCGCCGCGGTGCTGTCGCACGCATGGCGCATCGTCCTCATCTCCGGAGTCGGCCTGCTCGCGCTCGTGCTGCCGCTGATGGTGCTGATCGCGTGGAAGGCGGCCCGCCGCGCGCGCAGGCGGGGGCGCCGCGCGGACGACGCGATCAGGGCGGGCTGGCAGCAGTACCTGGACGATGCCGCCGATGCGGGGCTCCCGCCGGCGGGGCCGCGCACGTACAGCGAGGTCTCTCAGGCGTACGGCTCGCCGCACGGCGCGGCGATCGCGGCGCTCGCGACCAAGGTCGACTTCTCGCACCTCGAGGTCGGGGCCGAGGAGCGGGAGACGATGTGGCGGCTCGTGCGCGAGGACCGGCGCCACTGGCTGTCCGCGCGTTCGTGGGGAGCGCGCATCCGCATGAGGTTGTCGCTGCGCTCGCTCCTGCGGGATGTGCGCCGCGACGCCCCTCAGATCCACGCCCGCACCGATGCGGGTCGCAGCACATGGAAGACGGACCGGACGGCGGCGACGAGGTCTCGGGTCGAGACCCGGAGCCGGTCGCGCCGGACTCGACGCAAGGGAGGTTCTCGTGACTGACAACCACATGCCGGGCAAGGCGCCCGGGACGCACGCCGCACAGCCCGCGCCCGCGGGCTTCCCGCCGCCGCCACCGCCCGCGCCTGCGGGCTACCC
>NZ_BBLV01000007.1 GCF_000971115.1 Demequina gelatinilytica | reverse complement strand
ACGGCCTCGCCGGTGCCAGCACGGCCAAGCGTGATGACCTTTGTCATCCACAACCGCCGCACCTCGCAGACGACGCGCGTTCAGCCGACGAGCACTACCTCCACTGCATCGCCTGTCACTCCATCCACGAGCACCCGGTCACCCAACGGGTCAGCAATCGGAACCTCGATGACGTCCAGGCAAGCATCGTTCGGGTTCCGGTAGGTCGAGGTCACCGTGACTGTCACGTCAGCCTGGGTCTCGACCACATCCACCTCAGGGTCGCCGTGGCACGTGTCGACCGTCACGGTAAGTGCCCCTGCGCTTGACTCTGCGCCCACGATCGGCTGCGGACCACGAGACTCCTCGGACTCGCCGCCCCCACAGCCCGCGAGCAATCCCGCTACGACCACCGATGCGACCGCCGCAGCGGACTTGCGCGTGTTGGACACGGTTCCCCCTCGTCATCAGCCATCAAGCCGATTCAAGCATCCGGTCCGGTCCCTGTCACGCAAGCGTGTAAACACGTGCAGCTGTGCGAGCACCACCGCCGCCATCAGGAAGTGGCCAGCACCACGCCCAGCAGCGACCCGCCCCGCACCAGGTCGACGTACCGGTCGCGCGTCGCCGGCGTCGCCGCCACCGCGGCATGCACCGTCATGTCCCCCGTGGGGCGATGCTAGCCACGACCTTCCGTGGGCCGCGGACCCGGTGCCGGAGGAGCCGGAGAGACCTCCTTGGCGGCGATAATCGAGTCGCCGGCGATGCGCACGGTGCCGCGCTTGCCCTCGACGACCACCCCGTTGGCGGACACGCTCAGCAGCGTACCCAGCGCGTCGGTCGCCTCTCCCGTGGGCAGGAGGTAGCGCACCACCACGCGGTGTCCAGGGGCGGGGAGGCGGATCATGGAGCTCACCACTTGGACGGCGCGTAGTCCTTGAGGAACACCCCGAAGAGGTCCTCGCCCGCTTCGCCGCGCACCACAGGGTCGTAGACCCGCGCCGCGCCGTCGACCAGGTCCAGCGGCGCATGGAAGCCCTCCTCCGCGAGCCGCACCTTGGTCGGGTGCGGGCGCTCGTCGGTGATCCAGCCGGTGTCCACGCTGGTCATGAGGACCTGATCGGACTCGAACATCTCCCGCGCGCTGGTGCGCGTCAGCATGTTGAGCGCCGCCTTCGCCATGTTGGTGTGCGGGTGCCCCGGCCCCTTGTAGCCCCGCTCGAACACGCCCTCCATCGCGGACACGTTCACCACATACGAACGTCCCGAGGACGATGCGGCGGCCGCCGCGGCAAGGGAGGGCCGCAGGCGGTTGATGAGGATGAACGGCGCGGTCGAGTTGCACAGCTGCACCTCGAGGAGCTCCATCGGGGTGACCTCGCCGACGGCCTGCACCCACGAGTTCGAGTCGTGCAGGTCGGGCACCAGTCCGCCCGCGTCGATGGCGGTGCCGTCGGCAAGCCTCTCGAGGGACGAGGACCCGGGTGCGAGGGCCAGGTCCGTGAGCCGCTGGGCCTCCTGCTGCGCGCCCGTCTCCGCCAGGTGCGCGGAGGCAAGCAGCGGATGGGTGGCCACCGAGGACTCGATGCTGAGCGGATGCGCGTCGTGGGTCCGGCCGAGCGTGAGCAGGCGCGGTCCGGCGCCCTCGGGCCAGAGGCCGGGCGCGAGCGGCACCTCCTCGGCATCGGCGAGCGGCGCGTAGGCGCCGGGGGAGCGGCGCACCGTCTGGGCGGCGTTGTTGATGAGCACATCGAGCGGGCCCGCCGCCGCGACCGAGTCCGCGAGCGCCACCACCTGCGCGGGATCGCGCAGGTCGATGCCGACCACGGTCAGGCGGTGGAGCCAATCCGCGGCGTCGGGCATCGCGGCGAAGCGGCGCACCGCGTCTCGGGGGAAGCGCGTGGTCACGGTCAGGTCGGCGCCGTCGCGGAGCAGGCGCAACGCGATGTGCATGCCGATCTTCGCTCGTCCGCCGGTGAGGAGCGCCCGACGGCCACGCAGGTCCGTGCGCGCGTGGCGCTTGAGATGGCCCGTCTCCGCGCACGCCGGGCACAGCTGGTGATAGAACGCATCGACCTGCGTGTACTTCTGCTTGCAGATGTAGCAGGGGCGCGCCTTCGCGTACGTGCCGACGGTCGGGGTCGCGGCGCGGGCCTCGAGCGTGAGCCCTCGCGTCTCGTCGTCGATGCGGTCCGACGCGCCGGTCGCGGTCGCCGCGACGATGGCGGAGTCGGCCACGTTGATCGCGTTGCGCCGCTCGCGGCGGCGGCTCGCCTTGACGGCCTTGATCATCGCCGCGGTCGCGTTGCGCACCGTGACGAAGTCGGGGTCGGCCTCGTCGACGTCGCTCAGGGAGGCGAGGACGCGCAGCGTGGTCGCGAGCTCATCAGGGTCGATCTGGTGCCGTCCGGCGGGGGACGAGGCGGGTGTGGACACCCGCTCAATCCTACCGAAGCGGGCGGGCGGTGATCGGCGGCTGCCGGGCGGTGCCCGCCCTGCGCGACATTCCGGGCATCGCGCCCGCTAGTGTGGCGTCAACGAGGGAGGACGCCTGTGATCGGGATGTCACGCATGAAGGCTCGGCTCGACATCGCCGGCGCCACGGTGGGCTTGATCGCGTTGGCGTTGTCGCTCACGCCATCGCTGCTGCCGCGGCCCGCCTGGGGGCAGGGCTTCGTGTCCGGCCTGGCCTTCGCGGTCGGCTACGGCATCGGCGTGGTCGCGTGGCGCGGCATCGCGCGCCTCTCGCGCGGGCGCCTGCCCACGGCCGCCGACGCGCCCGTATGGATCGTCACGCTCATCGGCCTCGCGGGTGCCGCGGTGATCATGCCGTTCGCGATCGGCTGGCAGAACTCGGTGCGCGAGGCTGTGGGGATGCCCGACACGAGCGGCTTCGACTGGCTGGTCGCCGGCGTCGCCTACCTACTCGGTGCGTGGCTCGCCTTCGCGATCGGCAACGGCGTCGCGCGCGGCTACCGCCGCCTGCACGGGCTCATCGAGCCGCGCATGCCCTGGAGCGGGACGCGGCCGCGCGCGCACTCGACCATGTCCGGAGCGGGCACCGTGGTGGCCATGCTGGCCGTGTTCTCGATCGGGCTGTCGCTGCTGTCCTTCCTGCTCACGGTCGCCTCCGAGAGCAAGAACCGTCAGTACGACCCCGAGTACCCGCAGCCCACCAGCGCCCTGCGCTCGGGCAGCGAGGAGAGCCTCATCGCGTGGGACCAGGTGGGCCAGGCCGGCGCGAAGATCGTGGGCGGCGGACCCACACGCGAGGAGATCGCGGCGGTCACCGGGCTCGACGCCATGGACCCCATCCGCGTGTACGTCGGCATCGACGTGCCGGGATCCTTCGAGGAGCGCGCCGCCCTCGCCGTCGAGGAGCTCGAGCGCACGGGTGCAGCGGATCGCGAGGTGCTCCTCATCGCGGGCACCACCGGCTCGGGATGGCTCGATCCGGCCGCGATCGACGGCTTCGAGTACCTGCACGCGGGGGACACCGCGCTGGTGGCCATGCAGTACGGCGCCACGGGCAGCCCGATCTCGGCGCTGCTCACGCCTGACCTGTCCCAGGACGGCACCACCGCCCTGGTCGAGGCGGTGACCGCGTGGTGGGAAGGGCTGCCCGAGGGCGACCGCCCGCAGCTGGTGGTCTACGGCCTGAGCCTGGGCAGCTTCGGCATCCAGTCGGCGTACAGCGATGCCGAGGACCTGCTCGCATCCACCGAGGGCGCGGTGCTTGCCGGCACGCCTTCCTTCACGCGCGTGTGGAGTGACCTTCAGGACGCGCGAGACGCGGGCAGCCCGTATGCGCTGCCGGTGCTGGACGAAGGGCTCCACGTACGGTGGGCCGATGCGTGGGGTGGGCTCGAGTCGCCCGACAGCCCGTGGGAGGAGACTCGCGTCGCGTACCTCCAGCACGGCACCGACCCTGTGGTGTGGATCGGCCCGAGCGTGATCTGGTCCGAGCCGGCATGGCTGCGGTCGGGCCAGCGCTCCGAGTCCGTGTCCGAGGACATGGTGTGGATCCCGGTGGTCACCGCGTTCCAGGGCGTGATCGACCTGATCCTGTCCACCGCGGTCCCGGAGGATGCCGGCCACAAGTACGGCAACCTCGCCGTCGACGCGCTTCGCGAGGTGACCGGGGACGCCGGTCTGAGCGACCAGGCCATGGCGCGGGTGCGCACCGTCATCGAGGCCTACGACACGTTCTCGCCGGTCGCGAACTGACGGTCGCGGTGCGGGTGCCCGGGTTCCGGGTGCCCGCACCGCGCATCGACGTCAGTCCCAGCGAGGCTTGCGCGGACCGCGGTCGCCGCGCCCGCCACGGTCGTCGCGAGGTCCGCGGTCGTTGCCGTAGCGCCCACCACGGTCGTTCCCGTACCTGCCGCCACGGTCGCCGCCCGAGCGGCCTCCACGCGGGCCGCCGCGCGACGGGCCCCCGGCGTCCTCACGGATGTCGATGAGACGCCCGGAGATGCGGGTCCCACCGAGGCGCTGGAGCGCCGACGGGGGAAGCGTCGAGGGCAGCTCGACCAGGGAGAACTCGGGAAGGATGGTGATCTTGCCGAAGTCGCCGCGCGCCAGGCCGCCCTCGTTCGCGAGCGCGCCCACGATCTGCCGGGGCTCGACCTTGTGCCGCTTGCCCACCTCGATGCGGTAGGTGGTGAAGCCCTCGCTGGGTCCGCGCCCGCGACGCTCGTCACGGCCGCCCCGCGCATCGTCCCGGCCGCGATCCCGGGATGCGCGCTCGGGCGCGAACGATGCGCGCTTGGGCTCGTCGGCCGGGTCGAGCAGCAGGGGGGTGTCGCCCTGGGCGACCACCGCGAGCGCCGCGGCGACGTCGGCCTCCGGGACGTCGTGGTGCTCGACGTAGTGGGCGACGATGTCGCGGAACCGGCTGATGCGGTCGCTCTGCTCGAGCGCCGCGGTGATCGAGTCGTCGAATCGGGCGAGGCGCGTGGCGTTGACCTCGTCGGCGGAGGGCCAGTGCATCTCGGTGAGGGGCTGGCGGGTCGCCTTCTCGATCGCCGTGAGCATGCGCCGCTCGCGCGGCGTGATGAAGCTGATCGCGTCGCCGGTGCGGCCCGCGCGGCCGGTCCGGCCCACGCGGTGGACGTAGGACTCGGTGTCGATCGGGATGTCGAAGTTCACCACGTGCGTGATGCGCTCGACGTCGAGGCCGCGCGCCGCGACGTCCGTGGCCACGAGGATGTCGAGCTTGCCGTCCTTGAGCTGCTTGATGGTCCGCTCGCGCTGGGCCTGCGCGACGTCGCCGCTGATCGCGGCGGCGGCGAGGCCGCGCGCACGCAGGCGCTCCGCCACGGTCTCGGTGTCGTTCTTGGTGCGCGTGAAGACGATCATCGCCTCGAAGTTCTCGACCTCGAGCAGGCGCGTGAGCGCGTCCATCTTCTGCTGGTAGGCGACCACCAGGTAGCGCTGGGTGATGTTGGCGGACGTGGTGGTCTTGCGCTTGACCGTGACCTCGGCAGGGTCGTCGAGGTAGCGCTGCGACAGCCGGCGGATCTGGGCGGGCATGGTCGCGGAGAACAGCGCCACCTGCTTGTCGTCCGGGGTGGAGGCGAGGATGGTCTCGACGTCCTCGGCGAAGCCCATCTTCAGCATCTCGTCGGCCTCGTCGAGCACCAGGTACTTGAGCTCGGACAGGTCGAGCGTGCCCTTGTCCAGGTGGTCCATGATGCGGCCCGGCGTGCCGACCACCACGTGGACGCCGCGGCGCAGCGCGGACAGCTGGACGCCGTAGCCCTGGCCGCCGTAGACGGGGAGCACGTGGACGCCCTTGAGGTCCGCGGCGTAGCGTTCGAAGGCCTCGCAGACCTGGAGCGCGAGCTCGCGCGTGGGTGCGAGCACGAGCGCCTGCGGCGCCTTCTGGGCCTTGTCGAGCCGCGCCAGGATCGGGAGGGCGAACGCGGCGGTCTTGCCGGTGCCGGTCTGCGCGAGGCCGACCACGTCGCGGCCGGTGAGCAGCAGCGGGATGGTCTCGGCCTGGATCGCCGATGGGGTCTCGTAGCCGACGGACTTGAGGGACTTGAGGATCGGTCCGTCGAGGCCGAGGTCGGCGAAGGTCTGGGTGGGGGCGTCGGCCGCGTCGTTCTCGACGTTCTCGGTGGTCATGTGACCACCGTAGGCGGCCTGGGTCCCGCTGGGGGACCGAGATTGCACCAAGCCTCAGCCGCGGGGTGTGCATCGGCGGCCTCGGCGCCCTCCGCCTCGGCCACGATGCGGTTCACCATGCCGCTGAAGACCAGCCCGTGGAAGGGCAGCACCGACAGCCAGTACAGCCTCCCGGTGAGCCCGCGCGGGAAGAAGACGGCCCGCTGGCGGTACACCGCGCCGCCGTCGGCCGGCTCGACGCCCAGCTCGAGCCACGCCCGCCCCGGCACGCGCATCTCGGCGCGGAGGCGCAGGAGCCGACCCGGATCGACGTGCTCGACGCGCCACACGTCGATCGCGTCGCCCACGCGCGGCTCGGCCTGGGTGCGCCGGCCACGGCGCTGGCCGACGCCGCCGACCACGCGGTCCATGAGCCCACGCACCGCCCACAGCACCGAGGCCGAGTACCAGCCGGTCGCGCCGCCGATCTCTGTGATCACCCGCCACACCTCGGCGGGGTCGGCAGTGGTGGGCTTGCTACGCGCGTCCTTGAAGACGGTGCGGCCCGCCCAGTCCGGGTCGCTGGGCATGGGGTCGCTCGGCGCGCCCAGCACGCGCCCGTCGACCCAGCTGGTCTCGACGTCGTCGATCTCGATGCGGCCCAGCGCGAGGCGGACCGCGTCGCGGTACCCCGTCAGGCCGCCCGGCGGCGGCGCGATGACCGCGTCCACCGCATCGTCCTTCACCACGCACGTGTGCAGCACCGACTCCACCAGCGGGCGCGCGATCCTGCTGGGGACGGGCGTGACCAGCCCCACCCAGTGGGAGGCGAGCCCGGGCGTGAGCACCGGGAGCGCCGTGATCCCGCGCCGCGGGAGCCCCGCCACCGCGGCGTAGCCGTTCATCATCTCCGAGTAGCGCATGACGTCGGGCCCGCCGATGTCATACGTGCCCTGCGCCCCGGGCGCGGCACGCGCCGCGGCCAGGAGGTAGTGCAGCACGTCGCGGACCGCGATGGGCTGGATGAGGTTCCGCACCCAGCGGGGTGCGGGCATGTACGGCAGCACCTCGGTGAGGTGCCGGATCATCTCGAACGACGCCGATCCGGAGCCGATCACCACGCCGGCCTGAAGCACGAGCGTGGGCGTCCCGGAGGCGAGCAGGATCTCGCCCACCTCCTGGCGCGACGCGAGGTGCGCGGACAGCTCGACGCCTTCGGGATGGAGGCCGGAGAGGTAGACGATGCGCCCCACGTGGTGCGCCGTGGCCGCCCGGGCGACGTTGTGCGCGATCGCCCGGTCGAGCCGGCCGTAGTCGCGTCCGCTGTGCATCGAGTGGACCAGGTGATAGACGAGGTCCACGCCCTCCATCGCGCGATCCATGGCGGGGGCGTCCGCGGCGTCGCCCTCGAGCGTCTCGACGTCCGCGGCCCACGGCAGGGCGGACACGCGGCGCGAGGAGCGCGTGAGGATGCGGACGCGGTAGCCGCCCGCGAGCAGGCGGGGCACCAGCCGCCCCCCGATGTACCCGGTGGCGCCGAGGACCAGGACCAGCGGCACACGCCCGTCCGGTCCCGGCATCGCGCGCAGGTCCTCCTCCGTGCCGAAGGGGCTGTTGGGCGGGGTGTTCTCCGCGGTCTCGCTCACGGTCCCCCTTCCCGGGTCAGGCGTCGCGACGGTGCGTGACTCCAGGGCAACCGTCCGGGGCGGGCGTGACATTCCCGAGGCCGGGCGGCCACGGTTTCAGGCGGCGAGCCGGAACGTCCGCGCGAATCGCGCGAGCAGCGCCTCACGGCCCTCGAGCACCTCGACGGCGCCCGTCTCGAGGGCGAGCGCGGGAGCGAGGTCGCCGGTGAGCAGGCGGTGGATCCCCGGCCCACCCGCGATCGCGAGGTCGACCGGCCCGTCGCCCCGGGTGAGCGCGAGCGCGCCGCCGTCGACGCGGATGAGCAGCGAGCCCTCGTCGAAGCGCGCCGCGTAGGCCGTCCCGGGAAGCTCCGCCGCCGCGCCGGGGCGGAAGGCGGAGCGCAGCGCGATCGCCATGGAGTCGGGGGTCACGATCTGCTCCTCGCGAGGCTCACCGAGGGCGCGGTGGCCCCACGCGCCGAGCGCAAGGACCACGGGCTCGAGCTCGCGCCCGTACGGCGTGAGCTCGTAGACCACCACCCGAAGCCGCGGGATGCGCCGGATCACGCCGGCGGCCTGGAGCTCCTTGAGCCGCGCCGCCAGGATGTTGCTCGGGATGCGGGGCAGGCCCGCGGCGAGCTCTCCGTAGCGGCGCGGCCCGACCAGGAGGTCGCGCACGATGAGCAGGGCCCACCGTTCGCCCACGAGCTCGAGGGCTCGCGTGACGCCGCAGTACTGCCCGTACTCCCGTGCGGCCATCGGCCTCAGGCCTGCTGGTTCATGAACGCCTCGGGACCCTGCGCCGCGGCGACGGGATCCATGTAGCCGAACTCGATGATGTTGCCGTCGGGATCGGTGATCTGGCGCTGGTACATGAAGCCGTAGTCCGTGGCGGGCTTGTCCTCGGTCCCGCCGGCGGCGAGCCCCTGCGCGATGGTCGCATCGACCGCGTCGCGGGACTCGAGGAACAGCGACGTCGACGCGCACGGGTTCACCGCGGGGTCGCCCAGAGGCTTGTCGGTGAACGTCTGGAAGTAGTCGCGGGTGACGATCATGAAGTAGGCGTGATCGTCCTCGACCACCACGCACGCGGCGTTGTGGTCGCTGAAGAGCGGGTTGATGGTGAAGCCGACGGCCGTGTAGAACGCCTTGGCGCGCTCCAGATCGGTCACCGGGACGTTCACGAAGATCGCGGTCATGGTGGTCCCTCCCCAGGGTCCGAATGAAGTGGACAGAAGCCACACTTGCAAAAAGCAAGTACACGGTCAAGGGTGCTGCTCCCGTTCGGCGATCTGCGGGGGACGATGCCGGCGCCAGGTCACGTACCGCGGATGCAGCAGGCGCAGGTTCCTGCGGCCGGACGATGTGCGAAGCGCCTCGCGCCGGGAGCCTGGTGGTGAGGCGGCCCGAGGGGCCGCACCGAGCCGAGGTGGTCATCATGGAGAAGGCGGTCGAGCGCGGCGAGGCGCCGGGTGCGGGGATCTGGGCCGGCAGCGGCATCGCGGTGGTGCTCGCGCTCGCGACGACCTGCGGAGCGTTGCTCCTGCACGATGCACCCGTCGCCGCGCAGCCGGGCGCGCCGGACGCGAGCTCGCTCGACGCGGCGTTCGACGCCAATGTCGCGGAGCTCGAGCACTTCCTGGACCTCGGCGGGCGGCTCGACGACCGGACCGAGGGGCTGATGGTGCTCGACGCCTCGGGCGACGCGGCGGTGGAGGAGCTCGAGGTGCTGGCCCGGCACATCGTGGCGTCCCTGGGCGAGGACGCCACGCTGGTCTCGCGAGCGGTCGCGGAGACCGGGACCCCGGGTGCCACGGAGGCGCCGATGACCGGCACGGCCCGGTCGGGTCACCTGCTGATCATCTGCAGCGAGGCGCACGGCGGGATGTCGATCGGGCTTGCGGAGCGCGTGGCCTAGTCGCGCTCGGCCCAGAGGTGCTCGATCGGCAGGTCCCGGCCCGCGATGCGCGTCGCGGCGCGGTGCCCGGAGAGCATGGCTGCCGGCACCGTCGCCGGATCGTCCGTCCAGGTGGCCTCGCCGGCGAGGTGCAGCACGCCTCCGACCGGCGTGGCGAGCGCGTCGTGGTCCGCGGTGGTCGAGCCGACGGCCATGTACGCGTACGAGCCCCGCGCGTACGGATCCGCATGCCAGGCGGTGACGCGTATCGCGATCGGGTCGACGGCGCGGTCCCCGTAGAGCCTCCGGAGCTGGCCCATGACGGACTCTGCCACGCGGGCATCGTCCCAGCCGGTGATCTTGCGCGCCGTGGGTCCTGCCGCGAAGGTCAGCAGCGTCGGCTCCCCATGCAGAGCGGTGAGGTCGTACCACGAGTGCCACGACCTCGCCTCGGGTCCCTGCTGACGGATCGCATAGACGTCCTTGTCCCAGAAGCGCGTGGGGAAGCGCAGGACCACCTTCTCGAAGCGGTTCATCTCGAGGCGCGACAGCGCGCCGGCGACGGGCTCCGGGAGCGGCGGGTCGATCTCGACGGCGCCTGCCTTGAGGACGCCGACGGGCACCGTGAGCACCGCGCTGCGTGCGGTGAGGTCGCCGCGGTCGGTGAGCACGCGGACCCCGGCGGCCGACCACTCGACCCGTGTCACCACGTGCTCGAGCCGCACCTCGAGCCCTTCGGCCAGCCGGCGCGGCAGCACGTCGTAGCCCTGCGGGAAGACCACCTCGTCGCCCGCGATCGAGTCGTCGTCCAGGCCGTGGGCGGCGAGGTCCGCGATCCAGGCCCCGTACTGCTCCTCGGAGCGGTGCTCGAGATGCTCACGCACGCGTTGCGCCCGCTCGGCATCCCACCCCTGGACGGCGATGGCCGTCTCCGTGACGTCGCGGTACGAGTCACCTGCCCCTGCGCCGGCGATCGCGGCAGCCAGCGCGGCATCGACCGCGTGCACATCGGCCGCGAACCGCGCTGCATCGGCCTCCGACAGGCGGGCCCCGGAGGGCGAGTAGTAGGCGATCGGGCGGCTGTCGACCTGATACCCGCCCACCGTGAACTCGACGGTGGGCATCCCGAACGCAGCGGCCGCCGCGGCGACCGCGCTTCCCTCGACGCCGTGGATCCACGACGCGCCGAGGTCGGTGAGGCGCCCATCCGCGTGCTCGGTCCAGACCCGGCCGCCCACGCGGTCCCGCGCCTCGAGGACCACCACGGTACGTCCCGTGGCGGCGAGCAGGCGCGCGGCCGTGAGCCCGGCCACGCCGGCCCCGATGACGATGGTGTCGGCAGGCTGCATCGGTGGCTCGGCTCCTGTCATGGTGGCGTGTGCCAGCGACCCTAGTGGACGGCGGGCACGGCGGGGACGAGATCGGCTTCGAACCGGGTCCCCTCTCGCGCGGGCTCATGGCCGCCCGTAACGTGAACGCATGTACATCCTGATGTCGGTGCACCATCCTCACCTGGAGCATCGTGCGGCGCTCATCGACTCCATGCACCGTTACGGCGACGCGATTCGTGGGATGTCCGGGCTCAGGGAGATCCGCACGCTCGCGGATCAGGACTCGTCGCGTCTGGTCGGGCTCGCGATCTTCGACTCGCGGGAGGATTACGAGCGTCTGGCCCCCGTGGCCCGTGCGGCGGTCGCCGGTGATCCCTTCGCGGTGTGGGAGGAGCAGCCCATCGACGGGCTGAGGCTCGAGGAGGTCTAGCGAGCCGCCCGCCGGTCGTCATGCGCCTCGATGTCTGCGTCTGGACGTTCGTGGCGGCGCGCCTCGACCGCATCGCCGGGCACCTCGGCAACGCCGCTTGAGCCTGTCCATCAGGTGCGATGGCGTCCTAGAGTGGGACCACCCGCGCTCGAGGAGGCCACATGTCCGAGGTCGTCGTACCGGAGGGCTTCACCCGGTTCCTGATGAAGAGCAGGTTCGGCGCGGGGCGCGACTTCCGCATCCTCGAGCCGACGACGGAGGCTGAGCTGTTCCTGGTCGACGGCAAGATGGGGCCGCGGCCCCGCGCGGACGTGCTCGACGCATCGGGGACCAAGCTCTTCGACGTCACCGGACGGATGATGGGGATCCCCAAGCGGATGGACGTCACCGACGCCGCAGGCGCGCAGGTCGCGCACCTGCACGCCCAGCCGTTCAAGTTCATCAAGGACAAGATCGACGTCACGCTCGCCTCCGGGCAGCAGTGGCTGCTCGAGGGCAACGTCATCGAGAAGGACTACTCGCTCCGGGATGAGGCGGGCCGGCTGGTGGCGCAGATCACGCAGAAGTGGCTCACCGTGCGCGACAAGTACACGATCGACGTGCGCGACGGCGTCGAGCCGGGCCTTGCGTTCGCCATCGTCTGGGCCATCGACCGATGGGTCGAGCGCGACTGAGGTCGCGTCTCCGACGGGCCATGCTGCGAGCCGTCTCTGCACGCTGATCGCCTTCGACGCACGCCGCGGCGCTTGAGCGCGTCCGAGGTCGAGGCTGCGCGTCGGAACGTGGGCGCGCCGCGCCCCTCTCGCGCGCCGCAATGGTGCGGTTATACCTGATTGTCCTAAAACTCGCAGTTGTCCACACCCCGACTTACGGTTGATGAATTCCGCCGAAGGTGCAGGGGGATCAGCGTGAACCGCAACAACAGGAGAGCGCTTGCGCTGCGGACGCCGCAGCGCATGCTCGCTTCGCTAGGGGTGCTGCTCGTGCTCGCGGTGACCACGCTCGTCACCGTGGGTGCGCCCTCGGAGGCGCGCTATGCCGAGGGCGGCGATGGGCTCTACCCGGGCTACATCGACTGGTTCGAGTGGGGCGCGGACGGCGAGTCGATCCCGTCCGGCACCACCAGGAGCAACACGAGGACGATCGGCCTCCAGACCCTCACCACCACCTGCACCATCACCAACGTGGTCGGGCCCATCCGTGCATACCGCCCGGGCAACTATCGTGGCGACGCGCTCGACAACCTGTACAACATCGGAGGGATCGACGGGGCGAACCAGCTGGTCTCGGGCATCGCCAACGTCGACAACGCCGGCACGGTCGACTTCGACTTCGACTGCTCGGTCTTCTTGGGAGACGAGGAGGTCGAGGTCCGGGGGCTCGTGGTCGCCGATGCGGAGAGCAACAACTTCCGCCAGGGCGAGTACGTCGAGGCGACGCCCAACCAGAACGCGACCTGGCGTGTGATCGACCGCACGCGCGCGTGCGACACCTCCACGATCGCGACCGTGTCGGGCAACACGCTTCGCCTGGCCTCGGATGACACCCAGTGCTCCGAGGTCAACAACACCTACGGCCCGATCGCGGTCGGGTTCATGGAGGGCGCGACGGGGGCGCACGTCCAGATGCACGGCGGCGGCTACAGCGCCGTGGCCCTGGGCGTGGTCTTCGAGGCCGACTTCGGCGACGCGCCCCTCAGCTACGGCTCGGCGGGCTCGCTGCTCCAGTCCACCTGGAGCGGGGGGACGGTGGGAGGCGGCGACACCAACGTCTCCGACGAGTCGTTCGTGCTCGGCACCCCGGGCGGCTACGTCCCCATCCTCGGCTCCACCGTCGACTCGGATGCGCTCTACCTCGGCAGCCCCGGCGCCGACTACGACGACAACACGGGAAATCCAGCGACGGACGAGGACGGCATCTCGCCTCCTGGCGTGCTCGACACCGATTACGGAGAGCCGTACGACCTCGATGTCGCGTGCGTGGGACCGGGCTATGTCTCTGGTTGGGTCGATTGGAACTTCGACGGCACGTTCCAGGGCTCGGAGCGGGCCGGCGCCGTCGAGTGCGTGGACGGCAACGCGCACCTGTCCTGGATCGTGCCGGACGATGCCGTCCAGACCGTGGACGATCCGACCTACCTGCGGCTGCGCACCACACCCGGCGCGAACCTGTCCGAGAACCCGGACGGGATCACCGGCCGCGGCGAGGTCGAGGACTACACCATCTACGTCGACCTCCCCGACCCGGGTCTCACCATCACCAAGAGCGCCGACCCCGCGGACTCCGCGCTGCCCGGCGACACCGTCGATTACACCATCACGGTCACCAACACGGGCGAGGTCGACTACAACGACGAGAACGGCCTCGCATCGATCACCGACAACCTCAGCGACGTGCTCGACGACGCCGTCTACAACAACGATGAGGCCGCGTCCTCGGGTACGGCGAGCTACGCGGACCCGGTTCTCAGCTGGACCGGCGCGCTCGCGATCGGCGAGTCCGCGGACATCACGTACTCGGTCACGGTGAACGACCCGGTCTCGGGCGACGGGCTGCTGAGCAACACCGTGGTCGGGCCGGAGGAGTCCAACTGTGCCGACGGCTCGAGCGACCCCGACTGCACCGTCGAGCTCCCCATCCGAGCGCTCGAGATCCTCAAGACCGTGTCCCCGGACGACGAGGCCGCGCCCGGGGACACCGTCACCTACACGGTCACCGTGACCAACCCGGGTCCTGCCGACTACACGACCGATGCGCCGGCGTCGTTCGACGACGACCTCTCGGGCGTGCTGGACGATGCGACGTACAACGGTGACGCGACGGCCTCCTCCGGGACCGCATCGTTCACGTCCCCGACCCTGCACTGGGAGGGCGCCCTCGCTGCGGGCGACTCCGTGACGGTCACGTACTCCGTGACCGTGAACTCGCCGCCGTCCGGCGACGGGCTGCTCGACAATGCGGTGGTGGGCCCGCCCGAATCCAACTGCGACACGGGGACCGAGGAGGGCTGCACCACCGAGGTGCCCATCCGTGCGCTCGACATCGTCAAGAGCTCCGACGGCACGGACAGCGCGCTGCCCGGCGACACCATCACCTACGAGGTCACGGTCACCAACAACGGCGAGGTGGCGTACACCGCCGACTCCCCGGCCGCGATCGACGACGACCTCAGCGACGTCCTCGACGACGCGACCTACAACGGCGACGCCTCGGCGACGGGCGGCACGGTGACCGTCGCCGGCACCACCCTGCATTGGGAGGGCGCGCTCGAGCCGGGCGAGTCGGTGACCATCACCTACTCCGTGACGGTGAACGACCCCGTGAGCGGCGACGGGAACCTCTACAACGTGGTGGTCGGGCCGCCGGAGTCCAACTGCACCGACCCGGCTGAGACGCAGGACGCGGACTGCATCGAGCCGGACCCGATCCGCGGGCTCGAGATCACCAAGTCCGCCGACCCCGTGGACGAGGTGCTGCCGGGCGACACCGTGACCTACACCGTCACCGTCGAGAACACCGGGACCTTCAACTACACCGTCGGCGACCCTGCATCGTTCGAGGACGATCTCAGCGCGGTGCTCGACGATGCGACGTACAACGGCGACGGCTCGGCGGGCTCCGGCTCCGTGTCCTTCTCCGACCCGGTGCTGTCGTGGGAGGGGCCGCTCGAGGCGGGGGAGAGCGTCACCATCACCTACTCGGTGACGGTGAACGATCCGCTCTCGGGTGACGGCTTGCTGGACAACGCGGTGGTGGGTCCGCCGGAGTCGAACTGCGACGACGGCACGGAGCAAGGCTGCACCACCGAGGTGCCGGTCCGTGCGCTCGAGATCACCAAGGTGAGCGACCCCGGAGGCGCCGTCCGCCCGGGCGACACCGTGACGTACACGGTGACGGTCGACAACATCGGCCAGGTCGACTACACGGACGATGCCCCCGCGAGCTTCGAGGACGATCTCACGGCGGTGCTCGACGACGCGACGTACAACGGCGACGGTGCCGCACCGTCGGGGACCGTCGGGTTCACCGACCCGATCCTGTCCTGGGAGGGAGCGCTCTCCGCCGGTGACAGCATCGAGATCACGTACTCGGTCACCGTGAACGACCCGATCAGCGGTGACGGGCTGCTCGACAACGCGGTGGTGGGTCCGCCGGAGTCCAACTGCGACGACGGCGCCGCTGAGGCAGGCGTGGAGGGCTGCACCACCGAGGTGCCCGTACGCCAGCTCGAGATGGTCAAGACGGCCTCGCCGACGGGCGAGGTGGTGCCCGGCGACACCGTCAGCTACACCGTCACCCTCACCAACACCGGTCAGGCGGACTACCTGCTCGCCTACTTCGAGGACGACCTCTCGGATGTCCTCGACGACGCGACGTACAACGGCGACCTCGCGGCCACCAGCGGCGTCCCCAACTACGCCGCCCCCGAGGTGCGCTGGTACGGGCCGCTCGCGGTCGGCGCGAGCGTCACCATCACCTACTCGGTCACCGTGAACGATCCGCCCTCGGGTGACGGGCTGCTCACCAACGCGGTGGTCGGGCCGATCGAGTCCAACTGCGAGCTGGACTCGACGGATCCGGACTGCACCACCACCGTGCCCATCGGCTCGCTCGAGATCGTCAAGACGGCCTCGCCTGCGGACGCCGTGGCGCCCGGAGACACGGTGACGTACACGGTGACCGTGACGAACACCGGGCAGACGGACTACACGGCCGATGACCCGGCGAGCTTCGAGGACGACCTGAGCGCGGTGCTCGACGACGCGACCTACAACGACGACGAGGCGGCGTCCTCCGGGACGGCCTCGTACAGCGCGCCGGTCCTGTCCTGGGAGGGGGCGCTCGCGGCAGGTGAGAGCGTGACCGTGACGTACTCGGTGACGGTGAACGATCCGCTGACGGGTGACGGCTTGCTGGACAACGCGGTGGTGGGTCCGCCGGAGTCGAACTGCGACGACGGCACAGAGGAGGGCTGCACCACCGAGGTTCCCGTGCGCGCTCTTGAGATCCTCAAGACCGCCGACCCCGCGGATCAGGCGCTCCCGGGCGACGTGGTGACGTACACGGTCACGGTGACGAACACCGGGCAGACGGACTACACGGCCGATGACCCGGCGAGCTTCGAGGACGACCTCACCGCGGTGCTCGACGACGCGACCTACAACAACGACGAGGCGGCCGACTCCGGCACGCCGTCCTACGCGGCACCCCTCATCAGCTGGGAGGGCGCTCTCGCGGCGGGCGAGTCCGCGACCATCACGTACTCGGTGACGGTGAACGATCCGCCGACGGGCGACGGGCTGCTGGACAACGCGGTGGTGGGTCCGCCGGAGTCGAACTGCGACGACGGGACGGAGCAGGGCTGCACCACCGAGGTCCCCGTGCGCGCCCTGGAGATCGTCAAGTCCTCGGATGGGGACGGCAGCTCCCTCCCGGGCGACGTGGTCACCTACTCCATCACCGTGACCAACTCGGGACAGACCGACTACACCGTCGACGATCCGGCGTCGATCACCGACGACCTCTCCGATGTTCTCGATGACGCGACGTACAACGGCGACGCCGCGGCGAGCTCGGGGTCGGTCGGTTTCGCCGACCCGATCCTGAGCTGGGAGGGAGCGCTCGCGGCCGGCGAGACCGTCACCATCACCTACTCGGTCACGGTGGATGACCCGCCGGGCGGCGACGGCATCCTCGCCAATGTGGTGGTCGGTCCGCCCGAGTCGAACTGCGACAGCGCCGACACCACGGACCCCGACTGCGTCGAGCCGAACCCCGTGCAGGCGCTCGAGATCTCCAAGACGGCGGACCCCGAGGACGAGGCCCTCCCCGGTGACGTGGTCACGTACACCGTCACCGTGACCAACACGGGTCAGGTCGACTACACGGACGATGCTCCGGCGAGTTTCGAGGACGACCTCACGGCGGTGCTCGATGACGCGACCTACAACAACGACGAGGCTGCGGACGGGGGGACGCCGTCCTACGCCGCGCCGGTCCTGTCGTGGGAGGGCGCCCTCGCGGTCGGTGAGACCGTCACCGTGACCTACTCCGTCACGGTGAACGACCCGATGAGCGGCGACGGCCTGCTCGACAACGCGGTGGTGGGTCCGCCGGAGTCGAACTGCGACGACGGCACGGAGGACCCGTGCACCACGGAGGTGCCGGTCAGGGCGCTCGAGATCTCCAAGGTCGCCGACCCCACCGGTGAGGTGCCCGCGGGTGGCACCGTGACCTACACGGTGACGGTGGAGAACATCGGCCAGGTCGACTACACGGACGATGCGCCCGCGAGCTTCGAGGACGACCTCACTGCCGTCCTCGATGACGCGACCTACAACAACGACGAGGCGGCATCCTCGGGCACGCCGTCCTACGCCGAGCCTGTGCTGTCCTGGGAGGGTGCGCTCGCCGCAGGCGAGAGCGTCACCGTCACGTACTCGGTGACGGTCGACGATCCGCCGACGGGCGACGGGCTGCTGGACAACGCGGTGGTGGGTCCGCCGGAGTCGAACTGCGACGACGGCACAGAAGAGGGCTGCACCACGGAGGTGCCGGTCAAGGCCGTCGCGATCGTCAAGTACTCCGACGCGGTGGGAAGCGCGGAGCCCGGGGACGAGATCACCTACACGATCACCGTCACCAACACGGGCCAGGCGCCGTACACGGCGGAGGACCCCGCCTCGATCACCGACGACCTCTCCGACGTCCTCGACGACGCGGTCTACAACGACGACGCGTCGGCCACGGGCGGAAGCACCAGCTACGCGGAGCCCGTCCTGTCCTGGTCGGGGCCGCTCGACGTGGGCGAGACCGTGGTCGTCACGTACACCGTGACCGTCAACGACCCGCCGAGCGGAGACGGGTTGCTGACCAACGCCGTGGTGGGGCCGCCTGAGTCCAACTGCGATGCGGACGACGCGGGGCCGGAGTGCGAGGTCACGGTGCCGATCGCCTCGCTCGAGATCGAGAAGACCGCGGATCCCGCAGGCGAGGTGCTGCCCGGAGGGACAGTCTCCTACACGGTGACCGTCACCAACACGGGGCAGGTGGACTACTTCGACGCCACGTTCACGGACGACCTCAGCGAGGTCCTCGACGACGCGACGTACAACAACGACGAGGCGGCAGACGTGGGGACGCCGTCCTACGCCGCACCGACGCTGAGCTGGACGGGGCCGGTCGCCGCCGGTGAGAGCGTCACCATCACCTACTCGGTGACGGTGAACGATCCGCTCACGGGCGACGGGCTGCTGGACAACGCGGTGGTGGGTCCGCCGGAGTCGAACTGCGACGACGGCACAGAAGAGGGCTGCACCACGGAGGTGCCCGTCAAGGCGCTCGAGATCACCAAGGTCGCCGATCCGGACGACGAGGTGCTGCCCGGCGAGACCGTGACGTACACGGTGACGGTGGAGAACATCGGCCAGGCGGACTACACGGATGACGATCCGGCGAGCTTCGAGGACGACCTGAGCGCGGTGCTCGACGATGCGACCTACAACGACGACGAGGCGGCAGACGTGGGGACGCCGTCCTACGCGGCACCGATCCTCAGCTGGGAGGGCGCTCTCGTGGCAGGCGCGTCCGCGACCATCACGTACTCGGTGACGGTGAACGAACCGCTCACGGGCGACGGGCTGCTGGACAACGCGGTGGTGGGTCCGCCGGAGTCGAACTGCGACGACGGCACGGAAGTGGGCTGCACCACGGAGGTGCCCGTCAAGGCACTCGAGATCACCAAGGTCGCAGACCCGGCCGACGAGGTGCTGCCCGGCGAGACCGTGACGTACACGGTGACGGTCGAGAACATCGGCCAGGTCGACTACACGGACGATGCGCCCGCGAGCTTCGAGGACGACCTCACGGCGGTGCTCGACGACGCGACCTACAACAACGACGAGGCGGCCGACTCCGGCACGCCCTCCTACGCCGCACCGATCCTCAGCTGGGAGGGGGCGCTTGCTGCTGGCGAGACGGTGACGGTGACGTACTCGGTGACGGTGAACGATCCGCCGACGGGTGACGGGCTGCTGGACAACGCGGTGGTGGGTCCGCCCGAGTCGAGCTGCGACGACGGTACGGAGACGGGCTGCACCACCGAGGTGCCCGTGCGCGAGCTCGAGCTGGTGAAGTCCTCGGACAGCGACGGACAGGTGCTGCCCGGCGACGTGGTCACCTACACGATCACCGTGACGAACACCGGACAGGTGGACTACACCGCGGATGCGCCCGCGAGCCTCGAGGACGACCTCTCCGATCTGCTCGACGACGCCACGTACAACGACGATGCGACGGCGACGGGAGGGACCCCCTCCTACACCGAGCCGGTGCTCAGCTGGGAGGGGCCGCTGGACGTCGGGGAGAGCGTGACGCTCACCTACTCGGTGACCATCAACGAGCCGCTGAGCGGCGACGGCGTGCTCGACAACGTGGTGGTGGGGCCGCCCGAGTCCAACTGCGACAGCGTGGACTCCACGGATCCGGACTGCGTCGAGCCCAACCCGATCCGGGCGCTCGAGATCACCAAGCAGGCGGCGCCGGCCGCGGAGGTCCTCCCGGGAAATGTGGTCACGTACACCGTGACCGTGACCAACACCGGGCAGACCGACTACACGGATGAGGATCCGGCGAGCTTCGAGGACGATCTCACGGCGGTGCTCGACGATGCGACGTACAACGACGACGAGGCGGCAGACGTGGGGACGCCGTCCTACGCCGCACCGATCCTCAGCTGGGAGGGGGCGCTCGCGGCGGGCGAGTCCGCGACCATCACGTACTCGGTGACGGTGAACGATCCGCTCACGGGCGACGGGCTGCTGGACAACGCGGTGGTGGGTCCGCCGGAGTCGAACTGCGACGATGGCACAGAAGAGGGCTGCACCACGGAGGTGCCCATCAAGGCGCTCGAGATCACCAAGGTCGCCGATCCGGACAACGAGGTCCTGCCCGGCGAGACGGTGACGTACACGGTGACGGTGGAGAACATCGGTCAGGCGGACTACACAGACGATGCGCCCGCGGGCTTCGAGGACGACCTCACGGCGGTGCTCGACGATGCGACCTACAACGACGACGAGGCGGCAGACGTGGGGACGCCGTCCTACGCGGCACCCCTCCTCAGCTGGGAGGGCGCTCTCGCGGCGGGCGAGTCCGCCACCATCACGTACTCGGTGACGGTGAACGAGCCCCTGACCGGTGACGGGCTGCTCGACAACGCGGTGGTGGGTCCGCCGGAGTCCAACTGCGACGACGGCGCCGCTGAGGACGGCGTGGAGCGCTGCACCACGGAGGTGCCCGTCAAGGCGCTCGAGATCACCAAGGTGGCCGACCCGGACGACGAGATGCTGCCCGGCGAGACGATCACCTACACGATCACCCTGACGAACATCGGCCAGGTCGACTACACGCAGGCGACGTTCACCGATGACATGAGCGAGATGCTCGATGACGCGACGCTCAACAGCGACTTCACGGCGTCGGCAGGAGGGTTCACCTACGCCGCGCCGGTCCTGAGCTGGTTCGGGCCGATCGGTGTCGGGGAGACGGTGACCCTCACGTACTCGGCCACGGTGAACGATCCGCTCACCGGGGACGGCGTGCTGGGCAACGCGGTGGTGGGTCCGCCGGAGTCGAACTGCGACGACGGCACGGAGACGGGCTGCATCGTCGAGGTGCCCATCAAGGCGCTCGCGCTCGAGAAGACCTCCGATCGCGGGGTCCGGGTGCAGCCGGGCGACACGATCACGTACGCCATCACCGTGACCAACACCGGTCAGGTGCCGTACACCGAGGATCAGCCTGCGGCGTTCACGGACGATCTCACGAACGTCCTCGACGACGCCACGCTCACCGACGGCCCGACCGCGGACATCGGTGACGCCTCCGTCGCGGGTTCCGAGCTCAGCTGGTCCGGGTCGCTCGAGCCGGGGGAGACCGCGACGATCACGTACACCGTCACCGTCAACGAGCCCGTCACGGGCGACGGCGAGATCGACAACGTGGTGATCGGTCCGGAGGAGTCGAACTGCACCGATCCCGAGTCGGAGGACCCCGACTGCATCGAGCACCACACGCTCCGCGCCATGGAGATCGTCAAGACCGCGGACCCGGAGGGCGCCGTCACGGTCGGGGACACGGTGACCTACACCATCGAGGTGACCAACGCGGGCTCCGTGCCGTACACCTTCCTGTTCCCGGCGCGGATCGACGACGACCTCACGGAGATCCTCGATGACGCGACCTACAACGACGACGCGACGGCAGACACCGGCTCCGTGTCCTACGCGGAGCCGACCCTGACGTGGACCGGTTCGCTCGGCGTGGGGGAGACCGCCACCATCACCTACTCGGTCACGGTGGACGACCCCCCGGGGGGCGACGCCTCGCTCGACAACGCGGTGCTGGGTCCGCCCGAGTCCAACTGCTTCGTGGCGACGCCGCGCGACGACGGCGAGGCCCAGCTCCCTGACGAGTGCCACGTGGTGACACCCATCCGCCTCCTCCAGATCGAGAAGGTCGCCGACGTCGACGCCGCCGAGCCCGGCGACGTGGTGACGTACAGCATCACGGTGACGTCCACGGGGACGGGCGACTACACGGAGGAGGACCCCGCCGCCTTCACCGACGACCTCACGGGCGTGCTGGACGATGCGACGTACAACGGCGACGCCGCCGCGGACAGCGGCGCGGTGTCCTACGCTGAGCCGGTGCTGTCCTGGTCGGGACCGCTCGCGGCGGGGGAGTCAGCGACCATCACCTACTCCGTGACGGTCGACGACCCGCCGAATGGTGACATCACGCTCGCCAACGCCGTCCTCGGCCCGCCCGAGTCCAACTGCCCGGTGGTGATGCCGCTCGGCTTCCTCCGTCAGTCCGCCCCGGTCGCAGCGGCGATCCCGGACATGCCCGAGGGCTGCCAGGTGATCACCCCGATCCGCCTCTTCGAGGTCGAGAAGATCGTCGACACGACGGTCGCGTCCCCGGGCGACGAGGTCCGCTACCTCGTGACGGTGACCTCGACGGGCACCGCCGCGTACACGGACGATGACCCGGCATCGTTCACCGACGATCTCAGCGACGTCCTCGACGATGCGACCTACAACGGCGATGCCGAGGCCTCGGCCGGCACCGTCACGGTGTCCGAGCCCACGCTCACGTGGACCGGACCGCTCGAGGTCGGAGGCACGGTCTCCGTGCTGTACTCCGTGACCATCGATGATCCCGTGACGGGGGACGGCACCCTGCTGAACCTGGTGACGCCCGATGGCGAGGTCGGCGGGTCGTGCGTGAGCGAGGACGCATGCTCCACAGAGACCACCGTGGACACCAGCGACGTCGGAGGCGCGGGCGGTGATGGGGGCGTGCTCGGCAGCACAGGTCCCGAGCGCGTGGGACTCTGGGCGGCGCTCGCTGCGGTGCTGCTCGGAGCGGGCGCGGCGGTGTACGGCACGGGCGCCTGGCAGCGTCGTCGCCTCGGGGCGCGGTGAGGCGACGGTACCGGGCCTTTCGCACCAGGAAGGTCCCGGGTCCGCGCCGCTAGAGTGCGAGGCGGGTGAACACGATCCCGGATCGCGGTCACCGTCCTCACGGGGCGGTCCGCGCGCCGCCGACCGACAAGCCTGCCGCGTCCCCGGCCCGGGTGGCGCTGCGGCGGACAAGGATGAACGATGCGCATCGGCGTTCCCATGGAGACGCGTCCGGGCGAGAGGCTGGTAGCCGCGAGCCCGGCCTCCGTCGCGGGGCTGATCAAGCTGGGCTACGAGGTGGTGGTGGAGCGCGGTGCGGGAACGCACGCGGCCTTCCTGGACCACCAGTACGAGGAGGCGGGCGCGACGCTCGGTACAGCGGCGGAGGCGTGGGGGGCGGACGTCGTCACGTGCGTCAACGCCCCCGGCGACGCCCAGGTGGCGGCGCTCGCCGAGGGCGCGACGCTGGTGTCGATGATGGCGCCGCAGTCCAACCCCGCCCTGCTCGACGCGCTCAACGGGCGGGACGTCACGGCCCTCGCGCTCGATGCCGTGCCGCGCATCTCCCGCGCCCAGGCGATCGACGTGCTCAGCACCCTCTCCAACGTCGCCGGCTACCGAGCGGTCATCGAGGCCGCCGAGCAGTACGGGGGCATGTTCACCGGACAGGTCACCGCGGCAGGCAAGACGACGCCCGCGACGGTCTTCATCATCGGCGCAGGGGTCGCCGGCCTCGCCGCGATCGGTGCGGCGAGCTCCCTGGGTGCCCAGGTGCGTGCCTTCGACGTCCGCCCCGAGGTGGCCGAGCAGATCGAGTCGATGGGCGGCACCTTCGTGCACGCGCCCGAGGCGCAGCAGGAGATCAGCGCGGACGGGTACGCCAAGCCCCTCACCGAGGAGCAGCAGGCCGCGGCGATGCGCGTGTACGCCGCAGAGGCCGCCAAGGCCGATGTGGTGATCACCACGGCGCTCGTGCGCGGTACCGCCCCCACGACGATCACGGCGGACATGGTCGCCGGGATGCGGCCCGGCTCCGTCATCGTCGACCTCGCGGCCTCGGGAGGCGGCAACTGCGAGCTCACCGAGCCCGGCGAGGTGGTCGTCTCCGACAACGGCGTGACCGTGGTGGGCTACACGGATCTCACGAGCCGTATGCCGCGCCACACGTCGCAGCTGTTCGGCACCAACATCGTGCACCTCATGGCGCTCGTGACGCCCGCGAAGGACGGCACGCTGGTGCTCGACCTCGAGGATCCGGTCCAGCGCGGCATGACCGTGACCCACGGCGGCGAGATCATGTGGCCGCCGCCGCCCGTCAACGTCTCCGCCGCCCCGGCATCGTCCGGCCCGCCGGCCCCGACCGCCGAGGAGCTCGCCGAGAAGGCGCGGCTCGACGCGGAGGCCGCCGTCGCGAGGCAGCGTCGTCGCAACTGGCTGTACGGCGCGGGCGCGGTGGCGTCGCTGCTGCTGCTCGCGTTCGCGGACTCGGCCACCGTCGCGCACCTCACGGTGTTCGCCCTCGCGGTGATCGTGGGCTTCTACGTGATCTCCAACGTCAAGCACTCGCTCCACACGCCGCTCATGGCACAGACGAACGCGATCTCGGGGATCATCCTGGTGGGCGCGCTGCTGCAGATCGGCTCGGAGGACACGCTGGTCGCCACCTTCGCCTTCATCGCGGCCTCGGTGGCCAGCATCAACATCTTCGGTGGATTCCTCGTCACCTACCGCATGCTCGGCATGTTCCGGAAGGACGCGTCATGACCCTCGTCTCCCTCGCACAGGCGACCTACGTGGTCGCGGCGGTGCTGTTCATCCTCTCGCTCGCGGGGCTCTCCCAGCAGGAGACGGCCCGACGCGGCAACATCCTCGGCATGGTGGGCATGGTGCTCGCGCTGGCGGCGACCGTGGTGCTCGCGCTCGACAGCTCCGAGCGCTCGGCGCTCACCACCGCGCTCCTCATCGCGTGCGTGTTCGCGATCGGCGCGGGCGTGGGCGTGTGGCGCGCACGGACCGTCGAGATGACGCAGATGCCGGAGCTCATCGCGATGCTCCACAGCTTCGTAGGCCTCGCCGCCGTGCTCGTGGGCTTCAACTCGCACCTCACCGAGGAGGCGGACGCGGTCCACCAGGTCGAGGTGTTCCTCGGGGTGCTCATCGGTGCCGTCACCTTCACCGGGTCCATCGTGGCGTACCTCAAGCTCTCCGCGAAGATGAAGTCGAAGCCGCTCACGCTCCCGGGCCGGAACTGGCTCAACCTGGGCGCGATCGTGGTGAGCGCGGTCCTGCTGGCCGTGTACATCGCGACCGGAAGCATCGTGCCGCTCGTCATCATGACCGTGATCGCGCTCGCGCTCGGGTTCCACCTGGTCGCCGCGATCGGCGGCGGCGACATGCCGGTCGTCGTCTCGATGCTCAACTCGTACTCGGGCTGGGCGGCCGCAGCGGCGGGCCTCATGCTGAGCAACGACCTGCTCATCGTGACCGGCGCGCTCGTCGGCTCCTCGGGTGCGATCCTCTCGTACCTCATGTGCAAGGCGATGAACCGCTCGTTCATCTCCGTGATCCTGGGCGGCTTCGGCGCCGAGGGCGGCACGTCCAGCGCAGCGGGGGAGCAGGGCGAGCACCGCGAGGTCAAGGCGCCCGAGGTCGCGGCGATGCTCGAGGCGGCCGGCCGCGTCATCATCGTGCCCGGCTACGGGATGGCCGTCGCCAAGGCGCAGTACCCGGTCGCCGACATGGTGGCCATGCTCCGCCACCACGGTGTCGAGGTCCGCTTCGGGGTCCACCCCGTCGCCGGTCGTCTGCCCGGGCACATGAACGTGCTCCTCGCGGAGGCGAAGGTGCCGTACGACATCGTCCTGGAGATGGACGAGATCAACGACGACTTCGCCGAGACGGACGTGGTGCTCGTCATCGGGGCCAACGACGTGGTCAACCCCTCCGCCATGGAGGACCCGGGATCGCCGCTCGCGGGCATGCCCGTGCTCGAGGTGTGGAACGCGAAGCAGTGCATCGTGTTCAAGCGCTCCATGGCGACCGGCTACGCGGGCGTGCAGAACCCGCTGTTCTTCCGCGAGAACTCGGCGATGCTCTTCGGTGACGCCAAGGCCCAGGTCGAGGAGATCCTCACCGCGCTCCGCGTGAGCGAGGGCGCCTCCGCCTGATCGGGCCCCGCGTCACCACGGCCCCCGGGGAGACCCCGGGGGCCGTGGTGCGTCCGTGGCTCGCGGGAGCCGTCAGCCGAGCGTGTCGAGAACCTCGCACAGCAGCTCGAAGGTGGTGAGCGGGTTGATGATCGCGAGCCGGAGGACGGGTTCGCCCTCATGCGAGCTCGGGACCACGAACGCCTTCTGCGACGCGAGCAGGTGGTCGCACCATGCCTCGTAGTCATGCTGCGCCCAGCCATCTCGGCGGAGCACGACCACGGACAGCTGCGGACGGCGGACCAGGGACAGCCCGGGCCGCCTCTCGACCTCCGTCGCAAGACGATGCGCGAGGTCGATGCCATGCGCGATCGCCGCGCGGTACTCGTCGGTCCCGTAGGTGGCGAGCGAGAACCACAGGGGCAGCCCCCGGGCCCGCCGCGTGAGCTGGACCGCGAGATCGGACGGGTTGGGTGCGGCGGAGCCGGCAAGCGTGTCGAGGTAGGCGGCGTGCTGGGTGTGGGCGCGCAGCGCAGCCATGGGCTCGCGGTAGATGAGGGCGCACGCGTCGAACGGGGCGAACAGCCACTTGTGGGGATCGACGATCAGCGAGTCGGCATGCTCGATCCCCGTGTAGGCCGGACGCATCTGCGGCACGAGCGCCCCCGCGAGGCCGTACGCGCCGTCGATGTGCAGCCAGACGCCGTGCCTGCGGGTGACGTCCGCGATTCCCTCGAGGTCGTCGATGATCCCGAAGTTGGTGGTCCCAGCCGTCGCGACCACCGCGAGGACGGCGTCGCCGTGCGTCGCGAGCGCGTCCTCGACCGCGTGTCCGCGCAGGCGGCCGTCGCCGTCGGGGTGCACGTCGATCACGTCGATGTCCATGACGGACGCCGCGGAGGCGATCGAGGAATGCGACTCGATGCTGGCCACCACCGCCCAGCGCGGCGGGTGCGGGCGCCCCTGCTCGGTGAGGCGCCGTCGCGCCTCGTCACGAGCCGTGACCAGGGCCGACAGGTTGCCGATGGTGCCCCCCTGGACGAACACGCCGCAGGAGGTGCCGGGAAGGCCGAACTCGGATGCGAGCCAGGTCAGCACCTCGTTCTCCGCATGCACCGCGCCCGCACCCTCGAGCCAGGATCCGCCGTAGATCGACGACGCGGAGACCACCAGGTCGAAGGCCGTGGCGGCCTTGCTGGGCGCCGAGGGGATGAAGGCGAGGTAGCCGGGATGGTCCGTCGACAGGCAGGTCGGTGCGAGCACGTCGCCGAAGAGCGCGAGGGCCTGCTCGGCACCGATGCCCTGGGGCGTGATCGACATCGGCGCGATGCGTGCGAGCTCCTCGGGGCTCGCAGGGGTGTCGAGCGGGATGTCCTCCCACAGCGCGCGTCGGCGCGTGTACTCGAGGACGTGGTCGACGATCGCGTGGCTCTCGGGGGACACGTCGTGCATGCGCGAGGCGCTGTTCATCCTGGGGACGGGGATCACCCGGTCAGGATAGGGCGCTGTGGCTGCAGGAACCGGGCGCGAAAGCGCCGCGTCCTCGATGGAATCCTGTGCAGATGCGCTTCAGATGCACGGAACGAGCATGCCGGGCGGGCACAAGGTATCGCGACGGACACGGCAAGGCCCCGTCGTCCGGGTGGGACGACGGGGCCTTGCGTCGCTCGGTCGCGGGTCAGCGACCGGACGACTCGGCGATGCGGCGCCGGGCCGCGACCGCCACGTCATGGTGGGGGTGCTCAGTGAAGAGGCGCACGCGGTCCTCCGGGAGACGCGGGTTCCGCAGGAGCGCGGTCAGCACCAGCGGATGGCGCTCGGTCATCGCGGCACCGGCAAGATCCTCGGCGGCCGTCGACGGGTTCTGGGCGACCCACCACCGCACATCCGGGTCGGCATCCCGCGCGAGGGAGGACAGCTCGTCCACGGGGGTGGAGATGTCGGAGGCGCGCTGCAGGCGGCTGACGCCCTCGGTGCCCTTCTCGATGTCGCCGGCGACGCTCGACAGCGCCTCCGCGACGTCGGACTTGGTGTCGCGGTAGCGCGTCGAGACGTCGCGGACGTACTCGGCGAGCTCGTAGGCCTCGTCCGCGCGCGCCATGATCTCGAGCGCCGTGCGGGACGTCGGGTTGTGCACCTCGGAGCGGATGACGAGCGCCGTGCTGCGGAGGGCCTCTGCGAGGGCGAAGGAGAGGTGCGACGTGTCGCCGTCCGCCTCGGTGCGGTACTGGCCCTCGGTGCGGCCGAGCACCGCGAGCGACTGCGCGACGGCCTCGTGGCGACCGCGGTCCACCGCGCGCTGGAGCACCTCGTCGCCATCGCGCACCGCGATGACCTCGCGAAGCTCGTGGTCGAGCTCCACCACCGCGGCGGCGAAGAACATGGTGTCGCAGACCCGACCGGAGTCGCATGTGGCGCACGAATGATCGCCGATCGTCTGCTGAGCCGCGCTCACCACGCGGTCACGGTCAACGGCCACGGTCGGCATGCCGCCCAGATCCTGCGAGTCCACCCGGTCCTCCTCGAGTCGCCCCGGCCCGGGCCCGGGCGCGGTTGCTAGTGACCACCATCGGCGGCCAGATCCAGAAGTGTAGGCATTTGACGCCCCGACTTTCGGCATGGTGTGCGATTTCTCACTTGAGGCCGCGGTGCCGCGCGCACCTGGTTTGCGGTGCCGAGCCCAACGCGGCAGACTGTGGCCCACCGCCGCGCATCAAACGAGGCCTCGGATCCACCCAGGGTGGGCATTGCCGGCGGGCTGTCCCTGCAACCGTGCGGGTGATGTGCCCGCGACCAGAGGAGCCTCGATGACCGAGCTGACCATCCAGACCACCACCTCGGGATCGCTGCCGCGCTCTGCCGAGCTCGTCGAGGCGACCAAGGCCCTCCAGGTCGCGGAGGACGGCTTCACGCTCATCCCGACCGACGAGTACCGTGAGCGCGCAGCTCAGGCCGTCGCGGAGCTGGTGCGCAAGCAGATCGAGGTGGGCCTCACGATCGTCGGCGACGGCGAGTTCGGCAAGGCGATGACAGCCTCGGCCGACTTCGGCGCGTGGTGGTCGTACTCGTTCCAGCGGACCGCGGGCCTCGCACTCCCGTCGAAGGACGCGCCCCGCCCTCAGCCTGTGCGCTCGTCACCCGGGAATGTCCACCTGACGACGATGGAGGACCGCCGCGACTGGGTCCGCTTCGCCGCCGCCTACTTCGACCCGACGTCGGGCGTGCTCATGGGCGAGCCGCCGTTCTGGCCCGAGGCCGTCGCCCCGCTGACCTACCGCGGCCAGGACGCGATCGCGTCGGACATCGCGAACCTGCGTGCCGGTCTCGACGCTGCCGGCCTCGAGACGGGGTTCATCACCTCGCTCGCTCCTGGCAGCGCAGCGCGCATCGGCAACTCCTACTACGCCACCGAGGAGGAGCACATCTGGGCGTGGGCCGACGTGATGCGCGAGGAGTACAAGGCGATCGTCGACGCGGGCCTGACCGTGCAGATCGACGATCCGTCCCTCGCGGAGAGCTGGGACCAGATCAACCCCGAGCCCACGGTGGCCGACTACCGCGCATTCATCCAGACGCGCATCGACGCGATCAACCACGCCATCGCCGGCCTGCCGCGCGAGCAGGTCCGGATCCACCTGTGCTGGGGATCGTGGCACGGCCCTCACACCACGGACCTCGAACTGCGCCACATCGTCGACCTCGTCGCGCAGATCGACGCGGCCGAGATCTCGTTCGAGGCGGGGAACGTGCGCCACGAGCACGAGTGGAAGGTGTGGCGCGACGTCGATCTTCCCGCGGGGACCACGCTGCTGCCGGGCGTCGTCAGCCACGCGACCAACGTGGTCGAGCACCCCGACCTGGTCGCGGACCGCATCGTGCGCTTCGCGGAGATCGTGGGACCGGAGAACGTGGTCGCCTCGACCGACTGCGGGCTCGGCGGCCGCATCCACCCGCAGATCGCGTGGGCGAAGCTCGAGTCGCTCGGCGAGGGCGCGCGCCGCGCCGCGGCGCTCCTGAACGGCTGACGCGAGGACGACGACCCCGGTCTCCCGTGAGGGGGCCGGGGCCGTGGCGTCTCCGGGGTCGCGACGGGCCCGGTTACCCGTTGGGAGAGCGAACGTGGCCCCACCCGGCGCGGCGCGGCGGGTCGGCCGTAGCGTAGGAGGCATGTCGGCCGACCCCGCAGGCACCTCCCATCGCAGGTACATCCGCCTGCGCGCGGAGGCCTGGGGCTTCGCGGTCGGCTCGCTCCTCTTCGCGCTCGGCGCGCTCCCGTGGTATTCCGATGCCGTCGGCGCGGTGGCGACGGGGGCGACCTTCTTCATCGGCTCGCTTTGCTTCACCGGCGCGGGCGCGATCCAGCTGCTGCTGAGCGGTCGCCGCCCGCCTCGCGCGGGTGCGGCGCGCGCCGATGCGTACGACTGGTGGTCGGCGGCGGTGCAGTCCTTCGGCACGGTGCTCTTCAACGTCAGCACGCTCGCGGCGCTCCTCGCCGCTGTGCGCACCCCTGACGCCGTGGGCGCCGGATGGCGTTCGGATGCATGGGGCTCGGCGGCGTTCCTCGTGTCCGGTGCGCTCGCTCTCGCGGCGGTGCGTCGGCGTCACGAGCTGTGGCGGCTCGACGCCCGTACCCCCGGGGCCGCATGGCTCACGATGCTCGGGTCCCTCGCCTTCGGCGCGTCGGCCGTCGGCGCGTACGTGATGCCGGCGACGGACACGTTCGTGAGCCTGTTCTGGGCGAACCTGGGGACGTTCCTGGGGGCGCTGTGCTTCCTGGCCGCCGCCGTGCTGGTCCGTCCCGCGGCGACGGTGCCCGCATCGTCCCGCTAGTGGTGGAAGGCGGAGCCCTCACGCTCGATCGGGATCGGCCCGGACAGCGCCTCGAGGTACTCCACGCATGCCCGCATGTCCTCGAGGAAGTCCCGGCTCAGGGCGCGTCTCCCACGGCGGATCACGAGCCTCTGGACCGTCACCTCCTGGAGGTCCTCGGGCATCGGGTAGGACGGCACCTGCCAGCCGCGCGCACGTAGCCGGTCGGACAGGTGGTACAGCGTCCAGTTGTCCGTGTACCCGTCCTTGAGGCGGTACGCGAAGACCGGGATGTCGCTGCCGTCGCTCACCAGCTCGAACGGGCCCATCGCGGCGATCTGCCGTGCCACCTCCATCGCGACCGCGCGCGTGTGCGAGTGCACCGCGGTGTAGCCCTCCCGTCCGAGCCGCAGGAACAGGTAGTACTGGAGCAGCACCTGCGCACCCGGACGGGAGAAGTTGAGCGCGAGGGTCGGCATGTCGCCGCCCAGGTAGCTCACGCGGAAGATCATGTCCTCCGGAAGGTGCTCCTCGGAGCGCCAGACCGCCCAGCCGAGGCCGGGGTAGACGAGCCCGTACTTGTGGCCCGAGGTGTTGATGGAGACCACCCGGTCGAGTCGGAAGTCCCAGACGAGGTCGGGCTGCACGAACGGCGCGACCATGGCGCCCGAGGCGCCGTCGACGTGGATGGGCACGTCGAGCCCGGTTGCGGCCTGGAGGCGGTCCAGGGCCGCGGCGATGGCCGCGACGGGCTCGTACACGCCGGTGTACGTGACGCCGAGGATGGCCACCACGCCGATGGTCCGCTCGTCCACCCAGCGTTCGAGGTCGGTGCCGTCGAGCGTGGGGTGCTCGAGCGAGACGGGCACGAGCCGCATCTCGACATCCCAGTAGTTGCAGAACTTCTCCCAGCACACCTGGACGGCGGAGCTCATCACCAGGTTGGGCCGGTCGATCGGGAGACCCTCCGCCTGGCGCCGGGCGCGCCAGCGCCGCATGAGTGCGAGGCCGGCGAGCATCGCGGCCTCGGAGGAGCCGATGGTCGAGGTGCCGATCGCGTGCGAGGGATCGGGCGCGTGCCACAGGTCGGCGAGGATCCGCCAGCAGCGTGTCTCGATCTCCGCCGTCTTCGGGTACTCGTCCTTGTCGATCATGTTCTTGTCGACGGTCTCGGCGTAGAGCCGGTTCGCATGCTCGTCCATCCACGTGCCTACGAAGGTCGCGAGGTTGAGGCGTGCGTTGCCGTCGAGCATGGCCTCGTCGTGGACTATCTGGTAGGCCATGTCCGGCGTCATCGCCCCGTCGGGGAGCCGGAACCACGGTGTCGCGAAGTCGTCGAAGTCGTCGGTGCCAGCGTGGGCGTCGAGCTCCATCACCGTCCTCCTCAGGTACGCGTGATCAGGTGCACCCTCCCGTCCTCAACGTACCGAAGCGCCGTCGCGCGTGCGCGGCGGGACGGTGGCGACCGCCGTGCGCCGTGCGGGCCCGGGCCAGAACGTGGCCGGCCGCAGCACCGCGAGCACGCGCAGCAGCCCCGAGACGGCGAGGCCGACCGCGGAGATCGCACCGAGGGTGGCGACGATCGCGGCCGCGCCGCGGGCCGGATCCAGGAACGGGTAGGGGACCCATCCGTCGAGGAAGGCGCGTACGAACAGGTACGACACCCAGATGGCGGGAAGGCTCAGGACGCTCCAGAGCGTGCCGAGCGGCAGGCGCCTGCGTCCCCCGATGAGGACCCAGTCGGCGACCAGGATGGCGCCCGCGCCGCCGTGGAGCACGGCGTTCGCCCAGGGGAAGTACGGCGTGGTGTACGGCGCGAGCAGCGCCCAGTAGACCGCGCCGACCACCACCAGGTAGGTCGCCGAGTTCACGCGCAGCAGGGTCACCCACCGTCGCTCGGGCCTGGTGACGCGTGCGGAGGCCAGCAGCGCGATGATCCCGGCGAGGTTCGCGAGCGGCGTGAAGTACCCCGGCAGCTGTCCCCAGGTGAACGTGCCGAAGGTGAGATCGGCCCATGCCTGGAACCCCAGGGCGGACGCGATCACGGACGCGCCGAAGAGGCGCAGGATGCGGATCGTGGCGTCTTTGCTCACGCTTCGAGACTTTACCAAACCGTGGCGCTTGCTTGGTCCAATTTCGCGCGTGTCTTCACTTCGGCATCGGCTTGGCCGTGGACGTCGACACGAGAGCGGTGCGACGGGCGCTCGGCGCGCGGCGCCCGAACACCACGGCGCGCTGGATGCCGAACGAGAGCGCCCACAGCCCCACGTCGGTCGTGACCTTCGCGAGCAGGAGCGGCGTGCCGAGCGCCGTGAGAAGCGTGAGGGACACGTAGCTCGCTCCGACCAGCGCGAGCGCCAGCGCGAGATACCGGGAGGCCTCGCGCGCGACGGAGTCTCGCGAGGCGAACACCGCGCGGCGGTTGATGAGGAAGTTCACGGAGCCCGAGAGGAGGCGAGCTCCCACCACCGCCACGGCGAGCGAGCCTGTCAGATCCGCCAGCGCGAGCAGCACCGCGGTGTCGAGCGCGAAGGCGCCGAGCGAGGAGGCCGCGAAGACGGCGACCGGCGCGAGCACGCGGAGGGAGTCGGCGACGGGCCGGAAGTGCGAGCCGACGTTGCCGTCGAGGTAGACCGTCCCGATGCGGACCTCGACCACCGGGATCCCCGCACGCGACGCCTCGAGCAGCACGCGCATCTCGTAGGCGAACCGCTCGCCGTGCACGCCGATCGCCCAGGGCACCAGGGCTGCGGGGTAGCCGCGCAGCCCCGTCTGCGTGTCGTCGAGGCGCAGCCCGGTCACCATCGCGGTCGCGGCGGACACGGTGCGGTTGCCCACGCGGGAGCGCAGCGGGACCTCGCCGTCGAACCCTCGGGCTCCGAGCACAAGTGCGGGCTGCAGGCCGGATGCCTCGCGGTCCGCGAGCACGCGCGCCACCGCCTCGATGTCGTCGGGACGATGCTGACCGTCGGAGTCGGCGCACACGAGGGCCTCGGTGGGGTGGTGGCGGTGAAGCCACGCCATGCCGGTCCGCAAGGCAGCGGCCTTGCCCTGGTTGGCGTCATGCGCGAGCACGTGCGCGCCCGCGTGGGCCGCAGCTGCGAAGACCGCCGCGAACGCCTGACCGGACCCGTCGTCGACCACGAGGACGCGGTGACGGGGTCGCAACGCGTCGACGAGCTCCACCAGGCGTGGGCCGGGCTCGTAGGCGGCGATGAGCACCCACATCGTTCAGCCCACCCACAGGATGTCGGACGTGCCGCGCTCGTGGCCGCGTCCGCCCGGCACGTTGACCACGTCGCCGTCGCTCACCATCGTGGAGGAGCCGCCGCCATCGAGGTTGTACGCCTCCGTGGCGCCCAGGTCGATCATGATCTGCGCGAGCTCGTCGAGGGTGACGCCTGCGCTCGAGTCCGAGCGTCCGTCGACGACCACCAGGACGTAGTGGTTCGCCTCGATCATCCCGATCGCGGTGCGGGGCTGATCCCCTTGGATCGAGTGGTTGCCGACGTTGGTGTCCGCCTCGACCTGGTCGATCCCGTCGACGATGCTGCCGTCGTCGACCAGAGCGGGCCCGAACGAGAGCGTCTGCCAGGCGCCGGCGTCGAGAAGCTCCTGGGCGCTCGTGGTCGTCTCGTCGTACACCTCCATGGTGCCGTCCCTGTAGATCACGGCGCCCTCGCGCGCAGGCTCGTCGCGATAGACGACGCCGTTGCGGATCTCGATGCCGTCCGAGCGGAAGCCGTAGTAGTCGCCGTTGATCGCGAGCGCCGCGCCCACCTCCTCGGCGATCTCGGAGGGGTCGGCGATGATGTTCTCGCCGAAGGCGTCCTCCGCGAAGGCGGAGCGGAGCTGCGTGATGTCCGTCATCTCGATATCCGCCACGTAGTAGGTCGCCGCGTCGTCGCCGGTGCCGTACGTGTGCTGCGAGAGGCTGATCTGCGCCTCGCCCGCGGCCTCGTCGGTGGCGCTCTCAGCCGTCCCTGCGTCCTCGCTCAGCGCCGCCTCGTACGCCGACGCGTCGGCGATCTCGACATGGTCGATCACGTAGCGGTCGAGCGCCCAGCCGACCACGCCTGCCACGAGCGCGAGCAGGGCCGCGATCGACGCGATGACGGTGCGCAGGCGGCGTCGGCGCGTGCGGGGCGTGCGGGGCGTGCGGGGCGAGGTGCTCATGGAGGCGACCCTAGGGAGCGAGCCCGGTGGTTCTGCTGGGAGACGGCTCAGGATTGGCCGGGAGCGGCCGGCGGCCGAAGGTCCCCGCCCCGACGCCGTGGGCGGGGCTAGCCTCGGGCACTGTGACCTGGTGCTACGACCCCCGACAGTCCTACGAGCACAACCTCGCGCACGGCCCCTCGGGGCCCATGGCCGGACCCGGTGTGCCCGTGCCGGAGGCGCCTCCGCGTCATGCCTTCCTGGGCGAGATGCTCCACAGCCCGTTCGGCATCGCCGCCGGCCCGCTGCTCGATTCCGCGTACACCACCGCCGCGTTGAGGCACGGCTTCGACATCGCGGCCTACAAGACGGTCCGCAGCGCGGCGCACGCCTCGCATCCGTTCCCCAACACCCTCGCGGTCCATGTCCGTGGACGGCTCGAGGCGGACCGTGCCGAGCCGTTGCTCGCCGACTCGGAGCTCGAGCACGCGACGAGCATCTCGAACTCGTTCGGCGTGCCGTCGCAGGACCCCGACGCCTGGCAGCCGGACATGGCGCAGGCCGTGGCCGCGGCAGGGGACGGCCAGCTGCTGCTCGCGTCGTTCCAGGGCACACGGCAGCGCTCGGGCGGCATGGCTGCGTACACGGCCGACCACGCGGCGACCGCCCGGCTCGTGGCGGAGACGGGCGCGCGCGTGCTCGAGATGAACCTCAGCTGCCCCAACGAGGGCACCGGCGCTCTCCTGTGCTTCGACACCGCTGCGGTCGCGCGGATCGCGGGCGCGGTCAAGGACGCGATCGGCGACCTGCCGCTGGTGCTCAAGCTCGCGTACTTCCGCGACGATGCGGCACTGCGCGCCTTCGTGGAGGCGACGGCCGGCATCGTCGACGGGTATGCGGCCATCAACACCCTGCCGGCTCGGCTGGTCGACAGGGATGGCGGCCCGGCGCTGCCCGGCGAGGGACGGGAGGTCGCGGGCGTGTGCGGCGACGCGATCCGGTGGGCGGGCCTCGAGATGACGCAGCGGCTCGCACGGCACCGCGAGGAGCTCGGGCAAGCCTTCGCGATCGTCGGCGTGGGAGGCGTGCTCGACGCGTCCCATTACGCGTCCTACCGCGCCGCGGGTGCGGACGCGGTCATGTGCGCGACGGGCGCGATGCTCGACGCAGGGCTCGGCCGGAGCGTGCGCGCGCTCGATTCCTGACGGCGCACGCTCCGCCCTCGGTCACGCGGTCAGCGAGCTCTTGACGTGCGCCAGCATGTTCGGCTCGTCGGGCAGGGAGACCTCGACGCCGGGCGCCACGAACTCGAGGTGCCAGGACTCCGGCTTGCTGCCGCCCGGACGTGCCCACGTCGGATGGACCCATCCGTAGTCCTCGCCGTGGGTGCGCATCCACGTGGCCGAGGCCGGCGAGAAGTCCGCCGCCATGCCCCAGCCGTGGTTCGACGAGCCGGGCGCTGCCGCGAAGTAGCCGCGTGAGGCCTTGGTGGCGACCTGCGCGGAGTAGGACCGGTACGACGACACGATCCCGAGGTGGCTGCCGGTCTGGGCGTAGTAGTCGTCGTCCGCCGCTTCGAGGGCCTTGGCGGCCGAGCACTGGAGGGTCTGGCCGCTCGCGAACGAGAGCGTGCAGAGGCTGCTGCTCGGGAGGTAGCCGTTGCTGTACGACGCGCCGGTCGGAGCGCCGGACCAGCCGCTTTGGCGGAGGTTGGCGGCGGTCCGGTAGTCCGCGGTGAGGGCGTCGTAGGCCGCCTCCACGGCGGCCTCGTAGGCCGCGGTGCGCTCGGCGTTCACGGCGTCGCGCCGCTTGTTCTCCTTCTTCACCCACGCCTGGTGCGAGTCGTAGAGCGCCTCCTCGGTCTGCTCGAGGGTGTCGACAGCGTCCACGATGCTGGCCTTGAGCGCCTCGACCGCCTCCGCGTCGTCGCGGTCCACGTCGCTGCTCTTGAGCTCCTGCAGGGCCTTGCGCGCCTGCGTCACGTCCGTGATGGCCGAGTCGTCGACCACCTTGCCGTCGACGGCGTCGACCATGGACGTGGCGGCGTCCGCGAGGGCCTCCACCGAGTCGATGCGCTTGTCCAGCGAGACGTTCGCCAGCTCGAGCGTGGCCTCCGCCGTGGCGGCCTCCAGGACGGCCGTGGTGCCCTCGATGCGTCGCGTCGCGTCGTCGAGCTGGGCCGTGGCCTGCTCGAGGCGCGCGACCGTGGCGGCGACCGTCTCGAGGTCGTCGACCTCGCCCCGGAGGACCTGGGCCACCTCGGCCTCGTCGACGATCTGCGCGAGGGCCTCGGCCTCCTCCGCCGATGTCGGCGCGGTCTCCGGGCTCGCCTCGTCGGCCTCGGGCTCCGCGGAGGCCTCGGTGCTCGCGGAGGCCTCGGGCGTGGCGGAGGCGGAGGCGCTCGGCTCCGTGCTCGGCGAGGTGGTGGGCTCGGCGGAGGCCGAGGTCGTGCCGTCGGCCTCGATGTCCTCGACCTCGTCGAGCACCGCGGTCGCATCGACGGTGAGGACGGGCGACGTGGCGTAGGGGCCGCGGAGCGTGGACGTGCTGGCCTCGGGGTTGAGGAACGTCGGCGGCGCGACGACCGCCGCGCTCACCGTGATGTTGTGCTGCTCGGCGGCGTACGCCGCGGCGCTCGCTGCCTGGGTGAGCTGCGCGGCAGCCTCGGCCACCACCTGCTCGTCCGAGACGGCGCCGGACACCTCCGACACCTCACGGGCCTTCGCAAGCGTCTCCTCGAGCTTGGTGCGCTCCTCGTCGAGCACGCGCGCCTGCTCGCGCGCCTGCTCCACGGCCGCGCCCACGCGGTGCTCGTGCACGCCGAGGGACACGGCGACTCCGCCGAGGAAGCAGCAGACCGCGAACGTGGACGCGGTCTGCCAGGTGAGGCTCTTACGGTTCTGGCGCACGGATCTCCAGGGCAGGCGACAAGGACTGGCCTCGGACGGCGCTGCGGGGCGCGTGGCCACCAGCAGCGGTAGGCCGTCCAGGCACTCGCAGAACCATAACTGCGCTATGCGACGCCGCGATGCGCACATCGTCCCCGAGGGGTGGAGGCTGCCGCCGCGCCCGGGTGGTACCCCCGCCGGTACCCGGCGGCACCAGGGGAGTCGCCCGCGTGGGCCCGATCCTGGGAATTGAGTGTGAATTCCGTCTCACTCCGGCGCCTCTGTGCGCGCGACACGCCGATGGGCGCGACATTCCTGCATGGATCTGGGGCGCGCATGTGTGCATGTGTCGCGGTGGACGGGCGCTGGCGGGACGCCGGATGGGACCTAGGGCCCAGGCCGTCCCGACCACGAGATCTAGTGTTGATCCATAGCCCACACCACTACATCTTGTGGTGGCGGCTGCGCGACGGGGCCGGCCTGCGAGGCCGGCGGGCATCACGGGACACGAAGGGGAGCCGCCATGAGCATCACGGAGCAGGAGCGCACGACCACCGCGAGGAACGGGGAGAACGCTACCGCCCTGCGCGTGGTGAAGCGCGACGGGCGCACGCTCCTCTTCGACGACCGCCGCATCGGCGCCGCGCTCGCGAAGGCCTTCGCCGCCGTGCACGGCGAGCTCGCGCCTGCGCATGAGCAGGCTGTCGACGCGCTCGTGTCGCGCATCGACGCCGAGCTCGCGTCGCGCTACTCCGGCGCGGTCAAGATCTACGAGATCCAGAGCGTGGTCGAGCATGAGCTTCTCGAGGCGGGGGAGTACGAGGTCGCCCGCGCCTACATCGACTACCGCGTCGACCGCGACTTCGCGCGCTCCAAGGCGATGGATCTCAACCACTCGATCACGCGCCTGATGAGCAAGGACTCGGCCGTGGTCCATGAGAACGCGAACAAGGACGCCGAGGTCTACAACACCCAGCGCGACCTCACCGCGGGCATGGTCGGCAAGGCGATCGGCCTGCGCATGCTCCCCGCGCACGTGGCGAACGCGCATCAGAAGGGCGACATCCACTACCACGACCTCGACTACCACCCGTATGCGCCCATGACCAACTGCTGCCTCATCGACTTCCACACGATGCTGTCCACCGGCTTCCGCATCGGCAACGCGCAGGTCGAGCCGCCCCGGTCGATCCAGACCGCGACGGCCCAGATCTCGCAGATCATCGCCAACGTCTCGTCGAGCCAGTACGGCGGTTGCACCGTCAACCGCATCGACGAGCTGCTGGCCCCGTACGCCGCGCTCAACCGCGCCAAGCACGAGCGGGACGCCGCGGAGTGGATCGACGATCCGGCGCGCCGCGAGGCCTACGTGCAGGACAAGACGCGCAAGGACATCTACGACGCGATGCAGTCGCTCGAGTACGAGATCAACACGCTCTTCACGTCCAACGGGCAGACGCCTTTCACGTCGATCGGCTTCGGGCTCGGCACCGGTTGGTACGAGCGCGAGATCCAGAAGGCGATCCTCCAGATCCGCATCCGGGGCCTGGGGCGTGAGGGTCGCACCGCGATCTTCCCCAAGCTGCTGTTCACGGTGAAGCGCGGCCTCAACCTCCGGGAGGACGACCCGAACTACGACGTCAAGCAGCTCGCCCTCGAGTGCGCCACCAAGCGTATGTACCCGGACGTGCTGAGCTACGACAAGATCGTCGAGCTCACCGGCTCGTTCAAGGCCCCCATGGGGTGCCGCTCCTTCCTGCAGGGCTGGGAGGACGCGGACGGCGACGACGTGGTCGAGGGGCGCATGAACCTCGGCGTCGTGACGCTCAACCTGCCGCGCATCGCGCTCGAGGCGGCCGGCGACCAGGAGGTCTTCTGGCGGCTGCTCGACGAGCGCCTCGAGACGATGCACGATGCGCTGACGTTCCGCATCGAGCGGTGCAAGGAGGCCGTGCCCGGCAACGCGCCGATCCTGTACATCCACGGCGCCTTCGGCAAGCGGCTCGGCCCGGCCGACGAGGTCGACACCCTGTTCCGCGACGGACGCGCGACCGTGTCGCTCGGGTACATCGGCTTGTACGAGGTCGCGGCGGCGTTCTTCGGCGGCGAGTGGGAGTCCGACCCCGAGGCGAAGGAGCTCACCCTGCGGGTGCTGCGGACCCTGCGCGAGCGCGCCGCGGCGTGGAAGGCGGCGACCGGGTACCACTTCAGCGTGTACTCGACGCCTTCCGAGAGCCTGACCGACCGGTTCTGCAGGCTCGACAAGGAGCGCTTCGGCTCGGTGAAGGACATCACCGACAAGGACTACTACACCAACTCGTTCCACTACGACGTGCGCAAGAACCCCACGCCGTTCGAGAAGCTCGACTTCGAGGCCGAGTACGCGCAGCACACGTCGGGCGGCTTCATCCACTACTGCGAGTACCCCGTGCTGCAGCAGAACCCGAAGGCGCTCGAGGCGGTCTGGGACTACGCCTACGACCGCGTGGGCTACCTGGGCACCAATACGCCGATCGACCGCTGCTTCGAGTGCGGGTACGCCGGCGACTTCGACCCCACGGCGCGCGGCTTCGCCTGCCCGGCGTGCGGCAACGAGGACCCGCGCACGTGCGATGTGGTCAAGCGCACGTGCGGGTACCTGGGCAACCCGCAGCAGCGACCGATGGTCCACGGCCGCCACCAGGAGATCGCGGCACGCGTCAAGCACCTCCCCGGCGATGTGCGCGTGCCTCCCGCCCTGGTCGACCGGCTCACCGTCCCGGAGCGCTGACGCCGATGCACCGCGCCCCCGTGCGCGACACCTGGCAGGCCGCGAAGGTCAGCCAGGGATTCGTCGCCGACTACAAGCCGTTCGTGTTCGTGGACGGCGAGGGGGTGCGGTGCAGCCTCTACGTGAGCGGATGCCTCTTCGCGTGCGAAGGCTGCTTCAACGAGGACGCGTGGAGCTTCCGCTGCGGCGAGCGCTTCACCGAGGACCTGGAGGACCGCATCCTGGGCGACCTCCGCCACGAGGCCGTCCAGGGGCTCTCGCTGCTGGGCGGCGAGCCCTTCCTCAACACCGGCACCTGCCTCGCCGTGGTACGGCGCATGCGTGCCGAGCTCCCGGGCAAGGACGTGTGGTGCTGGACCGGGTACACCTTCGAGCAGCTCATGGCCGAGCCCGGCGACAAGCGCGAGCTCCTCGAGCTGGTGGACGTGCTGGTGGACGGGCCCTTCGACAACGCGCAGCGCGACCTGTCGCTCGCCTTCCGCGGCAGCCTCAACCAGCGCGTGCTCGACGTGACCGCCTCGCTCGCGGCGGGGCATGCCGTGGAGTGGGCGGGGCTGAAGGGGCGCTGAACCGGGTCAGCGCGGCGCGAGCAGGGGTGCCATGGCGCCGGCGACCACCTGCGCGCGCACCGGGTTGCCGGTGATGTCCAAGCCGGGGGAGTAGGCGGCAAGCGCGCCCCGGCCCGGAGCGCCCATCACCAGGCCCCCTGCGATGCCGCTCTTGGCGGGAAGCCCGATCCGCTCCATCCAGGAGTCGGTCGCCTCGTAGAGGCCCGCGAGCGCCATCGCACGCACAGCGACCTCGGCTGCGTGCGCGCTCACCACCCGCGCACCGGTGACGGGGTCGACGCCGCCGGCGGCCAGCACCGCGCCCATGCGCGCGAGGTCGCCGATGGTGAGACCCATGCACGACTGCAAGGTGTACCGGTGCAGCGCATCCTCGATCGGCGCGGCGAGCAGGCCTCTCGAGTCGAGCAGGCCCGCCAGGAGCCTGTTGCGGTGGTTGGTGGCCTGGATCGCCTCGACCATGACGGCGTCCGCGGCCAGCGGACGGCCCGCGAAGCGGGACAACCCGTCTCGGATCGCGTCCTCGCTCAGCAGGCTCGAGACGGTGATCGCGCCAGGGTTGACCATGGGGTTGGTGCGACCGTCGGCGGCGCCGGTGATCGCTGCGGGATCGTTGAACGGCAGCCCCGTCGCCTCGAGACCCGTGCGTGCGAGCACGTGGTCCGCGCCGTGCGCGTCGACCGCGAGCGCCAGCGTGAACGGCTTGGCGACGCTCATGAGGATGAAGCGCGCGTCCGCATGACCGACCTCCACCGCCGCGCCGGCAAGCGGACGCACCGCCGCGGCGAGGAGCGCGGGCTCGATCGCCGCGAGCGCGGGATACACCTGCGTGACGTCGCCGGTCGGCCCGTGCCGCGCATCGTCCAGAGCGGTGGCGAGCGCCGCCGCGAGCATCACGATGCGTCCGCGTCCTCCGAGCGGGACGCCTCGAGCTCGCGCAGCTCCCGGCGCAGCACCTTGCCCACGTTGTTCTTGGGAAGCACGTCGATGAACTCGATGACGCGCGGGCGCTTGTACCCCGTGAGCCGCTCCTTGAGGAACGCCCGCAGCGCGTCCTCGGTCAGCGTGTCGTCGCGTCGGACCACGAACAGCTTGGGGACCTCCCCGGAGTGCTCGTTCGGGATCGGGATCGCGCCCGCCTCGACCACCAGCGGGTGCAGCATCGCGGCGTCCTCGATCTCGCCGGGGTAGACGTTGAAGCCTCCGCAGACGATGATCTCCTTCTTGCGGTCGACGATGCGGAAGAAGCCGTCCTCGTCCTCCACCGCGATGTCGCCCGTGAGGAGCCAGCCGTCCTCGGTGAGGACGCGCGCCGTCTCCGCGTCGTTGTTCCAGTAGCCGCGCATCACCTGCGGGCCCCGGACCGCGAGCTCGCCCCGCTCGCCCAGCGGCAGCGGCCTGGCCTCGTCGTCGACGATGCGCACGTCCGTCGAGGGCAGCGGCACGCCGATGGTGCCGATGCGCGGCGGCATGTGGGTCGGGTTGACCGACACCACGGGGGACGCCTCGGTGAGGCCGTAGCCCTCCGTGATGTCGTGGCCGGTCACGCGCTTCCAGCGGTCGGAGACCGCCGAGCGCACGGCCATGCCACCGCCGACCGTGAGCTTGAGCCGGCCGAAGTCGACGTCCGCGAAGCCCTCCGTGTCGAGCAGGCCGCCCGCGAGGGTGCTCACCAGGATCAGGCCGTCGGGCTTGGTGGCGTCCAGCGTCTTGACGAAGCCCTTGAGGTCGCGCGGGTTGGTGATGAGGACGTTGTGCGAGCCGAACTTGAAGAATCCGATGCAGTTCACCGTGAGGGAGAACACGTGGTAGAGCGGCAGGGCCGCGATGATCACGGACTGCCGCTCCTCACCGAGCGTGTTCCGGATCTGCGCCATGAACTGCTCCTGGTTGGCCAGGAGGTTGCCGTGGGTGAGCACCGCGGCCTTCGCGCCGCCCGTGGTGCCGCCGGTGTACTGCAGGAAGGCGACGTCGTCCTGCGTGAGCTCGGGCGCGGCGAGCGTGCGGCCGCGCCCCCGTGCGAGCGCGGCACGGAAGCCGATCGCCTCGGGCAGGTGGTACTCGGGCACCATCTTCTTGATCTTGGCGGCCACGAAGTTGGTGAGGGCCCGCTTGGGCTGGGGGAGCAGGTCGCCCGCCTGCGTGATGATCACGTGCTCGATGCTCGTCGCGCCGAGGATGCCGGCCACCTTGTCCGCGAAGTTGGCCATGACCACGATCGCGCGCGGCTTGGCATCGCGGAACACGCCCTCCATCTCCCGCGACGTGTACAGCGGGTTCGCGTTGACCACGATGAGCCCCGCGCGGAGCGCGCCGTAGAGCGCGACCGGGTACTGGAGCAGGTTCGGCATCTGGATCACGATGCGGTCGCCCTTGGCGAGGCCCAGGTCCTGCTGGAGGAACGCCGCGAAGCGGGTCGCGAGCTGGTCGACCTGACGGAAGGTGAGCGTGCCTCCCAGGTTGGAGAACGCCACGTTGTCGCCGTGCTCGTGCGCGGCGCGCGCCACCATCTCGCCCAGGGACCGGTCCTCGACGGGCTCGATGGCTCGCGGGACGCCCGGGCCGTAGTACTGGTACCAGGGTCGGTCCTCGCCGCCGACGGGGTCGTGGGCGGGGCGGGCGTGGGGGGACATGGCGTCACATCCTCATCGATGGGCGGATCTGTTTCGGGGACGATTGTTCCCTGTCCGGGCGGTACCGCGCGACTACGACGCGCTGCGGACGCTCATGAGGAGGTGCGGCTTCACGCCATCGCGCGTGGTGACCGCCGCGTCGAGGCCGGCGTCGACGGCGGTGGCGCGGAAGCCGATGGTCGCCGGCAGCAGCACGGGCTTCACAAAGGAGACGTGGGTGCTGTAGGCGTCCCCGAAGCGTCCCTCGAGCGCGGCGAGGGCGCGTGCGTGCGTCCACATCCCGTGGATGATCGGCCGCGCGAAGCCGAAGGCCTTCGCCGCGGCACGGTTGGTGTGGATCGGGTTCGGGTCGTGCGAGACCGCGCGGTAGCGGCGCCCCAGATCGGGCGCGAGGCGCCACACGGCCTGCGGCGCGTGCGGCTCGAACGGCTCCCGGGGGACCGGGACAGGCTCGCCGGGCGCCCGCAGGCCCGCGACGAGGTAGGTGCTCACGCCCTCCCACACGGTCTCGCCGTCGACGCGGGCCGTGCCCACCAGATCGAGCATCGCGCCACGCGCGTGCGGACGGAGCGCCTCCGCATGGACCTCGAGCGCGAGACGCTCGTCGGAGGCGACCGGACGGTGCAGGGTCATCGCGTTGGACGCATGCACCGCGCCGACCAGGCGCACGGAGGACCGGCGGTCGCCCAGCAGGCTCACGTGGAGCGGGAAGGTGAGCACGTGGATCCACGTCGCGGGCACCGCGTCGCGCAGCGTGTAGCCGCACACCCGCGTGTACGCCGCGAGCCGGTCGAGGTCCTGCCGGACGCCGTCGACGCGGACCGCGTGGGACGGGACCCGCGCCTCGCCCTTGCGGGCAGGCACGAGCGCGCGTGCGAAGGCGGTCCCCATCGCGGGGAGCGTGTCGAGCGTCTCGACAGCGCGCGCATCCGCGGCGGGCATCACGCGCCGACCAGGTTCTGACCGCAGACGCGCACCACCTGGCCGGTCACGCCTCTCGATGCGGGATCGATGAGGTACCCGATGGTCTCGGCGACGTCGACGGGGCTGCCGCCCTGGCTGAGGCTGTTGCTGCGGCGGAACACCTCGCGCTGCACGAACGGGATCTTGGCCGTCATGTCGGTCTCGATGAAGCCCGGCGCGACGGCGTTGACCGTGATCCCGCGCGCGCCGAGGTCGGGGGCCATCGCGATCACCAGGCCCGCCACGCCGGCCTTCGAGGCCGCATAGTTGGTCTGCCCCTTGTTGCCCGCGAGCCCCGACGTCGAGGCGACGCCGATGATGCGGCCGTCGTCAGCCATGCCGCCGGGCATGTCGGGGGCGAGCAGCACCTCGTTGATGCGCATCTGAGCCGCGAGGTTGACGTCCACGACCGCGCCCCAACGGGCGGCATCGGTGTTGACGAGCATCTTGTCGCGCGTGATGCCGGCGTTGTGGATCATCGCGTGGATCCTCTCGCCCCGCGCGGCGACGTGCGCCGCGATGCGCGCGCCCGCATCGTCCGCCGTGATGTCGAGCTGGAGCGCGGTCCCACCGATCTCGTTCGCGACCGCGGCGAGCCCCTCGCCCGCCTGGGGGATGTCGACGGCGACCACGACGGCGCCGTCGCGCGCGAGCGTGCGCGCGATCGCGGCGCCGATGCCTCGGGCCGCACCCGTCACCACGCAGATCCTGCCCTCGAGGGGACGCTCGGCGAGCGACGCCTCGGGAGTCGAGGCGGGTCGCACGTGCCACGCCTGCCCGTCGACGAATGCGCTGCGTCCCTGGAGCACGAAGCCGAGCGTCGACACCAGGTCCGCGGGGGTCGCGCCCTGGTGCACGTAGATCAGCGTCGAGGTCGCACCGCCCCGCAGCTCCTTCGCGACCGTCCGGTTGATGCCGTCGAGGGCTCGTGCGACAGCATCGGCCTCCCAGCCGCCCCCGGCGCCACCGGGCCGCGCGACCACGATGATGCGTCCCGAGCGCTCGACGCCGCGCACGGCGGGCCGCAGGACCGCACGGAGGCCCTCGAGCTCGGCGACCGTGGACACGTCGGTCGCGTCCACGATGAGCGCCCCGATCCGGTCGCCGTAGCCCGGGGCCTCCTCGCCCGCATCGACCACGGGCGCCTCGAACGCGCGGCCCACGAGCGCGAGGGTCCGCTCCACGAGCGTGGAGGGCCCGAGCGGGGCGAGCACGAGCGGGCCGCGCGGGAAGTCCCGGCCTCGGCGCAGGCGCGGAGGCTCGGCGAGCCCGGCCTTCGCGGCGACCTTGCGCCCGACGGGGGAGTAGAAGGCCTTCTCGAGCGCGCTCATCACACCGCTTCCAGGATCGCGACCACGCCCTGGCCGCCGGCCGCGCACACGGAGATCAGCCCTCGCGACCCGGGGCCGCGCTCGTGGAGCAGCTTCGCGAGCGTCGGGACGATGCGGGCGCCAGTCGCGGCGAACGGGTGGCCGACGGCGAGAGACGAGCCGGTGACGTTCAGCCGCGCACGGTCGAGCGTGCCGATCGCCCCGTCCAGCCCGAGGGAGCGGCAGTAGTCCTCGTCCTGCCACGCGGCGAGCGTCGCGAGGACGGTCGAGGCGAACGCCTCGTGGATCTCGAACAGGTCGATGTCGGCGACCGTGAGGCCCTGCCGCGCGAGCAGACGGCCGGTGGCGCCCACCGGCGCGAGCAGCAGGTCCTCGCCAGCCGGGTGGTCGACGGCGGCGACCTCGGCGTCGACGATGCGCGCCCACGGGGTGAGGTGGTGCTCGGCCGCCCACTCCTCGGTGGCGAGCAGCGTGGCCGCGGCGCCGTCGGACAGCGCGGTGGAGTTTCCCGCGGTCATGGTGCCCTCCGGGCCCCCGAAGGCGGGCTTGAGGGCGGCGAGGCGCTCGACGCTCGTGTCGGGGCGGAGCAGCGCGTCCTTCGCGACGCGCAGGTACGGCGTCACCAGGTCGTCGAAGAAGCCCCGGTCCCACGCCTCGGCGAGCCGGTGATGGCTCGCCGCCGCGAGCTCGTCCTGGGCCTCGCGCGTGATCCCCCAGCGGGTGGTGGTGAGCGCCTGATGCTCACCCATCGACAGCCCGGTGCGGGGCTCGGCGACGCGCGGTGCGAGCGGCGCAAGGTGGCCCGGACGGATCTTGGCGAAGGCTGCGATGCGCTGCTTCGCGCTGCGCGCACGGCTGGCCTCCAGGAGGATCCGACGCAGCGGGTCGCTGACCGCGATGGGAGCGTCCGAGGCGGAGTCGGCGCCGGCGGCGATGCCGCTGTCCAGCTGCCCCAGGGCGATCTTGTTCGCGATGTACATGGTGGTCTCGAGGCCCGTCGCGCAGGCCTGCTGAAGGTCGCACGCGGGGGTCGACGGTGACAGCGCCGAGCTGAGCACGGCCTCGCGAGTCAGGTTGAAGTCGTTGGGGTGCTTGAGGACCGCGCCGCCCGCGACCTCGCCCACGCGGGAGCCCGACAACCCCGTGCGTGCGACGAGCCCGTCCAGGGCGGCGGTCAGCATGTCATGGTTGGACGCCTGTGCGTAGGGTCCTCCCGCCTTCGCGAAGGGGATGCGGTTCCCTCCGACGACCACGACCTTGTGGTGCATGTCTCCTCCGGGGATTCGGTGGTTATCCGATACTGAAGGTAGCAGATACCTCGAGTACTGGATATAGTCGGGGCATGTCCTCCGATGGCCGGGATACCAGGTGGGAGCAGCATCGCGCCGATCGACGCCGCGAGCTGGTCTCCCACGCGCTGCGCGCCATCCGCGTCCACGGGCCCGGTGTCGCGCTCGAGGACATCGCGACGCGCGCGGGCACCTCCAAGACCGTCATCTACCGGCACTTCGGCGATCGGGCCGGCCTGTACGCCGCGGTGGTCGAGTCCGTCCACGCGTACATCCACGCGGGGTTGACGACGGCGCTCGAGCTCACCGACACGGAGGACCTGGGGCGCATGGCCGGGGACCTCGCGGACGCCTACCTGAGCCTGGTGGAGCGGGACCCGCACATCTACCGGTTCGTGCTCGCCGTGCCGGTGGCGACCCCCGCGGGCGCGCCCGACCCCGCGGGCAACCTCCCCGCGATCATGGGCACGCATGTCTCGGCGGCGATCGGCGCCCATCTCGAGCGCACGGGAGCGGACGCGTCCTCCGCATCGATCTGGGGCCACGGCCTCGTGGGCTTCATCAGGGCCGCGGCGGACCAGTGGATGGACGCCTCGCCGCGCCCCCCGCGTGCGGACGTGGTGGCCCACATCACCGCGATCTTCGCGCCCGGCTTCACCGGAGCGCTGAGTCCCAGCCCCGCGCTCGGCCTCGAACCTGCCTGAACCGAAGGAGTTGACAATGACGTTGACCGACCAGACGCCCAGCCCGCTCGCGCATGAGCGCCTCACCACCGTCGGGGCCGCGCTCCGCATCGCGCTCGACGGGCCCTACGCGGCGGAGCGCTCCGTGGCCCGCGCCACGTTCCCGGCAGCAGGCGCGCTGCGGCCGGCCGAGCTGGGCATCGAGGCGTCGCGGGACTGGACGCTCGCCCGGCTGCTCGAGCTCCAGGAGGCCGGCTTCGGCTCGGCAGGCGTGCCCGACCGGGCGGGTGCGCACGCCTCGCCGCTCGAGGCCGCGCTCACCTTCGAGACGCTCGCCATGTGCGACCTGTCCGTCACGATCAAGTCGGGCGTGCAGTTCGGGCTGTTCGGCGGCGCCATCACCAACCTGGGCACGGCCTGGCATCACGACACGTTCCTGCCCGGCGTCACGTCGATGGAGCTGCTCGGGTGCTTCGCCATGACGGAGCTCGGCCACGGCTCCGACGTCGCGAGCCTCGAGACGACCGTCACGTACCTGCCCTCCTCCGACGAGTACGAGGTCCACACCCCCTCGGAGGCGGCCACCAAGGCCTACATCGGCAACGCCGCACGCGACGGGCGGATGGCCGCGGTCTTCGGACAGCTGGTGGTCGACGGCGAGCGCCACGGGGTGCACACCATCCTGGTCCCCATCCGGGACGAGGCAGGGGAGGATCTCCCCGGCGTCACGACCGGCGACCACGGGCACAAGGGCGGGCTGCTCGGCATCGACAACGGCACCATCCGATTCGATCGGGTGCGGGTGCCCCGCCGGATGCTCCTCGACCGCTACGGCGGCGTGGGGGAGGACGGGGTGTACTCCTCGCCCATCCCCGATCCGAACAGGCGCTTCTTCACGATGCTCGGCACGCTCGTGCGCGGACGGGTGTGCGTGGGGGGCGGAGGTGCGATGGCCGCGCGGCGAGCCCTCTCGATCGCGACCCGCCACGCGCTCCGTCGCCGGCAGTTCCCGGCGCCCGGACGCCCCGACGGCGTCCTTCTCCTCGACTACGTGGTCCATCAGCGGCGCCTGCTCCCCTTGATCGCGCGGTCGTACGCGTTCGGCGCCGCCCAGAACCGCCTCATCGAGGCGCTCGTGCACGTCCAGGGCGACCAGCCCAGCTCCGAGCGGGACCAGCGCGAGCTCGAGACCTTCGCGGCCGGCATGAAGGCGATGCAGACCTGGTTCGCGAACCGCGCGGTGCAGGAGGCGCGGGAGGCATGCGGCGGCGCGGGCTACATCAGTGAGAACGAGCTCACGGCGCTGCGCGGGGACGTCGACATCTTCGCGACCTTCGAGGGCGACAACACCGTTCTCATGCAGCTGGTGACCAAGGCTCTCCTCACCGACTACAAGCAGGCGTGGAGCGCGCTCGACCGCTCGGGCGTGGTCCAGGCGACCACGCGCGCCGTGGGCGGCATGGTGATGGAGAGGACCTCCGCGGGGCTGCTGTTCGACCGGCTCGCGGCCACCGCGCGCCGGCGTCCCGAGGAGACCACGCTCGTGGATGCCGGCTGGCATGCGCTGATGTTCGAGGAGCGGGAGCGCCACGCGCTCGAGTCGCTCGCTCGCCGCATGCGCGCCGCGGGCAGGAGCGGCGGCGACACCTTCGAGGGGTTCAACCGGCTGGGACCCCACGTGCAGTTCGTCGCGCGCGCGCACCTCGAGCGGGTGACGCTCGCGGCGCTGGTGGAGCTGGTCGCCGCGTGCGACGACCGCGAGGCGCGGGAGGTGCTCGAGAAGGTGCGTGCGCTCTACGCCCTGAGCTCCATCGCGGAGGATCGCGCGTGGTTCCTCGAGCACAGCCGCATCACCACGGCGCGGTCCAAGGTGATCTCCGACCAGATCGAGGCCCTGTGCCGCGAGCTGCGGCCGCACGCGCTCGCGCTGGTCGAGGGGCTCGGCATCCCCGAGTCGTGGCTCGGGGCCCGGATGCTGCACGACTGACGCCCGGCGCGGCGGAATGCCGGCGCGGGAGGAGTGGTTGACTGGTGTCGATCAGGGCCATGCGCCCTGGCGCGCTCGACGATGAGCGGTCCCCGACGGCTCATCACAGAAGGCGCCTCCATGCAGCTCACCCCCGCGCGCACCCGGCTCGCGCTCCTCGCCCTCGCCTGCGGCGGGTTCGGCATCGGCACCACGGAGTTCGTCGCGATGGGCCTGCTCCCGGACATCGCGCGCGACCTGCTTCCCGAGCTCTACGGCCAGGATCCCGAGGCTGCGGTCGCCCGGGCGGGGCTCGTGATCTCCGCCTACGCCGCCGGCGTGGTGATCGGAGCCCCCACCATCGCCGCCGCTGCCGCACGCTTCCCGCGCAAGCGGCTGCTGACCGCGCTCGCGGCTGCCTTCACCCTCGGCACGCTCGCCTCGGCGCTCGCGCCGACGTTCGAGACGGTGGTCGCGGCCCGGGTGCTCGCCGGGCTGCCGCATGGCGCGTACTTCGGGGTCGCCGCGCTCGCGGCGGCGGACCTGCTCGGCCCGGGCAGGCGCGGCCGTGCCGCCGCGTTCGTGCTGTCCGGTCTCACCATCGCCAACGTCGTCGGTGTGCCCGCCATCACATGGCTTGGTCAGCACACCGGATGGCGCGTCGCATACCTGGGCGTCGCGGTGCTCTTCGCGCTCACCACCGTCGCGATCGTGCTCTGGGTGCCACGCACTGCAGGCGACCCCCACGCGACCGTGCGGCGGGAGCTGCGTGCCTTCCGTCGCCCCGCGGTGTGGCTCGCGCTCGCCACGGGTTCGCTCGGCTTCGGCGGCCTCTTCGCGGTCTACTCGTACGTGTCGCCGCTCGCGACCGAGGTGACGGGGAAGCCCGAGTCGTTCGTGCCCGTCGCGCTCGTGGTGCTCGGCCTCGGCATGACCGCCGGCAACGTGGTGGGTGGACGCATGGCGGATCAGGGCGCGGTGCGCGCGGTCTTCACGCTGTTCGGCGTCTTCGCCGCCTCGCTCCTCATGCTCGCGTTGTCGGCGAGCACGGTGCCGGGCCTCCTCGTGGGCCTGTTCATGGTGGGCGCCTCCGCGGCGGCGATCTCGCCTGCCATCCAGACCCGCCTCATGGACGTCGCGGGCGACAGCCAGACCATCGCCGCGGCCCTCAACCACTCCGCGCTCAACATCGGCAACAGCCTCGGCGCCTTCCTGGGAGGCGCGGTCATCGCTGCGGGGCTCGGCTATGTCGCGCCCACGTGGGTAGGTCTCGCGCTGTGCGTGCCCGGGGTGCTCGCGGCCGTCGCGGGGTGGGCCGTCACACGGCCAGGTGCGGACGATGCGGTACCCTCCTTGGCGGCCGATGACGACCGTGTCGCGCTGCGGCCCGGGCGCTGACGCGGCCCCGCACCGTCCCAGGAGGAGCACCGTGACCGTCGTCGAGCCGCCCGCCGAGATCAAGCCCCACGCGGTGTGGGAGGACGTGCTCGCGATCCCCACGGGTGCGTTCCTCATGTCCTGGGGCATGTACCTGCTCAGCGCCATCGACGGCGTCACGGGCGGGCTCGCGGGTGTCTCGTTCCTCACGACGTACGTGACGGGCTGGTCCCTCGGGCTCGTCTACTTCCTCATCAATGTGCCGTTCTACTGGCTCGCGGTGCGCCGGATGGGGTGGGCGTTCACCGTCAAGACCCTCATCGCGGTCGGCCTGATCTCCGTCGGTGTGGGCCTGCACCCCCACTACATCGACGTGAGCGGCATCCAGCCGATGTACGCCGCGATCTTCGCGGGCCTCACCATCGGCACCGGCATGATCGTGCTGTTCCGTCACGGCGCGAGCGCGGGAGGCTTCGGCATCCTCGCCCAGTTCCTCCAGAAGACGCGCGGCTGGCGTGCGGGCTACGTCCAGCTCGCGCTCGATCTGTGCGTGATCGCGGCCTCGGTCGCCCTGGTCGACTGGCGCATCCTGCTCGTGTCGATCGTCGGCGGCGTCCTGCTCAACCTGGTGGTCGCGATCAACCACCGACCCGGACGCTACTTCGGCTGACCCGCCTCACGCGGCGAGCGCCACCCGGATGTCGGCGGCCAGCGCGGCCGGCTCGGTGGCGGGGGAGTAGCGCGCGAGCACCCGCCCGTCGCGGCCCACCAGGAACTTGGTGAAGTTCCACTTGATCGAGCTTCCCGTGACCGATCGGGTCTGCGACCTGAGCCACCGGTAGAGCGGATGCGCGCCCCGGCCGTTGACGTCGATGCGCGCGAACATCGGGAACGTCACGCCGTAGTTCCGGCTGCAGAAGTCGCCGATCTCCTCGGACGTGCCTGGCTCCTGGCGGGCGAACTGGTTGCACGGGAAGCCCGCGACCACGAGTCCCTCCGGACCGAGCTCGCGATGCAGCGCCTCGAGCCCTTCGAGCTGGGGGGTGAGCCCGCACCGCGAGGCGGTGTTGACCACGAGCACCACCTTGCCCTCGTACTCGGCGAGGTCCTGGGTCCGCCCGTCGAGGGCGGTGGCGCTGAAGTCGTGCAACGTGGGCATGGAGCCATTGTGACCCGGCGCGGCGGAGGGCACGAGCCCGCCCGGCACCGGCAGGATGGTCTCCAGGAGGAACGGGGAGGACGCGTGGGTCGAGAAGGCTGGCGGATGGCCGTCGCGTCGCTGCGCAGGCGCGTGTGGTTCCGCCTCGCGCTGTTCACCGCGGGCGCCGTGCTCCTCGCGCTCCTCGCACGCACCGCCGGCTCCGCGCTGGGTGGGCTCGTGGAGCTCGACCTGGGGCAGGGATCCGTGCAGACGCTCCTCCAGATCCTCGCCACGTCGATGCTCGCGGTCACCACCTTCTCGCTCACCGTGATGGTGTCCGTCTACGCATCGGCGGCGGCGGTCGCGACGCCCCGCGCCACGCAGCTGCTCATCGAGGATCAGACCTCCCAGCAGGCGCTGTCCACGTTCCTCGGAGCCTTCGTCTTCGCGATCGTCGGGATCGCGGCCCTGTCCACGGACTACTACGGTGACGACGGCCGCATCGTGCTCTATGCAGGCACCTTGGTGGTCATCGCGAGCGTGGTCCTCACGCTCCTGCATTGGATCCAGCACCTTGTCACCTTCGGGCGGATGGCCGACGTGGTCGATCGCATCGAGGATGTCGCGTGCGAGACGGTCTCGGCGTCGGCCTGCAGGCCCCGGCTCGGTGGTGCCCCGGTCGTGGAGATCCCCGCCGACGCCCGGCCGGTCCTCGCGGACCGGGCAGGCGTGATCACCCGGGTCGACATCGCGGCGCTCGACCGCGCGGCGGAGCGCGCGCACGGCGAGGTGCACGTGCTGGTGCGCGCCGGAGCGCCGGTCGCGCGCGGCGAGGCCCTCGCCAGGGTGGGCGGCGTGCACGACGATGCCGCGATCGACGCGATCCGCGACGCCTTCACCATCGCGCGGCACCGCACCTACGACCAGGATCCGCGGCTCGGCCTGGTCGCGCTCGGGGAGATCGGCAGCCGGGCCCTCTCCCCGTCGACGAACGATCCCGGGACAGCGGTCGAGGTGCTCAACTCGATCCAGCGGGTCCTCACCGCACACCTGGTCGCACGGCCGGACCCCACGGTCGACCACCCTCGCGTGCATGTCCCCGAGGTGGCCTTCGCCGACCTCGTCGAGGACGGCATCCGACCCGTGGCCCGCGACGGCGCGCACCTGGTCGAGGTCGCGATCCGGGTCCAGCGGGTGCTCGCGGGGCTTGCGACGGTCGCCGACGGTGACGAGCGGGCCACGCTGCTGCACGCGTCGGAGAGCGCCGAGGACCGTGCTGTCGACGCCCTCGCGCATCCGCGGGATGTCGCGCTGGTGCGGGACGCCGCCGCGAACGCGCGCCGCGGACAGGCGTCATGAGCGCACCCCGTCTCCCGGCGGACCGCGATCCGGGCGACAACTGGGCCTATGCGGCGGACGGCACGCGCTACTGGGGTGCCTTCGGCGCCGCCGGCCTCCTGGTGCATGCCACCGGCCGGGGCGTGCTGCTCCAGCATCGGGCCGAGTGGAGCCACCACGGCGGGACCTGGGGGATCCCTGGCGGCGCCCGCCACGCAGGCGAGCAGGCCATCGCTGCGGCGTTGCGGGAGGCCGGTGAGGAGGCGGGCGTGCCCGCGTCCGCGATCCGGGCCGCCGGCGTGCACGTGCTCGACCTCGAGGTGTGGACCTACGCCACCGTGGTCGCGCACGTGATCGAGCCGTTCGACCCCGTCGCGGATGACAGCGAGAGCCTCGAGCTGGCGTGGATCCCGGTGGACGAGGTCGAGAGCCGCGCCCTCCACCCGGGCTTCGCGGGCTCGTGGCCCACGCTCCGGGCGGCCCTCGCGCATCGTCCCGCGCTCGTGGTGGACGCCGCCAACGTGGTCGGGTCCGTGCCCGACGGGTGGTGGCGCGACCGCCACGGCGCCGCCGCGCGCCTTGTCGCGCGCCTCGCGACGCTTGCGGAGGCCGGGGTCCCGGAGCCCGCCCGCGGTCTCCACCTCTGGTTCCCCCGCATCGTCGCGGTCGTCGAGGGCGCCGCGCGCGGGGTCCAGGGCGCGGCGGGCGTCGAGGTGCGTGACGCGCCCGGATCCGGGGACGATGCCGTGGTCGCGGAGGCGGCCGCGCTGACGTCCGCGGGTCACGCCGTCACGGTGGTGACCTCGGACCGGAGGCTCGCGGAGCGGGTCGCCGGGCGAGCCGAGGTCCGGGGTGCGGGCTGGCTGCTCGCGCACCTGGATGCGGTCGCACCGCGTCAGTGACGCAGGCGGTAGAACCGGAAGAACGCGAAGTCCTCGATCGGCAGGACCTCCACCTCGCTGAACCCGGCCTGTGCCGCATACTCCCGCAGCACGGGGGCGCGCATGACCGTACCCGTCGCGGCGGTGGGGGTGCTGGCCATGCTGTCGGGGAGGCAGATGAGGACGCTGTAGCCGTACATCAGCCTCTCGACGGTGTCGCCCGGCGCAGGCGGATGATCCGCCACGCCCTCGTCCATGATGATCACCGCGCCGTCGTCCTGCACGGCGTCGCGGATCGCCGCGAGCACCTCGACCGGCTGCGGCATGTCGTGCAGCGCCTCGAAGACGAAGGCCGCGTCGAAGCCTCCCGCGAGGGCGCCCCCGTCGGAGTGGAGCAGCGTGACCCGGTCCTGGAGCCCGGCGGCACGCACGTGCTCCCGTGCACGATCGATCGACGGTCCGTCGACGTCGACGGCGGTCACCTTGGCGGTGGGGTAGGCGCGCGCCAGGGCGATGGCCGACCACCCCGCCCCGCACGCGATGTCGGCGATGCGGGCCCCCGGCCGGGAGAGCACCGCGTGGAGATCGGGCACGCTCGCCAGCGCCGGTGCCAGCATCGTCTCGAACCATGGCCGGTTCACATCGCCCTGAGCCCAGCGCGCATCGTCGCCGAGCTGCGCCCAGCTCACGCCGCCGCCCGTCCGGTACGCCTCGAGCAGCGCGGGCATCTGCGTGGCCGCCGCCGCGAGGATGCGTGCGATGGGTGCGACGTACGCGAGGGAGCCGCCGTCGGTCAGCGCCTCGGCGGCGCCCGGGGGGAGCGAGTAGACCGCCTCGCAATCGATCTCGGCCTCGACGACGAAGCCGGCGGCGGCCTGATGCGCGAGCCACTCTCGCGCGTAGCGCGGGTGGGTGCCGGTCCGGTCCGCGAGCGCCTCCGGCGTCATCGGGCCGTCGCTCGCGAGCTTCCGGTACCACCCGAGCCTGTCGCCCAGGTGGATCGCAAGGGTATCCATCGCGCCCAGCGCGGCCGTGAGCACGTGCTCCGCCCACTCGTCCGCCGAGGCATGCGCGTGCGGGGACATCCGGCTCCTCCCGTCCCCACCATGGGAACCCCGGAGGGCCCGTCCGTCAAGGTCGCAGCTGCGCCTCGAGGAACGCGCGCACGTCCTCCATCTCCTCCTCGGTGATCGAGTGCCCGAGCCCGGGATAGACGCGCGTCACGGCCGATGCATGCGTGGCGAGGAAGCCACGCGTGCGGGCGAGGGCATCGGCCCAGATCACGGGGTCGGCGTCGCCGCGGCCCCAGAACACGGGAGGACGGGAGGCGGCGAGGGCGGCGTCCGCGTCCTGCGGATCGACCGGCACGAAGCCGGCCAGCACCACGGGCGCGACCACGCGGTCGGGCCGCGTGCGCAGGAGCTGGAGCGCCATGAGACCGCCCTGCGAGAAGCCGACGGGGACGATGCGCGCGTGGGACCCGAGATGCGCGTCGACCCAGTCCCACACCGCCTGGGTGGCCGCCGTGATCGAGGGCTGGTCCATCCCGCCGTCCGGGGACAGCGGGAACCAGGCTGCGGCGCCGTAGCCCATCTCGAGCGGTGCCCGGAGCGAGGCCCACGGCAGGCCGGCAGGCAGCCACCGAGCGATGCCCGGGAGATCGTGCTCGTGGGAGCCGAACCCGTGCAGCAGCAGGGCGACCGTCGGGCTGTCGGCGGTCGGTGCGACGGGGGAGAGGACGGAGCGCAGCGTGGTCACCCGCCCAGTATCCCGGCCCGCAGGCGTGCCGCGTTGCACGGCCGGTCACGGCCTCATAGTGTCCAGAGGAACAGCAGTGGCGGGCATTCACGCGACGTGGCGTGACCACACCACAGGAGGCCGCGTGGATCGCGATGTGACGGTGCTCGGCAGCGCCAACGCGGACATCCGCGTGGTGGTGGACCGACCGCCCGAGCGGGGTACCGCGACCGTGGCGCACGACCTCGAGGTGGGTCCCGGCGGCATCGGCCTCAACCAGGCCGTCGCCGCGGCGCGCATGGGCGCGCGCACCACCTTTATCGGAGCGGTGGGGCTCGACGACCACGGCGCCATGCTGGTGCGGTGCCTGGTCGAGGCCGGGGTCGAGCCATGCGTGGACGAGGTCGAGGGCGCGACCGGTGCCGCGATGATCGCGCTCGATGCCGAGGGACAGATCACCGTGATCGAGATCCCTGGGGCGAACGCGACGCTCGACGTCCTGTCGGATCGTGCCCGGCATGTGCTTGCGCACACGGGTGTGCTGCTCGTGCAGCTCGAGGTCCCCGTCGCCGGGTCCCGGGCCGCCGCCAGGATCGTGAAGGGACAGGGCGGGTCCGTGGTGCTCAACGCGGTGCCGACAGCCGACGAGGCGGAGGCGCTGCTGCCGCTGGTCGATGTGGTGGTGGCGGACGAGCCCCAGGCGGCGGCGATCACCGACCTGCCCGGTGCCTCCCCGGAGACGCTCGCCGCCGCCCTCGCGCAGCGCGTGCCCGCCGCTGTGGTGCTGGGGGCCGATCGCGTCACCGTCCTCGCGGACGGCGCGGGCGTGCGGTCGCTGCCCGCGATCGTCGCGCATGCGCTCGACAGCTCCGCGGTGACGGACACCTTCTGCGGCGCCTTCGCACAAGGGCTGTCCGCAGGGGAGGGGATCGACTCCGCGGCGGCCAGGGCCGCCGCGGCGGCCGCCCTCGCGTTGCAGCGCCCGGGTTCCGCCCAGTCGATCCCGAGCGGCGCGGATGTCGAGGCCTTCCTCGCCCTGCGCGATGCATGAGCCGCGCCACCAGCGGACGTTAGGGTGAGGCCCATGCCTACACCCCACATCCGCGCCGAGCGCGGCCAGATCGCCGAGCGCGTCATCATGCCGGGCGATCCCAAGCGCGCCGAGCGGATCGCGACGGAGTACCTCGAGGGCGCCGAGCTCGTGACCGATGTGCGGGGGATCCTCGGCTTCACGGGCACCTGGGACGGCCGGCGGGTCACCGCGATGGCCTCGGGGATGGGGGCGCCCTCGATCACCATCTACGCCACCGAGCTCGCTCGCGAGTACGGGGTCACGCAGATCGTCCGCGTCGGCACGGCCGGCGGGATGAGCACGGAGGTGGGCGTGCGGGACGTGATCATCGCGACCGGCGCCCACACCGACTCGGCCACGACGGCGAGCCGGATCCCCGGCGTGAGCTTCAGCCATGTGCCGGACTTCGGTCTGGCGAGCGCCGCGGTCGCGGAGGCCTCCCGCCTCGGGGGCGACGCGAGGGTGCACGCCGGGACCCTCTTCACGTCCGACCACTTCTACCTCGAGCGCCCCGAGCTCTCCGCCGCGCTGACGGCGCACGGCACGCTGGCGGTCGAGATGGAGGCAGCCGCCCTCTACGCGGTGGGAGCGGCCGAGCGCATCCGCACCCTCGCGATCGTGACCGTGTCGGACCATCTCCTGACCGGCGAGAGCATGTCGTCGGAGGAGCGGGAGACGCAGTTCGACGCGGCGGTGAGGATCGCGCTCGCGCTCTGACCGTGGGCGCGAACCGAGCTCAGCGGGTCCCGTAGGCCCGGGCGGCGGCGGCGAACGCCTCCCACACCGCGGTGAGGCCGTCGAGCTCGGGGTGCCACTGGAGCCCCAGGCAGAAGGCCCGGCTGGGGTCCTCGACGGCCTCCACCAGGCCGTGGACGCTGCGCGCGGACACCACCAGTCCCTCGCCGACCGCGTCGATCGCCTGGTGGTGGTACATGGGCACCTCGCGCTCGAGCGGATGCAGGGACGCGAGCAGGGTGTCGGGCAGGACGCTCACGCCGAGCTCGCGGAAGATCGCGTCGCCCATCTGGTACTCGTCGTGGCCGACCACGTCGGGGACATGCTGGTGGAGCGTGCCGCCACGTGCGACGTTCATGACCTGCGCGCCGCGGCACACGCCCAGCACGGGCATGCCCGCCTCGCAGGCGGCTCCCACGAGCGCGAGCTCCCATGCGTCGCGCGCGGCCCGTGGCGCGTCGGTCTCGCCGTGCGCCGCGGCACCGTAGCTCGCCGGGTCTACGTCGTAGCCACCCGTGAGGTAGAGGGCATCCACGCGCGCCAGCGCATCGGCGGCCAGCGCAGGGTCCTGCTCGGGAAGCACCGCGATCACTGCACCGGCGGCGCGCAACGGCGCGATGTAGGCGTCAGGGAGCCAGACCGCATGCTGGTCGTGCCAGATGCCCGTGCTCGACTCCTCGACGTACGACGTCACCCCGATCACCGGCGCGCTCATGATCCCCCCGTGCTCCCCGGGGCTGCCCCGCCCCTGGCGAGAATGTAGCGCCGATCCGGCTGCTTCCTTGACCACCCCTTTGCCGCAAGGTGGGGGGCGAGGCCCATCCGCGTACCCCGCTACTCTGGTCGAGGCCCACCTCAGGAGGCAGGATGACCCCCACCGACGCGTTCCATGCGCCTTCCGTACGCCACGACATCCGCCTGGTGGTGTGCGACATGGACGGGACGCTGCTCGATGCTGCGAAGCGCATCCCGGACGCGCTCTGGCCGCTCGTCGACGTCATGCGCGAGCGCGGCATCGTGTTCGCCCCGGCGTCGGGGCGGCAGCACGCGACGCTCGCGGGCCAGTTCGCGCGCCTGGGGTCCTCGCTCGTGGTGATCGCTGAGAACGGCTCGCTCGTGGTCGACGGCGGTGACATCGTGTCGTGCTCGCCCCTGCCGGCGGGGGCCATGGCTCGCATCGTGGCGGCCGTCCGCGGTCACGCGGTCGCCGGCTTCGACGTCGGCACGGTGGTGTGCGGCCTGCGATCGGCCTACGTCGAACGCGACGACCCCGCGTTCATGAGCAAGGTCGAGCCCTACTACGCCGCCCTCGAGGTGGTGGAGGACCTCACCGCGGTGGAGGACGACATCCTCAAGGTCGCGGTCTACGACTTCGGCGACGCGGCGCACGACACCCAGCCGGCGCTCGCGCACCTCGCCGACGAGCTCCAGGTGGTCGTGTCCGACAGGCATTGGATCGACCTCATGGCGCCGGGCGTCAACAAGGGCGTGGCGGTGCGCGCGCTGCAGGAGTCGCTCGGCGTGACCCCGTCGCAGACGGTGGTGTTCGGCGACTACCTCAACGACCTCGAGATGATGGATGCCTCCGAGCTGTCGTTCGCGATGGCGAACGCGCATCCCAAGGTCGCCGCGCGAGCGCGCTACACGGCGCCGTCGAACGTCGACCACGGCGTGGTGGTGACGCTGCGTCGACTGCTGGAGCATCCGGTCGCCTGATACCCCATGGGGTATTGTTCCCGCATGGAAGCCCTGACGCTGATCGCCGCATGGCCCGCGCGACGCTGGCTCGTCGCCCTCGGGACGGCCGCGGCCACCTACCTGGCGATCGCCCTGCCGACGGACCTCATCGACAATCCCGTGTTCGGACGGGAGATCCCGCCGACGGCCTGGTCGTACTGGGCGCTCGCGGCCACCGCGGTCCTCTCCGGCCTGGTGACGGCCACGTACGTGGCCACCCCCGAGGCGGCACGCGTGGAGCGCGAGGGCCGGATCGGCGCGGCGGGCGCCTTCGTCACGTTCTTCGCCGTCGGGTGCCCCGTCTGCAACAAGCTGGTGCTCGTCGCGCTCGGGTACACCGGCGCGATCGAGTTCTTCGAGCCGATCCAGCCCTACCTGGCGGCCGGTGCGATCGCCCTGCTGGCGTGGGCCCTCGTCGCGCGGGTGCGTCGCGAGCGCGCGTGCTCCCTGCCGGTCACCCGCTGACCGCGCGGGCGCCTACCCGCGCCTCGTCGTGCGTGCGGAACATCCGCACCGCACCGAGCGCGGGGAGCAGCAGGACGGCCGCGAGGAGGAACGACGCGCCGTGCCCGTTCCCCGTGGCGATGAGCCCGGGCACCACGGCGCCGATGACGGCGCCGGGGTAGTTGAAGAGGTTGACGCGGGCGATCACCTCGTCCGAGCGGCCATGGTCGAGGTCGCCCGCGGCCGAGAAGGCGAGAGGGACGAGCGCGCCCACGCCGAGCCCCGCGAGCCCGAACCCGAGCAGCGTGGACCACACCGTGGGGACGAGCCCCGCGAGCACGAGCCCGGCCGCGGCGATCGCGACCGTGGCGACCGCGAGGTGGCCGCGCCCGTACCGGCGCACCACGCGGTCCGCGAGGAGCCGGGTCACCAGGGTGGCTCCGGCGTAGACCGCGTACCCGAGGGGCACCACCGTGGCCGAGGCGTGGAGACCGTCGGCGAGGTGCGACGACGACCACGTGGCGACGGTGGAGTCCGCCGTGAAGGCCGCGAACACCACGAAGCCCACCACCGCGACGCCGTGCCTGGGCAGCGGCGGGCGTCTGACGCCGGGCGCGACCGCGCGCTCGCGCGCGGGGTCGAGCAGCCGCGGAGCCACGAGAGCCACACCGCCGGCGACGAGTCCCGCGAGCCCGAGCGCGAGAGAGGCGCCGACCGGCGTCGCGGCGCTGGCGGACATCGCGAGCGCCCCGACGACCGCGGCGGCGGTGTTGGCCGCGAAGAAGGACGCCATCACCGAGGTGCCCAGGCGCCGCTGGACCAGGGATCCCTGCATCGCGGCCGAGGCGTCGATGCATCCGAGCCCCACGCCGTAGAGCGCCATCGCGACCCAGAAGGCCGCGAACGGCACCTGCAGGGCGACGGTGAGCAGCCCGAGGCCCTGGAGCGTCAGCCCGAGCACCACTCCCGCGCGGGAGCCGAGCCTCACGGCCACGCGGTCCGCGAGGACGGAGCCGAGCGCCGCCCCGATCACCACGGTGAGCGTGACGAGCGAGACCGTGTCCTCCGAGAGGCCGTACCGATCCCTGAACTGGGGCAGCGCCGTCACGATGGTCGCGTAGCTGAGGCCGTGCGCGGCGTAGACCGCGCCGACGCCGAGCCGCTCGGTGCGCAGCGCGACGGGGGTGGGGACAAGGTCGGCCATGACGCTAGCCCGCCGCGACGATCCCGAACGCCTCGTCGGCGATCTCGAGGGTGCGGCGGACGTCCGAGCGCGTGAGCGCGGCGTTGAGGAAGTGGTTGTGGTGGGAGGTGAACCACACGCCCCGCCGGACGCATTCGGCGATCCACCGCTGGTGCAGCATGAGCGAGTCGTCGTCCGCGATCCTGAGGTAGAAGAGCGCGGGCTCGCCGGAGGTCACGAGCGTGAGCCCGTGGCCGGCGGCCGCCTCGACCAGGCCGCTGGTGAGCTCGGTGCCCAGGGACCGGAACATGGCGGGCGCATCGAGCTCCTTGAGCCTCGAGATGGTCGCGATCGAGGCCGCGAACGGCACCGCGCTCATCCAGTAGGAACCCGTGTAGGTGAGCGATGCGACGGTCTCCCGCAGGCTCTCGCGCCCGGTGAGCGCGGCGAGGTTGTACCCGTTGCCGATCGCCTTGCAGAAGCACACGAGGTCGGCCTCGATGCCGTAGTGATGGTCCGAGCCGGCGAGGTCGAGCCGCCACCCGGCGCGCACATCGTCCATGATGAGGACCACCCCGTGCTCGTCGCACAGGCGTCGCACCCCTTCCCAGTAGCCGGGTGCCGGGAGCACGTTGTCGACGAAGTTCCCGTGCATGTACGGCGTCGAGATGAACGCCGCGACCTCGCCGCGGTGCTCGCGGAGCATCGCGTCGAGCGCATCCAGGTCGTTCCACGGCACGTACAGGTTGTGCGCGACGTCCTCCTCGAGGACGCCCGGGTAGTCGAGCTTCTGCGTCCACGGTGCGACGCCGTGGTAGTACCCCTTCACGAACACGACCTTCTTGCGCATCGTGGCCGCGCGCGCGGTCATCACCGCCAGGGTGGTGGTGTCGCCTCCGTTCTTCGCGAAGAACGCCCAGTCGGCGCTCGCGACGGTGTCGACCAGCAGCTCGGCAAGGTCGACCATGACCGATGAGGGGATGGTGACCACGTCCTCGAGCGCGGCCTGGCGACGCGCCGCCTCGTCGACCACGGGGTCGCCGTAGCCCAGCACGTTGGGGCCGTAGCCGCACATGTAGTCGAGGTACTCGTTGCCGTCGAGGTCCCAGAAGCGGGTGCCCTCCGCGTGCGAGCTGAACAGCGGGAAGGCGTCGCGCGGGATGTAGCAGCCCTCGGTGGGGCCCTGATGACCGGGGATGCCGGCGGGGATCACGCGGCGTGCGCGATCGAAGGCCTCGAGGCTCTTCGCGTAGATGAACGGCGTGGTGGCGGTGGTGGTCATGGGTCAGCCTCCGAGGTAGCAGCCGACGCGGTCGAGGATCCGGCTGACGTTGTCGATCATGGGGATGAAGCCGCGCATCGCCATCGAGCCGTCGCCGATGCAGGACAGCGCGCTGGTGCGGCCGGCGAGCACGTCGCCGGCGACGTCGAGGTCGCGGAAGGCCAGGACGGCCCTGGCGGGGGACGATGCGGGGCTCGCGTCGAACGTGAGCACGGAGTCCCGTGCGTCGAGGCGCAGGTCGATCCCGTCGCCCACCTCGACCCCGATCTGCCCGTCGGGGATGTGCGAGGCGGAGAACCGGCCCGCGCGGTCGGCGTTCGCGACCTGCGCGACCGCCGCGATCGCGACGTGGAGCGTGAGGAGCGCGCTGACGCCCCGGAAGGCGGCGTCCTCGAGGTCGGCGTCGGAGGGCTTGAGGTAGCGCCCCAGCAGGTCGGCGAGCGGCGCGAAGACCTGCGTGAGGAAGCGCAGGCCGGCGGGACCTGCGACGGGGATCGGCTGGGCGTCGCCTTCGACCATCGCGTTGAGATGGGCCGGGGAGCGAAGCATCAGCGTCACCACGCGCTCGCCTCCTCGTTCGCCCGCCTCGATCCCGTCCGTGTCGAAGCGCAGCGCGTGGCCGGGCAGGCCCGGGACGCGCAGGCGCAGCACGGTCGGCCTGTCGATGCGTGCGAGCAGCGGCGGGGCCTCGGGCGCGCGCTCGGCGAGCACTGGGAGGGCCCCGAGGACCGCATGCATGTTGACCCGGGCGAGCACCCCGGGATCGGTGTCGGTGAGCATCAGTCCTCCTTGAGGGATCGAGCGGCGAGCGACGCGGCGAGGAAGCGCGCGCTGGCATGTGCGGCCTGGTCGTCGTGGTCGGCGAGCCAGGTGGTGGTGATGCCGTCGAGCATCGCGACGGTGTGACGTGCGAGAACGGGCGGCGGGGTGGTCCATGTGCAGCCCGTGGCCGCGGCAGCCTCCTCGAGGAGTGCGGCGACCAGGCCGTACGAACGCTCGTAGCGGCCGGGCGCGGGTGGGAGGTCGAGCCTGTCGCGCGAGGCGTGGAGCATGAGCTCGAGATACGCGAGCTCGCGTGCCGGTCGCGCCACGAGGAGCGAGACGTAGGCGTCGAGGCCTGCCGCGAGCGTCGCCTCGAGCCCGGCGTCGACCCCCGCGCTGATGGGCGCCTCCGCCGCGAGGCGCTCCTGGTCGGTGACGGCATCGAGGGTCGCCGCGAGCAGGTGGTCCAGCGAGGCGAAGGCGTAGTGCAGCGCGCCGAGAGGCATGCCCGCCTCGGCGACGATCGCCCGCGCCGAGGCGCCCCCGAGCCCCTCACGCTCGACCACCACCAGAGCGGCCGCCACCAGGGCCTCGCGCCGCTCCTCGCGGGTCATCCGGGTCAACGTGCGCCGCCTGTCGCCTTGGCCGCGACGGCGAGCGACAGCCGCGCCGGCGCGACCCGGGCCGCATGGGACTGGACCGCGTTGCGCCAGCCGACGATGCGCGATGGGCGTGGGGCGCCCCGGTCGAGCTCGCTGAGCGCCGCCTCGACCACATCGGCGATCCCCACGACCTGGCCCACCTTGAAGCGATCCGAGCCTGCCGCGGTGAAGAACTCCGTCTCCGAGGGGCCGGGCGCGACTGCAAGCACACGCAGACGCGTTCCCCGTGTCTCATGCCACAGCGCCTCCGTGAGCGAACGGACGTAGGCCTTGGAGGCCGCGTACAGCGCCATGGTGGGGATCGCCTGGTACGCGGCGGTGCTGGTCACCGTGACCAGCACCCCCGCGCGCGACCCCATGAGGCGCGGCAGCAGCAGGCGGGTGAGCTCCGTGACCGCGACCACGTTCACGGCCAGAAGCTGATGGATGCGGTCGGGATCGGCATCGACGAACGGCCCCTCGATCCCGAGGCCGGCGTTCGCGACGAGCCCGTCGACGTGGAGGTCCTGGGCCACGACCTCGTCGACAAGAGCAGCAGCGGCACCGGGCAGGGAGAGGTCGGCGGCGATCGGCGTCGCGCGCACGTCATGAGCGCTCTCGATCTCGGCGGCAAGGCTCTCGAGCCGATCCAGGCGGCGCGCCACGAGCACCACATCGGAGCCCTCGGCCGCGAACCTGCGCGCGAACTCGGCACCGAAGCCCGAGCTGGCCCCGGTGACCACCACGCATGACGGGGGAGTGCGCATCACCGCTCCTCGCTCGCTCACCTACTTGGACGTTCGTCCAACTGGTGCCGACGGTCCCACCCGGCGTCTGCACGCGCAAGGGCGTGCGGGAAGGTTTTACAGGGCCGTAACGTGGACCTTGGAGGTGGGACTCCCACCTGGGATCGGCGGGGAACCACGTCGCCGGCACTGCGAGCGAAGGAGGAGCCATGGAGGTCTCGAGCAAGGCGAAGGCGGAGTGGTACAGCGGTCTCACGACGGGGCAGGGCAAGGCCCACCTCGAGTCGGGCAACGGGAGCTTCGACGTCAACTGGAAGGCGCGGTCCGAGGGCGAGGCCGGCGTGACGACCCCCGAGGAGCTCCTCGCCGCGGCGCACGCCTCGTGCTACTCGATGGCGTTGTCGTTCGCGCTCGAGCAGAACGGCACGCCGCCGCATTGGGTCAAGGTCGACGCGGAGGTCAAGTTCGAGGCCGGCGTGGGCGTGAAGTCGAGCATGCTCACGGTGCATGCGAAGGTCGACGGGATCGACCAGCTCGAGTTCTCGCGCTTCGCCGAGGACGCCAAGGAGAACTGCCCGGTGTCGAAGGCGCTCGCGGGCGTGGACATCTCTCTCGAGAGCGCCACGCTCGTCGCGTGACCTAGAGCGCTGCGTGCGTGACGCGTCCGCCCATCAGGGTGAGGGCGACCGGGAGCGCACGCAGCGCGGCGGCATCGGCCGTCCCAGGTTCGGCATCGAGCACGGCGAGGTCGGCGGGGTTCCCGGGCGCGACGCGCGAGCGCGTGCTCGCGGCGATCGCCTCGTCCAGCGTGATCGACTGCTCGGGGTGCCAGCCGGGGCGGCCGTCGCGCGTCCGGTGCACGGCCGCCGAGATCGCGATCCACGGGTCGAGCGGCGCGACGGGCGCGTCCGAGCCGAGAGCCAGCGTGGCACCCGCATCGATCAGGGCCCGCAGCGGGAACGCGCGGTGGGTGCGGCCCTCCCAGAGCACGTCCGCCACGTCGCGATCGTCGAGCGCGTGCTCGGGTTGCACGCTCGCGATCACGCCGAGCCCCGCGAACCTGTCCGCGTCCCCGTCCGCGAGCAGCTGCGCGTGCTCGATGCTGCCGCGCGCACCGGACTGCTCGAAGGCGCCGAGCGCGATGTCGTTGGCATGGTCGCCGATCGCATGGATCGCGCATGCGATGCCGGCTCGCGTCGCCGTGCGCATGAGGTCGGCCAGCTCCGCCGGCGGCACGTTCTGGGTCCCGTGCCCACCTCCGGGGTAGGGATCGATGCAGTGGGCGGTGCGGGTGTTGAGAGAGCCGTCCGTGATGATCTTGAGCGGACCGTGGCGCAGGAGGCCTCGCGTGCCCGCGACGGCCGTCCCGCTCGCAGCCCCGGCCTCGACGCGCGCGTCGAGCAGCGGTGCGTAGAACCCGGCATCCACCCGGAGGCCGTCGATCCCTCGCGCGATGCGCGCCCCCCAGGTCTCGAGCGCATCGTCCATCTCGAGGTCGACGATGCCGACCACGCCGCGCGCCCCGGCGGCGCGCACGGCATCGGCCACCTCGGCGTCGGGCAGCGGGAGCGCACCGAGCGCGACCTGCACCGCGAACGCCTCGTCCTCCCGCAGCAGGCCCGGGGCGCATCCGAGCGCACGCGCCGCGGCGGTGTTGACCCACGACGAGTGCAGATCTCCGCTCAGGAGCACGGTGGGCGCCACGCGTGCCCGATCGAGCGCCTCCGCGGTGGGCGTCTCGCCCCACGTCGCCCACCGGAACCCGAAGCCGACCAGCATCCCCGTGGGCTCGGCCTCACGCACCAGCACGGAGACGTGGTCGACGGACGCGGCTGCCGAGACGTCCAACCGCCCACGGGTGCGAGCCCACTGGGAGAAGTGGACGTGCCCGTCCCACAGGCCAGGCACCACCGCGCGCCCTTCGAGCACGATCTCCTCGGCCGCGCGGCGTTCGACGGCGCCCACCCGCGTGATGACGCCGCCGTCGATCGCGATGTCGACCGGCCGGTCGAAGCCGCGTACGCGTGCGTGGCGCAGGATCAGATCGTGCATGAGGGCTCCTCGCTGGGCGTCGCGGGAGGTGCGACGCGCGTCACTGTAGCCCCACGCGTGCGGCATCGTTAGCATCGGCGGTTGTGACCCCGACGCCCACCCGCCCTCATGCCGCCGCCGAGGTTGCCGCCGGCGTCCGCACCGCCGTCCAAGGCCTGCGGGGCTGGGCGCGCGAACCGCGGCTGCTCGCCCTCGGAGCGCTCCCCGGGGTCATCGTCGCGGCCGGGCTCGGGATCGCGCTCGGGGTCCTGGCGCTGAACCTGAGCACGATCGGCTCGGGTCTCGCCGATGCCTTCGGGTTCGAGGACGGCTGGGCGCACGGTCTGGTCGCGGCAACGGCGGCAGCCGCCGTGATGGGGGCCGCAGCGCTCGTCTCCGTGGCGCTCTTCACCGCGCTCACGCTCGCGATCGGTCAGCCCTTCTTCGAGGCGATCTCGCGACGCGTCGACGCGACGCTCGGGTACGAGGGCGAGGAGGTCGAGGAGGCGTGGACCGCCGCGGTGGCGCGCGGCCTCCGAGAGGGCGCGGTCACCGTCGGGATCTCGCTCGGGCTGTCCATCGGGCTCCTCGTGGTGGGTCTGGTGCCGCTCGTGGGCTCGGTCGCGGCGTTCGCGTGCGGCGCGCTCCTGGGTGGGCGGCTGCTCGCGATCGAGCTCACGGCGTATCCGATGGCGCGCCGGGGGATCGTCGCGAGGCGCGACCGGATCGCGGCGCTACGGCCGCATCGTCCCCGGGTGATCGCCTTCGGAACGACGGTCTTCCTGGTGTTCCTGCTGCCCCTGGGCGCGCTGCTGGCCATGCCCACGGCCGTGGTCGGCGCGACCCTCCTGGTCCGGGACTGCAGGGACCGGTAGCGGCTCCGTTCAGGCGGTCGCGAGCCCGCCCTCGGCCTCGAGCGCCAGCCGCACCGCCTCGACCGCGGGATCGAGGCGTGACGTGGCGCGCATCGCCGCGAACACCGTGCGGCGGGGACCGCCGTCGAGCGGGATGACGCGCGCGTCGATGCGGGCGTAGGCGACCATGAGCCCGGGCAGGATCGCGACGGCAAGGCCCTTCTGCACCAGCTGCACATGCGCCTGGAGGTCGGACGAGGCGAAGCGCACGTCGGGCTCGAAGCCTGCCAGGCGACAGGTCTGCTCCGCGAAGTGCCGAGTCGCGGTGCCGGGCGGCTCCATCACCCAGGGCGCGGTCGCGAGCTCGGCCACGCTCGTGGCGCCGGCCCACTCGCCGCCCACGGCCAGCAGCAGCTCGTCCCTCACGAGCGGGCGCCGCACCACCCCGGGGTAGTGCGGCGCGGAATGCTGCGGGTACTCCTCGGCCACGACGAGGTCGTACTCGCGCGCCCACGTGTCGGCGAACGCCTCCTCGGGCTCCGTCTGCGTCACCTTGACCCGGATGTCGGGGTGCGTCTCGCGCAGCCGCAGCAACGCGCCCGTGACCAGCGTCAGCGCCGCGGACTGGAACACCGCGAGCCGCACGGTGCCGGTGACGCCCTCGGTCTCCGCGTGGAGCTCCGCCTCGGCGATCTCCATGGTGTCGAGGAGGTCGTGGGTACGCGCGACCAGACGTTCGCCGGCGGGCGTCAGCACCAGCCGGCGCCCGGCGCGGATGGTGAGGCGCACGCCGGTCTCGCGCTCGAGCGCCGCGACCTGCTGCGAGACGGCGGACGCCGTGTAGCCCAGCGCATCGGCGGCGGCGGCGATGGTGCCGCGCAACGCGAGCTCGCGCAGCGCCACCAGGCGGGTCAGATCAAGCATGCCCAAATGATAAGCAGCGCTTACGTATCTGCGTAAGTTGAGCGCGCTGGTGGTGATGCTTGGCGGAGCCCACAATGATCCGCGAATAAAGGAGCGTCATGACCATGTCCCCGGTCGCGCCTCAGCGCACCCACACGTCCGACGACACCGTCGCCCAGGTCCGCACGTGGCTCGACGCGGCGCGGACCAACCGCATCGACGGTTCCGCGCGGCTGCTCGCGCGCATGCTTCGCGACCCGCAGGGCCTCGCCTTCCTCACCGACTTCGTCGACGGCATCGTCCGCCCCGAGGACACGTCCGTCGCGGCGGCGAGCCTGCGCAGGATGGCCGCACGCGACCACGCGTTCCTTCCGGCGTACCAGCGTGCGGCGCTCGTGCTCGGCGGTGCGGTCTCACGCGTCCTCCCGGGCCTCGTGGTCGCGACCTGCCGCCGTGTGGTGCGGGCGATGGTCGGCCACCTCGTGGTCGATGCGTCCGAGGCCCGGCTGGGCCGCGCGCTCGCACGGCTGCGCGCGCAGGGCAGCCGGCTCAACCTCAACCTGCTCGGCGAGGCGGTGCTGGGTTCCGCCGAGGCCGACCGCAGGCTCGAGCGGACCGTCGCCCTGCTCGAGCGCGACGACGTCGACTACGTCTCTCTCAAGGTGTCCGCCGCCGTCGCGCCGCACTCGCCATGGGCCTTCGAGGAGACCGTCGCATCGGTGGTCGAGCGGCTCGCGCCGCTGTACGAGCTCGCGGCACGCAAGGACGGTGCCTTCGTCAACCTCGACATGGAGGAGTACCGGGACCTCGATGTCACGGTCGCCGTCTTCACGCGACTGCTCGAGCGCCCCGGGCTGGAGCGCCTGAGCGCCGGCATCGTGCTTCAGGCGTACCTGCCGGACTCGCTCACGGCGATGCATCGTCTGCAGGAGTGGGCAGCCGCGCGCGTCGACGCAGGCGGCGCGCCCATCAAGGTGCGGCTGGTCAAGGGCGCCAACCTGTCGATGGAGCGCGTGGACGCCGAGACGCACGGCTGGCCGCTCGCGACGTGGGGCTCGAAGGAGGAGTCCGACGCCCACTACAAGCGCATCCTCGACTTCGCGCTCACCCCCGAGCGGATCGCAAGCGTGCGGCTGGGCGTCGCGGGCCACAACCTCTTCGACATCGCCCACACGCTTCTCACCGCACGCGACCGCGGCGTCGAGGACGGCCTGGACTTCGAGATGCTGCTGGGGATGGGCGAGCACGTGGCGCGGGCGGTCGCCCAGGACACCGGGCCGCTGCGCCTCTACACGCCCGTGGTGCACCCGACCGAGTTCGATGTCGCGCTGGCCTACCTGGTGCGCCGCCTCGAGGAGGTCGCGAGCCCCGCGAACTTCATGTCCGCGCTGTACGACCTCGACGACGCGGAGACCTTCGCGCGCGAGGAGGAGCGCTTCCGTGCCTCGCTCGCGCGGGCCGCCGCACCCGCCGCGGCCTCGTATCGGCAGACGGCCCCTGTCCGCACCGCGGCCACCGGCTTCTCGAACACCCCGGACACGGACCCGTCGCTGCCGGCGAGCCGAGCGTGGGCGGCCGCGGTGCGCACGTCGGCCGCCGTGACCGATGCGGGACAGGCCACGCTCGCGGCCGCACGCGTCCGCGACGAGGCGGCGGTGTCCGCCGAGGTGGGCGCCGCGAAGGCGGGTGCGGAGGGATGGCAGGCGCTCAGCCCCGAGGACCGCGCGGCGCTCCTGCACGCCGCGGGTCGCGCACTCGAGGCGCGTCGCTCCGAGCTCGTCGCGGTGATGATGGCGGAGGCCGGCAAGACCATCGATCAGGCCGATCCCGAGGTGTCGGAGGCCGTCGACTTCGCGCACTACTACGCGGAGCGCTCCCTCGAGCTCCACGGCCTTCGCGGCGCCCGCCCCCGGCCCAGGGACGTCACGGTGGTGACGCCGCCGTGGAACTTCCCCGTCGCGATCCCGGCAGGCTCGACGCTCGCGGCTCTCGCTGCGGCATCGTCCGTGGTGCTCAAGCCCGCGGAGCAGTCGGCGCGCTGCGGTGCGCTGCTCGCGGAGATCCTGTGGGATGCCGGCATCCCGCGCGACGCGCTGCGGCTGATCGACATCGACGAGGCGGGCATCGAGGGCGGTCTGGGCGATGTGCTCCTGCGGGATCCGCGCGTCGACCAGGTGATCCTCACCGGCGCCTACGAGACCGCCGAGCTGTTCCATCGCATCCGACCCGGCGTCCGCCTCTTCGCGGAGACCTCCGGGAAGAACGCGATCGTCGTGACCCCGAGCGCCGACCTCGACCTCGCGGTGCGCGACGTGGTGCAGTCGGCCTTCGGGCACGCGGGCCAGAAGTGCTCCGCCGCCTCCTTGGTGATCCTGGTGGGCTCCGTGGCGACCTCGCGGCGCTTCCTCACGCAGCTCGAGGACGCGGTGCGCTCGCTCAGCGCGGGCCGCGCGGACGACCCACGGACGCAGATGGGTCCGCTCATCTCGCCCGCGTCCGGGAAGCTCGAGCGCGCCCTGACGTCGCTCGAGACGGGGGAGCGGTGGCTGGTCGAGCCACGCGTGCTCGACACCGACGGCAGGTCCTGGTCGCCCGGCGTGCGCATCGGCGTCGCACGCGGGTCCTGGTTCCACACCACCGAGTGCTTCGGGCCGGTGCTGGGCATCATGACCGCCTCCACGCTCGACGAGGCGATCTCCCTCCAGAACGCGGTGGACTACGGGCTCACGGCAGGGCTGCACAGCCTCGAGGAGTCGGAGATCCACCACTGGCTCTCGCGGGTCGAGGCCGGCAACCTCTACGTCAACCGCGGCATCACCGGTGCGATCGTGCAGCGCCAGCCCTTCGGCGGCTGGAAGCGCTCCGTGGTCGGGCCGACGGCCAAGGCGGGCGGGCCCTCCTACCTCGTCGCGCTCACCGGATGGGAGCGTGCGGAGGTGCCGGGCGACGTCCACGCGGACCTGCCCGCCATGCCGGGGGCTCCCGCGTGGGTGCGTGCGGCGGCGGCCGCGGACGCGGAGGCGTGGAGCACGATGCTCGGCGTCGCCCTCGACCGCACCGGGCTGGAGTCCGAGCACAACGCCCTGAGGTATGTCCCGGCGACCACCGAGATCCGGTGGGACGGCGTCGACCAGGAGGCGCTGCTGCGTGTCTGCGCCGCGCGCCATCGGGCGGGCGGCACCGGTGGCATCTCGGCTGACGAGCCCGCGCCGGACGACGTCCGCGCCGCGGTGGCGTCGCTCGGGCTGCGGTGGACCGTCGAGGACGAGCGCACCATGACGCAGCGGCTCGCGGGCGACGGCGCGCGCGTGCGTGCCGTCGGCCACGCGCCGGCGCAGCGGCCCGATCTCGCGGTGTACGACGCGGCGGTGACGTCCGCTCCCGAGCTCGAGCTGCTCCCGTTCGTGCGGGAGCAGGCGGTGTCCGTCACGGCGCACAGGTTCGGGACGCCGTGGCCGGTGGCCGATGCGGTGGTCGCCGGGCTCTCCTGAGCCCGGCGCGGCGCGTCACCGAACCAGGAGATCCGTGATCGCCTTGGCGGTGACGCGCGCCGCACGGTTCGAGGACAGCGTGCTCGCCTGGGGGCCGTAGCCCGCGAGGAACAGGCCCGGCTCCGCGGGGACGCGCCCGTCCTCGACCACGATCCCGCCGTCCTCGCCCACCACGCCCAGCGGCCGCAGGTGAGCGATCTCGGGACGGAAGCCCGTCGCCCAGATCACGGCGTCCACGGGGATGGTCGCGCCCTCCCGGGTCACCACGCCGTCGGCGGTCATCTGCGCGAACATCGGCATGCGCTCCAGGCGCCCCGCCGCCTCCAGGCGCCGCACCAGCGGCGACCGTGGCAGGCCCGTCACGGAGACGATGGACGGCAGGGGCCGTCCGGCGCGCGCGGCGTCGTCCTGGATCGCGACCGCGACGCGACCGCGCTCGGGGGAGAGCTCGATCTCCTCGTCGTGGAAGGTCGGCGGCCTGCGCGTGAACCACAGCACCTCGTCCGCGACGTCCCCGACCTCGTCGAGGAAGGTGAGGGCGGAGGTGCCGCCACCGACCACCGCGACGCGCAGCCCGGCGAGCTCCGCGGCGGAGCTGAAGTCCGCCGTGGTGAGCTGGCGCCCCTGGAAGTGCTCCCGTCCCGGCACGAACGGCACGCGCGGGCTGGTCCACGTCCCGGTCGCCGACACCACGACGCGGGCGTGGACGCGCTCGACGGCGGATCCGGGGGCCGCGCTCACGCTGTAGCCGTCGACGGTGCGCGAGACGTTCGTGACGGTGACCGGACGCAGCACCTCGATGCCGTGACGCTCCTCATAGGTGCCGTAGTAGCTGGGGACCAGGGCGCGCGCAGGCACGTCGCCGGGCGCGGAGGCGAAGGAGAGCCCGGTCTCCGCCATCCCGGGAAGGTCGTGCAGATGATGCGTCCCCCCCAGCGTCAGCGACTCCCAGCGGTGCTGCCAGGCACCGCCCGGGCCCGGGCCCCGGTCGAGCACCAGGACGTCCTCGCCGAGCGCAAGTCCGCGACGGCCCAGGTGGTACGCGACCGCCAGGCCGGCCTGGCCGGCACCGATGATGACGACGTCGGCGGTGCGATCGGAGGGGTCGGGCATGGGCTCCACCCTAGGGTCTGGACGCTCGCGCATCGGACGGCGCGCGGCTCAGGATGATGCGGCGCTGCCGTCGACGGCGCGGAGCCCGAGGTCCGCCCCCAGCCTGTCGATCTCGGCCTTGCACGACGTCGCAGGCGAGGCGTCGAGGATCCGGAGCGCGGCGCGGCCGACGACCTCGGCCTCCTCGCGAGGAAGGAGCTCCACGAGCCCCGACTGCACGTGCGAGGAGAACACGGGAAGCGCCCGCATGAGCGCGACACGGCCCTCGTGGTCGATCTCGATCCAGGTGCCCCGCAGGTCCTCGACGCACGTCACGCGCGTCACGAGCCCGCGGGTCTCCATACGCGCCACGTGATGCGAGATGCGCGACTTCTCCCAGCCGAGCATCTCGCCGAGCGATCCGGCGCGCAGGCGGCCCTCAGGCGCGGCGTCGAGCGCCATGAGGATGTCGAGGTCGGGCACCGAGATGCCCACCGACGCCTGCAGCCGCTGCTCGAGGCCCGCGACCAGACGCCGGCCCATGAGGGTGAGGGCGCGCCACAGCGCGGCGTCTCGCGGCTCGAGCTCAGGGGCGTGCATGCACTCATCGTAGAGGGCGCGGCGGCGCGGCAACCAGGCCCTCGGTCGTGCGTGGCGGCGCGGGCGCGCCTAGGCTGGAGGTGTCCCTCGGTTCCAGGAGGTGCATCGTGAGCGATGAGAAGGTGACGGACACGCGTCACTACAAGTTCGAGCAGATCAAGGCCAAGGAGCTCGCACGCGGCGCGAGCGAGGATGAGGCCACCAGGATCGCGACGGCGATGGTCGACAAGGTGATGGAGCAGGACTCGCCGTCGTGACGTCCCTCTAGACTGGCGCGCGTGGAAGCGATCGAGCACCCTCACTCCGGGCCCATCCATCCTGTGCCTGTGACAGCGGTGTGGACCGTCCCCAACGCGATCAGCGCGGGACGCCTGGTGCTCATCGTCGTGTTCGGCACGTTGCTCGCGACGGAACGGGATGCCTGGGCGATCGTGGCGCTCGGCGCGGCCGGCGTCACCGACTTCCTCGACGGCTTCCTTGCGCGGCGCTGGGGTCAGGTGACCCGCCTGGGCCGCCTGCTCGACCCCGCCGCCGACAGGCTTCTCACGGTCGCCGTGGTCCTCGGGCTCGCCTTCCGCGACATCATCCCGTGGTGGCTGGTCGCGGTCCTTCTCGCGCGCGACCTGATGGTGGGGACGTGGCTGCTCATCGGGCACCATCACCACGTCGAGTCCCCGCAGGTCACCTTCATCGGCAAGACGGCCACGGCGATGCTGTACGTGTTCCTGCCGCTCGCCTACCTCCAGGTGGTGGCCTTCCCCGACACGCCCGCCGTGGGCGTCGTCGCCCTGGTGGGAGCCTCGTTCGCGGCGGTGCTCTACTGGTACGCGGGGATCGGCTACGTCCGGGATCTGCGTGCCAGGACGTCGATCGCGCGACGCGCGTCGCGGCGTTAGGCATGAGGGCGCGACAGGCCTAGGATGAGGGGCGACTGTTCGAGCCGAAGGAGGCGTCATGACGTATGACGAGAGCCCCGCAGAGCGCACGATGTCGCTCGACTCGGCGGCAGCCATCGAGGATGGCGGGCCCGCCGCGCCCAGCCAGCAGGACAACGTCGCCATCGAGGCGCTGGGCCCCGACCACGCGCTGCTGATCGTGCACCACGGTCCCAACCTCGGCGCCCGGTTCCTCCTCGACGTCGACGTCACCACGGTCGGCCGCTCCGTGAGCTCCGACATCTTCCTCGACGACGTCACGGTGAGCCGCGAGCACGCCCAGTTCATCCGCGACGGCCACGACTTCTACGTGCGCGACCACGGCTCGCTCAACGGCACCTACGTCAACCGCGAGAACGTGTCGGAGCGCAAGCTCGAGTCCGGCGACGAGGTCCAGATCGGCAAGTACCGCCTGACGTTCCACCCGGGCTCGCAGGCCTGACGGATGGCACAGGCCGCACGCCGCCCCTCCGCTGTCACCGTCGATCCCGAGCCGCGGGAGGAGCCCGTCGCTCTCAGCGGGCGCTGGCCGCACGCGTTGTCGCATGAGCCGATGCTGCGCGTAAGCGATGTGCTCGGCCTGGTGCAGCCGCAGTTCCCGACCCTCACCACGTCCAAGCTGAGGTTCCTCGACTCGAACGGGCTCGTGTGCCCGGAGCGGACCGCCTCGGGTTACCGCAAGTACTCGCCTGCGGACGTCGAGCGTCTCCGGTTCGTGCTGCGACAGCAGCGGGACCACTACCGCCCCCTGACCGCGATCCGCGAGCAGCTCGACGCGCTCGACACGGGCCGCATGCATGAGCCGGTGACGCTCGCGGAGATCGGCGAGGCGCCCGACGACTACCTCACGGCCGCCCAGGTCGCGGAGCGCGCCGGCGTCGGCGCCGAGCTCCTCGAGGAGCTCGAGTCCGCGGGCATCGTCAGCCCGTCGACGCCCGGCGGCTTCGAGCCCGCGGTGCTGCCTGTCGTGGTGGCGGCCTCCGCGTACGTCCTGGCGGGAGGGGACGTGCGCTCGCTGCGGACGCTCGTGCTCGCGGCGCGGCGCGAGGCCGACCGTGCGGAGGCGCATGCCGCACCGCTGCGGCGACGCGCCGGGGGAGAGGCGGAGGCTGCCGCGCATGAGCTCGGCGAGGCCTCGATCGCCGCGTTCTCCGCCGTGGTGCGCCACCGGGTGGGAGGATAGGGGAGACACGCCGCGACACGACCTCGCGGTCGTTGACCCGGCACCCCCTCAGCCCTAACGTTTGAGTGAAGGTTGAACCTAGGAGGATTGATGACCGACGAGCCCGGCCAGCGGATGCCTCCCCGGTTCGACCAGGGCGTCCTGTTCGACGATGGGCTTCCGCCGCTCGATCAGAACGCCGGCTACCGAGGTCCCACCGCATGCAAGGCCGCGGGCATCACCTACCGCCAGCTGGACTACTGGGCCCGCACCGGGCTGGTCGAGCCCACGGTGCGCTCCGCGACAGGCTCCGGCACGCAGCGCCTCTACGGGTTCCGCGACATCCTCGTCCTGCGGGTGGTCAAGCGCCTGCTCGACTCGGGCGTCTCGCTCCAGCAGATCCGCACCGCGGTGGAGCACCTGCGCGAGCGGGGCGTCGAGGACCTCTCGCACATCACCCTCATGTCGGACGGCGCCTCCGTGTACGAGTGCACCTCCGACGACGAGGTCATCGACCTGGTCCAGGGCGGACAGGGCGTGTTCGGCATCGCGCTGGGCAAGGTCTGGCGCGAGCTCGAGGGCTCGCTCTCGGCACTGCCCGCCGACCGCGCGGACGATGCGGCACGCACGCCGGACGTCGACGAGCTCGCCGAGCGCCGCGCACGCCGCAGCCAGGCCGGCTGAACCGTCGCCCCACGTCGCCCCCGTCCTCATGACGGGGGCGTCGGCATGTCGCGGCACGGTGCCGTCTCACCTGCTGGACGGCGGCTGACTGGCACCGTGAAACCTGGCAGGATGTCTCCAACGACGAAGGGAAGCAGATGTTCGCCAAAGTCCTCGTGGCCAACCGTGCAGAGATCGCCGTCAGGGCGTTCCGCGCTGCAGTAGAGAACGGCGCCGGCACGGTCGCGGTGTTCCCCTACGAGGACCGGATGTCCGAGCACCGCGTCAAGGCCGACGAGTCCTACCAGATCGGCGAGGAGGGCCATCCGGTCAAGGCCTACCTCGACATCGAGGCGATCCTCGACGTCGCGAAGCAGGCCGGCGCCGATGCCGTCTACCCGGGCTACGGCTTCCTGTCGGAGAACGTCGACTTCGCGCGTCGCTGCGCCGAGGAGGGCGTTACGTTCGTGGGCCCTCCGCCGGAGGTGCTTGCGAAGGCCGGTGACAAGGTCGCGGCGCTCAAGGCGGCGCGCGAGGCCGGCGTCCCCGTCCTCGACTCGTCCGAGCCCTCGCGCGACGTCGACTTCCTGGTCGGCGAGGCCGACCGCATCGGGTACCCGGTGTTCGTCAAGGCCGTCGCAGGCGGCGGCGGGCGCGGCATGCGCCGCGTCGAGCGCCGCGAGGACCTGGTGGAGATGCTCTCCGCGGCCATGCGCGAAGCAGAGAACGCATTCGGCGACCCGACCGTCTTCCTCGAGCAGGCGGTGCTCGGGCCTCGCCACATCGAGGTCCAGATCCTCGCCGATGCCCAGGGCAACGTGGTCCACCTGTACGAGCGCGACTGCTCGCTCCAGCGCCGCCACCAGAAGGTCGTCGAGATCGCACCCGCGCCGGCGCTGGACCCCGCGATCCGCGACGCCCTGTGCGCCGATGCCGTCAAGTTCGCGCAGAGCCTCGGCTACGTCAACGCGGGCACCGTGGAGTTCCTCCTCGCGACCGAGGGCGAGCGCGCGGGACAGCACGTCTTCATCGAGATGAACCCCCGCATCCAGGTCGAGCACACGGTGACCGAGGAGGTCACGGGCATCGACCTCGTGAGCTCGCAGCTCCGGATCGCCGCGGGCGAGTCCCTCGAGGACATGGGGATCCGTCAGGAGGACATCCGCGTCAGCGGCTTCGCGATCCAGACGCGTATCACCACGGAGGACCCTGCCAACGGCTTCCTCCCCGACACCGGACGCATCGTCGCCTACCGTTCGCCGGGCGGCGCGGGCATCCGCCTCGACGGCGCGACGGGCATGGCGGGCAACGTCATCACCGGTCACTTCGACTCGATGCTCGTCAAGCTCACGTGCCGAGGGCAGGACTTCGCGACCGCCTCGCGCCGTGCCCTGCGCGCGCTCGCCGAGTTCCGCATCCGCGGCGTCACGTCGAACATCCAGTTCCTGCGCGCGGTGCTGTCGCACCCCGACTTCCAGGCCGGGGGAGTGACCACGGCGTTCATCGAGCGCCACCCCGAGCTGCTCGAGGTGGCGACCACCCCCGACCGCTCGACCAAGCTGCTCGCGTTCCTGGGCCACACCACCGTGAACCACCCCAACGGCGAGCACGCCGAGGTGTTCGTGAGGCCGGCGGACAAGCTGCCCACGATCGACCTGGGCGCGGAGGCGCCGGCCGGCTCGCGCCAGCGGCTGCTCGAGCTGGGCCCCGAGGGCTTCGCACGTGCCCTGCGCGAGCAGAACGCGCTCGCCCTCACCGAGACCACGATGCGCGACGCCCACCAGTCCCTGCTCGCGACGCGCGTTCGCACGTACGACCTGCTCGCGGCCGCCGGGCACACCGCACGCATGACCCCCGAGCTGCTCTCGGTGGAGTGCTGGGGCGGCGCGACCTACGACGTCGCCATGCGCTTCCTGTCGGAGGACCCGTGGCTCCGCCTCGAGGACCTGCGCGCGAAGATGCCCAACATCGCCCTGCAGATGCTGCTGCGCGGCCGCAACACGGTCGGGTACACGCCGTACCCGGACGAGGTCGCCGTGGCCTTCGTCGAGGAGGCCGCCGCCACCGGCATCGACATCTTCCGCATCTTCGACGCCCTCAACGACGTCGAGCAGATGCGTCCAGCGATCGAGGCGGTGCGCGGCACCGGTACCGCGGTCGCGGAGGCGACGCTGTGCTACACGGGCAACATGATCTCGCCGCACGAGACGCTCTACACGCTCGACTACTACCTGCGTCTCGCGGACCAGCTGGTCGAGGCGGGCGCGCACATGCTCGCGATCAAGGACATGGCGGGGCTGCTGCGCCCCGCGGCCGCCTTCATGCTCGTGTCGGCGCTGCGCAAGCGCTTCGACCTGCCTGTCCACCTCCACACGCACGACACCGCGGGCGGCCAGATCGGCACGCTCCTCGCGGCCGCCGAGGCGGGCGTGGACGCCGTCGACGTCGCCAACGCCGCGATGTCGGGCACCACCTCGCAGCCGCCCATGTCCGCCCTCATCGCGGCGCTCGAGCACACCACGCGCGACACGGGCGTCTCGCTCGCGGCTGCGCAGGACCTCGAGCCGTACTGGGAGTCGGTGCGCAAGCTCTACGCGCCGTTCGAGTCGGGCCTCCCGGGCCCCACCGGCCGCGTCTACCACCACGAGATCCCGGGCGGCCAGCTGTCCAACCTGCGACAGCAGGCGATCTCGCTGGGCCTCGCGGACAAGTTCGAGGCGATCGAGGACATGTACGCGGCTGCGAACCGCATCCTTGGCAACCTCGTCAAGGTCACGCCGTCGTCCAAGGTCGTGGGCGACCTCGCCCTGCACCTCGTCGCGAACGACGCGGACCCGGACGACTTCGAGGAGAACCCCGACAAGTACGACCTGCCGGACTCCGTCATCGGCTTCCTCGCGGGTGAGCTCGGCGACCCGCCGGGCGGTTGGCCGGAGCCCTTCCGCACCAAGGCCCTCCAGGGACGCGACGTGGAGCGCAAGGTCGCCGAGCTGACCGATGAGGACCGCGAGCTGCTCGCGCAGGAGGGGGAGCCCCGCCGTCGGCGCCTCAACCACCTGCTGTTCCCCGGGCCGGCGAAGGACTTCGACCAGGCGATCGACCAGTACGGCGACATCTCGGTGATCGACACGTTCCACTACCTGTACGGCCTCTCGGTCGGCTCGGGTGAGGAGGCCGTGATCGAGCTGCACCGCGGTGTCAAGATCATCGCGGCGATCGAGGCGGTCGGCGAGCCCGACTCGCACGGTGAGCGGACGGTGATCTTCAACTTCAACGGTTCGATCCGCCCGCTCCAGGTGCGCGATCTCTCCGCGAAGGTCGACGTGGTCCAGCGCGAGAAGGCGGACCCGGCTCGCCCGGGTCACATCGCGTCCCCGTTCACGGGCCTCGTCACCGCGAGGGTCGCGGAGGGCGACCATGTGGAGGCCGGTCAGACCGTCGCTGTGATCGAGGCGATGAAGATGGAGTCCTCGATCACGTCGTCCGTCTCCGGCACCGTCGCGCGCGTGGCCATCCCCTCGTCGCAGTCCCTCGAGGGCGGCGACCTGGTGCTCGTGGTCGAATAGTCGGAGGGTCGGGGACCATCGTCCCGTCGGCTCGGCCAAGGGTCACGGGACGATGGTGCCGCAAACCCCGGAGGAGGTCACCATGAAGGTGCTGGTAGCAGTCGGTTCCAAGTACGGTGCGACGCGCGAGGTCGCGAAGCGGATCGCGGAGGAGATCGAGAGCCACGGCTTCGAGGTCGACTTCGAGAACGCGAGCGACGTCCAGGGCATCCACTACTACGAGGCGGTCGTCCTCGGATCCGCGGTCTACGGGGGCCTGTGGCGCCGCGACGCGTCGTACCTGGTCAAGGAGCACCTCGACGAGCTCCGCGCCAAGGACGTGTGGCTGTTCTCGGTGGGCATGGAGACCGTGGTCGAGCCCGGACAGCCGCTCGACGAGGCCGACGGCTTCGCCAAGGAGATCGGTGCGCACGACCACGCACGCTTCCCGGGCGCGCTCGACTGGGACAAGCTCAACGTGGGCGAGAAGGCCCTGATCAAGGTCCTGAACCCGCCCAAGGGCGACTTTCGCGACTTCACCGCGGTCCGCGACTGGGCCGCCGGAGTCGCCACGCAGCTGGAGGGCATCGCGGCCGGCTGAGCGCCGCGCGCACGTGAGGAGGCCGGGCTCGGGGTCGAGCCCGGCCTCTCGCGTATCCGGGGACATGCGCGTCGCCTCAATCTCTGTTGAGATGTATTTGACGCCGTCGATCGAGCACGCCAGGATGACGCCGTGACCCGCACCGCGCAGCCCTCCTTGTCCCGCCGCCTGCTCGCCGAGTCCGTGGGGACGGCCGCGCTCGTCGCGATCGTCGTGGGCTCCGGGATCGCCGCCCAGCAGCTGTCGCCCGGGGACGTGGGCCTCCAGCTGCTCGAGAACGCCCTCGCGACCGCGTTCGGGCTCACGGTGCTCATCCTCGTGTTCGGCCCGGTCTCGGGGGCGCACTTCAACCCGGTCGTGTCCCTTGTCGACTGGTGGGTGGGCCGGAAGCGGGGGAGGGGGCTGCCCCTCGCCGAGGTGGGCGGGTACGCCGCTGCGCAGTGCGCCGGAGGCATCCTCGGCGCGCTGCTCGCGAACCTCATGTTCGAGGTGCCCACCGCCGTCTCGACCACCGAGCGCGCCTCGGGCGCGCATCTCATCGCCGAGGTCGTGGCGACCGCGGGCCTCGTGACGGTGATCCTCGCGCTCGCACGGACCGGCCGCGGGGTGCTCGCCGCACCCGCGGTGGGCGCCTACATCGGAGCGGCCTACTGGTTCACCAGCTCGACGTCATTCGCCAACCCGGCGGTGACGCTCGGGCGCGTCTTCTCCGACACGTTCGCCGGCATCGCGCCCGGTTCCGTCGCGCCGTTCGTCGCGGCGCAGGTGGTGGGCGGGGCGCTGGGCGCCGGGCTCTCGCTCGCGCTCTACCCGGACGCCGGCGAGGCTGCCGACGACGTCGTCGTGCCTGGTCTGAAGGGTGACGACGAGAACGTCTGAGACACGCCTCACACGCGCTTGGGCGCCCGATCCCGGGGCCATATGCTGGTGTCAGGTCCCCACCTGGCAGCGAGGCCGGTGCGATCCACCGACCCTCGCAGAACGACTCAACGGAGAGTTCATGTTCACCGTCACCCTGGCGTCCGCATCCACCCTCAGCGCCTCCGCAGGCTCCTTCGAGCCCGGCTTCTACCTGATGATCGCCCTGGTCCTCGCGGGGATCACCGGTACCGTCACGGTGGCGATCCAGAACCACCACCGCAAGCACCGCTGAGGCGCATCACCCGTCGCAGTCGTCGAAGGCGGCGCGGGTCACGTCGACGTGCAGCCGTGCGTGGCCCGCGTACTCGACGGCGGTGTCAAGATCATCGGTCGCGAGCGTGAGGGACGCCCATCCGACCGTGCGCTGGGGATGCGACGGGAGCGAAGGGAACGTGTTGCCCTCCGGCTCCCACGCGTCGATCGCGGCCAACGCCTCGTCCCATCGCGCCTCGGGCTGCTCCCACGAGCCGCCGAGGACGTCGCGTTCGACGCACGCGTTCGCGGCGGGCTCGGCGACGATGCCGGGTGAGCCGTCGAGCCCTGGAAGGAGCCCTTGCCCGGTCTCGCCCTCGATCAGGCCGTCGCGGTCGGCGTCGCCGTACAACGGGCCGGCGGGGCCGACGACCAGGTTGCGCGCCTCCTCGGCCGCCTGGTGGGCGTCGCCGACCGACGTGGCGGAGGACCAGGCCTCGACGGCGGCGTCGAGGGCGTCGAGACGCGCCGCCACCTCAGGCGTGAGCGCCGACTCGGAGCTGCCTGCGCAGCCCGCCAGCACGAGGGCGAGCGTGGCGAGGGGGACGATGCGCCGCATCGTGCCAGCGTAGCGAAGGCTCACGCGGCGGCGCGGAGGTGGTCCTCGACGGCGGCCAGCGCGCGGGTGAGCGCGGCTACCGCCGGGGCGGCCGCGTCATCGTGCGGGCTCCGCCAGCGAGCGGCGACCTCGATCTGGAGGCCGGCGAGGTCGAGGTGCCGCTGGGCGAGGCTCGTGACCGTGTAGTGCGGGCTCGCGTCGAAGGGGGAGTCGACCGCCACCGCGAACGGGGCGAGCTCGGCGCGGAGGATCTCGACCGCCGCCTCCTCGAGCGCGCCGGGCCGCGGGCCGGTGCCCAGGCAGAAGTCGGGGCCGTGGTGGTCGCCCATGCCGTGGATGTCGATGAGCATGCGCGCGGGATCGCCGAGGTCGCGCAGGTGACGGCTGAACTCGTCGTCGCGCTCGTCCCACGTCTCCCACTCGGCTCGCGCACCGGCGGAGACCACGGTCGAGACCTGGGAGACCTCGCCGGCGAGCAGCGTCAGGGAGGCGGTGTGGAGGTCCGCCTGCTTCATGGCGCCCGCGCGGTAGTGGCGCGTCCCGTGCGGCGCGGTGAGCACCACATGGCTGCCACGGTCGATGTGGAGCGCCGAGTCCGCGCGGGGCGCCTGCGACCGCGCCGACTTGAACTGCGCATCGTGCTCGCGCCATCGCGAGGCGAGGTCGACCGCCGCTGCGGGCGTTCCTTCCGGGACCGCCAGGGCCTCATCGAGCACGGTCATCGCCTCATCCTCCAGCCTTCTCAGGGTGGTGCGCACGCTGGCGCCGGTGGCACCAGGATACCGCCATACGCGGCGTACCAGGCATAACGCCCTGATCGTGGCGTGGCGGCCACGGGGGAGAGGCCGCCGAGGGGCAGCCCCTGCGATATGACATCCCTGGTAGATATCCCACTGCGACAGTCCGCGGAGCGAGCCCCGAAGCGGCCCCAGCGTGCGTGCGACGCGGGTGCGGCGAGCGCGATCCGAGACGGCCCGGCCATGCGGCGAGACGCCTGGCCGGGACGCGCGCGAGCGCCATGTCGCGGCCGCGGGACGCACCTCGAGGACGGTGCGGGCCCGAACGACGATGCGGCCGTCCGGCAACCGTGCACCTGCAAGCAGCGAGGCGCGTTGGCGCGTTGGCGCCGGCACCTTGTCGGGGAGGGCCGCTTCCGGGGCCGCACGCGTTCAGGATGACATAATGCACATTATCGGCGTTACCGAAGGGGCCCCAAGATCGAACCTCAGGCCCGCCAGTACCCGACGAGCTTCATCCCCGGTACGGGATACGACGACAGCCGTGCCGTGCTGAAGTAGCTGCGCGTGCGGTTGTTCTGATCGTAGAGCCGGCCGTTGTACCAGATGCCCACGTGACCGGGCTGACCGGCCTTCGTCGACCTGAACACGACGATGTCGCCCTGCTTGAGCGATCGGGTGCTGGACGTCGCCTTCCATGTGAGGCCATGCCGACGGAGCTCGCCGGCGCCGTCGCCGCCGCCCGGCACGTAGTCTCCGAGGCTCGACACGTTGACGCCGTACACGGCGTCCAGGTAGTTCTCGGTGAGCGCCCGGCAGATCCCGCGATCCTGGCCCGTCGGCGTGGCGATCGAGCGCCCGTACGTCTTGCTGTAGAACGACGAGACGGCCTTCGAGTAGGTGCTCGCCGTGCCGGCGGCGTCGAGCTTGAACAGCTGCCCGGCCTTCCCGCAACGTTCGACCGTGAGACGTGCGGTTCCCGAGCCCTGCACGGTGAGGCACAGCTTGCTGGTCGAGCGCGGCCGGATGGTGACGTAGCCCGGCTTGCTGCTCTTGCGCACCAGCCAGCGCTGGCTCTGGTACGAGCTCCACGTCTTGGTGACCACGCCGGCTCCGGCGGCAGACGTCCGAGCCTTGCCGCGCACCGTAAGCACCTGTCCCGCGCGGGTCGCGCTGACGATCCTGTAGGTGCCGAACTCGTCCCGGATGAACCTGAACTGCTGGGTCGCGCGGGACGTCGCCCTCTGCGTGCGGACCGAGGTGCCGTCGGTGGCGGTCGTCTTGTAGATCGCGACCTTCGCGCCGGTGCGCCGGGACGTGATGCGTTGCCAGGACGTCGTGGTCACGTTGACGTTCGAGGTGAGGACGGGGCACGTCTTGGTGATCGCGCCGTTGCTGCCGGTGTCCAGGTGGACGTCCGCCACGAAGTAGCCGTCGGACAGCCGGTACCACAGCCCGCTGAAGCCGCCCGAGATGTTGGCGCTCCCCCGCCCGAACGTCGGCGTCCCCCAGACCGCGCACTCGAGCGTGACGGTGCTGCCGGCACGGTACGAGCCCTTCTGCGTCGCCCAGGTGCGAGGAAGCGTCATGCGCGGCGCGGACTCCATGACCACCGCGGTCCGCTTGCTCGCGGTGCCCGTGGGCTGGTGCGGCTTGCCGCCCAGCTCGTACGCGGCGCTGCTCGGGGGTGCCAGCGCCACCGTCAGGAGCGTCGCGAGCACTGCGGCGAGCGCGATGGACAGGGTGCGCGTGAGCATGGGCGCGACCCCTGCGGGCTGGGGGGCATAAGGCGTCGGCATGCCGGTGACATTAGGCGCAGCAACGGCGTTCGCATATCGCCGTCATATCGTCGCCAGTGGCAGCCCCAGAGGCATTCTAACGCGCCTCATACCTGGGATGTTAGGAGTTTATGCAGGCATTTTCATAAGAATTTCGATCGCTCGGTATGGTGCTTGTCACAATCGCTCAGAATTCGCGCCATATTGCCTTCCCGCTCAGTTCCGGGTGCGACGTGGATGATCTCTCAACCCCTCAATTTCGGCACTGAGTGGCCACCCATCGCGACCGGCGGTCCGATTCGGGTCCCCACGGGCGACGATCAGGGAGTTCGTGCCGGCGTCTCGGCGCGACGGCGGAACAACCGTGCAATAACGTTCGTTCTGTGCATGTGCGGGTGACCCCCACCTGCCGGAAGGAGAACGCCATGGCAGACCGCGCGCTTCGAGGCATGAGGCTGGGAACCCAGTCCATGGAGTCGATCCACCACGCCGAGCTCGCCGAGCGCGTCGAGGTGCACTACGACTGCCCCAACGGGCACGTGCTTGCGATGCCCTTCTCCGTCGAGGCCGACGTGCCGCTCTCCTGGGAGTGCCACTGCGGCGCGCTCGCGCTCCTGCGCGACGGCGACCGGCCCGAGCAGAAGGACATCAAGCCGCAGCGCACCCACTGGGACATGCTGCTCGAGCGGCGCACCATCCCGGAGCTCGAGGAGCTGCTCGAGGAGCGTCTCGAGGCGCTCCGCGCAAGCCGTCGCTGACCAGACGTCGTCATGAAGGGCCCGGTGACCGCCGGGCCCTTCGTCATGCCCGGCGGCGGAACAGGCTGCCGAGCTGGCGCAGGCGATGCGCGGCGCCCCACACGGTCACCTTGACCAGGGCCTCGCGGATGATGGCGCCCGACATCTTCGACTGACCGGCCTCGCGCTCGACGAACGTGATGGGCACCTCCGCCACCTGTGCGCCGGCCCGCAGCGCACGCCAGGCCATGTCGACCTGGAAGCAGTAGCCCTGCGAAGCGACGCCCCCGAGACCGAGCTCACGAAGCAGATCGGCGCGGTAGACGCGGAAGCCCGCCGTCGCATCGTGCACCGAGATGCCGAGCGCAAGGCGCACGTACGTGTTCGCGCCGACCGACAGCACCCGACGATGCCACGGCCAGTTGACCACGGAGCCACCGGGGATCCACCGCGATCCGATCACCAGGTCCGCGTCGGCGCATCGTGCCAGCAGCGCAGGCAGGTCCACCGCGCGGTGCGAACCGTCGGCATCCATCTCGCACAGCAGCGGGTAGCCGCGCTCGAGCCCCCACGCGAAGCCCGCCAGGTAGGCGGCGCCGAGCCCGTTCTTGGCGGTGCGGCGCAGCACATGGATGCGCGGGTCCTGGTCGGAGCGCTGCTGCGCCCACTCCCCCGTGCCGTCCGGTGAGCCGTCGTCGACCACCAGGACGTGGACCTCGGGCGCAGCGGCGAGCACCGCGTCGAGCTGCCGTGGCAGGGACTCACGCTCGTTGTACGTGGGGATGATGACGAGCGCTGCGGTCACCAGTCGTACCTCCTCGCGAGACGGGCGCGCACGGCGAGGCCCACGACGACCACCGGAAGCAGCAGGAACGCCCACCCGATGAACCAGCCGGCGTGCACGGCGGGCGTGACCTCGGTCCGCAGCCCGACGCGCGCGATCATGTGCTCCGCCTCGAAGAGCTCGGTCGACTCCACCACGTGCCCGCTCGGATCCACCACGGCGCTGACGCCGACGGTGGAGATCTGGACGGCCCAGCGGCCCGACTCGATGGCGCGCATGCGGGTCATCTGGAGCTGCTGGGTGCTCTCGGCCGTGCGACCGAAGGTCGCGTTGTTGGTGGGCACCACCAGGAGCTCGGCCCCCGCCGCGACCGCCTCGCGGACGATGGAGTCGTAGGCCACCTCGAAGCAGATCGGGGTCGCGATGCGCACCGACCTGTCGAGCGCCTCGACGGGCACCTCGACGGTCGCGACGCCCACGCCCGCGAGCATGTCGGTCACCTGGTCGACGATGGGCGCGACCTGGCGCGCGATCGAGCGCAGGGGGATGTACTCGGCGAACGGGGCCGGTCGCTGCTTCGAGTAGGTGTCGACCAGCCCGCCGTCCGCGTCGAACGCGAGCATCGTGTTGTACCGACCCTCGACGGGCGTGTAGTCGACCGTGCCCAGCAGCAGCGGCGCCCGCGTGGCCGTGATCGCCTCCTGCACCGCCGCCATGGTCTCCGCGTCGACGCGCGGATCGATGTCCGCCGCATTCTCGGGCCACACCACCAGGTCCACCGGATCGCCGTCTGTCTCCTCGGCGAGCCTCAGGGTCTCGGCCAGGTGGTTCTGCGTGACCTCGCGTGCCTGCGAGAAGGAGTCCAGACCCCTGTCCGGGACGTTGCCCTGCACCGCACCCACGCTCATGGTCCCGGACTGGGCCTGGCTGTCGAGCGGGACCAGGTAGCCCACCGCGAGGATCACCAGCGCGAGCACCGGCGCCGAAGCCGCCGTGACCACGTGCCGCGTCCGCGCGGACTCCCAGGCAAGGCCGAGCAAGGCGCCGGAGAGCACCACGGCGAAGGACACGAGCGGCACCCCGCCGAGCCACGCGAGGCGGGCCACCGGCGCGTCGACGAAGGCGTAGCCGATGCGGCCCCAGGGGAAGCCGCCGAACGGCACCATCCCTCGCAGCTGCTCGACACCGACCCAGATGAGCGCGAACGTGGGCGCCGCCGCCCACCGGTGCCCCTCGAGCATCCCGGAGCGCCGCACATGCGCCCACCCGATCCCGAGCAGGCCCCACGCGAGCCCCTCCGCGACGCTGAGAGCGATCCATGGGATGGGCCCGACCGCATAGTCCGCCCACCACAGGTGCGGCAGCATGAACGCAGTCCCGTACGCCCAGCCGAAGGCGAGCGCGCCCCAGGCCGTGGCTCGCTCGAGCGTCCACCACAGCACCGCGACGGAGACCGGCGCGAGGTACCACCAGGACATGTCCGGGAAGGCGAGGTTGAGGCCGGCTCCCGCGGCGATCGCCAGCAGGAGGTTCCTCAGTCCGGTCAGCACCAGGCAAGCCTACGGGTGCCGGGAGACCTCAATAGGCCACCACTCCCCTGCGCATCGCCTTGATCGCGCTCACCGCCGCCGCTCGTACGCTGGCGCTCGGGGCGACATCGGCGATCTGGTCGAGCGCGTCGATCACCTGCTTGCACCAGCGCACCATGTCGCCGGGAGCGAGCTCCGCACCCTTGAGCACCGCGTCGAGACCCTTGCCCTGCGCCCAGCCGTGGATGGGTCCCACGATCCCCCAGTGGGGCGCGGGCAGGTCGGGCAGGCCCCGCTCGCGTTGCAGGTCGTCGATCCGCGACCACAGGCGCACGGTGTCCTTGAGCGCCGTCCCGAGCACACCCGAGGACCCGCCGGGGACGTGGGGCGCGCGCGCCTCGTCCTCACGTCGTCCCTGGTAGAGCAGAGTGGAGACGGCGGCGGCGAGTGCCGGCGGGTGAAGCCGCTCCCACGCGCCCGTCCGGAGCGCCTCCGCGATCACGATGTCGTTCTCCGCGTACAGCCGCCTCATCATCTCGCCCGCGCGCGTGGGCGAGGGCGTGCCCTCGACCGTGTCGACGTAGCCGAGCTCGGTCAGGATCGAGAGCCGCCGGTCGAAGACCTTCGCGATCGATCCCGTCGCGCGTTGGATCTCGCCCACCACACGGTCCTTGTCGCGCAGGGTCCGGTGGTAGCGCTCGGCCCACCGCGCATGCGCCTCCCGGTCCGGGCACTGGTGGCACGGGTGCTCCCGCATGCGGCGGCGCACCTCGAGCTCCGCGGCCTCGTTCGAGGCCGCCTCGGGGTTGCGCTGACGGGTCCTCCGCAGCTCGAAGCTGCCCCGCGCATCGTCCATCACCTGGGCCAGCTCGCGCCGGCTGCGCGCGTTGCGCGCGTCGAACCGTCGGGGGACCTTGACCGCACCCACGGTCTCCAGGCCATGGTGGAGCTCGGACACCGCGAGGCGATGCACGCGCGCATGCTCGGTGACCACGAGCGGACGCGGCGCGACGGGGTTGTCGTCCGGCTGCACCACGGTCGCGAGGCCGGCACGGCGGCCGCCGCCGACGCGCACCACGTCGCCCAGCCGCAGCGCCGCGAGGGACGATGCGGTGGCCTCCTGGCGTGCGCGCTGGCTGGCCTTCGCGGCCTGCTTCTGCAGGCGTCCCAGCCGCTCGCGCAGGGCTGCGTACTCCATGAAGTCGCCGCGGTCGCATTCCGCGGCCTTGGCGTAGCCCGCGAGGGTCGACTCGAGCTCGCGTGCCTTGCGCGCCTTGCCCACCACGGACTGATCCGCCTGGTACTGGGCGAAGGACATCTCGAGCACCTCGCGCGCGCGCTCGAGGCCCAGCTGCGACAGGAGGTTGATCGCCATGTTGTAGGTGGGCTGGAACGAGCTGATGAGCGGGTACGTGCGCCGCGAGGCGAGGCGGCCCAGCTGGGTGACGTCGAAGCCGGGGTGCTCGACCACCACCGCGTGGCCCTCGATGTCGATGCCGCGACGGCCTGCACGGCCGGTGAGCTGCGTGTACTCCCCCGCCGTGAGGTCCTTGTGCCCCTGTCCGTCCCACTTCACCAGCTTCTCCAGCACCACGGAGCGGGCGGGCATGTTGATGCCGAGCGCGAGCGTCTCCGTCGCGTAGACCACCTTGATGAGGCCGGCGGCGAAGAGCTCCTCGACCACCTCCTTGAACAACGGGATCATGCCGGCGTGATGCGCCGCGATGCCTGCCTCGAGCCGGTCGCGCCAATGCGCGTAGCCGAGCGCCCCGAGGTCCTCCGTGGGGATCGAGGCGCAGCGCTGCTCGACGATGTGCGCGATCTCGCGGCGCTCGGCCTCGGTGGTGAGCACCATGCCCGCGGCGCGCACCTGGTCGGCGGCGTCCTCGCAGCCCGCGCGCGAGAAGATGAACACGATCGCCGGGAGCAGGCCCTGCTGGTCGAGCACGTCGATCACCGCGAAGCGCGGCGGCGCACGCCGTCCCTCCGGGCGCCTCCCTCCACGCGTCGGCCGCCCGGGCCCGCGTCCGCTGCCCTCGTGGCGCGACCGCTTGGCGACCGCCTCGAGCTCGGGGTTGAGGCGGGGCGTGAGCCCCGGATCCTGCGGGTCGACGCCCGGCCCGTAGAGGTCGAAGATCCCCTCGCGCAGCAGCACATGAGGCCACAGCGGCACGGGACGGTGCTCGGAGACCACCACGCGCGTGTCGCCCCGGACCTCGCGCAGCCATGCCCCGAACTCCTCCGCGTTGGACACGGTCGCGGACAGCGCGATGATCGAGGTCCGCTCCGGGAGGTGGATGATCACCTCCTCCCAGACCGAGCCGCGGAAGCGGTCTGCAAGGTAGTGGACCTCGTCGAGCACCACGACGCCCAGCTTGTCGATGGTCGACGATCCCGCGTAGATCATGTTGCGCAGGACCTCGGTGGTCATCACGATGATGTCCGCGTCGGGGTTGATGGTGGTGTCGCCGGTGAGGAGCCCGACGCAGTCCTCGCCGTAGGCCCGCTGGAGGTCGTGGAACTTCTGGTTCGAGAGCGCCTTGATGGGCGTCGTGTAGAAGGCCTTCTCGCCGTTGCGGAAGGCGTGGCGGACCGCATACTCCCCCACCAGGGTCTTGCCCGCACCGGTGGGCGCGGCGACCAGCACGCTGTGGCCGTCCGCGACGGCCTCGGACGCCTCGCGCTGGAAGGGGTCGAGCGGGAAGGACAGGCCCTCCTCGAACTCGACGAGGTCGGCGTGGCGCGCGCGTGCACGCGCCGCCGCATAGCGCTCGGCGGGGGTGGTCATGCCGTCAGGCTACTGTGCGCGCCCGCCCAGGACGGTGACCGCGCCGGGCACCGTGGAGACGTGGATCGGGGTCGCCCCGACCAGCTCGCCGTCCGCGAAGGCGGGCGGCAGCGGCGCGCCCGAGGCATCCGGCACGATGCTCACGGAGTCGACCTGCCGGATGGTGACCAGCGGGTCCGTCACGTGGCTGCCGTCCTTGAGCTTGGCGAATAGACGCGCGATGTCGCGCTTGCCCATGGCATCCGCCGTCACGAGCTCGAGCCGGCCGTCGCTCACGTGCGACCCGGGAGAGATCACCAGCCCGCCGCCGAAGACGCGCGCGTTGGCGACGGCCACGAGCGTGCACGTCTGCGTCCACTCGCGGCCGTCGGCGGTGATGCGCACGCCGTACGGGCGGAACCGCGGCAGCTCGTGCAGCGTCGCGACCTTGTACTTGAGCGGTCCTCGCGGGAACGAGATCGCGCGGGCGTAGGAGGCGACCGCGGCGTCGAGCCCCGCGGACAGGACCGCGCCGAAGTAGCGGGGCCGGCACGGTTCCTCGATCGCCTCGCCGTCCACCTTGCCCACGTCGAGCGTCACCGTCGAGCCGCGCAGGCCGTCCTCGATCCGTGCGACGGACGCGGCGATGTCGTGACGCGGCAGGCCCACGGCCGCCGCGATGTCGTCGCCCGAGCCCGCGGCCACGATGCCGAGAGCGAGCGGATGCTCGGCGCACACCTGCAGACCCAGGTGCGCCATGCCGTCCCCGCCGACCACCACCAATGCGTCGAGTGCGTCACGATGCGCCATCGCGGCCTCGTAGGACGCGGCCCATGAGCCGCGCGACAGGTCGATCAGGTGATGCCCGCCCGCGGCGAGCGCGGCCTTGGCCTCGGCTCCTCGTCGAGCCCCACGTCCCGACCCCGATGTCGGATTCGTGATGATGCCGATGGTCCTCACACGAAGGTCTCCACCTCTCTCGGGCGCCGGCGGTCCCGCAGCAGGCACACCCCCACCGCGGAGAAGTACAGCAGGACCATGGGGCCCGCCATGAACAGCATGGTGATCGCGTCGGGCGTGGGCGTGAGGATCGCCGCCGCCAGGAAGATGAGGAAGATCGCCCACCGCCAGCCGCGCATCCACGTGCGCCCCCGCACCAGACCGGTCCACGTGAGCGCGACCATCACCACGGGGAACACGAATGCGAGGCCGAACGCAAGGATCAGCCGCATCGCGAAGGTCATGAACAGCTGCGCGTCGAGGAAGTTGGCGGCACCCTCGGGGGTGAACCCCGTGAGGATCGCGATCGCGCGCGGGAACACCCACCACCCGAACGCCACACCGCCGAAGAACAGCGGCACCGCCGCTCCGAGGAACGCGAAGGTGTAGCGCTTCTCGCGCTGGTGGAGCCCCGGCGCCACGAAGGCCCACAGCTGGTAGAGCCACCACGGCGCGCTCACCACGATGCCCAGCACCAGGGACATCTTGAGCTGCATGTCGAGCGCGGTCGCGATGCCCGAGAAGTTGACCGTCACCAGGGCGTCGGCGCGCTCGGCGGCCTCGAGGACGGGTTGCTGAAGCGCCTCGAAGACGGGCGTGTAGAGGTACCAGCCTGCCACCATGCCGACCGCGATACCCGCGGCGGCGAGCACCACGCGCTTGCGGAACTCCCGCAGGTGCTCGGCCAGCGGCATGCGGGCATCGGGGTTGCCCCGACGCGCGCTGCTACTTCTCTGCGTCACGCGGCTCGTCCGAGGACGAGGTCGCGGGCTTCTCCTCGGCAGCACGCTCCTGGGCGGGCTTGTCGTCATCGGTGAGGGAGCGCGTCTCGTCCTTGAGGATGCGCATCGACTGGCCCAACGAGCGCGCGAGCTGCGGAAGCTTGGGCGCGCCGAACAGCAGCAGCACGATCAGGAGGACGATGAGTACTTCGCGGGGTCCCATGGGATGTAGCTCCTTCGAGGGGGTGACTGCTCGTCAGTCTATCGCTGGACGTCGAGCACAGCCTTCGCCTGACGCTCGAGCGCGTCGGCGAGTCGTCGAGGCGCGACGGCCCGCAGGTGCGGGGCCACCGCGAGCAGCCGCCCGGCGACGAACGCCGCGTCGACGACGTCGAAGGTGGCCACCACCGCATCGTCCGCGTCCTCGATGACCACGCCCGGCATGTCCTCGACCGCGTAGCGGCCCGAACGCCCGACCGTCACGGTGGCCCGGAAGGCCGGGGTGAGCGAGAAGCCCGCGGAATCCGTGGGCGGGTGCTCGATCGCCCCGTCCAGCACGGTCGCGGACGCGATCCGGTCCAGCCGCAGCACGCGGTAGTCCTGCGCGCGACGGCAGAAGCACTCGAGGTAGGCGTGCCCGTCGATGACCACCAGACGGTGCGGGTCGACGACGCGCGTCGAGCGCCGGTCCATGGCGTCCACGTACTCGATCTCGACGCGACGGTACCGGTCGATCGCCTCGACCAGGGGTTCGCGGATCTCCGCACCCACGTGGTCGTCGCCGACCACGGTGACCGGCTCGGAGAGCGCCTCGCGCAGCTTCTCGAGCAGGTGCGTGCCCGCGTCGGGGAGGGCGCCCGCCCCGCGCATCGTCGACAGCGCGCCGACGAGCGCCACCGCCTCGCGCGGGGACAGCCGCACCTGGGTGACGCCGTCGTTGCGCACCAGCGACGCGATGTCCTGGTCGAAGGCGTCCGCGGAGAAGTCGATCGGCAGCCACGAGTCGCCCGGTTCGGAGGCCACCCAGAGCGCGTTGATGTCGCTGCGCACCTGGGCGACGGAGACGCCGAAGTGCTCCGCGAGCTCCGAGAACGGCGTGTCGCCGTGGCGCTCGACATAGGTGAGGATGCCGAGCATCCGCACCAGCCGATCGGTCGCCTGCTCAGCCACGCTCCACCTCCAGCGCCGCCGTCGCGGCCTTCACCACGGCATCGGCGAGCGTCGCGGGGCGGACGATGCGTGCGCCCCCGGCCAGCGCGAGCACCTCCGCCACCAGCGCATCGCCGTGCGCATAGTCGACGTCGTAGAGCTCCCAGCCGTTCTCCGCACCCACGGGGGTCCCACGGCGGCGCAGCGCATGCCCCGACTCGGGACGGAGCGCGACACGCGCGGTAGCCACGTCGCCGCTCTCGGCGAGCGCGCCGAGAGGGATGTCCTTGGGGATCGCGTAGGCGCCGGGATCGCCGACCGGCCGCACCTTGCCGCCGATCCGCTGGATGCGGAACGTGCGCGGCTCCTCCCGGTCACGGTCGAAGCCGATCACGTACGCGATGCCCGCGCGCAGCACCACGCGCCACGGGTCGATGGTGCGCGTCCCTGCGCCGGAGCTCACCGAGGAGTACTCGAACCGCACCGACTGCCGGTCAGCGACGGCCTCGACAAGCGCCCCGAACGCGTCGTTCGCGACGGCGGGGAGCGCCGCGAAGGGCAGTTCCACGCGCGGGCCATGCTCCGCGGAGGAGGCGAGCTTCATCACGGTCTGGCGGGCGTCGCCGCCCAGCACCGCGCCACGCCAGTAGTCGGTCGCGATCGACACGACGGCGAGCTCCGCCGCGGTGAGATCGAGCGCGGGCATCGCCGCCTCGGCAGGCCGGATGCGGTACCCGATCTCGTCGCCGTGGACGGGATCCTCGATGGTCTCGATGGGCACGCCGAGCTCGCGCAGCTCCTTCTTGTCGCGCTCGAACATGCGCTCGAAGCTCGCCTCGGCCTTGCGCCGCTCCTCATCGTCCGCACCGTACGGCAACGGCTCGTAGCCCTCGATGGTGTCGCGGATCTGGTCGCGTGTGAGCCGGTGCCGCGTGCTGGAGAGCCCGATGATGAGGTTGAGCAGGCGCTGCGCCTTCTCGACCGCCATCAGACCCTGACCGCGAGCAGCTCGGTCGTGAGGATCGCGCGCGCACCCACCGCGTACAGCGCGTCCATGATGTGGTTCATCTCCTTGCGGGGGATCATCACGCGGACGGCGTGCCAGTCGGAGCCGTGCAGCGGCGTCACGGTGGGCGCCTCGAAGCCCGGGCTCACGGCGATCGCCTCGTCGAGCTTGTCCGCGGGGACGTCGTAGTCGACCAGGACGAACTTGCGCGCCGTGAGCACGCCGCGCAGACGACCCGTGAGGATCGCGATGTCCTCGACCGGCGCGTCCTGCGCCCGGATCAGGATCGCCTCGGAGCCGAGGATCGGCTCGCCGAAGATCTCGAGGCCCGCGGCGCGCAACGTGCTGCCGGTCGACACGACGTCGGCCACCACATCGGCCACGCCCAGGCGCACCGAGGACTCGACCGCGCCGTCGAGACGGACCACGGTCGCGGTGACGCCGTGCGACGCGAGGTGCTGCTCGACCAGGCGCGGGTAGGACGTCGCGACGCGCTTGCCGTCGACGTCGGCGATGGAGGCCGCGACGCCGGGCTTCGCGGCGTAGCGGAAGGTGGAGCCGCCGAAGCCGAGCTCGAGGTGCTCGACGGCGTCGGCCCCCGAGTCGATCAGCAGGTCGCGTCCCGTGATGCCGGCGTGCACCGTGCCGGCGCCCACGTACACCGCGACGTCGCGCGGGCGCAGGAAGAAGAACTCGACGTTGTTGCGCTCGTCGACCAGCACCAGCTCGCGGGGGTCGCGACGCTGCTGGTAGCCCGCCTCCTTGAGCAGCTGGACGGCGGGCTCGGACAGGGAGCCCTTGTTGGGCACGGCGATGCGGAGCACTTCTCTCCTCAAAGGTTCTTGTAGACGTCGTCGAGAGTGAGGCCCTTGGCGACCATCATCACCTGGGCCCAGTAGAGCAGCTGCGAGATCTCCTCGGCGGCCTCGTCGTCGGTCTGATGCTCGCAGGCCATCCAGGACTCCGCGGCCTCCTCGACCAGCTTCTTGCCGATCGCATGGACGCCCTTGTCGAGCATCTTGACGGTGCTCGAACCCTCGGGCCGCTCCACGGCACGGCGCTGCAACTCCTCGAACAGGCTCTCGAACGTCTTCACGTGCGCCAGCCTATCGGTCCCGGCCAGGCGGTCCGGCCTGGAAGCGGCAGTTCAGCGCAACCCGTCGCGGAGCACGAGGACGAGCATGCAGGCCCATGGCCCGGCCATGAGGACGGCCCCGATGACCGACAGGAGCAGCGAGCGCGCCGTCCAACCGCCGGTCATGATCGCGAGGTGGTCCGGCGCGAAGCGGTGGCGTCGCGCATGCGCGACCAGCGCGCACAGGATCGCCGCCACCGCGACGGCGCCGGGAAGCACCACCCATCCGATCAGCTCGAGCGGCGACAGGGGGTTCCCGCCGGCGGTCATGGCGGAGCCCAGGCCCGCGAGAAGGACCCACGGCGACGCGACCACGTACGCGATGCCCGCCAGCAGCGAGCAGAGGCCGAGGACGTGCGCGAGGGTCAGCACGCGTTCCGACGCCAGCGGCTGGCGGGCGCGCGCCGCAGCGCCGTCGGTCGTGGTGTTCACACCCGCACCCGACCACGCTCGCCACGGGCGTGCAAGCCCCCACATCGGGGGGCTCGGCGGCGCGAGCCGGAGGCTACAGACCCCGCAGGACCAGCGCTGTCGCCAGCGCGGCCTCGACCGCCTCGGCGCCCTTGTCCTCGCTCGAGCCCGGCAGGCCCGCGCGGTCGAGCGCCTGGGCGTCGTCGTCGGTGGTGAGGATGCCGAAGCCCACGGGCGTCGCGTGGACCCGCGCCACATCGGTCAGGCCGCGCGTGACCGCATCGCACACGTACTCGAAGTGCGGGGTGCCGCCACGGATCACGACGCCGAGGCATGCGATCGCGTCGACGCCCTTCCTGGCGAGCGCCTCGGCCACCACCGGCAGCTCGAACGCCCCCGGGACGCGGATGACCCGGTACGCCGCACCGGAGGACTCGGCCGCGCGGATCGCGCCCGCCACGAGCCCGTCCATGACCTCGGTGTGCCACGAGCTCGCGACGATCTCGACGGTCAGACCCGACGCGTCGACCTCGACGGTGGGCGCTCCTGCTCCGCTCATGCGTTGTCTCCCCACAGGTGTCCCATCCGCATCACCTTGGTGCGGATGTAGCTCTCGTTCTCCGGATGCGCACCCACGCGGTGCGGGATGCGATCGATGCAGTCGATCCCCGAGGCCCGGAGACCCTCGACCTTCGCCGGGTTGTTGGTCAGCAGACGGATCTGCATGAGACCCAGGTCGTGGAGGATCGAGGCGGCCGCGCCGTACTCCCGACGGTCCACAGGCAGCCCCAGATGGGTGTTGGCGTCCACCGTGTCGTAGCCCTGGTCCTGCAGCGCGTACGCCTGCACCTTCGCGGCGATGCCGATGCCGCGGCCCTCGTGCCCGCGCAGGTAGATCACCGCTCCCCCGTCCTCGACGATGCGCTGGATCGCGGCATCGAGCTGAGGACCGCAGTCGCAGCGCAGCGAGCCGAAGGCGTCCCCGGTGAGGCACTCCGAGTGGACGCGCACGTAGGGCACGGTCCCGGGCTTGGACGGGGCCACCAGCGCCACGTGCTCGTCGCCCGTGCGGGCGTCGCGGTACGCGTGGATGGTGACGTCGCCGTGCCGGGTGGGCAGGCGAGCCTCGCCCTGGTGGAGAACCCGCTCCGGTCGGGGCGCGATCGGAGGCGCGAGGTCGCCGACGGCGCGGCGGTACTCGATGAGGTCCTGGATGGTGAGGAATGTCAGCCCCTCGCGCTCGGCGAGCGAGGACGCGTCGCCCTGGCGCATCATCGTGCCGTCGTCGTTCACCATCTCGCCGATCACGCCCACGGGCTCGAGGCCCGCGAGGCGCGCGAGGTCCACGCAGGCCTCGGTGTGGCCGGGACGATGCAGCACCCCGCCGGGCACGGCGCGCAGAGGCAGCACGTGACCGGGTCGGATGAGGTCGTCCGCGTGCGCGTCGGGGTTCGCGAGCACCTTGAGGGTGGTGGTGCGGTCCGCGGCGGAGATGCCGGTGGTCACGCCGACCGCCGCGTCGACCGAGACCGTGTACGCCGTACGGCGCGGGTCCTGGCTCGACGGCACCATGAGGGGCAGGTTGAGCGCGTCGGCACGCTCGGTGGGCATCGGGGCGCACAGGTAGCCGCTCGAATGGCGGATGCCCCAGGCGATCCAGTCCACCGTGGCGGTCTCGGCGGCCATGATGAAGTCCGCCTCGTCCTCCCGGTCGCGCGAGTCGGACACCAGGACCGGCTTGCCGTCCCGCATGTCGGCGAGCGCGCGCTCGACCAGGGCGATCACGTCGAGGCTCATGCGTGGGCCGCCACGAGCTTCTCGACGTACTTGGCGACCACGTCGACCTCGACGTTGGCGCGCTGGCCGACCTCGATAGCCCCGAAGGTCGTCTCCGCGAGGGTGGTCGGGATGAGCGAGACCGTGACCCGCGCATCGTGGATCTCCGCGACCGTGAGGGACACGCCGTTGAGCGCGATCGAGCCCTTGCGGACCACGTAGCGCGTGAGCTCGGACGGGATCTCGAACGTGAGGTCGGTCCACTCGGCCTGGGAGTCGCGCATCGCGAGCGTCGCGACGCCGTCCACGTGGCCCTGCATGATGTGGCCGCCGAGGCGCCCGCCGGCGGGTGTCGCGCGCTCGAGGTTGACGCGGGAGCCCGCGGTCAGCTCGCCGAGCGCGGTGGTCTCGAGCGTCACACGCATGACGTCCGCGGTCCATGTGCTGCCCTCATGCGAGGCGACGGTGAGGCAGACGCCCTGGACGGCGATCGACTCGCCATGGACAAGATCGGTGAGGCCGGGGGCCTCGATGGTGAGCCGTGCGGTCGCGTCGGCGACGGTCACGGAGGTGACGGTGCCGAGCGACTCGACGATGCCGGTGAACATCTACTGCGGTCCTCTCTGGAAGAAGGCGGTGACCAGCGTATCGACGCCCAGGGCGGTCGCGGTCACGTCCCGCCCCCTCAACGCCCCGCCCATGGTCCCGATTCCCAGCTCCCCCACGGCCGATGTCCCGGCACCGAGGATGGCGGGCGCGATGTACGCATGGACCTCGTCGACGAGGCCCGCGCGCAGGAACGCGGTGGTCACCGTGCCCCCGCCTTCGACCACCACGGTACGCACCTCGCGCGCGGCGAGCGCGGCGAGCGCCTCATGGGGGTCGTGCGAGCGGATGGCGATGGCGTGGTCATCGCGCCACACCTTGGCGCCGAACGTGTCACGGAGTCCGAGCACCGCGCGGAGAGGCTGGTGGGGTTCCTCGACGTGCGGCGGACGGGCCGACAGGCTCGGATCGTCGGCGACGACCGTCCCCGTGCCGACGAGGATCGCGTCGACCTGGGCTCGCACGGAATGCGCGTGCGCCCGCGCCTCCTCACCCGTGATCCAGAAGCTGGTGCCGTCCACGGCCGCGGTGCGTCCGTCGAGCGTCTGGGCCCACTTGGCGATCACCCAGGGGCGTCCCCGCTCGACGGAGCCGAGCCAGCGGCGGTTGAGGGTGGCCGCGGGCGCATACGCTGCATGGCGCGCGTCGATGCCGCGTCCGCGCAGGACCTCCCCGCCTCCCGCGGCCTGCGGGTTGGGGTCCTCGACGGCGTAGCGGACGGTGCCGATGCCCGCGTCGGCGAGCGCCTCCGTGCAGGGACCGGTGCGACCGGTGTGGTTGCAGGGCTCGAGGGTCACGTACGCCGTGGCGCCGCCGACGTCATGCCCACGCTCGTGGGCGTCGGCGAGCGCCGCGGGCTCGGCGTGCGGGGTGCCCGCGCCCCGGTGCCAGCCCTCCCCGAGCACCGTGCCGTCGGTTCCGACGATGACGCAGCCCACCCGGGGGTTGGGACCGTAGGCGGGCCCGCGTGCGGCGAGCTCCACCGCGCGGGCGAGGTGCTCCGCGTCGATGCCGGTGGCCTCAGACCTGATGGCGCACCGCCCCTGCGAGCTCGCGCAACGCCGCGATCTCTGCGCCGCGGTGCTCGGCGCCGAAGATCGCGGATCCGGCGACCACCACGTCGCACCCGGCCTCGACCACGGTGCCGATGGTCGCGCGTGCGATGCCGCCGTCGGTCTGGATCCGGAGATCGCGCCCCGCAGCCTCGGCGGCGGCGCGAAGGGTGCGCAGCTTGGGCATCATGTCCTCCATGAACGCCTGGCCGCCGAAGCCGGGTTCGACCGTCATGACCAGCACCATGTCGAGCGTGTCGATGAGCGGCAGCACCTGCTCCACGGCCGTGCCGGGCTTGATGGCGCACGAGGCACGCTTGCCCAGGCTGTGGAGATCGGCCGCGATCGTGCGCGGATCGCGTGCCGCCTCGAGGTGGAACGTCACCGAGGCTGCACCGGCCTCCGCGTAGCGAGGGGCCCAGCGGTCGGGGTCGTCGATCATGAGGTGCGCGTCGATCGGGAGCGGGGAGACCTCGGCGATGCGCTCGACCACGGGCAGCCCGAGCGTCATGTTGGGCACGAAGTGCCCGTCCATCACATCGACGTGCAGCCAGTCCGCATCGGCGACCTCGAGGATGTCCCGCTCGAGGTTCGCGAAGTCGGCGGACAGGATGCTCGGCGCGATCTGGATGGCCATGCCAGAAGCCTAGTGGCCGCCGCTGGCGCCGCCCCACCGGGCCCGATCCCCTAGCCTCGGCGAGGCACGCCTTCTCCACTCTGGAGCACGCCGGGCTGCTGGTGCTCGTGCTGCTGTGGGAGACCGTGATCTCGACGCTGTAGCGCGGCGGACCCGGGGAGGTCAGGCGGTGGGCTTCTCCAGGAGTGCGAGGAACATCGCGTCGGTGCCGTGCACATGGGTCCACAGCTGGACGTGAGGGCCCTCGCCCCACACGCGCGGGACCGTGCCGGTGACCGCCGCGACAGCGTCGCGTGCGTCGACCTGGCGCAGCGTGGTGCCGGCCACGATGCCGCGCGTCTCCGCGAGCACAGGGGAGCACGTGATGTAGGCGAGCAGCCCTCCGGGAGCGAGGAGGCGCTCCGCGTTGGCGAGCAGCGCCTTCTGCAGGTCCACGAGCTCGGCAAGGTCCTCAGGCTGGCGACGCCAGCGCGACTCGGGACGGCGCCTCAGCGCACCCAGCCCCGAGCACGGCGCATCGAGCACGATGCGGTCGTAGGTGCCGTCCTCGCCCCACGTGGTGCCGTCCCCGGTATGCACCGTGACCACGCCCTCCGGAACGGCACGCGTCGAGCGTCGGACCAGGTCGGCGCGATGCGGATGGAGCTCGACCGCGTCGAGCGTCGCGGCGCCGTCGGCGGCGAGCGCGCCGAGCAGGGCGGCCTTGCCTCCCGGACCGGAGCACAGGTCGAGCCACCGCTCCCCCGGCTCGACGGGCTGCGCGTACGCCAGCGCGGCGGCGACCACCTGGCTGCCCTCGTCCTGCACGGCCGCGGTGCCGTCCGCGACCGCCTCGAGGTCACCCGGACGCCCGCCGGGCAGCACCACGGCGTAGGGCGAGTACTCGCCGGCCTCGCCGCCCGCCTGCTGGATGAGCTCCTCACGGTCGACCAGACCGGGACGCGCCACGAGCGTGACGCGTGCCGGAGAGTTGTCGGACTCGAGGAGCGCGGTCACCTCGCCCCCGTGGCCGTCTGCGGCGAGCGCCTCCTCGAGCTCGCGCACCACCCACTCCGGGTGCGAATGGCGCGTGGCGACCGCCGCGCGCGAATCGCCCGCGGCCACGGCGGCAAGCCAGCCCTCCGCGTCGCGCTCGGTCACCCGGCGCATGATCGCGTTCGCGAACTTGGCGGCGCCGGCACCGCGCTCGCGGCGGACCTGGTCGACCGTCTCGTTCACGGCGGCGTGTGCGGGTACCCGCATCGCGATCGCCTGGTGCGTGCCGAGCCACAGCGCGACGCGCACCTCCGGGTCCAGGTCTCGGGGGTCCCGGCCGGACGCCTTGCCGATGATCGCGTCGTAGAGCCCCCGCATGCGCAGCGCGCCGTAGGCGAGCTCCGTGGTGAAGCCCGCGTCCCGCCCCTCGAGCCCTGCCTTCTCGAGCAGCGACGGGAGCAGCAGGTTCGCGTACGCGCCCTCGGTCGAGACCGCCATCACGCAGTCGTAGGCGACGTCCCGGGCGCGGCTCATGCCTCCCCCAGCTGGGCGCCCTCGCCCAGGCGTGCACCGCGCCACCAGGCCGCGGCGTCCATCGGCTTCTTGCCGGCGGGTGCGATCCAGCTGAGCGCGACGGGCTCCGTGCCCGTACCGACCAGCACCTCGCCGGCCTCCTCCCGGAGCTGGCCTGGGACGGTGCCGGCGCGCTGCGGGCGCGGCGACACCGGGCCGAGCTTCGCGACCGAGCCATCAGGAAGCGTGGTCCACGCCCCGGGTGCGGGCGTGCACCCCCGGATGCGCCGGTCGACGATGTGCCCGGCGAGGTCCCATCGCACGTACGCGTCCTCGCGCGTGAGCTTCTCCGCGTAGCTGACATCGTCGCCGCTCTGCGCGGCGGGTCGGGCCGCGCCGGAGTCCAGCGCCTCGAGCGACTGCACCATCAGGGGCGCGCCCAGCCGGGCCAGCCGCTCGAGCAGGTCGCCGGCGGTGTCGGTCACGCGGATGCGCTCGGTGAGCGTGCCGATGACCGGGCCTGTGTCGAGGCCCTTCTCGATGACGAACGTGCTCGCGCCCGTCACCTCGTCGCCGGCCATGATCGCGCGCTGCACCGGGGCGGCGCCACGCCAGGTGGGCAGCACGGAGAAGTGCAGGTTGACCCACGCGAGCCGGACCGCGGCGAGCAGCCGGGGCCGGAGGATCTGTCCATACGCGACCACCGCCGCCGCATCGACCTCGAGCTCCTCGACGCGCGCGACCACCTCGGGCGCCGACGCCTTCTCCGGCGTCCACACGTCGAGGCCGCGCTCGAGCGCGTACTCCTTGACGGGCGACGGATGGAGCGTGCGACCACGCTTGCCGCGCGCGTCGGGCTGGGTGAGGACCGCCACGATCTCGTGGCCCGCGTCCTCGAGGGCGGCCAACGTCGGGACGGCGATCTCAGGCGTTCCGGCGAAGATCAGGCGCATCGGACCAGTCTAGGGCGGCGCTCAGGACACGGGGTCCAGCGGGGCGTCGACGCGCATGCGCAGCTCCCCGTCGCCCACCTTGGAGAACTCCTGCTGACGTCGGCGCAGCACGTCCACGACGCCCTGGGCCGCGCGACGTGTCACCAGCAGCGTGACGCCGCCCTTGGCCTCCACCACGGCGACGTCGCGATGGCGCTCGAGGCGCTCACCCTCGACGGTCTCCGACAGCGCGAGCGTCAGCACCGGCCGCTCGCCCCAGAGCCGGATCGCCCTCCGATACGGGGGGAGCATCAGGTCGGCGCGCTCGACGTAGGCCTCCCAGGCCGAGTCGCCCGCGGACCAGCCCACCAGCGCCTCACGCACCGCGGGCGGCAGCTCGCCCACCGCGAGCACCTCTCCCCCGTCCCCGCGCGGCCGCGCGAGCGCCGCGACGGACAGCCACCAGCGCAGCGCCTGGAGCTCGGCTCCGAGCGCGCCACCCGCGGGGACGTCGGCGCCCACGATGACGATGCTCGCGTAGCCGCCTGCGACGGCGGGCAGGGCCCCGGGTGTGGCGACCACGATGCCCTCGGAGACCCGCCCGTCGGGCACGGTCCCCACCGCGCCCGCAGAGAGGGTCACGGGGACACCCGGCGCCATCGCGGTGACCTGCTCCGCGATCCGTTCGACGCCCTGCCTCAGCTGCTTGGTGGCCGGCGAGCCGCACTCGCCGCAGTGCCAATGCGGGTGCTCCGCACCGCACTCGGCGCACCGCAACGGGTCCGTGGCGGAGTCCCGGCGCAGTGGGCCCTCGCACGCCGGGCACGCGGCCCATGCGCCGCAGCGGGCGCAGGCCGTGGCGCGCACATAGCCCGCGCGCGGCACCATGATGCCGACCGGCCCGCGCTCGAGGGCGCCGCGCGCACGCCGCCACACGGAGGCCGGCATCCAGTGCCATCCGGAGGCGCCCTCGGCCTCGCGCCGGGCATCGTCCACGACGGTGACCAGCGGCGTCGCGACCCGGACCTCGTTGCGGGCCACGCCCGCGCGCTCCGCCCACCCGTGGGCGACCAGGGACATCGCCTCGACACTCGGCGCGTAGGAGGCCAGGAGCACCCCGGCGCCCGCCTCGTCCGCCCGCATCGCGGCCAGCGTACGGGCGTGCGGGTAGGGCGCGTGGGGGTCGTCGTACACGGGCGAGGCGTCGTCCCATATGACGATCAGACCGAGCGCCGGCACCGGCTGGAGCGCGACCGGGCGCGTCCCGAGCACGATCCGCACGTGGCCCTGGAGCGCCGCGAGGTACGAGCCGAACCGGACCGAGGAGCCGTCGTCGGCGTGGAGCACCGCGAAGTGACCGCCCGAGCGCGCGGTCCAACGCGACAGACCCGCACGCTCCAACGCCTCCGCGGCGGCCGCGACCGCGCGCGCGTCAGGGAGGATCACCAGGGAGGACAGCCCGCGGGATGCGACGGCGACCGCCGGTGCCAGCAGCGCGTCGACGGGGAGCCCGTGACGACGCGAGGGGTCGGGGACCGCCTCCCACACGATGCGCGCGCCGCGCGCGACGGCGTCGTCGGGAAGCGAGACCTGCGCCGCCGCGCTCGCGAGCGTCGCATGCGCCTCGCGGAAGGCCTGCTCGTCATGCTCGACGGTGGACCAGTCGCGCTTCTCGACCCCGGCGACCCGCGGCGGGGCCATGAGCCTCAGCACGTCCCACAGCCCGCCGCCGTACCGCCGCGCTACCTGCTCGGCGAACGCGATGGCCGCGGGCGTGTAGGAGGGCACGGCGGAGCACGAATGGAGCGGCAGCAGCGTGCCGTCGAAGTCGCTGTCGTCGTCCAGCGCGATGACCACCCCGTTGAGCAGCCGACCGCTGAACCGCACGCGCACACGTGATCCCACCGCGACGCTGGCGCGCAGCTTCTCCGGAACCTCGTAGTCGAAGGGTCTGTCGAGGTGCGGCAGCTCGCTGTCGACGCATACGCGCGCGACAGTACGGGGCAGCAACGCGGCTATCGGACCGCGCTCGCGAGATCGGCGGCGCGGTCGGTGCGCTCCCACGTGAAGTCGGGCAGCTCGCGGCCGAAGTGCCCGTACGCGGCGGTCTGGCGGTAGATCGGGCGGCGCAGGTCGAGCGCCTCGATGATCGCTCCGGGGCGGAGATCGAACACGTCACGGATCGCGGCGACGATCCCGGCCTCGGCCACGGTGGCCGTGCCGAAGGTCTCGACGTACAGGCCCACGGGATGCGCCGTGCCGATCGCGTACGCGACCTGGACCTCGCAGCGGTCGGCCAGGCCGGCGGCGACCACGTTCTTCGCGACCCAACGCATCGCGTAGGCCGCCGAGCGGTCGACCTTCGACGGGTCCTTGCCGGAGAACGCACCGCCGCCGTGGCGCGCCATGCCACCGTACGTGTCGACGATGATCTTGCGACCCGTGAGGCCCGCGTCGCCCTTGGGGCCGCCGATCTCGAAGCGACCGGTGGGGTTGATGAGGGAACGATGCGCGGACGCGTCGAGCTCGTAGCGAGCGAGGACCGGGGCGATCACCAGCTCCTCGACGGCGGCGCGCAGGTCCTCCGTCGCGACCTCCTCCGCGTGCTGGGTCGACACGACGACCGTGTCCACCGACACGGCGCGCTCGCCGTCGTAGCCGATGGTCACCTGCGCCTTGCCATCCGGACGCAGCCCGGCGACCTCGCCGCTGCGACGCACCTGGGCCAGACGCGCCGTCAGCGCGTGCGCCATGTGGATGGGCAGCGGCATGAGCTCGGGCGTGTCCTTGCAGGCGTACCCGAACATCAGGCCCTGGTCGCCCGCGCCGAGCTCCTGCGCGTCGGAGTCCGTTGCGTTGCCCACCCCCATCCAGATGTCGGGCGACTGCTCGCCGATCGACACCGACACGCCGCACGAGTCGCCGTCGAAGCCGGCGTGCGAGGACGTGTAGCCGATGTCGTTCACCACGCCCCGGATGGTGCCCGGGATGTCGACGTACGCCTCCGTGGTCACCTCACCCGCGACGTGCACGAGCCCGGTGGTCACCATCGTCTCCACCGCGACGCGCGACAGCGGGTCCTGCCGCAGCATCTCGTCGAGGATCGCGTCGGAGACCTGGTCGCAGATCTTGTCGGGGTGACCCTCGGTCACGGACTCGGAGGTGAACAGCCTGAGGGAGGTCATGCCGGACATCGTAATGGCGGGGTGCGACCGTCTCACCGCGCACGTGTCGGGCCGGCGCCACGGCGCATGATCGGCGGGGCTCAGCCGCGCAGGCGTGCCACCGCGTCGAGCACCGCATGCGCGACCGCGAGCTTGGGCCCGGCGGCCCGCCCGACCTCCGCGCCGGCGGCGTCGAGCATCGTCACCTCGTTGGGGACGTCGCCGAAGCCTCGCCCCTCCCCCACGGGGTTGAAGACGAGCAGGTCGGCACCCTTGCGCCGCGCCTTGGCGCGCGCATGCTCGACCGCGGACGTCGCATCGTCGCCCGTCTCCGCGGCGAAGCCCACGACCGTGCGGCCCGGCACCGCCTCGAGGACCAGCGAGCGGAGGATGTCCTCCGTCTCGACGAGCTCGAGCGTGAGCGCGCCGCTGCCGTCCTTCTTGATCTTGGTGGCCGAGGCCTCGCGGGGACGGAAGTCCGCGACGGCGGCCGCCATCACCACCACGTCGGCCTCGGCTGCAGACTGGCGCACGGCCCGGGCGAGCTCCGCGCTGGTCTCGACGTCGACGCGGGCGACGCCCTCGCTCAGCGGGAGGGCCACGTTCGCCGCGACCACGGTCACGTGCGCACCGCGCTCGCGCGCCGCCTCGGCGAGCGCGAAGCCCTGATGCCCCGACGAACGGTTGCCCAGGTAGCGCACGGCGTCGATGGGCTCGCGGGTCCCCCCGGCGGAGATGACGATGCGCACGCCGGCAAGGTCGCCCCACGGCGCGGAGGAGGTCCCGTCGGGCATGGGCCCGGAGCCCACCACCGCATACGCAGCGGCGACGATCTCCTCCGGCTCCGGAAGGCGCCCGGGGCCCGAGTCGGGCCCGGTCAGGCGGCCGACCGCGGGATCGATGACGGTGACGCCCCGCTCCCGCAGCGTCGCGACGTTGGCCTGAGTCGAGGGCTTCTCCCACATCTCGGTGTGCATCGCAGGGGCGACGACCACGGGGGCGCGCGTCGCAAGCAGCGCGTTGCCCAGGAGGTCGCGTGCCTCACCGTGGGCGAGCTGCGCGAGGAAGTCGGCGGTCGCCGGAGCGACCAGCACGAGGTCCGCCTGCTGGCCGAGCCTCACGTGCTCGACCGCGGGGACGTTGTCGAAGGTGTCCGTCGTGGCGGGAAGGCCCGACAACGCCTCCCACGTCGCGCGCCCCACGAACTGCAACGAGGCAGCCGTGGGGACCACGCGGACGGTGTGCCCGTCCTCCTTGAGGCGTCTCAGCACGATGGCGGCCTTGTACGCCGCGACACCGCCGGTGACGCCCAGGAGGACGCGCACGGAAGGGGTTACTGCTGCTCGGCGGAGTCGCCGAGCTCGAGCAGGTCGCCCTGGTTGAGCTCGCGCAGCGCGACCGACAGCGGCTTGTCGGTGGTGTCGGCCTCGACGAGCGGGCCCACGTTCTCGAAGTGGCCCTCGCCCAGCGCCTCGTAGTACGAGTTGATCTGGCGCGCACGCTTGGACGCGTAGATCACCAGGGCGTACTTCGAGTCGACCTTGGCGAGCAGCTCGTCGATCGGCGGGTTGGTGATGCCGATGGGGTTGGCGACGGTTCCGGCCACGTTCACTCCTCAGATTTCACAAAAAGACTCGGGACAGTCTACCGGGTCCCGCGGACCACCGACAGGAGCTCCTCCGCGGCGCGTTCGACGGTGTCGTTGACGATGACCTGGTCGAACTCCTCCACGGCCGCCATCTCGTCCCGCGCGGTGGCGAGACGACGCTCGCGCTCCTCCTCGCCCTCGGTGCCGCGACCGACGAGCCTGTTCACCAGCTCGTCCCACGACGGCGGCGCGAGGAAGACGAAGTGCGCGTCAGGCATCGTCTCCTTGACCTGCCGGGCGCCCTGGAGGTCGATCTCCAGGAGCACGGGCTCGCCCTGGGCCAGGCGCTCGTCGACCGGGCCCCTCAGCGTGCCGTACCGGTTCTGACCATGGACCACGGCGTGCTCGAGGAACTCCCCCGCCGCGATGCGACGCTCGAAGTCGTCGCGCGAGATGAAGTGGTAATGGACGCCGTCCACCTCGCCCGGACGCGGTTCGCGCGTGGTCGCGGAGACGGAGATGTAGACCTCAGGTGCCATGTCGCGCAACGTGCGCACGACGGTGCCCTTGCCGACCGCCGTCGGGCCGGCAAGGACGATGAGTCGGCTCATCGACGCTCGCGTTCGACGAGCGCGTCGACCTGGTGCTGGCCGAGGCCGCGGATGCGGCGGGCGAGCGAGATGCCGATCTCCTCCATCACGAGCTGCGCGCGCTTGGGGCCGATGCCGGGAAGGCACTGCAGCAGGTCGCGCACGCGGATGCCGGCCAGGGCCTCATCCGCCTTCGCCCGCCGGATCGCCTCTGCGAGGGACATCTCCCCCCGCGTGAGCTCCTCCTTGAAGACACGTCGCGCGGACCGCACTGCGGTCGCCTTCACCAGCGCTGCCGCGCGCTGCTCATCGGTAAGTTCCGGGGTGGCCATGGCCTCTCCCTCCAAAGTCGGCCTGCGACTAGCGCAGGATGCTCCTCGCTGCGGACGATGCCTCGATGGTGGCCTCGCGCAGCTTCTCGACGACGGGGCCGGCCTGAAGCACGCCCCTCGACTGGTTGACGAGCACGCGACCCCGCGCGTTCCCGAAGACCAGGGACAATTCCGCCGCACCCGCCCCTTGAGCACCCACTCCAGGGGACAGGATGGGACCATTGACCCGGTCCAGATCGATGCCGAGCCGCTGGACGGCGTCCCCCACGGTCGCGCCGACCACCAGGCCGACGTCTCCCATGGGGCTGGCATCGATGTTCAGCGCGGCCGCCTCGTCGGCGACCACGGCCGCGACGGCTCGGCCGTCCGGCGCGATCGCGTGCTGCACCTCCGGTCCCTCGGGGTTCGAGGTGAGCGCCAGCACGAATATGCCCTTGCCGTGCTCCGCGGCAAGATCGAGGGCGGGCTTCAGCGAGCCGAAGCCCAGATAGGGCGAGACGGTGAGCGAGTCCGCCTCGAGCGGGGCGCCGGGCCGCAGGTACGAGTCCGCGTAGCCCTGCATGGTCGAGCCGATGTCGCCCCGCTTCGCGTCGAGCACCGTGAGGATGCCCAGCTCACGCGCGCGGCCCAGCACATGCTCGAGAGCCGCGACCCCTGCGGAGCCGTGACGCTCGAAGAACGCCGCATTGGGCTTGACCGCCGCGCACGCGCCGGCCGCAGCCTCGAGCACCGCATCGCCGAAATCGGCGAGCGACTGCGCCGTGTCCTCCATGCCCCACGCCGCGAGCAGACCCGGGTGGGGATCGATCCCCACACAGAGCGGACCGTACTGGTCCATCGCGGCCGCGAGACGGGCGCCGAACGCCATCCCTACCTCCTTGCGAGCTGCCCCAAATGTGCAGCCATTGACACACTACCTGCGATGTTGGGCGCGCGCGCGGGCGCACGCCGGGCGCGTCGCATCGTCCCCCGGCCAGGGGACGATGCGACGCGAGGGAGTCAGCCGCGCGCGGCGTCCTGAAGGCTCAGCACGTCGAACGGACCGGCCTGGAGCGCCTCGATCGCGAGCACGGCGGCCGAGAGCTGCTGCGTGGTGGTGACGATCGCGATGTCCGCCGCGGTGGCCGCCGCACGGATCTCGTAGCCGTCCGCCCGCGCGCCCTGACCGGACGGGGTGTTGATGATGAGGTCCACCCCGCCCTCGTGGATCACGTCGACGATGGTGGGCTCGCCGTTCGGGCCGCGGCCCTCCGAGTGCTTGCGCACCACGGTCGACGGGATGCCCATGCGCTGGAGCACCTGGGCGGTGCCCTCCGTCGCGAGGATCTCGAAGCCGAGCTGGCGCAGGCGCGCCACCGGGAACGTGATCGAGCGCTTGTCACGGTCCGCGGTCGATACGAAGACCTTGCCGCCGGTCGGCAGACCGCCGAAGGCCGCCGACTGGGACTTCGCGAATGCGAGCGGGAACGTCTCGTCGAAGCCCATGACCTCGCCGGTCGAGCGCATCTCGGGGCCGAGCACCGAGTCGACCGCGATGCCCTCGTGGGTGCGGAAGCGCTTGAAGGGCAGCACGGCCTCCTTGACGGCGACGCGCTGGCTCATGTCGACGCTCGCCGCATCGTGCTCGGGCAGCATGCCGCTCGCCTTGAGCTCGGCGATGGTCGCGCCGGCCATGACCTCGGAGGCCGCCTTGGCCAGCGGGATGCCCGTGGCCTTCGCGACGAACGGCACCGTGCGAGACGCGCGCGGGTTCGCCTCGAGGACGTAGAGCACGTCGGAGACGAGCGCGTACTGGACGTTCATGAGCCCGCGCACGCCGATGCCTCGCGCAAGCGCCTCGGTCGACGTGCGGATGCGCTCGAGCTCGGCCTTGCTCAGCGAGAACGGCGGCAGCACGCACGCCGAGTCGCCCGAATGGATGCCGGCCTCCTCGATGTGCTCCATCACACCGCCGAGGAACATCTCCTCGCCGTCGAACAGCGCGTCGACGTCGATCTCGATCGCGTCGTCGAGGAAGCGGTCCACCAGCAGCGGCGCGTCCGTGGCGTGGTCGCCGACCGAGTCCATGCGGGTGCCGTAGTCCTCGAGCTGCGCGCGGTCGTAGACGATCTCCATGCCGCGTCCGCCGAGCACGTACGACGGTCGCACCAGGACCGGGTAGCCGATGCTCTCGGCGATCTCGACGGCCTGGTCGATGCCGTGCGCAGTGCCGTAGGCCGGCGCGGGCAGCCTCGCGGCATCGAGGACGCGGCCGAAGGCGGCACGGTCCTCGGCGTTGTCGATCGCCTCCGGGCTGGTGCCCAGGATCGGCACGCCCGCATCGGCGAGGCGCTGCGCGAGGGACAGCGGGGTCTGGCCGCCCAGCTGGACGAACATGCCCTTCACCGGACCCACCGCGAGCTCGGCCTCGTAGACCGCCATGACGTCCTCGAAGGTCAGGGGCTCGAAGTAGAGGCGGTTCGCGGTGTCGTAGTCGGTCGAGACGGTCTCGGGGTTGCAGTTGACCATGATGGTCTCGTAGCGGTCCTTGAGCGTCAGGGCCGCGTGGACGCAGGAGTAGTCGAACTCGATGCCCTGGCCGATGCGGTTGGGGCCGGAGCCGAGGATGATGATGGCCTCGCGGTCGCGCGGCTGGACCTCGGTCTCGGCGTCGTAGGAGCTGTAGTGGTACGGCGTGCGCGCCTCGAACTCGGCGGCGCACGTGTCCACGGTCTTGAAGACGGGGAGGACCCCGAGCGCCTTGCGGATCTGGAAGACCTCGTTGACCTTGAGGCCGCGCAGGTCCGCGATCTGCTGGTCGGACAGGCCGTGGCCCTTCGCCTCGCGCAGGAGGGCGGCGTCGACGGTGGGCGCCGACGCGACCTTCGACGCGACCTCGTTCATGAGGAGCATCTGGTCGAGGAACCACGGGTCGATCTTGCACGCGTCGAAGACGCGCTCGAGGCTGATGGTCCCCGCCTCGACGGCGCGCAGGCACTGCTGGACCTGGATGAAGCGCTTCTCCGTGGGGACCTCGATCGCGCGCAGCAGCTCCTCGAGCTCCTCCCCCGCCGGGACGGGACCGTCCCAGTGGAAGTTGGCGCCCTTCTTGTCGATCGAGCGCAGCGCCTTGCCGAGCGCCTCCGTGAAGGAGCGGCCGAGGCTCATCGCCTCGCCCACGGACTTCATGGTGGTGGTGAGCACCGGGTCCGCGGCCGGGAACTTCTCGAATGCGAAGCGGGGCACCTTCACCACGATGTAGTCGAGCGTGGGCTCGAAGCTCGCGGGCGTGGAGCCCGTGATGTCGTTGGGGATCTCGTCGAGCGAGTAGCCGATCGCCAGGCGCGCCGCGATCTTCGCGATCGGGAAGCCCGTGGCCTTCGACGCCAGCGCCGAGGAGCGCGACACGCGCGGGTTCATCTCGATGACGATGATGCGGCCGGTGTTCGGCTCGATGGCGAACTGGACGTTGCAGCCGCCGGTGTCGACGCCGACCTCGCGGATGATCGCGATGCCGATGTCGCGCATGCGCTGGTACTCGCGGTCGGTCAGCGTGAGCGCGGGGGCCACGGTGACCGAGTCGCCGGTGTGGACGCCCACCGGGTCGACGTTCTCGATCGAGCACACGACCACGACGTTGTCGTGCTTGTCGCGCATCAGCTCGAGCTCGAACTCCTTCCAGCCGAGGATCGACTCCTCGAGGAGGACCTCGGTGGTCGGCGAGTAGTGCAGCCCTGCGCCGGCGATGCGGCGCAGGTCCGCCTCGTCGTACGCGAAGCCCGAGCCCAGGCCGCCCATCGTGAACGACGGACGCACCACCACGGGGTACTTCAGCTGCTCGGCGGCGGCGAGGCACTCGTCCATGGTGTGGCAGATCACGGACGCGGCGGAGTCCGCGCCGCAGCGCTCGACCACGCCCTTGAAGAGCTCGCGGTTCTCGCCCAGGTGGATCGCCTCGAGGTTGGCGCCGATGAGCTCGACGTCGTACCTGTCGAGGATGCCGGCCTCCGCCGCGTCGATCGCGGCGTTGAGGGCCGTCTGCCCGCCCAGGGTCGGCAGCAGCGCATCGGGGCGCTCCTTGGCGATCACGCGCTCGATGACCTCGGTGGTGATCGGCTCGACGTACGTCGCGTCGGCGAACTCCGGGTCGGTCATGATGGTGGCCGGGTTGGAGTTGATGAGGATGACGCGGATGCCCTCGGACTTGAGGACGCGGCACGCCTGGGTGCCGGAGTAGTCGAACTCGCAGGCCTGGCCGATGACGATCGGGCCGGACCCGATGACCAGGACGGACTTGATGTCGTCGCGCTTAGGCATTGCGGCCCTTCATGAGGTCGAGGAAGCGGTCGAAGAGGTACGAGGCGTCGTGCGGACCCGCCGCGGCCTCCGGGTGGTACTGGACCGAGAACGCGGGGATGTCGCGGCACTCGAGGCCCTCGACCACGTCGTCGTTGAGGCACACGTGGCTCACGAGCACCTTGCCGTAGCCGTTCGGGGAGTCGGACTCGCCCTCGAGCGGTGCGTCCACGGCGAAGCCGTGGTTGTGCGCGGTGACCTCGACCTTGCCCGTGGTGCGGTCCATCACGGGCTGGTTGATGCCGCGGTGGCCGAAGGCGAGCTTGTACGTGCCGTAGCCGAGCGCGCGACCCAGGATCTGGTTGCCGAAGCAGATGCCGAAGAACGGCACCTTCGCGTCGAGGATCTCGCGGAGCGTCGCCACCGTCGCGTCCGCGGCGCCCGGGTCGCCGGGGCCGTTGGAGAAGAACACGCCGTCGGGGCTCATCGCGAGGATCTCCGCGGCGGGCATGCGCGAGGGCACCACCGTGACGCGGATGCCGCGCTGGGCCATCTGATGCGGCGTCATCGCCTTGATGCCGAGGTCGACGGCCACCACGTGGGCCTGCTCCTCGCCGATCGCGGCGACCTCGTAGGGCTCGGTGACCGAGACCTCGTCCGCGAGGTGCGCGCCCTTCATCTGGGCGGACTCGCGCACCCGGGCCAGCAGCGCATCGTCCGACGCGAGGGCCTCGCCCGAGAAGATGCCGGCGCGCATCACGCCCGCGGTGCGCAGCACGCGGGTGAGCTGGCGGGTGTCGATGCCCGAGATGCCCACCACGCCCTGCGATACCAGGTCCTCGTCGAGGCTCCGCTGGGCACGCCAGTTCGACGGCCGGCGCGCGGGATCGCGGACCACATAGCCGGCGACCCAGTACTGGCGCGACTCGTCGTCCTCGTCGTTGACCCCGGTGTTGCCGATGTGCGGCGCCGTCATCACGACGATCTGCTTGTGGTAGCTCGGGTCGGTGAGGGTCTCCTGGTAGCCGGTCATGCCGGTGTTGAAGACGATCTCGCCGAGCGTCTCGCCGACCGCGCCGTAGGCGCGGCCCTCGAACGTCTGGCCGTCCTCGAGGACGAGGACTGCGCGGGTCGCATCGGTCACGCGAACGCTCCTTCGAAACGGGGGCTGAGGTAGGTGGGCTCGCCACGGAGCAGGGTGGCCACGGCGCGGCCCGGAAGCTCCATGCCACCGTACGGGGTGTTGGAGGCGCGCGACGCCAGCTGGGCGCCGTCGACGGTCCACGCGGCGGCCGGGTCCACCAGGGTGATGTTGGCGGGCTCGCCCTCGGCGAGCGGACGACCGTGCTGGTCGTCGACCTTGCCGATGCGGGCGGGGTTCTCCGACATGAGGCGCGCGACGTCGCGCCAGGTGAGCGCGCCCGTGTCGACCAGGGCCTTCTGGATCACGCCGAGAGCGGTCTCCAGGCCGAGCATGCCGAACGAGGCGGCGGCCCACTCGCAGTCCTTGTCCTCGGCCGCGTGCGGCGCGTGGTCGGTCGCGATGATGTCGATGGTGCCGTCCGCGACGGCGGCACGGAGAGCATCGACGTCGGACTGGGTGCGCAGCGGCGGGTTGACCTTGAACAGCGGGTCGTAGGTCCGCGCGGACTCGTCGGTGAGGAGCAGGTGGTGGGGCGTGGCCTCTGCGGTCACGCTGATGCCGCGGGCCTTCGCCCACCGGATGATCTCCACCGAGCCGGCGGTGGACAGATGCTGCACGTGCACGCGGGATCCGACGTGCTCGGCGAGCAGGGCGTCGCGCGCGACGATCGACTCCTCGGCGACGGCGGGCCAGCCCGCGAGGCCGAGCTCGGCGCTCACCTCGCCCTCATGCATCTGGGAGCCCTCGGTCAGGCGCAGGTCCTGCGCATGCTGGACGATCGCGCCGTCGAAGGTCTTCACGTACTCGAGAGCGCGACGCATGATGACAGGGTCGTAGACGCACACGCCGTCGTCCGAGAACAGGCGGACGTTCGCCTTCGAGTGCGCCATGGCACCCATCTCCGACAGGTGCTCGCCCTTGAGGCCCACCGTGACGGCGCCCACCGGGAAGACGTCGACCAGGCCGATCTCGCGGCCGCGGCTCCACACCTGCTCGACCACGCCCGCGGTGTCCGCGACGGGGTTCGTGTTCGCCATCGCGAAGACCGCGGTCCAACCGCCGCGGGACGCCGCGCGGGAACCGGTCTCGATGGTCTCGGCGTCCTCACGCCCCGGCTCGCGCAGGTGCGTGTGCAGGTCGACCAGGCCCGGGAGCGCGATGAGCCCGGTGGCGTCGACCACCACGGCACCCTCCGGGGCGGCCACCTCCCCCACCGCCGTGATGACGCCGTCCTCGACGAGGATGCTGGCGGTGGTGTCGCCGTACAGCGACGCGTTCTCGATGACGATGGGGCGGCTCACTGGGCGCCCTCCTCTCCGGCAAGCAGCAGGTACAGGGCGGCCATGCGGACGGCGACGCCGTTCGCGACCTGCTCCACGATGACGGAGCGGGGCGAGTCGGCGGCCTCGGCCGAGATCTCGAGGCCCCGGTTCATGGGGCCGGGGTGCATGACGATGGCGTGGTCCGGCAGGCGACGCAGGCGATCTCCGTCGAGGCCGAACAGGCGCGTGTACTCGGCGGGGCTCGGGAAGAATGCCGACCCTCCACCGGTCATGCGCTCGCGCTGGACGCGGAGCATCATGAGCGCGTCGATCTCGTAGGCCTCGAGCGCCTGATCGAGCGTGTGGACCACGTCGCACGGCCACGGCTCGATGCCGACCGGGACCAGCGTGGCCGGCGCCACGAGCACCACCTTGGCGCCGAGCGTGTGGAGCAGGTGGACGTTGGAGCGCGCGACGCGGCTGTGCAGCACATCGCCGACGATCGCGACGGTGAGGCCCGCGAGGTCGGCTCCGGTCGGATCGCTCACCAGGTGGCGGCGCATCGTGAAGGCGTCGAGCAGCGACTGCGTGGGGTGCTGGTGCGTGCCGTCGCCCGCGTTGAGGACGCTGCCGTGCAGCCAGCCGCCATGAGCGAGCTGGTACGCCGCGCCGGAGGCCCAGTGCCGGACCACCACGGCGTCGGCCCCCATCGCCTGGAGCGTGAGCGCGGTGTCCTTGAGGGACTCGCCCTTGCTCACGGAGCTGCCCTTGGCGGAGAAGTTGATGACGTCCGCGCTGAGGCGCTTGGCGGCGGCCTCGAAGGAGATGCGGGTGCGGGTCGAGTCCTCGAAGAAGAGGTTCACCACGGTCTTGCCGCGCAGCGTCGGGAGCTTGCGGACCTCGCGCTCCTGCGTGGCCGCCATCTGGGCCGCGGTGTCGAGGATGAGGATCGCGTCGTCGCGCGACAGGTCCTTGGTCGAGAGGAGGTGGCGCATCGTCACTCCCCCTTCCGCAGGATGACGGCGTCCTCGCCGTCGAGCTCCTCGACGTGGACGTCGACGCGCTCCGACCGCGCGGTGGGGATGTTCTTGCCCACGAAGTCGGCGCGGATGGGCAGCTCGCGGTGCCCACGGTCCACCAGGGTGGCGAGCTGGACCGCACGCGGGCGGCCGAGGTCGCGGATCGCGTCGAGCGCGGCGCGGATGGTGCGGCCCGTGTGGAAGACGTCGTCGACCAGGACCACCACGGCATCGTCGATGCCGGCGGCCGGGACGGTCGTGGTGCCGATGGCGCGCGTGGGGTTCTTGAAGAGGTCGTCGCGGTACATCGTGATGTCGAGCGCGCCGGTGGCGACGTCCGCGTCGAAGCCGGGCTCGATCTCCGCGATGCGCTGCGCGAGACGATGCGCGAGCGGCAGCCCGCGGCTCGGGATCCCGAGGAGCACCACGTCGAGGGCTCCGTCGTTGCGCTCCACGATCTCGTGGGCGATGCGTGTGAGAGCGCGCGAGATGTCCGCCGCCCCCATGATGGTGCCAGTCACCTGGCGACCCCCTTCCCCGCCTCACAGGACGGTCATTAAAGGATGTCTGGGTTGCGGGAGCCACACTACCCGACGGCGGCCCTGATGGGGTGCCGTCCGCGAGAGCGGACGGGGCCCGGACCGTGACGATCCGGGCCCCTTCACCGCTCGGTCGAGCTACTTCCGCACCACGGTCACGGACCTGCTGGGAGCGGACTTGCCCACCGCGTTCTTGGCGATCACGCGGAAGTAGACTGCCTTCCCGCGCGTGCCGACCTTCGCCGTGATCTTCTGCGTGCTCGTGCCGACCGTCTTGAGCGTCGTGTACCTGCTGCCGTCGGTCGAGTACTGGACCACGTATCCGGTGATCGGTGATCCGTTGCCGGACGCCTTGGACCACGAGAACGTGAGGACGCCCGTGGAGCTCGACGAGGCCTTGACGGTGGTCGGCGCGATCGGCTTGCCGGCCGGGACGACCGCGACGGCGGATGAGTACTTGCCCACACCCACGCTCGTGCGCGCAGCCACCCGGAACTGGTACTTCTTGCCGTTGACCAGGCCGGAGGCGACAAGCTTCGTGGTGCCGGCGGACACGGTGCCCGCGCTGGTCCACGCACCGCTGGTGCCCAGGCGCTTCTCGACGACGTAGTACGTCACGGTGCCGTTCGGCGTGGACGGCGCCTTCCACGAGACCGTGGCCGCCTTGTCTCCGCGCGCGACCTTGACGCTGGTGGGCGCCGACGGCAGGCCGAGCGTCACCGAGGACACATCCGTGGCGGGACCGTCGCCGACCGCGTTGATCGCAGCGACCGACACCACGTAGCCGGTGGCACGGCTGAGGCCGGACAACGTGTAGGTCGACGACACCGGGATCTCCGTGGTGGTCCACACATCGCTGGAAGCCTTGCGGTAGGAGAGCCGGTAGCCCGTGATCGCGCTGCCGCCGTTGGCCGACACCGTCCCGATCCGCAGCGACAGCTCACCGAGCTTCGGGGTGATGGAGAGCGTGGGCGCGGCCAGCGGCGCGGTGGCGGTCGCCAGCTCCTTGACGTCGGACCACGGCCCGATGCCCTGCTCGCTGCTGCCCGCGACCCGGAACTGGTACGTCACGCCGTGCTCGAGGTCGAGGATGGTCGCGCTGGTGGCCAGCTCACCCGTCTCGATCTCGGTGGCGGTGGTCCAGTCCGTGTCCGTCGACTTCTCGCGGTACGAGACCACGTAGCTGATGGGCTGATCGGTGCCGGTGCCGGCTCCCGTCAGCTGGCTCCACGCGGCCCTGATCCCTGTTCCGGACCGGGTAAGGCTGAGACCCGTGACCTTCCCAGGAGCGCTCAGCACGGTGAACGGGTCCGCAGCGGACACGGCAAGCACGCGGATCGTGCTGCTCGAACCCACCGGCTCCGCAAGCGCCTTCACCCGCCAGTAGTACTGGGTACCCGAGGCGAGCGCGTCGGGGATGGCGAAGGAGGTGGCGATGGTCTCGAAGCTCTTGACGCCGGTGGTGAAGGCGGCGTCGGTCGCGACCTGCACCTGGAAGCGCGTGGCGCCCACCACGTCGGACTCCCACCGGAGGATGCGGTCGGAGAGCGGGAGCGCCAGTGCGTCGGTCACGCGCAGCGCCGACTGAGGCTGGCCGACCACGAAGGTCTCCTCCGCGCTCCATGCGCTCACGTTCGCCGTCTGGTTCGACGCATCGTGCGCGCGCACCTGCCACTCGTACTCGCCCTGGTCCAGCCCGGCCACCGTCGTGGAGGTCTGCGACACCCCCGTCACGCTGCTCCAGCTCGTGGCGCCGACCTTGCGGTACTGCACCGAGTACTTCAGGGCACCGGGGACCGTGCCCCATGTCAGGCGTACGGTCGAGCCGGCCACGCCGCTCGGATCGGCCGAGCTCGGGGACACGACGACGGGCGTCGCGATGCCGACGCTGAACGCCTCGGACCGCGCGACCCGCCCGGGGTTGCCGTTGGCGTCGAGCGGAGCGACCTCGAAGGCGTAGTTGCTTCCGGGCGGGAGCGGCACGTCCGTCATGGTGGACGGGAACTCGGAATCCGCGGAGGCCGCCGGCTTCTGGGCGATGTAGAAGGGGAACTCGATCTTCTTGGTGGTCCCCTGCTGGACGCTGCCGTTGAAGATCCGCACCTGGTAGCCGCGGCTTCCGCCGTCGAGCTCGCCGGTGGCGCTCTGCGGCGTCCAGGAGAGGCGCACGGAGCCGTCGTCGAGCGTGGTCGCCGCGAGCCCCGTGAGCGACTGGCTCTCCTTCTGCCACACGAACGACTCGAGGCTCTCGTTGTCGATCCCGCCGATCACGCTCGAGGCGGCCGAGGTCCACGTGACCCCGGACACGTTGACGGGGTCGATCGGGCGCACCGATGCGTAGTACGGGTTGGCGGTGGTGTTGTCCGACAGGACGCCGTTGAGACGCAGCCGGGTGCTCGGCGTGCGGAACCTTCCGATCTCCGCGGTCCGCGTCGGGTTGCTGTAGAGGATCACCTCGTAGCCGGGGGCGAAGGAGCCGTCACCGGCTGCCGCCCACGTCATGAGCGACGCCGGCTGTCCGCTGGCCTCAGCCGGGTTGTCCGTGGCGAACGCTTCGAGGTCGAGATCGATGGCCACATCGGACGGCGCCTCGCGATCCTCCGCCTTCACCGTGACGTAGCGGGTCTCGGACCAGCTCGACAGCTGGACCCCGGCAGGGAGCGTGGACGCCTGGTACGCGGTGGTGGATGAACCCGCGTAGTCGACGGCGCGGACCCGCCAGTTGTAGGTGCGGTCGGCCTGGATCCGCTTGGTCTCCGCCGAGTCCCAGAGGCAGGACCCGGCGCCCTTCAGCACCTCGGTCGTGCCGGTGTTGTTGAGGCCCGAGGCGTAGTAGGCGACGATGGTCGCGGACGTGCTCGCGGTGCGGCAGACGAGCAGGTTGGATGCGTCATCACGGACCTCGACCTGGTAGAAGGTCGCGCGAGCGAGCGGCTCCCATTCGAGCTCGAAGTCCGAGAGGTAGACCTCGGGCGCCGTCTCGCGCGTGGTGGCACCTGTGACGCTCGCCGGTGCGGCATCGGGCGCGGACGCGGGTGCATCGGGCGTGTCCTGCGATCCCCACTTCTTGCGGTACTGCTGCACGGCCGATGCCGTTCCAGGGTTGCCGGCGTAGTCGAGCGGCGTGACCTGCCAGTAGCGGGTGCTGTCGGAGGCCTGGGCGGTCGGGATGTAGGTGGTCGTGTAGACGTCCCGTGTGACCGGGTTGAGGATGCGCAAGGATGCGCCGTCGCCTTCGACCGCCGTGCCGAACGTCACGCGGTACTTCGCCGCGCCGGGCACGGCGGCCCAGCTGAACTCGAGATCGGAGTACACCGGGTCGACGCCGTCGACCGGCGTGAGCAGCTCCGGCGCCTGGCTCCACGTGATCTGGAACTCGCGCGCCGGCGACCACGCGCCGTAGGTGGTGCCGGTGCTGGTGGTGCCGTTGTAGAGCACCGCGCGCACACGCCACTTCCACGTCAGCGGGTTGCCGTCGTTGTCGATGCGTGCCAACGGTGCGGACGGCGCGTGCTGCGTGCCGTAGACGGTCGCCGTCGTGATGTTCGCGCCGCCACCGAGGGTGTCGAACGTGTACTCGAGCTGATAGGCGACCGCGCCCGGCACAGGCTCCCACGAGAACACCGTCGCCGCCGGGTACGCCAAGGTCTCCATCGCGCCGGTCACGCCGGGGCCGACGGGCACGGGTGCGGTGTCCGTGCCGGCCTCGATCCACTGCGACTCGGCGGGATCGCCGAGGGTGGCGGCGGCCACGCCCGTGCCGAACGAGGACACGCGCCAGTACACGTCGCCGCCGGTCGGCATGAGCGCGTACCGGGTCACGTGGTCGAGCCCGTAGGTGTCGACCGTGGTGACGGTCCCCGCCGAGAAGGCGCTGTCGGCGGACCACTCGAGACGGTACGCGCTCGCTCCAGGCGCGGCATCCCACTCGAAATGCACGGTGCCGTCGGCGGACTTGCTCGCCTCGAGCCCGACCGGGGCGGGCGGACCCGCAGCCTCCGCCGGGACCGCGACCAGCACGGACCCCACCACCACCGCTGCAAGCACAGCGGACACCACCCTGCGACGACCCATGAGCGAGCCCTTCCCCCAGCACACACGTACGCGCATCACACCGTTGGACACGCTGGCGACAACCTAGTGGAGGGGAATCGGCGCGAGAAGCAGGTATGACGCGCCCTCCCGCCGGACCCCCGTCTACGTGTGACGCAGATCACACCGCACGCCCGACCAGGTGCCTCCGGGAAAGCGACGAGGGCCCGCACCCAGTGGTGCGAGCCCTCGTGCGCTGGAGGTGCGGAGGTCAGCCCTCGCCGCGCGAGAGCGCGGGCGCCTCACGGGCGATGGTGCCGAGCACGCCGTTGACGAAGCCCGGCGAGTCGTCCGTCGACAGCTCCGCAGCGATGGTCACGGCCTCGTCGATCGCGACCGCCACGTCGACCTCGTCGTTGCACAGGATCTCCCACGACGCGATGCGCAGGAGCGCGCGATCGACTGCGGGCATGCGGGGCAGGGTCCACTCGGGCGACGCGTCCTGGATGATCGTGTTGAGCTCGACCCACCACTGCACCACGCCGCGCACGATCTCCTCGGCGTAAGGGGGCAGGCCCGCCTCACGGCCGGGCTCGCGTCGGCGCTCCTCGAGGACCGAGAGGACGTTGGCGCCCTTCTGGTCGGCCTCGAAGAGGATGTCGAGCGCGCGCTTGCGCGCCTTGGTGCGTGCGGACATCAGTCGTTGACGCGCGACTGGTACTCGCCGGTCTGCGTGTTGACCTTGACCTTGGTGCCCACCTCGAGGAACAGCGGGACCTGGATCTCCTTGCCGGTCTGGAGCGTCGCGGGCTTGGTGCCGCCCGACGAGCGGTCGCCCTGGAGGCCGGGCTCGGTGTACGTGACCTCGAGGACCACGGAGCCCGGGAGCTCGAGGAAGATCGGGTTGCCGTTGTTGGAGCCGATGACGGCGGACTCGTTCTCCAGCAGGTAGTCCGTCGCGTCGCCCATGACGGCCTCGGAGACGGGGATCTGGTCGAAGGTCTGCGGGTCCATGAAGATGTAGGACGTGCCGTCGAAGTACAGGTACTGCATGTCGCGACGGTCGACGGTCTCGAACTCGACCTTGGCGCCCGCGTTGAACGTCTTGTCGACCACCTTGCCGGTCAGCACGTTCTTGAGCTTGGTACGGACGAAGGCGCCGCCCTTGCCGGGCTTCACGTGCTGGAACTCGATGACGGACCAGAGGTTGCCGTCGAGGTTGAGCACGGAGCCGTTCTTGATGTCGTTCGAAGTCGCCACAGGGGTGTCCTTACACAGATGTCTGGGAATAGTCCGCAGACGATTCTAGCCGACGCGGCGCGACACGGCCTCGAGCGCCAGCCGGTAGCCCTCGACGCCGAATCCAGCGATGGTCCCGCTCGCCACCCCGCTGATCACGCTGGTATGGCGGAACTCCTCGCGGGCGTGCGGGTTGGTGAGGTGCACCTCGACGAGCGCGAGCCCCGCACCGCTGACCAGCGCGCACGCGTCGCGCAGCGCGTAGCTGTAGTGCGTGAACGCCGCCGGGTTGAGCACCACATGCCAGCCGGCATCCACCGCCTCGTGCATCCAGTGCACCAGGTCCGCCTCATCGTCCGACTGCCGCACCTCGACGTCGAGCTGAAGGTCCGCGCCCCACTGGGTCGCGAGCACCGCGAGCTCGTCATGCGTGGTGGTGCCGTACTTCTCGGGCTCGCGCGTGCCGAGCCTGCGGAGGTTGGGACCGTTGACGACCAGGACGTTCATGGCGCTCAGCGTATCGGGAGACGATGCGAGGGCAACCGCTCCCGCACGGCCGCCACCTCAGTCCTCGCGCCGGTGAAGGACCCTGCCCTGGGAGTCGAGCTCGTCGTGCAGCTCACCGGGCATCACCCACGTGGCGCTGTTGCCGATGATCGTCCCCACGAGGGGCGACGCGCCGTGCTCGGCAGCGAACTCCGAGTCGAGGTTCGCGATGAAGAGCTCCACTCCCGAGGTGTCGCGCGCGGTGTCCATGTAGACGAACGCACGCGGGGTCGCCCAGTAGGTGAACTCGTTGCCGTTGGCGAGCACCTGGGGTGAGGCGATATCGCCGTAGAGGACGATGTCGGTGTCGACACCGGCGAGCGCCTCGACCTGCAGCGGGGCGACGCGGTACTGCTGCTCGAAGCGATCGAACTTCACGGTGTCGCTGTAGAGGGTGAGCCCGATGGCCCCGATCGCGACGGCGGCGATGCATGCCACGCGCCACCTCGCGAGCAGCGCGACCACCAGGGCCGGAACAAGCCCGAGCATCGTGACCGCCCACCAGGAGGCGGGCCACGCGTCCGTCGCGTCGATGCGCATGAGGTGTGCGACCCCTGCAACGTGAGCGGGAGCGACGATCCAGTCACCCGACTCGGCGGGCACCTCGGCCTGGAGCATCCACGCCGCACCGAGACCCCCGATCGCGCCGAGCACGACGACGACCCAGGGCAGCACACGCGGCACGCCGCGCCACAGCATGACGAGTCCGATGACGGCGAGCGGGATCAGGAAGGCGTCGAGGTAGCGGCCATAGATGAAGACGTGCGCGCGCCCGTTCACCGTCTCGCCGTTGGCAAGCAGAAGCGGCACCGCCGCGCTCATGGCGACCAGGACCACGGAGACCGCGGCGGCCGGGCCACGCCAGGACTCGCGACGGGCTCGGGCAAGTAGCGCTGCTCCCCCGATGACGGTGAGGCCGGCCCACGCGGCGACGGTGTACCAGAGCTGCCCGGCTGCGAGGCCCAGATAGGACGCGACGTCGACGTGTGCGATGTCGTTCAGCGTCTTCCCGACCCGCTCATCCTCGAGATAGATCGTGGAACCGATGTACCGGTGCAGCCCGTAGGCGACCCCGAGCACCGCGACGCCGGACGCCACCACGGCTGCCGCGTCCTTGAGGCGTCCCCGCAGGAGCACCGCACCGACGACGAGCACGGCGAGGGCGAAGGGCAGCGCCCGCCCGTGCGCGAGGAAGGTCGTACCGGCGACCGCTCCGAGGTAGACCGGCGTCCGACCCGGCGACGCGATGTCCAGACGGAGCAGCAGCAGCACTGCCACCGCCACGCACAGGACCAGAAGGTTCTCGCCCCAGACGTAGTTCGACTCCAGCGCGCGCGAGGGCGCCACCACCACGATGGCGGCCAGCACGGTGGCGACCCGCGGCGGTGCGCCGACCTCGCGCGCGATGGCGCGCAGCGGCAGGATCGTCAGCAGCCCGACCAGGGCCACGATGATCACGGCGATCCGATACGCGACCTCCGGGTCGGAGGTGACCCACCACACGGGAGTCAGCAGCATGCTGGTGCCCGGCATGTAGGAGTTGGCGGCAAGCATCCACGTGGCGTCGGGGTGAGCGAACAGGTAGGCGTTCCCAAGATTGCCGACCTCGTCCGCGCGGAAGACCGGTGCCACCGATCGCCACTGCACCGCGACGAGCACAGCGGCGGCCACCAACCAGGCAGTCGCCCCGGCCCAACGGGGCAGGTCCGACTGCGCCCGAGGGGCACGCGGCCCTTGCTTGATCGGGAGACGGGAGCCGTCGTCGGCATTCCGGTCCACGGCCACCGTCACTCCGTCAGTCATGGCCGGGAGCATACCCCGGTACGTGCCCCTCGCCCGCGCCTGCTGCGCGGGAGACGCACGCTCCCCGCCGCGCGCGGATCAGCTCGCAACCGCGCTGTACGCAGCCTGCACCAGCGCCGGGTCCGGACCCTCGAGACGCACGGGGTTGCCGATGCCCGCGAGCACCACGAAGCGCAGCAGGTCGCCGCGGGTCTTCTTGTCGCGTCGCATGGCCGTGAGCAAGGCATCCCAGCGATGGCCGGGATAGGACGTCGGGAGACCGAGGCCGCCGAGGATCGCGCGGTGCCGCTCGACCTCCTCCTCCGTGAGCCGACCGGCCAGGTGAGCGAGCTCGGCCGCGAAGACCATGCCCACCGAGACTGCGGCGCCATGGCGCCACTGGTAGCGCTCGGTGTACTCGATCGCGTGGCCGAACGTATGGCCGTAGTTGAGGATCTCCCGCAGGAAGGACTCCTTGAGGTCCGCGGCGACCACATCGGCCTTGACCTGCACCGCGCGCGCGATGAGCTCGGTGAGCACCGCCCGCGCCTCGATCCCCAGCCCCGCTGCGCTCACCTGACCGTCGGCGCGCGAGCCGCTCTGCGCATCGTCCGCCCTGAGGAGCGCGAGGTTGTCCTCGACGATGCTCAGGATCTCGAGGTCCTTGATGAAGCCGCACTTCACCACCTCGGCGAGGCCGGCGACGATGTCGTGGCGCGGAAGCGCATCGAGCACCCGGACATCGCACCACACCGACAGCGGCTCGTGGAACGCGCCTACCAGGTTCTTGCCCTCGGTGGTGTTGATGCCGGTCTTGCCGCCCACCGCAGCGTCCACCATCGCGAGGAGCGTCGTGGGGACCTGGATCACCCCGACGCCGCGCAGCCAGGTCGCGGCGACGAAGCCCGCAAGATCGGTGACGGCGCCGCCCCCGAGTCCGATCACGATGTCGCTGCGGGTGAAGTCGGACTTGCCGAGCACCTGCCAGCAGAATGCGAGGACCTCCGCGGTCTTGCCCGCCTCGGCGTCCGGGACCTCGGCCACCACCACGGTGAGGCCGCGGTCCTCAAGCAGACGATGCAGCGCGTCCACCTGGGGACGCAGCGGCGCGGCGGAGACGATGAGCACGCGCGACGCTGACTCGGGGACCGCCGCCGCCACATCTGGCAGGAGATGCTCGCCCACCGTGACCGTGTACGGCGACGCGGTTGCGACCGCGATGGTGTGGGCGACGGTCATGCGTGCTCCTTCATGGCGTCGTCGATCTGCGCGGCGACCTGCGCCGGCGTCGACCTGTCGGTGAGGACCGTGACGGTGGCGAGCCGCTCGTAGATGGGCCGGCGCGCCTCCATGAGCGCCACCCACTGCGCGCGCGGGTTGCCTACCAGGAGCGGGCGCGAGGCGTTGAGACCCACGCGGGGCGCGGCCGCGGCGAGCGTCACGTCGAGGAAGACCACCGCTCCCCCGTCGTGGGCGTACGCCTCGAGGAGCGCCTGCGTCTCCGGTGCGAGGATCGCGCCTCCACCGAGCGCGAGGACACCTTCGTGCTCGGCCAGCGCGGTCGCGACGGCCTCGCGCTCGAGCTCGCGGAAGCGCGCCTCACCATCCTCGAGGAAGATGTCGGCGATCGCCTTGCCCGCGTGCGCCTCGACATCGGCGTCCGTGTCGCGACGGTCCGCCCCCCACAGTGTCGCGAGCTTGGCCGCGATGGTCGACTTGCCTGAGCCGGGCGGTCCGATGAGGACGGCGCGCGGAGCCATCAGCGCAGGTGCTCCGGGATAGCGGCGACGTAGGACTCGATGTTGCGTGCGACCTCCGCGACCGAGTCTCCGCCGAACTTCTCGAGGAGCGAGTCGGCGAGGGTGAGCGCCACCATGGCCTGCGCGACCACGGCCGCAGGCGCGACGGCGCACACGTCGGAACGCTGGTGGATGGCCTTCGCCGCCTCGCCGGTCGCCGTATCGATGGTGTCCAGCGCACGCGGAACCGTGCTGATGGGCTTCATCGCGGCGCGCACACGGAGCGGCTCGCCGTTGGTCATGCCGCCCTCGACACCGCCCGCGCGGTTGGTGCGGCGCGTCACGCCGTCCTCGCCGTACTCGATCTCGTCGTGCGCCTGCGAGCCGCGGCGCGCTGCGGTGCGGAAGCCGTCGCCGACCTCGACACCCTTGATCGCCTGGATGCCCATCAGTGCCGCAGCGAGCCGGGCATCGAGGCGGCGGTCCCAGTGGACGTGGCTGCCGAGCCCGACGGGGACGCCGTACGCGACCACCTCGACCACGCCGCCGAGCGTGTCGCCTGCCTTCTGGCAGTCGTCGATCTCCTCGAGCATCGCGCGCGAGGTCTCGGCGTGGAAGCAGCGGATGGGATCGGCGTCGAGGTCGGCCGTCGCGTCCGCCGGCGGCAACGGTGCATCCTCCGGCACGGCCACCGGTCCCACCTGGACGGTGTGCGCGACCAGCCGGATACCCGCAGCCTGCTCGAGGAAGTTCTCGGCCACCTGGCCGAGCGCGACGCGGGCCGCCGTCTCCCGGGCGCTCGCACGCTCCAGGACCGGTCGAGCGTCGTCGAAGCCGTACTTGGTCATGCCGACCAGGTCCGCGTGGCCCGGGCGGGGACGCGTGAGCGCCGCGGCGCGGGCGCCAGTGAGCTCCTCCGGCGCGACGGGATCCGCCGACATCACGGTCTCCCACTTGGGCCACTCGGTGTTGCCCACCATGATTGCGACGGGTCCGCCCTGGGAGAGGCCGTGACGGACGCCGCCCAGGAAGGTGACCTGATCCTGCTCGAACTGCATGCGCGCGCCGCGCCCTGCGCCGAGGCGCCGGCGTGCGAGGGCCGCCTGGACCTCGCTGCTGGTGATCTCGACGCCGGCCGGGAGACCCTCGAGGGTGCCGACCAGCGCGGGGCCGTGGGATTCGCCTGCGGTGAGCCATCTGAGCATGGCCGTCATTCTTCCACGACTGGACACCCGGTCCGGATGCTGAGACGCCCGGGAGGGCCGCCCTTGTCGGACGGCCCTCCCGGGCGTGCGGTCGTGGCGCGGTCCGAGACCGCCGATCCGCTCCTGCTAGTCGTTGACCGGTTCGAAGGCGTTGGGCGTCTTGGCGCCCTCCTTGTAGGTGGGAACCTTGCCGGCCTCCTCGACGGGGTACGAGAGGTCCTCGTTCACCAGCGAGAAGATGGTGCCGGAGATGGTGGCGACCCACTGGGTCTCCTCAAGGGCCGGACGACCGGGCTTGTCGTCCTCCTGCTCCTCGGCCTGCTCGATCACCAGGCTCGAGATCGAGAAGAAGCGGTCCTTCTGGGTGTAGAGCGCCTTGATGAGATCCAGGATCTTGTCGTGGTCACCCTCGGTCGTGATGGTGACCGTCATGCCCTGGAGCCCCTCGAAGAGCGCCTCGGCGGCGGGCTGAGCGGTGTCGGTGGCAGAGGTCCCGTCATCCGCTGCCTCGGCGTCAGCCGTCGCGGTCGGCTCGGGCGTCGGCGTGGCGGTCGCCTCGGTCTCGGACTCGGCCGCCTCCTCCTCGTCGACCGTGGCCGGGAGGTTGAGGTCCGCAAGCTCCAGCGGATCGATGGTGAAGGCTCGACCCACCGTGTACTGGACGTTGGGCAGCTCGAGATCGTCCAGCTCCTTGGTGAAGAGTCGCACGAACTCGTTCGCCTCGGGCGTGGGAGGCATGTCCATCGCGATCTTCGCGATCTGCTCGCGCCAGTCGGGGACGTCCTCAGAGAGCGCCTTCATCCGCTGGATCTCGAGCGAGAGCCGATCGTTCTCGTTGCGCGCGGCCTCGGCCGCGGACTGCGCATCCGCCTGCTTGTCGAGCTCGGGCGAGATGAGCAGGAACCACGCACCCGCGGCGAGGATCGCCGCGACCAGGGTGCCGAGCAGCACCCACACTCCAGTGCTCTGCTGAGCCTTCATCAGCTGTCCTCCCCCGTGATCGCCGCGAGGACGTCCGGGTCCGCCTCGGTCTGCTCGGTCACGGTGCGCCCGGACAGAGCGTTGTAGGTGATGCGCACCGAGCCGGTGTACTCGTACCACTCGTCTGGGTGGTCCTCATCGCTCTGCATCGTCTGGCCCTCGATCCACGCGCCCTCGAAACCGGGCAGCGCGTTGAGCGCGTCGACCAGGTCGGGGATCGTGATGGCCTCCACGGACCTGCCCGTGAACGAGACCTGACCCATGTCGAGCTGGTCGAAGACCGTGCCGGGAGCACCGACGGTCGCGTACGGGGTGACCTGCGTCACCTGGAGCGAGGAGAACTGGATGTCCTCCGGGAACGCCTTCATCAGGCTCGCGAGCTGCGCCGACCAGTCGATGTCGGTGGCGCCGGCCCACAGGCGGGCGAACACGGAGTTCTCGTAGTCGTCGGAGACGCCGTTGACGTACTCGTAGGACGCGAGCTCGGTGGTGAGCTGCGGGGTCTTGGCCTGCTCCGCGGCGAGGTCGTCCTCGGCGTTCTTGCGTGCCTCGAAAGCGTAGAACCACGCACCGCCGAGCAGGAGCACGAACGCCAGCAGGGCGAACAGGATCAGGCCCTTGGCACGCCCCTGCGTGCGCCGCGCCTCGATCTCGGGCGGCAGCAGGTTGACCTGAGGCGCCTTGGGCGCCTTGACCGACTCAGGAACCGGGTTCACGAGACCTCCCCGAATGCGAGGCCGACGGCGATCGGCACCATGGACTCGAGACCGCTCAGGGTCTCGCGGGACACCTTCTTGCCCGCGGACACGCGCGCGAACGCGTTGCCGTAGGTCACGCGCAGGCGGCTCGCGGAGGCCAGCCCCTGACCGAGTCCCGGCGTGTAGGCACCGCCGCCGGTGATGACCACCTGGTCGATCGCCGAGCCGGGATTGGAGCTCGCGTAGTACACGAAGGTGTTGCGGATGCCTTCGACCAGGCCGCGGAGCGCCGTGTCCACCGCCTCGCGGACGTCCGCCGGCGCGCTGCCGAGCTGCTGCTTGAGCTGCTCGGCCTGCACCGCGTCGACCTTCGCCGTCGACATGATCGCGGAGCTGATGCTCTGGCCGCCGTCGGCGAGCATGCGCACCAGGCGGGGTGAGCCCTGTGCCGCGATCGCGACCGTGGTGGTGCGCGCGCCGATGTCGACGAACGCGACCACCTGGTTGGCGATCGCATCGGTCATCTGCGCACGCAGCAGCGCGAAGGCGCCCAGATCCACCTGCACGGGCCGCAGCCCGGCGTTCTCGACCGCGAGCACGTTCTGCGCCACGAGCGCCTTGGGTGCCGCGACCAGGATCCCGCGCAGCAACGACGCGTTGTCGGTGTCGCGCTGGCTGGTCGGGTAGAAGTCCAGCAGCGCCTCGTCCGCGGACATCGGGAGCATCTCCTGGACCTGGAACGGCAACGAGCTGCGCAGCTGCGGGAGCGGCATCTCGGGGAGCTCGAGCTCACGCACCACGACGGCCGGGGTGTCGACCCCGACCACGACCTCCTTGGTGCTGAAGCCGCCCGCGTGATACGCCTTCTTGATGGCCGCACCGACGGCGGAGACGTCGACGACCTCGGCCTGCTGCACCGCGCCCGACGGCAGCGGTGCCCGCGCGAATGCGGTCAACGTTCCCTTGCCGCCCGCGGCCGGTCCCTTCCCGGCGAACTCGACCTCGGCAAGGCGCACCTCGGTGCTGCCGATGTCGAGGCCTATCCTCTTGACTGCCACGGCACTCCCTCTTCTCGAGCCACGTTGTCTTCCCTATCGGTCACTAGCCCCGGGTTCTCAAGCACCCAGGGCCACATTCAGGTAAGCGGTCCACAATTCGGGCCCCGCGAGGAGACCCACCCACGCTCCCGCGATCAGCCACGGGCCGTAGGCGATGCGCACGCCCGCCGCCTTGCGATGGCGGACGATGGCGGCGATCCCGGCGACGCCGCCGATGAGCGGGCCCAGGATGCCTCCCACGGCGAGCGCGTCCCATCCGACCGCGCCCAGCGCGATCCCGAGGAGCACCGCCGCCTTCACATCGCCGAAGCCGAGTCCCTTGGGGTACAGGAACCACAGCACGAAGTAGAAGCCGCCGAGCGCGAGGCCGCCGAGCGCCGCGCGTGCGAGCGTCCACCAGTCGCCGTCGGTGCCCGCCTGTGCCGCCACGAAGACGAGCACCACGGGGATCGCGGGGAGCACCAGCTCGTTGGGAAGCCGCTGGACATCGAGGTCGATGACGAACAGCGCGACCGACACAAGGGCCAGATAGAGGAGCGCCACCGTGAGCCAGCTCGCACCGTGAACCGCCGCGACCGCAGCGAACAGCGCCGCGGTCGAGAGCTCGACGATGGGATAGCGCGCCGAGATGGGCGCTGCGCAATAGCGGCACCGGCGCCGGAGCCACAGCCATGACAGCACCGGGATGTTGTCATGCCATGCGAGCTGGTGCCCGCAACGCGGGCACCGGCTCCGCTCGTTCGCCCATCGCTCCCCCGCAGGGATACGGGCGATCAGCACGTTGGCGAACGAGCCGCACAGCAGCCCGAGCGCCGCGGCGACGGGGACGATCCAGACCTGCACCTACGAGACCTCGCGCTTGGCCAGGATCTGCACCGTGAAGCCGTTGCTGGTGCTGGTGCTCGGGTTGATGGTGAACCAGTTCTCTCCCACGGGCGAGTACTCGACCTCGGAGCTCGGGTCCATCTTGAGCGAGCTCGCGAAGATCTGGCCACGGATGAAGGAGCTGTTGGTGAAGTGCACCGCGGTCGCGGAGTAGATGAAGGTCTCGAGCGGCACCTCGACGCGCAGCGAGCTCGTGACCTTGATCCCGTTGGCCGTCGCGGAGGGGGAAGGAGCGATGAGGTAGAGGTTGTGCGCCTCGCCGTCACCGCTGTAGATGGTGAGGCTGTTCGCCGAGAGCTCGTTGACGAAGATCGCGGTGTCTCCGTAGATGGCGAACTTGATGCCGTTGGGCAGCAGCGGCGCACAGCCGCGGAGGTCGTAGACGGCCTCGTCACGCGTGAAGTTGATGACCGATCCACCCTGCCACGAGCCGAACGAGCAGTTGTTGATGTCCGAGTGGAACCAGGTGGGCGAGCTCCACTGCGAGATCACCTCGCTGGTGAACTGTGCCTTGGTGACGAACTCCCAGCCGGGCCAATCCGAGGGGTCGTAGGTGATGACGGGCATACCGCTCGCGCTCATCGGCGTGATCGCGCTCGAGCCGATCCCGTACTGCACCACGCCGCTGTCCGCGGTCACCTTCGAGGGGTAGTCGATGGTGCCGGCGATGTGGACCTCTCCACCGGCGTTGATCGCGCCGTTGCTGGTGGTGAGGTTGCCGTTCTGGACGGTGATGTCGCCGTTGACGCCGTTCTTGGTGTTGAACGTGAGGAAGTCGCGCGCCCAGATGTCGTCACGGATCTTGCACGCGCCGTTCTGGATGTTCACGCCGCCCTGGGGCACGTAGACCGAGCCCTGGATGTCCGCGTTGTCGTTGCAGCGCCACGAACCGCTGTCGACCCAGACGTCGGCATTCGCACCGGCGAAGCTCGAGTCCGTGTCCACGCCCACGCCCGTGGTGAGGAGCGTGCCCGTGAAGATCGCGGCCTTGGCCGTCTCTCCCGACTTGGGGGTCAGCGCGAGCTTCACCTCGACGGTGCGCTCGGGGTCGATGCCCGGCAGCGCGGTGCCGGCCGTCGAGGTCGCGCGGACGGTGGCGAAGGCGGGGACGTCCGAGTACACACCACCGGCGCACGTGACAGGGGTGACGCCGTCCGCGGCGTAGAACTCCATGTCCACCGTCACGTCGGTCTCGGAACCCTCCGAGCCGAGCGCGACGGGGTCGATCTCGCAGGTCGCCGCGTTCTCGAGCTGGGCCATGGCCGAGTCGATGGCGGCCTCGGCCGAGTGGACCTCCGCGGTCCGGACACGATCGCGCCCGGAGTCGTTCGCGACCATGATGGTCTGCGCGACCACGATCATCGCGACGGACATGCCGATGAGCGCGACGGCCATCGCCGCGACGAGCGCGATGCCCTCGTCGGAGCGCAGCACGCGGGGTGTCAGTCGAGTCAGCATCCTCATCAGCTCCTTAGGCGGCCGGCACATCCGCGCAGTGCAGCGCCGAGTACTGGAAGACGGTGTTGCGCCCGGTCACCACCGAGCTCACGGTCGCGGGCTTCGCGTCCTCGCGGGCGGACGGATCACCCATGCGAAGGGTGATGCGGATGCGCTGCGCCGTGGTGCGCGCGTCTGCCGAGAGGCTCGTGTCCACCCAGAAGGGCGGCCAGGTCTCGGGGTCGTCGAGGTCGGGGGTTCCGGTCGCCGCGACGACGTTGTTGGCCACGTTCGCCCAGGACGTGACGCTCGACGGGTCTCCCGCCTCCCACTCACGGAACTGCAGCGAGCCGTACTCGCTGGCCGCGTCCGGGAACAGCACCCGCCACTGCACGCACATGTCCCCGCCGTCCTCCTGCGTGTAGACGCGGAGGCTGTAGTACGTCTCCGATGCGGCGAGGCCTGCGTTCGCGGGGTTCTCCATCGCGGGATCGAGGATGACGTTGCCCGAACGGATCTGGCGGTCGATCTGCGAGATGCCCAGGCGCGCCTGCTCCACTGCACGGGTACGAGCCAGGTTGTCGTTCGACTGGTACATCATCTCGATCAGGAGGTTGAAGACCAAGGCCATCAGCAACCCGAAGATCCCCATCGCGATGAGCAGCTCGACCAGGGTGAAACCCCGGTCCTCCTCACGCATCCGCCGCAGCCGCTCAGACATCCTCGGGCTCCTTGTACGAGACCGACGCGACTCCGCTGCCGATGGTGGTGCTCGACGAGATCTGGAAGGGATCCGCGTCCGCCGCCTTGGGCTCGACCTGGAGCTCGACGTCGACGGTGATGAGCCCGCTGGTCAGGCTCACGGCGCAGGCCTCGGTCTTGCATGGCGATGCACCCGTGGTCTGCGACGTGGTCGGCGACACGAGCAGCTCCGCCGTCGCGGTGACGACCGCGTTGGAGGTCTCGAAGGTCACCGCGGGTGCGCTCCAGGTGCCGTTGGTGTCCGCGTCCACCACGATGGTGGTGTAGTCGGTGCCGTTCCAGATCCGGATCTGGGCAGCGCGGGTCGCGGTCCAGACGTCCGTCAGCTGGAGCGAGCCACGGTCGGCGACCAGGATCTCCGCATAGTTCGAGATCTCTACCAGGCCGTCGGCGGCGTCCGAGTCCTCCCAGCTCGAGGACTGGCCGAACGTCGCCTGGCTGAAGCCCATCCGGCTGCCGGCCGAGGCGCAACCAGCATTGGCGACCGCGAAGCAGCGGGTGTCGGTGTTGCCGACGATCGCCTCCGAGAAGCGCCCGACCCAGGCGTCGGAGCTGGGCGAGGAGCCCGAGGACACCTTCGACAGCGTGATCGCGTTGCCCGACACGCTGAGCGTGCTCACGGGACGGTCCGAGGCGCCACCCGCGCTGGACACGCCGCACGTCTGCGTGGCGGGGATGCTGGAGGAGTTGACGAACACCGGGCATGAGCGTGCGCTCGTCGCGCGAAGCGTGCCTGTGGTGCCGTCGTCCGCACGCATCGACAGCGTCATCCAGCCAAGGCCCGAGAAGGTCTGGGTGCCGCCACCGGTGACGGAGGTGGTGTCGGCCGGATCCTCGGCGACCTCCGCGAGGGCGAAGTTGTCCGAGGCCTGCAGCTTCGCGGTGCCCTGTCCTGTGGTCCAACCCTCATCCGCAGGCACGGTGTCGTCGTCATCGTCGTCCCACGTGAGGCCGCCGTGCCACGTGTAGGTGTCGACCACCGAATACTGCTGGCTCGCGAGCCGCGCGCCGGTGGTCACTGCGCGGGACTCCGCGGTCCACAGACCGGAGGACGGGAGGACCTCCGTCGCCGGCCCGAGGCCGAGCTCGTCGTCGGGGCCCACGGTCACCAGCTCGGACGCATCGATGCGCGTCACGATGCCGCCCGACTTGGAGGTCGCGTCGAAGCGCGCCTCGCACGAGGCGAGGAACGGCGACTCGGCGGTGTTGCCGCATCCGCCGTTGGGCTTGTACGCGGTCGAGACCAGCGCGGTGTACTCGGTCTTGCCCGAGTCGAGACCTTCGTAGCTGACGATCACGGCGATGCCCAGGCCGTTGCTGCCGCCGCTCGCGTCGGCCGGGTCCGCGTCCAGCACGTAGGCACGGACGTCGAACACCGTCCCGCGGCCGGCGATGTCCTGGACCTGGGTGAGATTGGAGCCGGAGGTGTCGAACAGCGGCGGCCACGCCGTCTCGTCGTCCCCCAGCTGTGTGCCCGAGACCCGGAGCGCATACACCGGCGTCGCTGCATCGGCGGGGTCACCGAGCTTCACCGAGGCGCCGGTGACGAACGGATCGCCACCCGACGCGCCCACGAAGTTCGAGGAGAGACCGCGCGTCAGCACGTCCCACGGCAGCGCGCGCATCTGCTCCATCGCGGCATTCGCGTGGGACGTCGCCTGCTGGCGCTGGTCCGACTGCGCGTTGGTGGTAAGCGCGTTCGCCTGGACGAAGAGGATCGAGAGCAGCACGATCGCGATGACGAACATGGCGACGATCAGCTCGACCAGCGTGAATCCCTCGTCACGCGGGTCCAGCAGACGACGTCGCAGGCTCGTCGGCATCGGTGGGGCTCCCTCAGCAGTTCGAAAATGTGTGGTCCCGTGGCGGGGCGGTTGCCCGCCCCGCCACGGGGAAGCGCTACCTGCGAATTAGCAGGTGCCCTCCTCCAGGCCGCCGGCGGCGGAGTAGGAGAAGCCGGTCACAGCCTTGTCACCCTTCGGGTTGGTGACGTAGACGCACCAGTCGGTCGAGTCGGTGATCGACTGGCCGCTGAGCACCACGTTGTTCGACGAGTTGCCGATGGTGGCGCCGTCGAGGGTGTAGGGGGCGCCGCTACCGCCGGCGATGACCGGGACACCGGTGCCGTCGACGAAGTAGGTCGCGATCTCCTTGCCGATGGTCGAGACGTCGGCCTTGGCCGCCGAGTCCTCGGCCTTCTCGCGCTGCGAGAGGAAGATCGGGATGGCGACCGCGGCGAGGATGCCGATAATGATCATGACGACGAGGAGCTCGATGAGGGTGAAGCCCTCGGTCTCCTGGGCCTTGCGGATGCGAGCGATCATTTCGCTTGCCTCACTTTCAGTTTCGTTGTGATGAGTCAAGGACACCCAGGTGGTGTGTCCCTCCTGCCCCGGTGAGCGCCTCAGACGTCCGCCGGGGAGAAGCCTTTGTGTTGTTATTCGACCAGCGAGAACACCGAGAAGATCGGCATGTACAGACCGATGACCATGAAGCCGATGATGCCGCCGAGCACCGCGATCATGAGCGGCTCGATGAGCGACGTCAGCGCCTCCGTGGTCGCCTCGACCTCCTGGTCGTAGAAGTCCGCGACCTTGTCGAGCATGGTGTCGAGCGCACCCGTGTCCTCACCGACGGCCATCATCTGGACCACCATGGGCGGGAACACCTCGTGCTGCGCGAGCGGCTTGGCCAGCGAGTTACCGGTGCGCACCGACTCGCGCACGTCCTTGGCTGCGCGCTCGATCACGATGTTGCCGCTCGCCTGGCCCACGATGTCCAGCGCCTGGAGGATCGGCACGCCCGAGCGGATCATCGCGCCGAGGTTGCGCGTGAAGCGCGCCAGCGCGATCTTCTGGATCAGCATGCCGAACACCGGAAGCTTGAGGTAGACCGGCTCGACCTTCTCGCGGAACTCCACCTTGTTCTTGTTCTTGTTCCAGAACGTGGTGAACGCGATGATCCCGATGATGAGCGGCAGGATGCCGATCTTGAGCCCGTTCGACATCGCGACCAGGATCTGGGTGAGGAACGGCAGCTCGCCACCGAGGTCCGCGAACATGTTCGCGAACACCGGCACGATGAAGAGCAGCATGCCGATCACCGCGAGGATCGCGATGACGAAGACCACCACGGGGTAGGTCATCGCGGACTTCACCTTGCCGCGCAGCTTGACCTCGGACTCGAAGTTCGCGGCGACCGACTCGAGGACATCGTCCAGGAATCCACCGACCTCACCCGCGCGGACCATGTTGACCATGAGCGGCGGGAAGGCGTTGTCGTGCTTCGACAGCGAAGCCGAGAAGGAGGACCCAGCCTCGACGTCGTTACGCACCTCCTGCAGCACTCGCGCGAGCGCCGGGTTCTCCGTCTGCTCGGCGAGGATGCTGAGCGCTCGAAGCAGCGACAGGCCGGACGCGATCATGGTCGCGAGCTGGCGCGACATGACGGCGACGTCCTTGAGCTTGATGCGGTCGGACAGGCCCGGGATCTTGATCTCGGCCTGGAGGCCGCCGGTCTTCACCTCGGTGATCGACACCGGGGCGAGACCCATCTCCTTGAGCCGGTGGGCGACGGCGCCCTCGGAGGGCGCCTCGATGGTGCCCTTCTGGATCTTGCCGTGCGTGTCGCGGACCGCGTAGTCGAACTTCTTGATGTCGGTGGCCGCCATCAGTGCTGGCCTCCCTGCGCGTCGGCACCCGTGCGGCCGCACAGACGGTTGAAGTCCTCGTAGTGGTGGCACAGCTCGAGGCCGGACTCGTAGGAGATCCGTCCGCTGCGCACCAGCTCCGCGAGGTGCTGGTCCATGGTGTGCATGCCCTGGCGCGAGCCGGACTGCATCATCGAGTAGATCTGGTGGGTCTTGCCCTCGCGGATCAGGTTCCTGATGGCCGGCGTCGCGATCATGACCTCGGTGGCGACCGCACGGCCGGCGCCGTCGGCGCGCTTGGCGAGCGCCTGGCAGACGACTCCCTGGATCGCGGTGGCGAGCTGCGTGCGCACCTGGCCCTGCTGCTCCGAGGGGAAGACGTCGATGATGCGATCGATGGTCTGCGCCGCGTCCTGGGTGTGCAGGGTCGCGAACACCAGGTGACCGGTCTCGGCGGCGGTGAGCGCCACGGAGATGGTCTCGAGGTCACGCATCTCGCCGACGAGGATGACGTCGGGGTCCTGGCGCAGCACGTGCTTGAGGGCGTTGCCGAACGAGTGCGTGTCCGCACCCACCTCGCGCTGGTTGATGAGCGACTTCTTGTGCTTGTGCAGGAACTCGATCGGGTCCTCGACCGTCATGATGTGCGCCGCGCGGTTGCGGTTGACCAGGTCGATGAGCGAGGCGAGCGTGGTCGACTTGCCCGAGCCCGTGGGGCCGGTGACCAGCACGAGGCCGCGGTGCTTGCCCGCGAGGCTGCCGACGGCCGGCGGGACGCCGAGCGCCTCGAGTGCCTTGATCTCGTAGGGGATCACACGGAAGGCGGCTCCGAGCGAGTCGCGCTGCTGGTACAGGTTGACGCGGAAGCGTCCCTCCCCCACCAGGGCGTACGAGAAGTCGAGCTCGAGGTGCTCCTCGAAGATCTCGCGCTGCTTCTGCGTGAGGATCGAGTAGAGCGAGCGCTGGATGCTCGCGGGCGTCAGGCGCTCCATGTTCGGGATGGGCGTGAGGCCGCCGTCGAGGCGGATCATCGGCGGCGCACCCGTGGTGATGTGGAGGTCCGAGGCGCCCAGGCGCATCATCTCCCGCAGCGCGAGCTGAAGGTCGAGGTCCGAGTCCTCCCGCTGGCTGGCCATGCCGATGCGGTTGCCGCCGGCGGAGGTCGCGGGTGCTGCCTGCCGGGCCGGAGCCGCGGGCTGCGCCGGGGCCTCGGGCGCGGCGGGCGCCTGCTGCTGCGCCGGCGCCGGCGAGAACGACTGCTGGCCCAGCTGGGCCTGCGCGGCCTGCTCGAAGGCCTGGGCGGGGCTCGACGGCGCAGCGGCCGGTGCCCGCGGGGCGAACGAGGCCGGCTGCTGGGGCGTGAACGACGCCGCGGGCTGCGGGGAGAACGACCCCTGCGGAGCGGCGGCCGGGGCTGCGGGAGCCTGCGGGGCGAACGATGCGGGAGCGGCGCCCGGCACGGGTGCACCGGTGGGCGGCGCGGGCTGCGAGGCATCGGCACCGGTCCCCCGGCGCTCGGCCAGGAAGGGCGCGCGGGCCGGCTGCTGACCGGCGGCGTGCAGCGACACCTGAGGCGTCTGCGCCTGCGGCACAGGCCAGGGCTGTCGGTCCTGCATCGATCCGTCCATCGGGCCCTCTCCCTTGATCGCTCCGGAGATTACCGGCGCTAATTGCCTAATCGGATTATTTCACGCCGTGCTTTAACAAATTCCCGGGAACCTCCCGCACGCGCTGTGAGTTATTTCACAACGCGCAGGAGCTCCTCGACCGAGGTCGACCCGTCCATGACCTTGGCCCAGCCGTCCTCGATAAGGGTCTGCATCCCCGCGTCGCGCGCCGCCAGGGAGATCTCCGCCGACGACGCCCGCGCGACCGCGAGCCGCTCGATCTCCTCGTTGACGGGCATGATCTCGTGGAGCGCGAGGCGCCCGCGGTAGCCGGTGTGCGAGCAGTTCGAGCATCCGACCGGCTTCATGAGCGTAGGCACGCCCGAGCCCTCCCAGGAGAAGCGCGCCAGCTCGTGCTCGGTAGGCGTGTACTCCTCCTTGCACTTCGGGCACAGCCTTCGCGCGAGTCGCTGCGCGACCACGCAGTCGACGGCGGAGCCCACCAGGAACGGCTCGATGTCCATCTCGGTGAGTCGGGTGATCGCCGACGGCGCGTCGTTGGTGTGGAGCGTCGACAGCACCAGGTGACCGGTGAGCGCGGCCTCGATCGCGATCTGGGCGGTCTCGCCGTCACGGATCTCACCGAGCAGCACCACGTCCGGATCGGCACGCAGGATCGAGCGGAGCGCGCCCGAGAACGTGAGCCCCGCCTTGGGGTTCACCTGGACCTGGTTGATGCCGGGGATGCGGTACTCGACCGGGTCCTCGACCGTGATGACGTTGATCTCGGGACGCGACACCTGGTTGAGCGTCGCGTAGAGCGTGGTCGACTTTCCCGAACCGGTCGGTCCGGTCACCAGGATCATGCCGTAGGGCTTGGTGTACGAGTCGCGGTACAGCGCCTGGTTCTGCTCCCGAAGGCCCAGGTCCTCGAGCGCCATGGTCGCGGTGGAGTTGTCGAGCACACGCATGACGATCTTCTCGCCCCACACGGTGGGCAGGCACGCGACACGGAGGTCGATCTTGCGCCCCTGGTGGTTGACGGAGAGACGGCCGTCCTGCGGCTTGCGACGCTCGGCGATGTCCATGTCGGACATGATCTTGATGCGCGAGATCATGCCGTTCTGGGTCGCCTTGGGCGCGCGCTGCATCTCATGGAGCACGCCGTCGATGCGGTAGCGCACGCGGACGTCGGTCTCGGCCGGCTCGATGTGGATGTCGGACGCACGGTCCTGGATGGCCTGGGTGATCAGCAGGTTGACGAACCGGACGATGGGAGCATCGTCCTCGATGACCGCGCCCATGTCGGACAGGTCCACGCCGTCGGGCTCGTCGCTGATCTCGCCCTGGAGGTTCTGCAGCTCCTGGTCGGAGCGGCAGTAGCGGTCGATCGCCTGCTGGAGGTCGTCGTGCGCCGCGACCACGGGCACCACGCGCAGGCGCGTGATGGTGCCGATGTCGTCGACCGCGACCACGTTGCCGGGGTTCGACATCGCGACCTTGATCATGCCGTCGCCCACCGCGAGAGGGAGCGCGTGGTGACGGCGGCAGACGGCCTCCGGCACCATCGCGACCGCGGTGCGGTCGACGGGGAACTCCGCGAGCTCGACGAACTCCATGCCGACCTGCTGCGCGAGCGCGCGCACCAGCTGGCCCTCGGAGATGTAGCCGAGCTCGACCAGCGTGCGCCCGAGCGACTGACCGCGCTGCTGCTGAGCGTCGATCGCGTCGACCAGCTGGTCCTCGGTGAGCGTGCCGTCCTCGAGCAGGATGCTTCCCAGTTGCTTCATCCGTGCTCCCTACGCGTGAAGATAACCGTGCGAAATTACCATCGGCACTTCCCGCGTGAGGTTGAGTGTTGCCTCTCTCACACCTCGGACAGCGCGCGGGACAGGGCGTCCCCCATGGCGTCGAGCGGGGCCTGCCGCCCCGTCATGAGCCGCACCTGCTCCCCCGCCTGGTGCAGGAGCATGCGCTCGCCGCCGATGCGGACGCCTCCCGCGCGGGTCCACGCCGCACCGAGGGGCGTCACCAGCGGGTCGTAGACGGCGTCGAGCAGGAAGGCGTCGTCACGGACGACGGGGATCGCGGCGCCGAGCGCCGCGCCGGCCTCCGCAGGGACCGTCGAGACGGCTGCCTCGACATCGCGGGCGGCACCGGCGACGTCCTCGAGCGCGATGAACCGTGGGCGCACCCCCATCTTGGTGGCCGCCCGCAGCAGCCCGCCCGCGCGGCCCCGGTTGCGTACCGCGACCAGCGGCGCCTCGACACCCATCGCTCCGAGCGCCGCCATGGCCGACGTCGCGGTCGCTCCCCCGCCGATGATCAGGCCGCTGGAGGCACGCTCCCGGCCGGCCTCGCGGAAGGCAGCCTGGATCCCCCATACGTCGGTGTTCGCGCCGGTGAGCTGGCGGATGCCGCCGAGGTCCTGGACCAGGACCGTGTTGATCGCGCCGACCAGCTTCGCCATGGACTCCACGAAGTCCATGAGCGGGATCGCCTCGACCTTGAGCGGCATCGTCAGCGACAGCCCCGCCCAGGACCCGTCCAGCTCGGCGAGGAAGGCCGCCAGGCCTCCCGCCGGCACGTCGTGCGCGTCGTACTCCCAGTCCAGCCCGAGCTCGCGGTAGGCCGCGCGGTGCAGGACCGGCGACAGCGAGTGCGCGATCGGGTGACCGAGCACGCCGGCCCGGCGCGCCGGGCTCACTCGTCGCTGGAGGTCGAGTTGGCTGCGGCCCAGTCCTGCAGCTCCTGGACGTTCTTGAGGTGGTCCGCGTACTCCGTCGCGTACTTGGTCTCCCCCGTCTTGAGGTTGACCGTGACGAAGAAGAGGTAGTCCGTGTCCGCCGGGTTGATCGCGGCCTCGATCGACTTCTCACCCGCGCCCGCGATCGGGCCAGGCGGGAGACCCGTGTACTTGTACGTGTTGTACGGGCTGTCGATCGCGCGCTCCTCCTCGGTGGTCCACACGCCCTCCGTGGGCGAGAGGTACTTCACCGTGGAGTCGAGCTCCAGCTTCATGTCCGCGTCGACACGGTTGTAGATGACCGACGCGATCTTGGCACGGTCCTCGTCCTTCTTCGCCTCGCGCTCGACCAGCGACGCGACCGTCAGCACGCGCTCGCGGTCCTCGGGCTTGACGTTGTGCTTGTCGAGCACGCGGATGGTCCGCTCGACCATCGCGGTGAGCACCTCCTGCGGCGTGACGCCCGGGTCGAAGGTGTACGTGTCGGGGAACAGCCAGCCCTCGAGGTTACCGTTCGCCTCCTCGGGCAGACCCAGCGCCTCGGTGTTGTCCATGGCGGCCTGGACCTCGTCCTGCGAGGCGCCGGTCGCGTTCGCGATCACCTGCTTGTAGTAGTCGAGGGACTTGCCCTCGATCGCGGTGATCCGACGCACATCCTTGTTGGAGGGGTCGAGCAGCGCGTCGAGCGCGTACTCGGCCTTCATCTCCTTGTGCATGTAGTAGTAGCCCGGCTGCACCGACGACGAGTCGGGGTTCGCGTTCCACGCCTCCATGAAAGCCTCGGTCGAGGCGATCACGCCGTTGTCCAGGAGCGTCGCGGCCATGTCGGTGCCGGTGGCGCCTTCGGCGATCACCACCTGGATGTTGCCCTGACCCGCGCCCTCGTAGTCCTGGATCGCCTCGTCCGTGGACTCGAAGCCCTTGAGGAAGCTCGCTGCGGTGGAGATCCCGAGCGCGAACACCACCAGCGCGATCGCGCTCGCGATCAGCGTGAAGCGCCGTCGCGCGGCTCGCCGCTTGCTGCGCTGAAGGCGCCGCAGGTCCAGCGAGGTCGTCGTCGTCGCCTCGGTCTCGGCCTCGAAAAGGTCAGTCATCATTCCCCTTGCGCGGTACCTCGATCGTCACCGTGTCGAGGTTACCGTTCCTGTCAACATCCAAGGCGTTCTCAAGGATCACCACGGCCGCGGCCTGGTCGATGACCTGACGCTGCTTCTTGGCGTTCCGCCCCGCGCTGCGCATGGCCTGCGAGGCGGTCGCGGTCGAGAACCGCTCGTCGATCAAACGAATGCTCGCGGAGGTGAGTTCCGCGAGCCGGGCCGCGAACGCGCGCGCGTCCTCGGCGCTGGTGCCCTCCTGACCGGAGAGCTTGCGCGGCAGGCCCACGAACACGATGACGGCACCGCGCTCCTCCGCCAGCCGCGCCACGGCCTCGACGTCCCCGTCCCCGCGCTTCACGGTGTCGACGGGGAACGCCATGAGGCCGTCGGGGTCGGACGCCGCCACGCCGATGCGGACGGTGCCGACGTCGACCCCGAGGCGTGCGCCCTTAAGCACGCGCCGCCACGGTCGCGGTGACGGCCTCGAGCGCCGCCGGGATCTGCGTGGCGTCCTGGCCGCCGCCCTGCGCGAGGTCCGGCTTGCCTCCGCCGCCACCGCCCAGGACGGACGATGCGGCCTTGACCAGGTCGCCCGCCTTGAGGCCGGCGTCGCGCGCCGGAGCGTTGGTGGCGATCACGATCTGCGGACGGCCGTTGATCTCCGCCGCGATCGCGACCACGGACGGCGTGGACTCGCCCAGGCGCGCCCGCACATCGGTGACCACGCTGCGCAGGTCGTCCGCGTCCGCGGCGTTCTGCGAGACATGGGTGACGACGCGGATGCCCGCGACGTCGACGGCGTGGTCGACGAGCCCTGCGGCAACCTGCTGCATGGCCTGCTGGCGGTAGCCGGCGAGCTGCTTCTCCGCCTCGGCGAGACGCTCGAGCACCTTCTCGACGCGGCCCTTGAGTTCGCCCGGCTGCACCTTGAGGGTCGAGGTGAGCTCCGACACCAGCGCACGCTCGGCCGCGAGCTTCTGGAAGGCCTCGATGCCCACGAAGGCCTCGATGCGGCGCGAGCCGGAACCCACGGAGGACTCCGTCGACAGCGCGACGAGGCCCACCTGGCTCGAGTGCTCGACGTGGGTGCCGCCGCACAGCTCGCGCGACCACGGGCCGCCGATCTCGATCACGCGGACCGTCTCGTCGTAGGTCTCGCCGAACAGCGCGACCGCGCCGAACTCCTTGGCCTCGGGCAGCGTCATGTGCTGCGCCGTGACGGCGTGGTCCGCGCGGATGGCCCGGTTGGTGACCTCCTCGATCTCGGAGCGGGTCTCGGGCGACAGCGCCGAGGGCCACGAGAAGTCGAGGCGCAGGTAGCCGGGCTTGTTGTACGAGCCCGACTGGAGCGCGTCCGGCCCGAGCACCTCCCGCAGCGCAGCGTGGAGGATGTGCGTGCCGGAGTGCGCCTGGCGCGCGCCACGGCGCCACTCGGGGTCGACCTCGGCCGAGACCTGGTCGCCCTGGGCGACCTGGCCCTCGACCACGTTGCACGTGTGGACGATGAGGCCCTTCACCGGACGCTGGACGTCGATGACCTCGAGGGTGCCGTGCGCCGAGCGGATCACGCCGGAGTCCGCCTCCTGGCCGCCCGACTCCGCGTAGAACGGCGTCTGCGGGAGCACGACCTCGATGGTCTCCCCCTCCGACGCGACCGGCACGGAGACGCCGTCCCTGATCAGCGCGGTGATCTCGGTGGCGGTGTTGAGCTCCTGGTACGCACGGAACTCGGTGAGGCCCTGCGCCTCCTTGATGCCGTTGTAGACGCCCACGTCGGCGTGGCCGCCCTTCTTGGCCTTCGCATCGGCCCGGGCGCGCTCCTTCTGCTCCTTCATGAGCTCGCGGAACTTCGCCTCGTCGACCTGGATGCCCTGCTCGGCGGCCATCTCGAGCGTGATGTCGATCGGGAAGCCGTAGGTGTCGTGAAGCGTGAAGGCGTCGGAGCCCGACAGCGCCTTCGCGCCGGCATCCTTGGCCTTCGAGACGGCGACGTCGAAGATGGTGGTGCCCGAGGCGAGGGTGCGACGGAACGCGTCCTCCTCGGTGTAGGCGACGGCCTCGATGCGGGCCCGGTTCGCCTCGAGCTCAGGGTAGGAGGCCTTCATGGCGTCGAGCGACACCGGCAGCAGCTCGGGAAGCGCGCGGTCCTCGACGCCCATGAGGCGCATCGCGCGGACCGAGCGGCGGATGAGGCGTCGCAGCACGTAGCCGCGGCCCTCGTTGCCGGGAGTCACCCCGTCGCCGATGAGCATGAGCGACGAGCGCACGTGGTCGGCGATGACGCGCATGCGCACGTCGTCGGTGTCATCGGCACCGTAGACGCGACCCGAGAGCTCCTGCGCCTTCGCGATGACGGGGAACACCTCGTCGATCTCGTACATGTTGCCCACGCCCTGCTTGAGGTACGCGAGACGCTCGAGCCCGGCGCCGGTGTCGATGGCCTTCTGGTCGAGCTCACGGATGAGCGGGTAGTCCTTGCCGGCGCCCTCGCCGCGCAGGAACTGGTCGAACACGAGGTTCCACACCTCGAGGTAGCGGTCGCCGCCCGGGTCGACCGTGCCGCCCACGGCGTCGGGGCCGAACTCGGGGCCGCGGTCGTAGTGCCACTCGGCGCACGGGCCTGCGGGACCCGGCTGACCCGTGTCCCAGAAGTTCTCCTCGCGCGTCAGCTTGACGATGCGCGACCTGTCCACGCCGATGTTGGTGAGGTGGCTGAACGCCTCCTCGTCCTCGTTCCAGATGGTCACCCAGAAGCGCTCGGGGTCGAACCCGAGGTTGCCCTCGGACTCCGGGCCGGTGAGGAACTCGAAGGCGTGGTTGATCGCGCCTTCCTTGAAGTAGTCGCCGAAGGAGAAGTTGCCGAGCATCTGGAAGAAGGTGCCGTGGCGGGTGGTCTTGCCGACCTCCTCGATGTCCTTGGTGCGGATGCACTTCTGGACCGAGGCGATGCGCGGGTGCGGCGAGGTGTCGGTGCCGATGATGTACGGGATGAACGGCACCATCCCGGCGACGGTGAACAGCAGCGACGGATCGGGCGACACGAGCGAGGCGCTCGGCGCGATGTGGTGGTCGTTCTTCTCGAAGTAGTCGACCCACCGCTTGGCGATCTCAGAGGTCTGCATGCTTGGTTCTCAGTCCTTCTCGTGTCCGGGACCGGCGGCGCGATCCGCGCCTGGTCCACCCTGCATCGTGCAGAAAAGCCGCGGTGCACCACCCCGAGGGGCGGCGCACCGCGGCCGCTGCTGGTGGGCCCGCGAGGGCCTCACCGGTGCGCCTTAGCGAGCGTAGTACTCGACGACCAGCTGCACGTCGCAGGTCACGGGGACCTCGGCGCGCTTGGGGCGGCGGACCAGCGTGGCGGTGAGCTTCTCAAGCGTGACGTTGAGGTACTCCGGCACCTGGGGCAGCACGTCGCGGTGAGCACCGGCGGCGGCGGCCATGTAGGGCTCCATGGTGACGGCCTTGGGCTTGACCTGGATGGTCTGGCCCGGCTTCACGCGGAACGAGGGGCGGTCGACGATCTTGCCGTCCACGAGGATGTGGCGGTGCAGGACCGACTGACGGGCCTGGAGGATCGTGCGGGCGAAGCCGGCACGGAGCACCAGGGCGTCGAGACGCATCTCGAGAAGCTCGACGAAGGCCTCACCGGTCAGACCGGTCTCCTTCTTGGCCTCGGCGTAGGTCGAGGTCATCTGCTTCTCGCGAAGGCCGTACTGCGCGCGAAGACGCTGCTTCTCGCGCAGACGCACGGCGTAGTCGCTCTCCTTGCGGCGGGCGGTGCGGCCGTGCTCGCCCGGGGGGTACGGGCGCTTCTCGAAGTGCTTGACGGCCTTCGGGGTCAGGGCGATCCCGAGGCTGCGCGACAGGCGGACCTGGCGACGTGCCTTCTGAACAGAGGTCATGATTTCCTTCACAGCTCCCCGGGCGCGCGGATGCGTCCGAGGAAATGATCGATATGTGCTGAGTTCGCGGCGACAGCAGCCAACCGTCCGCGAGGGCTCATCAACTATACCAGGAGGTCACCCTTCACCGAAGAGGTCGGTGTCGGCCGGTCCCCGCGTGTCGCGGCGCCGGGCGTGCCCGCTACTTCACCACGTAGCGCGTGCGCTGTACCTTCGACTTCAGGTACGCATTCTTGGACGTGTACCTGATCGACAGACGGCCCTCAGGAAGCACGGTGGTCCGCAGCGTCGCGACGAACCGGGTGCCCGACCGCGTGAGCGAGACCTGGGACGTCACGGCCTTGCCGTCGACGTACGCCTGCACGGTGCCGCGCTCGTAGGCGTCGAGCGGTCCGGAGACCACCACGTCCAGGGTCGCCCTCCTGCCCACCTTGACGTTCGTGGCGCTCGGGACACGGACGGTGGGAGCCGCCTTGATGGTCACCACCGACACGCTCGTGCGCGCCGCCTTGACCTCCGCCGTTCCCGAGTACCTGACCTCCACCGTGCGCGTGCCGGGCTTCCATCCGGCGGGCATCCAGAGCGAGACCTTCCCCGTGGCGGGGTTGACGGCCTTGCTCCACGTGCGCGTCCCCTGGGTCAGGGTCACCTTGCCGCCGTACCCCTTCGCCGCGGGGATGGACACGGTCACCTTGGCCTGCGTGCCGTACGGCACCGACGGCGCGGAGGCGGTGGCGCTGCTGGTGATCTTCGCGTTCACCCGGGCGCCCGTCTTGGCCGAGGACGTCGCGTGCTGCTCGCTCCCCGCGTAGACGGCACGGACGGTGTGGCTGCCGACCGCGAGGTCCGCGGGCAGCTTCACCCAGGTCTTGCCGGCGTCGTTGAGCGTCGAGGTCGCGTGCTTGACCCCGTCGACGTACACCGTCACCTTGCCGGTCGGCGTGGTGCCGGAGGTGACGACCACCTTGGCCTGCGGCACGGTGCCCTGGTAGACCGCCGGCACCGACACCTTGGTCGACGTCTGGGCGATGCCCGAGAGCGTGCCCGTCCGGATGGTGAGCTGCGCCGTCGAGTCCGACAGCGACGTCACGGTGACCGCGTAGGCGCCGTCAGGGTCCGTGTAGGTCTCGGAGGCGAGCAGCGAGGCCATGTCCCAGTCGCTCGCGCCCTCCTGGGTGAGGAACGTGAGCTCGGCGTAGTCGCGGTCCAGCTCCGAGATCACCACGCCGGGCGTGTAGTCGAGGTAGTGGGCTCCGCCGCGACCGTCGACCGCCTCCAGGTACGGGGATGCGGAGGCGTAGAACGCTGTCGCGTCGTAGCCGCCGGCCCCCCGGTACTCGACGAACGTCTCCTCGCCGGACGCGGGGTCGGTGAGCTTGACCGCGGTCAGCCCGCTGGTCGAGGAGGCCTCGTTCAACGTGACCGTGAGCTCGTCGGGGAGCATCGGGTCGAGCTCCGCCTCGAGAGCCTGGTACTCGTAGCCGTCGAGCCCGAGGTAGTCGCGCCAGGCGGCGTCGAGCGCGGGCGGCGTGTAGCCGTCGAAGGCACCGCCCTGGATGCTGAAGATGCCGTAGTACTCGAGCTCCTCGGCGTAGCCGGGGAGGGTCGCCACACGGACGCTCGCGTGCCCGAGACCCAGGTTGTGCCCGATCTCGTGCGCGGTCACCGTGATGCCGGCCGACGCGATGTGGATGAGGCCGCCCGCGAGCGTGCCGCTCGGGACGGTCGCGATGCCGGCGTAGCCGTAGCCGTCCGCGCAGGCCTCAGGCGTGTAGACCACCAGGTGGTTGGTGTCGGCGTCGAAGTCGATGCCGGGGAACTGCGACTTCGCGTAGGTCCAGAGCTTCGTGTACGACATGCAGGGCGTGGCGTGGGTCGCCGTCGCGGCGGCCGCCACGTCGAAGCTGCTGATGGTGCCGCGCGACTGCGCGACCCAGTAGTCCGCGGAGTCCACCAGGTCCTGGCGCGCGTCGTCGAGGCTCATGGCGGGGTACGTCCCGTTCCCGACGGTGAGCACGTAGGCGCGGTGGACGCCGGTCGCGTTCACCTTGGCGACCCGCACGTCCACGGGCGCGATGTCGAGGATCTCACCGGTGCCCGTGTCGACATCCGCGACGACGGCCGTGCCGAAGTCGACGTCGATGGACCCGTCGACCGTCACGGGGATCATCTCGTCGGTCTCGGAGTCGACGATGAACGTCTCCTCGACCTCGCCCGCGGTGTCGAGGGTCGCCGCCGCGGAGAGCGTGCGGACAAGATAGCCCTCGACCGTCTCGACGCCGTCCTCGGCGGCCTGGGCCGCGGACAGCCCGCTGACGGTGAGAGCGGAGGCGACGGCCACGGCCGCCAGCCCCCGCACGTGACGATGGATCGAGAACTGACGCATCCGGATGGTCCCCCGCTCATGACGACGACTCTGACGAGTCCTACCGCGGTGAGACTAGCGCCCCAGCATCCCCCTGATGGTGCGCAAACGCTCGGTGAGGGTGCGTTCGTACCCGTGATCGGTCGGCTCGTAGTAGCGAGCGTCCCGCAGCGCCTCGGGCAGGTACTCCTGCGCGGCGACGCCGTGCGGGGCGTCATGCGCGTACAGATAGGTGGTCCCATGCCCGAGCCTCTCGGCTCCCGCGTAGTGCGCATCGCGCAGGTGCTCGGGGACCACGCCGGCACGTCCGGCGCGGACATCCGCGATGGCCGCGTCGATCGCACGGTAGGAGCGGTTCGACTTGGGCGCGCTCGCGAGGTACGTGGTGGCCTCCGCGAGGACGATGCGGCCCTCCGGCATGCCGATGAAGCTCACCGCGTCGGCGGCCGCCTGGGCGATCACCAGCCCCTGGGGGTCGGCCATGCCGATGTCCTCGGCCGCGAGGATCACGAGCCGCCGCGCGATGAAGCGCGGGTCCTCCCCCGCCACCACCATGCGCGCCAGATAATGCAGCGCGGCGTCGACGTCCGAGCCGCGCACGGACTTGATGAAGGCGCTGATGACGTCGTAGTGCTGGTCGCCCGACTTGTCGTAGGCGACCAGCGCCGCGTCCATGGTCGCCTCGGCGAGCGCCGCCGTGACCAGCCGCTCCGGGCCTGCGGCCTGCGCGATCGACTCGAGCAGCGTGAGCGCCTTGCGCGCATCGGCGCCGGCGACGCGGAGGATGTGGTCCCGCGCATCGTCCTCGAGCGTGACCGAGCCGCCCAGGCCCCGGGCGTCCTCGACCGCGCGTGCGAGGACCTCCGCGATGTCGCTCGAGGCGAGCGGCTGCAGCACCAGCAGCAGCGATCGCGACAGCAGCGGCCCCACCACGGAGAACGAGGGGTTCTCCGTGGTGGCGCCGATGAGCGTCACCCAGCGGTTCTCGACCGCCGGCAGGAGCGCGTCCTGCTGGGACCGCGTGAAACGGTGGATCTCGTCGACGAAGAGCACCGTCTCGCGCTCCCCGGTGGCGATACGCCTCTTGGAGTCGTCGACGACGGCACGGACGTCCTTGACCCCGGCGGTGACCGCGGACAGCTCGACGAAGCGGCGGTTGCCCGCGACGAGGTAGGCCAGGGTGGTCTTGCCCGTGCCGGGCGGGCCCCACAGGACCACGCTCGTCGCCGGGGCATGGTCGCCGATGAGGCGGCGGAGCGGCGAGCCCTCCGTCAGGAGGTGCTGCTGCCCCACCACCTCATCGAGGTTCCGCGGACGCATGCGTACCGCGAGCGGCGCGTTGCCCAGCGTCTCCGGCACGCCCGACGCGTCGGTGCGCGCGGCATCGAACAGATCCATGCGCTCAGGTTAGGCGGTGGGTCCGACTACCAGAGCATCGTCGCGCGAGCGTACTCCGTGGGGTCGTAGACCGCGTAGACGTCGACGATGTTGCGCTGGCGGTACCAGACGCCGCGGCCGTTGACACCGGTCGCCCGATTCGTGTTGCCCTCGACCAGCCACACGGTGCTGCCGTCGACGTGATCGACGGTGCCGGTGTGGGTCGGGCCGTTGTAGGGGTACCAGTCGATGAGGACCACGTCGCCACGCTTGAGGTCGCTCGCGGTCACGGACGTGTCGAGCACGCCCGCGCGACGGAGGTCCGCGACGTAGTTGTCGAAGTGGTCACGGTAGGGCACGCCCGCGGGGTAGCCCGCACGATCGAAGGCCCACGAGACGAACACCGAGCACCAGGCGTTGCTGCCGCCGATCCACGAGTTGTACTTGTTGACGCGCCACGCCGGCTCGCGGTAGCCGACCTCGCCGTGCATCACCGACAGGAGCCGCGAGCGGTTGTAGTAGCCGCCGACGTTGAGGAACTTCTGAGGCGTCCAGGCGTAGACGCCGTCGATCTTGACCTCCCACCAGCCGTTCTTCTGGACTCGCGTGAAGATCGCCTTCGAGCCGCGCGAGGCGGTGGCCACCACGTCGGATCCGCTCGTGGGACGGGCACGCAGCTCGAGCGACTTCGCGGTGGTGCCCACGCGGATCGGGTCCCAGCCGGGCTTGCTGAACGTGAAGAACTTCGCGGGGGCCCATGCGCGGACACCGGCGATCTTCACCTCGATCCAACCGTTGGAGCGCTTGCCGGTCGCGACCACGCGCGCATCGCGGTAGCCGCCCGCGGTGATCTTGTAGCCGTTGGCCGGGCCGGTGCGCAGCTGCAGGAACTTCGCGGTGACCCACAGGGACGCGCCCTTGGACACGGCTGATGCGTCGACGGTGTGGACCTGGGCGGTGGGCACCGCGGCGGTCTCCGGCGCGGTCGCCGGCGCCGCGACGGCGCCTGCGGGCGCGGCCAGCAGCAGCGTCGAGGCCGCGGCGATGCTCAAGGCGACGATGCGCACGGCGAGCTTCGGGGACTGGGTGATGGGCATGGAACTTCTCCGATCGGCGGATAGGCCCTCAGCGGCTTTCGATTCGGTCGGGATGGCCCCGGATGGCGCGACGTGGACCGGGCCTCGTATCGCGCCACACCCTCGGTGGGACGCGAGCAGGCTAGCAAACGGCTGCCGATTCGCCGCATGCGCCTGGTAACGCGCCGCTCGTAGCATGGGCGCGTGGGGGGATTCGCGCGGGTCGGGAGGCTGATCGCACGGGCGCCGCGGCTGGTCGTGGCGCTCGCGGTGATCGGCACGCTCGCGCTGTACGCGCTCGCGACGGTGGGCGTGAACGGCGAGGGCCTGTTCCAGCGGGTCACCACCGGTCCCCCGCTGGTCGAGGGATCGGACTCGTGGGCGGTCTACCAGGCACGGCTCCGCACCGCCGACGAGTCCCAGGGCCCAGGCGCGACCGCGTACGTCCGGCAGGTCGAGCTGGACGATGCGGCCGTCCAGGAGGCGACGCAGGCGGCGGCCGGGCGCATCGCGGAGATCGACGGCGTCACGGTGGTCACCTCCCCCTTCGGAGCGGTGCCGGGCCCCGCCTTCGACCCGGAAGCCGTCGCGGAGAGCGGGGCACGCGACCTCGCGAAGGAGCTGGTGGACGTCGACGGGACGGGCTTCCTCATCGATGTGGGGTTCGCCGCGCCCGGTGACGCCGACCCGCTGCCGCTCCACCAGGAGGTGTCGCGCATCGTCGACGACGCCGTCGCGGACATGCGTGCCACGCAGCCCGACGCGATCGCCGACACCTCGTCGAACCCGCTGGTCTTCGACGACTTCACGGGTCAGCTCGAGCACGATCTCCGCACCGGCGAGATGATCTCGCTTCCCGCCGCGCTCATCGTGATGGTGTTCGTGTTCGGCGGCTTCCTCGCCGCTGCCACCCCGCTCACGGGCGCGATCGCGTCCATCGCGGGCGGGCTTGCGGTGCTCTACGGGTTCTCCTACCTGCTCGACCTGGACCAGAGCGCGGTGAACGTCGTCACCGTGCTCGGCATCGGCCTCTCGATCGACTACGGGCTGCTCATCGTCTCGCGCTTCCGCGAGGAGCTGCACCGACGGGGAGGCGACGCACGCTCGGCGCGGGCGGAGGCCCTCGAGGCGACGATGGCGACCGCCGGGCGGACCGTGACCTTCTCCGCGCTCATCGTCACCATCGCGGTAGGGGGCCTGCTCCTGTTCGCACCCGTGATCATGAAGGGCATGGGCGGCGCCGCGGTCGGCGTGGTGCTCACCGCCATGATCGCCGCCCTCACCATCGTGCCCGCGGTGCTGTACCTGCTCGCCCCGCGCATCACGGGACCGAGCCTGCTGTCGCGCGTGCCAGGGATCCGGCGCGTGCTGGCCGCCACGGCGGATGTGGACCGCGACGAGGGCGCGTTCTCGCGGCTCGCCGCGTGGGGTCAGCGACGGCCGTGGCTCGTGGTGCTCGGCGCGACGGCGCTGCTGCTCGTCCTCGCGAGCCCGGTGCTGGGCATCACGCTCCGCAACTCCGACATCGAGGCGCTGCCGCAGGGGAACGAGCGGCGCGACTTCGTCGAGGCCTTCCGCGAGGGCTTCCCGGACCTCGGAGAGCCGGCTATCACCCTCCACACGCTCGCGGATGCCTCGGAGCTGGCAGGGTTCCTCGATCACGTGGCGGAGGTCGAGGGCGTGCGGCGGGTCGACCCGGCCGAGACCGTGGACGGCGAGACCTTCGTGGGGGTGCGGCTCCACGCCGCCGATCCGTCGGGCCCGGAGGCCGTGCAGGCGGTGGAGGACATCCGCGCGCTCGACGAGCCTGTCGAGCTCGAGGTCGGCGGCGTGGCCGCGACGCAGATCGACTTCCTCGCGGCGATCGTCGAGGGCGCGCTGCTCGCCGGTGCCTTGGTGGTGGTCGCGACGCTCGTGCTGCTGTTCCTGATGACCGGCTCGCTGCTCGTCCCCCTCAAGACCCTGGTGATCAACACGCTGTCCCTCCTGGCCACGCTCGGCGTGGTGACGTGGATCTTCGGCGAGGGTCACCTCGAGGTGACGCTCGGCTTCACCTCCACGGGAGGCATCGAGACCTATGTGGCGGTGATCATCGCCGCCTTCGGCTTCGGGCTCGCGATGGACTACGAGGTCTTCCTGCTCGCGCGGGTGAAGGAGTACGTCGACGCCGGCGAGGACAACGACGCCGCGGTGCGGAAGGGCCTCCAGCGCTCGGGAAGGATCATCACCTCCGCTGCGACGGTGGTGGTGCTCGTCTTCCTGGGCTTCGCGTTGGGAGACCTCCTCATGATCAAGGAGGTCGGGATCGGGCTCGCGGTCGCGGTGATCCTCGACGCCACGGTGGTGCGGATGCTGCTGGTGCCCGCGACGATGACGCTCCTCGGCGACTGGAACTGGTGGGCGCCCGCTCCCCTGCGTCGACTCCACGCTCGGCTCGGGCTCCGCCACTGAGCAAGGCGGAAGCATCGCCCGCCGCACCGCATCCCGCGTTGCAACAGTTCTTTCGAAAGAGTACTTTCAACCGTATGGCGACCCCCGAGAGCGATCAGCCGGCCCCCTGGCCCGTCCGCGAGATCACCGACCCTCGCGAGCTGCGTGCGCTCGCCCATCCCCTGCGCTTCGCCCTGCTCGACCTGCTCTGCGAGGGACCCCTCACCGCGTCGCAGTGCGCCGAGCGCCTGGGTCAGACCCCGGCGAACTGCTCGTACCACCTGCGCCAGCTCGCGAAGTTCGGGCACGTCGCACCAGCCGAGGGCGGGGTGGGGCGCGAGCGTCCATGGAAGGCCCGGGACGAGGCGATCTCATGGGACAGCAGCGGCGAGGCCGGGCCGGCGCACGAGCTCGCCGCTGCGGCCCTGTCCCAGGTCATCGAGGACTTCCGCTTCGAGGCGTGGCGCGCCTACCGCGCGCGCCGCGCATACGAGCCGCGCGAGTGGCGCGAGGCCGACATGTCGACCGACGTGGTCGCGTGGATGTCACCCTCGGAGCTCGTCGCGCTCAAGGACGCCATGGTGGGCCTGTTCGCACCCTACGCGGAACGCGACGACCACCCCGACGCGCGTCCCGCCGACGCACGCGCCGTGCGCTTCTTCGGCTACGCGTATCCCGGAGAGGCTCCGGGCCGGTGACCTCGGAGCTCAGGCACCTTCGCCGCCGCTTCGTCGCGCTCACAGCGCTGCGATGGCTCCCGACCGGCATCACCGCACCCCTGCTCGTGCTGCTCCTGAGCGCGCGCGGCCTGTCGCTCGGCACCATCGGGCTCCTCACGGCGCTTTACAGCGCCACGACGTTCCTGCTCGAGCTCCCGACCGGGGGCCTCGCCGACGTCCTCGGTCGGCGGGGCGTCATCATCGGGTCGTCGGTGGTCGCGGCCGCGGCGTCGATCATCATCGCGTTCGCGACCTCCCCCGCATGGTTCGCCGCCGGGTTCATGCTCCACGGCCTTGCCCGAGCGCTCGACTCGGGGCCCCTCCAGGCCTGGTACGTGGACAGCGTGCACGCCATCGACCCTGCCGCGGACCTCAAGCCCGGGCTCTCGCGCAGCGCTGTCGCGGAGTCGGCGTCGCTCGCGCTCGGCGCGATCGCGGCGGGGGCCGTCGTCACCATCGCACCCTTGCCGCCTTCCGGTGGCCCGCTCATCGCGCTGTCGGTGCCGTTCCTGCTCAAGGCCGGGCTCTCGGCGGTGCAGATCGCCGCCACCCTCGCATGGGTGCAAGACGCGCCGACCCACGCCGGCACGACGGCTCGCGCACCCGGGAGGGCGACCCGCGTCCTCGCCCGCAGCCGCGACGCAGCGCGAGACGTGCCGGCCACCGTCGCGCGCGGCGTCCGGATCGCGGGGGCGTCCCGCGCGGTACGCAGGCTGCTGGTCTTCACCGGCGCGCTGGGCGTCGCGCTCGCGGGGATCGAGCTGCTGGCTCCCGCGCATGCGTCCGCGCTTCTCGGCGGGGAGACGGACGCCGCAGGCGCCTACTCGGTTCTTGTCACGGCGGGCTTCCTCGGTTCGGCCGCAGGCGGTGCTCTCGCCCCCCTGGCCGCGCGCCTCGCTCGGAGCGACGCGCGCGCCGCGGCGTTCGCGGCAATCGGTGGCGCATGCGCGCTAGCCGCCGTCGCCGCGCCCCTCGCGGGCGTCGCAGCCGGGGCGTTCGTCGCCTTCTACCTGCTGCTCGGGGTCACCGGACCCCTCACGGAGAGCATGCTCCACGCCGAGGTCGGCGCGCGGGAGCGCGCCACGATGCTCTCGGTGCAGTCCATGGCTCTCCAGTCGGCCGCGCTCGTGTGCACGGCCGCGCTCGGCGCCATCACGGGCGCGACCTCGCTCGCGGTCGGCTTCGGGCTCACGGGCGCCGCCCTCGCGGCCGGCGGCGCGGCGCTCGGCCGTCTCCGACCGGGTGCGGCGGCCGAGGCCGTACAGGAGCCGAACCACGCCGCCCCGCGCTGAAGCGCCCGCGGATCAGGCGAGCCCCTCCCCGACCGCAGCGAGCAGCCCGAGCACGGCGCGGACCGCGCGTCTCTCCACCCTGTCGGGGCGACCGATCGCCACGATCGCACGCACGGCGTGCACCCCGGTCAGCGGCACCAGCCGGAAATCCTCCGACGGCGGCGTCGAGAAGCGCGGCAGCAGCCCGATCCCGAGCCCCTGCGACACCAGAGACTCCACCAGGCGGTTGTCGCGGATCTCGACGACGCGGTCGAGGGTCCGGCCCGTGGCCGCCTCGATCGCCCCGTGCACGGTCGCGAACGGGAAGCCGCGGGGCACCACGATCCAGCGCTCGCCCGCGACATCCGCAGGGCCGACGGCCTCCCGGGCAGCCAGCGGATGGCCGGCCGGGACCGCGACATCGATCGGCTCGCGCGCCACCACCTGCGAGAACAGCCCCTGCGCCCCCGACGGGACATCCGCCGCGAGGCTGTGGGCGATCACCAGATCGTGATCCAGCGTGCGATGCGCATAGTCGGCCTCGGCCAGGTCGAAGTCCTCGAGCACGATGCGCAGGCGGCTGGCATGGAGCTGCGCCATCACGCGCGGCATGAGCGCCGCCCCGGCGCTCGGGAGGGTCCCGATGCGCACCGTGCCGCTCGGCTCGCCGCGCCCGGCCTCGAGCGACGCCTCGACGCGCGCGAGCGCGGCGAGCACATCGTCGGCTCCGTCGGCGAGGATCTCACCGGCCCACGTGAGCCGCAGCCCCCGGGAGGCGGGTTCCACGAGCGCCACGCCCAGCTCACGCTCCGCCGTCCTGAGCTGCTGGGACAGCGCGGACGGCGTCCGATAGGTCGCGGCGGCGACGGCGCCCAGCGTGCCTCGCTCCCGCAGGTCGCGCAGCAGCTCGAGATGACGGATCTCCATGAAGGCATCCTAAACAGTCTGTTCACATGTATTCGCTGGTCCTTCACGGCTTCAGCGCCCACACTGGCCGCATGCCGCTGCGCCACCTCTCCCTCGCCGTCCTGGTCGCCGTCCTGTGGGGCGTGAACTTCCTCGCGATCCACGCCTCGCTCGAGGTCTTCCCGCCGCTGCTCCTGGTCGCGCTGCGCTTCGCGCTCATCGCGATCCCCACCGTGCTGCTCGTGCCGCGACCCCGCGTGCGCCTGCGATGGCTGGTGGGCTACGGCCTCGGCTTCGGGACGTTCCAGTTCCTGTTCCTCTACCTGGGCATGCACGCAGGCTTCCCCACCGGGCTCGCCTCGCTGGTGCTCCAGGCCTCGGCGCCCTTCACCGTGGTGCTCGGCGCGCTCCTCCTGCGCGAACGGTTGGGCGCGCGTCGTATCGCGGGGGTCGCGATCGCGGTCGCCGGGCTCGCGACGGTGGGCATCAGCTACGGGGCGTCCGCGCCCGTGGGACCGTTCCTGCTGGTGCTGCTGGGGGCGCTCGGCTGGGCGCTGGGCAATCTCGCGAGCCGCCAGGCGCGGGCCGAACGGCCCCTGCACCTGGTTCTCTGGATGTCGGTGGTGCCGCCCCTGCCGATGCTCGCGCTGTCGTTCGTGATCGAGGGGCCGGCCCGGATCGGCGAGGCATTCGCCTCGTCGCTCGGCGCGTCGGCCATCCCCGCGTGGGTGGGCCTCGCCTACACGATCCTGCTGGGGACGCTCGCAGGCTCCGGCATCTGGGTCTGGCTCATGGCCCGGTACCCGGCCTCCACCGTCGCGCCGTTCTCGATGCTGGTGCCCGTGGTGGGCATCGTCACCGCATGGCTCGCGCTCGGCGAGGCCCCCGGCTGGGGCGAGCTCGTCGGCGGCGTGCTGGTCGTCTCGGGAGTGCTGTGGGCCTCGCGGCCGGCATCCGGCGCCGTGGCGACCCCCATCGTCGCGGCCGACGCGGCGGTGCCCGCGCGCGTCCCGCCTGCCTGAACCAGCCCCGCCGGACACGACGAGGGCGGGACCCCGGGTGGGGATCCCGCCCTCGTCAGGCGTGCGGTCCGGCTCAGGCCTGGGCAGGCTCCTCTTCCTCGGGGACGAAGTCCACGCCCGCCTCGGCGCGCTGCTCGGGCGTGATCGGCGCCGGCGCCTGCGTCAGCGGGTCGTAGCCGCCGCCGGACTTGGGGAACGCGATGACGTCGCGGATGGAGTCCGCCTTGGCGAGCAGCGCCGTCACGCGGTCCCAGCCGAGCGCGATGCCGCCGTGCGGCGGGGCGCCGAACTGGAAGGCGTCGAGCAGGAAGCCGAACTTCTCCTGGGCCTCCTCGGCGCCGATGCCCATGACGTTGAACACGCGCTGCTGGACATCCTGGCGGTGGATACGGATCGAGCCGCCACCGATCTCGTTGCCGTTGCAGACGATGTCGTAGGCGTACGCCGTCGCGGGGCCCGGGTCCGTGTCGAACGTGTCCATGAACTCCGGCTTGGGGCTCGTGAACGCGTGGTGCACCGCGGTCCAGGCCGAGGTCCCCAGGGCGACGTCGTCATCGTCCACGTCGACGGGCTTGAACAGCGGGGCGTCGACCACCCAGCAGAACTCGAAGCGGTCCTCGTCGATCAGGCCGACCCGCTTGGCGATCTCGTTGCGAGCCGCCCCCAGGAGCGCGCGCGACGGACCGGTCTTGCCGGCGGCGAAGAAGATGCAGTCGCCGGGGTTCGCACCGACGGCAGCCGCGAGGCCCGACAGCTCGGCCTCCGACAGGTTCTTCGCGACGGGGCCGCCCAGCGTGCCGTCCTCCTGCACCAGCACGTACGCGAGGCCCTTGGCGCCGCGCTGCTTCGCCCACTCCTGCCACGCGTCGAGCACCTTGCGGGGCTGCGAGGCGCCGCCGGGCATGACGACCGCACCCACGTACTCCGCCTGGAACACGCGGAACGGGGTGTCCTTGAAGTACTCGGCGAGCTCCGTGAGCTCGAGGCCGAAGCGCAGGTCGGGCTTGTCCGAGCCGAAGCGCGCCATCGCCTCGGCATACGTGAGGCGCGGGATGGGGAGCGAGACCTCATAGCCGATGAGCGACCACAGCTCCTTGACCAGCTCCTCGCCCAGCGCGATGACGTCGTCCTGGTCGACGAAGCTCATCTCGATGTCGAGCTGCGTGAACTCGGGCTGGCGGTCCGCGCGGAAGTCCTCGTCGCGGTAGCAGCGCGCGATCTGGTAATAGCGCTCCATGCCCGACACCATGAGCAGCTGCTTGAACAGCTGGGGCGACTGCGGGAGGGCGTACCAGGAGCCGGGCGACAGGCGCGCGGGCACCAGGAAGTCGCGGGCACCCTCCGGGGTCGAGCGGGTCAGGGTAGGCGTCTCGATCTCGAGGAAGTCGTGACGCTCGAGCACGCGGCGCGCGGCCTTGTTGACCTCGGAACGCAGGACGATGTTCGCGCGCGGCTGCGGGCGACGCAGGTCGAGGTAGCGGTGCTTGAGACGCGCCTCCTCGCCGACCGTGACGTGCTCGTCGATCGGGAACGGGGTCGGGGCGGACTCGTTGAGGATCGTCACGTCCTTGACGTCGACCTCGATCTCACCGGACGCCATGTTCGGGTTCGCCGAGCCCTCGGGCCGCAGCCGGACCTCGCCGGTGACCTGGATCACGTACTCGGTGCGCAGCGCGTGGGCGATGTCCTCCCGCAGCACGATCTGCGCGAGACCGGACGCATCGCGAAGGTCGATGAAGGCGACGCCGCCGTGATCGCGGCGACGGCCCACCCACCCGGCGAGGGTGACGGTCGCGCCCGCATCGGCGGCGCGCAGGTTTCCAGCAAGGTGCGTGCGGAGCAAGGTTGTGCCTTTCGTTCGCGCAGGGTGCGCGCGTATGGGTGAAGAGCGGGTACCAGTCTAGCCGCGGACGATGCGCGGCTTCAGGTCCTCGGTCGGGGGTGCCCAGGTGTCGGCATCGGCCGGGGCCTGATCGCCCGAGCGGATGTCCTTGACCTCGCCGTCGGGCGAGGAGCCGTCACCCGCTCCCGGGAACCACACGAACGGGATGCCACGGCGGTCGGCGTACTGGATCTGCTTGCCGAACTTCGCGGCGTTGGGCGACACCTCGGTCGCGATCCCGCGCGCGCGGAGACGGTCGGCGATCGCAGACGACGCACCGCGGTGCTCCTCGTCCGTCACGGCGACCAGCACGGCCTGCGGCACGGCGCGCGAGGCCGTCGCGATCCCGGCGCCGAGCATGCGGCTCACCAGGCGGCTGACGCCGATCGACATGCCGACCCCGGGGAAGCCGCCACCCGCAACGAGCGAGTCGTAGCGCCCTCCCGAGCAGATCGACCCGAGGTCCTCGTGGCCCTCGAGCACCGTCTCGTAGACCGCGCCCGTGTAGTAGTCGAGACCGCGCGCGATGCGGAGGTCCGCGATGGCGGTCTCCGGCACGGCGGCGTTGACCGCGTCGACCAGCACCGCGAGCGAGCGGGCGCCGCGGTCGAACTGCTCCCGCGCCTCGTCCGCGTCCTCCACGATCGGGCTGTGGTCCCACAGCGCCTCGACGAGGTCCACGAAGGAACCGTCGGGGGTCTGGATCGCGGCGAGCTCGAGGATCGCGTCGACCGCCTCGGCGCTCACGCCCTTCCCGTGGAGCTCCTCGCGCACGCCCTCGGGGCCGATCTTGTCGAGCTTGTCGACGCTGCGCAGCGCGCCCGCGATGTCACCGATCCCCACGCCACGGTAGAAGCCCTCGACCAGGCCTCGGTTGTTGAGGTGCATACGGGCAGGCGGCAACGGAAGCGCGGCGAGAGCGCGCGCCATGACGATCGCGACCTCGGCCTCGAGGTGCTCCGGCAGGGTGTCCCGCCCGACCACGTCGATGTCGGCCTGGTAGAACTCCCGGAAGCGGCCCTCCTGCGGACGCTCCCCGCGCCAGACCTTCTGGATCTGGCAGCGGCGGAACGGGAACTGCAGGCGGCCCTGGTTCTCCTCGACGTAGCGCGCGAACGGCACTGTGAGATCGAAGTGGAGCCCCAGCTTCGCCTCCTTGGCACGGCGGTCGCCGCCCTCCTCCGCGTTGAGGCGCCCGATCGCGTAGATCTCCTTGGAGGCGTCCGAGTCGCCGGCGAGGCGCTCGACGGGCTCGACGGCGCGGGTCTCGATCTCCCCGAAGCCGTGCAGGGCGAAGACCTCGCGCAGCGTCGCGACCACATGCGCCTCGACAAGGCGCTCCTGCGGGGACCATTCGGGGAATCCGGAGAGGGGTTGCACGCGTGCCATGCCCGCCATTCTTCCGCATCGGCCCGCCCTAGACTGACCTGGCACCACGCCGATCGGGAGAACCACGCATGACCACCAAGAAGCAGGCCAAGGCTCAGGCGGCCAAGCGCCAGCACGCCTACGAGGAGCGCGTCGCAGCGAAGCGACGCCGTCAGCAGCACGTCATCCGCCTCACCGCGGTGATCACGCTGGCCGCGCTCGTGCTCGGTGGAGGGCTCACGGTGCTGCTGCTCGCCCTCCAGGACGACGATGGCGACAGCGGAGCGGCTCCCGTCACGACGCCGTCGGCGACCGCGACCGCCTCGACCGGCTCGTCGGACGGCTCGAGCGACGCTTCCGACGACTTCGAGGTCGAGGTCGAGACGGGCTGGGCCGCCTCCCCGGAGCCGCCGGACCCGACCTACGCCGAGGGCCGCACGTGGAGCGTCACCATGGACACCAACCAGGGCGAGCTGGTGATGGAGCTCGACGGGGCCGCCGCTCCGCAGGCGGTCGCGAGCTTCATCAAGCTCGCCGAGGACGGCTACTTCGACGGGACCGGCTGCCACCGCCTCACCACCGCCGGCATCTACGTGCTGCAGTGCGGCGACCCGACCGGCCTCGGCACGGGCGGCCCCGCCTATCGGTACGGCCCCATCGAGAACGCGCCGGCGGACGACGTCTACCCGGCCGGCACCATCGCCATGGCCCGGGTGCGCGACAACGGCGAGTCGATGGGGAGCCAGTTCTTCATCGTCTACGAGGACTCCACCATCCCGTCCGACTCGGCCGGCGGCTACACCGTGCTCGGCCATCTCACTGCCGGGACCGATAGGGTGGTCTCTGTTGCCAATGCAGGCACCATCACCGGGGACACCGATGGCACCCCGGCCAAGTCCGTCATCGTGAACGAGGTATCCGTCTCATGACCGAGTCGTCCGACGCTTCGGCGCCGCACACCGAGGCCCCCGCGGCCGAGTCCCAGCCCACCCCCGAGCCCGCTGTCGACGTGACAGCCGAGGAGACCGCCCCGGCCCCCGAGGCCGAGGCGCCTGCCGCCAAGCCCGCGAAGGCCCCCAAGCCTCGCGCTCCCAAGCCCGGCGCCTTCAAGACCCCCTCCCCCGTCGCGGTCGCCAAGCAGGCGACGCACACGGTGGTGCCCGTCCCCGTCGCGTCCGAGGTGCCCGAGGAGCGCTTCGAGGAGGCGCTCGCGCACGGCCTCGTCGAGGACGGCAAGGCTTACGTGATCGTCGCCGAGGAGCGCGTCGAGGTGGGCCCCGCCGCCGACGACGACGCGCTGCATGCCTACGCGCACGCGTTCTTCGAGCTCGAGGCCTCGGTCGAGCGCTTCCACGCGAGGCTCGCCTCCGCGGAGCTCGCACCCAAGGACATCGACGAGTCGATCGCCGCGATCGAGGCGATCCTCACGCCCCCGAGCGTGGTGGGCGACCTGGACACGCTCGGAGAGCGCTACGTCGCCGTGAAGGCCGAGGCCGAGGAGGTGCGGACCCGCATCCAGGAGGAGCGTCGCGTCGCGCGCGAGGCCGCGGTCGCCGCGCGCGAGGAGATCGTCGTCACCGCCGAGGCCCTGGCCGCCAAGCCCGAGGACCAGGTGCACTGGAAGAACGACACCGCGACGCTGCGCGGCCTTCTCGACCAGTGGAAGGAGGCGCAGCGCTCGGGCGCACGCATCCCCAAGGACGTCGAGCGGGCGCTGTGGGCTCGCTTCACGCATGCGCGGTCGGCCTTCGAGAAGGCGCGCAAGCACCACTTCGCCGAGCTGGACCGTTCCAACGCGGACGTCGCCGGCCGCAAGGAGACCCTGGTTGCCCGCGCCGAGGAGCTCTCGCAGACGACCGACTGGGACCGCGGGGCTCGCGGCTTCCGCGACCTCATGAACGAGTGGCGCACCGCTGGCCGCGGCCGCCGCTCGGTGGACGATGCCCTGTGGAAGAGGTTCCAGGCCGCCCAGGACGCCTTCTTCGAGGCCCGCCGGGGTGCCGCCGATGCGGAGGACGAGGCCCTGTCGGGCAACGTCGAGGCCAAGGAGGCCGCCGTGGTCGAGGCCGAGGCGCTGCTCCCGATCAAGGACCTGGCGGCGACCAAGCAGGCGCTGCGCCCCATCCAGGACCGCTTCGAGGCGGCCGGCCGTGTGCCGCGCGCCGACGTCGCGCGCCTGACCAAGCGCATGGGAGTGGTCGAGAAGGCCGTGCGCGACGCCGAGGACGCCGAGTGGAACTCGCGCAACCCGGAGCTCGAGGCGCGTGCCACGGGCGCGGCCGCGCAGCTGCAGTCCGCCATCGAGGCGCTCGAGGCGGAGATCGCGGAGGCCAAGGCCAAGGGCAAGGGCACCGCGAAGCTCGAGGAGTCGCTCGAGGCCCGCAAGGCGTGGCTCAAGCAGATCCAGTCGCTCTAGCCGCAACCGTCACGAGCGCCCCGTCACCGTGAGGTGGCGGGGCGCTCGTGCTTGCCCCATGACACTCGCAACGGAGCTGGTCCCGGTCTGTCGGCGTGTCGCGGCCCGTAACCCGTCGCGAGGCGGCGTGTCGCCGCGAGATCCGTTGGAACTGTCAGCCGGGGGGTGTGGCGGGGCGGGGCGGTCGTCCACAGCCCGGTCGCGCTTCGGGCCCGTCCCACGGCACCCTGGACCGGTGATCCTGGTGCATCCCGACGATGTCGGGCCGCTCTCCCACGCGCGGCTGGTGCGGGACGGCGCACTCGTGGCCGTCGAGCGGGGCACGGCGCGTGCCCCGGACATCCCCGACTCGCGGGGAGTGCGCGCCCTCGCGGCCGTCGCCCGCGTGCCCGCTCACACGGTGCTGACGGGGCTCGCAGCGCTGTGGGTCCACGGATGGGTGCCCTCGCCGCCTGCCACGTGGCATGCGGTGGGCGCCCGCGGCCTCTACCGGCCCGCCGGGTGCCTGGTCGAGCTCCACTCGGGCCGCACCGCCGCTCTCGCCGCGCGCATCGGTCGGCTGAGCGTCGCCGAGCCGGCGCGTTCGTGCCTCGACGCCCTGCGCTGGGAGCCGGCCGATCCGGCGCTGCGCGTGGTCGGCGCGAGCCTCGCGACGGGGCGGCTCAGCGCGCCCGCACTGGCCGCCGAGCTCGCGCGGGAGGCCCGCACAGGATCCGGCTACGCGAGGCTCGTGTCCCTGGTCGACGCCCTCAGGGCCGCTTGGCCCCCGTGACCCTCCGCGCGTCGTAGACGCCGTCGATGCGCCGCACCGCGCTGAGGATCGCGCCAAGATGCGAGGGATCGGCCATCTCGAACTGGAAGCTCGACATGGCCACCCGCTCGCGGTTGGTCGACACGTTCGCGGACAGGATGTTGACGTGGTGGTCGGAGAGCACCTGCGTGACGTCCGAGAGCAGCCGGTTGCGGTCGAGAGCCTCGACCTCGATCTGCACCAGGAAGGTCCCCGCGTTGTGGCCCGTCCACTCGACGTCGATGAGGCGCTCGTTCTGCGTCCTCAGCTGCGCGAGGTTCTCGCAGTCGGCGCGATGCACCGAGACCCCCGAGCCCCGGGTGACGAAGCCCTGGATCGGGTCGCCCGGCACCGGGGTGCAGCACCGCGCGAGCTTGACCACCACATCCGTGAGCCCGTGGACCGCGACGCCGGGATCGCCGCGGCGCGACGGGGTCCGCTGCGCGGGCAGGCCCGGACGCGTGATCTCGGTCAGGTCCTCGTCGGCGCCTTCCTGACCGCCCACGGCCTCGACCATGCGGGTGACCACATCGGCGGCCTGCTCCTTGTGCTCGCCGATCGCGGCGTACAGCGAGTCGACGTCCTCGTAGTGCATCTCCTTGGCGAGCGCGAGGAGCGTGGGACGGGACATGAGGCGCTGCATGGGCAGCTGCTGGCGACGGATCGCGCGCGCCAGCATGTCGCGTCCGGTCTCGATCGACTCCTCGCGGCGCTCGCGCGTGAACCACTGACGGATCTTGTTCTTGGCGCGGGTCGACTGCACGAACTCGAGCCAGTCGCGCTTGGGATGGGCGTTCTCGTCCGACGTGGTGAGGACCTCGACGGTGTCGCCGTTCTCAAGCGTCGAGTCGAGCGGGACCAGCCGGCCGTTGACCTTCGCACCGATGGTCTTGTGGCCCACCTCGGTGTGGACCGCGTAGGCGAAGTCCACGGGGGTCGCGCCCTGGGGCAGCGACAGGAGCTTGCCGCGCGGCGTGAACACGTAGACCTCGGCCCGCGAGATCTCGCCGCGCAGGCTGTCGAGGAACTCGGTCGGGTCGGCCGTCTCCTGCTGCCAGTCGGCGATCTGACGCAGCCAGCCCATGTCGCCCTGGCTGCCACGCGACTGCTCGCCGGTCTTCGCGTTCTCCTTGTAGCGCCAATGCGCCGCGAGGCCGTACTCGGCCCGGCGGTGCATGTCGTAGGTGCGGATCTGCAGCTCGACGGGCTTGCCCGTGGGACCGATCACCGTGGTGTGCAGCGACTGGTAGAGGTTGAACTTGGGCATCGCGATGTAGTCCTTGAACCGGCCCGGGACGGGCTGGTACCGGGCGTGCATCGCACCCAGGACCGCGTAGCAGTCGCGCACGGTCTCGACCAGGATGCGGATCCCCACGAGGTCGTAGATGTCGTTGAGGTCGCGGCCCCGCACGATCATCTTCTGGTACACGGAGTAGTAGTGCTTGGGACGGCCCGTGATCTCCGCCTTGATGCGCATGCCGCGCAGGTCCTTCTCGATCTCCGCCCGCACCTGCGCGAGGTACTTCTCGCGCTCGGGCGCCCGGTCGGTGACGACGTCGACGATCTCCTGGTAGATCTTCGGGTACAGCGTCTGGAAGCTGAGGTCCTCGAGCTCCCACTTGATCGCGTTGAGCCCCATGCGGTGCGCGAGCGGCGCGTAGATCTCGAGCGTCTCCTGCGCCTTCTTGCGCGCGGACTCGGGCGCCACGTACTTCCACGTGCGCGCGTTGTGAAGCCGGTCGCACAGCTTGAGCAGCAGCACGCGGATGTCCTTGGCCATCGCCACGACCATCTTGCGGACCGTCTCGGCCTGGGCCGCGTCGCCGTACTTGACCTTGTCGAGCTTGGTGACGCCGTCGACGATCATCGCGACCTCGCCGCCGAACTCGGCCTCCATGCGCTCGAGCGGGTAGTCCGTGTCCTCGACGACGTCGTGGAGCAGCGCCGCGGCGATCACCGAGTCCGGCATGCCCAGATCCGCGATGATCTGCGCGACCGCGATGGGGTGGGTGATGTACGGCTCGCCGCTCTTGCGCTTCTGCTCGCGGTGCGCCTCCTCGGCCACCTTGTAGGCGCGCTCGATCAGGCCGGTCCGTCCGCGCGGGTACATGCGCCGATACGTGTCGAGCACGCCGTCGATCGCGCTCGACTCCCGGCTCCCCCGGCGGAGGAACCCGAGCCCGAGCGTCCCGGTCGAGGGACGGGTCTCCGTCACACGCACCTCCGTGGCTGGTAGACCGACAGTCTATCCGCGCCCGGACGTCCTGAGTGCTCTCCCTGGTAAAGCACGAGGGGGACGATGCGCGAAAGGCCTTCGCGCATCGTCCCCCTCGGGACGGGTCCCGTCAGTGCTTGCGGTTCTTGCGCTTGGGCTGCGCCGCCGTGCCCTGGTGGCTGCCCTTGTTCACGGCGCCCACCCGGACCTCTCCGTCCTCGGAGATCGCGACATCGGTCTCGCCGGACGCGCGCATCTCGAGCACCTTGGCGGTGTGCGAGGCGATGCGCTCCTCGCGGTCGCGCAGCGCGACCTCGACCGGCGTCGCGACGAAGATCGACGAGTACGTGCCGACCGCCATGCCCACGAACAGCGCGAGCGAGATGTCGAGCAGGGTGCCCGCGCCGAGCAGGAACGAGCCGATGAAGAGGATCGCGCTCACGGGCAGCAGGGCCACCACGGACGTGTTGATCGAGCGCACGAGGGTCTGGTTGAGACCGAGGTTCGCGAGCTCGTCGTACGTGTAGCGGTGCTGCGACGTGAGGTTCGCGGTGTTCTCGCGGACCTTGTCGAACACCACGACCGTGTCGTAGAGCGAGTAGCCCAGGATGGTGAGGAATCCGATCACGGACGCCGGCGTCACCTCGATGCCGGTCGCGGCGTAGACGCCCACCGTGATGATGAGGTCGTGCGCCAACGCGACGAGCGCCGCGGCGGACATGCGCCATGCGCGGAAGTACAGCGCCATGACGATCGACACGAGCACCAGGAACACCACGAGCGACTGCACCGCGGCCTTGCCCACCGAGGCGCCCCACGTGGGACCGATCTGCGTGAAGCTCACCTGCGACTCGGGGACGTCGTACGCCTCCGCGAGCTGCGTGGTGATCTCGCGGGCGGTCTCGGTCGCCGTGTCCTCGTCGAGCACACCGATCTGGATGCGGATGTCGTTCTCGCCCAGGATGGTGACGCGGGCCGTCTCACCAGGGGCGAGCTCCTCGATGACCGCGCGGGCCTCCTCGGGCTCCGTGATCGCGGTGTCGGTCACGCGGAACTCGGTGCCGCCCGTGAAGTCGATGCCCGCGTTGATGCCCTTGGTGAACAGGAGCAGCAGCGACAGCGCGACGAGCACGCCGGAGACCAGGAACCAGCGCCCCCGCTGCTGGACGATCGGGTAGGTCTTCTCACCCGAGTGGAGCTTGTTGCCCCACTGCGCCAGGTTGAGCTTCATCGGTTCTCCTCCCCCGCGGGGCTGGCGTCGGCCGGCTCGGCATCGTCCGCATCGACCTCCGGGGCATCGCCCTTGGCTGCGGCGATCGCCGCAGCGGCCTTGCGCTCGGCGAGCGTCGGCTGGTCGGGGCGGACCACGCGACCCCGACCCTTGTACATCGTGTCGCGGCCCAGCTGACGCGGGTCGAGCCCGGACCACGGGTGGCCCGTCGCGAAGAACCGCCTCTTGCCGAGCAGCATGAGCACCGGGTGGGTGAAGAGGAACACCACGAGGATGTCCACGAGCGTGGTGAGGCCCAGCGTGAAGGCGAAGCCACGGACGCCGCCCACCGCGAGCACGTAGAGCACCACGGCCGCGAGGATGTTGATCGCATCGGACGCGAGGATGGTGCGGCGGGCCCGGCGCCAGCCGTGATCGATCGCCGACTGGAGGCTGCGCCCCTCGCGCAGCTCGTCACGCACGCGCTCGAAGTAGACGATGAACGAGTCCGCGGTCACACCGATCGCCACGATGAGGCCCGCCACACCGGCGAGCGAGAGGCGGTAGCCGATGGTCCACGACAGGACCGCGATGAGGCCGTAGGTGACCGCACCGGCGATCACCAGCGATCCGACGGTCACCAGGCCGAGCGCGCGGTACTGGATCAGCGAGTAGATCACCACGAGCACCAGACCGATGAGGCCCGCGATGAGGCCCTTCTGGAGCTGGTCGGCGCCGAGCGTCGCGGAGATCTGCTGCTCCGACTGCACCTCGAGCGTCATAGGCAGCGCGCCGAACTTCAGCTGGTTGGCCAGCTGCGCGGCGGACTCCTGCGTGATGCCGTCACCGGTGATCGACGCCTGGCCGCCCGTGATGGTCGTGGAGACCGAGGGCGCAGAGATCACGACGCCGTCGAGCACCATCGCGAACTGGTCGCGCGGCGACTCGAGGTCCTTGATGCGGCCGGTGATGCCGGCGAAGGTGTCGCCTCCGTCGCTCGTGAACTCCATGCGGACCTCGTAGCGGCCCGTGAGGTTGCCCTGCGAGTTGTACTCGGGCCCCGAGGTCGCCGTCGCGATATCGGTGCCGTCCATCTCGACCGGACCGAGGAGGTACTTGACGTAGCCGTCCTGGTCGCAGACCGCATCGGCCGTCGCCGGGTCGCCGGGCGTCACACCTGCGAGGTTCGCGGGGTCGTTGCAGTCGAGCGCGTCGTACTTGGCCCGGACGTCGTCGGTGATCCACTCGAGCGACGAGGCGTCGGTGCCCTCGGCGGGGGCGGCGGAGGCCTCGGTCGACGGCTCGGCGGTCGCCTCGCCCGAGGCGGACGCCGATGCGGAGGGCTCCGGGGTGGCCTCGTCGCTCGTGCCGGCCACCGCGCTCGCCTCGGCGGACGGCTCGGCCGTGGCCTCGGCGGTCGCCTCGTCCGTCGCCTCGTCCGACGCGGTCGCGCTGGGCTCCGGCGTGGCCGACGTGTCGGCGGTGAGGTCGCTGTACCCGATCTCGAGCACCGGGCGGAACTGGAGCTGCGCGCTCTGGCGCACCAGGTCGACCGTCTCCTCCGACGGGTTGCCCGGGAGCGCGACCACGATGTTCTGGCCCTGCGTGCTGATCTCCGCCTCGGCGACACCGGACGCGTCGATGCGTCGGCGGATGATCTCGACGGCCTGGTCGAGGTCGGTCTGGGTGATCGTCTCGTCGCTGCCCTCGTTCAGCACGGGCGCGAGCACGATCTCGCGTCCGCCTGCGAGGTCGAGCGCGAGGTCGGGCGTCCAGGACGCACCGCCCGTCACCACTCCGACGGCCAACAGTCCATAGAGGCCGACGACGATCGCGCCCAGCCAGGTCAGCGCACGACGCGCCTCGTTCTTCACACGTGCCACAGGATTCCTCACGGTCTCGGCTCGCTTGAGCCCCGGGCGATTCTAGGCGGGTCCGGGGCCCTCAGTCGAACACGGCACGCGGTGTCGTCCCGAACGACGCTTGCACAGGGCCACGCGCGCCGCCCGATTCAGTCGAAGAGGCGCCCGCCGGCCTCGCCGCCGATCGCATCGGCCGGCGGGGTGAGGCCCAGGTGCCGCCACGCGTCCGCGGTGGCGATGCGCCCGCGCGGGGTGCGGGACATGAGGCCCTCGCGCACCAGGAAGGGCTCGGCCACGGTCTCGACCGTCTCGGTCTCCTCGCCCACCGTCACCGCGAGCGTGGACAGGCCTACCGGGCCGCCCGCGAAGCGCGTGCACAGCGCCCGGAGCACCGCGCGGTCGAGCCTGTCGAGGCCGAGCTCGTCCACCTCGTAGACGGCGAGCGCCTCGCGCGCCGCGACCATGTCGGCGCGGCCCGAGCCGTGCACCTGGGCCCAGTCGCGCACCCGCCGCAGCAGGCGGTTCGCGATGCGCGGGGTGCCGCGCGAACGCGAGGCGATCTCGTGCGCCGCGTCGTGCGAGATCGACACGCCGAGGCGCCCGGCGGAACGGACCACGATGGCCTTGAGCTCGTGCGTCTCGTAGAAGTCGAGGTGCCCGGTGAACCCGAAGCGGTCGCGCAGCGGCGCCGGGAGCAGGCCGGCGCGCGTGGTCGCCCCGACCACGGTGAAGGGCGGCAGGCTCAGCGGGATGGACGTCGCGCCCGCGCCCTTGCCGACCACCACGTCCACGCGGAAGTCCTCCATCGCGAGGTAGAGCATCTCCTCGGCGGGCCTGGCGAGCCGGTGGATCTCGTCGAGGAAGAGCACGTCGCCCTCGTCGAGCGAGGACAGGATGGCTGCGAGGTCGCCCGCGTGCTGGATCGCCGGGCCCGAGGTGAGCCTCAGCGTGCTCCCGAGCTCCTGCGCGATGATCATCGCGAGGGTCGTCTTGCCCAGTCCGGGCGGGCCCGACAGCAGCACGTGGTCGGGAGGCGTGCCGCGGCCCGTGGCCGCGCTCAGCACCAGCGACAGCTGCTCGCGCACCACGCGCTGGCCGACGAACTCGTCGAGGTTGGAGGGCCGCAGCGCGGCCTCGTTGGAGCGCTCGATCGCGTCCGCGTCGGGGCTCACCACGCGGGCCTCGTCATCCACGCGTGCCTCCGAGGTGCTTGAGCGCCGCCCGCAGCGTGGTGCCGGTCGCCGTGGCCTCGACCGCGTCGGGGGCGACGGCATCGACCGCCGCCTGCGCCGTCTTGAGCGGATAGCCGAGGCCCACGAGCGCCTCGACCACCTCGCCGCGAGCGTCCGCGGCAGGCGCGCCAGGGGCATCGTCCGGGAGCACCAGCTTGCCTCCCAGCTCGAGCAGCAGCCTCGACGCGACCTTGGGGCCGATGCCGGGAACCCTGGTGAGCGCCTTCTGGTCGCCCGCGGCGACCGCGCCGGCGAGCGCCTCCGGCGAGTGCACGGCGAGCATCGCGAGGGCGAGCTTCGCGCCCACACCCTGGACGCTCTGCAGCTGCTCGAAGGTGTCCCGCTCCCCCGCCGTGAGGAAGCCGAACAGCGTCATCGAGTCCTCGCGCACCACCATGTGGGTGTGCAGCGTGGCCTCCTGGCCCGTGCGCAGCTCGGCGAGCGCCGCGGGCGTCGCGAGCACGCGATAGCCCACACCGGCGACATCGAGGACCAGAGCGGTCGCGCCGGCATGCGCGACGGTCCCCCTGAGCAGTGCGATCACGCGAGCCCCTTTCGAACACCTGTGCGAACAGGCTAGCCGATGGGTGCGACGTCTCCCCCACGGGAGGACGGGCGTGTCTCAACCGCGCCGCCGCGCCGCCTTCTCCGCCTCCGCCCAGCGCCGCTGCGCCAGGGTGGTGGCCGCCGAGCCCGTCGGCGCCGCGCCGCCCTTCCACGCGTGCGCGATCGCGATCGCGAGGGCGTCCGCCGCGTCGGCCGGACGCGGGGCCTCGTCGAGCCCCAGCAGGCGCGTCACCATGAACGTCACCTGCGCCTTGTCGGCACGACCGTTGCCTGTGACCGCGGCCTTGACCTCGGACGGCGTGTACAGCGTGAGCGGCAGCCCGCGGCGCTCGGCCGCGAGCATGATGACGCCCGAGACCTGGGCGGTGCCCATGATGGTGGAGACGTCGGAGCGCGCGAAGATGCGCTCCATCGCGACGGCTTCGGGCCGATGCTCGTCGAGCATGGCCTCGAGGACCGTCGCGATCTGAGCGAGACGCCTCGGGGTCTCGTGGGTCGATGGGGACGTCGCGACGCGGACGTCGAGCATGGTCACCCGGCGCGCCGCGCCGGACTCGACCACGCCGATGCCGCACCTGGTGAGGCCGGGGTCGACCCCCAGGATGCGCATCGTCCGTCCGCCGTCGGGGCCGTCAGGCCTGCGCGGCCTCGAGCACCTCGTCCGACGCGTCGAAGTTCGCGTAGACGTTCTGGACGTCGTCCGAGTCCTCGAGGGCGTCGATGAGGCGCAGCATCTTGCGTGCTCCGTCGACGTCGAGCTCGACCTTCATCGAGGGCATGAACGTCGCCTCGGCGCTCTCGTAGTCGATGCCCGCCTCCTGCAGCGCGCTGCGCACGGCGACGAAGTCGGTCGCCTCGGAGATGATCTCGAACACGTCGCCGAGGTCGTTGATCTCCTCCGCGCCCGCCTCGAGGGTCGCCTCCATGAGCGCGTCCTCGGTGACGTCGCCCTCGCTGGACACGATCACCTGGCCCTTGCGCGAGAACAGGTAGGACACCGAGCCCGGGTCCGCGAGCGTGCCGTTGTTGCGGGTGAGCGCGACGCGCACCTCGGTCGCCGCACGGTTGCGGTTGTCCGTGAGGCACTCGATGAGGATCGCGACGCCGTTCGGGCCGTAGCCCTCGTACATGATCGTCTCGTAGTTGACGCCGTCCGCGTCCTCACCGGAGCCGCGCTTGACGGCGCGGTCGATGTTGTCGTTGGGGACGGACGACTTCTTGGCCTTCTGGATCGCGTCGAACAGCGTCGGGTTCCCGGCGGGGTCGCCGCCGCCCACACGCGCCGCGACCTCGATGTTCTTGATGAGCTTGGCGAACAGCTTGCCGCGCTTGGCGTCGATCGCGGCCTTCTTGTGCTTGGTCGTCGCCCACTTGGAATGCCCGGACACGTGTGCTCCTCGTCGAATGTCGGTCTGGAATCCCGTCCAGTGTAGTGCCAGCGGTGAGGGACGATGCGGCGGCAGGCCGGGCGCGGTAGCGTCCAGCCATGACGCTGCCTCGCGTGATCCTCCTGCTCGGGTCCGTGCTCGTCGCAGCCGCATGCGGGACGGCCGAGCCGACCGAGGTGCGCGGGCCCGTGCCGATCGTGGGGTGGTCCAACGCCGGCGACGTGCAGATCCTGCACATCGACACCTGCAACGGCGGCCCCGTGGCCGAGGTGGTCGAGACGGAGACCGCGGTGACCATCACGGTGACCTCGACGTCGCTCGACCCCGGCCCCGCCTGTCAGGACGTGCTCGAGGTCGAGCTCGGCTCCGACCTGGGTGGTCATCAGGTGATCGACGGCGTCACCGGCGAGGAGCCGCCCGGCATCGAGGGCTGAGACGGGACGTCGAGCCTCGATCCCGCGTCAGAGTGCACGCTTTCACGCAGAACCGGGCACTCTGGCGCGGGGTAAGCGCTTGCGCGGCGGAATGGAGGCGCCGGTTCAGACCAGATCGAGCAGCAGGCGGTGCACGCGGTCGTCGTGGGCGGCGCCCGGGGCGGCGATCTCCGGGTGGAAGCTGGTCGCGATCGCGTTGCCATGACGCACGGCCACCGGGTGGCGCGATCCGTCGGGCCCCTCGGCCGTCGCGAGGACCTCGACGGCGGGCGCGCAGGACTCGACCCATGGCGCACGGATGAACGTCGCGTGCATGGCGGAGCCGTCGGGCTCCCACACCAGCTCGGTCTCCGCCGAGTCGACCTGCCGGCCGAAGGCGTTGCGGCGCACCGTCATGGGGATCGCCGCGAGGCTCTGCTGGTCGTGGATGCCGCCTACCAGGTCCGTCGCGAGCATGATCATCCCGGCGCACGAACCCATCACGGGCATGCCGGCATGGATGCGGTCCTTCAGCGGCTGGAACAGGTCGAAGGCGCGGAGCAGCTTGTCGATGGTGGTCGACTCGCCGCCGGGGATGATGAGCGCATCGACCGCCTCGAGCTCGGCGAGGCGCCGCACCCCCACCGCGGTCGCGCCCACGCGCGTCGCCGCGGCAAGGTGCTCACGCACGTCCCCCTGCAGGGCCAGCACACCGACGGTGCTCATTCGTCCACCTCTCCCAGATCCCTGGTGACGCCGTCCCATGCGAGGAACCACGCCCAGCTCTCCCTGAGCGGCGCGGGGAACACCTCGATGGGTGCTTCCCGCAGCTCGCGCTCGGTGAGCCAGGCGACCTCGTCGATGGTCTCGACCTCGACCGCCGTCCATTCCGCGGCCGTCCGCGCACGCGTCTCGGCATGCGACAGCTGGCCTACGAAGATCTCCTCGAACTGCGTGTACGGCCTCGACGCGAAGTCGAAGACCGCCGTGCGGCGCCACACCGGCCCGACCAGCTCATGGGTCTCGAGGACATGCCCCGTCTCCTCGGCCAGCTCGCGGACAGCCGCGTCCCGCATCGTCTCCCCCGCCTCGAGCCCGCCGCCTGGCGTGAACCAGAAGTAGCGCTCGGTCGCGTGGGGATCGTGCCCCCTCACCATGAGGAGGCGAGGCTCGTCGCCCGTGTGGTCGACGAGCAGCACGCGGGCGCCGCGACGGTGGATCCGATCCCCCGACGCGGCGCCCATGCGTGCGTTGCTCAGCCCTGGCTTACCAGCCGCGCTCGGCGAGGCGGTGCGGCTCGGGGATCTCGTCGACGTTGATGCCGACCATCGCCTCGCCCAGGCCGCGCGACACGTCCGCGATGACCGACGGGTCGTCGTAGAACGTGGTCGCCTTGACGATCGCCGCGGCGCGCTGCGCGGGGTTGCCCGACTTGAAGATGCCCGAGCCGACGAACACGCCCTCGGCGCCCAGCTGCATCATCATCGCGGCGTCGGCCGGGGTGGCGATACCGCCCGCGGTGAACAGCACCACGGGGAGCTTGCCGGTCTTGGCGATCTCCTGGACCAGGGGCAGCGGAGCCTGGAGCTCCTTCGCGGCCACGTAGAGCTCGTCCTCGGGCAGCGCGGTGAGCGCCTTGATCTCGGCGCGGATCCTGCGCATGTGGGTGGTGGCGTTGGAGACGTCGCCCGTGCCGGCCTCACCCTTCGAGCGGATCATCGCGGCGCCCTCCGAGATGCGGCGCAGCGCCTCACCCAGGTTGGTCGCACCGCAGACGAAGGGAACGGTGTAGTTCCACTTGTCGATGTGGTGCGTGTAGTCGGCGGGCGTGAGGACCTCGGACTCGTCGATGTAGTCGACACCCAGGCTCTCGAGGACCTGCGCCTCGACGAAGTGGCCGATGCGCGCCTTCGCCATGACCGGGATGGACACGGCCTCGATGATGCCCTGGATCATGTCCGGGTCGCTCATGCGCGACACGCCACCCTGGGCGCGGATGTCGGCGGGCACGCGCTCGAGCGCCATGACGGCCACGGCGCCGGCGTCCTCCGCGATCTTCGCCTGCTCAGGGGTGACCACGTCCATGATGACGCCGCCCTTGAGCATCTCGGCCATGCCGCGCTTCACGAGGTCGGTGCCTACCTGGGGCTTCGTGGTCTCTTCGATGGTGCTCATGGCGATGTGACGTCCTTCGTCGGATGGGGATGGAACTCGGCGTCCATCCTAATGGCGTCGCGATACGTCTCCTCGACGCGGGGCGCGACGTTGGACCAGTCGAATGCCGCGGCGCACTCGCGTCCGCGGTCGGCAAGCTCGGCTCGGGCGGCGGGGTCGTCGAGCAGCGTGGTGATCTCCGCAGCGAGCGCCGCGGCGTCGCCCACCTTGTGGTGCGCGGCGGCGTTGCCGCCGTCCGCCATCGTGGAGACGTCCATGAAGGCCTGCAGGTCGGAGGCCACCACGGCCGCGCCCGCGGCCATCGCCTCGACCAGCACGATGCCGAAGCTCTCGCCTCCGAGGTTGGGCGCGCAGTAGATGTCCACCGACGCCATGAAGCTCGCCTTCTGCTCCTCGTCGAGCTCGCCCACCACCTCGGCCCCGGCGCGCGCCGCCTTCGCGGCGATGTGGTCGGGGAATCGGCCGGCGACCAGGAACCGTGCGTGCGGATGACGCGCGCGGACCGCCGGGATCGCGGCCAGGAGCGTCTCGAGGCCCTTGCGGGGCTCGTCGAGGCGTCCCAGGATCCCGATCGTCGGAGCATCGTCGCGGCCGACCCAACGAGGGTCGGGCCGGGCCTCGACGTAGCGGGAGGTGTCGACCCCGTTGGGGATGATGTGCGTCGCCTGCACCCGCAGGTGGTCGCGGATGGTCGCGGCCGCGGAGGGCGACACGGCGATGCGCGCGTCGAGCTCCTCGTAGCCGGGCTTGATCCACGGCTTGCCGAGCCGCATGGCCAGCGACTCCGACTGCGACGAGTGGAAGGTCGCCACCGTGGGCCCCACGCGCGCCCACATGGCGATGACGCTGAGGGACGGCGCGCCCGGCTCATGGAGGTGCACCACGTCGAAGTGTCCCAGCTTGAGCCACTCGCGCACACGGCTGGCCGCCATGAGGCCGAACGTGAGGCGCGCGGTCGAGCCGTTGTAACGGATGGGCACCGACCGCCCGGCGCTCGAGACGTACGCAGGCACCGGGGTGTCCTCAGCAGCAGGCGCGAGGACGCTCACGTCATGCCCGCGCGCCATGAGCGCCTTCGCGAGGTCGAGCACATGCAGCTGGACCCCGCCGGGACGGTCGAGCGAGTACGGGCAGACGATGCCGATCCTCACCTCTTAGGTCTCCGTCCATCCGAACCGCTGGAGCATGTGCCAGTCCTCGGGATGCTCGCGGATGGCCTCGGACATGAACTGTACCCAGGCCCGGCTGAGGGACCCGACGCGGTCGTCCGACGGCGCGTCGCCCGGCTCGATCTGCGGGCCGAAGCGCAGCACGCATCCCCACCGGGAGCGGGCGCGCCACCGCGCGCGGCCGCGCAGCCGCTCGTAGCGGATGTGGACCGGGATGAGGGGCGCGCCGATCGCGACCGCGAGGGCGGCGGGACCGGGGGCGACCTTCACGCCCTGCCCCCACATCTCCACCTCGACGCCCGAGCCGGAGAGGTCGCGGTCGGCCAGCAGGCACAGGATCCCGCCCTCCTTCCGGCCGACGCGGATCAGTTCGCGGAAGGTGGAGCCGCCCTCGTGGCCCAGGATGCGCATGCCCACCTTCTCGCGCAGCGAGACGAACTCGTCGAACACCTCGCGCGGCTTGAGGACCTCGGCCACCGAGGTCACCTTGGCGATGTGCCGGCACGCGTACGCCCCGATGAGGTCCCAGTTGCCGGAGTGCGACAGCACGAGCACCGCGCGGCCTTCGGCGCGGATCCGCGCCAGCGCGTCGTCGGCGTCCTCGACGCGCACGCGCGCGTCGATGGTCGCGGGCGACATGCGTCCCAGCTCGAAGGTCTCGGAGTAGTACCGCGCGGTGGAGGCCATGCCACGGCGGGACAGCCGGCGCAGCTCGTCCCCTTCGAGGCCGGTGACGCGATGAAGGTTGTCCTCGAGCCGACGGGCCGGCTTGGAGCGCCTTGCCCACTGGAGCATCGTGCCGGACCACAGGAGGCCGCGCGTGAGCGAGATCGGCGCGTACCGCGAGGCGCGGAACGCGAGGAGGAAGGCGTTCATTCGTGCGGGTACGGCTGGGGCTGGCCGTCGAGGCGGGCGTTCCACTCGGGGTGGAGGCGCGCCTGGCGCACCACGGCCCAGATGCGCTGGCCCACGGTGATGGCGGCGAGCACGGTCAGCACCCACAGCGCACCCGTGAGCACCCACAGCGGGAACAGCCCGAGCCCGTAGAAGCCCGTCGCGACCAGGGAGATCACCAGGCGGTCGGAGCGCTCCGCGAGGCCGAAGTTGGCGGCGACGCCCATGCCCTCGGCCTTGGCGCGCGCGTACGGCACCAGCGACCCGATCGCGAGGCACAGCAGCGCCCCCAGCGCGGTGGTGCGGTCGATGTCGATGAACACCCACGCCAGGGTGCCGAAGATCGCGGCATCGGCCACGCGGTCCAGGGTGGAGTCGAGGAACGCGCCCAGGCGCGAGCTCTTGCCGCCCAGGCGTGCCATGGTGCCGTCGAGCATGTCCGTCACCACGAAGAACGTGATGAACAGCGTTCCCCAGAAGAACCAGATCCCCTCATGCGGGAAGAACAGCACCGCGCCGAGCACCACGCCGACCGTGCCGAGCACGGTCATGACGTTCGGGTGGATCCCCTTCGACAGCAGGAAGCGCGCGGGCGCCTGCCACAGGGCGGCCATGTAGGGCCGGAGCCTGCCGAGCATCTAGTGGTCCTCTCTCCAGGCGTCGCTGACGCGTCGCCATGTGTCGTCCAGGAGCTGGGGCACCGCCTTGGTCTGCGCGATGATGGGCAGGAAGTTGGTGTCCCCCTCCCATCGCGGCACCACGTGCTGGTGCAGGTGCGCCGAGATGCCGGCACCGCCGGCCTCGCCCTGGTTGATGCCGATGTTGTAGCCGCGGGGCCCGCTCACCTTCGCGAGCACCCGCATCGCCTGCTGCGTGAGCGCGGACATCTCGTCACGCTCCGCGTCGGTGCACTCCGTGTACCAGGCGATGTGGCGGTACGGGCAGACCATGAGGTGACCGGGGTTGTACGGGTAGAGGTTGAGCACCACGTAGCAGTGCTCGCCCCGGTGCACCACCAGATGCTCGCGGTCGTCCGCCTCCGGCTTCTTGCACAGCGGGCATCCGGCATCGGCGCCCTTGGGCTTGTCGCCCTCGATGTACGCGAGACGATGCGGGGTCCACAGGCGCTCGAGCCCGTCGGGGACACCCCCCATCGTCTCCGCGTCCACCTGGTCGGGCATCGTCAGACCTGCGCCTTGGTGCGCACGGCCTCGACGATGCGGCGCACCGCCTCGTCGACCGGCACCTGGTTGTCCTGGCTGCCGTCGCGGTAGCGGAAGGACACCGCGTTCGCCTCCGCATCGTCGCCGCCGGCGATGAGCACGAACGGCACCTTCTCCTTGGAGGCGGTGCGGATCTTCTTGGGGAAGCGCTCGTCGGAGTCGTCGAGCTCGACGCGGATGCCCTCCGCCTTGAGCTTCGCGCACACCTCGGCGAGGTAGTCGTTGAAGGGCTCCGCGACCGGGATCGCCCGGACCTGGACCGGCGCGAGCCACACGGGGAACTGACCCGCGTAGTGCTCGGTGAGGATCGCGAAGAAGCGCTCGATCGAGCCGAACAGCGCGCGGTGGATCATCACGGGGCGCTGGCGCGAGCCGTCGGGGGCCGTGTACTCGAGCTCGAAGCGCTCGGGCAGGTTGAAGTCGAGCTGGATGGTCGACATCTGCCAGGTGCGACCGATCGCGTCGCGCGTCTGGACCGAGATCTTGGGGCCGTAGAACGCGGCGCCGCCCGGGTCCGGGACCAGATCGAGACCGGAGGCGACGGCGACCTCGCGCAGCGTCTCGGTCGCCTCCTCCCACACCTCGTCGGAACCCACGGACTTCTCCGGGTTCTTGGTCGAGAGCTCCAGGTAGAAGTCCTCGAGGCCGTAGTCCTTGAGCAGGCCGAGCACGAACTCGAGCGTCTTGGTGAGCTCGTCCTTCATCTGCTCGCGGGTGCAGTAGATGTGCGCGTCGTCCTGCGTGAAGCCGCGCGCACGGGTCATGCCGTGGACCACGCCGGACTTCTCGTACCGGTACACCGTGCCGAACTCGAACAGGCGCAGCGGGAGCTCGCGGTAGGAGCGTCCGCGCGAGTCGAAGACCAGGTTGTGCATCGGGCAGTTCATGGGCTTGAGGTAGTAGTCCTGGCCCTGCTTGGTGACGTTGCCCTCGGCGTCGCGCTCCTCGTCGAGGTGCATCGCGGGGTACATGCCGTCCTTGTACCAGTCGAGGTGACCGGAGACCTCGAACAGCTTGCCCTTGGTCGCGTGGGGCGTGTAGACGAACTCGTAGCCCTCCTCGATGTGGCGGCGGCGCGAGTACTCCTCCATCTCCATGCGGACGATGCCGCCCTTGGGGTGGAAGACCGCGAGGCCCGAGCCGATCTCGTCGGGGAAGGAGAACAGGTCCATCTCCGCGCCGAGCTTGCGGTGGTCGCGGCGCTCGGCCTCGGCCAGGCGCTCCTTGTACGCGTTGAGCTCGTCCTTGGTGGGCCACGCCGTGCCGTACACGCGCTGGAGCTGGGGGTTCTTCTCGGAGCCCTTCCAGTACGCGGCGGCGGAGCGCATGAGCGACCAGCCGTTCTGCAGGACGCGGGTCGACGGGACATGCGGGCCGCGGCACAGGTCGCCCCACGCGCGCTCGCCGTTCCGGCGGACGTTGTCGTAGATGGTGATGTCGCCCTCGCCGATCTCCACCGAGGCGCCCTCGGCGCCCTCGGTGTCGTGCGTGAGCAGCTCGCACTTGTAGGGCTCGTGGGAGAGCTCGGCGAGCGCCTCCTCGCGCGTCACCTCGCGGCGCACGAAGGACTGCCCCTCCTTGACGATGCGCTGCATCGCCTTCTCGAGGGCCTTGAGATCCTCGGGGGTGAAGGGGGTCTCGACGTCGAAGTCGTAGTAGAAGCCGTTCTCGATGGGCGGGCCCACACCGAGCTTCGCGTCGGGGTTCACCTGCTGGACGGCCTGCGCGAGCACATGCGCGGTCGAGTGGCGCAGCACCATGAGCCCGTCGGGATCGGTGACCGGCACGGCCTCGACGGTCGCGCCCGCCGGCACCTCGCGCGCGAGGTCCCACAGCGCGCCGTCCACGCGCATCACGACCACGTCCTTGCGGTCGGCGAACAGGTCGGCGCCCGTCGTGCCCGCCTCGAGCTCTCGCTCGACGCCGTCGATGGTCGCATTCACGCTGGGCACAGGGTCACTCCTCGGGTGTGGATGGTACGGAGACGATGCTACCGAGCCGCGGCGCCCCGAGTCGCCGCGCGTGCGAAGGAGCCGGGCGCACCCCCTCGGTGCGCCCGGCCCCTCGCGGGTCCGTGATCAGGCGGCGAGGCTGGACCGCCCGGCACTCTCGAGCGCCCAAGCCAGCGCGCGGTCGGCGACGTCCTCCCAGCCGGGCGCCCCGCAGGTCCAGTGGTCGCGCCCCGGCAGCTCGATGAGGTCCGTCACCGCAGGCGACCTCCCCCAACGCTTCGCGTTCGCGCGGTTCACCGCCGGCGGCATGATGTGGTCCTTCTCCCCCGCGATGAACAGCAGAGGCGCGCGATCGACGCTGTAGTCGACCCAGGTCTCCTGGCGCCCGGGCCTCCAGTTCGCGAGCAGACCGTACGCCCATACCCAGTTGCCCGGCGCGGCGATCGCGTAGCGCTCCCACACCGCGTCCGACTCCTCCCGGCTCAAGGTGTTGGTGAAGGCGTAGTGCCACTCGGCCTTGGTGAATCCCACCGCGCGGTGGAAGTTCGCGGGGTTGCGCAGCGCCGGGAACAGGGAGCGGGCCTGCGATGGAGGCGTGACGCGCACCCCCTCGGGCGGCGCCGAGTCGATGGCGACGCCGGCGGCGCCGAGCCCCTTCGCGAGCAGCAGCTGCGTGAGCATGCCCCCGAACGAGTGCCCCATGAGGATGGGCGGGGTGTCGACGGTCTCGATGACCGAGGCGAGATGGGCGACCGTATCGGGGACCGAGGCGGCAGCGATCGCGGAGTCGTCCGCGCGCATGGCCTCGACCTCGCCGAAACCCGGATATGTGGGGGTGAGCACGCGATAGCCCTGCGCCTCGTAGCGGGCCTTCCAACCCTCCCAGCTGCGGGGGGTGACCCAGAGGCCGTGGATCAGGACGATGGTGTCGGGGGCTGCGGGCATGGCGGTGTCCTTTCTTGCGGTGGTGGTTCAGGCATCGATGAAGGCGAGCAGGTCGGCGTGGAGGCGCTCGCGGTCGGTGTCGGGGAGCCCGTGGCTGCGTCCCTCGTACACGAGCAGGGTCGCGTCGGGCACCAGCGCGGCCGTGAGGCGACCGCTGATGTCGATCGGCACGATCTGGTCGTCGTCGCCGTGGATCACGAGCACGGGAACGTCGATCCCGGCGAGGTCGTCCGTGAAGTCGGTGGCGGAGAACGCCGCGATGCACTCGTATGCGTTGCGTGTGCCCGAGGCAAGCCCCTGGAGCCAGAAGGCGTCGCGCGTGCCCTGAGGGATGTCGCCCGCGCGGTTGTGACCAAAGAAAGGGCCGTCGGCGAGCTCGCGGTAGAGCTGGGAGCGGTTGGCTGCCTCGCCCGCCCGGATCCCATCGAAGACCGCCATGGGCAAGCCGCCCGGGTTGTCCTCGGTGCGCACCATGAGCGGCGGCACCGCGGAGACCAGGACGGCCCTGGACACCCGTGATGTGCCGTGGCGCGCGAGATACCGCACCACCTCTCCCCCGCCCGTCGAGTGCCCGACCATCGTGAGGTCGTCCAGGTCGAGATGGTCGATCAGGCATGCGAGATCGTCGGCGTAGGTGTCCATCTCGTTGCCGTCCCAGCTCTGGGTCGAGCGGCCGTGGCCGCGACGGTCGTGCGCGATGGCTCGATGCCCGTTCATCGCGAGGAACAGCGCTGTCGCCTCCCACGCATCGGCGTTGAGGGGCCATCCATGACTGAGCAGCACGGGGGACCCGTCGCCTCCCCAGTCCTTGTAGTAGATCTGCGTCCCGTCGTCGGTGGTCACGACTGGCATCTCGGCCTCCCTGGTGTGATCGCAGGGCCAGCGTGCGTCGCCGCCGTCTCGCCGCGCACCACGCACGGCGCGTAGTCCGTCAGCGCCGCCGAGCGCGCCTACGGCTGGGGCAGGCGCTCCGCCAGCTGGCGACGCGACGTGACGCCGAGCTTCCGAAACACCTTGCGCAGGTGGTAGTCGACGGTGTTGCGGCTGATGAAGAGCGCCGCGCCGATCTCGACATTGGTGGCGCCTCGAGCCGCCATCCTGCTCACCTGGAGCTCCTGGAACGAGAGCACCGGCTCATCCGGATTCCGCACGCCCTGAACCGTGTCGTCGCCACCGGCAGCCGTCATCTCCCGCCGCGCACGTTCCGCGAAGATGCCGGCGCCCAGGTCCTCGAGCACGGCGGCTGCGCGCTCGAGCTGCACGCGAGCCTCGGCGCGGCGCCGCATGCGGCGCAGCCACTCGCCGTACAGCAGGCGCCCCCGCGCGTGATCACCTGTGTGGCCCGGGATGTCCAGCAGCGCGATCGACGCCAGGTGGTGGCGCTCCGCCTCGTCGTCGCGCGCGAGCAGGGCCGCGGCCCGTGCCGCCATGCCGCGCGCCCAGGGGCTCCCGGTGGTGACCGCAAGCTCCTCGAGACGTGCGGCGGCCCGCTCCGCCTCGTCGACTCGCCCGCAGCGCGTCGCGGCCTCGACCAGCTCGGGGATGTGATGGATGCTCGACTGCAGGTACGGCTCGGCGACCAGCCTGGCGAGCCGCGCGTATGCCGCCGCGTACTCGCCGGCGCCGATCTCCACGATCGCCTGGGCGCCCTGAGCCATGCGCGCGACCCCGCCGTACCCCGACGCGTTCATGCCCGAGATGAGCGCATCGCCCGCCCCCGGCGGCAGGCCCTCCCAGATGAGCAGCGAGGCGTTCACCGCCTGCTCCTCCTCGTGCCCGAGAGCGCGGCGGAGCTCCGTGCATCGATCGAGATGGCCCCGCGCGGCACGGGGGTTGTTGCGCCCGACCTCCAGCGAGCTCAGCACCCACAGGATGGTGTCGAGCTCGCGCAGCGCGCCGCGGGCCCTCGCCACGTCCGCAAGGCGCGCCAGCACTGCGGCCGCGTCCTCGAAGTCGCAGAGCCCGACGGTCACGATCGCGACGAAGCTCGCGAGGTTCAGCAGCACCGCATCAGGCTCGTCGTCGAAGATACGGCGAGCCTCACGCATCACCGGCACCGCCGAGGCGTAGTCGTCGAGCGCGAACGCGCTCGCAGCGCGGAGCGCGAGCGCATGGCGCCCGGGTGCGACATCGACGCCGGCCCGCAGACGCGCTCCGAGCCGCTCGAGGGGCCAGCCCTCGGCCCGGTCCTCGGTGCTGAGCGCGAAGGTCAGAGCATGGATCAGCGTCGCCTGCTCCCGGTGCGGGTCGATCCCGTGGAAGTCGTCTGCGGCCTGCACGAGCGTCGCCACCACGGACGGCAGACGTTGCGCGTCGGACAGGAACACGGAGCACAGCGCGTCCACGGTCCTCATGCGGCCGCGACTCGCGGTGTCGAGCAGCGACTCGTCGACCTGGGCGAGGAGGTGGCGGGTCAGCGTGCCCGAGCCGGCTCCGATGGCGGCCTCGGCGGCGGCCACGAGCCTGCAGGCACGCCCCTGCTCCTCCGGTGTCAGAGACGCGGCTCGTGCGAGCAGGCGTGCGCGTGACGCCAGCCCTCCTCGCGCACCGGTGGCGTCCGCGACCCGTTCGAGCAACGCGGCGACCGTCGCGTCCGGTCCGTCCGCCGCCGCGGCCGCGTGCCATGCGGCGAGCTCGGCGAGGCCACGCGCGTCCGCCTCGTCGCGCAGCGCTGCGTGGGCGGCGCGCCGCTCCGCGGCAGTGGCGCCCGAGTAGACCGCCGAGCGCACGAGCGGATGGCGGAAACGCACGTGGTCGCGAATCTCCACCAGGCGCGCCTCCTCCGCCGGCGACGGCGCTCGGTCTGAGATCCCCTGGGCGAGTGCGGACGCGCGGATCACGGCCAGATCGCCCGTCGACTCTGCCGCCGCGAGCAGCAGCCAGCGCCGCGCCTCGCTCGGCAGGCGCGCGAGCAGGCCCCCGTAGTGCGCCTCGAGGCGCGGTCCCAGGGCGAAGGGGGCCCGCCCCGGGCTTGCGGCTGCGACATCGTTCTGGTGCCAGGACGTGCCCAGGTCCATGAGCGCCAACGGGTTCCCGCCGGTCCGCTCCACGGCATCCGCGATCGCAGCGTGGTCCAACGCCTCCGAGACCTGGCGGCTCAGCAGCCGGTGAGCGTCCTCACGCGAGAGTCCGCGCAACGGGAGCCGCGGGATGCCCGCAAGTGCGCGCTGCGTCTCCGTGCCGTCGCGCGCGCCGAACACCAGGGCGACCCGCTCAGCGGTGAGACGCCGCGCCGCGAAGCCGAGCGCCTCGAGCGACTCGCGGTCGAGCAGGTGCGCATCGTCGAGCACGCACACCAGCGGTGCATCGTCCCCGGCCCTCGCGAGCAGCGAGAGCAGCGCAAGACCCACCAGCGGGCGCTCGGGAGGTGGGCCCGCGGCCAGTCCCATGGCCACCTCGATCGCCTCACGCTGCACCGTCGGGAGCTCGAGGATGTGGTGGCCGAACGGAAGCACGAGCCGGTGGAGGCCCGAGTACGCGAGCTCGGCCTCGATCGCGAACCCTGGCGTCGCGCTGACCCGCACGGTGGACGCCGCAGCGGTCGCAGCTTCGAGGAGCGTCGTCTTGCCGATCCCTGGCTCACCGTGCACGAGCACGGCCGAGCCGTGCCCGTTACGTGCGCTCGCGATCAGCGTGTGGAGGCTCTCGAGCTCGTCCGCACGCCCCAGCACCTCCGGCTGAATGTCGATGTCACCCAAGGTAACCCGCCGGTTTTGGAAGGGGAAGAACGATTTGTCTAGAGCCCCTGTCCCCCGTCCCACAACCGCTCCGACGCGCCCGAGACCAGGTTGGCGACGGCCATCGCCTGCGCATCGGTGAGCGACGCGACGTAGTCGACGATGCCGCGGCCGGTCGCATAGCGGTGCAGCGCCTGCGCATCGGTGGTCGGCAGCAGCTCCGGCGTCCGGTCGCGCACCGCCAGGTAGTCCTCGGCCGCGAGCTCGACGAGGTCGAGCAGGCGCCGCGGGGCGCGCCGGACGTCGTCGTCGTCGTCGAGCCAGGCCGCGAAGCTGGTCACCAGCCTCTCGATCACGCTGGCCTGGCCCCGCTGGTAGACCGCGAGGTCGGGACGGTGGAGCACGAACCTCTCCTGGAGGAACTTCAGCACGGCGACATCGTGGAAGGCCGCGGCGTCGAGGCTCACGTGTCCCGAGCGGATGTCCGGGTCGCGCGTCACCACGATCGAGTGCTGGAGGCGCGCGATCCAGCCTGCCATGAAGACCGCGAGCGCGCGGTCCGCGGCGAGCGAGCCGTCGTACGGGACGGACAGCAGGCCGTCCACCACCTCATCGGCGACGCGCGCCACGGACTCGCCGAACGCATCGTCCTGCGCGATCCACGGGTCGCGGTCCACCAGGCGGCGGCGCAGCAGCTCGAGTCCGTGGCCGGGGGTGCGACGCGCGCGATGCAGCTGGTCGAGCGGTGTGGCCGCGAGCGCCGCGCGGTCCCTGATCCACGTGCGGAACTCGGCGGACACGGCCGCCTGGTTGAGAAGGTCCGCACGGTAGAAGTCGTCGAGGTCGTGGAGCGAGTACGCGATGTCGTCCGCGATATCCATGACCGAGCACTCGACGGTCTGCTGACGGCGCGCGATCTCGGGGTAGGCGTGGCGCGCGTCGAGCATGTCGTCGAGGTCGAGCGTGTACGCGGAGAACTTGCGTGCGCCCTCACCGGGTCGGCGCGGCGAGAGGCCGCGCGGGGTGTCCGCTCCCCCGCTCCACCCCTCGCCCTGCTCGCGCGTCCACGGGTACTTGAGCACGGCGGCACGCACGGCGCGCGTGAGGTTGAGCCCGGAGCCGGCGCGGTCGTACTCGTCCAGACGCGTGAGGATGCGGAAGGTCTGCGCGTTGCCCTCGAAGCCCTCCTCGAGCCCGAAGCGCTCACGCGCGAGCCTGTCCAGCGTCTGCTCCCCCAGGTGCCCGAACGGCGGGTGGCCCAGGTCGTGCGCCGCCGCCGCGGCCTGCACCACCACGGGGTCGCAGCCCCCGAGGTCGCGCACCAGCGCGCCGCGCTCACCCCAGTCGCCGTTGAGCGACACGGCGATCGACCGGGCGACCGCGGTGACCTTGACCGAGTGGGTGAGGCGGTTGTGCACCGCGAGCCCCGCGCCCGATTGGGAGATCACCTGGGTCACGGCGGACAGGCGCGAGAAGTACGGCGAGAAGCGGATGCGCTCGAGGTCCACGCGGTACTCGGGGCGGTACTCGCCGCGCTGGAACTCGTCGAGCTCCTCGGGGACGGCGCGCGCGACGCGCTGGTCGGTCGCCGTGGGGACCCCGCCGGGTGCGGTGCCCTCGTGTACGTCCTCCATGCGGGCCTCCCGTCGATCCTTACGGGGACGGTAGCGACCCGCGCGCGGGATCGCCAAACGTCACGCAGCCGCACCCAGCAGGCGATGCGTCGAGCGCACCACGTAGCGGTGGGGACCCGCGGACGTGCTCGCGATCACCTCGATGCCCTCCGCCTGCCACGGCACGGCCAGCGGCGGGTGGTGCAGGGCCTGCTCGACGGCGGCCACGCGCAGGTGGTGGCTCGCGCGCGCCACGGTCACATGGCCCGTGAACGGCCGGTCGCGCACGGCGAAGCCCTCGTCCTCGAGCGCGGCATCGACGGCGGCGGCCACGTGCTCGGCGCCGGCCACCGGGACGGCGACCACGCGAGCGGTCAGCGGCGCGGCCTGGGCGCCCAGAAGCATCCGCATCGCGGCGAACGACGCTGCGGCGCGGGCCGCGGCGCGCGTCACCGCGGCCTCGCCATCGGTCTCGCCGATGAACCTCAACGTGAGGTGGCGCTCCTCGCGCGGTGTCCAGCGGTCGAGGCCTGCGTCGCGTGCGCGGCCGCGCAGGGTCGCTCCGAGCGCGTCGTCCAGCGCGTCGTCGACCGGGTCGGGGGTCATGATCCCGATGAAGAGCCTCACGCCTCACGGTACTGCGGCTGCGTCGACGCCGCGCCCGTAAGCCGCTGCTAGCGGTCGCGGCCCGCGCGTGAGGGCTCGCCCGCGTCCCGCCAGTTCGCCCCTACGACGATGGGCACCAGGATGACGTCCAACAGCGCCACCGCGGCGAGCGGGGGCAACGACGGCGCCGCGATCGAGCCGAGGACCAGCAGCAGCGCGCCGGCGATCCGGACGCGCCACCTGGTCATGCCCGCGCCGATGACGTACGAGGCCTGGGCGGCGAGGAACACCGCGGGGCCGATGAGCAGGAGCGCGCCGCCGACACCTGCGTGCTCGTCCTCGGCGTGGGCCACCACCAGGTCCGCTCCCGCCGCGAGCAGGATCAGACCCGCCATGACGAACAGCAGGACCACGATGCCGCGATGCACGATCCCGATCGGGTCGCGCGTGCCCCGCGCCTCCGCGACCACCAGCTCCTCGGCACCGCCGAAGTAGGAGTACCAGAGGCACACCACCGCGACGAAGGCACCGAGCACGCCCGCGACCACCACAGGCTCGGGCCCCGCATCCGCGATGGCGCCGCCGATCCCGAGGATCGTCTCCCCCAGCAGGATGAGCAGGAACAGGCGCATGCGCTCGAACATGTGAGGGGCGTCGTAGTCGACCGCCGTCGGCTCCAGGACGTGGCGCGGCACCGGATGGGCGCTGAACACCCCCACCGCGTCGATCGTGGCCGCCGCGATCCACCACCACAGCCGCGCCTCGGGATCCATCGCCGCACCCACGAGCCAGAACGGCGCCGAGGCCGCGACCCAGACGAGCATGTTGCGGCTATGGCTCCGGAAGAACGACTGCTGCTCGCGCACAGCGGAGAGCGCGCTCGGCACGGCGCCTGCGAGCACCAGCGGGACCACGAACAGCCACGCGCCCTCCTCGAACGCGACTCCGATCGCGCCGTTCATCACGAGCGCCAGGCCCATCACCAGGATGGTGACCGTACGAGTCGACCGCCGCTCGACATCGCGCAGCGTGAGGTGGAACGAGGTGAAGGTCCATACCGAGTAGACCGCGACGAGCATCACCGCCGTCTCGGCACCCGTCCGCCAGCCCAGGTGCCCGACCAGATGATGCGTGAGCTGGATCATCGCCAGCACGTACGCGAGATCGAACAGCAGCTCGACCGGAGACACCTCGCGGCGCGGAGTCGCCGCCACGTGCTCGCCCATGTCCCACCCCTCGCGTCCGCCTGCCCCCGATTCTGGGGCACGGAGGACGCCGGCTCCAGGGCGGCGGGCAGATTACGCGGAGACCGGGCGGCGGCGGATCCCAGCGGTGGAACATCACGCCTGGTCACAGCCTGGTCACGGGTTGGTCACCAACGCTTCCGCGGAGCCGCACGTCTTCCTAGCATGAGCGCCATGAGCACCCACGCCGCAGCGAGGTCCCGCACCACCCGCCGAGGCGCTGTCGCGGCCTCGATCCTCGCGCTCGCCTGGGCGCTCGCCGGCTGCACCTCCGGCGCCGACGAGTCGACCAGCGGCGGCGAGGAGTACGGCTACGCCGGCACCGACTCCGATGCTGCGGTCGCCGAGGAGGACATGGGCACCGACGGCGCGGGCGAGATCCGGTCCGACGACCGCGCGCTCATCGTCACCAGCTGGATGTACATGACGGTCGAGGACCCGCTCGCGGCGGCCGACGCCGCCGTCGCGATCGTCGCGGACGCCGGTGGCCGGATCGACTCCCGCAGCGAGACCGCGGACGGTCCGTACGGCAACGGCGCGGCCCAGCTCACGCTCCGGGTCCCGGCCGGCAGCTTCGACCCGGTGGTCGTCCAGCTGCGCACGCTCGGCACCGTCGACGAGTTCTCGACCGACACCGCCGACGTCACCACGCAGGTCACGGACCTCGAGGCCCAGATCTCCACGTTGCGTGCCTCGACCACGCGCATCGAGGGTCTGCTCGCGGACGCCGAGGACATCAAGGACATCATCACGCTCGAGGACGAGCTCGACAGCAGGCAGGCGGAGCTCGAGAGCCTCGAGGCCCGGCAGCGAGGGCTCGACGACCAGGTATCGATGTCGACCATCGACCTGTCGCTCACCACCGAGCCCGTGGTCGAGGTCGACGACTCGCCGCGCAGCTTCTGGAGCGGTCTCGAGTCGGGCTGGAGCGGGCTGGTGAGCTTCCTCGGGGGCGTGCTCGTGGTGACGGGCGTGCTGCTGCCGTGGCTCGTCGCGGCGGCGGTCCTCGGAGCCGTGGCGCTCGCGGTGGTCCGGGCTCGGCGAGCGCGCGGCGCCCGCGCGACCGCCGCATCGTCCGCCGCTCCCGAGGAGCCGGCGACCACCTCGTCGACCGGCGACTGAACACAGCCAGGGGGAGACGCCGAAGGGCCGTCCGGAGATCCGGACGGCCCTTCGTCATGGTGGGCGATACTGGGATCGAACCAGTGACCTCTTCCGTGTGAAGGAAGCGCGCTACCCCTGCGCCAATCGCCCGTCTTCAGTTGTGCCCCGCACTGCGGCGCGACGACAACTATAGCGGCTATTTGGAGTGCTTCGGTGCAGGGTCGGAGTCCGCGGCGGCGCGTGCCTCGAAAATCTCCGTCAGCTGCAGCAGCAAGGGACCGTGCTCGACCGGGGTCCGGTCGAGCGAGGCCAGCGGCTGGATCCGGCGTGTCGAGGACGTGACGGCGGCGAAGGACCGCCCCTCGACCACCTCGTCGAGCACGCTCATCTCGAGCTCCCCGGGCGCGGCCGCGCGAATGGGCAGCCCCGCATCGGCCCCCCATTCGAGGGCGAGCCCACGGACGATGCCCGGGAGGCACCCCGACGCGAGCGGCGGGGTCAGGACCTCACCGCCCCGCTCGATGAGGATGTTCGTCGTCGCACCCTCGCACAGGTGACCGTGCGTGTTGGCGAGGATGGCCTCGTCGCCACCACGAGAGCGCGCGAACTCCATCATCACCACGTTCTCCGCGTAGGACGTGCTCTTGACGCCCGCAAGAGCGGAGCGCTCGTTCCTGCGCCACGGCACCCGCACGGCGTGGCACGAGCCCGGCGCCGGAGCATCGTTCGCCGTCACCACGATCGTGTGAGGGCCGTCCCCCCGGGCGAGAGGGCCCGGGCCGGGACCGCTCGACACGGTGATCCGCAGGCGACGCAGCCCCGGCGCGGCACCGAGCACCTCGCCGACCGCCTCCCGCACCGCCTCCTGATCGATCTCCTGCATGCCCATGCGGGCCGCGGAGTACGCGAGGCGGCGCAGGTGCCTCCGCAACCCGAAGGCGCGACCATCCACCACCTCGAGGGTCTCGAACACGCCGTCGCCGACGGTCCACCCGTGGTCACCTGCGGTGATGATCGGATCATCCTTGCCGCGCAGGAGCCCCCCAGCCCACACCACTGTTGTCATGTCGACATTCTGGGGGTCGACGCAAGCGCTATCAAGCGACGCGCCTTGAGCTCCGTCTCCGCCCACTCCCCATAAGGGTCAGACCCCCATGTAATGCCTGCGCCGGTTCCGAAGCGGAGACGTCCTCCCTGGTCCGGAACCCATTCGAAGGTCCGGATGCCCACGGCGAGCTCCGCCTCGCGGCGGTCCGCGTCGATCCACCCGATGCCTCCGCAGTACGCGCCGCGGGCTCCCGGCTCCTCGCGCTCGATGATCCGGAGAGCCGACGACTTGGGAGCACCGCTCACGGATCCCGGCGGGAAGGTGCCGTCGAGGAGCGCGGGCCACAGGGCGGGGGTCCAGTCGTAGTCGGGTGCGAGGGTGGCGGCGACCGTGGACTGCAGGTGGACCAGGCCGGGAAGCTCATGGAGGCCCAGGAACTCGGGCACGGTGACGGAGCCGGGCAACGCCACGTGCGAGAGGTCGTTGCGGATGAGGTCCGTGATCATCACGTTCTCCGCCTCGTCCTTGGGCAGCATCGCCTCGCCCGGCGCCGCCGTGCCCTTGATCGGGCTCGACAGCACGCGCGTGCCGTCGATGCGGAGGTAGAGCTCCGGCGAGGCGGACACCACCCACGCGCCGGGCCATGCGTCCGCGCGAGGGATCACGATGCGGGAGGCGTGGCGCGCCGGGTTCCCCGTCGACAGACGATGCGCGAGAGCGACGGCATCGGGTCCGGGCTCCGGCGCAGGCAGCGGAGCCTCGAGCATGCGGCACAGGTTGACCTGGTAGACCTCGCCGTCGCGGATGTCGCCTCGGATGCGCTCGACGCCCGCGCGGTACGCGGCCTCGTCGAGCGAGGTGCTCCAGGACGAGGCATCGGGTCCGTGCCACGCATGGTCCCCGACGGGCGAGGACTCGGGGACGGCATCGTCACGCTCGACGCGGGCCATGCGCCAGGCGTCGAGGCGGCCCTCGAAGGTCGCCACGACCACCCAGAACCCGCCGGCGGCGATGCGCTCGCCGGCGCGGTCGAGCGCGACGTGCTCGACGGGCTCCCACGCCCGCACACCACGGAACGCGGCGCTTCCCGCGCGGCGCGCATCGTCCTCCCCTGTCATGGCGACAACGCTACTGGCGGGAGGCGACGCCGCCTGTCCCGCACGGCTCCCGTTCAGCCCCCGTTCGGCGCCGGCACGGCGACACGCGGGGCGGGAAGCCGATTTGGTTTCGAGGGCCGACATCCGCTAAGGTCTATCTCTCGTCAGGGCAACAGCCCAGACATGCGGACGTGGCTCAGTTGGTAGAGCATCACCTTGCCAAGGTGAGGGTCGCGGGTTCGAGTCCCGTCGTCCGCTCGGAGCGTCGTAGCCCTAGGTTACGGCACTACGGTGGAGTGGCCGAGAGGCGAGGCAGCGGCCTGCAAAGCCGTATACGTGGGTTCGAATCCCATCTCCACCTCGGGCGATTGGCGCAGCGGTAGCGCGCTTCCCTGACACGGAAGAGGTCACTGGTTCGATCCCAGTATCGCCCACCACGAGGTTCCTTCGGGATCCTCATGAAGTCCGAGGCTTCTGCCCCGGCAACGCGGACGTGGCTCAGTTGGTAGAGCATCACCTTGCCAAGGTGAGGGTCGCGGGTTCGAGTCCCGTCGTCCGCTCCAAGGATCGCCGGTCTCCCCCTGGGAGCCCGGCGATTGCTCCGTCTGGAGAAGACGGGCGATTGGCGCAGCGGTAGCGCGCTTCCCTGACACGGAAGAGGTCACTGGTTCGATCCCAGTATCGCCCACCACATCGCAAGGCCCCCGGGATCTCCCGGGGGCCTTCGTGCTTCCCTGGCCGGTACGCCGTCCGTGGCGCGCGTACGGTGGAGGACGGGCGACGATGCCGTGCCGCCCGGGAGGAGGCCGCCATGTCCCGCGAGGAACGCCTCATGACCGCTGCGAGGACCGTGACGGGCGACGACGCGATCACGGAGGTCGCGGAGTTCATGCCGGAGGCCGCGCTCGACGACCCGATCTGGAACGACCGCGCCGACCATCGGGTCCCGTTGGACGACGCGGGCCGTCCCGAGACGGTCGAGGCGGGCGCGGACCTGGGCGCCGACCTTGCCGCCGACCGGGCGCATCTCCCACCGCACGTCTGCCTGGCCGTGACGCCGACGCGGTTGCACCTCCTGGGCCTACCCCATGGCTTCTTCGCGCCGCATCCCGAGCAGGCCTATCTCATGGGCACCTTCGACAGGTCCCAGCTCGAGGTCGCGATCAAGGGAAGGCTCACCGACATCCTCCTGACGCTCACCGACACGGCCTCAGGCGCGACCATGGCGCTGGTGGCGGACCGGTTCTCGACCTACCACCCGCGGACCGTGATCGAGCTGCTGAGGATGAACGTGGAGGAGGACGCGGGCTGAGCCCGGCCGACGCGCCCTACGGGGCGAGGGGGACGTACCGCTCCCCCACGTCCACCGCGACGTCGAGGGTGTTGCCCGGCCCGGGCAGCGGGCAGACCCAGTCCGAGGAGTACGCGCAGGACGGCTGGTAGGCGAAGTTGAGGTCGATCACGAGCGCCTCGGGCGTGCCGCCCAGATCCGCGCCCTTGACCGTGTCGAGAAGGTACCGGCCTCCGCCATAGGTATGCGGCGACGCGTCGCGCAGGGGGATGAAGACTCCCCCGCCGTACGAGTCGAGCCACCACGCATCGAGCCCACCGAGCCCCGGGAGCTCCACCCGCCCGATGCGTGCGAACGGCACCACGCCGTCGGTGGCGGTCGGGACCTCGCGCCGTTCGGGCTCGGCTGCGCGGACGCGCACCACGAACCTGAGCGCGGGGTCGTACGGTGCGACCTCCGGGAGGAACGATGCGCGGGCGGGCGCGGGCACGGGGCTCGCGGGATGCTCGCGCAGCAGCGCGGCACGGCCGTCGACCCAGGTGCGGTGCGCCGCCCGCGGGTCCGTCTCGGAACGCACGCGGGCGTAGAGGTCGGCGATCCGGATGCGCCAGTCGCGGATCTCCCAGGCGTCCGTCATGCGCGCCGATCCACGATCGCGCGGATCGCGTCCGCGAGGCCCGCAGCGACGCGGTCCGGATCCTGGTCGAGGTAGCCGGCGACCAGCGCACCGTCGCGCAGCATCATGACCTGGGCCGCCGCGGAGATCGCGGGAGCCGGCTCGAGGCCCGCCTTGCGCAGCCATGCCTCGATCGCGTCGGTCATGAGCGCCCGGAACTCGGCGACGAGCGCGCGGACGGGGTGCGCGGGGTCGGGGTACTCGGCTGCGGCGTTGATGAACGGGCACCCGCGGAAGTGGGGCCGGCACATCTGATCGGTGAGCGCCGCGGCGATCCGGTCCACCGAGAGGTCGGCATCGGCCCCGGCCGCGAGCAGGACGCGCACGTAGGCGAGCTCGCGTTCGAGGTACGCCACCACCACGTCGTCCTTGGTCGGGAAGTGCCGGTAGAACGTGACCTTGGAGAAGCCTGCCTCGACAAGGATGCGGTCGGCGCTGACGGCGCGGATGCCGTGCTCCGCGAAGAGCGCCGCGGCGGCGTCGACGATCGCCTCGCGGACCGCGGGCCCTCGCTTGGCCGGGGCCTTGGTCGCCGTGCTGCTCACGTTGCCGCCTCTTCTCTACGTCCTGGACTCGATCATCCCGCATCTCGGTGTAGCCTGATGTAGACGTACTAGTAACTCTACACCGAGCGATCGAGGAGCAGCCATGACCGAGCCCACCACCACCGAGGTCGACATCACGCCCGGAGAGGGCGCGCACCACGACAAGGCACCCAAGCGGCCCAAGGCCTTCTACACCGCCGAGGCGACCGCGACGGGCGACGGCCGCAACGGCCACGTCGCGACGAGCGACGGCCTGCTCGACCTCGACCTGGTGACGCCGAACCCGATCACGAAGCCCAAGAAGACCAACCCGGAGCAGCTGTTCGCCTCGGGCTTCGCGGCCTGCTTCAACTCGGCGTTCCAGGGCGCGGCGAAGCTCATGAAGGTGAAGCTCGAGTCCTCCGAGGTCACGGCACGCGTGGGCATCGGCCCCATCGCGCTCAACCGCTTCGGGCTGGGCGTCCGCCTGCACGTGACGGCAGCCGGCCTCGACCAGGAGACCGCCGAGCGCGTGGCCGAGAAGGCCGAGGAGATGTGCCCCTACTCGAACGCGACGCGCGGCAACATCCCCGTGGAGATCACGGTCACCGCGAAGTAAAGGCCGCGCCAAGGGAATACCAGCCTCCTCGGGTCGTGTCTGACATGATGGACATCACCCGAGGAGGCTGAATCTCTCTATGGCAGACGACACGCACGAACGGACGAGGAGCAGGAAGAGGCCGGGACAGCGCGCAGGTGCGCCGGTCCCGGTGTCGACGTATCGGCTGCAGCTGAGCGCGGACTTCACGTTCGCCGACGCGGCGGCCCGGCTCGGCTACTTCGCGGATCTGGGCGTCACGCACCTCTACCTCTCCCCTGTGCTCACGGCCGCTCCGGGCTCGACGCATTTCTACGACGTGGTCGACCACTCGCGCATCGACGAGGTGCTCGGCGGCGAGGAGGGCCTGCGCGACCTGTCGTGGCAGGCGGGCGAGCGCGGCATCGGCCTGATCGCGGACGTGGTCCCCAACCACATGGCGGTCCCCACCCCCGCGTTCCACAACAAGGCGCTGTGGGACGTGCTCGAGCACGGCCACGACTCGCTCTTCTCGCACTGGTTCGACGTCGACTGGGAGTCCGGCGAGCCGGTGCTGATGCCGGTGCTGGGCCAGCGCATCGGCACCATCCTGTCCGCGGGCGAGCTCACCGTCGAGCACATGGTGGTGCCGGGCCTCGAGGCTCGAGGCGAGGTCCCCGTGCTGCGGTACTGGGACCACGTGTTCCCCATCCGGGAGGGCACCGAGCACCTGCCGCTCGCGTCGCTGGTCGAGGAGCAGCACTACCGTCTCGCGTACTGGCGCGTCGCGAACGAGGAGCTCAACTACCGGCGCTTCTTCGACGTCGGCTCGCTGGTGGCGGTACGGGTCGAGGATGAGGACGTCTTCGACGCGACGCACGCGCGCATCGTCTCCCTGGTGAAGGACGGGACGCTCCAGGGTCTGCGGATCGACCACCCCGACGGCCTCGCGGACCCGGAGGGGTACATCGCTCGGCTGTCGGAGGCGACGGACGGGGCGTGGATCGTGGTGGAGAAGATCCTCGAGGACGAGGAGCGCCTCTCCACCAGCTGGAAGTGCGCCGGCACCACCGGCTACGACGCCTCGTGGCGCGTGGGCGCGCTGCTGCGCGACCCCTCGGGCGCCGCTCCCCTGGCGGGCACGCTGCACCGCGTGACCGGCGACGCGATGGGCGAGCTCCCCGACCTCGTCGATGCCGCCAAGCGGGAGATCGTCAAGGAGTCGCTGTCGAGCGAGGTCCATCGCCTCGCGACCATCGCGCACACGGTCTGCACCACCGACGTGCGGCTGCGGGACCACACGTGGCGCGCCCTCTACGACTGCCTGCGGACCATGCTGGTGACGTTCGACCGCTACCGCGCCTACGTGGTCCCCGACACCGCGCCCCGACCCGGCTCGCTCGAGGCGATCGACCACGCGGCCGACCGTGCGCGCCGCCTGCTCGATCCCGAGCGCCACGAGACGTTGGAGGTGGTCGTCGACCTTCTCAAGGGAGCCGAGGTGGGCTCCGCCGGACGCACCGCCGACGCGAAGCGCCGCGAGCTGGTCACCCGCTTCCAGCAGGCGTGCGGGGCGGTCATGGCGAAGGGCGTCGAGGACACGGCGTACTACCGCTGGACCCACCTGCTGCCCCTGTGCGAGGTCGGCTCGCCCGCGGGCCGGTTCGCGCTCCCGCCGGCCGCGTTCCACGCGTGGGCGATCGAGCAGCAGCAGCTGTTCCCGCACGCGATGACGTGCCTGTCGACGCACGACACCAAGCGATCCGAGGATGTGCGCGCGCGCTTGGGCGTGCTCTCCGAGGCGGCCGACCAATGGGACGAGCTGGTGCAGCACCTGCGCGAGGCGACCGAGGACATGCGCCCGGCCGAGCTCGACGGTCGCACCGAGAACCTGTGGTGGCAGACGCTGGTCGGCACGTCCGACGAGGACGGCTTCATGGAGTGGGACCGGCTCGAAGGGTATCTGCTCAAGGCGATGCGCGAGGCGAAGTCGCACACCACCTGGACCTCGGTGAACGAGACATACGAGTCCCAGGTGCTCTGGTTCGCGCAGACCACCCATGCCGACCCCGCGGTACGCGAGGCGATCGCCGGCTGGCATCGCACCACCGCCACCGGCACCCGGGCCGCGATCCTGGGCCAGAAGCTGCTCCAGCTCACCATGCCGGGGGTCCCGGACGTCTACCAGGGCACCGAGTCCCTCTCGCCGACCCTGGTGGACCCCGACAACCGCCGCGCCGTCGACTTCGAGGTACGGGCGGACATGCTGGCGCGGGCGCTGGGCAAGGCGCGTCCGCGGGGGCTCGCCGAGGAGAAGATGCTCGTGACCGCTGCCGCCCTGAGGCTGCGCCGCTCGCAGCCCGACGCCTTCGTCGGCGACGATGCGGGCTATGTGCCGCTCGCCGCATCGTCCGGGCACGCTGTGGTGTTCGCCCGCACCGACGGCGAGGAGCCTGTCGCGGTCACGGTCGTGACCCGTGCCGGCCTGGAGCTCGAGAGGCTCGGCGGCTGGGGCGAGCACACCGTGCAGCTGCCCGAGGGTCGCTGGCGCGACGTGATCGGTCGGCACACCATCGAGGGCGGCTCGGTGCCTCTCGCGCAGCTGCTGCGCTCGCACCCTGTGGCCCTCCTGGAGCGGGCGTGAGCGCGCCGGTGCGGGTCTGGGCACCCGCGGCGTCGCGGGTCGAGGTGCTGGTCGGACCCGCGGATGAGGCCGTCGTCGACGTCATGCACCCGGATGCGGATGGGTGGTGGGAAGGTCCGGCGCTCGCGGACGGGACCGACTACGCCTTCGCGGTCGACGGCGCGGGGCCCTTCCCCGATCCGCGCAGCGCATGGCAGCCGTACGGCGTCCATGGCGCGTCACGGGTGTTCGACGCGCGCGGCTTCACGTGGACCGACGCCTCCTGGGCGGGCCGCACGGCTCTGGGTGCGGTCACGTACGAGCTTCACGTGGGCACGTTCACCCCGCGCGGGACGCTCGACGCCATCGACGACCGCCAGCTGCGCGACCTGGCCTCCCGCGGTGTCGAGATGATCGAGCTCATGCCGCTCGCCGCCTTCCCCGGCTCACGGGGGTGGGGCTACGACGGCGTGGCGCTGTACTCGGTGCACGACGCCTACGGCGGTCCGGCGGCGCTTCAGCGGTTCGTGGACCGCGCGCACGGCATCGGCCTGGGCGTATGCCTCGACATGGTCTACAACCACCTGGGCCCCGACGGGAACTACCTCGCGCAGTTCGGCCCGTACTTCACCGATGCGCATGAGACGCCGTGGGGCTGGGCCGTGAACCTGGACCAGGACGGCGCGACCGGGATGCGGGCGTTCATCGTGGACAACGCGACGCGATGGTTCGAGGACTTCCACCTCGACGCGCTGCGGCTCGACGCGGTGCACGCCCTGGTCGACGACTCGGAGCGGCACATCCTGGCGGAGCTCGCGGATACGGTCGAGGCGCTCTCGGACCGGCTGGGCCGGCCGCTGTCGCTGGTCGCGGAGTCCGATCTCAACGATGCGGCCATGGTCACGCCGACCGCCGAAGGCGGCCTCGGGATGACGGCGCAGTGGGCGGACGATGTGCACCACGCCCTTCACGCGTACCTCACCGGGGAGACGCACGGGTACTACGGCGACTTCGGCTCGATCTCGGCGCTGGACAAGGCGTACCGCTCGGTGTTCGTGCACGACGGCGGGTTCTCGAGCTTCCGCGGCAAGGACTGGGGCGCGCCCGTGCCTGACTCCGTCGACCGGCACCGCTTCGTGGTGTTCGCCTCCAACCACGATCAGGTGGGCAACAGGGCGCTCGGCGATCGACCCGCATCCCGCCTCTCCCCCGGCGCGCAGGCGGCCTCGCTCGCCCTGGTGCTGCTGTCGCCCTTCACGCCGATGCTCTTCATGGGCGAGGAGTACGGGGAGACCAGGCCGTTCATGTTCTTCACCGACCACGACGAGCCGCTCGGCTCCGCGGTCTCCGAGGGCCGCATGCACGAGTTCGCGGGCCACGGTTGGGAGGAGCTGTACGGGGGCTCGGTCTCCGTACCCGACCCCCAGGACCGACAGACCTTCCTGCGGTCGAAGCTCGGGTCGGGGCTCGCGGCCGGCTCGGCTGCGAACGCACGGATCGAGGCCTGGATGGCCGAGGTCATCACGGCTCGGCACGTCACCCTGCGAGATGGGGCGTGGGAGGCGCATCCGGCGGGTGCCTCGGAGCTCGCGCCCCGACAGCTGACGATGCATGGCCCGGTGCGGGTGCACGCCAACCTGTCGGCCTCCTCGATGGAGGTGCCGCTCGAGGGCCGCGTGGTCGGCGTGTTCGGGAACGTGGCGGTCGAGGGTGCGGAGACCGGGCTCGGGACGCTGATGCTGGCGCCGGACGCGGTCGCACTGGTCGCCGTCGCCGACGGTCCGTTCGTCGATGGGCAGACGGCGAGCCGCTGAGCGCGGCGCCTCGGCGACCCCGTGTCCAGCTCGGCCCGTCGCCTCGGCGCCTGGCGGCTTTCTCGCTCAATCTGGGCGTGCCGCGGCGGCGCCCGCCGTGGGGTGGGGCCGTGGGGCGTGGCAGCTAGCCGGGTGGGTTCGCGGTGGTGGGTGTGCGTGCGGGGAGGTCCACATGGAGTGCGGTTTTGCCTCCTCGTCTGGGGATGCGGGTGGGGTCGATGCTGGCGGGTGGGGTGAACCACACCTCGGTGGTGGTGGCGGTGACGGTCCAGCCGTCGTCGTGGATGCGATGA
>NZ_BBLV01000008.1 GCF_000971115.1 Demequina gelatinilytica | reverse complement strand
CATTCCCGGGGCAGTTCCGGTCATCGTGGCGGTGCCGGCCACGCGTCGAGCGGCCTTCCGAACGGGACGAATCGGACGTAACCTAGTTCGCGTGTCTGAACGCGGTGGGCGATGCTCGCGATCCGCCTGATCGGTCAGCCCCGGCTCCTGCGGGACGGGTTGACCCTGCCAGGTCCTCGCGGAGCGAAGTGCTGGGCCCTGCTCGCACGCATCGTGCGGTCGCAGGATCCTTTATCGCGCCAGCAGCTGGTCTCCGAGCTCTTCTCCGAGGCCGACGACCCCATGGGTGCGCTTCGGTGGTCGCTTGCCGAGCTGCGTCGTCGACTGGGGATGCCCGAGGCGCTCCTGGGCAATCCCGTGGTCCCAGGCTTCGACGCCGGCACGCAGATCGACACCGAGGTGGTGGGCGGGGGCCGGCTGACCGATCCGGCGCCGCGCGGGCTGTTCCTCGAGGGGATCGAGGTGCAGGCGTCGCCGGCCTTCGACACGTGGCTGCTGGTCGAGCGCCAGCGGGTGGCGGGTGACGTCATCGGTGCGCTCCGTAAGGAGGTGCTGCGGGCGATGTCGACCCACGACCATCCACGCGCCCTTGCCTTGGCATCGGCCATGGTCGACACCGCCCCGCTCGAGGAGGGGCCCCACGTCCTCCTCGTCAAGGCGTTCATCGGCGCGGGCGACCGCATCTCCGCACACCGCCACGTGGCGTCCACGGAGGCCGCATTCATGCGCGAGCTGGGTGTGCCGCCCAGCCCCGCGCTGAGCGCGGCCGCTCGCCCCCCGGTGACGCCCAACACCGCGGGCGTGTCCTCCGTGGCGACAGCGGAGTCGCTGCTGACGGCGGGGCTGGCGGCCGTGGGTGCGGGTGCAGCCGGCAGCGGCATCGCCACGCTTCGCGGTGCCGTGGCGGCTGCCGAGGGCGCGGGAGACGGGCGGCTCACCGCGACGTGCCTGTTCGAGCTCGGCAGCGCGCTGGTGCACGCCGCACGCGGGTACGACGACGAGGGTGCGATCGTGCTCGACGCGTCGCGTGAGGCCGCGTCCGAGGCGGGGGAACAGGAGATCGCCGCGAAGGCGCTCGCCGAGCTCGCCTACGTCGATGTGCTTGCCGCGCGCCGCGAGTGCGCGGTCGAAGGACTGGCTCTCGCGTGGGAGACCGCCGCGCCGTATCCACGCGTACGCGCCGCCGTCGCGGCCTACGACGCCGTGCACCTGTCCGACTGGGGAAGGCTCGACGGGTCGCTCGAACGCTTCGACGAGGCGATCGACCTGTGCCGCGAGACGGGGAGCGTCAAGCGCGGCATCTGGGCCATGGCGCATGCCGCGCGCGCCGCGTACCTGTCGGGCTGGCTCGCCGCCGCGGAGCGGTGGGCCAAGGAGGCGCAACGTCAGGCGCAGAGCGAGCGCTGGACGGCGATCCGCCCGTGGCCCGAGGCCTGGCACGCGCACGTGAGGCTGGCGAAGGGCGAGGCCCCGGCTGCGGTCCGGGCGGACATCGAGTCGTCGTACGCGCTCGCGCGTCAGCTCGAGGACCCCTGCTGGGAGGGCGTCACCGCGAAGGTCATGGGGCTGACGTACGTGGCGGAAGGCGACACCGACGCGGCCATGCCGTGGCTCGACCACGCGGGCACCGCGTGCCGCCGCATCAACGACTCGTACAAGTGGCTCGAGGCGGAGGTCCAGGTGACCGATGCCGAGGTCGCACTCGCGCACGGGGATGCGGAGCGGGCGGTCGCCCACGCCGAGCTCGCCCTGCAGATCGCAGCCCGGGGCGACATGCCCCTGCTGCTCCAGCGTGCCGAGGTGGTCCTCGAGCAGCTGCGCGGCGGCGTCCGCGTGCCCGCCTGACCTGCGCGCGCATCGTTCGGCTCGCGCGACCGTGCGGGCTGCCGTGAGCCGTCGAGACGCCTGGTCGTGCCCCTATTTCTGGGGTATTTCCGATATGTGACCTGCGTCACACGACCCTTCACACGGCCCGCGCGCATCCTGACATCGACACCGCACGAACCAGCGAAAGGAGGGTGTCATGTCCATCACCATCACCGTAGACCTCGGCCCCAGGCTCGCCGAGGAGGGGACGTCCGCGCACAAGGCGGAGCTCGAGAAGCTCGCCGATGCGGTCAGGGGCTTCGCGCCCGGGGCCGCCGCTGCGCTCGTCGACTGGAGCGGCACCGAGATCGCGCGTCTGCGCGCATGGTCGGTCGCCCGTTCCGCACTCATGGAGCGGATCGCCGACCTTCACGCCCGGCTCGAGGCCGAGTCCACGGGTCGGGGCGCCTTCCGCCTCATCGCCTGAGACCTCATCGTCCATTCCTAGGGGAGGAACATCATGTCCGTTGCACCCGCTGCACACGGCACCGCCCATGTCACCGATCTTCACCACGGCGTGCGCGACTCGCTTCGCGAGGTCGCGGACCGCTTCGCGGCGGCCCGCCGTCGTCGCGCCATGCGCCGTCATCGCTCGTCCGTGCTGCCCACGGCAGAGCGCGTCCAGCAGGTGATCGGCGACTCGTTCGCGCTGCCGACCTTCGCGCGCCTCCTGTAGGCGCGCCTCCATCTTCCGTATCGAGAGTCCGAGGAGGGACTTGAGATGACCGCCACCACCATCCGCGGCTACGAGCTGGGCATCGGCGACGACACCCCGCGCCGTAGCCTCGCCGACCGCCTGCTTCGCCGCCGCGACGCGGCGACCGAGGCTCGACACCGATCCCGCGTCGAGCACCGTCGCCAGATGCGCGGCCTGCACGAGCGCGAGCGGCTGCACGACCCGAGGGACTGGCGTGCGCGCCACACCCTCGACACGGGAGGCATCAGGCCCTTCATCATCGCCTGAGCCGCATGGGGGAGGGGACGGATCTCGCCGGGAGGCGACGTCCAGTCCGACCCCGCTACCGGACCGCCGCAGGGGCGATGCGACGCACGCGCGTCGCATCGCCCCTGCGTGCTTCTCCGGTGAGGAGGCGACGCCCGGGGGCCTGTCGGCCGCATCGTCCCCGTTGTGTGCCACAATGGCGAGCGATGCGTACCGCGATCATCATTCTGTAGCGCGTCGGGCCGAACCCCGACGCGCAGCCTCCCGCACCCCTGGGAGGCTTTTTTGTTGGGAGACGGGCCACGCCGAACTTGAGGAGCTGACGACGATGACGGATCTCACGGTCGAGATCTACGACACGACGCTGCGCGACGGCGCGCAGCAGGAGGGCATGAACCTGTCCGTCGCGGACAAGATGGCGATCGCCCCGCTGCTCGACGAGATGGGTGTCGGAGTGATCGAGGGCGGGTGGCCGGGCGCGGTGCCCAAGGACACCGAGTTCTTCGGGCTGGTCGCCAAGGAGCTGTCGTTCACGAACGCGCAGTTCGCGGCGTTCGGCATGACGCGCCGCGCGGGGACGTCGGCGGCGTCCGACCCCCAGGTGCGGGCGCTGCTCGACTCCGAGGCGCCGATCATCACGCTCGTCGCGAAGTCCGACATCCGACATGCGGAGCGCGCGCTGCGGGTCTCAGGCGAGGAGAACCTGGCGATGATCGAGGAGACGGTCGCGTTCCTCGTGGGTGAGGGGCGGCGGGTGGTGCTCGACGCCGAGCACTTCTTCGACGGCTATCGCTTCGACCCCGAGTACTCGCTCAAGGCGCTCCTCGCGGGTGAGGCCGGCGGCGCGTCGTCGCTGGTCCTGTGCGACACCAACGGCGGCATGCTGCCCGACGACGTGACGCGCATCGTGACCGAGGTCCGCGCCCGGACGTCGGCTCAGCTGGGGATGCACGCGCACAACGACTCCGGCTGCGCCGTCGCGAACTCGATGGCGGCCGTGGCCGCGGGGGTGACCCACGTGCAGGGATGCGTCAACGGCTACGGCGAGCGGACGGGCAACGCGGACCTGGTGGCGGTGGCGGCGAACCTCGAGATCAAGCGCGGCATGATCGCGCTCAAGGGCGACGGGCTGCGCGAGTCCACGCGGATCGCGCATGCGATCTCGGAGATCACCAACATCGCCCCGTTCGCGCGCCAGCCCTATGTGGGAGCCTCGGCCTTCGCTCACAAGGCGGGCCTGCACGCGTCCGCGATCAAGGTGGACCCGGACCTCTACCAGCACACTCAGCCCGAGTACGTGGGCAACGACATGCGCATGCTGGTGTCGGAGATGGCCGGCCGCGCGTCGATCGAGCTCAAGGGCAAGGAGCTGGGCTTCGACCTCGCGGACCGGCCCGAGGTGCTGAGCCGTGTGACGGATCGCGTGAAGCACGCCGAGGCGCAGGGATACACGTTCGACGCCGCCGATGCGTCGTTCGAGCTGCTGCTGCGGTGGGAGCTGGGCGATGCGCCCAAGTACTGGGAGACGGAGACGTGGCGCGTGCGCGTCTCGTCCGCGCCGGGCAACCCGCGCGACGCGGATGCCGAGGCGGTCATCAAGCTGCGCGCGGGTGGCGGGCAGCGCTTCGTCACGGTGGGCGAGGGCAACGGCCCGGTCAACGCGCTCGACCACGCGCTGCGCACCGCGCTCACGGGCGCGTACCCCGAGATCGGGCGCTTCGACCTGACGGACTTCAAGGTGCGCATCATGGATGCCGCCCACGGCACCGACGCGGTGACCCGGGTGCTCATCACCACCGTCGACACCGAGACGGGCGTGCAATGGCGGACCGTGGGCGTGGGCCCGAACATGGTCGAGGCGGCCTGGGAGGCGCTCACCGACTCGCTGTTCTACGGGCTGCTCAAGGCGGGTGTCGCTCCGAACCCGTGAGCCGCATCGTCCTTCCACCCCTCCGCTGCGGGGGAGAATGGACGCCATGCACGGTGAGTACAAGGTTCCTGGCGGCAAGCTCGTGGTCGCGGACGTCGAGGTCGACGCCGCGGGCGAGGTCATCGAGAGCGTGGTGATCTCGGGGGACTTCTTCCTCGAGCCCGCGGAGGCGATCCTCGACATCACGCGAGCGCTCCACGGCATCGGAGCCACCGCGACCGTCGCGCAGCTCGCCGCCGCGGTGCAGCGTGCCGCCGGCGACGCGACGTTCATCGGCTTCACGCCGGAGGCCGTGGGCATCGCGGTGCGACGCGCGCTCGGGCACGCCACCAGCTGGCACGACCACACGTTCGATGTCATCCACGACGTCCCGCGCGATCCCTACATGCAAATGTCGCTCGACGAGGTCCTCTCCGAGGAGGTGGCCGCCGGGCGTCGCGGGCCCACGCTGCGGGTCTGGGAGTGGGGCTCGAACGCCGTGATCATCGGCTCGTTCCAGTCGTGGCGCAACGAGATCGACGACGAGGGCGCCGCCAAGCACGGCATGACCGTGGTGCGTCGCGTCTCGGGCGGCGGAGCGATGTTCGTCCAGCCGGGCAACACCATCACCTACTCGCTGCACGTGCCGACGTCGCTGGTCGAGGGCCTGAGCTTCGAGCAGTCCTATGCGTTCCTCGACGACTGGGTCCTGGGCGCGCTGCGTGAGCTCGGGATCGAGGCCACGTACGTGCCGATCAACGACATCGCCTCGCCTGCCGGCAAGATCGCGGGGGCCGCGCAGAAGCGCTACGCCTCCGGCGCGGTGCTCCACCATGTGACGATGGCGTACGACATCGACGCCGATGCGATGCTCGAGGTGCTGCGGATCGGTCGCGAGAAGCTCTCCGACAAGGGCACCAAGAGCGCCAACAAGCGCGTCGACCCGCTGCGCAGCCAGACGGGCATGGAGCGAGGCGACGTCATCGACTCGTTCCTGGGCCACTTCCGCGGACGCTATGCGACGCAGCCGGGCGAGGTGACCGAGGCGGAGATCGCGCTCGCCGAGCAGCGGGTCGAGTCGAAGTTCGCGACCGAGGAGTGGCTCAAGCTGGTGCCCTAGGAGGGCGGCGGACGCTGAGCGGTACCGGCGCGAGGGGCGCGGACGTTACAGCGCGGTCCCCGCGAACGTGCCGATCCCGTAGGTGATCGCCATCGCGAGCGAGCCGCCGACCACGTTCCGCACGATCGCCCGGAGGCGCGGCGCGTGACCCAGGCGCGCCGAGACCGTGCCGGACACGGCAAGCGCGACGATCACCACGGCGAAGGTCAGCGGCACCTTGAGCGCGTCAGGGGAGAGCACCGCCGTGAGCAGCGGGAAGATGCCGCCGAGCGTGAAGGCGAACAGCGACGCGAACGCGGCGTGCCACGGGTTGACGAGCTCCTCCGGGTCGATCCCGAGGTGGGCGCGGGCATGCGCCGCGAGGGGATCGTGCGCGGTCTGCTCGATGGCGGCCGCGCGTGCGGTCGCCTCCGACATGCCCGTCTCCATGTGCAGGCGCGTGAGCTGGTCGAGCTCCCACTCGGGGCGGTGGTCGTGCCACGCCTTCTCGCGCTCGAGCTGCGCCTTCTCGGCGTCCCGCTGGCTGGACACGGAGACGTACTCGCCCACGCCCATCGACAGCGCGCCCGCGGCGATGCCGGCGAGAGCGGTGGTGAGGATGACCGTGGCGTCGTTCGTCGCGGCCACGACGCCGACCAGCAGGGCGGCGATCGAGACGATGCCGTCGTTGGCGCCGAGCACCCCCGCGCGCAGCGCGTTGAGCCGTCCGGAGACGGCTTCCTCGTCGGGGAACGATGCGGTGTGGTGGGGCGTCGCGGTCACCCGTCAAGGGTAGGAACCTCCTGGCATCGTCGCCAGGGAGTGAAACCTTGCCTAACTTTTCCGCGCATCGGTCGCGCAGCGCTCAGAGGCGGACCTCGCGCACCTCGACGGGCAGCCGGAGCACGCGGCTGAAGCGTTCGGCCCACACGATCGCGTCGCCCATGTTCGGCGCGTCGATGAGCCAGAAGCCGCCCGACTGCACCGGACCCGGGAGGTACGTGCCCTCCGAGGTCTCGCCGCCGTCGGGGCCGGAGACCACCACGCGAGCCTCCGTCGACGGAGAGAACCCGGCGGACGTCACCAGGATGCCCCGTTCGCGGAGCTCCTCCTCGAACCGCTCCATCTCGGCGATGATCTGGGGGAGGTCGTCGGGGAACTCGCCGGACTCCTGCTCGTAGTACATCGCCAGGTGGTAGCGGGGCATGGGGGCTCCTCTCTGCGCCATCCCCCTCGGCGGCACGGTGCCTGCTGCTCCCGCCAGTCTCACATCGCTCGCGCCGTGGCGCGAGCCGGGAGGGCCTACAGGGTGCCGCGCGGGCCCATCACCGCGGTCCCGACGCGCACCATGGTCGCGCCTTCAGCGATCGCCCACTCGAGGTCCTGGGACATCCCCATGGACAGCTCCCACGCCGTGCCCAGACCCATGCTGCCGCGCTCCGAGCGGATGAGCGCCTGGTCGCGGATCTCGCGCAGGCGCGCATAACCCTCGCGCACCGCGGCCTCGTCCGGGGAGTTCAGCCCGATGGTCATGAAGCCTGTCACCGTGAGCGCGGGGAGCGCCTGCACCGCGGAGGCGATCGCGAGGGCCTCGTCAGGATGGACGCCGGCCTTCGACTCCTCGCCCGACACGTTGACCTGGATCATCACCTCGAGCTCCCGCTCGGCCTCGACGCACAGCCGTGAGAGACGCTCGGCGAGGCGCGCGTGGTCGACGGTCTGGACGCAGTCGGCGTACCGGACCGCGACGGCGGCCTTGTTGCGCTGCAGCTGACCGATGACATGCACACGGGCGCCGGCGGCGCGCAGGGCGTCGCCCTTGGCCTCGAGGTCCTGCATGCGCGACTCGCCCACCAGGGTGCCGCCCGCCCGCACCACGGCCGTCGCGGCATCGGCGTCCCACGTCTTGGTGGCGACCAGGACGCGGACGCCGGATCCTGCGCGGCCCCACGTGGCCTCGGCGATGTGGACGCGCGCCTTGACCTCCTCGAGGGCGGCGGCGTGGTCCCAACCGTCGGGGGCGGGGGAGAGGTCCATCAGGAGTCCTTCGCGATCGGGGCCGCGACGGCATGCGTCACGGCGATGAGGTCGGCAGGTGCGAGCGCGATGTCGAGCCCGCGTCGCCCACCTGAGACGTACACGGTGTCCCACAGCTCGACGGTCTCGTCGACCGCGGTGGGAAGCGCCTTGCGCTGGCCGATGGGCGAGATGCCGCCCACGACGTAGCCCGTGGCGCGCTCGGCCTCTGCGGGCGGGGCCATCTCCGCCTTCTTGCCTCCGAGCGCGTGCGCGAGCGCCTTGAGGTCGAGCATCCCGCTCACCGGCACGATGCCCACGGACAGCCGCCCGTCGACGTACGCGCAGAGGGTCTTGAAGACCTGGTCCGCGTCGACGCCGAGCGCGGCGGCGGCCTCGAGGCCGTAGCTGAGGTCGGTCGCGGGATCGTGCTCGTACGCGTGGAGCGTGTGCGCCACGCCCGCCTCGAGCAAGGCATGGACGGCGGGCGTCGAGCCTCCGGCGGCGTGCTTGCGGGACATGGGTCCATTGTGGACGATGCGGTGGCTGGCGTCCGTGAGGCCGCCGCCCGGGTACCGTGTCCGGGTGAACGACACCCTGACCGAAGTGCACATGTGGACCGATGGCGCGTGCAAGGGCAACCCCGGTCTCGGGGGTTGGGGCGTGTGGATGAAGGCCGGCGGCCACGAGCGCGAGCTCTTCGGCGGTGAGAAGGTCACCACCAACAACCGCATGGAGCTCACCGCCGTCATCGAGGGTCTCAAGGCGCTCAACCGTCCGTGCAAGGTCACGCTCCACGTCGACTCGCAGTACGTGAAGAACGGCGCCCAGTCCTGGATGAAGGGCTGGAAGCGCAACGGCTGGAAGACCTCGGACAAGAAGCCCGTGAAGAACGTGGAGCTGTGGCAGGCGCTCGACGAGCAGCTGGGCCGGCACGAGATCACGTGGGTGTGGGTCAAGGGCCACGCCGGCGACCCTGGTAACGAGAAGGCGGACGAGCTCGCGAACAAGGGCGCCGCGGCCTCGCGCTGATCAGTCGTCGGTGCGCAGACGCACCTCGTGGAGCGTGGCGACCTTCGGATAGGCGGCCGCCTCGCGTCGGCCGTGCGGGAGCTCCCACAGATCGAGCATGAGCTGGAGCGGGTAGCCGAGCACCTGGTCCGTCCGGTAGACGGTCGCGCCGTCGAGCGTGATCTCGGTCCCCTCCGCGTCCCAGGCCGCGCCGTAGGTGTGCGGCTCGGTGGCGTCGACGGCGGCCTCCACGTCGCGCAGGTCCGTGATCAGGCGAGGATCATGATGCGCCTTGATCCCCATGCGCACGGTGGACGATGAGGGGGACACCCGGTCGCCGAAGACCTCCGCGATGCAGATCTCGCCCGAGTCCTCCGGGCCCGTGGACTCGTGGCCCACCAGCCAGATCCCGAGCATGCACGTGGGATCCGCGTTCGCGGACGCGACCACCTCGACCGCCCCGGCGCGCGGCGGGGCCCAGAGCCGCCGCATCGTCCGCTCCGTCACCACGCGAAGGTCGCGTCCGATGCGGTGCTGGCCGACCGCGGTGCCGAGCGGTCCGGCGAACTCGCCGGTCTGCAGGTGCGAGACGCGGAAGTCCCCGTCCTCGGGTCGCCAGGCGTGCTGATCATGCTCGATGAGGAGCTCGAGGCCGGCCGCGGTGAAGCGGTAGCGCGCTCCTGAGCGCTCAGGAGTGGTCCAGTGCGGAGGGCCCCGCGATCGATGAGGGCGCGCAGCGAGGCAGGCCCCGGCCCGGCTGCACCCCCCGTGGCCGGACCGGGGTCGACCGTGCCGCGGTGGACGTCAGGCGTCCGCCGCGGCACGCAGCCGCGCGATGGCGTCGACGATGCGCTCGCGGAGCGCCGCGCCGCGTTCCGAGAAGTCCCGCTGACGCTCGACGTACTCCCGCTTGCCCTCGGCGGTCTCGACCGCGATGGCAGGCAGCCCGTACGAGGACACGTCGTACGGCGAGGCCTGCATGTCGACCTGGCGAACCTCGAGGGCGAGCGCGAAGGCCTCGAGCTGGAGGCTCGACGGGATGGCGGGCGCGAGCTTGGCCGCCCACTTGTACAGGTCCATGGTCGCGTGGAGGCACCCGGGCTGCTCCAGGTCGACCTGCGTCTCGCGCGTGGGCTGCATCCGGTTGAGCGGCACCGCCGCCGGGGTGAAGAACCTGAACGCATCGAAGTGGCTGCACGCGATGGGGTGGGACTCGACCACCTCATCGGTCCCGTCCTGACCCAGGCGCAGGGGCAGGGGGTGCCGGATGCCCTCGCCCGCGCGGTAGGCCATCGCCCACTCGTGGAGGCCGAAGCAGCCGAGTCGCGCGGGCCGGGCCGCGGTGGCTCGCAGGAGGCGCTCGATGAGGTCGACCGCGGTGCCGCGTGCCTCCATGAAGGCCGCCGCGTCCAGCTCCGTGCGAGTGCCGTCGGTGCGGTAGAAGCGCCAGCCCGCGTGCTCGGGCGCGTCCTCGAGAGCGACGCCGGGGCCCGGATGCCAGCGGCGCAGGTGCGAGGGGCGGGTCGCGTAGTACTCGAACAGGAAGTCCTCGACGGCGTGCCGCTCGCCCCGGCCCTTGCGAGCGCGGTGGCCCGCGGTGAGGGCGTCGGCTGACGCGGCATGCGCGGTCGCCAGCGCCTCCCACCGTGCTCGTGGCAGCGCCGAGGCCGACGCGTGCGGGAGCACGGGGGAACTGAGGACGGCCATGGCCCCTATTGTCGCGCGGATCCGCGCTTGCCCGGCTGGCGCAGCTTCGCGTAGGTGCTGGAGCTCTTCCCGTCGCCGCCGGGGCGGGACTGGACCTGGTAGGACGGGTGGGCCTGCACCAGGTCCTTGAGCTTGCTGTAGCCCCACGTGCGCGAGTCGAAGTCCGAGGCGAGGCGCGAGAGGTTGCTGCCCACGGCGCCCAGGTTCGCCCAGCCGTCATCCCCGGCGGCCGCGTCGACGGCCTCGGCCAGCAGGCGGTCCAGGGTGTCGTCACGCTTGAGGGCGGGCTTCGACGATGCGGCGGCGGGCGCGGCCGGCGGCTCGAGGTTCTCGACGTAGATGAAGGTGTCGCAGGCGGCGACGAAGGGCTTCGGCGTCTTCCGCTCGCCGAAGCCGTACACCGTGAGCCCCTGCTCGCGGATCCGTGCCGCGAGCCGGGTGAAGTCGCTGTCGCTCGACACGAGGCAGAAGCCGTCGAGGTTGCCCGCGTGCAGCAGATCCATCGCGTCGATGATGAGAGCGCTGTCCGTGGCGTTCTTGCCGGACGTGTAGCTGAACTGCTGGATGGGCTGCACCGAGTGCTCGAGCAGCTCCTTCTTCCACGAGCCCAGCTGGGAGGAGGTCCAGTCGCCGTACGCACGGCGGACCCCCGCGGTGCCGTACTTCGCGATCTCCGCGAGCAGGCGCTCGAGGTGCTGAGCGCGCGCGTTGTCGGCATCGATGAGGACGGCCAGGCGCGCGCCATCTGTCGGTCGTGACACGGTTCCCCCTGGGGCGTTCGGATGGTGGTCGGCTCCCACGGTCTCGCATCGCCGGCCGGATCGGCGCGACCGCGCGCGGCGGGTCGCACGGCACGACACGTCCGGAGGTCGGCGTCGGGCTGACCGGAAGGCGCGGCCACGGCCGCCATGATGGGCGCATGGCCATCCCGACGCTGCAGACGACCGACCATCGGGGAGTCCCGGTGCTGTGGTCGGACATCCGCTCCACGTTCACCGGCACGCTCGCCTTCGCGGTCGGGCGCCGCGATGAGGCGCCCCGCACGGCAGGCGTCACGCACCTGGTCGAGCACCTCGTGATGAGCAGGGTCGGACGCGTGGGCGTGACGCACAACGCCTCGACCGAGGAGGACCGCGTCACGTTCTACGCGGAGGGTGCCGAGGCGGCCGTGGCGGACTTCCTCGCGCGTGTCGCGGCCGCCATCAGGGATCTCGACGCCATCGACGACGAGGTGGTCGCGGAGCAGCGTCGCATCATCGCCGCGGAGCTCGGCGAGGGCGACGAGATGACGGGCACCGGCCCGCTCCTCGACCGCTTCGGCGCCTCGACCCTGGGTCTGCTCGACCTGGGGATGCCGGCGCATCGCTCCCTCGACCGCGCGCAGGCGCTCGAGTGGGCGGCCACGTGGCTGCACGCCGGCAACGCGGTGCTGACGTTCACGGGACCCGTCCCGGACGGGCTCGACGTCGAGCTGCCGCCCGCGCGCCCCTTGCCTGAGCGCCTCGCGATCCAGCCGCTCGAGCATCGGCGCCAGGGGTGGCTCGGCGGAGGCGCCGCGCCGCTCGCGCTCTCCTTCACCCTCGACGCCTCCGAGCGGGGCGCGGTCTACGTGGCGGGGGCCGCGATCCAGCGTGCGCTGCTCGACCGGCTGCGCACCGACCGGCACCTCGTGTACAGCGTCGACGCGTTCGTGGCGCGGACCGATGCGACGGCACGCTGGGCCGTGGTCGTGCTCGATCCGCGTCGCGAGGACATCCTCACCACCGCCGACGCCGCCGTGGAGATCCTGCGCGCGCTCGCGGTCGAGGGCCCCTCGGCCGAGCTCATGGCCGCGATCCTCGAGGAGGACGCGAACATCACCGCGCACAGCGGCGCGCAGAGCGCCCACCTCGACGACGCAGCCATGAACCTCCTGCGTCACGGCGTCGAGCCGTTCGCGATCGACGCCGTCGACATGACCGCCGTCCCGCTCGACCGGGTGCGCGAGGTGATCGCCGGCGCGGTCGAGACCCTGCTGGTGTCGCTCGGCGAGATCGACGACGAGATCACGCCCGAGCAGCTCTCGGAGCGGCTAGGGCTGCCGTGGGCGCGCGAGCCCGAGGGCCACTACGAGGCGATGACCACGGTGGCGCGAGCGAAGGCGTTCATGCCGGACAGCGTCGAGATCCTCTCGCCCCGCTGGTTCTCGGGCATGCGCGGCATGCAGCTGGTCCTCGATCCGGAGCGCATCCTCATGCTCGCGCCGGAGCTCGGCATCATCGAGCTGCGCTGGGACTCGATCGCGCTCGCCGGGGTGTGCATCGACTGCGGGCACTGGGACCTCACGGGGGCGACGGGTGCCGGATTCGTGATCGAGCCCGGCCGGTGGCGCGGCGGCGCCAAGGCGGTCGACGCGCTCCGGGAGCGCGTGCCCGCGGGAGCGGTCTACGAGGTCAGGGACGTGCATCCGGGCGGCACGTCGGCGTCCTGACGGATCACGCCTGCTCCTCCCACCACCGCAGCACGCGCATCGCGCGCAGCGTGTTCCACCGGCTCGGGCGCCCATCGCCGTCCTCCATCACGAACGGCACCGCGCCGCGATGCGTGTTCTCGAGCGGCCACTGGCCGGCCGCCGACTGGCGCGACCGCACCAGCGCGATCGCGTCCGCGAGCCGCGGGTCGCGAGGGGCGTCCGCGGTGCGCAGATGGTCGAGCGCGCGCAGCACGTCGTAGTGCCAGTACGGGGGGAAGGAGAAGCGCTGGTAGGCGGCGTCGACGACGGTGCCGGAGCGGCGCCCGCGCATGAGCGACCGCACCAGCAGGTACTCGCGGGCGTCGTCCACCGCCTCGAGCGCGGCGGGGTCGAGGCCGTGGGCACGATGCTGCGCCTCCAGGGCCTCGAGCGCGAGGAGGGTCGAATGGAAGCTCGAGCGCGTCGACAGCGACGGCGGATCGCAGTTCCAGCCGCCGTCCGCGCGATGGTCGGCGACCAGACGTGCGGACGCGCCCGACATGTCATGCCCGAAGTAGGCGCCGACCAGGATGGTCGTGGCGAGCGTGCAGGCCTCGTCCTCGCCGTCGAGGAACGCGGCGTCGTTGTCCTCCCACCTGACCGCGGCGAAGGCACGCTCGGCCGCCTCGCGGAGAGCGTGGGCGTCGGGGTCCGCGCCGAGGAGCGTGAGGAGCACCAGGACATGCGCGGTCGAGGTCCACGGCTGACCGTCGTCGGGATCGCGATCGCCGGCGGGGAACCACGCTCCACCGGCCCATGAGCCGTCGGTCTCCTGCAGCGCGAGGAGGCGTGCTCCCCAACCCTCGTACGCCACCCGCGCGCGCTCGGCCGCGACCTCCTCGGGATCCGCACCCAGGAGGTCGCGCATCGTCTGCCAGCGGATGGCCGGGTCTCCCGCCATGAGCCAGTCGAGGACGCTCACCGTGATCCTGCCTGCGCAGGGAGGTCGCGGGTGGCGGCGTCGCCTGCGGCGTTCGAGACGCGCGTGAGCCCGCGCTCGAGCGGACCCTGGCCCTGCCAGCGTCGCCAGGCCCACGCCGCCGCGAGCAGCACGGCCTCGAGGACGATGAGCGCGACGTTCGAGGGCTCGTAGACCATCTCGCTGCCGACGGCCGCGATGATGAGCAGGTGCAGCACGTAGCCGGAGAGCGCCATCGAGCCGAGCGCCTCGACCGGGCTGAGCACGGCCCGCATGCGCGGCGCGAGCCAGCAGGCCCCTCCGATCACGGCGAGCGCGATCGCGGAGTTGGCGGTCATCTCGAGCGGCGTGTAGGTGTGCGCGCCGAGGCCCGTCACCGGACCGTCGCCCACGACGATGCGGATCGCGACGGCCGCGCCGACGCCGGCCGCGCCGGCACCGATGAGCAGCGCCTGCACCCGGGCCTCGCGCAGCGCCAGGCGCCCCACCGCGAGCCCCAGCAACGCGTAGCCGATCCACGACAGGGCGGGGTAGTGGTAGCTCCACAGGCGGCCCACCACCGGGGCGTCGTACCACCAGCCTTCGGGTTGGACCGCGGCGACCAGCACCCGTCCCACCGCGAAGGCCGTCGCGGCCCCGGCGAGCAGCACCCACGAGGGTGCACGCAGCAGCGGGACGGCCATGAGCATGATGAGGCCCAGGTTCACCAGGACGATGTCGACGCCGGTGCTCATCTGCGACACCAGCAGGCCGAGCGCCACGAGGACGCCGGCGCGTGCCGCGATCCGGGCGCGGGTGCGCCGGACGGCCCGTGCATCGGCCGTGCCGCCGGCGCCGGCGAGCATGAGGGACATCGTCACGCCGGCGAGCACCGCGAACAGCGCGGAGGGCCGTCCATGCGCGATCACCAGCCACGCCCAGCCGTCGGTGTCGGCGCCGCGCGTGCCGTCGTCGCCCACATGCGCCGCCACCATGCCGAGCACGGCGATGCCGCGCGCGACGTCGAGCCCGACGATGCGCCCCACGGCCTGTCCCATGCGGCCCATCGTAGGCAAGGGCGGGGCCGGCACCCCCGCAGGCGCGACATCCGTGAACGACTACGCTGGAGCCCATGCGTATCGCCCGTTTCACCACCGGATCAGAGCCCCAGTACGCGATCGTCGACGGGGAGGCGGGCAACGAGGAGCTCGTGGTCCTCACCGGCGACCCGATGTACACCCCCGGCTCCGTCACCGGCGAGCGGATCAAGCTCACCGACGACGTCCGCCTGCTCGCCCCCGTCATCCCGCGCTCGAAGATCGTGTGCCTGGGCCGCAACTATGCGGACCACGCGAAGGAGCTGGGCAACGAGGTCGACGACCTCCCGCTGCTGTTCCTCAAGCCCAACACGGCGGTGGTGGGTCCCGACGACCCGATCGTGCTGCCGCACTACGCGGAGGACGTCCAGCTCGAGGCCGAGCTCGCGATAGTGATCTCGCGCGTGTGCAAGGACGTGAGCCCCGAGAACGCCGAGCAGTACATCTACGGCTTCACATGCGCCAACGACGTGACGGCGCGCGACGTGCAGCGCCAGGAGAAGCAGTGGTTCCGCGGCAAGGCCTTCGACACGTCGCTGCCGCTCGGCCCGTGGATCGAGACCGAGCTCGCGCACGACGACGTCCACGTGTACGGCCGCATCAACGGCGAGACCGTGCAGGAGGGCCACTCGGCCGACATGATCACGGACGTCGCGACCGTGGTGTCGCTCGTGTCCGAGGTCACCACGCTGCTGCCCGGCGACGTGATCCTCACCGGCACCCCCGCGGGCGTGACCACCCTCCACCACGGCGACGTGGTCGAGGTCGAGGTCGAGGACCTCGGCGTCCTGCGCAACCCCGTCATCCGGCGCGGCTGAGCCCCGGCTCGCCCGCGCCCCCCACCCGTCGTCCGTTCGACGCCCCCGCCCCAGCATCGTCCCGTTCCAAGGAAGTACTCATGAGCAAGGTCCGCGTCCGCTTCTCCCCGTCGCCCACCGGGCTGCCCCATGTGGGCATGGTCCGCACGGCGCTGTTCAACTGGGCCTACGCCCGCCACACCGGCGGCGACATGGTCTTCCGCATCGAGGACACCGATGCCGAGCGCGACTCGCAGGAGAGCTACGAGATGCTCCTCGACGCGATGAGCTGGATGGGCATCGACTACGACGAGGGCCCGGACAAGCCCGGCCCCTACGGCCCGTACCGCCAGTCCGAGCGCCACGACCTGCACGCGCAGGTGGTGGAGAAGCTGGTCGAGGGCGGCTACGCCTACGAGTCCTTCTCGACCCCCGCCGAGATCGAGGAGCGTCACAAGGCCGCGGGCCGCTCGCCGCAGCTCGGCTACGACGGGTTCGACCGTGACCTCACCGAGGAGCAGAAGGCCGCCTACCGGGCCGAGGGCCGCGAGCCCGTGCTGCGCATGCGCATGCCCGACGAGGACATCGTGGTCGAGGACCTCATCCGCGGCACGGTGACCTTCCCGGCGGGCACCGTGCCGGACTACGTCATCGTGCGCGCGAACGGCATCCCGCTCTACACGCTGGTCAACCCGGTCGACGACGCGCTCATGAAGATCACGCACGTGCTGCGCGGCGAGGACCTGCTGTCCTCGACGCCGCGGCAGATCGTGCTGTGGCGCGCCATGGTGGACCTCGGCATCGCGGATGCGGTGCCGGCGTACGCGCACATGCCGATGGTGCTCGGCGAGGGCACCAAGAAGCTGTCCAAGCGCGACCCCGAGTCGAACCTCTTCCACCACCGCGACCGCGGCTTCCTGCCCGAGGGCCTGCTCAACTACCTCGCGCTGCTGGGCTGGAGCATCGGCCCCGACCGCGACGTGTTCACGGTCAAGGAGATGGTCGAGGCGTTCGACATCGCGGACGTCAACCCCAACCCGGCCCGCTTCGACCTCAAGAAGGCCGAGGCGATCAACGCCGAGCACATGCGCATGCTGCCCACCGGGGAGTTCGCGGTGCGCGTGCTGCCGTACCTCCACGCGGCCGGCTGCATCTCGTCGCCCGAGGTCTCGGGGCTGTCGCCGAACGAGGAGCAGATCCTCGCCGAGGCGATCCCCCTGGTCCAGACCCGCATGACCCTGCTGGGCGAGGCGCCTGGGATGCTCGGCTTCCTCTTCATCGACGATGCCGCGGTGGTGGTCGAGGACGCGGCGCGCGCGAAGCTTCCCGAGAACGCCGCCGAGATCCTCGACGCGTCCATCGAGGTGCTCGAGGGGCTCGAGGACTTCTCGCCCGAGGCGCAGCAGGAGGCGCTCAAGGAGAAGCTGGTCGAGGAGATGGGGATCAAGCCCCGCTTCGCGTTCGGCCCGCTGCGCGTCGCCGTGACCGGTCGCATGGTGTCGCCGCCGCTGTTCGAGTCGATGGAGATCCTGGGCAAGGACCACGCGCTCACGCGCCTGCGCAACCTGCGTTCGACGCTCTAGCCGCATCGTCCCGGCCCGCACCCGCGGGCCGGGACGCTCACCATGCCTGCGGCGTCGGTTCCGTCGCGCGCGGGACCACCACCTGTCATGTGAGGGAGGCACGTGTGATCCGCGGAGTCCTGTTCGACGTCGACGACACCTTGGTCGACACGCGCGGGGCGTTCCGTCACGCCCTCGCGTCAGTCGCGGCCGAGTACCTGGGCGACGTCGACCACGCGGAGCTCCTCCGCGTCTGGCGTGAGGACGCCGGCGGCTGGTACCGCGCCCACACCCGCGGCGAGGTGAGCTACCGCGAGCAGCGGCATCGTCGGGCGAACGCGCTCCATGAGATCTTCGGCGGGCCGATGCTCGACGAGGCGGGGTACGACGCCTGGAACGACGGGTTCGAACGCGCCTTCCGGGCAGGCTGGCTCGCGCACGGCGATGCCGCGGGCGCGCTGGACGCCCTGGACGAGGCCGGGATCCCGTTCGGCGCGCTCTCCAACGCCGCGCACGCCTATCAGACCGAGAAGTTGGCGGCGGCGGGGCTCGCGCGGGTGCCGATGCTGGTCGGCGTCGACACGCTCGGCTTCGGCAAGCCGGACCCGCGGGTCTACGCGCTCGCGTGCGAGCGCCTGGGGCTCGCGCCCGCGGAGATCGCCTATGTGGGCGACGAGTTCGATGTGGACGCCCAGGCGGCGGTCGCCGCGGGGCTCGCCGTGGGGGTGTGGATCGAGCGCCCGGGCGCGCATTCGCGCGACGTCGACGGACTGTGCGGCGAGGGCACGCCGCGTGACGGCCTGGTGCGCATCCGCACGCTCGCCGAGCTCGCAGGCGTGCTCGGCCTCTGACGCACGCGTGCCCCGACGAGGGGCTCGTCGGGGCACGCGGGATGCGGCGAGGAGGGCTTCAGCCGCGGGGAGCGATCGCCCCGGTCCAGGCGAGCTTCTCCTGCACGGCGAGCACCAGCTGCGTGAAGCCGATCGCCTCGAGCTCGCGGGCGCGCTTGAGGCCGCCCACCGCGAGGCCTCGCAGGCCCGCGGCCTCGACCAGCGCGATCAGGGAGTCGCGTGCGGACTCGTCGTCGCCCGCCACGAGCACCGTGGTGGGGGCGCCGTCGACGGTGCCGGCGGCGAGGGTCGCGGCGAAGTTGGTGTTGAAGGCCTTGAGCACGCGCGCGCCGGGCGCGGCCGCCGCGAGCTCGGCGGTCGCGGAGGAGTCCGCCGGGACCACGAGCGCGTCGAACGTCGCGAAGTCGAGGGGGTTGGTGGTCTCGACCACGATGCGGCCGTCGAGCTGGGGGCCGTACGTCGCGGCGAGCTCGGCGAGAGCGGGGTAGGGGACGGCGAGCACGACGATCTCGCCGGTGATCGCGTCGCCGACGGCGCCCGCGGTCGCGCCGACCTGCGCGGCCACGGCTGCGGCCTTGTCCTGGTCGCGGCCCAGCAGCTGCACGGCCGCGCCGGCCTTGGTCGCGAGGTGCGCGACGGCCGAGCCGATGCTCCCGGTGCCGATGACGGTGACGGTGGTGGTCATGGTGTGCTCCTTCCCGCCGATGCGGCGGATCGTTTGGTTGCCTCGTTAACCAACATAGCGGTACTTGGTTGCCGTGGCAAGTAACGCTAGGATGGCGGCATGACCACGCGCGTGCCCCGCATGAACGAAGCCGAGTCCCGAGCGTGGCTCGCGCTTGTCGGAACCTCGCAGCTGCTGCCCGCCGCGCTCGACGCGCAGCTCCAGGCGGACTCCGGCATCACGCACTTCGAGTTCATGGCGCTGAGCGCGCTCAACACCGCGCCGGAGCTGACGCTGCGGACCAGCGACCTCGCGGTGCGCACCTACGCCACGCTCCCCAGGCTGTCGAAGGTGGTGTCGCGCATGGAGGCGCGTGGGCTGGTCGAGCGCGTCCCGTGCCCCGGCGACGCGCGCGCCTCGAACATCCGCCTCACGCGCGACGGCCGCAAGGAGCTCCTGCTGGCGCTGCCCGGGCACCTCTCGCTGGTCCGGGCGGAGGTCCTCGGACGCCTGAGCGAGGGCCAGCTCGAGGCGCTCGCCGAGGCGCTCGAGCCGGTGCTCGAGGCTCTCGCGGACGACCCCCGCTTCCCTTGGGCTCGTGGCGCTTCGCGCCGGGCCGAGAGCGGCGCCGCCACGGCCTAGCGCGGCGGCGACGCATCACGATCCGGCGGCCTACCTGCCCGATCGCGTCGCGCAGGGCGTACCGTGAGCCCATGATGAGGCTCGTCGGGGTGGTGGTGCTCGATGAGATCGAGCGCGCTGACCCGTAGCGCCGCCGCCGCGTGCGTCGCCGCGGCGCTCGCGGGCTGCGGCGGCGACGCGGTCGACACGAACCCGCTGGGCTACCTCGCTCGCCAGGACGAGCCGGGCTACATCCCCGGCGCGCGGCTCGAGGTCAGCGGCACCATCGTCGCGCTCGAGAACGGCTGCCTCATGCTCGACCGCGATCGCGACGGCGCGGGCGTGCCGTGGATCGTGTGGCCGCCCGGGACCGTGCCGGGTGACGAGGGCGCGGATGTCCACGGCGTCGCATTCGGTCCGGGGGACGTGGTGACGGGGGCGGGGACCGTCGCCGTGCTCGCGGATCTCCCGGGCGGGAACGACGACGACACGTACTTCGGCGCGCAGGGCCACTACTGTGGTGCGGACTCGGCCGGGGTGATGGTCCTCGACTCGCTGCGACACGCGGCGGGATGAGGCGATTTGGGTTCTGCGCCGGAGTCGGGTAAAGTTGTTCTCCGTTCCGCTGGAACGCATTGGGCTATGGTGTAACTGGCAGCACGACGGTTTCTGGTTCCGTTAGTTGAGGTTCGAATCCTTGTAGCCCAGCCGGAGACAAGAAGGACCCCGCCATCAGGCGGGGTCCTTCTCTTTTGTCCCGGTCCCTTCGTCGGGGCGCCCGGGAGCGTAGGGTGAGGGCGTCCCGATCGATCCGAGAGGACCTGCCATGGGCGCGATCAACCGCGAGTGGCACGATGCGCACCGGATGCCCGAGCGCGCGACAGAGGCGCAGCGGGGAGCGTGGCATGCGGCCCACCAGCAGGCGTGCGGCTGCCGGCGGCCGAGCGAGAAGGAGCAGGCGCTCATCGACCGCTGGCGCGCCGATCACGAGGCCTGAGGCTCCGCATCGTCCACGCGTGGGTCAGCTCACGGTGAGCGTCACCGCCTGTCCGTCCCACCCCGCGATCACCTGATCGCCCTCGCGGACGCGTCCGTCCACGATCTCCTTCGCGAGCGCGTTGAGCAGCCGCGTCTGGATGAGCCGCTTGAGGGGGCGCGCCCCGAAGGCGGGGTCGAAGCCGTCCCGCGCGAGCGAGGTGCGCAGCGCATCGTCCACCGTGAGGGCGACGTCCTTCGCCTCGGCCAGGCGCGCGACGTTCCTCGCCAGCTCCGTCCCCACGATCCCGTCCATCGCGGTGGGGTCGATGCGGTCGAAGACCACCACGTCGTCGAGCCGGTTGAGGAACTCCGGCCGGAACGCGCGACGGAGCACGGTCTGGAGCGACGCCTCGAGCTCGGCGCGGTCCTCGCCGTCCCAGGCGAGCACCAGATCCGAGCCCAGGTTCGACGTCATCACGATGATCGTGTTGGTGAAGTTGACGGTGCGGCCGCGCCCGTCGGTGAGGCGGCCGTCGTCGAGCACCTGGAGCAGGACGTTCCACACGTCGGGGTGCGCCTTCTCGACCTCGTCGAACAGGACGATGCTGTACGGCCTCCGGCGCACCGCCTCCGTGAGCTGGCCTCCCTGGTCGTAGCCCACGTAGCCCGGGGGAGATCCGATGAGGCGGCTCACCGCGTGGGACTCCATGTACTCCGACATGTCGATGCGGATCATGGCGCGCTCGTCGTCGAACAGCTGCTCCGCGAGGGCGCGTGCGAGCTCGGTCTTGCCCACGCCCGTGGGGCCGAGGAACAGGAACGAGCCGATGGGACGGTTCGCGTCGGAGATGCCCGCCCGGGCGCGACGGATGGCATCCGCGACGCTCGCGATGGCGCGGTGCTGGCCCACCACACGCTCGTGGAGCCGGTCCTCGAGATGGCCGAGCTTGCTCGACTCGTCGGTGAGCAGCTTCTCCACCGGCACGCCGGTCCACTTCGCGACCACGCCCGCGATGTCCTCGCCGGTGACCTCCTCGCGCAGCATGCGCTCCTCCGCCGGGATGGCATCGAGCTCGGCGCGGGCCGTCGCGATCTCCCGCTCCGCGGTCGGCATCTCGCCGTAGCGGATGCGGCCGGCGCGCTCGAGCTCGCCGTAGCGTTCGGCTCGATCGAGGTCGCCGCGAAGCGACTCCAGGCGCTCGGTCGCCTGCGACACGCGCACGATGAGGTCCTTCTCGCGCGCCCAGCGCATGTTGAGGCGGTCCGAGTCCTCGCGCAGGCGCGCGATCTCGGCGTCGATCTCCTCGCGCCGCTGCCTGGCGGCCTCGTGCTTGTCCTTGGCCACCTGCGTGCGCTCGATCTCGAGCTGCATGATCCGCCGCCGCGCGCGGTCGAGCTCGATGGGCATCGAGTCGAGCTGCATCTTCAGCGCGGACGTGGCCTCGTCGATGAGGTCGACGGCCTTGTCCGGCAGGAAGCGCTCCGTGATGTAGCGGTCGGAGAGCTTGGCGGACTGCACGATCGCCTCGTCGGTGATCTTCACGCCGTGGTGGACCTCGTACTTCTCCTGGAGCCCGCGGAGGATCGCGACGGTGTCCTCGATGCTCGGCTCGCCCACGTACACGGGCTGGAAGCGCCGCTCGAGCGCGCTGTCGGTCTCGACGTGCTCGCGGTACTCGTTGAGGGTGGTGGCGCCGATCATGCGCAGCCTGCCACGCGCGAGCATCGGCTTGAGGATGTTCCCGGCGTCCACCGAGCCCTCGGCGCGGCCCGCTCCCACGATGGTGTGGAGCTCGTCGACGAACAGGATGATCCTGCCCTCGGACTCCTCGACCTCCTTGAGGATGCCCTTGAGGCGCTCCTCGAACTGGCCGCGGAAGGCCGCGCCCGCGATGAGCGAGCTCATGGCGATCTCGACGACCCGGCGATCCTTGAGGGAGGAGGGGACGTCGCCGGCGACGATGCGCTGGGCGAGGCCCTCGACGATCGCGGTCTTGCCTACGCCGGGCTCGCCGATGAGGACGGCGTTGTTCTTGGTGCGGCGGGTGAGCACCTGCATGACGCGTCGGATCTCCTCGTCGCGGCCGATGACGGGGTCGAGCGCGCCCTGCTCCGCCAGGGCCGTGAAGTCCTGGCCGAACTGCGCGAGCGCGCTCTGCTGCTCCTGCGCGTCGGGGGCGTAGGGCTGTGCGGACATGTGAACCTCCTGCTGATGCGAGCCGTAGGGAAATAGTTGAGTCGCTTCCACTCAACTTTACATAACGACTGACGGGCGGGCAAGGGTGTGGGCGCCGGGGGAGGGCCCGGTGCCGGGATGCCGCGCCGGATCAGGCCTTGGCGAGGAGCTCCGCGCAGGCGAGGAGGTCGGCTTGCGTCCCGTCCTCCGTGAGGCCCCACGCGAGCGCGTGGACGATGCCCCAGCCGCGCGCGCGCTCGCGATCCACGCCGAGGTGGTCGACATAGAGATCGAGCCGTCGTGCGACCACGGCAAGCGGGTCCGCCGCCTCCAGGAGCGTCGGGCGCCGATCGCGCAGCGAGGAGGCGAGGTCGAACGCCCGCTCGCCGACGAGCGGCTTGGGGTCGATCGCGACCCAGCGCTCGCCGTCCAGGAGCATGTTGCCGCCGTGCGCGTCCTGGTGGCAGAGGACCTGCTCGGGCTGCGATCGCCCCAAGGTGGTGGCGAGCTCCACGGCATGGTCGACCAGCCGCCGCGGGCACGGTCGGCCGTGCCGTTCCCACCGCTCCGGGAGCACGCGAGCCCAACGTTCCGCCTGGTCGGCCACCGTGCGGAAGGGCACGCCCTCCGGCGCGGGCCGCCACAGCTCGCGGAGCACGCCGGCGGCGATGCCGAAGGCCTGGTCCTCGTCCTCGATGCTCCAGAGCTGCGTGCCGGGCTCGCATCGTTCGATGAGCAGGGCCCCGCGCTCGCGATCGTGGGCGAGCAGCGCCACGGCTCCCGCTCCGGCCCAGTGCGCCAGGGCGTCGGCCTCGAGATCGCTCTCGCCGTCGGGCCGGCCGACCTTGAGCACGGCGCGGCGCCCGTCCGGGAGCGTGGCGGGCGCGACCCATGCGACGCTGCCCGGCTCGAAGGGCCTGTCGAGTGCCAGCCCCCACTCTCGCGCGCACGCGGCGATCAGGCCCGGGAGCGAGCGCAGCCAGTCGGGGCCGCCGGGCGTCGCGGCCCACCACGACAGGCCATCGGGCACGTGGACGGTGCCGGTGGGGAGGTCGCCGGTGCTCATGGCCCCAGGCTACGGCGACGCGGACCCGGGTCGGCGCCTGAGCGTACCTCGGGGCGGTAGCATCGTCCCTGGTGCGAGGTCGACTTCGGAGACATCGCCGGACGGATTTGGAATCCGCGCCGGGTGTGCTGTAAAGTTTTATCTCGCGCCAGCCGCCCGGTAAGGGTGACTGAAGCAGCTAGGGGCCCCGTTGTGTAGCGGCCTAGCACGCCGCCCTCTCAAGGCGGTAGCGCGGGTTCGAATCCCGTCGGGGCTACCACCGGAACCCCCTCGTCCAACGTGACGAGGGGGTTCTTCTGCATCCAGGGGCGCCTGGCGCCTGGGTCTACGACGTTGGAAATGTCGGGTCTGCCCAAGTTCGTATCCCCGTGTTAGCGTCGGGAACCATGCCGTGTCCTCCCGTCGCAGAGGCCGCGGGAGCCCGCGCATGACGCTCGGCCCCGCGTTCACGGCCGTGCTCGCGGCGGCGCAGTCCGGAGAGGACTGGGCGTGGACCGCGCTGTACTCGGACCTCTCCGGCCCTGTCCGGGGCTATCTCGCGGGTCGGGGATCGCCGGAGCCGGAGGACGAGGCGTCGGAGACGTTCCTGCACGTCGCGCGAGGCATCGGAGGCTTCGCGGGGGACGAGCGGGACTTCCGCGCATGGGTGTTCTCGATCGCGCATCGCCGCATGGTCGACGCGTACCGGCGGGCGAGCGTGCGACCGGTGTCGGCCGCCGGGAGCTCGGATGAGGTCGCCGCATCCGAGCTCAGCGCGAGCGCCGAGCAGCAGGCGCTGCTGCGCGACGGGCTCACCGATGCGCGCGAGCTGCTTGCCGACCTGTCCGAGGACCAGCGGCAGATCCTCCTGCTGCGGGTCGTGGGCCAGCTCTCCGTGCGTGAGACCGCGCGGGTGGTGGGGAAGTCCGAATCGGCGGTCAAGGTCGCTCAGCATCGCGCGCTCGGCGCGCTGCGACGCGCGCGCGACCACCAGCGCTGATCTCCGCCCGATGTAACGGATCCAGCGCGGCATCCGATGGCAGGGCCGTGACGAGCACCACCGACGAGGACCGGGCGATCGACCGGCTGCTGCGAGGCGACACGCCCGCGGAGCTCGCCGACCTCGGCCCGGCGGTCGCTGCCCTGAGGGGGCTGGCGATCGCAGCGGAGCCGGCTCATGCCGCGCGCGTCGGTGCTGCCCTCGCCAGCGTCGCCGCGGGCTCGCGCACCCCCCTCAGCCGCGAGCCCGCGGCGGCTTCCTCGCCATGGCGTTCACGCGTGGCCTCGATGAGCGCGCTCGCGCTGCTCATCGGAGGCACCGCGGCCGGCGCGGCAGCAGCCGACCCCGCCGCGCCGGGCGATCCCCTCTACTCGATCGATCGGGCGTTCGAGCGGATCGGCCTGCGTGACGGCGGCAACCGTGAGCGTGTCGCGGAGGCGCTGCGGCTCGACGGCAAGGGGGACTACGGCGACGCGATCGAGCACGTCGCGGAGGCCGCGGACATCGACACCGATTCCTCCGAGGCCCTGCTCGAGACGGCGCGGGCGCTGCGGGCGGAGAGCGCGGAGGCATCGGACGAGGTCCGCCGAAGCGTCACGGACCTGCTCGAATGGATGGAGACCGCCGACTTCGCCGACCCCGGCTTCGGCGCTCACGTCACCGCGCGCGTGCGCAGCATCCCGACCCCCGCCGCCCCGCCGCAGGAGCCCGTGATCGACGCACGGGACGCGGACGGCCAGCCCGACGCGGGGGAGGCCGCCGGCAAGGCTGCCGCGGCGGACGGCCAGCCCGACGCGGGGGAGGCCGCCGGCAAGGCTGCCGCGGCGGACGCGCCTCCCGCTGCCGCGGACGGCACCGGAGCGGAGACGAGCGACGGCGGCTCGTGGTCCGGCGGGTGGCGCGGGGCGGCGGAACCGGCCTCGTGGTCCGGAGAGCGATGGTCGGACGGGGAGCAGACGACCCGGGACTGGTCGGGCAGGACGACGGCGGGGGCGCAGGACTCCTGGCAGATGGAATCAGCCGGCGAGGGCGCGTGCGGCGCCGACTCCGGCACCGAAGATGTCGGCGCATCCCCCATGCCCGACAAGCAGAGCGGCTCCGAGCAGGCGTTTTCCCCAAAGCGGCCGTAGGAGCTCCCGCTCCGGCGCCCCGGGGCCCTCGCGGGCCCCGGGGCGCTGTCATGGCGCGCGCAGCCCTTGCCCAGCCGCGCCGCGCCGTGGGGACGGGCTTGTCGCATTTGCGCCGCTCCGCATGAGTGGTGTTAGCGTCTCCGCCCATGTCACCTCAGTCCCCGTTCGAGGACGTCCGCCGGCGGTCGAGCCGATGACCCTCGGTCCCGCGTTCGACTCGACGCTCGCGGCCGCCCGGCTAGGCGAGCCCTGGGCGTGGGCCGCGCTCCACCGCGAGCTCGCGGGTCCCGTGCGCGGCTACCTCGCTGCCCGTCGTTCGCCCTCCCCGGAGGATGAGGCGGCCGACACCTTCCTCGACGTCGTGCGGGGGCTCCCGCGCTTCGAGGGCGACGCCTCGGACTTCCGCGCGTGGGTCTTCGCGATCGCCCATCGACGCATGGTGGACGCGGTGCGGCGCGCCGGAAGGAAGCCCGAGACGCCAGTCGGCGACGAGGCTCTCGCGCAGGTGCTCCGGGATGTCATGCCGAGCGCCGAGCAGCAGGCGCTGCTGCAGGCCGAGGCCTCAGGGGTCGAGCATCTCCTCGGGCGGCTCTCGGAGCGTCAGCGCGACGTGCTGCTGCTGCGCGTGGTCGCGGGTCTGAGCGGACGCGAGACCGCGGCGGCGCTCGACATGACCGAGGCCGCCGTCCGCGTGGCGCAGCATCGTGCGCTCGCGGCCCTGCGCAAGGACCTGGCCCACGCCGACGCGGAGGTGTAACACCGGGGCCGCCTGTGTCGATTCGGGGGTATGACGCACGACGAGAACGCTGACCGCACCGCCCGTGACCTCGACCGGTTCCTCGCCGGCAGGGGCGACGCGGACATGGGAGAGCTGACAGGCACCCTCGACCGGCTGCGCGCGCTCAACGCCGCGCCGAGCGCGGAGGACTCCGACCGCGCGGGTGCGGCGCTTGCGAGCCTCGCGTCGCAGCAGCCGGCGACGCCTGCCGCCGCCCGGCCGGCCGCGCGTCGTTCGCGCCGCCTGCGCGTAGCGATCGCAGGAGGAGCCGCGCTCGTGGCCGCCGCCCTGGTCGGCGGCACCGCGGCGGCGGACGAGTCGGCGCCTGGTGATGCTCTGTACGGGCTGGACCGCGCCCTCGAGCGCGTGGGCCTGGGCGACGGCGGCGCGTACGAGCGGATCGCGGAGGCGCGCAAGGCCGAGGAGTCCGGCGACACCGAGACCGCCATCGAGCTTGTCGACGAGGCCGTCGCCGAGGTCCTGGGCGACGAGCAGGGCGAGGACGAGGCTGCGGAGGGCGCCGAGGACGTCGAGGGCGACGAGGACGGCGCCGAGCAGTCCGATGAGGCGTCCGACGAGGATTCCGATGAGGCGTCCGACGAGGACTCCGACGCGGACTCGCGCACCGGTTCCGAGGTCTCCCAGAAGGTCCACGAGTGCCTGCGCGAGATCTTCGACTGGATGGAGACCACCGACGCCACCGGCCGTGACTTCGGCCAGGGTGTCGCCGAGCGCCATCGCGACCTCCACGTCGCGTGGCAGGGCGAGAGCGAGAAGTGGCAGGAGCGTCACGGCGGCGACACCGACGAGGACGGTGCGGTCCTCGCGGATGACGGTGCCGCCGAGGACGACGTCGCCGTCGACGACGACGCTGCCGATGCGGACACCCCGACGCAGGCCGAGGCGACCGCTCCTCGCTCGGCGACCAAGCCGGGTGAGGCCGCGACCAAGCCGGGTGCGGCCGCGACCAAGGCGGGCGACGCCGAGGACGCCGGCAAGCGCGGGAACGCCGGCGGTCAGCGCGAGAAGGCCGAGAGCTCGGTCGCGAAGGCTCGCGGTGCGGAGCAGGGCGAGCCCACGCGTGGCGCGGGCGGCTCGAACGGTACCGGCAACGGCGGCTCGAACGGCGTCGGGAAGGCCGTGGGCAAGAGCGCCCGCTAACCCGTCGACACGTCGGCGGCACCCTCGCCCGAGCGCCGGGGGTGCCGCCGTCCCGCGTCTCGGCGCGGGCTCTCCGCCGCAGCGTGAGTCGAGGCGAGCGCGGCCACGTCCTCCTCGGTCGCGAGCCGTGAGCGCCACAGCGTGACCAGGTCCGCCGGCGGGGTGCCGCACGCTGGGTCCTCCGCGGTGCGGCGCGGCCGCCGCCGGGCGACCGCATCGTAGGCGGCATCCCGCACCGCCCGAGGCACGATGCGCAGGGCTCCGGCCGCGCGCCACGGCCACGGCAGGTCCCTGGCGATGCTCGCCAACGCGTCCGTGCGGGCCTCGCCGATGCCGCCGCGCCAGACGACGATGCTCGACGCAGCGATCCCGTGGCCCAGCCCGGAGGCCTCGAGCACCGCACGGCCGACGGTGCCGCCGGACCCCGCGATGAGGAGCCGGCCATCGCGATCATGGCGCAGCAGCCATGCGACGAAGCCGTTGCAGAGACCGCAGTCCCCGTCGAAGACCACGATCGCGCGTCCCATATGCATACGCAGCACCCTAGCCCGCGGGCTAATTGACACCTGTGTTATTTACGTGTTTTCCCTGGAAATCCATCATGATGCGCCCGGGTGTGAGGAATTTCACGCACGGGGCCTACGCCTTGCCGAGAGCGGGGCGGACGTGCCTACAGTGCCCTCGCGGCGCGCCTGCTGAAGGCCGCTCCGCTGGCTCGACGGCTCGCTCCGTCGCCGTCCGTCCCCCCGCGCAAAGGCTGCTCCCCGCTGAGGCGGCCCCTGCGTCGTCCCCAAGAAAGGCGCCATCATGGCCACTCCCACCGATTCCGTCCACGCCGCCGTCGCCATCGACGGGGCCCTCGCCGCCGCCCTCGTCGACTACGACTCGGGCATGACCCTCGCGACCGCGGGAGGCGGGATCGACCTCGACCTCGCCGGAGCCGGCAACACCGAGGTCGTGCGCGCCAAGCTGCGCGTCATGGGCTCGCTCGGGCTCGACGACACCATCGAGGATGTCCTCATCACGCTCGGCAAGCAGTTCCACCTCATCCGGCTGGTGAGCTCCCGCTCCGGGCAGGGACTCTTCCTGTACCTGGTCCTGGACAAGTCGCGCGCGAACCTCGCGATGGCGCGCCGCCAGCTCCAGTCCATCGAGCAGGCGCTCGAGATCTAGGACGTGCGCGACGGCGGCGCCCGCATCGCGGGCGCCGCCCGACCGTGCCTCACCATGGAGAGCATCGTCAAGATCGTGGTCGCCGGCCCCTTCGGCTCCGGCAAGACCACCTTCGTCACCGCCGCGGTCGACGGCAAGGCGCTCGGCAGCGAGCATGCCGTCTCCGACTCGACCCGCGCGCTCAAGGAGGGCACCACCACCGCGATGGACCACGGCAGCCTCGACGTCGCGGGCACGCGCGTCACGCTGTTCGGGACGCCGGGCCAGGAGCGCTTCAGCTTCATGTGGCCCGTGCTCGCCCAGGGGATGCATGCCTATGTGCTGGTGCTGGACGCCGGCCGTCTTCAGGCGCGCGCGCAGATGCGCAGCATCGTGCGCGCGTTCGCGGGGTTCGCACCGGGGGTGCCGTTCGTCGTCGCCGCCAACCGCTGGGATGAGACGGCCCTGCCGGCCGCGGAGCTGGCGGCCTTCATCGAGGTGCCGGAGGATGCGGTGGTCGCCTGCGACCCGCGTGAGCGCGACTCGTGCCTCGCGCTCCTCGAGCACGTCGTGAGGCTCGCGGGGGTGCGGGCATGATCATCCCCAAGCATGGGCTCATGGCCTCCGCGCAGATCCGACGGGCCGTGCCGGGCGTCGCCCGGGTGCTGCTCGCCCGCACCGACGGCATCGCGGTGTACGACGACGCGACGCTCGCCGAGCGCGAGACCGGCGCGGCCGTCGCCGCCACGCTCGTGGGGCTCGCCGGCTCCGTGACCGCGGCTTTCCACCTGGGCGCCCTCGACTCGGTCGCGATCCGGACCGATGGCGGCGTCCTTGTGGTCCAGCCGATCGACGCCGCCCATGTGCTCGCCGTCGTCGCCTCGCACGACGTCGACCTTGCGGCGCTCCGCGTTGCCGCCGAGACCGCCGTCCGTCCGCTCCTGGGCGGCTGGCGCGTCGCGGAGGGGGCGTGAGCCTCCGCGAGGCCGCTGCCGAGGTCGCCGAGGCGCTGCATCGCGTGGCCGAGGTCTCACGCGTGATCGTCGCGGGGCGCGACGGGCTGCCGCTGTTCGACGAGCTGGCGTTGGCCGAGCGTGATCATGCGGCTGCGGCGACCGCGGCGGCGCTCGGCGTCGCGGCGCTGGTCTCCGAGGCGCTCCGGCTCGGGGCCCCTCACGGTGCGATCGTCGAGGGTGAGGACGCCGTCGTGGTGGTGCGCCCGCTCGACTGCGGGTTCGCTCTCGCGGCGGTCGCGGACGCGGGTGTCGATGTCGGCGACCTTCACCGTCGGGTGCGGCGGCATGCGCGCGAGCTCGACGAGGTCCACGCCGCCGGGATGTGAGGACGCCGCCGTGTCTACGCGGCGGCGTCGGCGCAGGCTCGCAGGTGCTGTCCCCATCCGCGCGCGAGGTCCAGCTGGCCCTCGGTCAGCAGCGCGGCCGGTGTCGACGCCGTGGTGTGGAGGTGCACCGTGAAGCCGCGGGGCTCGTCGAGCAGCGTGAGGCCGGCGGCCTCGAGCGCGCGCGCGATGGCCGTCGCGCCGCCGTGGCCGAGCGGGCCTCGGATGCGGGTGTCGAAGGCCGCGGCGAGGCGCGGACCGCGCTCCATCGCGGCGAGCCACGAGCGCATCGACGGGTGGTCGAGATCCGCGGCGAGGTGGCCCTCGCCTTGGGGCTTGACGGCCGCGGACGCGCGCGAACGCTCCGACGGGAGGCTCATGCCGTGGACTGGCGCGCCGGCGACGACGATGCGTGCCTGGTCGACGAGCTCGGGGGTCGCCTCGCCGGTGCTGAGCGCGCGCGTGTCCCCGCCCATGCCCTCGGCGATGGCGCGGGCGACCGCGGCGGTGTTCCCGTAGAGCGATTCGTAGACCACGACGTCCATGCGGACAGCGTGGGCGTACGCGCCTCGGCGTGCAAGGGACCTACGTCACCTCGCGGGTGGCGTCAGGCGATGACCGTGCGCTGGAGCACCTCGGTGAGCTGACGTGCGGCATCGACCACCGCAGCGGCGTGGAGCGTGCCGGGGGAGGCGGTGAGGCGCTCGACCGGCCCGGAGATCGAGACCGCCGCGATCACCGTGCCCGCGGCGCCCCACACCGGCGCCGAGACCGAGGCGACGCCGGGCTCGCGCTCGCCGGCGCTCTCGGCGTAGCCGTTCTGGCGCACGCGATCGAGCTCCGCGGCGGTGAACCGCGCGACCGCGAGCCCGCGGTGCATGCGCTCCGCATCGGCCCACGCCAGCAGGACCTTGGCGGCGGAGCCGGCCGTCATCGTCATGGTGGTGCCCACGGGGATCGAGTCGCGCAGGCCGACCGGACGGTCGGCGGCCGCGATGCAGATGCGCTCGTCGCCGTGCGGGCGGTACAGCTGCGACGACTCGCCCGTGCGGTCGCGCAGCACCGTGAGCACGGGCTGCGCCGCGGACACGAGCCGGTCCTCGTTGACGGAGGCGGCGAGCTGCGCGAACCGCCGTCCCAGGACGAACGCCCCCGAGGCGTCGCGGCCGACCAGGTGATGATGCTCGAGCGCAAGCGCGAGCCGATGCACGGTCGGTCGCGCGAGGTGCGTGCTCGCGACCAGCTCGGCGAGGGTGGCGGGTCCCTGCTCGAGGGCGCCGAGGATCGCCGCCGCCTTGTCAATGACTCCGACTCCGCTATGATTGTCCACGGATCGATACTACCGTCTCAAAACATGAGATGTCGACGCAGGTGAAGGAGAGCGCGATGGGAACCACCCTTGCCGAGAAGCTGTGGGACAACCACCTGGTGAGGAAGGGGCAGGACGGCGCACCCGACCTCATCTACATCGACCTTCACATGTGCCACGAGGTGACGTCTCCTCAGGCCTTCGAAGGCCTCCGCCTCGCGGGCCGTCAGGTCCGTCGCCCGGACCTCACCATCGCGACCGAGGACCACAACACGCCCACGCTCGACATCGACCTCCCCATCGCGGACGAGACGAGCCGCAAGCAGGTCAACAAGCTGCGCGAGAACGCAGCCGAGTTCGGGATCCGCATCCACTCGCTCGGCGACGCCGACCAGGGCATCGTCCACGTGGTCGGCCCGCAGCTGGGCCTCACGATGCCGGGCATGACGGTGGTGTGCGGCGACTCGCACACCTCGACCCACGGCGCGTTCGGCTCGCTCGCGTTCGGCATCGGCACGTCGGAGGTCGAGCACGTGCTCGCGACCCAGACGCTGCCGCTCAAGCCGTTCAAGACCATGGCGATCAACGTGAACGGCACGCTTCCCAAGGGCTCGACCGCGAAGGACATCATCCTCGCGATCATCGCGAAGATCGGCACCGGTGGCGGCCAGGGCTACGTGCTCGAGTACCGCGGCGACGCGATCCGTGCGCTCTCCATGGAGGCGCGCATGACGATCTGCAACATGTCGATCGAGGCCGGCGCCCGCGCGGGCATCATCGCTCCCGACGACACGACGTTCGAGTACGTCAAGGGTCGTCCTCACGCCCCCGAGGGCGAGGACTGGGACCAGGCGGTCGACTTCTGGCGCACGCTCGTCACGGATGACGATGCGGTGTTCGACGCGGAGGTCGACCTCGACGCGAACGACCTCGAGCCCTTCATCACCTGGGGCACCAACCCCGGCCAGGGCCTGCCGCTCAGCGCCTCCGTGCCCAACCCTGAGGACTTCGCCGACGAGGCCGAGCGCGAGGCCGCGGCCAACGCCCTCGAGTACATGGGGCTCACGCCGGGCACGCCGTTCCGCGAGATCCCGGTCGACACCGTCTTCCTGGGCTCCTGCACCAACGGCCGCATCGAGGACCTGCGCGCCGCCGCGGCGATCCTCGAGGGCCGCACCAAGGCCGAGGGCGTCCGCCTGCTGGTGGTCCCGGGCTCGGCGCGCGTGCGCCTCCAGGCCGAGGCCGAGGGGCTCGACAAGATCTTCAAGGACTTCGGCGCGGAGTGGCGCAACGCGGGCTGCTCGATGTGCCTGGGCATGAACCCGGACCAGCTGCGTCCGCAGGAGCGCTCGGCGTCCACCTCGAACCGCAACTTCGAGGGCCGCCAGGGCAAGGGCGGTCGCACCCACCTCGTGTCCCCGCTGGTCGCCGCGGCGACCGCGGTGCGCGGCACGCTGTCCAGCCCCGACGACCTGGTCGACGCCCCCGCGGCGCTCGTCTGAGACAAGGAGAACCGACATGGAGAAGTTCACCACGCACACGGGCGTCGGCGTCCCGCTGCGCCGCTCGAACGTCGACACCGACCAGATCATCCCCGCGGTCTACCTCAAGCGCATCACGCGTACCGGATTCGAGGACGCGCTGTTCGCGGCGTGGCGCGGCGACGCCGACTTCATCCTCAACAAGGACGAGTACAAGAACGGGTCCGTCCTGGTCGCGGGCCCCGACTTCGGCACGGGCTCGTCGCGCGAGCACGCCGTGTGGGCGCTCAAGGACTACGGCTTCAAGGTCGTCATCGCGTCGCGCTTCGCGGACATCTTCCGCGGCAACTCGGGCAAGCAGGGCCTGCTCGCCGCCGTGGTGTCGCAGGAGAACATCGAGCTGCTGTGGAAGCTGCTCGACGCCGAGCCGGGCAAGGAGATCACCGTCTCGCTCGAGGACCGCACCGTCACGTGCGGCGAGCTCACGGTGCCGTTCGAGATCGACGACTATGTCCGCTGGCGCCTCATGGAGGGCCTCGACGACATCGGCCTGACCCTCCAGCACGAGGAGGACATCACGGCGTTCGAGGCGACCCGTGCGGGCTGGCGTCCCACGACGCTCCCGGCCAAGCACCTGCCGAGCGTCGAGATCGAGGCGGCCCGTCCCGTCGCCTGACCCGCGCATCGTCCACGAGGGCCGCATCCCACCCGGGGTGCGGCCCTCGTCGCGTCTCGGCAGGGCTCCGCACGCATCTGGCACAGTGGCGGCATGACCGCGACCGTGTCCGAGGCGCCGGCGCTGCGGGCCGACGCGCGGACCGTCGCGCGCGTCGCCGCCGCCGCGCTCGTGTGCGGCGCGGCCGTGCTGATGTTCGCCGTGCATGTGCGGCCGCTCGCGTACCTCCCGCTCGTGGCAGGGGTGGTGCTCGGGCTCGGGGTGGACCGCAGGCTGGGCCGCGACCTCGGCCTCATCGCTCTCGGGCAGGTCATCATCTCGGCCATCTCGCTCGAGGCGGACCTGTCCGATGCGGGGATGCTGCGCTTCACCGTCGCGCTGTCGCTCGCGGTGCTGGTGCCCACGCTGATCTCCAGGCTCGCGTTCCGCGACCCGACCATCGTGTTCCCCATCGGGACGGGGCAGCGGTGGAGCCGGACCATGGGGATCTACCTCGCGGTGGTGATCGCGGTCGCGTACCTGCTGCTGCCGTACTACTTCATCTCCTCCGGTGCGTACCTCAACTGGCCGACCCTCGACGGCGGGGGAGACATCGCCCGGCTCTTCGTCGGCGTCAACGCGGTCGGGCTGTGGGACGAGCTGTTCTTCATCTGCGTCGTCTTCGCGCTGCTGCGGCGGCACTTCCCGATGCCGCTCGCGAACGGGCTGCAGGCGATGGTGTTCGTCAGCTTCCTGTGGGAGCTCGGCTATCGCGAGTGGGGGCCGGCGCTCACCATCCCGTTCGCGCTGGTGCAGGGGTGGATCTTCGCGCGCACCAAGTCGCTGCCGTACGTGGTCGCGGTGCATCTGCTTTTCGACGCGATCGTGTTCGCGGTGCTCGTGCACGCGCATCATCCGGAGCTGCTCGACGTGTTCGTGACGGCGCCGTGACCGGGCTCGAGGCGCTGGCGGCACGCGCGGCGGCGCTCGCGGCGGACGGCCGGGCCATCATCGGGATCGCGGGCCCGCCCGGCGCGGGCAAGTCGACGCTCGCACGCGCGCTGGTGCGCGCGCTCGAGGCCGGCGGCGTGCCCGCGGCGTACCTCCCCATGGACGGCTTCCATCTGCCTGCCGCGGAGCTCGACCTCCGTGGTCTCGCCGCGCGCAAGGGGGCGCCCGACACCTTCGATGTCGTCGGATACGTGGCGTTCCTGGCACAGGTGCGGGAGGCGCGCGAAGACGTGCTCGCGCCGGACTACGACCGCGCGATCCACGACGTGGTGCCGGGCGCGCTCCCGATCCACGAGTCAGCCCGCATCGTGGTCACCGAGGGCAACTACCTGGGGCTCGGCACAGGCGGCTGGGACCGCGTCCGACCGCGTCTCGACGAGCTGTGGTTCGTGGACGTGCCCTGGGAGGTCACGCGCGCGCGGCTCGTCGAGCGCCGCGTCGCGACCGGTCGCGAGCCCGAGGCCGCCGTCGCGTGGGTCGACTCGGTGGACGCGGCCAACACGCGGCTGGTGGAGGGCTCGCGAGGGAGCGCCGATCTGGTCCTCGGTGGAGCGGTCGGACGCTAGCCACCGTGCCTGCGTCGGACAGGCGGTCTCGGGTCTACCGGCAGCGGACCCCGTGGCTCGCGTCCGCGAACCCGCCGCTAGGCGAGCCAGGCCCGGGTCCCGAAGGACCCCAACGACTCGGCGACCACGGAGGCGGCGATGCGGAGGTCCTCGGGCAGGCGTGCCGCATCCCAGCCGTGCGCGGCGAGGCGCCATGCGAGCGCCCCGTGGAAGAAGTCGCCCGCGCCGAGCGTGTCGACCACGGGCGAGACGGCGACCGCGGGGACCTCGCCCTCGCCGGCCGCGGTCCGATACAGCATCGACGCGGGACCACGGGTGATGACCGCCGCGCTCACCCCGAGCCCGCACAGGTGGTCGAGGACACGGTCGGGCGCGCCGTCGGTGCCCGGCGGGGCGTAGTCGTCGGAGACGACCGCGATGTCGCACGCCGCGACCATGGCGTCGGTGTGCGGCTTGTGGGACCCGGCATCGAGGATCACGGGGATGCCGGCCGCGCGTGCGCGTGCGGCGAGCGGCAGGGAGATCTCCGGGAAGTAGCCGTCGATCAGCACCGCGCCGATGCCCTCGATCGGTGCCTCCAGGGTCACGTCGAGCGCGCCTCCGGTCGCGACGCCGGAAGGCGACACCACGGCGCGGTCGCCGGTGGCACGCGTCACCATGATCGACGCCGTCACGGGCGGTCCGTCGTAGGCGGCCGCCTCGAGCACCGTGACGCCGCAGCGGTCGAGGTCGGCGCGCATCACATCGGTGAGCACATGCCGGGGGAGCGCCGTCACCACCGTGGGGGCGCCTCCGCACCGTGCGAACGCGACGGCGGCGTTCGTGGCGGGCCCGCCCGCGCACACGGAGAACTCCAGCGCGGCGACCTTCTCGTTGGGCGCGGGGAGCCGCTCGACCAGCTGGACGATGTCGAGCGTCGAGAGCCCGGCGAAGAGTGCGGCGGCGGTCACGCCGACAGCGTAGCGAGACCCGTCGATGCAGACCTCGGGGCGGGCATGGGGGAAGATAGGCGCCATGACCGACTCCATCCGGGTGACCGGCGGGCGCCCCCTCACGGGCGAGATCACCGTCCGCGGCGCGAAGAACTTCGTCTCCAAGGCCATGGTGGCCGCTCTGCTGGGCTCGACCCCGTCGACCCTGCGCAACGTGCCTGATATCCGCGACGTCGCCGTCGTCTCCTCGCTGCTGCGCCTCCATGGCGCCGGCGTCGACTACGACGTCGAGTCCGGCGTCCTCTCCATGGATACAACGGAGCTGGTGCGCGCGGATGCGGCGCAGATCGCCGCCCACGCGGGCTCGTCCCGCATCCCGATCCTCCTGTGCGGGCCGCTGCTGCACCGCCTGGGCGAGGCGGTGATCCCCGACCTGGGCGGCTGCCGCATCGGCGACCGCCCCATCGACTTCCACCTGGAGATCCTCCAGAAGTTCGGCGCGACCGTCACCCAGATGGAGGACGGCCTGCACCTCACGGCTCCCCAGGGCCTCAAGGGCATCAAGCACAAGCTCGAGTACCCGTCCGTGGGCGCGACCGAGCAGCTGCTCCTCACGGCCGTGATGGCCGAGGGCATCACCCACCTCGAGGGCGCCGCCGTGGAGCCCGAGATCAAGGACCTCATCGACACGCTCCAGAAGATGGGCGCGATCATCTCGGTGTCCACGGATCGCTCGATCACCATCGAGGGCGTCGAGCGCCTTCGCGGCTACGACCACATGGCCCTCACCGACCGCATCGAGGTCGGCTCGTGGGCCGCCGCCGCGCTCGCGACCAAGGGCGACATCTTCGTGCACGGTGCGCAGCAGCGGACCATGGGCATGTTCCTCAACGTGTTCCGCAAGGTCGGCGGCGAGTTCGAGGTGGTGCGGGACGGGATCCGCTTCTACCACCCGGGCGGCGACCTCAGCTCGATCGCGCTCCAGACCGACGTGCACCCCGGCTTCATGACGGACTGGCAGCAGCCGCTCGTGGTCGCGCTCACGCAGGCGAAGGGCCTCAGCATCGTGCACGAGACCGTCTACGAGAACCGCTTCGGCTTCACGGATGCCCTCAACCAGATGGGCGCGCACGTGCAGCTGTTCCGCGAGTGCCTCGGCGACGTCGCCTGCCGCTTCGGCGCGCGCAACTTCCAGCACTCGGCGGTCATCTCGGGCCCGACGCCGCTCACCGCTGCCGACATCGAGGTTCCGGACCTGCGCGGCGGCTTCTCGCACCTCATCGCGGCGCTCACGGCCGAGGGCACGTCGACCGTGCGCGGCATCGGGATCATCGACCGGGGCTACGAGAACTTCCGGGGCAAGCTCGGAGCGCTCGGGGCGGAGGTCGAGTAGTCCGTGCCCACGCCTCCGTCACGCTTCTACCGCAACGCCGCGCGTCCGCTCCAGGCGCTGCTCACCTCGGCGACCCGCAAGGACTGGCACGGTGCCGAGCACCTGCCCATGGACAGCGGCTTCATCGCGGTGTCCAACCACGTGTCCTACGCGGATCCCCTCACCCTTGCGCACTTCCTGTACAACAACGGCCACCCGCCGCGCATCCTCGCGAAGGAGAGCCTGTTCCGTGCGCCGTTCATCGGCTGGCTGCTGCGCGGCTTCGATCAGATCCCGGTGCACCGCGGCACGTCCCGCGCCGCCGAGGCGGTGGATGCCGCGGTCGATGTGCTCGAGCGCGGCGACATGATCGCGATGTTCCCCGAGGGCACGCTCACGCGCGATCCCGAGCTGTGGCCCATGGCGGCGCGCACCGGCGTCGCACGCATGGCGCTGTCCACGGGTGTCCCGGTGGTGCCGATCGCCCAGTGGGGCGCGCATCGGCTGCTGCCCCGCTACGGCAAGATGATCCACCCCGTCCCGCGCAAGACCATCACGGTGGTCGCGGGGCCTCCCGTGGACCTCGACGACCTGCGCGGCGGCGACCTCGACACCGCGACCCTGCGCGAGGCCACGGACCGCATCATGGCTACGCTGACAGGCATGGTCGCGGAGATTCGAGGCGAGACGCCGCCGGACAAGCCCTTCGACATGCGTGCCAAGGGCGACGGGAGGCCCGCCCGATGACCCGTGCGGCGGTGCTGGGCGCCGGCGCGTGGGGCACCACCTTCGCCGCGGTGCTCGCCGATGCGGGCACCGAGGTGACGCTCTGGGGCCGCGATCCCGAGGTGATCCGCTCCGTGCGCGACGACCGACGTCACGAGGGCTCGATCCCGGGCGTCGACCTGCCGGAGGGGATCCACGCGACCACCGACGTCGAGGAGGCGCTCGCGGGCGCGGACATCGTGGCCGTCGCGGTGCCGGCGCAGCACGTGCGCGGGATCGTCGCGCCGTTCCGCGACCTGGTCCCGGACGGGGCCGTCGCGGTGTCGCTCATGAAGGGCATCGAGCAGGGCACGCATGCGCGCATGTCCGAGGTCCTCTCCGAGGTGTGGGCGCTCTCGCCCGAGCGCGTCGCGGTGGTCTCCGGGCCCAACCTCGCGCGCGAGATCGCGCAGCGCCAGCCGACCGCGACCGTGGTCGCCGCCTCCGACGCGGAGGCGGCGGAGCTGGTGGCGGCGTCGACCGCATCGTCCTACTTCCGGCCCTACACGAACGACGACCTCGTGGGCGTCGAGCTGTGCGGTGCGTACAAGAACGTCATCGCGGTGGGCGTGGGCATCACCGACGGGCTCGGCTTCGGCCACAACACCACGGCCACCGTCATCACGCGGGGCCTCGCGGAGATCACGCGTCTGGGGCTCGCGATCGGTGCGCGCCCCGAGACGTTCTCCGGGCTCGCGGGCCTGGGCGACCTCATCGCCACGTGCGCCTCGCCGCTGTCCCGCAACCACACGCTGGGCGCGCACCTGGGACGGGGGAGCACGCTCGACGACGCGATCTCGCTGACCCGCGGCACCGCCGAGGGCGTCAAGACCGCCGCCGCCGTCCAGCAGCTCGCCGTCGAGGCGGGCGTGGACGTCCCCATCTGCGACGGGGTGGTGACGATGCTCGCGGGCGAGGCCCCCGTGCAGGCGGTCATCGAGGCGCTCATCACGCGGCCGCGCAAGGCGGAGGTCGACTGATGGGCAACCCGACCGTCGCCGTCGTCTTCGGCGGCCGCTCGACGGAGCACGGCGTGTCCTGCGTGACCGCGGGCGGCGTGCTCGGCGCGATCGACCGCGACCGCTGGGACGTCATCGCGATCGGCATCACGCGCGAGGGCCGCTGGACGCTCGTGTCGGACGATGCCGCGGACTGGCGGATCGTCGACGGCGCGATGCCCGAGGTGCCCGCGTCCGACGCCGTGGTGATCCCGCCGTTCGAGGCGGGATCGGGCGAGTGGCGCGTGGTCGAGGACGGCGCGTTGCGCTCGCTCGGCGAGATCGACGTCGTGTTCCCCCTGCTGCACGGTCCGTGGGGTGAGGACGGGACGGTCCAGGGCGCGCTCGAGCTGGTCGACGTCCGCTACGTCGGATCGGGCGTGCTCGCGTCCGCGGCCGGCATGGACAAGCAGTTCATGAAGACGATCTTCGCGGACGCGGGCCTGCCCGTGACGCCCGACGTGGTGGTCACCCCCGAGCGCGGCATCGAGCCGCAGCGCGAGGCGATCGAGGCGCTGGGGCTGCCCGTGTTCGTCAAGCCGGCGCGTGCCGGATCGTCGATGGGCATCTCGAAGGTGTCGACCTGGGATGCGCTCGACGCGGCCGTCGCGGCTGCGCAGAAGCACGATCCCAAGGTGCTCGTCGAGGCCGCCGTGGTGGGTCGCGAGATCGAGACCGCGGTCCTCGCGACCCCGTCGGGTCTGCTCACGTCGCCCCCGGGGGAGATCATCACCGGCGGCGACCACGACTTCTACGACTTCGACGCGAAGTACCTCGACGAGGCCGCGGTGACGTTGCTCTGCCCGACGGCCCTGGAGCCGGCGGTCGCGGCGACGGTGGCGGACTGCGCCAAGCGCGCCTTCCGCGCGATCGGGGCCGAGTCGCTGGCACGCGTGGACGTGTTCGTGACGGACGCCGGCGGCGTGGTGGTCAACGAGATCAACACGATGCCCGGCTTCACCACCACGTCGATGTACCCCCGCATGGCCGCGGCCGCGGGCATCCCCTACCGCGAGCTCATCGAGACGCTGCTGACCGTGGCGCTCGCGAGGCCGGTGGGTCTGCGCTAGCCAGGGGGGCCTGCGGCTCCGCGAGGCGCGTCAGCGGCACTCGAGGCCGTTCGAGGGCGCCCGCGAGGCCGCGGGCGACACCTCGGCGAGCACGTCGCCGATGGCGTCCTGCGCCCTCTCCTTGGGCACCAGCAGCTCGACGGCGGGGGAGCGGCCGAAGGTGACGGTCCGCCACCGCGTGTCCTCGTCGATGACGAGCCAGTCGACGGTGCCGCTCGACGTCTCGACCGCGATGCACTGCTCCGTGGTGGGGCCGGGCGGCTCGACGCCGCACCGCATCACGAGCGGGAACTCGTCGCCCCACGAGGCGGTGGCCTGCGAGGTGGTCTCGCGGTACTCGAGGCCGCCGACCACCTCGGGCACGGCGAGCATGACGCGCGCGCAGTCCGGGTCGGCGGCGTACGGGGCCGGCTCCACCGTGAGCGGGGCGGCGCACGCCGCGAGAGGGACGGTCAGCGCCGCGAGCGCGAGCAGCGGGAGACGACGGGCCATGGTGAGAGCCTAGGCGGCCTGGGACGATGCTCCCGTCGCCCCCGAGGGCGCCGCGACGACGATGCGGTCGCGCCCCTCGCGCTTCGCGCGGTACATCGCGGCGTCGGCACGGCGCAGGACGGCCTCGAGGTCCTCGTCCTCGCCGGCCGCCGCGACGCCGAAGCTGACCGTCGGCATCGTGGTGCCGTCGGCGGATCGGATGCCTGCGTACGCCTCGCGGATGGCGTCGAGCCGCGAGCGCACGGCGTCCGCGTCGTCGGTGGTGAGCACGAGCGCGAACTCCTCGCCTCCGAGCCGGCCCGCGACGTCGCGCGCGGCGATAGCGGATCGCACCGTCCGGCCGAAGGCGGCGAGGGCCCGATCGCCTGCCGCGTGGCCGTGCGTGTCGTTGAGGCACTTGAAGCGGTCGAGGTCGGCGACCACCACCGTCGCGCCCCCGTGGCGGCGCGCGAGGCGCGCACGTGCGCGGCGCTCGAACTCGTCGCGGTTCCACAGGCCCGTGAGCGAGTCGAGCGTGGCACGGATCTGCAGGTCGATGACGCGCTCCACCTGGCTCAGCTCGGTCATGGTGAAGGTCACCACGACGAGCAGGACCAGCAGCGCAAGGGCGTTCGCGCCCACGCCTGCGATCGCGTCGAAGACGGGGTGCTCGGGCCCGAGCGCCGCGTAGAGCACAGCGCGCAGGCCGTAGTAGGAGGCGAGCGCGGAGACCGCGACGGCGAGCCCGGTGACCGCGGTGGCGCCGCCCGAAGCGGTGTGGCGCCCGCCGATCCCGGAATGGTCGCGACGCAGCTGCCACAGATCGACCGCGGCGAGCCCGAAGAACCCGCTCATGGCGAGAAGGGTGACGAGGGTGCCCGCCCAGTACCCGAGCGACGGACCTTCGACGACGGTGGCGACGAGCGTGGCCGCGGAGCCGAGGAGCGCGAGCCGCCAGCCCGTGCGCAGGTGCCTCAGCGCCCTCGACGCGCCCCAGGCGCATGCCGCCGACAGCACGCCGCACAGGTTCGCCAAGGGGATGGTGTACGGCTCGTTCGCGTCGGTGACCATCGCCGTGAAGGCGTTGCTCACGGCGGCCATGAGGAGGACGCCGATCCACCATGCCGAGTAGCGTGTGCGGTCCTTGAGGTAGACGCTGAAGAAGGAGAGGACGAGCACCGTCATCGACACCATGGTCAATGCGACATTGAGTGTCATGACGTCCAGCATCACGTCAGGTTAACCCCCGCATGACAGCGTCACGCGCCGGATCGAGGGGTTCCCGATATGGGCTTGATCACACGCTGCGACGGCGGCGCGGCACGGTCAGACGCCCGCGGACACGACCACCCTGTCGCGCCCCTCGCGCTTGGCCTGGTACATCGCTTCGTCGGCGCGCTGGAGGGCCGCCGAGAGCGGCTCGTTCGCGCTCGCGAACGCGATCCCGCAGCTCACGGTCGGCGCGGCGTCCTCGCCGACGCCCGCGTCCGCGAACTCGACGCGCAGCGCCTCGACGCGGGCCCGCGCGGCCGCGGCATCGCTCGTGGCGATGAGCAGCGCGAACTCCTCGCCCCCCAGGCGCCCCGCGAGGTCGCGCGGACCGAGCGCATGCCGCACGGCGGAGCCGAAGGCGGCGAGCGCGCGGTCGCCCGCCGCGTGGCCGTGAGCGTCGTTGAGCGCCTTGAAGTGGTCGAGGTCGGCGACGACGATCGCGGTGGGGGCGGAGCGCTGGGCGATCCGGAGCGCCGCGCGACGCACGAACTCGGGCCGGTTCCAGAGGCGGGTGAGGCTGTCACGTGTCGCGCGCAGCTCGAGGTCGAACACGCGCTCCGCCTGGCTCAGCTCGGTCATGGTGAACGTCACGACCACGAGCGCGACGATGAGCGCGATCGTGATGGGCACGGTCCCCACGAGCGCATCGAAGACCGCGGACTCCGGCCCGACGGAGACGAACAGCACGGTGCGCACCGCGTAGATCGCGCTCAGGGCCCCGACCGTGACGCCGAGCACGGTCGTCGCGCGGTCGGCGCTCGCGGACGAGTATCGGCCGTTCGACTCCCGATGCTGAAGGCGGACCTCGCGCATCGCATGCGCGGCGAGCCCGAAGAACGCCGCCATCGCGGCGAGGAAGGTCGCGCCTCCCGCCCAGGTGTCGGTCGCGGGGTGATCGAGCAGCGTCACGAGCATCGTGGCGGCCGGGCCGATGAGCGCGCGTCCCCATCCCGTGCGCCGTCCGCTCAGGGAGCGTGCGGCAGCCCAGGTGCACACCGCCCCGAGCACCCCGAGCGCGTTCGCGAGCGGGACGCTGAAGGACTGCGCCTCGCTGCCGTTGAGCAGGTACAGCGTGGTGCTGGTCGCGACCGCGACAAGGGAGGCGGACCACCACGCAGCGAAGCGCGACCTGTCACGCAGGTACACGCCCGTGTAGGACAGCACAAGCAGCGTCGCCGCGACCGCGGTCATGGCGACGCGCAGGGTCAGCGGATCGAGCACCGGGGCAGGCTACCGCTCGAAACGTGACGAAGTACAGGGGTTTTGGCCGGGATTTGACCTGCGGGAGAGGTGGTCGCGGCCGCGGTGTACCGTCGCCTGGTGATCGAGCTCCGCCCGTTGCCGCACCGGCGTGCCTTCGCGCTCGCGTGGCCGGCGATCGTCGGCAACGTCACGGTGCCGCTCGTCGGGCTGGTCGACACCGCCATGCTGGGGCACTTCTCCGACGCCACCCACATCGGTGCCGTGGCGCTCGGCTCGACCGTGCTCAGCGCGGTCATGTGGCTCGTGGGCTTCCTGCGCACCGGCACCACGTCGCTCGTGGGCCGCGCGCTCGGCGCCGGCCAGGACGATGCGGCGGTCACCCACGCCCAGCGCGCCGCGATCCTCGCGGTCACGCTCGGCGGCGCTGCCGTGCTCGCGCAGTGGGTCGCGATCCCCGCGGTCATGGCCGTGCTTGCGCCGGCGGGGGACATCCGCGACCTCGCCGTCCAGTACGCGTGGATCCGCATGGCCTCGGTGCCTGCGGCGCTGCTCACGCTGGTGATCTCGGGGTGGTTCGTCGGCTCGGGGGACACGCGCCGCCCGCTCGCCATCGTCGCGACCGTGAACGTGGTCAACCTCGGCCTCGACATCGCCTTCGTCGGCGGGCTCGGGTGGGACTCCGCAGGCGCGGCGGCCGCGACGGTGATCGCGGAATGGCTGGGTCTCGCGCTCGCGCTCGTGCTGTGGTGGCGGGCGGCATCGTCCCCCGTGCGCGCGGCCGTGCGCCGCTGGCGCGGGCGCGGGCTGCGGACGGGCTGGAGGCGGCTCGCGGCGATGAACGGCGACCTGTTCGTCCGCACGGCGATCCTCTACTCGGTGCTCACGTTCGTGACCGCGTACGGCGCGCGGCTGGGGCCCGACATCCTCGCCGCGAACGCGATCCTCATGCAGCTCATGCTGCTGTCGAGCTACGGCCAGGACGGCTACGCGCATGCGGCGGAGGCGATGGTCTCGCGGGAGATCGGTCGGCGCGACGTGCCGTCCTTCCACCGCGCGGTCGTCGCGTCGGCCCTGCCCGCCGTCGCGATCGGCGCGGTCTTCACGGTGCTGTACCTGGTCGCCTCGGGGCCGTTCATCGCGGTGCTCACGTCGATCCCGTCGGTGACCGAGGCTGCCGACCAGTACATCGGCTGGGTGGTCTGGCTGCCGCTCGCGTCCTCGCTCGCCTACCTGTTCGACGGCGTGTTCCTCGGCTCGGGGAGGACGCGATCGATGGTCACCACCATGGCCGCGTCCGCCGTGCTGGTGTTCGTCCCGGCGCTCCTCGCGGGCATCGCATGGGTCGGCGACCCCCGCAACGACGACCTGTGGCGCGCGTTCCTGCTCTTCAACGTCGCGCGCGGAGTCTTCCTCGGGATCTCCTACGTGCGCGTGACGCGACAAGGCGCGTGGCTCGCCACGGCGCACACCTGACCCCTGCGGCCCGCGTGCGGATCCCGTAGTGATGTCAAGAACTCTTGACATCGTGTCAAGCCGGGCTTACCTTCGAGATGTCAAGAAACCTTGACATCCGGGGGGATGCCATGACCATGACCGAACGCACCGTCTGGGCCTCGCTCGTCGCGTTCCCGCTCGTCGGCCTCGTCTACTTCACGGTCATCCTGACGCAGGCCGCGGACCGTCCTCTCGAGGAGGTCTCCTGGGTCACGCCGATGCTGTGGGCCTGGGGCTCGCTCATCGTGCTCATCATCGTGGGGGTGATCGCCTCGGCGATCGCCACCGGCATCAAGGCGGAGGCCGCGGGCGAGAAGCCGGACCTCGAGGACGGCGACGAGCGCGACAAGCTGATCGAGCGCTTCGGGAACGCGCGGGCGTACACCATGTCCTCGTTCGGGGGCCTCGTCGCCACGGTCCTGCTCATGCTCGACGTGGACAGGTTCTGGCCGGCCAACGCCCTGTTCCTCGCCGGGCTCCTCGCCGGCATCGTCGCGGCGGGCAGCCGCATCCGCGCCTACCGGACCGGGCTCTGATGGGGCGGTCCACCAAGGTCACCAACGCGATCCGCGCGCTGCGGTTCGCGCACGGGGAGATGACCCAGGCCGAGCTGGCGGGGCGCATCGGCGTCACCCGTCAGACGGTCATCGCCATCGAGCAGGGCCGCTACTCGCCCTCGCTCGAGATGGCCTTCCAGATCGCGAGGGCGTTCGGCGTCCCGCTCGACGACGTGTTCCAGTACCCCGAGGCGGAGCAGGCCTAGCCGCCCGTCGCCGCTCGCCCTCGCCGACGTCACCGCGCGGCCGGGGCGAGTCGCGCCCTCGCGACGGCCGGCGACGGCCCACAGATGAAAGGTGGTCGGGCCATGAAGGCGATGACCTACTCCGCATACGCGGGACCCGAGACGCACGAGCTCCGTGAGCTCCCCACCCCCGAGCCGGGCGAGGGTCAGGTGAGGATCCGCGTGAGCGCGGCCGGGCTCAACCCCTGGGACTGGCACATCTACCGGGGTGACCCGTGGCTCGCGCGGTTCAGCTTCGGGCTGCGCTCGCCCGGAACCCGGGTGGTGGGCGCCGATGCGGCGGGCGAGGTCGACGCGCTCGGTCCGGGAGTCGACGGCCTCGCGGTCGGCGACCGGGTGTTCGGCTTCCTCGGCTTCGGCGCCTGCGCCGACTACGCGATCGCGGACGCAGCGAGGATCGCGCGCACGCCGGACGGCGCCACCGACGAGGAGGCGGCCGCCGTGCCGATCGCCGCGATCACCGCGCTCGGCGGGTTCGAGGACGGCGGCGGGTGCGAGGGCAGGCGCGTCCTGGTGATCGGCGCCTCCGGCGGGGTGGGCCACATGGCGGTGCAGATCGCCCGCATCCTCGGCGCGAGCCGGGTGGTCGCGGTGTGCTCGGGCGCCAACGCCCCGATGGTGTCCCTGCTCGGCGCGGATCGCGTCATCGACTACACGCGCGAGGCGGTGCGCGACTGCGGCGAGGTGTTCGACGTCGTATACGACACGGTGGGCACCACATCGGTGCCCCGCCTGCGCCGCGTCCTCGCACGGGACGGCGTGTACCTCGCGGCAGGCGGGCTGGGCGGAGGGCCGCTGCTGGGCCCCGCGTGGGCCATCTTCCGCGCGAAGCTGTCCGGGCCGCTCGCCCGCCGTCGCGTGGTGGTGGTCGGCACCGAGCCGTCGACCGGCAACCTCAGCCGGGTCGCGGCCTGGATCGAGACAGGGCAGCTACGTCCCGTCATCGCGGCGACGTATCCGTTGGAGCGCACCGCGGAGGCGTTCGCGCGGCTCGAGGCGCAGCACGTGGCGGGCAAGCTCGTGGTGAAGGTGGGGTGAGACGGCGACGGCCGGCCTCAGGGAGGCCGGCCGTCGTCGTGCGCGTGCGTCAGCGTGCGTGGCGGCGGTACTTCGCGACCGTGAGCGGTGCGAAGACCGCGACGACCGTCACGGCGCCGAGCAGCGCGAGCCAGCCGTCCGTGCCGAACGTGCCGGCGTTGCACAGGTCGCGCACGGCCGTGATGACGTGGGAGACGGGGTTGACGTCGACGAAGCCCTGGAGCCAGCCCGGCATCGTGTCCACGGGCACGAACGCGTTCGACAGGAAGGTCAGCGGGAACAGGATGAGGAAGCTGATGCCCTGGACGCCACGCGCGGACTTCGCCGTCACGCCGACGAGCGCGAAGATCCAGGAGAGCGCCCACGCAACCGCGATGACGAGCACGGCTGCCGCGGTGACGCCGACCACGCCGCCCTCGGGACGCCAGCCCATGAGGAAGCCCATGGCGAACGTGATGGTGGTCGCGATCAGGTAGCGCACGATGTCGCCCAGGAGCGCGCCGGCGAGCGGCGCGATGCGTGCGATGGGCAGCGAGGCGAAGCGGTCGAACACGCCCTTGTCCATGTCCTCACGGAGCGTGGTGCCGGCGGCCGACGCTCCGGTCAGCACTGTCTGCGCGAGGATGCCCGGGATGAACGCCGGCAGGTAGCTCGCGACGTCGCCGGCGATCGCGCCGCCGAAGATGTAGGTGAACATCACCGTGAAGATCACGGGCTGCACCGTGACGTCGATGAGCTGCTCCGGCGTACGGCGCATCTTCACCAGCGCACGGCGCGCCATGACCAGCGAGTCGGAGACGGTCTGCCGCAAGGGCACATGGCGGGGCAGCGCCCGAGCGAAACCTGGGGTGATGGCGGTGGCGGTCATGCGGCACGCTCCTCGGCGTCGTCGGGGGTCTCGGCGGCGGACGAGCCGCGGCCGGTGAGGGTCAGGAACACCTCGTCGAGGCTGGGCTTGGTGACGGACATCTCGGTGACGCGGATGCCGGCCTCTCGCAGCCGCACGAGCGTGTCCGTCACGTGGTCCGCGTCTGCGAGGGGTGAGGTCAGCCGCCGTGCCTCGGGGGTCACGGTGACCTCGCTGCCCACGCTCGAGGCGACGATGCGGCCTGCCTCCTCCGTGCGTGCGGCATCGTCGAGGGTGAGATGGAGGGACGATGCGCCGACCTGTGCCTTGAGCTCGTCCGAGGTGCCCTCGGCGACCACGCGGCCGGTGTCGATCACCGCGATGCGGCTCGCGAGCTGATCGGCCTCGTCGAGGTACTGGGTGGTGAGCAGCACCGTCGAGCCGTCATGGACCAGCTCGCGGATGGTGTCCCACATCTGGCCGCGGGTGCGCGGGTCGAGCCCGGTGGTCGGCTCGTCGAGGAAGATCAGCGGCGGACGTGAGATGAGGCTCGCCGCGAGGTCGAGGCGGCGGCGCATGCCGCCGGAGAAGTTCTGCAGGGGCTTGCTCGCGGCATCCGAGAGCCCGAAGGACTCCAGCAGCTGGTCCGACTTGGTGCGGATCGCCTTGCCGCGAAGGCCGTGGAGGCGGCAGAAGATGTCGAGGTTCTCGCGGGCGGTGAGCGTCTCGTCGACCGAGGCGTACTGGCCCGTGACGCCGATGAGCTGGCGGACGCGGTGCGCATCCGTCGCGACGTCATGGCCGAAGACGCTGGCGGTACCGCCGTCGAGGGGCAGCAGCGTCGCGAGCATGCGGATGGTGGTGGTCTTGCCGGCGCCGTTCGGGCCGAGCACGCCGTAGACGGTGCCCACGGGCACCTGGAGGTCGAGACGGTCGACTGCGCGCTGCGCGCCGAACGTCTTGACCAGGCCCTGGGCCTCGATGGCCCAACGCGGTTCGGTCATGGGTTCTCTCCTGGGGTCGGGGGCATCGCGGGATGGCGGTGCCGACGCCCCGACTGTAAACGAACATGTTCGTTAAGAACAAGTTCGGAACGAACATGTTCGCATTTGGTTCACGTTCGACCTAGACTGTGCGCATGACCGACGAGCACGACAGCGAGTGGACCAAGGAGGACACCCAGCGCCTCAAGCGCGAGATGCGTGACGAGGCCATCCGGCTGCGGAACGAGTTCGCCGCCGAATGGAAGCGGGCGATGGCCGAGCAGGCGGAGCAGCGCCGAGCCGGGGCGACGCGTGGTCCGGGAGGTCCCCGCGGCGGCGGGCCGCGCGTGCGTCGCGGCGGACGCGCGGCGCTCAGCCGTGAGGCGATCGTCGAGTCGGCGGCGAAGATCATGGAGAAGGACGGGCTCGACGCGGTCACCATGCGCAAGGTCGCCTGGGACCTCGACACGGGCCCGGCGTCGCTCTACGTCCACGTCCGCAACATGGCGGAGCTCCACGGGCTGCTCCTCGACCGGCAGCTGGGCGAGCTCGATCTCGAGGGGGGAGAGGGAGGCTGGCAGGAGCGCGTCATCGCGGTTGTCGAGGGCTTCGTCGCGCTGCTCTTCGCGCACCCGGACCTCGCCCGCTCGGCGCTGACGGCACGTCCCCAGGGGCCGCATACGCTCGCGCTCGTCGAGCGGCTGCTCGGGCTCCTCGCCGAGGGCGGCGTCCCGACCGGTCAGCGCGCGTGGGGCGTGGACATCCTGCTCCTGTGGGCCACCGCGACGGCGGCCGAGCACGCCGATCACGAGGCCGAGGCCGCACCGGACTCCGCCACCTCGCAGGCGCTCATCGCCGCGATGACGGGGCCCGGCTATCCGCACATCAGGGAGGTGGGTCTCGACCTCATCGCCGGCACCGTGGAGGAGCGGTCGTCCTGGGCGCTGCGCGTGCTCGTCAACGGCATCGCGGCGACGGCGCGCGACTGAGCCGAGCCGTCACCTGGGCGGCAGCGTCGCGACGTAGGCGAGAGCCCGCTCGGCGAGGCCGGCGAGGCCGGGAGCGGCGAGCGGAAGCGCGACGTACTCGCGCATCGTCCTTCCCGCAGGGGCGAACGGCTGCGCGTCCGTGCGCTCGCGGGCGACGGCCAGATCGGGTGCGGCGAGCTTGAAGGTCACCAGGCCGCCGTAGAGCGCCATGAACATGCTGCCGTTCACGAACGCGGCGAGCTGCCCGAACATCGGCCGCACCTCCACGGCCGCCGTCGACGGGACGAGCGCGCGGAACGCGTCGCGGTGCGCGTCCGTCGGGCGTGGCATCTCCATGCCACCGATGCTCGCGCATCGTCCGCCCGCCCGCACGGGGGCGGGTGCCGTCGCCCGTAGCCTTGACCCATGACGACGATCGGCGAGATGGGGGAGGACGCGCTCATCGCGGCCTTCGCTCCGAGGCTTCCCGTGTCCGACTCCGAGATCCTCGGCCCGGGCGACGATGCGGCGGTGGTCGCGGTCGACGGCGACCTGGTGGTCTCCTCGGACATCCTGGTGGAGGGGCGCCACTTCCGCATGGACTGGTCGACCCCCGAGGACGTGGGCTGGCGTGCGGCGATGCAGAACCTCGCGGACATCGACGCGATGGGCGCGGTGCCCACCGCGCTGCAGATCACGCTCGCCGCACCAGCGACGCTCGACGCCGACTGGGTGATGCGCTTCGCCGACGGCGTGCGCGAGGCGTGCGAGCCCCATGGCGTCGGCGTGGTGGGGGGCGACCTCTCGGGCGCGAACGAGGTCTCGGTGTGCGTCACCGTCCTGGGGGAGACGCACGGCACCGAGCCGATCACCAGGGCCGATGCGCTTCCCGGCCAGGTGGTCGCGGTGTCCGCACCCCTCGGCGCCGCCGCTGCGGGCTACATCCAGCTGACCGAGGGTCGTCGGATCGACGAGGAGTCGATCGGGCTGTTCCTGAGGCCGAGCCCGCGCATCGGCGCCGGGCTCGAGGCCGCGCTCCACGGAGCGACCGCCCTCATGGACATCTCCGACGGCCTGCTGCGCGACGCGTCCCGCATCGCGCGCCGCTCCGAGGTGGGGATCGACATCCGGGCCGAGGACGTGCCCCTCCACGAGGGCGCGCGCTTCGCCGCGATAGAGCTCCAGGTGGATCCGCGACCGTGGGCGCTCACCGGGGGCGAGGACCATCACATGCTCGCGGTCTTCCCGCGGGAGTCCGCGGTGCCGGCGGGCTGGACCGTGGTGGGGGAGACCACCGACGCGTTCTCAGGGGTGCGGCTCGACGGAGCGGTGCCGGACTCGCTCGGCTGGGACCACTTCGGGGGCTGACGTCTCGCACGGCACGCTGCCCGCGTCCCCGCCTCCCCGCGTGCAAGCGTCTACCCCGACGATCGGTGCCCGTTCCGCGTGCGAAGCGGGCACGGAACGTCGGGATAGATGCTCGCGCGGATGAACGATGCGCCGGCGGGCGAGCGGCGCCGTCCGGGCATACGAAAACGGACGTCCTCGGAGGAGAGGACGTCCGTCTCGGGATGAGGTCGGCTGTCAGCCGCGCCGAACCGCGCCGAGGCGCGGATCCATCAGATGGCGCGCTGGACCTTGCCGGCCTTGAGGCACGAGGTGCACACGTTGAGTCGCTTGGGGGTACCCGCGACCACGGCACGCACGCGCTGGATGTTCGGGTTCCAGCGACGCTTGGTGCGGCGGTGCGAGTGCGAGATGCTGTGACCGAAGGACGGTCCCTTGGCGCAGACGTCGCAGGTAGCAGCCACGATAGTTCTCCTAGTTTCTGGCGCGGAAGGGTGATCCGATCCGCAAAGCTTGGGGGCCCGGGTGCTCGGGCAACCGCAATAGGTTAACCGAAGATGGGGCATTGCGGCAAACCGTGCGCCGGGTACGGCGTGTACCGGGAGGGATGTCCGGGGCGTCGGTGGGCCGTGCCACGATAGTACGCGAGCGCCGACCCCACGCCGCTCGAGAGTCGGAGGTGACCCGTGAGCGAAGCGCATGCCCTGCGCCGCTGGCTCGGGTCCGGCTTGGACGCCGTGCGCCGCTCACGCGGCCACCTCGACGCGATCAACGTCTTCCCGGTCGCCGATGCCGACACCGGCACCAACGTGTACCTCACCCTCCAGGAGGGCAACCGGGCCATCGCGCGCCTCCCTGCGGACGCCTCGCACCGTGACGTGGCCGCGGCCTTCGCGCGGGGCGTGCTGCTGGGCGCCCGCGGGAACTCCGGCGTGATCGTGAGCCAGTACCTGTCGGCCCTGCTCCGGGTGGTCGATGCGAAGGGCGGGCTCGAGTCCATCGACGCCGCCGGGATCGCCGATGCGCTCTCACGCGCATCGGAGGCCGCGTACGCGGCGGTGGGCACGCCGGTGGAGGGGACCATCCTCACCGTCGCGCGCGCCGCGGCGCGCGCGTCGACCCAGGTCGCCGCGAGCGCGGGGACCCGGGAGGAGGCCATCGTGGCGGCCGTCGACGGTGCGCGCGAGGGGCTGCGCCTCACCACCGAGCAGCTGCCGAGCGCCCGCGACGCGGGCGTGGTCGACGCCGGCGCCGCGGCGCTGGTGCTGCAGCTGGAGATGCTCGCGGAGACCATCGCGGGAGCCGATGCGCTTGCGCACCACCCCGAGGTCGCATGGGGCATCCCCGGTCACCGGCACCGGGTGGTGCAGCCGGGACACCCCGGTCACGGCGAGGAGCACGGCGGCGCCTACGAGGTCATGTTCGTGGCCGATCGCGATGAGGACTCGCGTGCCGGACTCGTGACGAGGCTGGGGGAGGTAGGCGACTCCGCCACGGTGACCGCCGGCATGGGCCTGCTGCACGCCCATGTCCACACCGACCACCCCGCGGACGCGGTCGCGATCGCGGAGAGCGTCGAGGCGCACCAGATCGTGGTGAGGTCCATCGCGATGAGCGTGGTGCAGGACCGTGCCGCGACCGGCGTGGTCGCGCTCACCACCTGCCCCGGGCTGGCGGAGCCGTTGGCCGACGCCGGCGCCGTGGTGCTCGTGGTCCCCGATCCGGGCGCGCTCCGCAAGCGCGACCTCAAGCGCGCGGTGCGCGATGCGTCGGGGGCGGAGGCCATCGTCATCGCAGGCGACGGCACGCTGCTCGGCGCTGCCCACGAGCTCGCCGACAAGCGCGGCAAGCCCGACCTGGTGATCGTCGACGCGAGCCACGAGGCGCACGTGATCGCGGGCGTCGCGGCCTCGGCGCTCGCGACGCCGGGCGAGGACGTCGAACGGCTGATGCGCGCGGCCGTCGCGTCGACGACGGTGGGGGAGAGCACCGGCGATGCTCTCGACGAGGACCTGGACGGCCTCATCGGGCCCGACACGGAGGTGGTGACGCTCGTGCTCGCACGCGGGGTCGACCCCGCGGTGGGCGACGAGGCCCGTGCGTCGGTCGATGCGCGCTCGCCCGGTGCCGAGGTCGCGGTGTACCGCGGCGGGCAGGAGTGGCCGCCCATCCTGATCGGCGTCGAGCGGGCGCCCGAATGACAGGGCGCGAGCCCGGACGGCTGGCCGAGCCGCTCGCGAAGGTCCTCGGCGCGCGCACCGCGGGCTCGCTCGAGAAGCTCGGGCTGGTCACCACGGGCGACCTGCTGCGCCACTACCCGCGCCGCTACGGCGCGCCGGGCGAGCTGACGCCTCTCGCAGAGCTGAGCGTGGGCGAGCACGTCACGGTGATGGCCCAGGTGCGGACCGCGACCGTGCGCCAGATGCGCTCGCGCGGCGGGGCGATGCTCGAGGCGATCGTCACGGACGGCCGGGACAGCCTCCAGCTCACGTTCTTCGCCAAGCGCGCCGGGGTGCTGCGCATGCACGAGGACAAGCTCCGCGCCGGACGGCGCGGCCTGTTCACCGGCACGGTCGGCGACTACCGCGGACGACGTCAGCTCACCCATCCCGACTACGTCCTGGTCGGGATCGACGCCGCCGACGAGGACGCTGCCCTTGCCGAGGCCTCCCGCCCCATCCCGATCTATCCGGCCGTCGCGAGCGTGCCCACCTGGCGCATCGGCCGCGCGGTGCGCGCCGTGCTCGACCCGCTCACCGAGGCGGACGTGCCGGACCCGCTGCCGGTCGAGCTGCGGGAGCGCCGCGGTTTGCCGACGCTCCTCGAGGCATTGCGGCTCGTCCACGTCCCCGATACCGAGGCGGACTTCCAGCGTGGACGGGAGAGGCTGCGCTTCGAGGAGGCGCTGGTCCTGCAGACCGCGCTCGCGAGGCGCCGCGCGGACCATGAGTCGTTGTCGGCTACGCCGCGCCCGGCACGCGACGGAGGCCTGGTGGCCGCGCTCGACGCCCGGCTGCCCTACGCCCTCACCGCGGGTCAGGTCGCGGTCGGGCAGGCGGTCGCGTCCGACCTGGCACGCGACACGCCGATGCTCCGCCTGCTCCAGGGCGATGTGGGCGCCGGCAAGACGGTGGTCGCGCTGCGCGCGATGCTCCAGGTGGTCGAAGCGGGAGGGCAGGCGGCGCTGCTCGCCCCCACGGAGGTGCTCGCGGCTCAGCACGCGCGCTCGCTGCGCGCGCTCATGGGCCCGCTCGCCGACGGCGGGATGCTCACCGCGGCCGACGACGCGACGCGTGTGGTCCTGCTGACCGGCTCGCAAGGATCCAAGGAGCGCCGCGCGGCGCTCGCGGAGGCGGCCTCGGGTGCCGCGGGCATCGTGGTCGGGACCCATGCGCTGCTGAGCGAGACGGTCCAGTTCGCGGACCTGGGCCTTGTGGTGGTCGACGAGCAGCACCGCTTCGGGGTCGAGCAGCGCGATGCGCTGCGCTCGCGCGGCGAGCGAGTACCGCACACGCTCGTGATGACGGCGACCCCGATCCCGCGCACCGTCGCGATGACCGTGTTCGGGGATCTCGAGACCTCGGTCCTCAGCGACCGCCCGGCTGGCCGGCACGAGACCGTGACGCATCTGGTCCCGGCGGGCAACGCCGCGTGGATCGACCGCGTCTGGGCGCGTGTGCGCGAGGAGGTCGACCGTGGCGGGCGCGCGTACATCGTGTGCCCGCGCATCGACGGCGACTCCGAGGAGGAGGTCGACGACGTGCCTCTGGACGCCCTCGAGGCCGACGTTGCCGGCGAGGGCCCCGGCGCCGAGCGCCCGCCGCTCGCGGCTGTGATGGAGGTCGCGGAGCAGCTGCGTGCCACGGGTGCGCTCGCGGGAGTCGGCGTCTCGGTCATGCACGGGCGGCTCTCCTCGGAGGAGAAGGACGCCGCGATGGCGCGCTTCGCCTCGGGCGAGGCACCGGTGCTCGTGGCGACCACAGTGATCGAGGTCGGCGTCGACGTCCCCGAGGCCACGGCGATGGTGATCCTCGACGCGCAGCACTTCGGCATCTCGCAGCTGCACCAGCTGCGCGGGCGCGTGGGCCGCGGCGACAAGGCGAGCATCTGCCTGCTGGTCTCGCACTCCGAGCAGGGAACCCTCGCGCACGAGCGGCTGTCCGCGCTCGCAGCCACCACCGACGGCTTCGAGCTCGCCGAGAAGGACCTCGAGCTACGCCGCGAGGGCGATGTGCTGGGCGCGGCGCAGTCGGGCGGGCGCAACTCCCTCCGGCTGCTGCGGGTGGTGCGCGACGCGAAGGTCATCGAGGACGCGCGCGAGGAGGCGACGGCCTTGGTCGAGGCGGACCCGGCGCTGTCGGGACACCCAGAGCTCGCCGTCGCGATCGCGGACCTGCTCGACCCGGAGCGCGAGGACTTCCTCACCCGCTCGTGACCGCCTAGCGTGGCTGGCATGTGGAGGCCTCACCGGGTCGGGCGGCGCGACATGGCACCCGGGCTGCGCCTCATCAGCGGCGGGCAGAGCGGCGTCGATCGCGCCGCGCTCGAGGTCGCCGTCGAGCTCGGGATCCCCTCCAACGGCTGGTGCGCCGCGGGAGTCCGAGGCGCTGGAGCTACAGGCTGCCGCCGTTCGCGTAGAAGTCCGTCACGGTGATGCCGCCCTGGAGCGGGACCTTGTGGTCGAGCGACACGAACCGCCCGTCGTCGTCCTGCCACAGCGCCGGCTCGAGCAGCGCGTACTTCTCCTCGTCCCACGTCGCCCAGTCGTCGAGCAGCAACCCGCCGGTGTCGCCGGAGTTGGGGTTGACGCACCAGAACGTATGCGCGAGGCGACGTTCGACGATGAGGTCGCGCACCGCCTCCATCCAGCGGTCCTGGCGCGCATCCTGGCCTAGGCGCCCGCCCCACTCGCCGATGAGCAGCGGCGCGATGCCGTCGGAGTCGATGTAGAGCCAGTTCGGCTCCCAGACGTCGCGCTCGAGGCTCGCCTTGGAGAAGGAGGACGTGAACCACGGCTGCTCGTAGACGAGCGGCCCGTACTCGTGAGGGGAGTACACGAGCCGGTCCTGGAAGGAGCCGAGGTCGACCGGCGCATCGGCGACGCCCCGGAGGTTGCCGCCCCACCACGTGATGTCGTAGTCCGCGGCGCTCGTCGAGGACCAGGACCGCCCCGCCTTCGGATAGGCCTCGATGCCCTCCACCATGACGAGCACATCCGGGTGGATCGCGAGGATCCGCAGCGCGAGGTCCTGGGAGACCGCCTGCCAGTCGGTCGCGCCGTCACCCCCGCCCCAGGTGGCGCGAGGGCTCTCGCTCGGCAGCCCGTGAGGCTCGTTCTCGAGGTCGAAGGCGAGGATCGTGTCGTCGTCGCGGTAGCGCTTCGCGATCCACTCCCAGCCCTCGACGAAGTCGTCGGCGGTGACGGCTCCTGCGAACCACACGGGGGCGACGTGGCCCGAGTTGTCGGCGAGCGCGGAGTGCACGTCGAGGATCACCTTGACCCCGCGTTCCTTGCATCCTGCGAGGAACGCGTCGAAGACCTCGAGCGTGTCGAGGCCCGCCTGCGGCCCCGCCTGGTTCACGCTCCCGGAGACCTCCGCCTGGCCGGCCTTCCACTCGAGGAGCAGCTCGGTCGAGATCGGCACGCGCAGCACATTGATGCCGCGCTGTGCGACCTGGTCGAGCACCGCCTCCATGTCCGCGGTCCACAGGCCGTGCAGCACACGCTCGGCGGTGTTGAAGCCGAACCAGTTCGCGCCGGTGAGCCACACCGGGTTGCCGTCGAGGTCCACGATGCGCGCGCCGTCCGCACGCAGCCAGTCGTCGCCGTCGCCGCCCGTCGCGGCCGGGACGTCGCCAGCCGGGGCATCGTCCGGGGTGGACGATGCGGAGGGTGCGGGCGCCGCCGAGCCCACGGCGTGGCACGTCGCCGCGAGGGTCGCGGGTGCATCCCCGTCGGCGGTGAAGCCGAAGGTCGTGCTCGCGCCCTCGCCGAGCACGGTGTTGTAGTCGGCCGGACCGATGTCGACGCTGCCGGTCGACCCGACCGCGAGCGTGGAGCTCCAGGCCCCGGTGACGGTCGCGTCGGCCAGCTCGAGCGTGACGGTCCAGCCGGTGACCGCCGCATCGGCGACCACCGAGACATCGGCCTGGAAGCCGCCCTCCCACGTGCCCGTGACGGTCGCCGAGGCCCGGCACACGGAGGCCGAGGCGGGCTCGCCCACGGCGGCGGAGGACCTGGTGGAGGGCGACGAGGTGGGCGAGGCTGTCGACGTGGGCGATGCCGCCGTGACGGGCCGATCCTCACCGCCGTCCGCGGCGTCCGCCGCCAGCGCCGCGACGAGCAGGGCGATCAGCACCCCCGCCGCGATCCACCCCCAGCGCGGCACGCGTGCCAGCTGCTCCCTCACATCCACGCACGAACCTCCTGGTTCTCGACTGGCGTCAGCCTAGCGGCGCCATCCGACGGCCCCGCGGAAGGGGATGAGGCCCTTGTCACACAGCGTCCGGGGTCCCAGGTGAGAGCGCTTACAGTTCTGCGTATGACGGAAGCCATCAGCGCCGATCGTCAGCTGTCCGCCCTGCGCGACCTCGCGTCGCGAGAGCTGTCGCAAGGGATCCTGCCGTTCTGGGAGGCGCACGCCTTCGCCGAGGACGGCTCCCTGCGCGGTGGGGTGAGCGACGATCTCGACTACCTCGACGACCTGCCGCGCCACGCCGTGCTCGCGGCGCGGATCCTCTGGACGTTCTCCGCGGCCGCCGAGGCGATCCCTGCCGAGCGCGAGCGCTACCTCGGGACGGCCCGGCGCGCGCTCGGGCAGCTCACCGGACCGATGTGGGACTCGCAGGCAGGAGGGGTCTTCTGGTCGATCGACGCGCACGGCGCGGTGATCGACGACCGGAAGCAGATCTACGCGCAGGCCTTCACCGTCTACGCGCTCGCCTGCTGGGCACGCGTGACCGGCGACGAGGATGCGCTCGACCGCGCGCTGTGGCTCGCCGGAACCTTGGACTCCGAGGCGCGCGACCGCGAGTACGGCGGGTACGTCGAGGCGCGTGCGCGGGACTGGGCGCCCACGGACCGCACCGCGCTGTCCGAGCTGGACCCGGACGTGCCCAAGTCCATGAACACCAACCTGCACGTGCTCGAGGCGCTCACGGAGCTGCTGCGGGCCTCCGCGGATCTCGCTGCGCGCGAGGCGCTCGAGACGCTCCTGCGCACCACCCTCGACTGCATCGTGGTCGAGGCCCCCTTCACCCACTGCGCGCTGTACTTCGACGAGTCGTGGGACCGTTCCTCCGACGGCGTCTCCTACGGCCACGACATCGAGACCTCGTGGCTGCTGTGGGACGCATGGGAGGCCCTGTCGGCGCACGGAGTGGAGGATGCGGACCTCGAGTGGCGCACGCGGGAGGCCACCCTCGCGCTCGCCGAGGCGGTGCGCCTCCACGGCGTGGACGGCGACGGTGCGGTGCTCTACGCCGGCACACCGGACGGCCCCACCGACAGGGACCGCCATTGGTGGCCGCAGGCGGAGGGCGTGGTCGGTTGGCTCAACGCCTTCCAGGTGGGCGGGCGTACCGAGGACCGTCGTGCGGCGATCCGGGCGTGGGACTTCATCGAGCAGCATGTGGTCGACCGTGTCCACGGCGAGTGGCACGCGCGGCTCGACCCGAGCAACCGGCCGCTCGCGGGCGGCACAGGCGATCTCAAGATGGGGCCGTGGAAGTGCCCGTATCACAACGCCCGCGCGTGCCTCGAGGTGCTCCGCCGCATCGCGCCGTGACGTCGGACCGGCCCCGTAGGCTGGTGCGGTGACCAGGATCATCGCCGGCCGTTGGGGCGGTCGCAGGCTCGCGGTGCCGCCGCGCGGCACACGCCCGACCACCGATCGCGTGCGCGAGGCGGTGTTCAGCCGGCTCGACCACCAGGACTATCTGCGAGGGGCGCGCGTGCTCGACCTGTTCGCAGGCTCCGGCGCGCTCGGGCTCGAGGCGGTGAGCCGAGGCGCCGCGTCGGCCACGCTCGTCGAGGCCGATGCGAAGGCGGTCTCCGTGCTGCGCGGCAACGTGCGCGACCTCGGGGCCGGCGGTGCCGCCACGGTGGTGAAGGAGCGTGTGAGGCCCTTCCTGTCGCGCGCGGGCGAGGCTTTCGACGTGATCCTGCTCGACCCTCCCTACGACATCGCGCGCGAGGAGCTCGCCGCGGTCCTCGACGGCGTGGGGGAGCGGCTCGCGGACGGTGGCGTCGTGGTGCTCGAGTGGGCCTCCAGGGCGGGTGATCCGCCCTGGCCGGAGGGCCTCGCGGGGGTGCGGTCGAAGGCGTACGGCGAGACCGCGATCCACTACGCGGAACGGTTGGAGGCGGTCCGCGAGGGCGGTAGCGTCGAGCCATGACCACCGCAGTCTTCCCCGGCACGTTCGACCCGGTGACGTGGGGCCACGTCGACATCGCGACCCGAGCGCGATCGATGTTCTCCAGGGTCGTGATCGCCGTCGCCCACAACTCGACCAAGACGCCGCTGCTCGACCTCGACACCCGGGTCGAGCTGGCCCGCCGCGCGGTGCAGCCGATCGACGGCGTCGAGGTGACCCCGGTCGACGGGCTGCTGGTCGACTTCTGCAAGGAGATCGGCGCGGGGGTCATCGTCAAGGGCCTGCGCGGCGGCGCGGACTACGACTACGAGCGCCCCATGGCGCTCATGAACCGCTCGCTCACGGGCATCGAGACCGTGTTCATCACGGGAGACAACGCGCTGAGCCACGTCGCCTCGTCGCTGGTGAGGGACGTCGCGCGCCATGGCGGCGCGATCGGGCGCTACGTGCCCGAAGGGGTCGTCGACGCGGTCGCCGAGGCGCTCTCGCGCCAGTAGCCGGGCCATGCGGGACCGCCCACGGTCGGCCCGGGGCGCGAACCCATGGGAGGATGGTTCCTCGGCCGCCCACCCGGGTTGGCCGAATCCGCCCGCATCGCGTACAGTTGTGGGCTGGCCCTGCCGACAGGTGCGGGCCGAGGTCCCCGCGGACCGGAACGACCAGGAGGCGCGTGTGGCTCACACTTCACGCCCTGCCGCCTCGCCGTACACCTTCTCTGTTCGAGACATCGTGCGGCGCCCAGGCGCGCAGCGCATCGTCTCCGAAGGCTTCCCGGCCCCCGCGGTCCTCGGCACCGATCTGATCGGGGTGCCCGAAGGTGCGGAGGTGAGGCTCGAGCTGAGCCTCGAATCCGTGCAGGAGGGCATCTGGGTCTCCGGAACCGTCCACGGGACGGCGATCGGGGAGTGCGGACGATGCCTGGACGAGGTGCGGCAAGAGATTGCGGCGTCGGTCCAGGGACTGTTCGAGTACCCCGACTCGCGCACCGCGGGCGAGGACGAGGCTTCAGAGGACGTGTTCGAGTTCGATGGTGAGAACCTCGAGCTCGAGCAGGTGGTGAGGGACGCGGTGGTGACGAGCCTCCCGTTCACGCCGCTGTGTGACCCGGCTTGCCCGGGGCTGTGCGACCAGTGTGGCGCGCGGCTCGCGGACGACCCCGATCACGCGCACGAGGTGCTGGACCCGAGGTGGGCCGCACTCCAGAGTTTTACCGACGAGAAAGAGAGTTAGCCGTGGCTGTTCCGAAGCGCAAGATGTCGCGCAGCAACACGCGTGCACGTCGCTCGCAGTGGAAGACGACCGCTGCCGACCTTTCGACGTGCCCCCAGTGCAAGGCCGACAAGCTGCAGCACACCGCGTGCCCGTCGTGCGGTGCCTACAACGGGCGCCAGTACGTCGAGGCGCTGCGCACCGAGCACGCGGGCTGAGCCCCGCGCGCGGTGGCGTGACGCGAGCGTATGAGCATTCCAGGGCAGCAGTCAGCTGACGCCCTGATCAGCAGGTTGGGTGTCCTCGTGGACCCCGACCTGCTGGTGCTCGCGCTCACCCACCGTTCGTTCGCGTACGAGGCCGGCGGCCTCCCGACGAACGAGCGGCTGGAGTTCCTGGGCGACTCCGTCCTCGGGGTGGTCGTCACCGACCGCCTCTACCACGCCCACCCCGATCTGCCCGAGGGCGAGCTCGCGAAGATGCGAGCCGCATGCGTCTCGCAGCGTGCCCTCGCGGTCGTGGCCCGCGAGATCGGCCTGGGCCCGTGCATCCTGCTGGGCAAGGGCGAGCGCGCCACCGGCGGGAACGACAAGGACTCGATCCTCTGCGACGCCTTCGAGGCGATCCTGGGCGCGATCTACCTCACGCACGGCATCGACGTGACCCGTGAGGCCATCCTGCGCCTGCTGGGCCCCAGCCTCGAGGCCGCCGCCACGTCCGGCGTCGCGCTCGACTGGAAGACCTCCCTCCAGGAGGCCTGCGCCGAGCGAGGGCTCGGGAGCCCCGTCTACAGCGTCACGGGCGAGGGCCCGGACCACGCGCGCCGCTTCACCGCCACCGTCCTCATCGCGGGGGAGCCGAAGGGCTCCGGCACCGGCACCGCCAAGAAGCATGCCGAGCAGGACGCCGCCGCCGAGGCGTACGCGGCCATCACCACCGTCGACTGACGCGCACCGTCCAGCACCCTCCGCCTGAGCCGCACGATGCCTGAGCTTCCCGAGGTCGAGGTCGTCCGCCGGGGGCTCGCCTCGCTCGTCGCGGGGGCACGCGTCGCCGCCGTCGACATCTACCGCGACTCATGCGTGCGCCTCCTTCCGGGCGGCCCGGCAGAGTTCTCCGCGGAGGTCGTGGGCCTGACCCTGTCGCGCATCGTGCGCCGCGGGAAGTTCCTGTGGTGCGAGCTCGCACCCGAGCCCGGTGACGATGCGCCGCTCCTCGCGTTGTCGGCGCACCTGGGGATGTCGGGGCAGTTCCGCGTCCACACGGACGCGCCGCCGCCGCACCGTCATTGCCGCGCGCGGCTCACGCTCGCCGCGCCCGCGCTCGTGCTCGACTTCCTCGACCAGCGCACGTTCGGCTACCTGCATGTCGAGCCGCTCGTGCCCACGCCCGACGGCGGCCCCGGGGGCGAGGGCACGCCCCTGCCGCTGCTGCCGGCGTCCGTCGCGCACATCGGTCGCGATGCGCTCGACCCGGCGCTGGACGATGCCGCCGCCTCCCGCGCGCTCCGACGCGGGTCTCGCGGCATCAAGCAGGTGCTGCTCGACCAGACGGTGGTGAGCGGGATCGGCAACATCTACGCCGATGAGGCGCTGTGGCTCGCGCGCGTGCATCCCGAGCGGTCCGCGCACGCGGTCACGCCGGCGCAGTCCCGCGAGATCCTCGCCGCGGCCCGCGAGGTCATGGGCCGCGCGCTCGCGCAGGGCGGCACCAGCTTCGACGCCCTCTACGTCAACGTCAACGGGGAGTCGGGGTACTTCTCGCGCTCGCTCGAGGCGTATGGGAGGGCAGGGGAGCCCTGCTCGCGATGCGGGTCCCTGCTCCGCCGGGAGAGCATCGGCGGCCGGTCCACGCATTGGTGCGCGCGGTGCCAGCGCCGATGGTCTGCGCGTCGCTCAGGTCCTGGGTCCTAGGACCGCAGTATCATTTGCCCTATGTCTGACATCACGGTGCTGGTGCTCGACGACCACGAGGTCGTCCGACGCGGAATCTGCGACATCCTCGAGCGCGCCGACGGCATCGCCGTCGTCGCGGAGGCCTCGACCGTGGCGCAGGCCGTGCGCCGCGCCGAGGCGGTGCGTCCGCAGGTGATCCTCTCCGACCTCCGCCTCCCGGACGGGACGGGGCTCGACGTCATCAACCATGTGCGCGCGAAGCTGCCCGAGACCCACATCGTGGTGCTGACCTCGTACGACGACGACGAGGCACGTGCCGCCGCGCGCAACGCGGGCGCCGACGTGTTCCTCGCGAAGACGGCGGACTCGCACGAGGTCCTCAAGGCGGTGCGCGACGCCGCCTCGGGCCGCGAGCACGGACAGCACATCTCGGTCCACGAGGACGATGTGGTCGCTCGCCTCACCCCGATGGAGCGCCGCGTGCTCGACCTGGTCGGTGCGGGGCTCGCCAACCGCGAGATCGCGGAGAAGCTGGGCATCGCCGAGAAGACCGTGAAGAACCACGTCACGAGCGTGCTCGCGAAGATGGGCCTGCAGCGCCGTACGCAGGTGGTCGCGTGGGCCACCGCGAAGCGCGCGCACTCGTTCCGCGGCTAGCCTCCGGCATCACGCTCGTCCACACCGATCGAGCGCGGATCCACACGAACCCCCGGGGCTGATCATCCTGATGATCGGCCCCGGGGGTTCGGCGTCTGAAAGGTGCGGATCAGCGTCCGGCGGCCTCGACGTTCCACTCGGCCACGGTGCCGGGTCGTACCGCGCCCGGTCGGGACGGCGCGAGCGTGAAGGTGCCGTTGCGCCGCAGCGCGCGGTTGGCGAGGTTCGACGTGCCGGAGTGTCGGTTGGTGGCGCCGCCGGGTCCGATGCCGTCGTCGGAGACCGTGACGGAGACACGCCCGTCCGCACCCGACAGCGCCATGTAGACCTCGGAGGCCTCGGAGTGGCGCGCGACGTTGGACAGCAGCTCGCGGACCACCGCGACCACGTCGTCGGACAGCGACGGATCGCCCGCGATCGCGTGGGAGAGCTGCGCCCAGTCGACCTGCACGCGCGGGGCGAAGCCGAGCGAGTCCGTCCCCATCACGATCTCGCGCCGGATGCGCTCGGAGATGGGCTCGGACGTGCGGTGGCCGGCCAGGGAGCTCATGACGCCGCGGACCTCGCGCTGCGCGCGCTTGACGTGGTCGAGCGTGCGCAGCAGGCGCGCTGACAGCGAGCCCTCGACATCGGAGGCGATCGACTCGATCTGCATCGCGGTCGCGAAGAGCTCCTGCGACACGAAGTCGTGGAGGTCGTCCGCGAGGCGCTGCCGCTCCTCGAGGAGCGTGGTCATGTTCTTCACATGCGACAGCTCCGCGACGGACAGCGCCATGGCGGCCTGGGTCGCGAAGCGTTGCGCGATCTCGAGGTCCTCGAACGTGAACGACGGCATCCCCCGGTCGCGCCACAGCATGAGCAGGCCTACCGGCTTGTGCTCGGCGGACAGCGGCGCGTACATGGTGGGCCCGAACTCCTGCACGGCCTCGAGCACGATCGACCCCGGCGGCTCCGTCGCGATGACGCCCTCGCCCGAGCGGATCGCCTCGATCGCGCGCCCCTGCGCCGGCAGCTCGAGGCCCAGCAGATCCTGGGCGCGCGGGCCCGCGGTGATCTCCATGGTCCAGGTCTCGTCGACGCCGGGCAGCACCAGGGCGACGTTGACCGCCCCCGCGAGGTCCTTCGCGGACCGGACGATGGTCTCGAAGACCTCCTCGTCGCCCGGGTCCGCGAGCAGCGCCGTGGTGATGTCCTGCGACGCGGTGAGCCAGCGCTCGCGCGCAAGGGCCTTCTCGTACAGCACCGCGTTGTCGATCGCGACGGACGCGGCGGCCGCGAGGGCCTCGACCGCGGCCTCGTCCTCGGGGGTGAACTCGCCCGGCTTGCTCGCGAGGTAGAGGTAGCCGAACACGCTGCCGCGCACCCGGAGCGCGGTGCCCAGGAACGAGCCCATCGGCGGGTGGTGCTTGGGCATGCCCTGGAACGCGGGGTGCTGCATCAGGTCGGCGAGGACCAGGGTGCCCTCGTCGGGGATCTGGCCGAGCACACCGACGGCGTTCGGCGCACGCCTGATGTGCTCCCACACCCCCTCCGGCATGCCCTTGTAGTGGAAGTCCACGCTGATGCCCTCGTCGTCCAGCACGTTGATCGCCGCGAACTTCGCGCCCGTCTGGTCGACGAGCGCCGTGAGGAGCATGTCGAGCGTGTGATCGAGGTCGAGCTCGAGGTTGAGCGACACGATCGCATCGGTCATGGCGTCCGACAAGCGGGACTCCTTCTGGGGGGACGGGTCAGTCATCGAGGGTCACCACCGAATCCGCAAGGTCGAGGAGCGAGAGGTCGTGGGTGACGAGGACAACCGTACGGCCCTCGCCGCGCATCCGTGTCACCATCGCGCGCAGCGCGTCCGCGCCCGCGTCGTCCAGGTGCTCCGCCGGCTCGTCGATCAGCACCACGGGAGCAGGAACCAGGCTGGTCCGCGCGAGCAGGAGCCGACGGCGCTCGCCGCCCGACACGGTGCGCCCGCCGGCGCCGAGCTCGGTGCCGATGCCGTCGGGGAGGCTCCGGACCCATCCGTCGAGGCCGACGAGCGTGAGCGCGTCCCACGCCTCCGCCTCGTCCACGTCGCCACGGGCCACACGCAGGTTCTCGAGCACCGTGGTGCCGAACACGTGCGCATCCTCGGCGGTCATCGCGACCACGGAGCCCGTGAGCGCGGGGGAGGCGTCGGTGCCGCCGATCCGCACGGACCCGGCCGCCGGCGGAAGCGCGCCCGCGATGGTGGCGAGCATCGTCGTCTTGCCCACACCCGAGCGTCCCACGACGGCGAGGACCTCGCCTGGAGCGACCGTGGCGGTCACGGGCGGCGTCGGGGTCATACCCGGCCACGCGACGCTCAGCCCGTCGAGCGCGAGCGACGCGGCGTCCGGCGTGGAGGCCTCGGAGGTGGCCGACGCCTGCCCGGCGGCGTCCGCGTCGTCCGTGAGCTCCGCGAGACGGCGCGCCGCGGCCGCCGAGCGGAAGTACTGCTGCACCGCCGGCGGAACAGCGCCGACGGCCTCGAAGGCGGCCAGCGGGAGCAGCGCGACCACGGCTGCGAGCGGACCGTCGAGGTCGCCCGCGTGGACGGCCATGACGCCCATGGCGACCAGGGCCACGAGCGCGATACCCGAGAAGAGAGCCTGGGAGCCGGCGGCCCAGGCCGCGGGTCGCGCAGCGAGCTCGTGCGAGCGCTCGGACTCGACGTCGGCACGGGCGAGCGCCTCCGCGGCCTCGCCGCGGGTGCCCCAGACCCGATGCTCGGTCGCCCCGTCCATCGCGGACAGCGCCGCGGCGGAGACCTCCGCGCGAGCGCGCGTGCCTACGACGGCGGCGATGCGCGCCGAGCGCGCCGTGAGCACCGCGGGCACCGCGCCCGCGAGCACCAGGCATACCGCGAGCACCGCACCGGCGAGGGGCAGGATCGCGGCGACGATCCCGACGGAGATCGCGGACACCGTCACCGCGACCGCGACGGGGATGACGGCCCTCACGAGCACGTCCCCGATCGCGTCGAGGTCCGCGCCCATGCGGGCGACGATGTCACCGCGGCGGAGCCCGAGGATCCGGTGCGCATCGGACCCCGCGAGCCGGCTGTACGCGCGTTCGCGCAGGGTGACGACTCCTCGCAGCGCGGCGTCGTGGCTCGCGAGGCGCTCGAGGTAGCGGAACAGGCCCCGCGAGATGCCGAAGAAGCGCACGATGGTGGCCGCGAGGGCGATGTCGGCGGGGGACGGCATCTGAGCGGCCTTCGCGATGAGCCACGCGGCGACGGCAGCGAGCCCGACCGCGGAGCCCAACGCCATGGTGCCGGCGAGCACGGCGCGGACCACGGCCCAGCGGGACACGCCGGTCTCGCGGATCGCCTCGCGGAGCACGTCCAGGTCGGAGCGGGACGCGGCGCTCATGAGGGCGTCCCGGTCCGTGCGGCGGTGACCTCGACCACCGCGTCGGCCGCCGCGAGGACCTCGTCCTCGTGGGTCGCCACGATCACGGTCGCGCCCGCGTCGGCGAGCGCGCGCATGCGGGCGATGACGTCGCCGCGCGAGGCGCGGTCGAGGTGCGCGGTGGGCTCGTCGAGGAGCACCACGGGTCGGCCCGAGTCGAACGCGCGCGCGAGCGCCTCGCGCTGGCGCTGGCCGAGCGACAGGGTCCGTCCCGCGGGACCGAGGTCGGGACGCTGGGGCACCCACGCGAGATGGGCGAGCCACGAGGCCTCGTCGACGGCCTCCTGCGCCGTGAGGACCGGCACGCCTCCCACGGCCACCGCGCCGGCATCGGGCGTGAGGAGGCCGGTGAGCGCCAGCAGGGCGGTCGACTTGCCCTCGCCGTTGGGCCCGCGCAGCGCCGTGAGCGCGCCCGGCGCGGCGGAGAAGGAGAGGTCGGCGGGGGCGAGGCGGGCGCCGCCCGGCGTCGCGACCGACAGCCCGGCGACGTCGATCGCACGACCGCGCGGGTGGGGAGCGTCGCCGAGCGACGCGCGTGCCGGAGCGGCGTCCGGCTCGTCGAGAAGCGTGAACGCCGCGTCGGCGGCCGCGAGGCCGTCCGCGGACGCGTGGAAGTGCATGCCGACGTTGCGCAGCGGCAGGTACGCCTCGGGGGCGAGCACGAGCACCGCGAGCGCGGTCTCGATGCCGATGCCTCCGGCGACCAGCCGGAAGCCCATGGTCACCGCGACGATCGCGACGGCGAGGGTGGTGAGCAGCTCGAGCACCATGCCCGACAGGAACGCCACCCGGAGCGATCCCATGGTGGCGCGCCGCTGCGCGTCGCCGAGCTCGCGCACGCGCGCGGCCGGTCCATGCTCACGGCCGAGCGCCTTGAGCGTGGGGAGGCCCTCGATGAGATCCAGGGTGCGCGCGCCGAGGCGCTGCATCGCGGCGAGATGACGCGCGGAGCGCTCCTGCGTGACGAGCCCGACGAGGATCATGAAGATCGGCACGAGCGGCAGCGTGGCGACCACGATCACGGCGGACAGCCAGTCGAGGCCGAGGATCACCACGATCATCACGGGGGTCACCGTGAGCGCGAGCGCGAGCTGCGGCAGGTAGCGCACGAAGTACGGGAGGAGGTCGTCGAGCCCGCGGGTCACGAGCGTGGCGACCTGTGCGGTGCGCCCTCCGGTGTCCCAGCGTGGGCCCCGGGATGCGACATGCGCGACGACCCGCTCGCGCAGCTCCGAGATCACGCGCACGCCGGCGCGGTGCGCGAGGCGCTCCTGGAGCCAGGCGAGCGCGGTTCGGGTGAGCACGACGAGCGCCAGGAGGCTCAGCCCGGTCGCGAGGGTGCGGGCGCCCTCCGGCACCAGACGCCCCCACCAGTGCAGCCCGTCGTCCGTGAGGTCGGTGGGGGAGAGGACCGGCGCGAGCAGCCGCGCGACGAGCAGCGCCTGGGCGAGGATCAGCAGGGCCGTCAGAAAGCCCAAGCCCGCCGTCACGAGGATGTAACGGCGGGCCGGGCCGATCCGACGGATGAGCCTCGGATCGATGGGCTTCATCTAGGCGTTGGTCTTCCGCTTCGGGAAGAAGGTGAGCTCGTTGTGCTCGGGGATGTGCTCCATCGACAGGCGCTTGCGGAACACCCAGTAGGTCCACGCCTGGTAGGCCAGCACCACGGGCGTCATCACGACCGCGACCCAGGTCATCACCGTGAGCGTGTAGTCGGTCGACGACGCGTTGTCGACCGTGAGCGAGTTCGCCTCGTCGAGCGCCGGCATGACGTTGGGGAACATCGCGCCGAAGATCAGCACCACCGCGCCCACGATCGCGATCGCGTTGGACACGAACGCCCAGCCGAAGCGGCCCTTGACGGTCGAGAACCACGCACCCACCAGGGCGACCGCGGCGAGCGCGACGGCGGCCCAGGTCCACGTGTTGCGGGAGTACGCGAGCTGCGCCCACACGGCCCACACACCGGCCACCACGATCGCGACGAGCGACGCCTTGCGGGCGAACGCCTCCGAGCGCTCACGGATCTCGCCGTCGGTCTTGAGCGACAGGAAGATCGCGCCGTGGGACAGGAAGATCGCGAGCGTCACCAGGCCGCCGAGCAGGGCGAACGGGTTGAGCAGGTCGAAGAAGTTGCCCGCGTACTGGTGGTCGGCGTCGAGGTTGACACCGCGGACCAGGTTCGCGAACGCGACGCCCCACAGGATCGAGGGCACCCACGCGGATCCGATGATCACGTAGTCCCAGCGGGTGCGCCAGGTCTGGTCGTTGATCTTGCCGCGGTACTCGATCGCGACCGCGCGGACGATGAGCGCGACCAGGATGAGCAGCAGCGGCAGGTAGAAGCCGGAGAACAGGGTCGCGTACCACTCCGGGAAGGCGGCGAAGGTCGCGCCGCCAGCGGTGAGGAGCCACACCTCGTTGCCGTCCCACACGGGGCCGATGGTGTTGAGCACCACGCGGCGGCCCTTGTTGGATCGGCCGATGATCGGCATGAGCATGCCGACGCCGAAGTCGAAGCCCTCGAGGACCAGGTAGCCCGTCCACAGGACGGCGATCAGGATGAACCAGAACTCAGGAAGAGACATGAGCGGGGACTCCTCAGTACGCGAACGACAGCGGGGTCGCGTCGTCGTCGGATCGGACGGTGGGCTCCTCGACCCGCGGTGCGCCCTCGACGGCGTACCGCTGCATGAGGCGGAACCAGAACACGGCGAGCACGGCGTACACCACGGTGAACGTGATCATCGACGTGAGGATCTCGCCGGCGCTGACCGACGAGGAGACGCCGAACTGCGTCATGAGCATCACCTGGTCGGATCCGGTCGGGTTGGGCGCCACGACGAACGGCTGGCGCCCCATCTCCGTGAAGATCCAGCCGAAGCTGGCCGCGGCGAACGGCATCGGGAGCGACACGAGCGCGAGCGTGCTCATCCACTTGGGCAGCGCGGCGCCCTTCTTCCGGGTGAACCAGAAGATGCCCAGCGCGAGTGCGGCGGAGAACGCCGCGAGCCCGATCATGAGGCGGAACGACCAGTACGTCACCGCGAGGTTGGGCTGGTAGGTGATCTCCTCGCCGTCGGCGGTCGTCGCGCCGTAGCGCTCGGCGTACTGCTCCTGGAGCTCGTCGAGGCCCGTGACCTCCGCGTTCCAGTCGCCCGTGGCCATGTAGGACAGCAGGCCCGGGATGGTGATGATGTGGTTGACGGACTCGCAGTCGTCGCCCGCGAGGTTGCCGATCGTGAGGATCGAGAACGCGGCCGGCTGCTCCGACTCGCACAGGCCCTCGGCGGCGGCCATCTTGATGGGCTGCTGCTTGAACATCAGCTTCGCCTGCAGGTCGCCGGTGATGATGACCGCGATGCCCGACAGGATCATGACCAGCGCGCCGAAGCGCGCGGCCGTGCGGTACATCGGGAGGTCGGCGTGGTCCGCGTCCTGGCGCTGACGGCGGAACATCCAGTAGACGGCGATGCCGGCGACGAACGTGCCTGCCACCAGGAACGCCGTGGCGATCACGTGCGGGAACGCGACCAGCGTCGTGTTGTTCGTGAGCACGGCGCCGATGTCGGTCATCTCGGCGCGGCCCGTCTCGGGGTTGTACTCGGCGCCGACGGGGTGCTGCATCCACGAGTTGGCGGCGATGATGAAGTAGGCCGAGAGCGTCGAGCCGATCGCGAAGGCCCACACGGTGAGCAGATGCAGCTTCTTGGGCAGCCGGTCCCAGCCGAAGATCCACAGCCCCAGGAAGGTCGACTCGAGGAAGAACGCGAGCAGCGCCTCCATCGCGAGCGGGGCGCCGAACACGTCGCCGACGAAGCGCGAGTACTCGGACCAGCTCATGCCGAACTGGAACTCCTGGACGATGCCGGTGGCGATGCCCAGCGAGAAGTTGATGAGCAGCAGCTTCCCGTAGAACTTGGTCAGGCGCAGCCACTTCTCGTTGCCGGTGCGGACCCAGGCCGTCTGCATGATCGCGACGAGGACCGACAGTCCGATGGTGAGGGGCACCAGGACGAAGTGGTAGACCGTCGTGATGCCGAACTGCCAGCGCGCGAGTTCAAGCGCTTCCATGGGCGGGGACCTCCTTGGTTACTTAAGCAGAGAAACTAGTGCGCAGGGACCTTCGTCGCATCGGGACGATGGTCCCGCCCGTCCTGCCGACACCAGCATCGTCGCCTACGGCTCGCCTCGTGTCAGGGATCACGGCGTTGTGCCGAGCAGGAAATTGCGGCGCGCGGACCCGCGGATGCCCGGGATGCGAGCCGCCTGTGACACAATGGCGGGCAGGTCAGACGTCCAGCCACACCGGGCGTCAACCGCGCGACAGACGCAGCAAGGACGCAGCAGCCAGTCTCGACCGATCTCGCCGGCCTACAGGCCGCAGGTGGGAAATCGGGGATAGGCGCTCACCATCGCCGCTGTCCGCCGCGACCAGCAGACTTCCGTGGTCACCATCCGTGAGCCGCGAACGACGATGATGTCGAGACCGCGTGTGGGCGGTCTCGATTCGAGGTACCCGCGTGAGCGAGGAAAACACCACCCCCGAAAGCCCCGTGGCTGCGCCGCTGTTCCAGGCGCCGGAGCCCACCCGTTCGCGCCGAGCGTCGGCGCCCGCCGGACCGCCTGCCGCGGTGACGCCGCCCGCGGCGTCGCCGTTCTCGGCTCCCGAGCCCGCGGCGCCCGCCGCATCGGCCGGCGGTGACAGCGGCGAGGACAAGCCCAAGCGGAAGCGCTCGACCGCGAAGAAGAAGCCCAAGGCGGACAAGCCCGCCGAGGCCGAGGGCGAGCAGCCCACCGAGAAGCCCGAGGGCTCCGACAAGGCGGCGGACAAGCCCGCCGACAAGCCTGCGGCGAAGGCGTCCGAGAAGGCCGCCGACGCATCCGAGGCCCCGTCCCAGGGCGACGACGGCTCCGACGACGACTCCGAGGGCGCGGCGCGCCGTCGCCGTCGCCGTGGCGGTCGCGGCCGTGGCAAGAAGAAGCCCGGCGAGGGCGGCGAGGCCACCGAGGGCGGCGAGGACGCTTCCGTCGAGCCCGCCGAGTCCGACAAGGCCGCAGAGCAGGCCGAGGGCGACCAGGCCGACGCCCCGGGCGAGGGCGACGGCGAGGGTGAGGGCGGCTCGCGTCGCCGTCGCCGCCGCAGCCGCGGCTCGCGTTCCGGCTCGGGCTCCGGCTCCTCCGGGGGCTCCTCGTCCTCGAGCGACGACCAGCTCCAGGGCTCGACCCGTCTCCAGGCCAAGCGCCAGCGTCGTCGCGACTCCCGCGACGGCCAGCGCCGCCGGCCCGTGATCTCCGAGGCCGAGTTCCTCGCGCGTCGCGAGTCCGTCAAGCGCTCGATGGTGGTGCGCGAGAAGGACGGCCGCGTCCAGATCGCCGTGCTCGAGGACGATGTCCTGGTCGAGCACTACGTGTCCCACCAGGCGCAGCAGTCGATGGCGGGCAACGTCTACCTGGGCCGCATCCAGAACGTGCTGCCCGGTATGGAGGCCGCGTTCGTCGACATCGGCCGCGGCCGCAACGCCGTGCTCTACGCCGGCGAGGTCAACTGGGACGCCGCGGGCCTCGAGGGCAAGGCCAAGCGCATCGAGCTCGCGCTCAAGCCCGGCGACACGGTCATGGTGCAGGTCACCAAGGACCCGATCGGCCACAAGGGCGCCCGCGTCACTTCGCAGATCTCGCTCGCGGGCCGCTTCCTGGTCTACGTGCCCGGCGGCGGTGTCACCGGCATCTCCCGCAAGCTCCCCGACACCGAGCGCAACCGCCTCAAGAAGCTGCTGCGCGAGGTCATCCCGTCCGACGCGGGCGTGATCGTGCGCACCGCGGCCGAGGGCGCCTCGGAGGAGGAGCTCCGCGCGGACGTCGAGCGCCTCAAGCGCCAGTGGCAGACCATCCTCGACGAGTCGAAGCCCGGCACCAAGGCGCCGAAGCTGCTGCGCGGCGAGCCCGACATGGCCATCCGCGTGGTGCGCGACATCTTCAACGAGGACTTCGACTCGCTCACCATCCAGGGCGACGACACGTGGAACTCGCTGTCCATGTACGTCGGCCAGGTCGCGCCGGACCTCATGCCGCGCCTGCACAAGTTCACGGGCGACCGCGACGTGTTCGCGGAGTCCCGCATCGACGAGCAGCTCGCCAAGGGCATGGACCGCAAGGTCTGGCTGCCCTCGGGCGGCTCGCTGGTCATCGACCGCACCGAGGCGATGACGGTCATCGACGTCAACACGGGCAAGTTCGTCGGCAAGGGCGGCACGCTCGAGGAGACGATGACGCTCAACAACCTCGAGGCGGCCGAGGAGATCGTCCGCCAGCTGCGTCTGCGCGACATCGGCGGCATCATCGTCATCGACTTCGTCGACATGCTGCTCGAGGCCAACCGCGACCGTGTGCTGCGCCGCCTCATCGAATGCCTGGGCCGTGACCGCACCAAGCACCAGGTGGCCGAGGTCACCTCGCTGGGCCTGGTGCAGATGACGCGCAAGCGCGTGGGCCAGGGCCTGGTCGAGGCGTTCTCCGAGACCTGCGAGCACTGCAAGGGCCGCGGCTTCCTGGTCCACGGCGAGCCCGTGGCCGAGGCGAGCGAGAAGCAGCCCGAGGCGCGCCGTTCGCGCGGCTCGCGTGGCGGGCAGCAGAACAGGGGTCAGAGCCAGGGCCAGCAGGGCGGGCAGCAGCAGAAGCAGCCGCAGCCTGAGCCCAAGCAACCCGAGCCCGAGGTCCACCACGGTCCCGTGCAGGGGGAGACCCACGCGCTCGACGACCGCGAGGAGGCCCGTGCCGCCGTCAAGGCGACCCTCGCCTCGATCGCCGCGGCCGCCGAGAAGGCGCACCACCACGACGAGGTCGTGACGGACGCGGGCGACGCGGACAAGGTCATCGACGTGCCCATCGTGCTGCCTGAGCCCGACGTGCAGGAGGACGGCCGGTAGGCCCGTCCCGCTGCATCGTGAACGAGGCGCGTCCCGCGAGGGACGCGCCTCGTCGCATCTCCGGGCCCAGGAGCGCGGCGAGGCGCTTCCGGGGCCAGGCGGGCCCTGCGGGCCCGGTAGGATGGTCCCCGGACGTGCCGGCGACGGCATGTCGCAACGAGCTCCTCGGAGGCCGTCAACGCGGCCGGGGTGGCGACTCGCCGATCATGGCTCTCGGTTTGACCGAGCCGTGGTGAAGCGGGTACATTTGTACGTCGGCGCGCCGAGCGCTGAGGCCCTGCCTGCGCCCTCTGGGGAGCGGCTGCGGCAGGAAATCTGACCCCGTCTGGGGTTCATCAACGAGTTTCACGAGGAAAAATCATGGTGTACGCGATTGTGAAGGCCGGTGGCCGCCAGGAGAAGGTCTCCGTGGGCGACATCGTCGTGGTCGACCGTCTGAAGGCAGACGCCGGTTCGACCGTCGAGCTCGCTCCGGTGCTGCTCGTCGACGGTGACAAGGTCACCGCCGACGCGAAGGCGCTCTCCAAGGTGAAGGTGACCGCTGAGGTGGTGCGCGACGAGCGCGGCCCGAAGATCACCATCCTCAAGTACAAGAACAAGACTGGTTACCGCAAGCGCATTGGTCACCGCCAGGACCTCACGCGCCTCAAGGTCACCGGCATCAAGTAAGCGAGGAGACACTCATGGCACACAAGAAGGGCGCGAGCTCCTCGCGCAACGGTCGTGACTCGAACGCCCAGTACCTGGGCGTGAAGCGCTTCGGTGGTCAGGTCGTCAACGCCGGCGAGATCATCGTCCGCCAGCGTGGCACCCACTTCCACCCCGGCCTCAACGTCGGTCGTGGCAAGGATGACACCTTGTTCGCGCTGACCGCCGGTGCGGTGCAGTTCGGTCAGCGTCGTGGCCGCAAGGTCATCGACATCGTCGAGGCGTAAGCACTCGATCACAGAGCTTTACCAGTCAGGGGCGGCGCCGCGAGGCGACGCCCCTGACTCATATCTAGGCTGAGGACGATGCGGCGCCCGCTCGAGCGCGCACCGTCCGGCCACGTCTCAGGAGGCACCCATGGCATCGTTCGTCGACCGCGTGACGCTTCACGTCACGGCGGGCAACGGTGGCCACGGCGTCGCCTCCGTGCACCGCGAGAAGTTCAAGCCGCTCGGCGGCCCCGACGGCGGCAACGGCGGCCGCGGCGGCTCCGTCATCCTCGTGGTCGACCCGCAGGTCACCACGCTGCTCGACTATCACCACGCCCCGCACCGCACCGCGGAGAACGGCAAGCAGGGCGCCGGCGACATGCGCCACGGCGCGAACGCCGCCGACCTGCGCCTGGGCGTGCCGAGCGGCACCATCGTCAAGACCAAGGACGGCGAGGTCCTCGCGGACCTGGTCGGCGAAGGCGCCGAGCACGTGCTCGCGCAGGGCGGCCGCGGCGGCCTGGGCAACGCGGCCCTGGCCACGCAGAAGCGCAAGGCCCCCGGCTTCGCGCTGCTGGGCGAGCCGGGCGAGGAGGCGACCGCCGTCCTCGAGCTCAAGTCCATCGCCGACGTCGCGCTCGTGGGCTTCCCGAGCGCGGGCAAGTCGTCGATCATCGCCGCGATGAGCCGCGTGCGCCCCAAGATCGCGGACTACCCGTTCACCACGCTGGTGCCCAACCTGGGCGTCGTGGAGTCGGGCGGGACCAAGTACACGATCGCGGACGTGCCCGGCCTCATCGAGGGTGCCTCCGAGGGCAAGGGCCTGGGACACGACTTCCTGCGCCACATCGAGCGCTGCTCGGTGATCGCGCATGTGCTCGACACCGCGACCCTCGAGACCGAGCGCGACCCGCTGCGCGACCTCGACATCATCTCGAAGGAGCTGCGCGCGTACTCGGGCGACGAGGCGATCAGCGGCGTGCCGCTCGCCGAGCGTCCGCAGATCATCATCCTCAACAAGATCGACATCCCCGACGGCAAGGACCTCGCCGAGATCGTGCGGCCCGAGCTCGAGGAGCGCGGGATGCCCATCTTCGAGGTCAGCGCCGTGAGCCACGAGGGCCTACGCGAGCTGGGCTTCGCGCTCGCCGCGATGGTCGCCGAGGAGCGCGCGAAGGTGCCCGTCCTCGAGAAGGCGCCCATCGTCATCCGGCCCAAGGCCGTCGACGAGTCCGGCTTCACCGTCACGCATGTGCGCGACGGCGCCGAGGACTACTACCAGGTGCGCGGCGCCAAGGTCGAGCGCTGGGTCAAGCAGACCAACTTCGCCAACGACGAGGCCGTGGGCTACCTGGCCGACCGCCTCGCCAAGGCGGGCGTCGAGGAGCGGCTGTTCAAGGCGGGCGCGACCCCCGGCTGCGAGGTCGTCATCGGTCCGCGCCAGGGCGGCATCATGTTCGACTGGGAGCCGACCATGATGGCCGGCGCCGAGCTGCTGGGCCAGCGCGGCTCCGACCTTCGCATCGAGCAGCACGAGCGTCACCACCGTGCGACGCGTGCTGAGAAGCGCCAGGAGCACAAGGAGACCATGGACGCGCGCGCCGCGGCTCGCAAGGAGCTGTGGACCGAGCGCGACGCGGGCCACTGGACCGATCCGTCCCAGGACGACGAGTAGCCTTCTCGCAGGTATCCGTCCCCCGGGAGGTCACGTGAGCGAGGCGCGCACCGCTGTGGCGCAGGCACGGCGCATCGTCGTCAAGGTCGGGTCGTCGTCGCTCACCGGGCCGGGGGGACAGCTCGACGAGGCCCGCCTGGGCGCGCTGGTCGATGTGCTGGGCGAGGCCCGGGTCGGCGGCCGCGAGGTGCTGCTGGTGACCTCGGGCTCCATCGCGGCGGGAATCGGTCCGCTCGGGCTGAGCGCGCGGCCCACCAACCTCGAGCTGCAGCAGGCCGCGGCGTCGGTGGGACAGGGCAAGCTGGTGCACGCGTACACGGTCGCGTTCGCGCGATACGGGCTCACGGTCGGCCAGGTGCTGCTCACGGCGGATGACATGGTCCGCCGCGCGCACTACGGCAACGCCCGCCGCGCGCTCGAGTCGCTCCTTGCGCTCGGCGTGGTGCCCATCATCAACGAGAACGACACGGTCGCGACGGACGAGATCCGGTTCGGCGACAACGACCGCCTCGCGGCGCTGGTCGCGACGGCCGTCCGGGCCGACGCCTTGGTGCTGCTCACCGACGTGGACGCGCTCTACACGGCCGCGCCCGACAGTCCTGGGGCCAGCCGGATCTCGGAGGTGCGGGGCGCCGAGGACCTCCACGGGATCGACATCTCCCGTCGCGGCTCGGCGGTGGGCACCGGCGGCATGATCACCAAGATCGAGGCCGCGTCGCTCGCGACGGCGTCGGGCGTGCGGGTGGTCCTCGCCGGGGCGCACGATGCGGCACGCGCCGTCGCGGGGGAGGACGTGGGCACGCTGTTCCACCCCACGGGCAAGGCCGAGACCACGCGCCTCCAATGGCTCGCGGACGCCGCGAAGACCCGCGGAGGCATCGTCCTCGACGACGGCGCGGTGCGGGCGCTGCGCGGCCGTCAGGCGTCGCTGCTCGCGGCAGGCGTGGTGGAGATCCGGGGCGACTTCGAGGCGGGGGAGCCGGTGGACCTGATCGCGCTCGACGGCGCGCTGGTCGCGCGCGGCTTCGCCGGGTTCTCCTCCGACGAGGCCGACCGCATGAAGGGGCTCTCCACGGAGGCGCTCGGCGAGGTGCTGGGCGAGGCGTATGCGCGCGAGCTCATCCACATCGACCACCTCGTGGTGCTGTAGCCCGCTGACAGCCTTCCCCGACAGTTCCAACGGAACGTGTCCCGGGTTGACGGCGTGTCGGCCCCGTCGCGCTATGCAGCGCGGCGTGTCGCCGCGAGATCCGTTGCTGCTGTCAGGAGGGGGGAAGGGGGAAGGTGCCACCTCGCCCTGGGCAGGCACCTTCCGGGCTCCTACACTCGACAGACATGACCGAGACCGCGATCCCCACCGACATCGAGTCCGCCGTCCTCGAGGCCTGCCGCCGAGCGAAGCTCGCGTCCCGCGCGCTCGCGACGGCCACCACGACCGTCAAGAACGACGCCCTGCACGCGATGGCCGATGCGCTGGTCGCCCAGGCGGCACGCATCGTCGAGGCGAACGCCGAGGACCTCGAGCGGGGCCGCGCGAACGACATGAGCCCGGGTCTGCTCGACCGCCTTGCGCTCGACGAGGGCCGCATCGCCAAGATCGCGGAGGCGCTGCGCTACGTCGCGACGCTGCCCGACCCCGTGGGCGAGATCAAGCGCGGCTCGACGCTTCCCAACGGCATCCGCCTCATCCAGAAGGCCGTCCCGATGGGCGTGGTCGGCATGATCTACGAGGCGCGGCCCAACGTCACCGTCGACGCCGCGGGGCTGTCGCTCAAGTCCGGCAACGCGGCGGTGCTGCGCGGCGGCTCGGCGGCAGCGAGCTCCAACGAGGTCATCGTCGCCGTGCTCCAGGACGCTCTCGAGTCCGTGGGCCTGCCCCGCGACGCCGTGCAGTCGATCGACGCGTACGGGCGCCCCGGCGCGAAGGTGCTGATGAACGCGCGCGGGCTGGTCGATGTGCTGGTCCCGCGCGGCGGCCGCGACCTCATCCAGACCGTGGTCCGCGAGTCCACGGTGCCCGCGATCGAGACCGGCGAGGGCAACTGCCACGTCTACCTCGACGCCTCCGCGCCGCTCGAGCGCTCGCTCGCGATCGTGCTCAACTCCAAGACCCATCGCGTCGGCGTGTGCAACGCCGCGGAGACGCTGCTGGTCCACAAGGACTGCGCGGACAACCTGCCGGTGATCCTCGAGGCGCTCCACGAGGCGGGGGTCACCATCCATGCCGACGATGCCGCGGCGGACCTCGCACCGGCGAACGTGCCCACGGTGCCGGCGACCGAGGAGGACTGGGCGACCGAGTACCTGTCGCTCGACCTCGCGGTCAAGGTGGTCGACTCCATGGAGGAGGCGCTCCAGCACATCGCGCGCTACTCGACCGGTCACACCGAGGCGATCGTCACCAACGACATCGACGCCTCGCAGCGCTTCGTCGCGCACATCGACTCGGCCGCCGTCATGGTCAACGCCTCGACGCGCTTCACGGATGGCGGCGAGTTCGGGCTCGGGGCCGAGATCGGGATCTCGACCCAGAAGCTGCACGCGCGCGGCCCGATGGGCCTCGGCGAGCTCACCACGACCACCTGGGTCGCGTACGGCGAGGGCCACATCCGTCCCTGAGGTCACGATGCGCACCCAGGCTCACGCATCGGTGCCATAATCGCGGGAGACAACAGGAGGAGTCCCCATGATCACCGAGGCCGTCGAGACCACGTCGCACGTCGTCAACGAGCTGCCCATCCCGGCCGAGGCGATCGGCCTGCTCGCATTCACCGCGCTCATGGGGCTGCTGTTCGTGACGTACGCGTTCCGGAGCGTCGGCACGCGTCACTGACGTGAGCACGCCCCTCGCTCGCGTGGGCGTGCTGGGCGGCACGTTCGACCCGATCCACCACGGCCATCTCGCCGCGGCATCGGAGGTGTGCGCGCGGCTGGGCCTGGATCAGATCCTGCTGACCCCGGCGCACTCGCAGCCGTTCAAGCAGGGGTACGACACCGAGACGCCCGCGCACCGGCTCGCGATGTGCGAGCTCGCGGCCGCCGAGGACGACCGCTTCGCGGTGTCGCCCGTGGACATCGAGCGCGGCGGGGTGACCTACACCGTCGACACCCTGACGGACCTGCGGGAGCAGCGGCCCGATGCGGAGCTGTTCTTCATCACGGGGGCCGATGCGATCGCCAGGCTGCCGGAGTGGAGGGAGCCGGAACGGCTCCTCGAGCTGGCCACCTTCGTGGGCGTGACACGTCCAGGTCACTCTTTGGCTGAGGGCGACACGCCGCATATCCTGGTGGAGGCTCCCGCCCTGGCGATATCGTCTACCGATGTGCGTCGCCGGGTGAGGGCCGGGTTGCCGATCCGCTACCTTGTACCCCGATCCGTGGCCGACTACATCGCCGAGAACGGGCTCTACTACGGAGGACTTGATGACTGACCAGGGCAGGCCTTTGTCGCGCAGAGAGCGTCGCGAGGTCGAGGCCAGGAAGGCCGCCCCGGACCAGCCCACCACACCCATCCCCACCAACGTCGCCGGACCGGAGACGCACCCGGACGGCACGCCGCTCACGCGCAAGGAGCGTCGCGAGCTCGAGCGCGCGCAGCGCCCTCTCGAGACGTGGACGCGCGAGGAGGAGCTCATCGCGACGGGCCAGCTGCCCGCGATGACACCCGAGATGCTCGACGCGCAGGAGCTCATCGCGCGTCGCCGCGCGGCAGAGCCGGCACCTGAGCCGGAGCCCGAGGCCGTCGTCGAGCCCGAGGCTGTCGTCGAGGCCGAGCCCGAGCCGGAGGCTGTCGTCGAGCCCGAGCCCGAGCCCGAGCCGGAGCCGGAGGCTGTCGTCGAGCCGGAGCCGGAGCCCGAGCCGGAGCCCGAGGCTGTCGTCGAGCCGGAGCCCGAGTCCGAGCCCGAGCCTGAGCCAGTGCAGCTCGCGGCCCCGTGGGAGGGCTTCGCTGCCGAGGTCGCCGCGGCGCAGGAGCAGGCGCCTGTCGACGATGAGGCGGCTCAGCCCGCGCCGTTGGAGGAGCCGCTCCCCAGCGGCGCGATCGACGCGATCCCGGAGGAGTACCGCCACCTGTTCCCGCCCGGCTCGCTCCAGGCGCGACGCCTCGAGGAGCGTCAGCAGGGCGAGGCGGAGACCTTCACGGAGGAGCCCTCCGCCGAGCCTCTCGAGGACGAGGCCCGCGAGGACGAGCCGCACGGCGGCGAGTCGGCGGCCGCCCCTGCGGAGCCGGAGGAGGACCCGGCCGCGGAGATCCGCAGGCTGACCGCGCAGGCGATGGCCGGGATCAACGCGACCCAGCAGATCCACCGGGTGCACGCTGCCGACGAGGCGCCCGCGCCCGAGGCCGCGCACGCGCCGGTCGAGGAGCCGGTCGAGGACGCCGGTACCGAGGCGGTCGAGCCCGAGCCCGAGACTGAGTCTGAGGCCCGCTCCGAGGAGCCCGCCGGCCTCGATCCGTTCTGGGCGCCGCCCGCCCAGGGCCCGGACACGCAGGCCACCGAGGTGCTCGACCCGGCCGAGGTCTACGCGCTCGCGGCGCAGGAGGACATCACCCCCGGCTACGGCGAGACCGTCGCGGCACCGACCACGCCCGAGCAGCCCGCTGCGCCCGTCGAGGCTCAGCCGGAGCCCGCGCTGGCGACCCCGACCGGCGGAGCCGCCATCGTGCCGGCGGGCCTGCGCCCGGTGGCCCCCGCCGCCGCCTCGGCTCCCACGGTGTGGGACTCGCACCCGCTCGCTCAGGCGCAGCCCCGCGAGGTCGCGGACTACGCGCCGTCGGAGGACATCCCGGTCCCCGACTTCACCAAGATCATGCACGGGTACGCGGGTTCGGCGACCTCCGCCGGCACCGCGCCGTCGGGCCACGTGGGCGACGCCGCGCGCGAGACGGACACCACGGCGGCCGAGTTCCTGCGCCGTCCGATGCCCGAGGACACCGAGGAGGGGGCGCACCACTTCGCGTGGGCGCACCTCGCGGTGATCGGTGCGGTCGCCTTCCTGCTCGGTGTGCTCGTGTGGCACCTCACGGGGAACGCCGGATGACGGCCACGGAGAGGGCGCTCGAGCTGGTCCGTGCCGCCGCGCACGCCGCCGACGCGAAGAAGGCCGAGGACATCGTCGCGCTCGACGTGTCGGCGCATCTGCCGCTCGCGGACGCGTTCGTCATCGCATCGGCGTCCAACGAGCGTCAGGTGGTCGCGGTGGCCGAGGCCGTCGAGGAGGCGCTGCACGGGCTCGGCGCGAAGGCCGCGCGGCGCGAGGGCATCCGCGAAGGGCGCTGGGCGCTGCTCGACTTCAACGACGTGATCGTGCATGTCATGCACGACGAGGAGCGCGGGTACTACGAGCTCGAGCGGCTCTGGAAGGACTGCCCGGTCATCGACCTCGGGCTGGGGGAGTGACGCGGCTGTTCCTGGTCCGCCACGGCCAGACCGACTGGAACCGCGAGGGCAGGCTCCAGGGGTCCACGGACATCCCGCTCAACTCGACGGGCCGCGCGCAGGCGCACGCCGCCGCATCATCCCTGTGGCCGGAGCTCGCCGACGATGCCGTGGTCGTGTCCTCGCACCTCGACCGCGCGGCGGAGACCGCACGGATCATCGTGGGTGACCGCCCGGTCGCGCTTCACCGGGACGCGCGTCTCGCAGAACGGCGCTACGGACCGTGGGAGGGCCTCCTGGGGCACGAGCGCGCCGAGCGCTACCCCGACGAGGACGCGGCCTGGCGCGCCGGCTTCGAGCCGGATTTCGACGGGTACGAGAGCCACGCCGAGGTGGCGGCGCGCATGGTCGCCGCGGTCGACGACTGGACCGCGAGCGTGGCGGGGGACCTTGTCCTGGTCGCGCACGGCTCCTCGGGACGCATGCTGCTCCTCGCGCTGCTCGGGTTGCCCTTCGAGGGGCGCACGCTCGGCAGCCTTCACAACGCGGCATGGTCGCGGCTGGTCCCCGCCGCCGCCGGCGGATGGTCCCTCGAGGCGCACAACGTGGGTGCGCCCGCACCGGGGAGGTCGCTGTGACCGTCCTCGTGCTCATGCGCCACGGCCGTACCGGCTTCAACGCCGAGGGCCGCCTCCAGGGGTCGCTCGACGTGCCTCTCGGGGACGAGGGCCGCGCCGATGCCAGGGCCGCCGCTCAGGCGCTCGCGCGCGAGTACGGGATCCCCGACCGCATCGTGTGCTCGCCCTTGCTGCGCGCGGCTGACACCGCGGCGGAGCTGTCCGCGGTCACGGGGGTGCCCGCGAAGCCCGACGCGCGCCTCACGCAGCGCTCCTACGGCGCGTGGGAGGGCCTCACCTGGGACGAGGTGCGTGCACGGTGGCCCGAGGGCTATGAGCGGCGCATGCGAGGGCTCGACCCGGACATCGAGGGCTGGGGCGGAGCCGCCGAGGTCGCGGAGCGGGTGGCGGAGGGCCTCATCGCGGCGTGCGAGGGTGCGCGCATGGCGGTCGTGGTGAGCCACGGCTCGGCGATCATGCTCGGCTCGCTCGCGCTGCTCGGCCTCGACGTGCATTCCCAGGTGCTCGGCAAGCTGCCGCACGCGCACTGGAATGTGCTCGAGGGCGGTCCCGGCCGATGGTCCATGGTCCGCTACGGCCACTCCGCAGCATCGTCCCTGGCAGAACGCCTGCCTGAGGCCGATTAACACTTGACGCAGAATCTGGGCTAATATCTTTCTTGCTCTCAGGAGCACGGAATCCGCAAGGATGACGGGGCTGTGGCGCAGCTGGTAGCGCACCTGCATGGCATGCAGGGGGTCAGGGGTTCGAGTCCCCTCAGCTCCACGAAGTGTTGAGACAGCACTTGATCGAAAGGCCGCCCTTCGGGGCGGCCTTTCGTGTTTCCCGACCGGGATGATGGCCCGGGGGCCGCGCCGACGTGACTCGTAAGTGTTATAGTTCCTCTATAACAACTAATGAGGAGCGGTGATGGCGGAGAAGGATGGCGCGTACGGCAGGGCGGCGGCGGTCGGCGTCGTCGCGCCCGCCGTCCTGTCGGTGGGTGCGCTCGCGGCGATCGTGGCGATGATCGGCGACCTGCCCGATCCGGTGGCGACCCACTGGAGCGGCAGCGGACCCGACGGCTTCTCCTCGCCGGAGCTTGTGCTGGTGATGACGGGAGCGGTCGGCGGAGCGCTGCCGATCGCGCTCGGGGTGTCGGTGCTCGGATCGATCCGCCGCGGGGAGCGTGGCTTCGTGCTCCGCCTCCTGCCCTCGGTGGCGCTGGGCCTCTCGACTCTCATGGGCGTGCTCATGGTGGGCTCGATCGCGATGCAGCGAGGGCTCCCGGACGCGGCCGATGCGCCGTCGATCCTCCCGGTCCTCGCCTGGGGGCTGGGCGCGGCGCTCGTCGCGGGTGCCACGGGTTGGCTGGTGCAGCCGCGGCACGAGGCCACGGCACCGGCCGCCGCACCCGCGCGGCCCCTCGCGCTCGCGCCGGGGGAGCGCGCCGTGTGGGTGGGGCGCTCGGAGATGCGGCCCGCCGCGCTTGCCGCGATCATCGGTGGTGTCGCCGTGGCGACGCTGGCGGCGCTGGCGAACTGGGTGGTGGGCGACACGGCGGTCGCGATCGTCGTGACGTGCGTGGCGCTGCTGCTCGCCGTGCTCGCGGCGTCGCTCACGGTCTTCCACGTGCGCGTCGATGCCTCCGGGCTGACCGTACGGTCCGCCGCGCGGCTCGTGCGGATGCGCGTGCCGGCGGAGGACGTGGCGTCGGCCTCGGCGATCGAGGTCTCGGGGCTGTCGCAGTTCGGCGGGTACGGCATCCGCCACATCCCGGGGGCGACGGCGGTGGTGTTGCGATCGGGGTCCGCGCTCGAGGTGACGCGCGGCTCGGGCCGGCGCTTCGTGGTCACGCTCGACGACGCCGCCACCGCCGCCAGCGTGCTCGCCGCCGTCGCGGAGGACGCTCATGCTGCTCAGGATTGATCCCGACTCGAGCGCCGCGCTCTACGACCAGATCGCGGGCTCGGTGCGTCGCGAGGTGGCTGCGGGCAGGCTCGCCGCGGGCGAGCGGCTGCCGTCCGCCCGGGACGTCGCCGAGGCGCTCGACGTCAACCTCCACACGGTGCTCAAGGCCTATCAGCTGCTGCGCGACGAGGGCCTGGTGGAGATGCGCCGCGGCCGGGGCGCGGTGGTCTCCGCGCGGGCCGACGCCTTCGCGGAGCTGCGTGCGGAGGCGGCGGCGCTCGTCGCGCGCGCCCGCACGCTCGGGGTGGGTGCCGATGCGCTCGCCGCGCTCGTGAGGACGGCCGCGGAGGAGGCTTGACAGGACCGGGGGCCCCGCATCGTGCGATGCGGGGCCCCCGGCGCTCCCATGGTGCTACTGGACGGGGGCGGACTTCGCCGACCTCCTCGACACCGCGGCGTAGCCGTCCTTGGTCGCGGTGACCTTGACCCAGATGCGCTTTCCCGTCATGGCCTTGGTGACCGTGAGGGTCCTGCCGGTCGCACCCTTGACGACCTCGCCTCCCACGCGCCACTCGTAGGACTTGGCCGCGCCCTTGGGCCAGCCGGCGGTCGCCGCGGCGACCGTCCTGCCCACGATGGGTGCGCGCACCACCTCGACGGTGCCGGCGGTCATGGTGCCCGCCGAGACCACGACGCCCTTGGACGCCTTCGATGCCGACGTGAAGCCGTCCAGCGTCGCCGTCACCTTGACCGAGACCTTCTGTCCCAGCGCGGCGGCGGTGGGCCTCCACGACGGGTCGGTGGCCCCCTCGACCGCCTTGCCGGCGATGCGCCACTGGTACGACAGCGTCGCGTTCTCGGGCCAGTCGGCCGTCGCGGCGGTCAGCCGGGAGCCGACCTTCGCCGTGCCGGTGATCTCGACCGTGCCCGCCTCGAGGACTCCCGGGACGACCTCGACCTCGTCGGACGTGGCGGTGGCCGACGCGTGGCCGGCCATGGACGCCGTGACGGCGACCGACACGGGCTGTCCGGCCAGCGAGGGGACGAACGTCGCGTCCGTGGCGCCGTCGACGGCCACGCCGTCCACCAGCCACTGGTACGAGAGGCTCGCGCCTTCGCGCCAGCCCGCCGTGGACGCCGTGAGCGTCTGCCCGACCTGCGCCGTGCCGGTCACCTCGACCGTGCCTGCCGCGAGCGGGTCCTCGAGGTCCGCGACCTGCTCCGCGGTGAGCACCGAGGTCCACATCGCGAGCTGGTCGATGTCGCCCTGGTACGGGGTGTCCCACCAGTTCACGCCGAGCGTGAAGACGGCCGAAGGGCTGGTGAGGACGTCGTTGAACGCCGTGTTGGCGCCGACATCCTCACCGTCCACGTACAGGGTCACGGTGCCCTCGTCGACGGTGAACGCGACATGCGTCCATTCGTCGACGGGGATCAGCTGGTCGGTGACGCCGTCGTACCAGCTGCCGTTGTCGTTCGACCACAGCATGGTCCCGCCGTTCCAGCCCAGCGGCACCACGGACAGGAACTCCGTGCCCGAGCTGGCGGCGAAGAACGCGGTCGTGAAGGAGGTGAGCGCCTCGGGGCGCAGCCACATCGACACCGAGTAGGTGTCGCCCTGGATGAGGCCGCTTCCGAGCTCCACGCCAGACGCGCCGTCGAGGTGGAGCGCGGAGCCCTCCACGCCGTCGGGGACGTAGCTGACGGAGCCGCCCGTGGTGCCGATGAGGCTGCCCGTGACGGTGGGGGTCGCGAACGCGCCGTCGTTGTCGTCGAGGGAGTCCTCGAACGACCATGTGGCGAGGGGGAGGGCGTCCGGGCGTGCCAGGACCACCACGGTGAACGTGAGCGTCTGGGAGGCCTCGCCGTTCGTGACCACCGCCGTCAGGGTGACCGTCGCATCGTCCTCGCCCGCGCCGGGACGCGTGACCGTGCCGTCGGCGGCGAGGTGCGCCTCGTCCGTGGAGGACCAGGTGATGGTGGTGCCGCCGGTGCCCGTGGTGGGCAGCGTGAGGCGCGACACCACGGCCGAGGTGTCCCCGAGGTCGAGGTCGGCGACGACTGCCGCCACCGCGTCGGCGCCCGCGATGTCGAGCGCGGGGCGCGCCCACAGGGTCTCGCCCGTCGCGACCGTCGCGGTGAGCGTGGTCTCCCACTGCTCGCGGTCGGGGTCCCATGCGGGGGCGGCGAGGCCGACGAAGTCGCCGGCGCCGGTGGAGAGGGTGACGTCGTTGTCGCCCGCCAGCTCCCAGGTGCCCGTGAGGGCGCCCGAGACGGAGCCGTCGGATGCGAGCGTGACGGCGACGGGCGTGTTGACGTCCGCCTCGATGGTGTCGTCCGACAGGATGACCTGCCACTCGCCCTCGAGGTCCTCGGCCGCGACGGGCTCGAGCGTCTCCCCCGCGTAGCGGAACGGGGCGAGCACGGGCCAGCCGTCCTCGTTCATGTACATCTGCTGCACGCGGACGTGGTGGGTCTCACCCGTGCTCGGGAAGCGGGAGTGGAAGACCAGGAAGGACTCGCCCGTGTCCGGGTCGTCGTACCAGGAGTTGTGGCCGGGGGAGACGTAGCCGGTGCCGTCGCCGGTGCCCGGGTCGCCGACCTCGCGCTCCCACAGGTGGCCGTCGAGGAGCTGCGTGCCGAAGTCCGCGATCGAGACGTCGTCGAACAGGGTGCCCTCGGCGCCCTTCGCCTCCGCCATGAGGTTGCCCTCGGCGTCGACGTACGGGCCGTCGGGGCTCGCCGAGCGCGAGACGCGGACCTCGTAGCCGCCGTCGGCGCCGAGGCCGCCGAACGACGTGAAGAGGTAGTAGTAGCCCGTCTCCTCGTCGTAGCGGATGGTCGCGCCCTCGATGCGGGCGTGGTTGCCGCCGAGCAGGTGCGTGCCCCAGCCCTGGTCGGCGAGGGGCAGGCCCGTCTCCGGATCGAGCTCGAGGATGAAGATGCCGCCGGAGTACGAGCCGTAGACCAGCCAGAGGTTGCCGTCGGCGTCGTAGAACGCGTCGGGATCGACGGCGTTGGGCTCCTGGGTCGCGTCGTAGGTGATGCCCAGCTCGGCCTTCTCCTCGTCGGTCCACCCGGACTTCAGGAAGACCTCGACGTTGGTGTACGGGCCGTCGACCGAGTCGGATACCGCGAGCCCCATGGCCGAGCGCGGCGAGCTCCCCTCGCAGGCGTTGTAGTAGAGGTAGTACCTGCCGTCGGCGAGCTGGATGACGTCCGAGGCCCACAGGGTGGAGGTCTCGGCCCACGCGAAGGTCTCCGCGAGCTCGGTGTAGATGTCCTCGAACAGCGGGTTGTCCGCGTCCTGGCTCAGGTCGACCGAGTTCTGGGTCCAGTTCATGAGGTCGGTCGTGTACGCCGAGGCGCCGTGCGATCCGAAGACCCAGATGTCGTCCCCTGAGGTGACGATCGACGGGTCGTGCACCGTCACGTCGGTGAACGTGGGGGCAGGGTCGCCGGTGTTCGCCGAGGCGGCCGATCCGGTGAAGGCGATGCCGGCGATGCCGGCGAGGCAGGTGGCGCCGGCGACGATGCGCCGATGCGGTTGTGGACGAGCCACGGGATCTCCTGTTCTTCGTTGAGCAGTGAAGGAGGCGCCGCGACGGCATCGTCGCGACATCTCGCGGAGGACGTTACATCGATGTAAACCACCAGGTCAACGGCGTGGCGGGGGAAACTGTCCGGCCGGGCGGCATCAAGCCCCGCGAATGCCGCGATCGCCTCGCGCGGCGTGGGTCGCGCGAGGGGCCAAGGTCCTGCCCGGCTCCGGCGCGCTACAGGAGCCCGAGCTCCGCGAAGGCCTTCGCAAGGCCGGACTGCCGCGGCCCGGCGGCGGTGCGGTCGGCGACGGCGAGCGCCGCATCGTCCCCGCCCTCGATCGCCACGCCGATGCCCGCGTACTCGAGCATCTCGACGTCGTTGAGACCGTCGCCGAAGGCGATCACGTGCTCGCGGGCGAGGCCCAGCCGCTCGACCACCGCGGCGACGCCGACCGCCTTGTGGACATGCGCGAGGAAGATCTCTCCCGCGCCCGGCCCGAGATCAGGGATCGAGCTGGGGATCACGGCCACCTCGGGGCCGATGGCGTCGGCGATCGCGCCGACGGGGACCTCTGCGTGGAACGTGGTGATCTTGCCGAACGACACGCCGGCGAGGTCCTCGGTGCGCGTGATCGCGGCCGTGAGGTCGCGCCGTCCCGCGCCCTCCTCGCCGCGCTGGGGCAGGTGGGTCGCCATCGCGTCCACCGTGGCCGGGTGCGCGTGGGTCGCGTGCGGCCCCTCGAGCAGGAACAGCGCTCCGGCATCGGCGAGCACGCGGAGGGCGCGCGCGGAGAGGTCCCCGGGGAAACGCGTGTCCAGCAGGACCTCACCGTCGACGACCGCGTAGGCGCCGGCGCCGGCCACGTACCCGTCGAAGCCGGCGGCGATGATGCGGTCTGTCAGCAGCGACACGGGCCGCCCGGTGCACAGCAGCACCAGGTGCCCCGCGGCGCGCGCGGCGCGCACGGCGTCGGCGTGCGCCTCCGGGACGATGCCGTGGTGGGCGTAGGTGCCGTCGACGTCGAGGAAGATCGCGCGGCGGGACGATGCGGGGGCGGGGGAGGTCACGCCCCTCACCCTAGGCGGCGGCGACGCCTGCACCCCGGCATTGGGCGCGAACATCACGATTCGGTCACGGGCCGGATCGACCATTGCGTTGTCGAACCGGTTCGCTATATCGTCGGTCGCATCGAGTCGAACCGGTTCGATACAGGTGTCCGACACTCGTTCAACGGAGAAGGAGTCAGCGTCGATGGTGACCATCGGAGACGTGGCGAAGGCTGCGGGCGTATCTCGCAGCACCGCGTCCTACGCTCTCAGTGGCAAGCGGACCATCTCGCCTGCGGTGGTGCAGCGTGTGCTCGACGCGGTCGAGGAGCTGGGATTCACCCCGAATGCCGGTGCACGTGCGCTTGCGACGTCCCAGACGCACGTGATCGGGCTTCTCGCTCGGTTCCTCTCCGACGAGTTCGCGCCCGCGATGCTGCAGTACATCCTCGGTGTCACCAACCGAGCCGGCGAGCTGGGCTACGACACGTTGCTCGTGTCCGAGGAGGACGGTGTCAACGCGCTCAAGCGGCTCTCGACCTCGCGCATGGTGGACGGCTTCGTCCTCCTCAACGTCGCGGAGCACGACGACCGGCTCCAGTTCCTCAGGGACGCGGCCCAGCCGGGTGCGACCGTCGGGCTGCCGGGGCAGTGCGACGGCATCGACGTCTTCGACCTCGACTTCGTCGCGAGCGGCCGCATCATGGTCGACGCGCTGGCCGACATGGGCCACCGCGAGATGATCCTCGTGTCGCAGCCGCAGCACGTCGTCGAGCGCGGGGGCGCCTATGTGTGGCGTCTCGCGGACGGAGCCCAGGCGCGGGCGGACGAGCGCGGCGTCGTGCTCCACCGCTACTTCGGCTCGTCGACCCAGCCCGAGATCGGGAAGGACCTGCACCGGTACCTCGACACCCATCCTGGCGCGACGGGGCTGCTGCTCAACAACGAGGCCGCGGCGGCCGCGCTGCCGTCGGTCCTCACGTCCCGCGGGCTCGCCAGCCCCACCGACATCTCCGTGCTCGGTCGCTACTCGGACGACTTCGCACGGACCTTCTCTCTTCCGTTCTCGGCGGTCGACAGCGCCGCGGACGAGTTGGGGCGGCGGGCTGTGGAGCAGCTCGTCGCTCGAATCGAGGGCGACCCGGCGGTGGCCGCACCTCATCTTGTCGAGCTGATCTCACCCACCATCCACGACCGCGGATCCATCGCACCACCCCCAGCCTCGCGGGGCTGACCCCACCGACCCGTCCCCGGGTTCACGTTCAAGGAGGAACGATGAGCAACACCAGCACCAAGGCCGCCGTCGCGTTCGCGACCGCGGCGATCGCAGCGGGCGCCCTCGCCGGCTGCTCGTCCGACACCGCTCCCGGCGCGTCGGACACCCCGACGGGCGCGGGCTCGGATGCCCCGGCAGCCGGCGGCACCTTCACCCTGTGGGACCCGTACCCGGACCGCGACGACCAGAGCACCTGGGCGCAGGCGATCAACGCGTGCGCCGACGAGCTCGGCATCACCATCGAGCGCAACTCGGGCAACACGGGTGACACCGTGAAGGACCTCACCACCGCGGCCTCGAACCTGCCCGACATCGCCATGGTCGACAACCCGAAGGTGTCGACCCTCGCCGATGCCGGCCTGCTCACCACGGCCGCGGAGAACGGCCTTGATACGTCGAGCATCCAGGAGAACATCCTGACCGCCGGCGAGATCGACGGCGAGGTGTACGGCGTGCCCGTCGGAGCGAACACGCTGGGGCTGTACTACAACCCGACGGTCCTCGAGGACGCCGGTGTCGAAATCGCGTCCGTGACGGACTGGGAGTCGCTCACCGCGGCGATCCAGCAGGTGGTCGACGCCGGACACAAGGGCATCACGTTCTCGGCGGTCGGCACGGAGGAGGGCTCCTTCCAGTTCCTGCCCTGGTTCTGGGGCTCCGACGCGGATCTCACCGCGCTCGACTCCGAGCAGTCGGTCGCGGCACTCACGCTGTGGACGGACTGGGTCGCGGACGGGCTCGCGCCCCAGTCCGTGCTCACCAACACGCAGGGGACCTCGTGGGACGAGTTCCTCACGGGCGACTTCGGCTTCGCCGAGAACGGCTCGTGGTTCCAGGGCGCGGCCGACGAGAACGGGTACGAGGTGATCCAGATCCCGGCGATGGACGGCGGTGCCGCACCGGCGCCCACGGGAGGCGAGTTCATGACGCTGCCGATCCAGGAGGACGAGTCGCGCTACGCAACGTCCGCGCAGATCGTCGAGTGTCTCGCGAACGGCGACTCGGGTGCGACCGCGCTCGGCTACGTCGCGCCGACTGCCGAGGGCGCCTCCGCGCAGGCCGCGGCGGACACCGCCGGCGCCAACGAGTTCTGGGTCCAGGCGGTGGCGGACGCGAAGCCCCGCACCGCCGACAACCTGGGCATCAAGTACCCGATCATCTCGGAGCAGCTCTACACCGCGATCCAGGTCGCGCTGAGCGGCGGCTCGTCGCCCGAGGATGCGCTCGCGACCGCGCAGTCGGAGGCCGCGTCCAAGCTGGGCTGAGCCGTGACCCACGGCCCGGTCCCGCACATCCCCCTAGTGGAGGTCCTCGATGACCATGTCGGCGACACGAACCCCCGCGTCTGCTGACCGTCCTCGCGACGGCGAGGGGGCGGCTCCGGCCGTCCCCTCGCCGGGCGAGCGGCGCCGCGCCGCGCGGCGCCAGCAGCTCGTGGCGTGGCTGTTCCTCACCCCCGTCACGCTGTACCTCGTCCTGTTCTACGCGCTGCCGCTGTGGCGCAACGTCGACCTGAGCCTGCGCGACTACACGCTGCGCTCGTTCATCACGGGCGGCGCCGAGTTCGTGGGGCTCGACAACTACCGCGAGATCTTCACCGATCCCACCTTCCCGACCGCGCTGTGGAACACCGTCCTGTTCACCGGGCTCTCGCTTGTGTTCCAGTACTCCATCGGGCTCGCGCTCGCGGTCTTCTTCTTCCGCCGATTCCCGCTGGCGGCGACGCTGCGCGCTCTCTTCCTGGTGCCCTGGCTCCTGCCGCTGCTCGTGTCCTCGTCAGTCTGGGCCTGGATGCTCAACTCCGACTCGGGCGTCGTCAACTCCTTCCTGCAGACGCTTGGCCTCGACCCTGTCTTCTGGCTCACCTCGCCAGACTGGTCGCTCGTGTCGGTCATCCTCACCAACATCTGGATCGGCATCCCGTTCAACCTGGTGCTGCTCTACGCGGGTCTGCAGGCGATCCCGGGAGAGGTCTACGAGGCGGCCGCGCTCGACGGCGCCGGCCGCTGGTCGATCTTCTGGCACATCACGTTCCCGCTGCTGCGCCCGGTCAGCGCCATCACGCTGCTGCTGGGCCTGGTCTACACGCTCAAGGTGTTCGACATCATCTGGGTCATGACGCGCGGGGGGCCGGGCGACTCGTCGACCACCCTCGCGATCTGGTCGTACCGCCTCGGCTTCGGAGGGGGCTCGCCCGAGCTCAGCCTCGCGGCGGCCGTGGCGAACGTGCTCATCCTCATCGCGTTCGTGTTCGGGCTGTTCTACATCCGTGCCCAGAGGAAGGCGCTCCGCTCATGACCCGGTCACGCCGCGCCGTCACCACCGTGATCGCGCTGATCCTCACGGCCATCATGCTGTTCCCGCTCTACTGGATGATCAACGTCTCCCTCACGCCGCCGCACCTGCTGAGGAAGGACCCGCCCAACCTGGTCCCGATCGACGCGACCTTCGCCGGCTACGACAAGGTCATCCACGAGCAGCTGCCCTACCTGGGGACGAGCCTCCTCATCGGTCTGGGCACCGTGGCCCTCACGCTCGTGGTGGCCGCGCCGGCCGGGTTCGCTCTCGCGAAGCTGTTCCCGAGGGGCGGGAGCACCCTGAACTTCATCCTGCTGGTCGCGCAGATGATCCCCGGGATCATCATGGCGATGGGGTTCTACCTGGTCTTCAACGAATGGGGTCTGCTGGACACGATCCCAGGCCTCATCATCGCCGACTCGACCCTGGCGGTGCCGTTCGGTGTGCTGATCTTCACCGCGTTCATGATGGGGATCCCGAACGAGCTGATCCAGGCCGCGCGGATCGACGGCGCGAACGCGTGGCGGACGTTCAGGTCCGTGGTGATCCCTGTCTCGCGCAACTCGGTGGTCACCGTGGCGCTCTTCGCCTTCCTCTGGTCCTGGTCCGACTTCCTGTTCGCCTCGTCGCTCAACCGTGGAGGGGACCTCCAGCCGGTGACGATCGGCATCTTCCGCTATCTGGGCAACAACACCCAGGACTGGAACGCGATCATGGCGACCGCGGTGGTCGCGTCCGTCCCGGCCGCGTTCCTCCTGGTGTTCGCCCAGCGGTACGTCGCCGCGGGGGTCACCGCCGGAGCGGTGAAGGACTGACGCGTGGACCAGAGGAGCGACGGCGGCGCAGCCGCACCTGTCCGGCCGAGCGGCGTCTCGCGCAGGGGAGCCGGGCTTCGGGAGGTCGTCTGGGGCGCGGATGGGTTCTGGGGCAGGCGCCAGGCGGTGAATGCCGCCGCGACGTTCGCGCACTGTGCCGACTGGATGGAGCGCCTGGGCTGGCTCGAGAACTTCGACCGGGTCGCGCGCGGCGACGTCACCGATGAGCGCGCGGGCTGGGAGTTCGCGGACTCGGAGGTCTACAAGCTGCTCGAGGGCATCGCCTGGGAGCTGGGACGCAGGGACGATGCGAGGCTCGCCGCCGCGTACGGCTCCCTTGTCGCGCGCGTCGTCGCCGCGCAGGACGAGGACGGCTACCTGGGGACGGCGTTCGGGCATCCGGGGCTGCCGCCGCGGTACTCCGACCTGTCGATGGGCCACGAGCTCTACAACATGGGCCACCTCATGCAGGCCGCGGTCGCCCGCCTGCGGACCTTCGGCGAGGATGCCCTCGTGGCGGCCGCGCGCCGAGCCGCCGAGCATGTGTGCCGCGAGTTCGCGCCCGGGGCGCGCGAGGGCATCTGCGGCCATCCCGAGATCGAGCTCGGCCTCGCGGAGCTGGGCCGTGCGACGGGGGAGCGGCGCTACCTCGACCAGGCGCGCGTGTTCGTCGAGCGCCGCGGGCGGGGAACCCTGCCGGTCCGACCGCTGCTGTCGGACGAGTACTTCCAGGACGACGTACCCGTGCGCGAGGCCACCGTGCTCCGCGGCCACGCGGTGCGTGCGCTCTACCTCGCGGCGGGCGCGGTCGACGTCGCGGTCGAGACCGGCGACCGCGAGCTCCTCGCGGCGCTCGAGGGCCAGTGGGCCACCACCGTCGAGCGGCGCACGTACATCACGGGCGGCATGGGGTCGCGGCATCAGGACGAGGGTTTCGGCGAGGACTGGGAGCTGCCGCCCGACCGCGCCTACTGCGAGACCTGCGCAGGCATCGGGTCCGTGATGCTGTCGTGGCGGCTCCTGCTCGCGTCGGGCGAGGTCCGGTACGCCGACCTCATGGAGAGGACGCTCTACAACGTGGTGGCCGCGGCCGCCGATCAGGGCGGCACGCACTTCTTCTATGCGAACCCGCTCCACGTCAGGGTCGCGGGTGCCGAGCACGCCGGCGAGGGGGTGAACCACCGCGCCGAGGGAGGCGTGCGCGCGCAGTGGTTCGACGTGTCCTGCTGCCCGACCAACGTGGCACGCACGTTCGCGGCGCTGCACACGTACGCCGCGATGGTCGAGGACGACGTCCTGACCCTGCTGCTGTACTCGCCCGGTTCCGTCGACCTCGCGCTGCCGTCGGGACGGATGCGGCTCGAGGTGGCGACGCGCTACCCGGACGACGGTCGCATCGAGGTCTCGGTGGTCGAGGCGCCGCGGGAGCCCGTGGCGTTGCGGCTGCGGGTCCCGGCGTGGTCGCACGCGGCGGCCGTCACGGACGTGTCGGGCACGCGCACCGAGGCGGCGCCGGGCTGGTGGGAGGCGCGCCGCACGTGGGCGGCCGGGGACGTCGTGGTGCTCGACCTCGACCTGGACCCGCGCATCGTCTGGCCCGACCCTCGCATCGACGCGATGCGCGGCACCGTCGCGGTCGAGCGAGGCCCGCTCGTGCTGTGCCTCGAGTCGACCGATCTTCCTGCGGGGGTGGCGCTCGAGGATGTGCGCATCGACGCGACCGGTGCGCCCCGCGCGGCGGGGGATGGGGCCGTCATCGCAGCCACGCGCCGTCGCGAGCCCGCGGTCGCCCCTGCGGCGCCCCCGTTCGCGTCCCGCCGGCCGACGGACCCGGCTTCCGGGGCCAGCTTCGATCTCCCGTTGGTGCCCTACCACCGCTGGGGTGAACGCGCGCCGTCGCAGATGCGCGTGATGCTCCCCGCCGTCTGGGAGGTCGCCTCGCCCCGATAGACCTCGCACCCGCATCTCGCTGGCGGGTGCGTCGAGCCGGCGTCCCTCAGCCGTCGGTGTCCCTGAAGAGTCACAGAGAGGTGCTCGACGATGCGAGAGCTCACACGGCAAGGCCCTGCATGGGCACGATGGACGGCGGTGGCGTCCGCGCTGACGCTCGGTGCGGCGGGGGTCGCGACGGCAGCGCCGGCCGCGGCGGTCGACGTACCGGCCCCCGACCTGCACTACACGATGGACGATGTCGCGGGAGGGACGGTCCCGGACTCGTCGGTGAACGGCTGGGACGGCGTGATCGTCGGCTCGACCTCGCTCACCGACGGCCCCGACGGAGGCTCGGCGCTCGCGCTCAGCGGCGGCACGGTGACCATCCCCGGAGGCCCTCTCACGGGCGCGACGGACCTCACGGTGTCGGTCCGCGCGCGCTGGGACGAGCCCGGGGACTGGCAGTGGCTGTTCGGCCTCGGCACGGACACCACGCGCTACCTGTTCACCACGCCTCGTGCCGGTACCACGCAGGTGATGCGCAGCGCCGTCACCGTCGGCGGGCCCGGCGTCGAGGCGATCGTCGACTTCCCTGCGGCGATGACGACGGGGGAGTGGAGCACCGTCACCGTGGTGCTCGACACCGAGGCGGACCGCCTCACCACGTACCTCGACGGCGTGACCGTCGCCTCCGCGTCGACCGAGATCACCGCAGGCGAGCTCGTCGACGCGGCCGCCGCATCGTCCGGCTCGATCGGCGGCTCGTTCTACAACGACCCGACCTTCAAGGGCGCGGTCGACGACCTTCAGCTGTTCCGCACCGCGCTCGACGGCGAGCAGGTGGCCGCGCTCGTGGGCGTGGAGTACGTCCCGCCGGAGCCCGAGCCGGAGCCGGCCCCCGCCGTCGACGAGACGGCTCCCGACCTGCACTGGACCATGGACGACGTGGCCGGCGGCGTGGTCGCGGACATGTCCGGCAACGGCTGGGACGGCACGCTGTCCGGGGCGGCCGAGCCCTCGGAGGGACTCGACGGTGCGGCGCTCGACCTCACCGGCGGCTACGTCACGTTCCCGCGCGGCGTGATCGACGGCAGCGCGGACCTCACCGTCGCGGCGCGCGTGCGCTGGGACGGCACCCACGACTGGGGCTGGCTCTTCGGGGTCGGGACCACGTTCTCGAGGTACCTCTACGCGATCCCGCGCACCGGTGAGGCGTTCGGCGGGGCGCTGCGCACGGGGATCACGGTCGGCGGCGACGCCGCCGAGGCGCAGGTGCTCGCGACGGAGCCCCTCGCGACGGACGAGTGGAGCACCGTCACGGTCACGCTCGACACCGCCGCGGACCTCATGACCACGTACGTCGACGGCGTAGCTGTCGGCAGCGCGAGCACCACCATCACCGCGGACGACCTGCTCGACCCGGGCAGCGACACCGGCGGCTACCTGGGCGGCTCGGTATTCTGGTGGGACCCCACCTTCGACGGCGAGGTCGACGACTTCCGCATCTACCGTGGCGCGCTCACGGCAGCTCAGGTGGAGTCGCTCGAGCCGGGCGCGCTCGCGGCGCCCGACCTGCTCTACACGATGGCCGACGTCGCCGACGGCATCGTTCCCGACTCCTCGGGCAACAACCTCGACGGCACCATCTCCGGCTCGACCGGCATCGTCGACGGGATCGAAGGCGACGCGCTTGACCTCACCGGCGGCGCGGTGACCGTGCCTCGCGACATCCTCGACGGAGCGACCGACCTCACCGTCTCGTCGCGTCTGCGGTGGGACGGCGGCGCGGCCTGGCAGTGGCTGTACGGGCTGGGCACCAGCACCACTCGGTATGTGTTCTGGACGCCGTCGAACTCGGACGGCAACATGCGCACCGCCATCACCACCGGTGGCGGGGGCTCCGCCGAGGACCAGATCACGGGCGTCGGCGCGCTGCGCACCGGGGAGTGGGCGACGGTCACGACCACGCTCGACACCACGGCGGGCGTCATGACCACGTACCTCGACGGTGTCGCGCTCGCGTCCGTGGCCACCGACATCACCGCGGGAGAGCTGTTGAGCGCGACCGCGGCGAACGCGGGTCGCATCGGGGGATCGTTCTATCCCGATCCCGCCTTCGACGGCGCGATCGACGAGTTCCGCGTCTACCGCGCGGCGCTCACGCCCGAGGAGGTCGCCTCGCTGGTCACCGGGGACATCCCGACGCTCGAGGCGCTCGCGGAGGACGCGTTCTCCGTCCGCACGCTCGTGGGCGAGGCCCCCGCGCTCCCGGCCGCCGCATCGGCGTCCTTCTCCGATGGGTACGACCGCGACGTCGCGATCACGTGGGACGAGGTCCCCGCGGCCGCGTACGCCGCCGAGGGCACCTTCACCGTGTCGGGGGACGCGGGCGGCTACCCCGTCACCGCGGAGGTCACCGTGCACCGCGGCCAGATCACCATCGACGCCGGAACGACCACAGGCGACTTCATGGGCGGCGCATCGGGCGTCCTCTACGGCCTGTACGGGGACGGCATGCCCACGGAGAACCTCATCGAGGGCATGAGCATCCGGACCGTCTCGACCAAGGCGCAGGACGGAGCGCAGCAGCCCGGAGCCGACGCGCTCGAGGTGCTGCCGACGTTGGCGGAGACCACCGGCGGCGACGTGTACCTCCGCATCACCGACTGGTATCGCGGGTTCCCCTACGAGTGGCCGGGCGACACCCCCGAGGAGAAGCTCGAGTCCTACCGCGGGGTGCTGGCGGACCAGCTCGAGATGATCGCGCAGATCCCCGCGGGCCAGCGCGCCCACCTGGTGATCGAACCGTTCAACGAGCCCGAGGGGAACATGTTCGGCACCGGTCAGTGGAGCCTCGACGGCACGTCGTGGCTCAGCGACCCGACGGACTACTTCGCCGCCTGGGACGAGTCCTACCGCACCATCAAGGCGGCGTTCCCCGACCTGAGGGTTGCGGGACCGGGCACGTCGGTGCTGTTCACGCAGATGCAGGGGTTCCTCGACCACGTGGTCGCCGAGGACACGGTCCCGGACATCATCACGTGGCACGAGCTGTCTCACCCGCAGGCGATCCGCGACTCGGTGGAGAGGTTCCGGGGCTGGGAGGCGGCCGCGTTCGCGGGTACCCCCTATGCGGGCACCGAGCTGCCGATCAACATCAACGAGTACGCGTTCAACTACCACACGTCGGTTCCCGGCCAGATGATCCAGTGGATCTCCGCGATCGAGGACTCCAAGGTCGACGCGCAGATCGCGTTCTGGAACATCGACGGCAACCTCTCCGACTCCGCGGTGCAGACGAACCGCGGCAACGGGCAGTGGTGGCTCTACCACGAGTACGCGCAGATGACGGGGCAGACGCTCGAGGTCAGCCCGCCGTGGCCGGGCGACAACTACACGCTCCAGGGCGTGGCCGCGCTCGACGCCGGCAAGAAGCAGCTGCGGGCGATCATCGGCGGGGCCGATGGCGCCGCTCCGGTGGACCTGGTCAACCTGCCTGCGAGCTTCACGGGCAAGGTGCGCGTCTGGGTCCGTGAGATCGCGTGGACCGGTCAGATCGGCGACTCGGCGCAGCCCGAGACGCTCGCCGAGATGGTGCTGCCCGTGGTCGACGGCAAGGTCTCGTTCGAGTTCGGCGAGGGCGCGCTGCCCGCGCTGAAGGAGTCCTCGGCCTACGAGATCATCGTGACGCCTCAGGGTTCCGCGGCCGCGGGCTCCGCGTCTCCGGAATGGTCGGCCTCATACGAGGCCGAGGACGCCGCGCACACGGGCTCCGGCTACAGCGTCAACGGTCCCGAGGGCACGCCTGCGCGCGTCGACCTGTTCTACACGTCGGGGGCGTACAACGTGGGCGGCCTGCGGACCGGCTCCGACGTCGCGCTCGACTTCACCGTCGACGTGCCCGAGGACGGGGCGTACGACCTCTCGGTCTTCGCCAACAGCCTCAACACCTATGGGCTGGTCGCGGAGCAGGGGCCCACCAACGTGTTCGTCACGGTCGACGGCGCCGACGAGCAGGAGCTGTTCCTCACGCTCGGCTACAAGTGGGTGGTGTGGGACCACACCGACACCACGGTCGATCTCACCGCGGGCGAGCACAGGCTGACCCTCGCCGCTCAGAGCCTCGACGGCTCAGGCGCGACGCAGGGCGACGCCATCGTCGACCGCATCACGCTCACCCGCGCGGCGGGCGACGATGCGGTGGACGCCTACGAGGCCGAGCTCGCGGACACGTCCGTGACGCCGAAGTACCGGGGCGGGGTCTCCGGGTCCGGTGCCGTGCAGCTGAAGTCCGGCGAGACGGCGACCTTCTGGGTCTACGGCGACGTCGACGGCGAGCACACGCTGTCGCTCGACACGAGCGGCGTGGCGAAGGGCTCCGTGACGGTCAACGGCGAGCAGGTCATGAACCTGCGGACCTCGACCTCGGCCGCGGTGCATCTCATGGGCGGCGTCAACAAGGTCGTCGTCACGGGGCCGGCGACGGTCGACCGCCTGCTCGTGGGCGCCTCGTCGGGGCATCTCGGTGCGGTCGCGTACCAGGCCGAGGGCGCGACCCTCGCGGGCGATGCCCATGTGGTCGATCTCTCGCTGGCCGAGGGCGGTCAGGCCGTGGACGGCATCGGCGGCGAACCCGGGAACGTCAGCACGTTGACCTTCTCCGTCGACGCCACCGAGCCGGGACCCCATGCGGTGGTGGTGCGCTTCTCCAACCCGGAGCAGGTGCCGGCGACGCACTACAACCCCAACCCGATGGCGCGTCGCGCGCTCATCTCGGTGAACGGGGGTGAGGCGGAGTCGGTGCTGTTCGTGCCGACGTTCCACGAGAACAGCTTCTGGGAGCGGACGCTGGTCCTCGACCTCGTCGCGGGGGAGAACACCATCACGTTCGCCTCCGAGGAGCAGCCCAACTTCGACGGAGCCACCTACGCCGAGGACGACTGGCCGGGCATCCCTCTGCGAGCCGACACCGCGCCGATCATCGATCGGATCACGGTGTCGCGCCTCACCGACAGGGGGTAGCCCCCCGGACATGCCAGGGGCCGGGCACGTACCGTGCCCGGCCCCTGTGCCGCGTCCGTCAAGCCGCGTCGACGTCCTGGCGGCCCCACAGGGGCACGCCCTGCCCGGAGGTCACGGTGAGCCCCCACGTCCACGCCTCGGCGGTCGGGTTCCACACGGGGGCGAGCACGCCCGTGTAGGTCGCGTCTCCGGTGGTGAGCGTGAGGTCCTGGTCGCCGGACAGCTCCCACGAGCCCTCGAGCGCGCCCGCGACGGTGCCGTCCTCGGCGAGCGTCACCTCGACGGAGGTGGGGACCAGCGGCGAGATCACCTTGTCGAAGGTCACCACCTGGTAGGTGCCCGCCGCATCGTCCTCGCTGACCGCGACGAGGCTCTCGCCGGCGTACCGCTCGGGCGACAGCACGGGCCAGCCGTCGGCGTTCATGTACAGCTGGTGCACGCGGACGTTGTGCATCTCCTCGGTGCCGACGAAGCGCGAGTGGAAGATGAGGAACGACTCGCCGGTCTCCGGGTCGTCGTACCAGGTGTTGTGGCCGGGGGAGACGTAGCCGGCGTCGCCGCCCATGCCCGGGCCGTCGGCCCATTCGTAGCCGCCGATCACCTTGACGCCGTACGGCTCGATCGAGGCGTCGTCGAACACGGTCCCGGGAGCGCCCGCGACGGTCGACATGTCGTTGCCCTCGGCGTCGACGTACGGGCCATCGGGGCTCTCGGAGCGCGCGACGCGCAGCTCGTAGCCGCCCGAGGCGTCCAGGCCGCCGAACGAGAGGAACAGGTAGTAGTAGCCCGTCTCCTCGTCGAAGCGGATGTTCGGAGCCTCGATGCGGGAGTGGTTGCCGCCGATGAGGTGGGTGCCGTAGCCCTGGCCGTCGACGGGCAGCCCCGTCGCCTCGTCCATCTCGAGGATGAAGATGCCGCCCGAGTACGAGCCGTAGACCATCCACAGGTTCCCGTCCTCGTCGTAGAACGCGTCCGGGTCGACGGTGTTGGGGTGGATCGTGGCGTCGTAGATCTCGCCCGCGTTCTCGGACTCCTCGTCCCACATCCCGGACTTGAGGAGGATCTCCTGGTTGACATACGGGCCGTCGACGTCGTCGGCGATCGCGAGTCCCAGCGCGGAGCGGGCAGAGCTGCCCTCGCAGGCGTTGTAGTACAGCGCGTAGCGGCCGTCGGGCAGCTCGATCACGTCGGCGGCCCACAGGGTGTCGGACTGGGCCCACGCGAAGGTCTCTGCCAGCTCGGTGCGGATGTCCTCGAACAGGCCCGCGGCATCGGCGTCGCCCACGCTCATGCTGTTCTGCGTCCAGCTCATGAGGTCGGTCGTGTAGGCCGAGGCGGCGTGCGAGCCGAACACCCAGACCTGGTCGTCCGAGGTCACCACGGACGGGTCGTGGACGGTGACCTCGGTGAAGGTGGGCGCCGCGAGCTCGGGCAGGCCGCCCGCGGACGATGCGCTGCAGGCGGTGAGCGTGAGGGTGGCGGCGGCGAGGGTGGCGGCCGCCGCGGCGGCGCGGGTGGGGTTCACGGAAGGGCTCCTGTGCATCGTCGGACAGTTCGCTCGGCGGGGGACCTCGCTGAGGGTCCCGCGACCTTACATCGTTGTAAAAGTGCGCGTCAAACGAGCGCGGTTGCCGCGGTCCGGGCATGGGGCAGCGGGGGCGCCGGGGGGATCGGCGCCCCCGCTGTCGGGGGTGAGGAGACGGGGCCGGGGCGGGGTCCGCGGTCTCCCCGGACAAGGAGGTCAGGCCGTGGCGAGGTCTGCGATCTCCTCAGGGCTCAAGGCGGACGTCCACATCGCGAGCTGGTCGATGTCGCCCTGGAACGGGGTGTCCCACCAGTTGACGCCGAGCGCGAACAGCGCGGTCGGGCTGGTGAGCACGTCGTTGAAGGCGCTGCTCGCACCCACGTCGACGCCGTCGATGTACAGCGTCACCTCGCCGGCGTCGACGGCGAAGGCGACGTGCGTCCACTCGTCGAGCGGGAGCAGCTGCCCGGTGAAGCCGTCGTACCAGGTGCCGTTGTTGTTGGACCACAGCATCGTCTCGCCGTTCCAGCCCTGCGGCACCACGCTGAGGAACTGCGTGCCCGAGCTCGCCGCGAAGAACGCGGTGGTGTACGGCGTGAGCGCCGAGGGCCGCAGCCACAGCGACACGGTGTAGGTGTCGCCCTGGATGAGGCCGTCCGGGAGCCGGACGCCCGTCGCGCCGTCGAGGTGCAGCGCGGATCCGCTGACGCCGTCGGCCACGTAGGAGACCGTGCCGCCCGTGTTGTCGATGCGCTCGCCGGTGACGGTCGGCGTGGCGAGCGCGCCGGCGTCGTCGGCGAGCGTGCCCTCGAACGACCACGCTCCCACCTGCACCGGGGCCGGGCGCGCCTTCACCACCACGGTGAAGGCGACGGTCGTGGCGACCTTGCCGTTCCGGATGGTCGCCGTCAGGGTGACCATCGCATCGTCCGCGCCCACGCCGGGTCGGGTCACGTCGCCCGTGGTGGAGACGTGGGCCGGGTCCGAGCTCTCCCAGGTGATCGTGGTGCCGCTCGTGCCCGTGGTGGGCAGGTCGAGGTCGGCGACCACCGCGGAGGTATCGCCGAGGTCGAGGTCCGCCGCGACCGCGGCGACCGCGTCCTTGGGCTTGAGGACCACCACCTGGCGGCCCCACAGCGAGTCGCCGGTGGAGTCCTGCACCGTCAGCCCGACGCTCCAGGTCTCGCGCTGGTCGTCCCACACGGGGGTGAAGACGCCGGTGTAGGTACCCGCGGACGTGCGCAGCGTGGCCGCGTTGTCGCGGCCCAGCCGCCACGTGCCCGTGAGGTCGCCGGTGACGCGGCCGTTCGGCGCGAGCGTGACGTCGACGGGCAGGGCGGGTGCGGCGCTGATGGCGGTGTCGAAGTCGACGATCTGCCAGGTGCCCGCGACGTCGTTGGCCTTGAGCCGGCCGTCCGCCGCCCCGGCGTAGCGGAACGGGGCGACCACGGGCCACCCGTCCGCGTTCATGAACATCTCGTTGACCCGCACGTGGTGGACCTCGCCGGTGCCCGGGAAGCGCGAGTGCAGGACGATGTACGAGCCGCCCGTGTCGGGGTCGTCGTACCAGGACGTGTGGCCGGGGGAGACGTAGCCGGTGCCCGTGCCTGTGCCGGGATCGCCCACCTCGCGCGTGAAGAGGTAGCCGTCCATGATCTTGACGCCGTAGTCCTGGATCGAGACGTCGTCGAACAGCGTGCCCTCCGCGCCCTTGACGGTCGACATGTCGTGACCGTTGGCGTCCACGTACGGGCCGTCGGGGTTCTCGGAGCGCGCGACCCGGACCTCGTAGCCGCCGTCGGCGCCCAGTCCTCCGTAGGACAGGAAGAGGTAGTAGTACCCGGTCTCCTCGTCGTAGCGGATCGTGGGTGCCTCGATGCGAGCGTGGTTGCCGCCCACCAGGTGGGTGCCGTAGCCCTGGTCGGGAAGCGGCAGCCCGGTGTCGGGGTCCAGCTGAAGGATGAAGATGCCGCCGGAGTAGGAGCCGTAGACCATCCACAGGTCTCCCTCGGCGTCGTAGAACGCGTCGGGGTCGACCGTGTTGGGGTGGACCGTCGCGTCGTAGATCTCGCCCGGGTTCTCGGACTCCTGATCCCACATCCCGGACTTGAGGATGATGCCCAGGTCCTCGTACGGCCCGTCGACGTCGTCGGACACCGCGACGCCGAGGGCCGAGCGCGGGGAGTCGCCCTTGCAGGCGTTGTAGTACATGTAGTACCTGCCGTCGGCGAGCTGGATCACGTCCGCCGCCCACAGGGTGCTGGTCTGGGCCCAGGCGAACGTCTCCGCGAGCTCCGAGTAGATGTCCTCGAACAACGGGTTGTCGGGGTCCTGGCTCAGGTCGATCGAGTTCTGGGTCCAGTTCATGAGGTCGCTCGTGTACGCCGAGGCCCCGTGGGAGCCGAAGACCCAGACCTGGTCGCCCGAGGTCACCACCGAGGGGTCGTGGACCGTCGCGTCGGTGAAGGTCGGCGCCGGTGCCTCATGAGGATGCGGCTTGGGCGACCCTGTCGAGGCGGTGCCGGCCGTCCATGCGGGTGCGGCGATCGCGAGGCTCGCGGTCGCCGCGACCGTCCCGATCGCGAGACGTGCGCTGCGGCTGATGGTCACGTCATCTCCTGTTCATCGTTGGACAGAGAAGGGTGCGGGGATCTGCATCGATCCCGCCGCTGGCGACCTTACAACGATGTAACGGCGTCCGCAATGGGTAGTTTGCGCGCATCCTCCGGTGCTCGCGGCGCCTGGCGCTGCTCTGTGTGCACCCTTGCGCGGGCACCTCCATGCGCCCGGTGCTTCACTGGACTGGGAGGTGCGGGATGGACGCCTGGAAGGTGCGCGACGGCGCGCTCCACCGTGAGGCCGCGCCCGATCCGGTGCCCGCTCCGGACGAGCTCCTGGTGCGCGTCGAGGCGTGCGGCGTGTGCCGCACCGACCTTCACGTGATCGACGGTGACCTGCCTGTGCGTCGTCCGGGTGTGGTGCCCGGTCATCAGGTGGTGGGCACGGTCGTCGGGGCCGGTGACGCGGTGCGCTCGACGGGCTTCGGTGATCGCGTCGGCGTCGCGTGGCTGCATCGCACCTGCGGGACGTGCCGCTGGTGCAGGTCGGGCCGCGAGAACCTGTGCCCGGACGCGGGCTTCACCGGGTGGGACCACGACGGCGGCTATGCCGAGCTGGTCGCAGTGCCCGAGGCCTACTCGTATCCGCTGCCGAACGATGACGAGGCGCTCGCGCTCGCGCCGCTCCTGTGCGCGGGCATCATCGGCTACCGGGCGCTGCGGCGTGCCCAGCTTCCTCCGGGAGGGGTGCTGGGGATCTACGGCTTCGGCTCGAGCGCCTCGATCACGGCGCAGCTCGCCAAGACGGCCGGCGCGACCGTGTTCGCGATCACGCGCGGCGACCGCAACCAGGCGCTCGCGCGCGAGCTCGAGGTGGACTTCGTCGGAGGTGAGGACGCCGTGCCTCCCGAGATGCTCGACTCGGCGATCGTGTTCGCGCCCGTCGGCGCGATCCTCACGCAGGCGCTCGATGCGACGGCGCGCGGCGGGACGGTGGTGAGCGCGGGCATCCACATGTCGCCCATCCCGGAGATCGACTACGACCGCTCGCTCTTCTACGAGCGCGACCTCCGCTCCGTCACGGCCAACACCCGGGCCGACGGCGCCGAGTTCCTGGCGCTCGCGCGCAACCTGCGGCTCGCGCCGGCGGTCAGCGCCTACGGCTTCGACGGCGTCGCCGACGCGCTCGCGGACCTCCGCTCGGGCAGGGCTCGGGGCTCGCTCGTCATCCAGGCGGGCTGATCCGGCGCCTCGGGCCGCACATGTGCTGCGTCTCGCGGATCCGCCCTGTAACCGGACAGGGATGTCCGGTAGGCTCGGGCGCCAGAACCGGACAGCGCTGTCCGGTCTGGACCCGAAGGGAAGACTCATGGCCGGATGGGACGAGGAGGTCGACCTCCTGGTGGTCGGCACGGGAGCGGCGGCGATGTCCGCCGCCATCGCTGCGGCGGATGCGGGGCTCGACGTGCTCGTGGTCGAGGGCTCCGACAAGTGGGGCGGCTCGACCGCGATGAGCGGGGGCGGCTGCTGGCTCCCCACGCACCCGGGCATGAAGAAGATCGGTGTCGCGGACTCCGAGGAGAAGGTGCTGACGTACCTCGACGCGTGCGTGGGCACGCCCGAGGAGGTGGGTCCTGCATCGTCCCTTGCGCGCCGCGAGGCGTTCGTGCGCACGGCACCGGTGGTGCACTCGTGGCTCGAGGGTCACGGGCTCGAGTGGAAGACGGCGAAGGCCTACCCCGACTACTACCCGGACCTGCCCGGCGGCATCGCCGGCGGCCGTACCGTCGAGCCGGCGCCGTTCGACGTGAAGAAGCTGGGCGACTGGTACGGCCATGCGCGCGAGACCCTGCCGCCCGGCCTGCCCCTGTTCGCCGGGGACACCTATCTGCTCGCGCGGTCGTGGTCGACGTTCTCCGGCATGATCGGCGGCGCGAGGCTGGTGTTCCGCGCCCTGGGTGGCGCGGTGACGGCGCGCAAGCTCTCGGGTCTGGGCATGTCGCTCGCGGCGAGGCTCATGTACATCGCGAAGGTGCAGCAGGGCACGGAGGTCCGCCTCTCGACGCCGCTCGTCGACCTCGTGGTCGAAGGCGGCGCGTGCGTCGGCGCCGTGGTCGCGGGACCCGAGGGCGAGAGGCGGATCCGTACGCGTCGCGGCGTGCACCTGGGCGCGGGCGGCTTCGACCACAACGCCGCGTGGCGCGCGGAGTACCAGGGACTCTCCGACGAGCAGTCCTCCGGGAACCCCGCGAACACGGGCGGCGCGATCGAGATCGGGATGCGCCACGGCGCGGACGTCGCGCTCATGGACGATGCATGGTGGGGCCCCTCGGTCGCCCCGACCAGCAAGGGCGGGCCCACCTTCATCGTCTCCGAGCGGTCGATGCCGTTCTCGATCGTCGTGGACCAGGAGGGCTCGCGCTACGTGAACGAGTCCACCAGCTACGTCGACTTCGGCCACGCGATGATCGAGCGGGGGCTCGAGCGGACCAACCACAGCTGGATGATCCTCGACGTGCGTCATCGCCGCCGCTATCTCAACAACGCGTTCCTCATGGGGTCCAAGACGTTCTTCGAGGAAGGCGTCGCGGTCAAGGCCGACACCCTCGAGGAGCTCGCCGAGAAGATGGGCGTGGACAAGGCGACGTTCAAGACGACCATCCAGCGGTTCAACTCCTTCGCGCGCGACGGCGTGGACAAGGACTTCGGGCGCGGTCACGACGCCTACGACACCTACTACGGCGACCCGACCCACGGCCCGAACCCGAACCTCGGCGAGATCGCGCGCGGACCCTTCGTCGCGATCAAGATCGTGCTCGGCGACCTGGGGACCAAGGGCGGGCTCCTCACCGATGAGCACGCACGGGTGCTGTCCACGGAGGGGGAGGTCATCGACGGCCTCTACGCCGCCGGCAACACCTCCGCGGCGGTCTGCGGTCGCACGTACCCCGGTGCCGGCTCGACGCTCGGTCCCGCGCTCGTGTTCGGCTACCTCGCGGGCATGCACGCGGCGACCCGGGAGGACGAGGCGCCGGCACCCGAGCCTCTGCCCGACGCCGCGGTGGCCTAGCCGCCCAGGCCTCGCCGACGCCTGGTCCGCGCCCGTGCATGGGTGCGGAGCAGGCGCGCTAGGGTCGATGTCCGTGAGATATGTGGCGATCGGGGACAGCTTCACCGAGGGCGTGGGGGACCCGCAGCCGGACGGCACGATGCGCGGCTGGGCGGACCTCGTCGCGATCGGCCTCGCGGCGGCGCACGGGAGCGTCGAGTACGCGAACCTCGCGATCCGCGGGCGTCTGCTCGAGCCGATCGCGACCGAGCAGTGCGATGCCGCGCTCGCCCTCGAGCCCCGTCCGGACGTCATGACCTTCAACGGCAGCGGCAACGACATGATGCGGCCCGGCTGGGACCTCGCGCGCGTCGACGCCTTGACGCGCCGCGTCGTGGACCGCACGGGCGAGGCGGGTGTGCGCCTGGTGATCCTGTCGGGACCCGACCCGACGGAGCGCCTGCCGCGTGGGCGCACCTTCTCGGAGCGGGCCGATCCGCTCATGGAGCTCATCGACGACATCGCGGCGACGCACGACCACGTGACGTTCGTCGACAACTACCGCGATCCCGAGATGCGCCGCGCCGGGTACTGGGACGAGGACCGCCTCCACCTCAACCCGCTGGGGCACTCCCGCGTCGCGGCGCGCGTGCTCGCATCGCTGGGTGTCGAGACGGATCTGCCGCTCGCGCCGGCCGGCGATCCCGGACGGCCGGGCATGCTCGAGCAGTCGCGCTACCTCGGGCGCTACGTGCTGCCGTGGATCGGGCGCCGTCTCACAGGCCGCTCGTCGGGTGACGGTCGCGTGCCCAAGCAACCCGCGTGGGCCACGATCGAGGCGCCGACCGCGTGACGTGCGCCCGGTAGCGTGACGTCATGGCGACCCCTGAGTTCATCCTCGAGCTGCGCGACAAGATCGGCACCGACCTCCTGTGGCTCCCCGGCGTCACCGCGGTGGTGCTGAGGCCGTCTCCCGGCCGGCCCGGCGAGCGGCAGGTGCTGCTGGTCCGCCGCGCGGACAACGGCCAGTGGACCCCGGTGACGGGGATCATCGATCCCGGGGAGGAGCCCGCCGCGGCCGGAGCGCGCGAGTGCCTCGAGGAGGCCGATGTGGTCGCCGAGCCCGAGGCGCTCGTGTGGGTCCACGCGCTTCCCGAGATGACCTATGAGAACGGCGACCGCTCGCAGTACCTCGACCTGACCTTCCGCTTCCGCTACGTCAGCGGCGAGCCGCACCCGGCGGACGGCGAGAACCTGGAGGCGGCGTGGTTCGAGCTCGACGCGCTTCCGCAGATGTCGCCCGAGATGGCCGCACGCGTCGCCGCGGGGATCGCGCCGGGCGACGTGGCCCGCTGGGCCTTCTGAGCCGTCCGCGGGGCGGTGGAGCATCCGCCCTGGTCGGTCCCGATGCGTCGCGGTAGCGTGGCCGCATGGCGACCCCGGGCTTCATCCTCGCGTTGCGCGAGCGGGTCGGCTCCCATCCGCTGTGGCTGATGAGCGCATCCGCGGTGGTCCTGCGGGAGTCGCCCGGACGCCCCGGCGTGCGGCAGGTGCTGCTCGCGCATCGTCCCGACTTCGACGTGTGGGCCGCCGTGGGCGGGATCATCGACCCCGGCGAGGAGCCGGCGGTCGCGGCGGCGCGCGAGTGCCTCGAGGAGACCGGCGTGGTCGCGGAGCCCGAGGCGCTCGCCTGGGTGCACGCGCAGGCGCCCGCGACGTATCCCAACGGCGACCGCGTCCAGTTCCTGGACCTCACGTTCCGGTTCAGGTACGTGAGCGGGGACCCTCACCCCGCGGACGGCGAGAACTCGCAGGTCGCGTGGTTCGACGAGGACGCCCTTCCGCCGCTGTCGCGCGAGATGCAGGGCCGCGTGGGCACGGTCCTCGCGGGAAGGGATGTCACGCGCTTCGAGCGCTGATCCGGCCCGCCGCGGAGCTCAGTGGCCCGCGTGCTCGGGCCCTGGCGAGTCGACGGGGCGCTGGATGAAGCATGCGGCGACCACGGCCCCCGAGGCGAGGATCGCGGCGATCAGGTAGGCCGCGCGGATCCCGGTGGCCTGCGCGGCGGCCTCGGCGGCTCCGGCGGCCTCCTGCGACGCCGCGACCGCCGCCATGGTCGAGACGAACAGCGCGGTGCCCGCGGCCCCGGCCACCTGCTGGATGGTGGACACGGTCGCGGACCCGTAGGCGTACAGGTGCGGGGGGAGCGAGCCCAGGCTCGCCGCGAACAGCGGGGTGAACATGAGGGCGAGCCCCGCGCTCAGCGCGACGTGGCACGCGAGCAGCGCCCACCACGGCGTCGCCTCCGAGAGCAGGAACGACAGCGTCCACAGCACCCCTGCCACCAGCGCGGCGCCGGGGATCAGCAGCGGCCGGGGGCCGATGCGGTCCACGGCGCGTCCCACCGCAGGCGCGCACAGGCCCATGAGCAGCCCGCCCGGGAGCAGGAGCAGCCCGCTCTGCAGCACGGAGAGCCCGAGCACGCCCTGCATGAACAGCGGCAGCAGGATGATCATCCCGAACAGGGACATCATCAGGATGACGAACATCACGATCGACACCGCGAACGTGGGGACCTTGAAGGTGCGCAGGTCGAGCAGGGCGTCGTCGATCCGCTGGAGGACGATCTGCCGCCACACGAACAGCCCGAGGACCGCGACGCCGACGGCGAGCGCCCCGTAGGCGGAGGTGCTCGCGCCGCCCTCGCCCGCCTCGCCGATGCGGCTGAGGCCGAGCACGAGGCCCCCGAAGCCGAGGGCCGCGAGCACCACCGACAGGACGTCGAGGGGCGCATCCGACGGCTCGGTGACGTTCCGCATGAGGCGCCACCCGAGCACCAGCACCGTCGCGGCGATCGGCAGGACGAACACGAACATGAAGCGCCACGGCAGCACGCTGAGGATGAGGCCCGACATGGTGGGGCCGATCGCCGGCGCGACCGCGATCACCACGGAGATCGAGCCCATGCGCCGTCCGCGCGTCGCGGGCGGCTCGAGCTGCATCACGGTGGTGATGAGGAGCGGCAGCATGATGGCGGTGCCCGACGCCTGCACCACGCGCGCGACGAGCAGCACCTCGAAGCCCGGCGCGAGCGCGGCGATGAGCGTGCCGCCGACGAACAGGGACATCGCGCTGAGGAAGATGGGCCGCGTGTGGAACCTGCGCAGCAGGAAGCCCGTGACCGGGATCACCACCGACATGGTGAGCAGGAACGCGGTGGTGAGCCACTGCGCGGCGACGGCGGTGATGCCGAGGTCCTCCATGAGGTGGGGGATCGCGACGCCCATCACCGTCTCGTTGAGGATCACCACGAACGCGGCGACGATCAGCACCCAGATCACCGCCGTGTTCCGGCGTACGATCTCAGGGTCGGGTGCGTCCACCGCACGGTCCTCGCGGGTCACCAGCTCGTCGGTCATCACGCCATTGTGCGACGGGGGTCCGACATCGCGGCAGCCCCCGCTTCAGGGGGCGGCCCTGCCCCTCGCCTTGCCGAACCCCCGCGCGCGCCATAACATCGTCATGCCGATGTCGACGGTGCACCCCGTCGACACGCTCTTCCTGGGGGACCGCCGGCCGGCGGGGGATGCGGAGGTTCTGATGGTGCACACGGCTGAGGGGGCCGCGCAGCGCTTCGTGAGACGCGACGTGCGGGTGAATGGGGCCGCGCTCGATCCGTCAGGGCTGAGGGTCCTGCGATTGGCGGTCGGGGACGAATCCGACGCCGGGCCGCAGGATGCCGATGCGCATCCCTCGCCGGTCCACACCCCGGCGTTCCGGGAGTGGTCCGCGCGGCTGGGGACCGCCGCGGCGATGCCGAACATCTACATGCCCGCCGCCCCGCGGCTCTCGAGCCGCACCAAGGGCGATGCGATCTTCAGCGGCTCTCCCGTGGATGCGCTCACGCGCCGCTACCTCACGCTCGTGCGAGACGCGAGGGCCCTGCGGGCGCGGGCGCGCGTGGTGCAGTGGCTCGCGGTGCGTACGTCGATCGACGTCGCCCGGACGGTCCGCTGGACCAGCCTCGCGTGCGGGCCCGCGCTTCCCGTGATCGGCGCGCTCGCAGAGGCGCGCGAGGCGGGAGCGGAGGTCGAGGCCACCTTCATCGACACGTGCAGCGACTCGCTCGACGTCACCCGGCGGTTCGTGCGGACGCAGGGCCTCGATCCCGAGCGCCACAGGTTCCTGTCGAGGGTCGATGCGCTCGCGGAGGCCGCGCCGCCCGTGGCCGAGGGCTCGCAGGACTTCGTCGAGGCGCTCGACCTGCTGGTCGACCGCACCCCGGCCGAGTCCGCGCGCGCTCTCGGGCGCGCGTTCTCGCTGGTCCGACCGGGTGGGGCGCTCGCGTTCTCCGCGATGCTCGCGGACAGGCCCGAGCCCGACCCGCGGGCCGCGTGGCCGGTCGCCCCGCGGTGGACGCTCGCGGAGCTCGCCAGCCTGATCGTGGAGTCGGGGGCGCTCGTGGCCGATGCCATGGCGTACCTCACGGACGACGGCGTCTACGCCGTGGTGGAGATCGAGCGCCTGTAGCGGGGGCGCGGCAGGCGGCCGTCGGCCGCCCCCGGTAGCCTCCAAGGCGTGGACGATGCGCGGGACGACGACCAGGTCGCGGCGCCGCGCACGGTAGGGATCCTCGGCGCGGGGCGGGTCGGCGCGGTGCTTGCGCGGCTCGCGCGCGACGCCGGGATCGAGGTCCGTACCGCATCGTCCGGCGACGACCCGGCGGCGGCGTGCGGGGCCGACGTGGTGATCCTCGCGATCCCGCTCGGGCGCTACCGGACGCTGCCCGCGTCGCTGCTCGAGGGCCGCCTGGTGGTCGACGCCATGAACTACTGGTGGGAGCTCGACGGGGCGCGGCCCGACCTCGACGACCCGCGGACCTCGACGTCGGAGACCGTCGCCGCGTTCCTCGACGGCGCGCGCGTGGTGAAGGCCTTCAACCATGCGAGCGTCTGGGAGCTCGAGAACCTCGCGCACCCGGTCGGGCATCCCGACCGCCGCGGCCTCGCCGTCGCGGGCGACGACGCCGGGGACAGGAGGGTGGTCGCGGCGCTCGTGGGCGCGATGGGCTTCGACCCCGTCGACGCGGGCTCCCTGGCGAGCGGCGTGATGTTCGAGCCGCCGACGGACATCTTCGGCTCGGATGCGACGGCGGAGGAGCTGCGTGAGATGCTCGCCCGCTTCCCGCGCTCGCAGCGCGGGCGGGTGGTCGCGCGCGCCCGCGGCGAGGCGGGTTGACGATGCGCGTGGTGGTCGCGCCGGACTCGTTCAAGGGGACGTGTCCGGCCGCGCGCGTGGCGGCGGCGATCGCGCGCGGATGGCGTGCCGAGCGCCCCGGCGACGAGGTGGTCGAGATCCCGCAGGCCGACGGCGGCGAGGGGACCATCGCGGCGATCCGCGGGGCCAGGTCCGGTGCGGTCATGCGCTCATGCGGGCCCGTCACCGGGCCGGCGGGCGCCCCTGTCCCGGGGCGGTGGCTCGACCTGGGCGACGGGACCGCGCTGTGCGAGCTCGCTGCGGTCTCGGGGATGGGGCTCATGCCGCGGCTCGATCCGCGCGGAGCGACGTCGCGCGGCCTGGGAGAGGTGATGGCGCACGCGCTCGATGCGGGCGCGACGCGCCTGGTGGTCGCTCTCGGGGGCTCGGCATCGACGGACGGCGGGCTGCCCGTCCTCGAGTCGTTGGGTGACCGGACGCCTCCGTCGGGCGGCGCGACGGTGCTGTGCGATGTCCGCGCACCGTTGCTGGGGCCGACGGGTGCCGCGGCGGTCTTCGCGCCGCAGAAGGGCGCGTCGCCATCCGATGTCGCCTTCCTCGAAGGAAGGCTCGAGGCGGTCGCCGCGCGGCTCGGCGTGGACCCCCGCACGCCGGGCGCGGGCGCCGCGGGTGGCGCGGGCTACGCGTTGCACGCGTGGGGCGCGAGGCTGGTCGAGGGAGCGCCCGAGGTGGCGCGGCTGACGGGCCTCGACGAGGGCGCGGCGGCCGCGGATCTGGTGATCACGGGGGAGGGGCGGTTCGACGCGCAGTCCCGCCTGGGCAAGGTCGCCGGCCATGCGCTCGCGGCCTTCCCGCGCGTCGCGGTGGTCGCGGGCGAGCTGGCCGTCGACCCGGGCGTGCCGTCGGTCTCGCTCGCGGCGCTCGCGGGCGCACGCGAGGCCGCGCTCGCCGAGCCCGAGCGTTGGCTCGAGGCCGCGGGGAGGGCGGTCGCGGAGGCCCGGGGAAGGCGCGGTCCCGGCCCTTTTGTGCCGCGTAGGTAAACGATGTAAATTTCTGGTCTGCCCCCCGCAGCCCGACTCGAAGGAGAGCGCCAGTGACCGACTCGACGGAGCGCCGCGTCCGCGCCTACCACCGCACGCCCACCACCGCCGCGGAGGCGAACAACGAGGACGTCGCGCTCAGCATGCACCTCGCGCTCGAGGGCCCCGACGGCGTCGTCCCGCTGTTCGACGACTACGGCATCTTCTTCCCGCTGGTCTCCGAGGTCCCCGGCCCTGCCGGCACCACCGAGGAGATCATGCGGTCGCTCGTCGACCCGCACCTGTTCCGCACGCGTGACGGCGGCTTCGGCGTGGTCGCCACGCGGGTGGCGCGCGGCGGCGCTGCCGACGGCACCGAGCGCTCGAGCGTCCTCGTCGCGACCTCGCCGGACCTGCTCGCCTACACCGAGCTCGGCCTGCTCGACCTGGGCGTGACCGACGGCGTGCATCGTCCGGCCGCCCTCTACGACGCCGAGAACGGCACCTACCTGGTGTCCTGGACGGACGATGCGGGCGAGGCCCGGCATGCGGCCGTCGCCGATCTCGCCGACGGCGCGTCGGTGAGCCCGGCGCAGGCCGGCGCGGTGCCGGGGCTCGAGCATGGCGCGCCCGTGGACGTGTCCGCCGCGGAGGCCCGCGCCCTCGAGGTCCGCTTCGGCCCCATCGTCAACACGGGTGCGCGCCCGCTGCCGGCGGTCGAGGTCGCGGTCGGGGCCCCGCTGCCGGTGGGCGCCCTGCCCGCGCGCCTCGAGCTCGACTACAGCGACGGCTCGACCGGCTCGCTGGCGATCGGGTGGGATGCGGAGGCGCTCGCCTCGATCGATACGTCGGTGCCGGGCTCGCATGCGGTGACCGGTCGGGTGCGCCAGGAGGTCTACCCGACGCCCTTCGCCGACGAGCGCGCCGACCCGAGCGTCTACCGGTTCGACTTCAACGGCGTGCAGAAGTTCCTCATGATCGCGACCAAGGACCTCCACATGGACCCGGTCAACAACGCGGGAGAGCCGGTGGGGATGCCGATCCGCATGGCCGACCGCATCGAGGACCTCTCCGACGAGGCGCTCGAGGCCGGTCGCGTGACCGAGGTGGACCTGCTGGTCCACGGCTCGCTCGACGCGGACGGCAACCCCATGACCGGCTGCTTCTGGGCGCCCGAGATCCACATGATCGACGGCACCCTGTCGATCCTCTTCATGCCCTCCTACGGCGACCCGACGGACATGTGGTCGGGCCGCGCGAGCATCGTCCAGCTGCGCAAGGACGGGGCCGGGAACCACCTCGACCCGACCGTGCCGGAGCACTGGACCGCGGCGCGCCACGTGGTCTGCGCCGACGGCTCGGCGCTCAACAAGATCCAGGGCATCTCGCTCGACATGACCTACTTCCAGGACTCCGGGCGGCATTACTACGCCTGGCAGATGCTGGGATCGGTGTTCATCGCGACCATGGACCCCGCCGACCCGACGCGGATCGCCTCGGAGCCTGTGCGCATCGTCGCCCCCGAGTACGCGTGGGACAACTTCATCGCCGAGGGCCCGAACGTGCTCGTGCGCGACGGCCGGCTGTGGATGCTCTACTCGGGATCCACGGTGGGCGACAGCTACACCACCGGGCTGGTCACGGCGACCGCGGGCGAGGGCGTCGACCTCACCGATCCCGCCGCCTGGACGCGCCTGAACTACCCGATCCAGAAGTCGGGGCCGTTCAACGGCGAGATGCAGCTGGGCACGGGACACGGCATGTGGTCCGAGGACCAGGACGGCAACCTGCTGTACGTGTTCCACGCGCGCACCGACCACAAGGGGCTCACCGGTCGCGACATGTTCGTGCGCCGCGTCCACTTCGCCGCGGACGGCATGCCCGTGCTCGACATGGAGACGGACGAGGAGCTGCTGCCCGAGCTGCGCGAGGTCGCGGTCACCGTGGTCGTGTCATGACGGAGCAGCCCTACGGGTACCTCATGGTCCACTTCCTCGAGGACCCCGAGGGCTACGCCGAGAAGATCTACCTGGACCTCTCCGACGGCGACGACCCCGAACGCTGGGTCCCGCTCAACGGCGGGGCGCCTGTGCTCGCCTCGCACCTGGGCACCACCGGCGTGCGCGACCCGCACCTCACGGTGAACCCGCAGACCGGGGTCTACTACATCCTCGGCACCGACCTGCGGGTCTTCGGCGGGGACGACGCGGGCTGGGCAGGCTGGTCCCACGGGTACTCGACGCGCATGAACGTGTGGGAGTCGCGCGACCTGATCACGTGGTCGCCGCTGCGCCAGATCGACGTCGCGCGCGACGCGTCCGGGGCCGTGGGTGAGGGAACGCCCGACATGGGCATGATGTGGGCCGCGGAGACCACGTTCGTGCCCGACTTCCACGGCGCGGGTCAGGGCGCGTTCGTCGTGTACTGGACCTCGACCGTCGGCGGCCACCAGGTGATCCTCTGGGGTTCCACCACGGACTTCACGCAGTCCACGTGGGCCTTCGGGGGCGTGCTCCTGGATCAGGGCGAGGACACCATCGACACCACGATGATCCAGCATGGCCGCCGGACCTACCGCGTCACCAAGTCCAACGGCGCCACGCGCCGTGGCCTGTTCATGGAGGTCACCGACGCCGAGCGGTGGTGGGAGCTGGGTGCCGTCTGGCGCGAGGTCCAGACCCGCATCGGGGAGGGCTACGCCGCCGGGCATGGCGTCGAGGGCCCCACGATGTTCAAGGCGCACGGCAAGGACCGCTGGTACCTCTACGTCGACGTCATCCCCTCCGTCGGGTACCGGCCCATGGTCTCGACGGACCTCGACGCGGACGAGCCCTGGGCGCCGCTCGACAGCCCGCGCTTCTCGCTGCGCGCCGCGACCAAGCACGGTGGGGTCCTGGGCCTCACGCGGACCCAGCACGACGCCCTGCGTCGCGCCGATGCGGCCGGGCCCGTGCGTACGGACCTCGGCGTGGTGGCGGCTCCGGTGGGCACCTCCGTCGAGGCGCTCGACGTTGCGCTCCCCGCGTACGCCGAGGCGCGGCTGCACGGCGGCGGCACCGCATCGTTCCCCGTGGTGTGGGACCTGACGGACCTCGACACCTCCGAGCCCGGCGACCACGGCGTGCGCGGCACGCTTGCAGGGACGCTCGGCGCGAACCTCAACGCCTGGACCGGCAAGGCCGGCTCGACGGCATGGGACGCGGAGGAGAAGGTGCCGTACAGCCGTACCGCTCTCCAGGTGGGCGCGCAGATCGAGGTCGGCTGAGCGTCGCGCCGAGGCGGGTCGGTGCGGTTCCTCCACGTGGGGTGACGAGGGTTTCCAAGGGAGCGCGAGCGTGTCCTGGCGGCGATCGCCCGCGGCGTTGCGGATCGGCCGCGAGGGCGCGGTGATGGCGACCCCGGACGCCCAGCCGATGTCCCCAGGTCTTGATCCCGTTTGAGTTATCCACCCTGGTAGATCTGTGGAAACTGGCGGGAGTCGATGTCGGACCCCTGTGCTGAGATCGTCGTATGGCGTTCACTACGGCTCGGCTGGTCACCGCGGTTGCGGTGCTGCGCGAGTTCGAGGGTCGGGACCTGTCGGCGTTGACGGTGGACGAGCTCACGCGGTTCACGGCCGCATCGGCTGCGGTCTACCGTCAGGCGGGTGTGATCGTCGCGGCGGGCGCCGCTGCGCAGCTCGATCGGACGCGGGGAACGCGTGGGGAGCCGACGCCGCGCGAGCTCGCGGGGCAGCGCCGTGACACGGCGCAGTTGCTCGGTGTCGATGAGCGCAGCGCGCAACAGCTGATCGCCGCCGGCGGGGAACCTGGCCGTGCGAAGCATCCGCTGGCGCGGGAGGCGTTCCATCAGGGGCGCATCGGTGCACCTGCGGTCGAGGTCCTCGAGCACTGCCTGGATACGCTGGGCGAGGCGCCTGCCGGTCTTGAGTCGCGGCTGGTCGCCAAGGCCGAGCGCCTGACGCTTCGTGAGCTCCGCCGCGCGTGCGAGCAGGCCATCGCGCTGCATCGCCGGGAGGTCCTGGAGGAGAAGGAACGCCGTCACCGCGACCAGCGTGAGCTGGTCATCGGTCGCGACGCGGACGGCATGGTCACGCTCCGCGCACGGCTGGACGCCGCCTCCGCCGCGCCCGTGGTGGCGCTGCTGGATGCGCAGGTGCGTGACGCGTTCCAACGCCGACGCGACGACGTGGTGGTCGCCGACGCAGACACTCGTACCGCGGGGCAGATCCGCGCCGACGCTCTGGTCATGCTCGCGCAGCACTGCCTGGGCTGTGACGAGCCCGGCAGCGGGGTGCGCACCGAGGTGGTGGTGAGGTTGGACTACGACACCCTCCGCTCGGGGATCGGGGTGGGTTCGTGCGACTCGCTCACGGGGCCCATCAGCGGTGGCACGGCGCGCATCATGGCTGTCGACGCAGGCATGCTGCCCGTCGTGCTCGGCGGAGAGAGCCTCCCGCTCGACTGGGGGCGCAGGAAGCGGCTCTTCACGCCAGCGCAGCGCAAAGCGATCGTCGAACGCGACGGAGGCTGCGCGTGGTGTCTGGCCCCGCCGACCTGGTGCGTCGTCCACCATGTGGAGTTCTGGTCGGACGGCGGTCGCACGGACATCGACAACGGCGTGCTTCTTTGCACGGGATGCCATGTCCGGCTCCACACCGGCGAGTGGGAGCTCGAGCTGCGCGACGGACACCCGTGGCTGATCCCACCCGCCGCCGTCGACCACACCCGCACCCCCATCCGCGGTGGCACCGCACGCCTCGACCCACAGGCCATCGCATGACCAGGGAAGAGCTCCGCCCCCGGACCGTACTCGGGCAGCGGCGGGGATCAGCTCCCGCGCGTCCGGGGCTTGAGCCTCACCTCGGGCATCGGTGGCGCGGGGATGCGCACGTCGCCGTGACCGGGGACGGTGCCGAAGCGGCCGTCGTCCCCGTTCCACGAATGCCATGCCTCGACGATCTCGTCGTGGTCGCGCCCCACGAAGTTCCACCACATCACCAGGTCGTCGGGAAAGGGCTCCCCTCCGAGCACCATGACAGTGCCACCCAGGCGAGAACGCAGCGTCACCGCGCCGCGATCCGTGCCCAGGTAGAGGATTCCGCCCGCCGGCGCGGTCGCGAGGATGCCCGATGCATCGAGCACGTCGACATCGCCTGCCAGCGGCACGATGCCGTGCTCCCAGCGGGGATCGAGCGGCAGCTCCGCCTCGGTGTCCGTGTCGAGGGTGACCTGGGCGCCCACGATGGGCGTGTGCGCGGTGGCGGGAGAGGTGACCCCATCCAGGGTCCCGAGGATCACGGTGGCGGACGCGCCGTCGCCGAGCATGAGCGCGGGGAGCCTCGCGTGCGACTCGAACCCCGGCGGCCCGTGGCGCGCGTCCTCCGGCAGCGCGACCCACAGCTGGAGCGCATCGAGCTCGATGGCGTCCTCCCCAAGCGAGTACTCGGAGTGGGAGACTCCGTGCCCCGCGGTCATGAGGTTCAGCGCGCCAGGCCGCAGCACCGCATCGGATCCGAGCGAGTCGCGGTGACGGATCTCCCCGGCGAGCGGCCAGGTCACCGTCTGCAGGCCCATGTGGGGGTGGGGCTCGACCCGCATGGTGGCGAGTTGCGGCCCGAACCGGTCCAGGAAGCACCACGCGCCGATGGTCGTGAGCCCGCGTTGGGGGAGCGAGCGGCGCACGCTCATCGCGCGCAGCCCGCCCAAGGGGACGTCGCGCGGCTCGAGCACGCGCGCGACGGGTCCGGGTCGGGTGCCCGCACCGGGGCACAGCACCTCGGCGACGGGGCCGGCGTCGAGGCGCGTCACGCCTCCTCCGGCCAATCCACCGTGGCGCCTGGGAGGGTGTGCCGGCGCAGGTACGCCGCCATGAACGGGCAGACGGGGACGATCACCTCGCCCCGAGCCGCGGCGTCCGCGAGGGCGTCGCGAGCGAGCACGGAGCCGAGCCCTCGTCCCTCGTATGCGCTCGCGACCTCGGTGTGCGTGAACACGATCCGCCCCGAGCGCCACCGGAACTCCGCGACCCCGGCCAGGGCGCCGTCGACCAGGAGCTCGTACCGGCCCCGATCCTCGACCCGGAGCACCTCGACGGCGGTCACGCGGCCATGCCGCTCGCCCAGCCGATCGCCTCCTCCTCCGACGAGGCGGGGAAGATCCGCACCTCGCCGGGGAACAGGAAGGCGAGGAGGTGGACCACCTCGGCGAGCACGCCATGATCCGTCACGAGCGCGAGGCGGCCCCACGCGTCGTGCGGGATCCTCTCGAGCCGCACGTCCTCCCACATCGCGCCCAACGAGTAGCGGTCGAACTCCGAGCCGAGCACGTAGACGAGGTTGACGGGCGGCCCCGCAGCGACCGCCCGCTCGAGGCCCGGGTCCAGCACCGCGCGGTAGTCCTCGGCGCTGACGAGTCCTACGGCGCGGAATCCGATGGTGTGCTCGGGCATCCCCGGCAGATCGTGAAGCGGCATGCCCCCATCCTGCGCCCGGAGGAGCCCGTCTGCCAGGGGAGAGGCCTCAGCCCTTGCGCGGATCGAACGGATCGTCGTCGGTGCTCGGGCGCAGCGTGCCGCCGGTCGCGAGCCGCATGAGGTCCGAGTCGAGGTCGATCTCGAGCTCCGTGCCACCCGCCGAGCCGTAGGTGTGCTGGTAGGCGCCCCACGCATCGTCCCTCACGGCGCGCGCGAAGCCGGACTCCATGAGCAGCACCAGCTCGCGGGCGGCGCGGTCGATGCGGGTGCCGAAGCCCGTGTCCGTCCAGTCCTCGGTCGAGGCGAACAGGCTGGTGGGCACCGGGAGCGCGCGGAGGTAGGCGAACAGCGCGCGCATCTCCTCGTCGACCACGAGCGCATGGCGCGCCGTCCCGGCGGTCGCGGCCAGGATGACGGGCTTGCCGATGAGCAGGTCGTTGTCGAGCACCTGGAAGAAGCTGGTGAACAGCCCCGACGCGCCGGCCTTGTAGACGGGCGCGGCGGCCACGATCGCGTCGGCGGCGCCGAGGGCGTCGACGGCACGGGTGAAGCGGGGGCCGAGCAGCTGGCTCGACAGCGCCGCCGGGAGCTCGGGGAGAAGCTCGCGCAGGTCGACCGTGGTGACGGTCACGGCGTGGCCGCGCTCCTTCGCGAGGGCGGTGACGCGCTGCGTGGCGCGGTCGGCGAGCAGGCGGGTCGAGGACGGGTCGGAGACGCCGGCGCTCACCACCACGAGGCGGAAGTCGGTCATGTCAGATCCCCTTCGGGGTCGGTCGCAAGCTTGAGGGAGAGGGATTCGAGGAGCGCGAGCTCCTCGTCGGTGAGACGGGAGGTGAGGGCCGCGGCGACCGAGGCGCCGTGCGCGCGCCCGATGCGGCGCTGGAGCGTGCGGCCCTCGTCGGTGAGCGTGAGGTTCGCCGCCCGCTTGTCGAGGGGGTCAGCGCATCGAGCCACGAGCCCGCGTTCGACCAGGCGGTCGACCAGCCGCGACAGCCCCGGCTGGCTCAGCAGCACGTGGCCGCCGAGATCGCCGAGCCGCTGCGGGGTCTCGCACTTGGAGAGCGTGTAGAGCACGTCGTACTCGCGCATCGTGAGGCCGTGCCAGACGTCCTCCGCCGCGAAGCCGCGTATGAGGACGCCGTGGGCCGCAAGGGCGGCCTCCCATGCATCGTTCGCGAGGCGTGTGCGGCCTCGCGGCGAACGCTGCGACGATGCGCGGGGTGCCGTCCGTGCGGAGGGTGCGGTGGGCATCGTCCCTCCTAGAGGGTCGGGTACTCCGCGGCGGCGGCCTCGGAGTCCTGGTAGGGCGAGCCGCCCGTGACGTTGTCGCCGCGGTTGGCGTTGGGGCGCGGCTGGCGCGGGGCCTGGTCGCCGTACTTGGCCTTGACCAGGTCGGCGTGCGACGGCGGGTTCGCCGGGGCCTCGGGGTCGCGACGCGCCTCGAGCTCCTCGCGCAGGACCGGCACCACGTGCTCGCCCAGCAGGTCGAGCTGCCTGAGCACCATGTCGACGGGCAGGCCGGCGTGGTCGACGAGGAACAGCTGGCGCTGGTAGTCGCCGAAGGCGTCGCGGAAGGTCAGGGTCTTGTCGATGACCTCCTGCGGGCTGCCGACGCTCAGCGGCGTCATCTCCTCGAAGTCCTCCATGCGCGGGCCGTTGCCGTACACGGGTGCCTCGTCGAAGTAGGGGCGGAACTGGTCGTGCGCCTCCTGGCTGTTCTTCGCGATGAAGGCCTGACCGCCGAGCCCGACGACCGCCTGCTTGCGGGTGCCGTGGCCGTAGTGCTCGAAGCGCTGGCGGTAGAAGGTGATGAGGCGCTTGTAGTGCTCCTTGGGCCAGAAGATGTTGTTCGCGAAGTAGCCGTTGCCGTAGAACGCGGCCTGCTCGGCGATCTCGGGGGTGCGGATCGAGCCGTGCCAGACGAACGGCGGGACGTCGTCCAGGGGGCGCGGGGTCGAGGTGAAGCCCTGCAGCGGGGTGCGGAACTGACCCTCCCAGTCGACCACGTCCTCGCGCCACAGGCGGTGGAGCAGGTTGTAGTTCTCGAGCGCGAGCGGGAGCCCCTGGCGGATGTCCTGGCCGAACCAGGGGTAGACGGGCGCGGTGTTGCCGCGGCCGAGCATGAGGTCCATGCGGCCCTTCGCGAGGTGCTGGAGCATCGCGTACTCCTCGGCCAGGCGCACCGGGTCGTTGGTGGTGATGAGCGTGGTGCTCGTGGTCACCGTGAGCGTCGTGGTGAGCGCCGCGATGTGGGCGAGCAGCGTCGTGGGAGACGAGCTGAAGAACGGCGGGTTGTGGTGCTCGCCGATCGCGAAGACGTCCAGCCCCACCTCCTCGGCGTGCACGGCGATCTTGACGATGTTCTCGATGCGCTCCGCCTCGGAGGGCGTGTGGCCCGAGACCGGGTCGCGGGTGATGTCCGAGACGGACATGATGCCGAACTGCATGGTGTGCCTCCCTGTGGGGCTGTCGCCGCCGGGCCCGGGACGGGTGTCCCGGCCGATGACGCCAATTATATGCGTACGCATGTAACTAACGCGAGCGTCGCCGTTTCATTCCCGCGGGACGATGCGCATGGTTGGGTGGAGGCATGCGCCTCACCAAGCACGCCCACGCCTGTGTGGAGATCTCCGCCGGGGGCGGACACCTGCTGATCGACCCCGGCGTCTACACGCCGAACGCGGCGGAGCTCATCGTGGCCACCGACGCGGTGCTCCTCACGCACGAGCACCCCGATCATGTCCACGCGGACGCGATCCGGGGCGCGCTCGGGGTGCGCCCCGAGCTGCATGTCTACGGTCCGGACGCCGTGGTGGGGCGCTGGGCCGAGGCGCTCCCCGCGCAGGTCACGGTGGTCGCCCCGGGCGACGCGTTCGAGGCCGGCGGGCTGGCGGTGACGGTCCACGGTGGCGCCCATGCGGTGATCCACCCGGACCTGGCGAGGTTCGTCAACGTCGGGTTCCTGGTGGGCGGCAGGATCTTCCATCCGGGCGACTCCTACGAGGCGCCCGGCGTCGAGGTCGAGGTGCTGCTCGTCCCGGTGAGCGGGCCTTGGGCCAAGCTCGGGGAGGCCGCCGACTTCGTGCGCGCGGTGGCCCCGGCGCGCGCGGTCCAGATCCACGACGCGATGCTCTCGGAGATCGGCGTCGCGTCGGCGACGCGGTTCCTCGGCGCGGGGGCCCTGGTGCCGCTCGATGTCGAGCATCTCGAGCCGGGGGAGTCCATCGAGGTCTGACGGCGGCTCACTTGGTGGCATGATGAAGTCATCAAGTCGAGGATTCGCGAGCGTGGGTCCCGAGCCCGGCTGAGGGGGCGACGATGGACACAGGCAGACCGCTCAACGAGGTCAAGGCGGATCTGTTCAAGGGCCTCGCGCATCCGTTGCGCATCCGGGTGCTCGAGCTGCTCGACGAGGGCGAGGAGCGCGCCGTCGCGGAGCTGCTCGAGCGGACGGGCCTCGAGGCCTCGCACCTGTCCCAGCACCTGCGCGTGCTGCGCGGCTACGGGCTGGTCACCGCGGAGCGACGCGCAAGCTCGGTCTACTACCGGCTCGCCCACCCCTCGGTGAGCGGCCTGCTCGCGGCGGCGCGCATCGTCCTCGCGGACGTGCTGCGTCCGCGCGAGCCGCTCGACGAGCAGGAGGCCGCACGATGATCGGCGGTCGTGCGGGCGCGCTCCTGCCCCGCCGCGCGGACTACGCGGGCCTGCGCGGCTCGTGGCGCGGCGACCTGCTCTCGGGGCTGAGCGTGGGCGTGGTCGCGCTGCCGCTCGCGCTCGGGTTCGGGGTGACGTCCGGTGCCGGTGCGGAGGCGGGGATCGTCACCGCGATCATCGCGGGCTTGGTGGCGGCGGTCCTCGGCGGCTCGCATGTCCAGGTCTCGGGGCCCACCGGGGCGATGGTCGTGGTCCTCGCGCCCATCCTGGCGAGGGAGGGCGCGGGCGCCCTCGCGCTCGTCACGGTGATGGCCGGCGTGCTGGTGATCGCCGCGGGCGTCGCCGGCCTGGGCCGCCTGGTCGGGCTCATCCCGTGGCCCGTGATCGAGGGTTTCACGCTCGGGATCGCGGTCATCATCCTCCTCCAGCAGGTCCCCGCGGCCGTGGGGAGCACCGAGGGCGCACACGGCGCCAAGGCGCTCCCCGCCGCGCTCACGGCGCTCGTCCACCTCGACGGCGCGGCGGCGTGGCGCTCGCTCGCGCTGGTCGCGCTCGTGGTCGCGGTGATGGTGGCCTGGCCCAGGGTCACGCGCGCGGTCCCCGGCACGATCATCGCCATCGTCGCGGCGACGCTCGCCACCGTCGCGCTGGGCTGGAGCGTGCCCACCATCGGCGCGCTCCCCGCAGGGCTGCCCGCACCGGCGCTGCCGGCGTGGGACCTCGACGCGCTCCAGCGGCTCGCGATGCCCGCCGTGGCGATCGCGGCGCTCGCGGCGATCGAGTCCCTGCTGTCGGCGCGCGTGGCGGCCTCGTATGCGGACGTGGGCGGCTACGACGCGGACAGGGAGCTGGTGGGGCAGGGGCTCGCCTCGATCGCCTCCGGGATCTTCGGCGGCATGCCCGCGACGGGAGCCATCGCACGCACCGCAGTCAACGTCCGGTCGGGCGGGCGCACGCGCCTCGCGGCGGCCGCTCATGCGATCGTGCTCCTCGCCGTGGTGCTCGTCGCGTCGACCCTGGTGGAGAGGATCCCGCTCGCGGCGCTCGCGGGCGTGCTCATGGTGACGGCGGTGACCATGGTGCGACCCGCGCTGGTGCGGGCGGTGATGAGGGCGTCGCGGCAGGACGCCGTCCTCTTCGTGCTCACCGCGGTCGTCACGGTGAGCGTGGACCTCATCTACGCGATCGCCCTCGGCGTCGCGGCGGCCGCGCTGTTCGCGCTCAGGACCGTCGCGCTGGCCGCCGGCGTGCACCGCGAGGAGCTGCCCCGCGACGCCGCGCTCGGGGACGAGCGGATCGCGCTGCTGCGCCTCGACGGCGCCCTCTTCTTCGGGGCCGCCGACCGCGTGCTCGAACGCGTCGGGCGCGTGCATGGGGTCGAGGTGGTGATCCTGCGCATGTCTCAGATCCGGATGCTCGACTCGACCGGCGCGCAGATCCTGGGGGAGATGGTGACCGCGCTCGAGCGTCGCGGCGTCACCGTGCTGGTCAAGGGGGTGCAGCGCCGGCACCTTCCGCTGCTTCAGCACACCGGCGCGCTCGACGCGCTCGCGGACACCGACCACCTGGTCGACGATCTGGACGAGGCGGTGGCGAAGGCGCGTGCGGTCGTGGCCGCGGCCTATGACGGATCGAGCCGCAGCACCGCCTGAGCGGCGTCGGTCAGCGCGACGCCGTAGCCGCGTCCGTGGCCCGCGGCGTGGACCGCGAGCGGATGGAGCTGGTGGAGCGGAACCCGTGCTCGCCATCCCGGCGCGAGCGGCGCCGCCTCGAGGTACCCGGCCAGCGCATCGTCCAGGAAGGGCAGCCCGAACAGCGCGAGCATCGCGAGGTCGGTCTCGGGATGCCCGCCGTGCGCGGCGGGGTCGATGAGCACCACGCCGTCGGGGGAGAAGAGGACGTTGCCGGCCCACAGGTCGCCGTGGATCCGGGCGGGAGGGGCGCCGTCGTCGAAGGCGCCGCTCGCGACGAGGTCGCACGCGCGGTGCACGATGCGGGCCTCGTCCTCGTCGAGGAGGCCGGCGGCGAGCGCGGGGGCCAGGAACGGGCGCACGCGGGCCTCGGCGTAGAAGGCGCCCCAGCTCTCGTGCGTGAGCGCCGGCATCTCGCGGCTGCCGATGAAGAGCGGCCCGTCCCAGGCGTCGGGGCGTGCGCCGAAGGCCGGTGCCCCTGCGGCGTGGGTGCGCGCGAGATCGCGGCCGAACTCCCTGGCCGCGCCCGCGCTCGGGGACGCGTGCGCGACGCGCTCGAGGACGATGCGGCCGGGCGCCACGTCGATCACCGCGACGGTACGCGCGCCGCCCGCCGCGGCGAGCCAGCGCAGCCCCGCCGCCTCGGCCTCGAAGAAGCCGGGCGGCGCGGCGCGGTCGGACTTGGTGTGGTGCATCAGGGCCCAGTGTCCCGAACCAGGCTCAGGGGGCGGGGGACGCGGGCTCCTTGCGCGTCGCCATCGAGCCCGCCAGCAGCACGATGAGCACGCCAAACACTGGCACCAGCGTGAGGCCCGCCCGCAGCGACGACTGATCCGCGATCCAGCCCACCAGCGGCGGGGAGAGCAGGAAGGCGAGGCGCAGCAGCCACGACAGGATGGTGAGCCCGGTGCCGGGGCGCAGCCCCGGGAGCTCGTCGGCCGCGTGCATCGCGCCGGGGATGAGCGTCGCGACGCCGAAGCCCGCCGCGCCGAATCCCAGGATGGTGCCCCACGGCGACGGGAAGGCGAGCGCGAGACCCATGCCGACCGCGACGAGCGCACCGCCGGCACGGGCCACCGCCCGCTGCCCCCAGCGGTCGACCATCCCGTCGCCCAGGAGGCGCCCGATGAACTGGCAGCCCTGCATGGCGACGAACGCCAAGGCCGCAAGCCCCGCGCCCGCGAGGAGCTCGTCGGACATGTAGGAGGCGGACCACGTCGACGCCGCGTCCTCGGCCCAGCCGCCGCCGATCGCGATCACCGTGAGGGCGAGCAGGACGCCCCAGGTGCGGAGCGGGATCCGCCGCAGCGGCGTGTGCTGCGGCACGGCGGCCTCGCCCGCGGCGTGCTCGACCTCCGACTCGGTGGGGGCGTCCTTCCTGAGCAGCAGCGGGGATGCGGCGACGTTCATCGCGATCACGATCGCGAGCGTCGCCGCGAACTGCCACGGCACCGCGATCCCGAGCCCCGCGCACGCGCCTCCGATGAGGCCGCCGGTGACCGCCCCGATGGACCACAGCGCGTGGAAGGAGTTGAGGATCGAGCGCTTGTAGAGACGTTGGACCTCGAGGCCGTGCGCGTTCTGCGCGACGTCCACCCAGGCATCGGTGACGCCGACCAGGAACAGCGCGGCTCCGAACGTCCAGACGCCCGGCGCGAGCCCGGCGGCGAGCATCGCGCTCGCGCTCACGGCCATGGTGACGGTCGCGACGCGTCCCGAGCCGAACCGCCGGATCATCGCGGCGGCGAGCAGCCCGAGCGCGAGCGCGCCGATCGACCACATGGCCATCGCGACGCCGAGCGTCCCGTACGAGATCCCGAGCCCCGCCCTGATCTCGGGCACGCGCGGGGCGAAGCCGCCCAGCACGATGCCGTTGGTGAAGAAGATCAGCGAGACGCCCAGGCGGGCGCGTCGGAGGTGGCGCGCGACGGGAGCCGCTCCCGGGGGGACGGTCATGGCCTCACGCTACCGAGAAGTCTGCGGACAGCAGGTCGGACAGCCGTGACGACGGTCCGACCAGCACCTGGAAGGCGCCCGGCTCGACCACGCGCTCGCCTCGAGCGGTCACGATGCTGCAGTCCGCGACCGGGATCCGCACCGTCGCCTCGACGGACTCGCCGGGGGCGACCTGGACCTGGGTCACGCCCTTGAGCTCGCGGTCGGCCCACGTCGCGGAGGTGATGACGTCGCGCACGTAGGCCTGCACCGTCTCGAGCACCGGGCGGTCGCCCGTGTTGGTCACGGTGACGGTCGCCTCGACGGCGTCCTCGAGCCCGACGGCCGGGGCGGCGACGCGCAGGTCGGAGTACGCGACGCTCGAGTACGACAGACCGTCGCCGAACACCCAGCGCGGCTCCTGCGTGAGGTCCGCGTAGCGGTAGCCGTGCTGCGCGTCGATCTGGTTGTAGAACGTGGGCTGCTGGCCCACGTGCCGCGGCCACGAGATCGGGAGGCGTCCGCTCGGCTCGATCCGCCCGAGCAGGAGCTCGGCGAGCGCGGTCCCGCCGGCCATGCCAGGGTTGGCCGCCCAGATCACGGCCGCGGCGCGGTCCGCCGACGGCGGGAGCACATGCGGCTTGGACGCGAGCACCACGAGCACCACCGGGGTGCCGGTCTCGACGAGCGCGTCGAGCAGCGCGACCTGGCCGCCGAGCAGGTCGAGGGTGGCGGTCGACTTGCCCTCGCCCACCAGCTCGATGCGGTCGCCCAGGACCGCGACCACCGCATCGGCGCCTTGGGCGGCGGCCACCGCCTCGGCGATCATCGCCTCGTCGGGCTCGACGGGGAAGGCGATGTGCGGGCGCGGCTGGCCGTCCGGGAAGAACGCGCCCTTGGGGTCCGGGCCCGTGGTGATGATCTCCGCGCCCTTGGCGTACGTGACCTCGGATCCCGCGGGTGCGAGCGCGCGCACACCGTCGAGCACCGTGGAGATCATCTCGCGCGGGTGGCCCTCCATGAGCCAGTCCGCCTGGCCGGAGGCGCCGGCCCAGTCGCCGAGCGTCCAGTCCGCGTCGTCCGCGTTCGGGCCGACCACGGCGAGGCGCAGCGGTCGGTCGGCGGGAAGCGGGAGCGTGCCGTCGTTCTCGAGCAGCACGAGCGACCGGCGGGCCACGTCCAGGTTGAGCGCACGATGCGCGGGCTGGGCGACCACCTCGCGCTGGCGCTCGGGGTCGGGCAGGCGCGGGTCCTCGAACAGGCCCAGGTCGAACTTGAGCGTGAGGATGCGCGACACGGCCTCGTCGATGCGCGACTCCTGGAGGAGCCCCTGGGCGACCGCATCCTGCGCTCCCTGGAAGAAGGCGGGCGTGGTCATGATCATGTCGTTGCCCGCGTTCACCGCCGCGGCGGCGGCGTGCGCGTAGTCCGGGAACAGGCGCTGCTCGCGGACCAGGTTGCCCACGTTGTCCCAGTCGGTGATGAGGGTGCCGTCGTAGCCCCACTCGTCGCGCAGCACGTCCTTGAGCAGCCATTCGTTGATGGTGATCGGCACCCCGTCGGTGGACTGGTATCCGAGCATGAACGTGCCGCAGCCGGCGCGCGCCATGCGCTCGAACGGCGGGAGGTACCACGAGCGCAGCTTGCGCCGCGAGATGTCGGCCTCGGAGGCGTCGCGTCCGCCCTGGGTCTCGGAGTACCCGGCGAAGTGCTTGGCGGTCGCGAGGATGGCCGTGCGGTCCGAGAGCCCGTCGCCCTGGTAGCCGCGGACCATCGCGGCCCCGAGCTCGCCCAGCAGGTAGGGGTCCTCGCCGAAGGTCTCGGACACGCGGCCCCACCGCAGGTCGCGTGCGATGCACAGCACGGGGGAGAAGGTCCAGTGGATGCCGGTCGCCGCGACCTCGACGGCGGTGGCGCGGGCGACGCGCTCGAGGAGGTCGGGGTCGAACGTCGCGGCCATGCCGAGCTGCGTCGGGTAGATCTCCGCGCCCCTGAAGAACGAGTGGCCGTGGATGCAGTCCTCGCCGATCAGCAGCGGGATGCGCAGTCGGGTCTCCTCGACCAGGGAGTGCGCGAGCGCGAGGCGCTCGGGGGAGGCGTGCAGGATCGAGCCGACGTGGAGCTCCTCGATGAGGTGGGGGACGCCGTCGTACGTGTGCATCTGGATCATCTGCCCGACCTTCTCGGGCAGCGTCATGCGGCCCAGCAGATCGGCGACGCGCTCGGGGGTGGGGAGCGTGGGGTCGAGGTAGGGAGCGGTCACTGCGGTTCCTTTCGCACGGCTGCGGGCGGGGCTGTCCCGAGATTTCTACCACATGGTAAAATGTGGTGTCGAAACGATGCAAGTGGAGGGCGTGCATGGTGACCAGGGAGCTGTCGGATCGGGGCGCCGAGACGCGTGCCCTCATCCTCGACACCGCGCTTGCGGCCTTCGCCGAGGGCGGCTACCGCGGCACCTCGGTGCGTGAGATCGCATCGCGGTGCGGCCTCACGCATCCCGCGTTGCTCTACCACTTCCCGCGCAAGCCCGACCTGCTCATGGCGGTGCTCACGCGTCGCGACGAGGCGGACGGCGGCGAGGGCTTCGAGGAGCTCGGGCCGCGCGCGATGCTCGACCATCTGGTGGCCACGGCGCGGCTCAACGCGACGCAGCGCGGCGTGGTCGAGCTCTACGCGACGCTGTCGACGGAGGCCTCGAGCCCCGACCATCCGGCGCGCGCCTACTTCCAGGCGCGCTACGCAGCGCTCGTGGGCAACCTCGGGCGCGCCTACCGTGCGCTCGCGGAGGAGGGCGCGCTCGCGCCGGGGGTCGATCCGGAGGCCGCGCCGCGCCAGCTCGTGGCGCTCATGGACGGCCTGCAGGTGCAATGGCTGCTCGATCCCACGGTCGACATGGCCGGCGTGCTCGAGGCGCACGTGCGTGCCCAGTTGACATGACAGCGAAGTTCTCGGTTGATATGTCACCGATCGGGACCGAGGTCCCTACCGAGCTGTAAGTCGCGCTCCTAGGTTCGTACCAGGCGCTACCCCGGCGCCGAGAGCCTTCAAGGCTCGCGACAAAGGAGAATGACAATGGCAGTCAACTCGCAGGTCGCGGAGACCTCCTCGACCACCCGCAGCGCCTTCGGCTGGCGCATGCTCAGCGTGACCCGCATCGCGCTCGGCTTCTACTTCCTCTGGGCCTTCATCGACAAGCTGCTCGGACTCGGCTTCTCGACCTGCCGCACCGTCGCGGAGGACGGCTCGTTCACCATCGACGCGTTCTGCGAGAAGGCATGGATCGGCGGCGGTCACGTCACCGAGGGCTACCTGGTCTACGGCGGCAACGTCAACAGCCCGTTCCACGACTTCTTCGTCGACCTCGGCGCCCAGCGCTGGACCGACGTGATCTTCATGCTGGGCCTGCTGGGCGTGGGCCTCGCGCTCATGCTGGGCATCGGCACCAAGGTCGCCGCCTACTCCGGCGGCCTCATGCTCCTGTTCATGTACATGACCCAGATGTGGCCCGCCACCAACCCCATCCTCGACGAGCACCTCATCTACATCGTCGCGATCCTCGGCATCGTGTACGTCGAGCTGGAGCACCAGCCGATCGGGCTCGGCAAGTGGTGGAGGAGCCTGTCCTTCGTCAAGCAGAACACCTGGCTGGTCTGACCACCACGGCAGTTCTCACGGGGTCCCGCGCCACGGCGCGGGGCCCCGTTTTCGTTGCGTTCCAGCACGAACGCAGGCAAACGGGGGTAGCGTGGACGAAGCGGACAAGGGAGCCCGCCGATACGAACCGCATTCGCATCTCACCCGGGAGGCAGTGATGGAAACGACCGAACCGACGACAGCAACCAGCAGCTCGACCAGCCGAAGCGGGTTCGGCTGGGCCATGTTGAGCGTGACGCGTATCGCGCTCGGCTTCTACTTCCTCTGGGCCTTCCTGGACAAGCTCCTCGGCCTCGGGTTCTCGACGTGCCGCACCACCGCGGAGGACGGCTCGTTCACCATCGACGCCATGTGCGACAGCGCGTGGGTCAACGGCGGCCACGTCACCGAGGGCTACCTGGTCTACGCGGGCAACGTCAACAGCCCGTTCCACGACTTCTTCGTCGACCTGGGCGGTCAGCGGTGGACCGACTGGCCGTTCATGCTGGGCCTGCTGGGCGTGGGCCTCGCGCTCATGCTGGGCATCGGCACCAAGGTCGCCGCCTGGGCGGGCGGCCTCATGCTGCTGTTCATGTACATGACCCAGATGCCGGTGTCGACCAACCCGGTCCTGGATGAGCACCTCATCTACATCCTGACCATCTTCGCCGTGGTGTGGGTCGAGCTCGAGCACCAGACCATCGGCCTCGGACGATGGTGGCGCGGGCTCGTGGGGAGCAACACCTGGCTGGTCTAGCAGGCTGGACGCACGAGGGGCGGGGCCGCGCGGCCCCGCCCCTGGTGCGCCCGCACCTCACGCGTCCGCGGGACGCCTTGCCGCGCGCCGCTCGTCACGCAGCTCGCGCGCGACCACCATCGTGACCTGAGGGATGAGGTCCCGGCTGCGCTTGACGGCCCACGGCACGCCGTTGACGGCGAGCCATGCGGCCACGGCGGCGCGGCCCGGCGGCGCGGGCGGCGCGGGCACCGCCCCGCACGGCCCCCAGTCCCGGGCGAGCAGCGAGGCCGCCTCCCGCGCCAGGGCGCGATGGCCGAGCGGCGAGGGGTGGATCCGGTCGATGTGCCATGCGCGCCGACCGAGCGACGCGAGCAGGGTGGCGCCGTCGATCACCTCGACATCCGTGAGCGCGACGGCGCGCGCGATCGCGGCGTTCGCCTCGCCGACGCGTCTCGCCATGGCCTCGGCCACCCGGCGCGGAGCCAGGTCGAACAGCCCGATGCGGTCGAGCGACACCGTGACGATGCGTCGTCCGGGCCGTGCGAGCCGGTCGATCGCGGCGCGCAGCGCACGCTCGACGTCGACCGGGGAGAAGTCCCCCCGCAGCACATCGTTGCCGCCGACCGTGAGCAGCACCGCATCGGGCCGCGCGGCGAGCGCGAGCGGCACCTGGTGCTCGAGCATCTCCCGCGCGCGCACGCCGTTGGCCGCGAGGTTGAGGAAGGCCGAGGCCTCCAGCGCCGCCGCAGTGTGGGCCGCCCAGCCGACCTCGCCCCAGGTGCGCTGGACGCCGTCCCCGACCCCGAGCGTGATCGAGTCGCCGAGCGCGACGATGCGCGGGCCGGTCATCGCGCCCCCGTCAGCGTCCGTGCATGGATCTCGCGCATGCGGGACACCGTGCTCGACCACGGGAGCTGCACGGCTCGCGCGCGGGCGTCGAGCCGCCGCTCGCGCCCGTCGCGCGCGAGCAATGTCTCGATCGCGTCCGCGAAGGCGCCCGGCGTGCCTTCCGCGGCGAGCCCCGCGTCGCCGACCACCTCGGGCAGCGCGGAGGCGGCGTTCACCACGGTCGGGGTGCCCGAGGCGAGCGCCTCGAGCGCCGCGAGCCCGAAGGTCTCGATCGGTCCCGGCGCGAGCACCGCATCGGCGGAGGCGAGCAGGGAGGCGAAGCGGTCCCGGTCGTCCACGAACCCCAGGGCCTCGACGGGGAGGTTCGCGGCCATGCGGCGCATGCGCCCCTCGAGCGGTCCGCTCCCCGCGACCACCAGGCGCACGGGTCGACCGCGCCGGGCCAGCTCGCGCACCGCGTCGATCGCGAGGTCGGGGCGCTTCTCGCGGGACAGGCGCGAGGCCATGACCAGCAGCGGGACGTCGTCGGGCGCATGGCGGCGGCGCGTGGCGGCGTCCGCATGGCGCGGATGGAAGCGGTCGAGGTCGACCCCGAGCGGCACCGTCTCGACGCGCGCGCCCACCGCCGCGAGCTCCGCGCCCGCATAGGCCGTGGTGGCGACCACCGTGTCGAACCGGCGCGCGATCCATCGCGAGTGCGCCTCGGTGAGGCGTGCGACCGACCCCGCCGCGCGTCCCCGCAGCGCGGTGTCGAGGACTCCGCTCACACGCTCGTGCGCGAGGAACGCGGTGGCGGTCCCGCGCTCGCGGGCCCAGGGCCCGAGGTGCGCGAGCGTGGTGCGGTCGGACACCTCGAGCACGTCGGGGGAGAAGGCCGAGAGCAGGTCCATGACGGCGCCCAGCCTGGTGATGACGCGGTAGCCGCCGCTGTGCGGCAGCACGGGGCTGTGAAGCGTCACGACGCTGCCATGAGGGGTCTCGGCGACCGAGTCGGAGCCTCCCGGCACCACGAGCAGGACCTCGTCGCCGGCGCCGACGTAGCCGCGGCCCAAGGCCTGCAGCGCGGTCCGCAGGCCGCCGGAGCGCGGACCGTAGAAGTTGGCGAGCTGCGCGATCCTCATCGCCGTACCGCCCGCGCCGCGATCGCGCCCTCGTAGTGGCGCGTGAGCGCCGCGCACACGCGCGGCCATGTACGGCCCTCGACCGAGATCCGCGCGTGGGCGCCCTGGAGCGCGCGCAGGTCCTCGAACGCGACCAGCTCGGCGACCGCGGCCTCGAGCTCGTCGAGCCGACCAGGGGCGTACAGGTAGCCGTTCGCGCCGTGATCGATGAGGTCGATGGGCCCGCCGCGCCGGGGCGCGACCACGGGCACGCCGGAGGCGAGCGCCTCCTGCACCGACTGCCCGAAGGTCTCCAGCTCGCCCGGGTGGACCATGACGTCGAGGCTCGCGACGGCGCGCGCGAGCTCGCCGCCGCCCAGGAAGCCGGCGAACTCCGCGCGTGGCATCGCGCGACGCAGCCGCGCGCCCTCGGGGCCCTCGCCGATCACCACGAGCCGTACGCCGTCCATGCGCGCGACCCCCGCGAGGTCGCCCACGCGCTTCTCCGGTGCGAGCCGGCCCACGTACCCCACGACGACCTCGCCGCGCGGCGCCCATCGGGCGCGCAGCGCGTCGTCACGGTGCGCGGGATCGAACCGCACGGTGTCGACCCCTCGCGGCCACAGCCCGAGCCGCTCGACCCCGAGCGCCTCGAGTTGCCCCATGGCCGCCGTCGAGGGCGCGAGCGTGACGTCCGCCGCGCCGTGGATGTGGCGCACCCGCGTCCACAGCAGAGGCTCGCCCCACGGCATCCCGTATGCGGCCGCGTAGGACGGCACGTCGGTCTGGTAGATCGCCACGGTAGGGATCCCCAGGTCCGCGGCGGCGCGCACCGCGGCCCAGCCGAGCACGAAGGGCGAGGCGAGGTGCACCACGTCGGGCGCGAGGTCGCCGAGGAGGCGCGTGAGCCGACGCACGCTCGACAACGCGACGCGCACGTCCCGGTAGCCGGGCCAGCCGACGGCTGGGACATGGACGATGCGCGCCCCCGCGACCGTGTCCGGGGCACCGGGGGCCTCGGGGGCGATGACGACCGCCTCGTCGCCGCGGGCGGCGAGGTGATCGAGCACCCGCAGCAGCGAATGCGTGACGCCGTTCGTGTGCGGCAGGAACGACTCTGCGACCAGCGCGACCTTCACATGCGTCAGTGTTCGGGGCTCAGGCGAACCGGCGGTTGCGTCGCGCTTGATGTCGCGTGACGGTCGGATGACGGTTGCGTGAAGGCTCCTGGGCCTTCGTGGGAGGATCGGGGCATGCCCCGCACGATCCCCGCGTCTCTGGCCGCCCTGGTGGCGGCCCTCGCCGCCGCCGTCATCGTCGCGGCCCCGGCCTCGGCCCACACGGCGCTCGTCGCGTCCTCTCCCGAGGAGGGCGAGACCGTCACCGAGCTCGCCGAGGTCTCGCTCGAGTTCACCGAGCAGCTGCTCGACATCGGCAACGAGCTCGCGATCGTGGCGCCCGACGGGACCCGGACCGCGCTGGAGATCGCCGAGCCCGTCACCGAGGTCATCAGCGCGCCGGTGCCGGACGATGCGCTCGCGGCGGGGGAGAACATCCTCGCCTTCCGCGTCGTGTCGGCCGACGGCCACCCCATCGAGGGCGAGGTGACGTTCACGTACGCGCCGCCCGAGGCGGCCGCCACGGCGGAGCCGACGGCATCCGTGTCCCCGAGCCCGTCCGCGTCCGCCGAGGCGTCCGCGGTGTCCGGCCCCGTGATCACCACCAGCCCGAGCCCGCATGTGACGGTGTACGAGGAGGTGGGCCCCAACCCGGCGGTGTACGTGATCATCGGCGTGGTCGCAGCCGGGGCCATCGCGCTGTCGATCGCGCTGCGCCAGCGCCGGCAGGACTGACGCGATGGCCGAGGCACCGCTGACCGCGACGGCGCAGGACTACGTCAAGATCGTGTGGAGCGCGACCGAGTGGTCCGACGCGCCGGTCACCACCAAGGCGCTCGCGGAGCGCCTCGGGGTGTCCGCTCCCACGGTGTCCGAGAACGTCCGCAAGCTCGTCGCGGCGGGCCTGCTCGACCACGAGCCCTACGGCGCGATCACGTTGACCGCGGAGGGGGAGCGGCGCGCGCTCGACATGGTGCGCCGTCACCGGTTGATCGAGACGTTCCTGGTGACCCAGCTGGGCTACGGCTGGGACGAGGTGCATGACGAGGCCGAGGTGCTCGAGCACGCGTGCTCCTCACGGATGATCGACGCGATCGACTCGCTGCTGGGCCACCCCACGCGCGACCCCCATGGCGACCCCATCCCGTCCGCGACCGGCCGAATCGTCACGCTGGACGGGACCAACCTGACGGATGCCGTCCCGGGTGCCTGGACGGTCGCACGCCTGTCCGACGCCGACCCGGCCGTCCTCAGGGACCTCGCGTCCCTAGGATTGACCGTGGACGCCTCGATCCGGGTGCATGGCCCCGATCCGTCCGGCGGGATCCTCGTGGAGACCGACGAGGCGGCCCGCATCGTCGTCCCGCCCTCCACCGCCTCGGCGGTGTGGCTCGTCACGCAAGGCTCCTGATGACCGCTCTGCCCCCGGCCTCCGAGGCCGGTGCACCGCGCTGGCTCCTGCCGCGCTCCGCCCATGCCGCGCATCCCGCGCTCGTCCTCGCCGGCTTCGTGATCGCCGGCTTCGGGATCAGCCTCTCGCAGGGAGGCGCGGCCGGTGTCATCCAGGACCAGGTGAGCGACCTGGGCACCACGGTCGACATGATCGGCTGGACCATCGTCGCGTACGCGCTCGGCGTGGTGATCGGCGCCCCGCTCATCATGGTGGGGCTCGCGGCCTGGAACCGGCGGCACCTGCTCCTCACGATGTCCGCGATCTTCGTGGTGACGTCCGCGCTCACGGCGCTCGCGCCGACGGTGGAGACGCTGTTCGCGGCGCGCCTGCTCGCCGGCCTCCCGCATGGAGCGCTGCTGGGCAGCGCCTCCTACGTCGGGGTGCTCGCGCTCGGCGTGGAGAAGCGCGGCAAGGTCATCGCGACCATCATGTACGGGCTCACGGCCGCGGCCGTGGTCGGCATCCCCGCGATGCAGTGGATCTCGGTCCAGGCCGGCTGGCGCGTCGCGTTCTGGGTGGTGGCGGCCGTCGGGCTGACAGGCCTCGCGCTCATGTGGGCGTTCGTGCCGTCCGTGCCAGGCACGCAGGGCGCGGGCTTCCGCACCGAGCTCGCGGCGCTGCGCGGGCGCATCCTGTGGACCGCGATCCTCACGGTCACGGTCGGGTTCGCGGGCCTCGGCGCCGTGCAGTCGTACATGGTGCCGCTGCTCGAGGACACCAACGGCTTCGCGCCGCGCACGGTCACGGTGGTGCTCGCGCTGTTCGGGCTCGGCATGACGGCCGGCGCCTACGTGGGCGGCCGGCTCACCGACCGCTCGGTGCTGCTCACCTCGCGCGTGGGCATCATCGGGGTCGCGGCGACGCTGCTGGTGCTGGGGCTCGTGGGAGAGCTCGGCTGGCCCGTGATCGTCGCACTCGTGCTGCTCGGGCTGTTCATCCAGACCTTCTCGCAGGCGGCGCAGGCGCACCTCATGGATGCGACCCACACGTCGCCCTCGCTCGGAGCGGCGATCTCGCACGCGGCGCTCAACGCGGCCACGGTCGTGGGCACGGGCCTGGGTGCGGTCGTGATCGGCGCGGGCTGGGGCTATGTCGCCCCCGCGTGGATCGCCTTGGCGCTCTCGCTCGTCGCGATCGTGCTCGTGTTCGTCGGGCCGGGCTACCGCCGCTGAGGGTTCGGGGTCCCGTCACCGCTTCGTTACCCTGGGTGGCATGAATCTCCGCCTGGGCACCCGTGGATCCGCGCTCGCGACGGCACAGTCCGGGCAGTTCGCCGACGCGGTGGTCGCGGCGGCCGCGGCCGCGGGCTCCGAGGCGACCGTCGAGCTGGTGAAGGTGACCACCAAGGGCGACGTGGACCGAGGCTCGCTGGTGGGGCTGTCCCAGACGGGGGTGTTCGTCACGGCGCTTCGCGAGGCGCTGCTCGCCGGGGAGTGCGACTTCATCGTCCACTCGCTCAAGGACGTCCCGACCCAGCCCTACTCCGGCCTCGAGGTGGTCGCGATCCCCGAGCGCGAGGACCCCCGGGACGTGCTGTGCACCGACGGGCGCACGCTCGAGGAGCTGCCCGCGGGCGCGGCGATCGGGACCGGCTCGCCGCGGCGTGGGTCGCAGCTGCTGGCGATGCGCCCCGACCTCGACATCCGCCCGCTGCGCGGGAACGTCGACACCCGGCTCGGCCACATCGGCGACGATCTCGACGGCGTCCTCCTCGCGGCCGCGGGCCTCAACCGCCTGGGCCGCTCCGACGACGCGACCGCTCCGCTCGCGGTCACAGACATGGTCCCGGCTCCCGGGCAGGGCGCGCTCGCGGTCGAGATCCGGGAGGACGCGCCCGAGGAGCTCCGCAGCCTCCTCGCGACGCTCGACCACGCCGAGACGCGGGCGTGCGTGACCGCGGAGCGCGAGGCGCTCCGCGTGCTCGATGCGGGATGCGCCGCCCCGGTCGCGGCGCATGCGACGGTGCGGCGCGGGCGCCTCACCCTCCACACGCGCGTGATCTCGACCGACGGCACGCTCGCGCTCAACGAGCGCAACATGGGCGTGGTGGCCGAGGCGGCGTCGATCGGCCGCTCGAGCGGCTTCTCGCTCCTGGGCCGCGGCGCCGAGCGCCTCATGGGCCGCGCATGACCCTCGCCGGGCGGCGCCTGCTGGTGCCGGTGACCGCCGAGCGGACCGCCTTCGCGGACGAGCTCGCCGCCGAGGGCGCGAGGGTGACCTCGGTCGCGTTCATCGCGATCGGTGGTCCCGAGGACCAGAGAGCGCTCGAGACCGCGACCCTCGCGTGGCTCGACGGCCGCTACGACTGGATGGCGGTGACGAGCCGCAACGCGGTGCTCGCGATGGACCGCATCGCACGCTCGCACGGCCGCTCGCTCGGCGAGCCGCAGCCCGGCGCGCGCGTCGCCACGGTGGGCGAGGCCACACGCGGCGTGTGCGCGTCCGTCGGGCTCGCGATCGACCTGGTGCCGACCGGGCGCCACGATGCGCGCGGCATCGTCGCCGAGATGCCGGACGGCCCGGGGCGGGTCCTCGCGCCGCTGGGCAACCTCGCCTCGCCGGTGCTCCGGCGAGGCCTCGAGCGCAAGGGATGGAGCGTCGAGACGGTCGAGGCGTACCGGACCGTCGACGGCCCCGGGCCGGACGATGCGACGGTCGCCGCCGTCGCGGCCGGAGCGATCGACGCGGTGCTGCTGACCTCGGGATCCGTGGCGGAGCGGTTCTCGGCGGCCTGCCCCGAGATCGCGCCCGGGACGCTGATCATCGCGATCGGGCGCACCACGGAGGCGGGGGCGCGTGCGGCGGGACTCACGGTGGACGCCGTGGCCCAGACGCCCACCTACGCTGGAATCAGGGCCGCGCTCGACGCGGCGCTCGCCGCTGCCGACACGACCGACGCCTGAGGGAGAACTGCATGACCTCCTACCGCCCCCGACGCCTGCGCACCACCCCGGCGATGCGCCGCCTGGTCCGCGAGGTGCGCCCGCATGCCGCGGAGCTTGTGTGGCCCGTCTTCATCCACGAGGACCTCACGGAGGCGCGCCCCATCACGTCGCTCCCGGGCATCTCGCAGCACCCGCTCGCCGCGGTGCCCGCGCTGGTCGAGTCCGCGGTCGAGGCCGGGATCGGCGGCCTCATGCTGTTCGCGATCCCGTCGGTGCGCGACGCCGAGGGCTCGGGCGCCGTCTCGCCGGACGGGATCCTCAACCGCGCCATCCGCGCCGCGGCGGACGCGGCGGGGGACAGGCTGGTCATCATGGCGGACCTGTGCCTCGACGAGTTCACGGATCACGGCCACTGCGGCGTGCTGTCCTCGGACGGCAGGGTCGACAACGACGCGACGCTCGCGATCTACGCCGAGATGGGGCTCGCCCAGGCACGGGCCGGCGCCCACGTGCTGGGCCTCAGCGGCATGATGGACCACCAGGTGGCCGTGGTGCGCGATGCGCTCGAGGCGGAGGGCCTCACCGACGTCTCGCTGCTCGCCTACGCCGGCAAGTACGCCTCGGCCTTCTACGGCCCGTTCCGCGAGGCCGTCGACAGCCAGCTCCAGGGCGACCGCCGGACCTACCAGATCGACCCGGCGAACGGCAGGCAGGGCCTCCACGAGGCCGAGCTCGACGAGCTCGAGGGCGCCGACATCGTCATGGTGAAGCCGGCCCTGCCGTACCTCGACGTGGTGGCCGAGGTCGCCGCGCAGTCGCGCGTGCCCGTCGCCGCGTACCACGTCTCGGGCGAGTACGCCCAGATCGAGGCGGCGGCCGCGAACGGCTGGCTGGACCGCCGTGCCTCGCATCTCGAGGCCCTCACCTCGATGCGCCGTGCCGGCGCGGACATCATCGTCACCTACGCGGCGCTCGAGCTCGCCGCCTGGCTCAAGGAGAACTAAGTGTCGCAGTACTCGGAGCGCGCCCGCGCGATCCTGCCCGGGGGCGTCAACTCGCCCGTGCGCGCCTGGAACGGCGTCGGGGGAGAGCCCGTGCCGATCGCGGAGGCCCACGGCAGCCGCATCGTCGACGCGGACGGCCGCGAGATGATCGACCTGGTTGCGTCGTGGGGCCCCGCGATCCTGGGCCACGCGAGGCCCGAGGTGGTCGCGGCCGTCCAGGCCGCCGCTGCCAAGGGGCTCAGCTTCGGGGCGACCACCGAGGCCGAGGTCGAGCTCGCGGAGATCATCCGCGACCGGTACGCGCCCGCCGAGCGCGTGCGGCTCGTCTCCACCGGCACCGAGGCGACGATGACCGCGATCCGCCTCGCGCGCGCCGCGACCGGACGCCAGAAGTTCATCAAGTTCGCGGGCTGCTACCACGGCCACTCGGACGCCCTCCTCGTCGCCGCGGGCTCGGGGCTCGCGACGGCGGGCGTCCCGGACTCCGCCGGCGTCACGCCCGGTGCCGCGCAGGACACCATCGTGCTGCCGTACGGCGACGAGGCGGCGCTCACCGACGCGTTCGCCGAGCACGGCGCCGAGATCGCCGCCGTGATCACCGAGGCCGCTCCCGCGAACATGGGCGTGATCGCGCCGCCCGCGGGCTTCAACCGGCTCATCGCCTCGCTGTGCCGCAACGAGGGCGCCGTGATGATCCTCGACGAGGTGCTCACGGGCTTCCGCGCGGGACCCGCCGGCTACTGGGGCGTCGAGCGCGACCACGACGTCGCGCAGGGACTCGAGGCGTGGAGCCCCGATCTCGTGACGTTCGGCAAGGTCATCGGCGGCGGGCTGCCCGTGGCGGCGCTCGGCGGACGGCGCGACCTCATGGAGCAGCTCGCTCCGCTCGGCCCCGTGTACCAGGCGGGCACGCTGTCGGGGAACCCCGTCGCGGTGGCCGCGGGCCTCGCGACGATGCGCCTGCTCACCGACGAGGTCCACGCGCGCGTCGCCGACGTGGCCGCATCGCTGGTGGACGGCGTCTCGAAGGCGCTGACCGAGCGGGGCGTCACCCATGCGGTGGGTCGCGCAGGGACGCTGTTCTCGATCTTCCTGGGCCTCGAGGAGGCGCCGACCACGTTCGAGGAGGTCTCGCGCCAGGACACCGAGGCGTTCGCGCGCCTGTTCCACGCGCTGCGCCGCGAGGGCGTCGCGCTCCCGCCGAGCGCCTACGAGGCCTGGTTCGTGTCCGCCGCGCACACCGCGCACGACGTCCGCCACATCGTCTCGACGGTGGCGCACTGGGCCGATGGCGAGGTCGCGGCGCGAGCCTGAGCCCCGATGGCGGAGCCGCCGGGCCCGCCCCATGTTTCGTCGTTTCCGGCTCCTCACGGCGCGGATGGCCGCGCCGTGAGGAGCATGGAGCGGCATCGTCCCTGGTAGACCGCGGTGCTTGCAGCGTCGATCCGGGGCTGTGAGCGACCTCACCGTGCTCCCGGCAGCCGTGTGAGGAAGAGTTCCCCCAGGTTTCACACGGCGCGCGTCCGGGTGAAACCTTCCCTCCCTAGCGTCTGAAGGGTCCGATTCCCCAACGGGGCGCCCGCCCCGGTCGGACCTCAGTCCCCAGGGAGGGGCCATGACCATCTCCGACAAGACCGCTGTCGAGGCCGTCGAGCCCGGCGTCATCGGCAAGGGCCGATGGATCGAGCGCTGGGAGCCCGAGAACGACCTGTTCTGGGAGGCCCGCGGCAAGGCCATCGCGTTCCGCAACCTCGTGTTCTCCATCGTCGCCGAGCACATCGGGTTCTCGGTGTGGCTGCTGTGGTCGATCGTCGTCGTCCGGATGTACGGCACGTTCGACGACTCGGGCGCGCTGGTGACCGCCGGCGCGAACGGCTGGGCGCTCACCGCGAGCCAGGGCTTCACGCTCCTCGCGGTCGCCTCGGGCGTCGGCGCGTTCCTGCGCATCCCGTACACCTTCGCGGTGCCGATCTTCGGCGGCCGCAACTGGACCGTCATCTCGGCGCTGCTGCTCCTCATCCCGACGCTCGGCCTCGCCTGGGTGGTCCAGTACCCGGACACCTCGTTCGGCGTGCTCGTCGCGATCGCCGCCACCGCCGGCTTCGGCGGCGGCAACTTCGCCTCCTCGATGTCCAACATCTCGTTCTTCTACCCGGACAAGGAGAAGGGGTGGGCGCTCGGGCTCAACGCCGCGGGCGGCAATATCGGCGTCGCGGTCGCGCAGAAGCTCGTGCCGCTCGTCATCGGCATCGGCGCGCTCGGGCTCTCCGCTGCGGGCCTCGTCTACGTGCCGCTCTCGGTCGCCGCCGCCATCCTCGCGTTCCTCTTCATGGACAACCTCCGCGAGGCGAAGGCCGACCCCAAGCCGACCGCGGCCTCGCTCCAGCACGGCCACACGTGGCTGATGGCGTTCCTCTACATCGGTACCTTCGGCTCGTTCATCGGCTACTCGGCGGCGTTCCCCACGCTGCTGACGGTGGTGTTCGAGCGCGCGGACATCGCGCTCAGCTGGGGCTTCCTCGGCGCCCTCATCGGCTCGCTGTCCCGCCCGTACGGCGGCAGGCTCGCGGACCGGGTCGGCGGCGCGATCATCACCGTCGGCGCGTTCGTGGTGATGGCGATCGCGGGCGTCACCGCCGTGATCGGGGTGCAGCACCACTCGCTCGCGCTGTTCTTCGTGAGCTTCATGGTGCTGTTCGCGGCCACCGGCATCGGCAACGGCTCGACCTACCGCATGATCCCGTCCATCTTCGGGCGCCTCCAGAAGTCCAAGGGCGAGGACACGGACCAGAGCCGCCTCGACTTCAAGCGTCAGGCGGCGGGCGCCGTGGGGATCATCTCCGCGGTCGGCGCCTTCGGAGGATTCGCGATCCCGTTCATCTACAAGATCGCCAAGGAGCAGACGGGCACCATCGTCCCCGCCCTGCAGGTCTACGTGGTGGTGTTCCTGGTGATGGCGGCCCTCACGTGGGTGTTCTACCTGCGCAAGGGCGCCGCGATGAGGAACGTCTGACATGACGGCCCCCCAGCCGGCCACGGCGGCGGCGGCACCCCACGCCGCCGCCGTGGCCACCCACTGCCCCTACTGCGCCCTCCAGTGCGCGCAGACCCTCACCTCGACCCCGGGAGAGCGCCTGCCGCTCGCGGTCGCCGGCCGCGAGTTCCCCACCAACCGGGGCGGCCTGTGCCAGAAGGGCTGGACGTCCGCCGAGGTCCTGCGGGCCTCCGACCGGATCACCACCCCGATGCTGCGCATCGCCGGTGGCGGGTTCCGCGAGGCCTCCTGGGACGAGGCCCTCGACCTGGTCGCGGACCGTGTCGCGGCGCTCCAGGCGGAGTCGGGGGACGATGCGGTGGCGGTGTTCGGCGGGGGAGGCCTCACCAACGAGAAGGCGTACGCGCTCGGCAAGTTCGCGCGGCTCGCGCTGCGGACCCGGCTCATCGACTACAACGGCCGCTTCTGCATGTCCTCCGCGGCGGCGGCCTCGAACCGGGCGCTCGGGATGGACCGCGGGCTCGCGTTCCCGCTCGCGGACCTGGGCGGCGCCGATGCGGTCCTGATCCTCGGGTCGAACATGGGCGTCACCATGCCGCCGTTCGTCCAGCACCTCGCGGGCGTGCGCTCCCGCGGCGGGCTCGTCGTGGTCGACCCCCGCGAGACCGTGACCGCCAAGCTGACGGCGGACGGGGCAGGCATCCACCTCGCCCCGGTCCCCGGATCCGACATGGTGGTGCTGCTGTCGCTGCTGCACATCGTGCTCGCGGAGGGGCTCCAGGATGCCCGCTATCTCGCGTCGCGGGTGGAGGGCCTCGACGAGGTCCGTCGCTCCGTGGCGTCGTGGTGGCCCGAGCGCGCCGAGGCCGTCACCGGCATCCCCGCGGACACGCTCCGCGAGGTCGCCCGCCTCCTGGCGGCCGCATCCCCCTCGCGCGGTGGCCGGGGCGCGTACATCCTCACCGGCCGCGGGGTCGAGCAGATGGCGCAGGGCACGGACTGCGTCAACGCCGCGATCAACCTCGCGCTCGCGCTCGGGCTCATCGGGCGGGAGGGCTCGGGCTACGGGCCCGTGACGGGCCAGGGCAACGGCCAGGGCGGTCGCGAGCACGGTCAGAAGTCCGACCAGCTGCCCGGCTACCGCATGATCAGCGATCCCGCCGCACGCGCGCACGTCGCGTCGGTGTGGGGCGTCGACCCCGCGGTGATCCCCGGTCCCGGCGTCCCCGCGGTCCAGCTGCTGTCGTCGCTGGGCACGCCGGGCGGCCCGCGCGCGCTCCTGGTGCACGGCAGCAACGTGGTGGTGAGCGCGCCGAACGCGACGGCCGTGGAGCAGCGGCTGCGGGCGCTCGACCTGCTGGTCGTCTGCGACCTGGTGCCGTCGGAGACCGCGCTGCTCGCCGACGTCATCCTGCCCGTCACGCAGTGGGCGGAGGAGGACGGCACCATGACCAACCTCGAGGGCCGCATCATCCGACGCAGGGCCGCCGTGGCAGCGCCGGGCGAGGCCCGCAGCGAGCTGTGGATCCTCCGCGAGCTCGCGGCGAGGCTCGGTTGCGACGCGCTGTTCAGCGAGGACGCCGAGACGATGTTCGACGAGATGGCGCGTGCCTCCGCCGGCGGCAAGGCCGACTACAGCGGCATCACCTACGCCCGCCTCGATGCCGGCGAGGAGCTGTTCTGGCCCTGCCCCGCATCGTCCGCAGGAGAGGAGCCGCACCCGGGCACGCCGCGGCCCTTCCTCGAGGCATTCCCCACGCCGTCCGGCCGGGCGCGCATGATCGCGGTCGCGCATCGGGGTCCGGACGACGACGTGCGGCCCGACGCGACCACGTACCTGGTGACCGGGCGCGTGCTGCAGCACTACCAGTCCGGCGCGCAGACCCGCCGCGTCAGGGAGCTGGTGCAGGCCCAGCCGGAGCCGTTCGTCGAGATGCATCCGCTGCTCGCCGAGCGTTACGGCCTGACCGAAGGCGCGGTCGCGTTCCTCGCGAGCGCCCGCGGCGAGGCGATGGCGCGGGTGCACCTCACCACCGACATCCGCACGGACACGGTCTTCATGCCGTTCCACTGGGCCGGCGCCGGCAGCGCGAACCGCCTCACCAACGACGCGACCGATCCGACGTCGTCGATGCCGGAGTTCAAGGTCACGGCCGTCGAGATCCGCGCGGCGCACCAGCTGCGCCCCGCCCCGGAGCTGGAAGGAGCGACGCGATGAGGATCGTCGTCATCGGTCACGGGATGGTGGGCTCGCGCTTCGCGCAGGACGCCGCCTCCCGCATCCCCGACGCGCATGTCACGGTGCTCGGCCGTGAGCCGCATGCCCCGTACAACCGCGTGCTCCTGTCGAGCGTCGTCGCCGGGAAGGCGGCGGCCGACGGCATCGCCCTCGACGCTCCCGCGCACGAGCGGATCGACGTCCTGCAGGGTGTCGCGGCCGCCGCGATCGACCGGGAGCGACGCATCGTGACCGCGTCCGACGGCTCGCTCCACCGCTACGACAAGCTGGTCCTCGCGACCGGCTCCGCGGCGCGCATCCCGCAGATCCAGCACGTCGCGACGCCGGACGGCCTGGTCGCCGGCGTGAGCGTCCTCAAGGACCTCGACGACGCGCAGGGGATCCTCGACGCCCTCCCCAAGGCCCGCCGCGCGGTGGTCCTGGGGGCCGGCGTCCTCGGGCTCGAGGTCGCGACCGGGCTCGCGGCGCGCGGCATCGCCGTCACGCTCGTGCATCACGCCGAGCGGCTCATGGAGCGTCAGCTGGGCAGCGCCGCCTCCGCGGTGGCGGCGGGATCGCTCGGGCGGCTCGGCATCACCGTGATCACCACCACCTCGGTGACCCGGGTGCTCGAGCGGCGCGGCCGCGTCTCCGGCGTGGTGCTCGGCACCGGCGCCGAGGTGCTGACCGACATGCTCGTGATGTGCGCGGGGACCATCCCGGAGACCACGCTCGCGCGGCGCGCGGGCCTCCCGTGCGAGCGGGGCGTGCTGGTCGGCGAGGACCTCGCGTCGCCCGAGGACCCGCACGTGTGCGCGATCGGCGACTGCGCGCAGCCGCCGGAAGGCGGCAGCGGGCTCGTGGCGCAGGGCTGGGACCAGTCCACGCGCCTCGTCGACCTGTGGGCAGGCGCGCGCACCGCGCGCCCCCGCACCGAGGACGCCGACACGACCAACGTGGTCCGCGTCAAGGCGACGGGGCTCGAGGTGGTGACGATGGGCCTGTCCGGCAAGTTCGAGCACGGCGAACGCGAGCTGCGCGCGGTCCGTATCTCGGATCCCGCGGTGGGACGCTTCGTCGAGGTCGTGGTCTCGCATGGGCTGCTGGTGGGCGCGACCGTCGTGGGCGACAAGACGACGGCGACCGAGCTCCAGGCGCTCTACACGCGGATGCTGCCGGTGCCGGCGGACCCCGCCCACCTCATCGTCCGTCCGATCCCGGGCGCCGCGGCCACGCGCCGCTCCGTCGCGGACATGGACGACGACGACACCGTCTGCCAGTGCAACGGGGTCTCGAAAGGACGCATCTGCGCCGCGATCGCGGACGGCTGCGCGTCCCCGGAGGACGTGTCGCGCGCGACCCGCGCGTCGACCGGATGCGGCGACTGCAAGCCGCAGGTGAAGGAGCTGCTCGAGGCGCACGCCGCGAGCGAGGACAAGGCGCCGGTCCTGACCGGCGCAGGGGAGGCATGATGACCACCGAGCACATCGTCGTGGTGGGCGGCGGCATGGTCGCCCACCGGTTCACCGAGGCGCTGCGCGAGCGCGACACCGAGGGACGCTTCAGCGTCGAGGTGCTCGCCGAGGAGCCGCGTGCGCCGTACGACCGCGTGGCGCTCACGAGCTACTTCTCCGGCAGGGCGCCCGAGGAGCTGCAGCTGGGCGACCCTGCGTTGTGGCAGGACCCGCTGGTCATCCTGCACCGCGACACCCGTGCGACCGCGGTGGACCGCGAGCGTCGCATCGTCACCGTGGACGGCGGCCGCGAGGTCGCCTACGACCACCTGGTGCTCGCGACGGGCTCGTACGCGTGGGCGCCGCCCACGCCGGGTGCGGACCTCCCCGGGGTCTTCATGTACCGGACGGTCGACGATGTCGCAGCCCTGCGCGGCTGGGTCGAGGAGCGCCGCGCCGCGCTCGGCCGGCCGGTGCGGGGCGCGGTGATCGGCGGCGGGCTGCTCGGGCTCGAGGCGGCGGGCGCGCTGCAGAGCCTGGGCGCGGTCAGCACCGTCGTCCAGTTCGGCGACCGGCTCATGAACCTCCAGGTCGACGAGGGCGGCGGCGAGGCGCTCAAGCGGCTCATCGAGCGGATGGGCGTCACGGTGCGCTGCAACACCGCCACCAAGGAGATCCGCGCGGGCAAGGACGGGCACGTCGGCAGCCTGGTGTTCGGCGACGGCGGCGAGCAGCTGGTCGACGTGGTGGTCTTCGCGACCGGTGTCCGGCCCCGCGACGAGCTCGCGGCGGCAGCAGGGCTCGAGCTCGGCGCCCGCGGCGGCGTGGTGGTCGACGACGCGTGCCTCACGGCGGACCCCGCCGTGAGCGCGATCGGCGAGGTCGCGTGCATCCAGGGATCGTGCCTGGGCCTCATCGCCCCGGGCAACACCATGGCGGAGATCGCGGTCGACCGTCTGCTCGGAGGCGGGTCCACGTTCCCCGGGGCCGACATGGCGACCAAGCTCAAGCTTCTCGGTGTCGACGTCGCGTCCTTCGGCGACGCCTTCGCGACCACCCCCGGCGCGCTCGAGATGGTCTACGCGGACCCCGTCAACGGCGTCTACAAGAAGCTGGTCCTCACGGACGACGCGACCACGCTGCTGGGCGGCGTCCTGGTGGGCGACGCCAGCGCCTACGCCTCGCTGCGCCCCATGGTCGGCGCCGCCCTGCCGGGCGACCCCGCCGCGTGGATCCTCCCCGAGGGCTCCGTCGAGAAGGGCGAGATCGAGCTGCCGGACGATGCGGGCGTGTGCTCGTGCAACAACGTGTCGGCAGGCTCGATCCGCGGCGCCGTCAACGACCACGACTGCCACGACCTCGGCGCGGTGAAGGCGTGCACCAAGGCGGGCACCTCGTGCGGGTCGTGCCTCCCGCTGGTGAAGAAGATCATGTCGACCGAGCTCGAGAAGGCCGGCATCGAGGTGTCGAACGCGCTGTGCGAGCACTTCGCGCTGTCCCGCGCGCAGCTGTTCAACGCGATCAAGGTGGCCGAGGTCACCACGTTCTCCGAGGTCATCGAGCGCTTCGGGACCGGCCGGGGCTGCGACATCTGCAAGCCCACCGTCGGGTCGATCCTCGCGAGCCTGTACAACGAGCACGTGCTCGCGGGCGACCGCGCGGCGCTCCAGGACACCAACGACCGCGTCATGGCGAACATGCAGAAGGACGGCACCTACTCGGTGGTGCCGCGCGTGCCGGGCGGTGAGATCCTGCCCGAGCACCTCATCCTCATCGGGCAGATCGCGCAGGACTTCGGGCTGTACACCAAGATCACGGGCGGCCAGCGGATCGACATGTTCGGCGCCCGCCTCGAGCAGCTGCCCGCGATCTGGAAGCGGCTCGTGGACGCCGGGATGGAGTCGGGCCACGCGTACGGCAAGTCGCTGCGCACCGTGAAGTCCTGCGTGGGATCGACGTGGTGCCGCTACGGCGTGCAGGACTCGGTCGGGATGGCGATCGCGCTCGAGCTGCGCTACCGCGGGCTGCGGAGCCCGCACAAGCTCAAGCTGGGCGTCTCGGGCTGCGCGCGCGAGTGCGCCGAGGCGCGCGGCAAGGACGTCGGCGTGATCGCCACGGACAAGGGCTGGAACGTCTACGTGGGCGGCAACGGCGGCTTCACCCCGGTCCACGCGCAGCTCCTGGTGGAGGACGTCCCCGACGACGAGGTGTTCCGCGTGATCGACCGCTACCTCATGTACTACATCCGCACCGCGGACCGGCTTCAGCGCACGGCCCCGTGGCAGCAGGAGCACGAGGGCGGCCTCGACCGCATCCGCGAGATCGTGGTCGAGGACTCGCTGGGCCTGGGCGAGGAGCTCGACGCGCACATGGCGCGTCACATCGACTGCTACGAGGACGAGTGGAAGGCCGTGCTCAACGACCCGGTGCGCCTCCAGCAGTTCACCAGCTTCGTCAACGCCCCCGACCAGCCCGACCCGACCCTCGCCTATGTCGAGCAGCGCGGTCAGCGCCGCCCGGCGACCGCCACGGAGCGTGCCGACGGCGCGGTCCTCATCGCCCCCTCGACCCTGGAGGTCCGGTCATGACCGCCATCCCCGCCACCGCATCGTCCACCCGCACCGTGGTGTGCGAGTACGCGAGGCTCACCCCCGAGCTCGGCGTCGCCGCGCTGCTCGGCGACGTCCAGGTCGCGATCTTCCGGCTCGGGGACGGAAGCGTCCACGCGGTGCAGAACCTCGACCCGTTCTCGGGCGCCTCCGTGATGTCGCGCGGCATCACCGGCTCGCGCGGGGACGTGCCGACCATCGCGTCCCCGATCTACAAGCAGGTCTTCTCGCTCCTCGACGGGACATGCCTGGTCACCATGGACAAGGAGCCGAAGCCGGGGCTGCAGCCGAACTTGGAGGTCTACGCGGTTACCGTCGACAATGGCCAGGTGATCATCGACCTGGCAGGCCGCGAGTGACGGCTCTCTTCGGCATCGACCTCAAGGGCCGGCGCGTGCTCGTCGCAGGCGGCGGGCATGTGGCATCGCGGCGGGTGAAGCGCTTCCTCGCCGAAGGCGCCGAGGTGCTCGTGGTCGCCCCGGAGGCGTCCGACGACATCGCCCGGCATGCGCAGCACGGCGACCTCGTGTGGCATGCGCGCGCGGTCGAGGAGGGCGACGTCGAAGGCGCGTGGTTCGTCCTCGCCGCCACCGACGTGCCCGCGGTCAACGACGCGGTCGCGGCGTGGGCCGAGCGTCGGCGCGTCTTCTGCATCGACGCCTCGGACGCTGCGCGCGGGACGGCGCGCCAAGCGGCGGTGTCGCGCCACGGCGAGCTCGCCGTGGGCGTGATCTCCACCGACAAGCCGGACCCGCGGCGCATCCGCGCCGTCCGCGACGCCATCGCCGCTCAGATCGACGCCGGCGAGGTGGACCTGCGGCGGCGACGCTCCGCGGCCGGACGGGTCATCCTGGTCGGCGCCGGACCGGGTGACCCCGGGCTCATCACGGTCCGCGGACGCCAGGCGCTCGCGGAGGCCGATGTGGTGGTCACCGATCGGCTGGGCACCACCGAGCTGCTGGTGACGGTGCCGTACGACGTCGAGGTGGTCAACGTGGGCAAGTCCCCGGACCGGCATCCCGTCCCGCAGGACGAGATCAACCGGATCCTGGTCTCGCATGCCCAGGCGGGCCGCACGGTGGTGCGCCTCAAGGGCGGCGACCCGTTCGTGCTGGGGCGCGGCGGCGAGGAGGTGCACGCATGCCTCGAGGCCGGCGTCCCCGTCGAGGTGGTCCCCGGCGTGACGTCGGCGCTGTCGGTGCCGGGCCGCGTGGGGATCCCCGTGACGCAGCGCGGGCTGTCCACCGCGGTGCTGGTGACATCGGGGCACGCGGGCGCGGATGCGACCTCGGTCGCGGCGATGACGCATGGGACCACCGTGGTGGTGCTCATGGGCGTCGCGGCCCTTCCCGACATCGTCGCCGCTGGTCTGTCCGGGGGTGCGGACCCGTCCACGCCGGTCGCGATCGTCGAGTCGGGGACCACCGCGGAGGAGCGCGTCACGTACGGGACCCTTGCGGACATCGTTCTTATCGCGGGTGAAACAGGGGTGAAACCTCCCGCCGTTATCGTCATCGGAAACGTGGCGAGGCCGGATCTCCTGGCCTCGCAGGTCGCCGCGACGCCGCAGCGACGCGAGTGACGGGGAGGCCGCATGTCGATGGTGGGAGAGCCGCTGTCGGGATGCGTGATGGTCATCACCGCGGACCGCCGCAAGCGCGAGCTCGCGTCGGCGCTCGAGCGCCGCGGGGCGATCGTGCGGCATGCGCCCGCGCTCAGCACCATCCCGCATCTCGATGACGCGCGCCTGATCGCGGACACGCGCGCGCTCATCGCGTCGCCGCCGGACATCGTGGTCGCGACCACGGGCATCGGCTTCCGCGGCTGGATCGAGGCCGCGGATGCGGCCGGGCTGGTCGACGACCTCTTCGACGCGATCAAGGACGCGCGCTTCATCGCCCGCGGGCCCAAGGCTCGCGGAGCCATCCAGCAGGCGGGCTTCGAGGCGGACTGGGTGGCCGAGTCCGAGACCGCGGTCGAGCTGCGCGACTACCTGCTCGCGGAGGGCGTGTCCGGGCTGCGCGTCGCCGTCCAGCACCACGGCAACGGCTCGGACGGCCTGGACCAGGCGTTCGCCGATGCCGGTGCCCAGGTCCAGAGCCTGCTGGTCTACGGCTGGGGCGCCCCGCTCAACCCCGCGCTGCACGAGGAATGGATCGACCAGGCCGCCGCGGGCGGCGTCGACGCGGTGCTGTTCACGTCCGCCCCTGGCGCGGAGTCGTGGCTCGCGACGGCGCGGTCCCGCGGAGCGCTCGACGCGATCTCGGAGCGTGCGGCCTGCGGCGAGCTGATGATCGCCGCGGTCGGACCGGTCACGGCAGGCCCCCTCGAGGCGGCAGGGCTCGCGGTGCATCACCCGGACCGGTGGCGTCTGGGCGCCTTGGTGCGGCTGCTGGTGCAGGACTTCACGGAGTCGGCGGTGGGAGTGCCGACCCCCGACGGCCCGCTGGTGATGCGCGCCACCTCCGCCGTGCTCGGCGGACGGGTGCTGCCGCTCACGCCGACGGGGCTGGAGATCCTGCGTGCGCTCGCGCACGCCAAGGGGAACGTGCTCACGCGTGAGCAGCTCGCCGCGGTCCTCCCGGGGCCTCAGGCGGGTCCGCACGCGGTCGAGGCGGCGATCAACAGGCTGAGGGAGAACTCGGGGGCACCCATGCTGGTGAGAACTGTGGTGAAGCGGGGTTACGCGTTGGCGGTGAGCGCCGCATGAGCGTGCTCATCGCGTGCGCGCACGGCACCAAGGACCCTGACGGGCAGGCGACCATCCTGCGCGTGGTCGAGGACGTCCGCGCGGCGCTCCCCGGGCATGACGTCCGCGACGCCTACGTCGATGTCCATGGGCCCTACTGCAAGGACGTGGTCGCCGGGGTGTCGCCGGGGGCGGACACCTCCGCGGTCGTGGTCCCGCTGCTGCTGGCCGGCGGCTACCACGTCTATCACGACATCGCGGAGGCGGTCGGGGGTCGCGACGACGTGGTCTCGGCGACCGCGCTGGGACCCGACGCCCGGCTCATCGACATCGTGCTCGAGCGCATCCATGAGGCGGGCGTCCCGGAGACGGCGACGCTCGTGCTGGCAGCCGCAGGCTCCTCCGACCCGCGCAGCGAGGCGGACACGGCCACGGCCGCGGAGATGCTCCGCGCCCGGTGGGGCGGTCCTGTGCGCATCGGCTATGCGGCGGGGATCCATCCCACGGTGGCCGATGCGGTGACCGAGGCGCGCGAGTACGGCGAGGACGGCGTGGTGGCGGTCGCATCGTTCCTCCTTGCACCGGGGTTCTTCCAGAAGCGGCTGACGGAGGCCGGCGCCGACTACGTCACGGCGCCGCTCGCGCCCCACCCTCGCCTCGTGGAGATCGTGCTCGACCGGTACCGTGACGCGGGTGGAAGCTGACGCGTACGTGCGGCAACGCGCCCTGCCGGGCTTCGGGGCCGCAGGGCAGGACGCGCTCGCGGCGGCGCGCGTCGCCGTGGTCGGTGCGGGAGGGCTCGGGTGCCCGGCCGCGCTGTACCTCGCGGCCGCCGGTGTCGGCTCGCTCACGCTGATCGACTCGGACCGGGTCTCGGTGACCAACCTGCATCGGCAGGTGCTGTTCGGGCCGGGGGACGTGGGCCGGCCCAAGGTCGCGGCGGCCTCCGAGGCGCTCGCGCGGGTGGCTCCGGCGGTGGACGTGACCGGGATCGATGCCCGGCTCGACGCGGCCACCGCGCCGTCCGTTCTTGCCGGCCATGATCTGGTGCTCGACTGCACCGACACGTGGCCGTCCCGGCTCGCTGTCGCAGATGCGTGCGCAGGGCTCAGGGTCCCGCTGGTGTGGGGTGCCGTGCAGGGCTGGTTCGGGCAGGTCACGGTGTTCGCCGGCGGCGCGACGCTGCGCGACATCTTCCCCACGGAGCCCGCGCCCGACTTCGGGTTGTGCGACGCGGGGGGAGTGCTGGGGCCGCTGTGCGGGCAGGTCGGCGCGGCGATGGCGTCGCAGGCGATCGTGGCGCTCACGGGGACGGGCAGAGGCCTGAGCGGGACGCTCCAGGTGGTGGACGCGCGCGACGGCGCATGGCGGTCGCTGCCGGTCGGTGCGTCCTCGCGGGGCGGGGCGCATGCGTAGCGCGGCGGAGCACCTCGCGCAGGTGCTGGCGCTGGTGCGCGAGCCGGGCTTCGAGGCGGTGCCGTTGGCCGGTGCGCTCGGGCGCATGCTCGCGGACCATGTGGTCGCGGCCGGCGCGATCCCGCCCTTCGACAACTCCGCGATGGACGGATATGCGGTCCGTGCGGTGGACGTCGCCTCCGCCTCCGAGTCCGCACCGGTGGGGCTCGAGGTGGTGGGGGAGTCGGCTGCGGGGCATCCGTACCCGGGCACGGTCGGGCCCGGGACGGCGGTACGGATCATGACGGGCGCCCCGGTGCCCGCGGGTGCCGATGCCGTCATCCCGCAGGAGCGCGTCGCGGCCACCGCGACGTCCGTGCTGGTGGACGCGCCCCCGGCGCTCGGCGCGCACATCCGTCGCCAAGGCGAGGACGCGGAGCCCGGGTCGCTCGTGGTGCCCGCCGGGGTCGAGCTGCGCCCGCGGCACCTGGCGGCGGCCGCATCGTGCGGCGTCGCGCAGGTGCTGGTGACGCGACGGCCGCGTGTGGCCTTCCTGGTGACCGGCGATGAGCTGGTCGCCCCGGGCGGGGCGCTGGGGCCCGGCCAGATCTTCGAGTCGAACGCGACGTACCTGGCGGCGGCGCTCGCCTCGCTGGGCGCCGAGCCCGTCGACCTGGGCACCGTGGGCGATTCGGGTACGGACGTGCTCGCGGCGGTCTCGGGCGCCGACGCGGACCTGGTGATCACCACCGGCGGCGCGAGCGTCGGCGATCACGATCCTGTGAAGGAGGGCCTCGCATCGGCGGGGGTCTCGTTCCTCACGGTCGCGATCCAGCCCGGGAAGCCGCAGGGGCTCGGGCGCATCGGGGGAGTGCCCGTGGTGTGCCTGCCGGGCAACCCGGTCGCGGTCGCGGTGTGCGTCGAGGTGTTCGTCGCGCCCGCGGTCAGGGCCATGCTCGGGGCGTCCGAGCCCGCGTGGGAGCCGATGCGCGCGCTCGAGGCGTGGCGCTGCCCGCCCGGTCGCGAGCAGGTGATGCCGGTGGTCCTCGACGCGGGCGGAGTGAGGCCGGCGACGTCGGGCGGGTCGGGCTCGCATCTGGTGGCGCGCCTCGCGGTCGCCGACGGGCTCGCGCGCGTGAGGGCCGATGCCGATGCTGTCGAGGCGGGCGATATCGTCGCCTTCAGGAGGTTCACCGTATGACTGTCCCCACCCCGCCCGACGGTGCCGCGTCGGCATCGTTCACCCACCTCGACGCGCGCGGCGAGGTCCGCATGGTCGACGTCACGCACAAGCAGCCGACGGTGCGCAGCGCCACCGTCTCCGGCTTCGTGGCGTGCGCCCCGCATGTGGTGGCGGCGCTGCGCGACGGCACGGTGCCCAAGGGCGACGCGCTGGCGCTGGCACGGATCGCCGGCATCGCGGCGGCCAAGCGCACGCCCGAGCTGCTGCCGCTCGCGCACGTGATCGGCGTCCACGGAGCGGTGGTCGAGGTGTCCGTCGAGGACGAGGGCGTGCGCATCGTCGCCACCGTCTCCACCGCTGACCGGACGGGTGTCGAGATGGAGGCGTTCACTGCGGTGTCGGTCTCGGCGCTCAACATCGTCGACATGGTCAAGGCGCTCGACAAGGGCACGACCATCCGCGACATCCGGCTCATCGCCAAAGAGGGCGGCAAGTCGGGTCCGTGGCGCCGAGCCGAGGGCTGAGATCGCCATGACGCCCTCCGCGGCTGCCGGGCGCTGGGACGCGGTGATCGTCGCCGGCGGGCGCGGCTCGCGTCTGGGCGGCGAGTCGAAGCCGGACCTGGTGGTCGGCGGACAGGCGCTGCTCGACCGTGCCCTGGCCGCCGTCGACGGCGCCGATGCGGTCGTGGTGGTGGGCGGCCCGCGGCGAGAGGTCGCGCGGTGGACGGTCGAGGAACCGCCGGGAGCGGGGCCGGCGGCAGCGCTCGCGGCGGGGCTGGCCGAGCTCGCCCGGGATCGCCAGCCGGCAGCACTCACGGTGGTGCTCGGGGTCGACACGCCACGCGCGGGGGAGGCGGTGCCGCTGGTGGTGGGGGCCGCCGATGCGTCGAGCGGCGCCGGCGCGTGGATCGTCGACGCCGAGGGCGTGCCGCAGTACCTCCTTGCGGCCTATCCCACCGAGGCGCTTGCGGGCCGTTGCGGCGGCGAGACGGCGGGGATGTCCCTGCGTAGGCTGGTCGCGGGTCTGCGGATGCGCGAGGTCGACGATGCCGGCGGGCTGGCCAAGGATCTTGATACCTGGGAAGACGCGCAGTTCTGGAAGGAGCGGCTGGGATGACGGAGAGCAACCTCGAGCGTTGGGTGGCCGCGCTCGTCGACGAGCTGGGGCTCGAGCTCGGTGCGGTGGATGTGCAGGCGCTTCTCGATGTGGCGCGTGACGCGGCGCATTCGGTGGTGCGGCCGGCCGCGCCCTTGTCGACCTTCCTGGTCGGGTACGCGGCGGGCCTGCGTGCGGCGGCAGGGGACGACCTCGCGCCCGAGTGCGCCAAGGTGTCCGCGCTCGCGGCATCCTGGGTGGCCGAGTGATCGCGGTCCGGCTCTTCGCCGCGGCAGCGGAGGCGTGCGGTGCCGAGGAGCTCGCGCTGGACGCGGTCCAAGCAGGGTCGGCTGGTTCCCTTCGGGCGACCTTGGCGGGGCACGGCCCCGAGGCGCCGCGGGTGATCGCCCAGTGTGCGCTGCTCCGTGCGGGGGAGAGGCTCGAGGACGATGCGGCGCTCGCCTCGGGCGACCTTGTGGACGTCCTGCCGCCCTTCGCCGGGGGCTGAGCCGCGCCCTTCGCCGGGGGCTGAGCGCCACCCTTCGCTCTCGCCTGTCCGCGGGCGTGCCGCGGCGGCGCCCGCCTGTGGGGTGGGCGCGGTGGGGCGTGGCGGCTAGTGGGGTGGGCTTGCGGTGGTGGGTGTGCGTGGGGGTAGGTCGACCTGGAGGGCGGTTTTGCCGCCTCGTCTGGGGGTGCGTTGCGGGTCGATGCTTGCGGGTGGGGTGAACCAGACCTCGGTGGGGGTGGCGTGGACTTGCCAGCCGTCGTCGTGGATGCGGTGGTGACATCTCGTGCACAAGAGCACCCCGTTGGACAGGTCGGAGGGGCCGCCGTGGGACCAGTGGCGGATGTGGTGGGCGTCGCACCACGACACCGGGGCGTGGCAGAACGCACAACCACCGTCACGCTCGGCCAGCGCCATCCTCTGTGCGGGGGTGAAGAACCGCTTCGCGTAGCCCACATCGAGTGCTTGCGACCCGGTGCCCAGGACCACCGGCAGGATCTGCATGTCGACGGCCAGGCGGCGGACCTCGCCGGGGCCCAGGGGCACGCCGACCGCATCGCACGAGCCCAGCCCGACGCCGGTACGCAGCGCCTCGAGGTCGATACGCACCACCACCGTGGTCGACACCCCTGAGCCGGGTTCGGTGCAGCGCATCCCATGCCGGGCCAGGTCCACGAGCGCGTCGATGCGCATCCGTCCCGCCTCACCCGGATCCGCAGGCCCCAGCCCCTCCTCACGACGCTTGGCGAAACCGGCCGACACCTGCGCATCCAGCCAGGACTTGATCACCGCACCCGAGGCGGCATCGAGCCGACCCGACAGGTTCACCATCCCATCGGAGTCCTCACGCAGGTTCAGATACCGCTCCCGACGCTGCCGCCTCTGCCTGGCTTCGAGAAGGCCCACGTCCCAGCGGGCCTTCACATCCACGCACACCTTTCCCAGGTCGGCGAGCGGCAACCGTCGTGCTTTGGCCAGCAGCCGTGCCTCGACGTCCGCGCCGACATCCTCCATCGCTTCCAGCGTGTCCGTCACCAGTGCGGCCTGCGCCGTCGAGATCTCGCCCGCCCGCAACGCCGCCGCGACCAGCGCCCACCGGGTCGCCCCGCCATCGTCGGCAAGCATGGCGCCCGCGGTGATGAGGTCGCGTGCCTGCTTCGGGGTGCCGCCGTGGGCATCTGCGACCATCGCCACCGCGTTCCGGTGGCCGTGGCGGCGTGCCATGCCGCCTCCGGCGGTGTCGCTCAGCCGTGCGATCTGACCGGCCAGGACCGCGCCGCGCAGATCCACCTGCCGGCGGATCTGCGCCACCAGTCCATGGCGGAGCGCGAGCTCGCGCTCGTCCCAGCCCTCCCGCGCCACGGCTTCGGCCGGCACCAGCGCGTCCAGCGCCGCCACCACCGTGTCCATGACCTCGGAGATCTCCATACCTGCAAGTCAACCACCCGGGTCTGACACTGGGGCCCGGATATCCACCCTGGTAAACGGGGAAAAACTCGCGGTTCTCTGGGCTGGGGACATCGCTACCCTGGGCCTTGGGCCTTGGGCCTTGGGCCTTGGGCCTTGGGCCTTGGGCCCTGGGCCCTGCGGCCTGCGGCCTGCGGCCCGCGGCCCGCGGCCGGCCGCTCAGCCTCTCGTGGCCGTCGAGCTCCTCGCTGTCGCGCGCCGGGCGCATCGTCCCAGGCGAGGCGTCGTCCTTCCGGAAGGGTCGGCTGTCCCGAGCGCAACCGCGGACGTCCGTGGCAGAGTCGTACGTATGCCCGACAAGGTCGACCTCAAGAAGACGCTCGACTCCTACCGGGCCAAGCGCGACGTGATCCGCGAGCTCACCGTGGAGCGCACTCGCTACCTCATGGTCGACGGCCACGGCGACCCGAACACGTCGGACGCCTTCTCGCGGGCGATCGAGGCGATCTTCCCCGTCGCCTACAAGGCGAAGTTCGCATCCAAGCAGGAGCTGGGCCGCGACTACGTCGTGATGCCCCTCGAGGGCCTGTGGAGCGCACCCGACATGACCGCGTTCACCTCGCGCCGCGACAAGTCCGCGTGGGATTGGACGCTCATGATCCTCCAGCCCGACTGGGTGGACGATGCGCTGATCGAGCGGGCGATCACGGCGGCGGGGGCGAAGGACGCCCCGGCGCGCCTCGACGATGTCCGCGTCGAGGCGCTCGAGGAGGGGCGCTGCCTGCAGACGCTCCACCTCGGCTCGTTCGACGATGAGGGCCCGGTCCTGGAGCGCATGCACGCGCAGATCGCCGACCAGGGGCTCGCCATGGCCGGCCGGCACCACGAGATCTACCTCAGCGACTTCCGCAAGGTGGCACCCGAGAGGCTCCGCACGATCCTCCGCCAGCCGGTTGCGCCGGCGTAGCCGCGCTCAGCCCCCGATCGCGCTCATGGGCCGGGAGGGCTGCACGAAGGAAGGGTCGTCGATCCCGTGGCCCGGCTTCTTGAGCGCGACGCACGCCTGCATCGCGGACGCGAGCCGCGCATCGTCCGCCCCGTCGCGCAGCAGCGACCGCAGGTCGGACTCGTCGTGCGCGAAGAGGCAGTTGCGGAACTGTCCGTCGGCGGTGAGCCGCACGCGGTCGCACCTGTCGCAGAACGCGCGCGTCACCGAGGCGATGACGCCGACCGTCGCGGAGGTCCCGGCGATGCGGAACAGCGAGGCAGGCGCCGCGCCGTCATGCCCAAGCGGCTCGAGGGCGTAGCGCGCGGACACCGCGGCGAGGATCTCCTCGCCCGTCACCATCTCCTCGCGGCGCCACGTGTGGCCCCCGTCGAGGGGCATGTGCTCGATGAAGCGCATCTCGAGGCCTCGCTCCACGGCGAACGAGACCAGATCCGCGATCTCGTCGTCGTTGACCCCGCGCATGATCAGCGCGTTGAGCTTCACGGGCGCGAAGCCCACCGCCCGTGCGGCCTCGATCCCGGCCAGGGTGTCGGCGAGCCGGTCGCGGCGGGTGAGCTCGAGGAAGCGCCCGCGCTGGAGCGTGTCGAGCGAGATGTTGACGCGGTCGAGCCCGGCATCGCGCAGCGGGGCGGCGAGCGCGGGCAGCCGCAGCGCGTTCGTGGTGAGCGAGAGGTCCAACGGCCCGTCCGGCGTGGCGATCGACGCGAGCGCGGCCACCACGTCGACCACATCGGGCCGCAGCAGCGGCTCGCCTCCGGTGAGGCGCACCTCGCGCACGCCCAGCGAGACGGCGACGCGCGCGAGCCGCACCAGCTCGTCCGTCGAGAGCAGGGTCTGCGAGGCGAGCCACGGCACGCCGTCGGCCGGCATGCAGTAGGTGCAGCGCAGCGAGCACCTGTCGGTGAGCGAGATCCTCAGGTCGCGATGCACGCGCCCGAAGCGGTCGACCAGGCCCGGGGCCGCGGGCGCGGTCATGCGATCCCCACCCACGTGTGCGACCCGTCGGCGAGGACCTCGCGCTTCCACACCGGGACCTCCGCCTTGACGCGTTCGACCGCGTCCCGGCAGGCCGCGAAGGCCTCGGCACGATGCGCGGAGGCGGCCGCCGCGACGATCGCGGGCTCTCCCACGCCCAGGAGGCCCACGCGGTGCGTGAGCGCGAGCACGGCCCCGTGCGCAGCCTCCACCTCGGCGACGATGCGGGCAAGCACCGCGGCCGCGTCGGGATGCGCCGAGTACTCGAGCGCCACCACCTCGCCCTCGACCGAGGGGTCATGGTCGCGCACCAGCCCGACGAAGGTCGTGACGGCGCCGCGCGCCGGACCCGAGACGGCCGCGACGTGGGCGTCGAGCGAGAGCGGGTCGCCGGACACCGCGGCGATCGCGGGCATCAGTGGTCGCCCCCGTCGAGCTGCGCCACGGCGTGTGCGATGAGCCCAGGCAGCACCGCGAGCGCCGACTCGACCGCGCGGACGGAGCCGGGCAGGTTGATCACCAGCGCCGCGGGGGACCCCGTGGTGACGCCGGCGAGCCCGCGCGACAGCGCGACCGCGGGCGTGAGATGCGCGTCGCGCTGCCGCAGCAGCTCGGGGATCCCGGGGAGCTGCCGTCCCAGCAGGGCGCCGGTGGCCTCGGGGGTGACGTCGCGCGGCCCGATCCCGGTCCCGCCGGTGGTGAGCACCACGCGGGCGCCGGCGGAGACGGCGCCCGCCAGCGCGTGCCGGATCTCCTCGATCTGGTCGGGTACCAGGGACCTCATGACCTCGGCCCCGGCGGCCGCGAGGCGGTCAGCGAGCACGGGTCCGGTCGCGTCGTCCCGCGCGCCCGCAGCGGAGCGGTCGGACACGGTGATGACGGCGATGCTCACGCCGGCGAGGACGGGGGACATGCCGTCAGTGTACGAACCCGCTGTTTCGTCGCGATTGCGTCGCCCTGACACGTGCAGGTCCGGCGGAGTGAGCGCTTGCTCTCACAAGGCGTACGCGGGCAGCCCGCGCGGCACCCCGCACCAGATCCGCGTCCCCACCGCGAGCGTGGCCGCGAAGGCCGGGTCGACGTCCGCGGAGACCACGGCGCCGTGCGCGCGCACGTGGTCGCCGCGCGGCTCGAGCGTGACCACGTCCTCCATCACCCACGCATGCTCGCCGGCGCGCGCGGGCGAGTCGAGCGCGACCGGGATCGCCGCGGGATGCACCGCGATCGCCGCGCGCGATCCGGCGCCCGGACCTCCTGCGACGGGCACACTCGACCCGCCGTCGAGCGCGAGGCGTCCGCCGCGCATCGTGCCCTCGATCAGCACCCGACCTGCCATGCGCGCCGCGAAGCGTGTGCGCGGTCGCGCCAGCACGTCCGCGGCGGTCCCGTGCTCGACCACGCGGCCCGACTCCATCACGGCCACATCGTCCGCGAGCGTGTGGGCGTCGAGGGCGTCGTGCGTGGTGAGGACCGTGGTGACGTCCGCCAGGAGGGTGCGCAGGAGCGCACGGATGGACGATGCGGCCTCGACGTCGAGCCCCGCGAACGGCTCGTCGAGCAGCAGCACCCGCGGATCGGCGGCGAGCGCGCGGGCGATCGCGACGCGTCGCGCCTGACCGCCCGACAGCTCGCCCGGCCGACGTTCCGCGAGGTCCTCGCAGCCCACCCGCGCGAGCTGCTCGCGGGCGATCGCGATCGCGTCGCCCCGCCCGGCCGACCGCGGCCCGAACGCGACGTTGTCGAGCACGCTCATGGGGAACAGCGCATCGTCCTGCGACAGCAGCACCATGCCGCGCCGGCGGGCCGGCACCGCGGCGCGCCGCCGCGGCCCGGCGAGCTCCCGCCCATCGAGCGTGACGCTCGCGCGGTCGGGTCGGGTGACGTCGGCGAGCGCCTCGAGCACGGTCGACTTCCCGGCTCCGTTGGGCCCGAGCACCGCGAGCGTGCGGCCCGCGCCCACCGACACGGTCGCATCGACGCCCCTCGCGAGCACGGTGACGCGGGCCTCGAGCCTCATCGGAGGCCTCGCGTGGCCGCGGGCCGGTACGCGATCGCGACCACCGCGACCGCGACCACGAGCAGCACGAGCGACAAGGCCACGGCGGCATCCGGATCGGTCTCGCGCGCGAGGTAGATCTCGAGCGGCGCGGTCCTTGTCACGCCCGCGAGAGAGCCGGCGAACGTGAGCGTCGCCCCGAACTCCCCGAGGGCGCGGGCGAAGGCGAGCACCGCGCCGGTCGCGAGGGCGGGGCCCAGCGCCGGCAGCGTGATCCTCGCGAGGATCCGCGTGCGCGACGCGCCCAGCGTCGCGGCGATGGCCTCGCGCCTCTCGCCGTGCGCGGCGAGCGCGGACTCGATCGACACCACCATGAACGGCATCGCCACGAACGTCTGGGCGAGCACCACCGCCGCCGTCGTGTACGCCACGGAGATACCGGCGTCCTCCAGCGGCGCCCCGATGAGCCCGCGACGCCCGAACGCGTAGAGGAGCGCGAGGCCGCCGACCACGGGCGGCAGCACCAGCGGCGCGAGCAGCACGGCGCGCAGCCCGGCGCGGACGCGGCCGTGCACCGCTCGCAGCGCGAAGCCGAGCGGCACCCCCAGCACGATGACGAGCAGGGTCGACGCGACCGCGGTGCGCAGGCTCAGCGCGAGGGCCTCGAGCGACTCCGGTGCCGTGATGAGCGTCCACAGCTCGCCCCAGCTCGCGCGCGCCATGAGCCCCACCAGCGGCGCGGCGACCAGGAGGGCCCCGAGCAGCGCGAGCGGCACCAGCCAGCGAGGCCCGCTCACGGCGTCCCGAACCCTGCGTCGGAGAGCGCCTTGCGCGCCGCCTGCGCGGACAGGTGGTCGACGAAGGCCGCAGCGAGCTCGGGCTCCGCCGCGCCCGCCATCGCGGCGGCGGGGTAGCGGTTGACCACGGCCTCGGCACCCTCGATCGGCACGGCCTCGACGCCCTCGGCCCGCGCGACGTCGGTGACGTAGACGATGCCCGCGTCGGCCTGGCCGGACGCGACCTTGCCCAGGACATCGGTGACGCTCGCCTCCTCCGAGGCGGGGGAGAGCGTCACGCCGGCGCGCGCGGCGACGGTCGCGGTCGCCGCGCCGCACGGCACCTGGGGCGCGCAGATCACGGAGACGATGCCTGGCGCGGCGAACGAGGCGAGATCCTCGATCCCCATCGGGTCGCCCTCGGGCACCACGATCGTGAGCGTGTTGGTCGCGAAGACCGCGGGCGTCCCGGCGACCAGGTCCGCGACCTTGTCCATGTTCGCCTCGTCGGCGGAGGCGAACACGTCCGCCGGCGCCCCCTCGAGGATCTGTGCCGCGAGGTCCGAGGACCCGGCGTAGGAGGTGACCACGTCGACGCCGGGATGCTCGTTCTCGAAGTCGGCCGCGATGGGCTCGAGCACATCCGCGAGCGAGGCGGCGGCGAGCACGGTGAGGGTGCGGTCGCCGGCGGCGGCGTCCGTCTCGGGGGCGCATGCGGCGAGCGACAGCGCGCATGCCGCGGCCAACGCGGCGGAGGCGGCGGAGGCGAGCCCCCTCATGCGCGTGCCGTGGGGGTCTCGACGATGACCGTGGTGGCCTTGACCACGGCCGTCGCCACCGAGCCGGGCTCGAGGCCCAGCTCGCGCGCGGCCTCGGCGCTCATGAGCGACACCACGCGGTGCCTGCCGCACTGGAGGTCCACCTGCGCCATCACCCCGTCGACGAGCACGCGCGTGACGATCCCGGTGAAGCGGTTGCGCGCCGAGCGGACGACGTCGGTCGGGTCGTCGGGTGCGCTCGCGCGCGCCGCGTAGGCGGCCACGTCCACGCCGTCGACCACGGTGCGGCCCGCATCGTCCCGCGAGGTGGGGACCTGCTCGGCCTCGATCCAACGGCGGATGGTGTCGTCGCTGACGCCGACGAGCGCGGCGGCCTCGGAGATACGCAGATGCGGCATGTGGCCGAGGCTAACGCCGCAGATGCGGCGCGACAAGGGATCAGGCGGTGCGGGTGCCCCGGGGCTCGTCATCGCCGTCGAGCTCGTCGAGCAGCTCGTGGTACAGCAGCGCATGGACCTTCTCGACGTCCGGGATGTCGTCGAACTCGAGGGGGTCGTCGGACGCCGACTCGATGATGAGCGTGCCGGTGCGGAACATGCGGTCGATCAGGCCGTGGCGGAACTGCACCGTGTTGACGCGTGCGAGCGGGATGTCGATCCCGGACTTGGTGAGCACCCCCGTGCGGAAGATGACCCGACGGTCCGTGATGACGAAGTGCGTGGTGGACCAGCGGATGAAAGGTGCCGCCGCGAACCAGCCGATGAGGACGGCCGCGATCACGCCCGCCGCGACGCCGATGCTCGTCTCCGCGAGGTCCGCGTAGTCGACCGATGCGACCCACCACCAGGCGAGGCCGATCACCGCGATCCCGACGATCGCGGACAGCACGGCGCCGATGAGCGCCTTCCAGTGGGGGCGGGCGTCGACGACGATCTCCTCGTCGGGGGCCAGCAGGTTGCGCGGGTAGGCCATGGCGCGAACGTAGCAGGCGCGGGGGCGTCCGCGACAGAGCCGTGATCGCGACCGGACACGTGTCCGTGACCCTTGGGAAACATGCCCTCGCTATGGTGACGTTATGACCGCCGATCAGCACACACCGTGGACCGGCTACCAGCCGGTTCAGGCGTGGGACGAGGCCGTCGATCTCGACGGCAAGGTGCGCGACCCCTACCGGCGCGTGTACACCGAGATCGACCGCATGTCGGGCGACGACCTCTACTCGAGGGCGGAGGCGCTCGCGTCGACCTACCTCGCGCAGGGCGTCACGTTCGACCATGCGGGCGAGGAGCGGCCCTTCCCTCTCGACATCGTCCCGCGCGTGGTCGGTGGCGAGGAGTGGGACATCATCTCCCCGGGTGTCGCGCAGCGCGTGCGGACGCTCGAGGCCTTCCTCGCGGATGTGTACGGCTCGCAGCACTGCGTCAACGACGGCCTGGTGCCGCGTCGTCTCATCGCGACCTCGCAGTACTTCTACCGCTCGGCCGCCGGCATCGACCCGGCGAACGGGGTGCGGGCCCACGTGTCCGGCATCGACCTGGTGCGCGATCAGCACGGCATCTGGCGCGTGCTCGAGGACAACGTGCGTGTGCCGTCCGGCGTGAGCTACGTCCTGTCGAACCGTCGCGCGATGTCGCAGATGTTCCCCGACATGTTCGGTGCGATGGGCGTGCGGCCCGTGCTCGAGTACTCGCAGCGCCTGCGCGCCGCCTTGACACGATGCGCGCCCGGGGACATCGACGACCCCACCATCGTGGTGCTCACGCCGGGCGTGTTCAACAGCGCGTACTACGAGCACTCGCTGCTCGCGCGGACCATGGGCGTCGAGCTCGTCGAGGGCCGCGACCTGGAGACCCACAACGGGCGCGTCTACATGCGCACCACCGCGGGACGCCGGCGCGTCGACGTCATCTACCGCCGCGTCGACGACGACTACCTGGACCCGGTGGCCTTCCGCCCCGACTCCGCGCTGGGGGCGCCCGGTCTGGTCCACGCGGCTCGCCTGGGCAACGTCACCATCGCGAACGCGATCGGCAACGGCGTGGCGGACGACAAGCTGATCTACACCTACATGCCCGAGCTCACGCGCTACTACCTGGGGGAGGACCCGATCCTGCCCAACGTGGACACGTGGCGTCTCGAGGAGGAGGAGGCCCGCGAGGAGGTCATGGACCGCCTCGACGAGCTGGTGGTGAAGCCGGTCGACGGCGCGGGAGGCAAGGGGGTCATCATCGGGCCCAAGGCCTCGCGCTCCGAGCTCGACGAGGCCCGTGCCCGCATCCTCGAGGACCCCCGCGGCTGGATCGCGCAGCCCGTCGTCCAGCTCAGCACGGTGCCGACGCTGACCGACGACGGCCTCGAGCCGCGCCACGTGGACCTGCGTCCCTTCGCGATCAACGACGGCGACGACGTCTGGGTGCTGCCCGGCGGCCTCACCCGCGTCGCCCTCGCGCGCGGCCAGCTCATCGTCAACTCGTCGCAGGGCGGCGGCTCCAAGGACACGTGGGTGCTCGGCGGCGAACGCCAGCGCGGCCGCTCCACGCCGCCCCCCGAGTCCCGCGTCGAGCTCGGCGGCATCGCCGCCGTGCCGCAGGCCGCGCACCCCGACGACATCGAGCACGGCCAGCAGCAGCAACAGCAGCAGCAGCAGGGCGAGCCCCGGCAGGGAGGGACGGCATGCTGAGCCGCATCGCGGAGTCGCTGTTCTGGATCGGCCGCTACGTCGAGCGTGCGGACAACACCGCGCGCCTGCTCGACGTGCACCTCAACGTGCTGCTCGAGGACCCGTGGGTCGACGAGCCGAGCGCGAACGGCTCGCTGCTGTCGGTGATGAACTGCGAGTTCGAGACGCCGGTGTCGCGACGCGACGTCCTGCAGACCCTCGCGTTCGACCCCGAGCAGTCCTCGTCGATCGCGTGGACGCTCGGAGCGGCGCGCGAGAACGCACGCCGGGCGCGTGAGGTGATCTCCACCGAGGTGTGGGAGTCGCTCAACATGACGCGCAACCAGCTCCCGCGGTGGACCTCCGCGGCTCGCCCGCACGAGTTCTTCGTGTGGGTGCGCGAGCGCGCGGCGGTGGTGTGGGGCCTGCACTCGGCCACCACGTCGCGCGACGACGCCTGGCACTTCATGGAGCTGGGGCGCTCGCTCGAGCGCGCGGACATGATCGCCCGCCTTCTCATGACGCGGCACTTCGAGGGCACCACGGGCCCCAACTGGACCACCCTGCTGCGCTCGTGCAGCGCGCACGAGGCGTACCTGCGCACGGTCCGCGCGCTGGTGACCGAGGAGCGCGCCGCGGAGTTCCTCCTGGTGGATCGCCTGTTCCCGCGCTCGATCGCGTACAACCTCCAGAAGGCGGAGGACACCCTGGGCCGCATCGAGGGCGCCTCGAACTCGCGGGCGCTCTCCGACCGCGCGCGGCTCGCGCTCGGTCGCGCGCGCACCAACCTCGAGTACCGCGATGTGAGGGACGTCCTCGACGACCTCCCGGGGCAGATGCGCGAGGTGCAGAGCGCCTGCGCGACCGCCTCGGACCTCATCCGTGACCGCTACTTCCTGCCGGCGTCGACCGTGCTGTGGAACCAGGAGGCGCTGTGAGCACCCTGCGTGTCGAGCATCGGACCGCGTTCACCTACGCGAGCCCGATCGTCTCCTCCTACAACGAGGCGCGCCTCACGCCTGCGTGGCTCCCGCGCCAGCGCGTGCTCGAGTCCCGCGTCGAGGTCTCGCCCGTGACGTGGCGCTCGTCCTACCGCGACTACTGGGAGGCGACGGTCAACGTCTTCGAGGTGCTCCAGCCGCATGAGGAGCTCACCGTGGTCGGCTCGAGCCTGGTCGAGGTCGCGAGCGTGCCCGCGCGCGAGGAGCGCGCGACGTGGGACACCCTCACGGGCCCGCGCTTCCAGGACCTCCTGAGCGAGTACCTGGGCCTCAGCGACGTCACCGAACCCACCGAGGAGCTGGCGGAGTTCGCACGCGAGGCGGCCGGGCGTGATCAGCCGGATGCCACCGCGCGCGCGATCTGCGACCACGTCTACGACCAGATGAAGTACGTGCCCGGCGCGACCACCGTCCACACCCCGGCGCGCGACGCGTGGGCGGCGCGGTCGGGCGTGTGCCAGGACTTCGCGCACCTCGCGATCGGCGCGCTGCGTACGGTCGGGATCCCTGCGCGTTACGTCTCGGGCTACCTGCACCCCAAGCGCGACGCGGAGATCGGCGAGACCGTCTCGGGAGAGTCGCACGCATGGGTCGAGTGGTGGACCGGCGACTGGTACGGATTCGACCCCACCAACGACCGCGAGGTGGGCGACCACCACGTGATCGTCGCGCGCGCGAGGGAGTACACGGACGTGCCCCCGCTCACGGGCGTGGTCGCGGGGTCGACCACGGCGCTGGACGTGACGGTCAAGGTCACCCAGGTCGAGTAGCCGCTACGCGTCGTCGCCGTGCTCGGCGGCGCTCTCCAGGTGCTCGAGGTGCCAGGGCTCGGGCTTCGCGCCGCCGGGGCCCGCCCACGCGGGGAGGTGCCATCCGTACGCGGGCGCCTGCGAGACGAGCCACGCGTAGGCCGCGCCGCCGTAGCCGCCCGGCAGGCCGGACTCGTCGAGGTCGATCGCCTCGCCCCATCCGTGGTTCGACGTGCCAGGTGTCGCGGCGAGCCGCCCCTTGCTCGCGCGGGCCGCGTACTGGCCCGCGAGGTCGCGGTACCCGGACCCGACGGGCACGTGGATGCCGAACCGCTCGTGGAACGCGTCGTCGAGGCGCCCGAGATCGGCGGCCGCGCCGCACTCGAGCAGGACGGCGCCCTTCCAGGGCAGCGCGCACAGCGCCGAGGCCGGGATCTCTCCGTTCGCGTAGACCTCCGAGAGGGTTGCGGCGGTGGTGCCCGTGGTCGCGAGGTCAGGAGCCACGGAGGTGTCGCGCGCGAGGTAGTCGAGAGAGGCCCACAGCGGGTCGCCGTCGTCGAGGACCTGCACCCATCCGTCGCCCGTGACCGCGCCCGTGGTCTCCAGCTCGTCGTCCTGCGAGGCCCACGAGACCACCTGGGCCTCGAGCGACGGCCCGGCGCGCAGGTTGAGGGTGTCCGCGCCGTCGACCACCACCGTGACGGGGGTGACCAGCCGAGTGCCGTCGCCCGGCCCCGAGAAGGTCACGCCGGCCTCGACCGCGCGGTGGAGCATCGCCGCCACCGCGCCCTTGGTGAGGGGCTCGTCCGCGCGGAACTCGCGGCCCTCGGCACCGTCCCAGCCGACGGCGGCGACGCGGCTCGCGAGCCAGGCCGCGGCATCGTCCAGGCGGGTGCCGGCCTCGACGTCGACGTATGGGTCCGCGTGGCCTCCCTTCGGCAGCCCCGCGAAGCGATGCAGCATGCGCGCCGCCGCCCCGCGCGTCAGGGGCTCGTCCGGATGGAACTCCCGGGTGCCGTCCTCAGTCGAGCCGGACGCGATGCCCTGCGCCGCGACCCACGCGATCTCCGCCGCATGCTCCGTGTCCTGGGCCTGCGCATCCGTGAACACGCTCACCGCCGGCACGCCGTCGGCAGGCGATCCGGCAAGGCGGTAGAGGTAGGCCGCGAACTCGCCTCGCGTCAGCGTCGCGTCGGGATCGAACGCGACCTCGCCCGCATCGTCCGGGGCGCCCGTCGCGATCCCCTCACGTCCCAGCCACGCGATGTCCGCGGCGAAGGCCGAGTAGTCCGCCGCGCCCAGGGTGCCCGAGACGTCGGAGAATCGCGTCGGCTTCAGCGGTGCGGGACCCGTGGCCATGAGCACGTCGGCGGTCGGGTCGTACGGGGTGAGCGACGGCTCCGAGGCCGCGACGCTCGGCGCCGTGCCGGACGGCGCCGTGGGCGTCTCCGCGGGTGCGGGATCGGGCGTCGGCGCCGGATCCGGCGCGGTCGAGGCCCGCGGCTCGGGCGAGGCCTGCGGCGAGGCGTCGGGCGAGGGCTCGGCGTCGGGGGAGGGGGCCGGCGCCCCGGTCGCGGTCGGCTGGGATGTCGGCTTCGGGGTGGCGGCCGGCTCGGGCTCGGGCGCCGCGGTCTGCTCGGGCTCGGTCGTGGGCTCGGGCGCGGCGGTCTCCTCGGCGGTCTCCTCGGCCGCCGTGTCCTCCACACCCGTCGCCGCTCCCGCCGACTCCTGGGTCGGCGAGGGGCCAGGCGAGGCGTCCGCGGCCGAGGCCGGTGCCCCCGTCGTCGTCGCGAGCGCGAGACCGAGCGCTGCGGTACCGAGGCCGAGGGTGACGCGGCGAGCGAGACCCTCGGGACGAGCGGGCTCCATCGGCGGCCTCCCTCCGCGGTTGGCGACTCCTCGTCCATGGTGCCACGGGCACCCGGACACGTCGCGGGGGAGAGGAGGGGAGCGCGCCGACGCGGGTCAGCTCACCAGCTTGGTGCCGCTCTTGCGCCGCTGGTCCATGAACCCCGACTTCTTGGCGGTGATCCGCACCCGGATCTTGTGGCCCTTGTCCGCCTTGGTGACCTTGTACGTCGCGGAAGTCGCCCCGTCGATCTTCTGGCCGTCGCGGAGCCACTGGTAGCGGAACGAGGTCGGTCGCGGCGACCACTTCCATGCGCGGGTCTTGGCCGTCAGGATCTTGCCCGGCGCGGCGGTGCCCTGAATCCAGGGGCTCGGCGAGGACTTGTAGGTGCCGTCGTACTTGGCGAAGTTCTGGGTGGCCCACACGCAGTCGCGGCTCGAGTCGTAGACGATGCCCACGCCGAGGTCCGAGTAGTTGCCGCTGATGTTGGCCTCATGCCCCGCGGACTTGAGCCAGGCGGTCATGACGGTCGACGCGTTCGCCTTCGCGCCCCCGTAGCCGCACGCCATGCCCACGTTCTCACCCGAGCGCACGGTCTGGCCGGGGATCTCGGTCGCGAAGCTCGGGTTGTGCGCGAGCGTCCGCGTGGACTTCATGTGCTGGCTCCAGTCCTCCGACACCGTCGCGATCCGCGTGCGCACGGCGAGGGGCTTGAGCCCTTGCTCGGTGCGGTGCGCGTTGGTCTTGTCGATGACGAGCTGCAGCGGGTCGGTGGCGGCGTCGGCCGGTCCGGCGGGGACCACGGCCGTCGCCGCGAAGGCGATGGCGGTCGCGAGGGCGAGGAGCCCCGCGAGGGCGAGGGGTCGGCGGGCGGGGACGGGGGTGACGGGTCGCATCGGGGGTCCTCCTGCGGTGCGGCGGGCACGGTTTCCCCGCGTAGGGGAGATATCGGCACATTTCTCCCATGGATCAAGCCCTGAGTGGGGGGAACGTGATCCACGTCACACTGCGGGCCCCGGCGCGTCCCGGCGACGCGGACGCGGACCTGGTGCCCCCGTAGGCCGTCAGGGGCGGCGCGCACCTGTCGCGCATCGTCGCTCGGTAGAATCCTCGGGTGACCGAGACGTTTGAGACCGAGGCTGCCCGCTACGACTTCCGATCCATCGAGGACCGGTGGCTCCCCGTGTGGGAGGAGCGCCAGCCCTTCCGTTCGGGTCGTGAGGACGATGCGCGCCCCACCAAGTACGTGCTCGACATGTTCCCGTACCCCTCCGGCGACCTTCACATGGGTCACGCCGAGGCGTATGCGCTGGGCGACGTCATCTCCCGCCACTGGGTGCAGAAGGGCTTCAACGTCCTCCACCCGATCGGCTGGGACTCGTTCGGCCTGCCTGCGGAGAACGCCGCGATCAAGCGTGGCGTGGACCCGGCCGGCTGGACCGAGGACAACATCGCCCAGCAGCTCACCTCGATGAAGCGCTACGCGTGCTCCTTCGACTGGGACCGCGTGCTGATGACGCACCGCCCCGAGTACTACCGCTGGAACCAGTGGATCTTCACGCGCATGTTCGAGCGCGGTCTCGCGTACCGCAAGCACTCCAACGTCAACTGGTGCCCCAAGGACCAGACCGTGCTCGCGAACGAGCAGGTGGTGGGCGGCCTGTGCGAGCGTTGCGACACCCCGGTCACCAAGAAGAAGCTCAACCAGTGGTACTTCAAGGTCACGGAGTACGCGGACGAGCTGCTCGACGGCCTCGAGACCCTGCGCGGCTCCTGGCCGTCGAAGGTGATCGCGATGCAGCGCAACTGGATCGGCCGCTCCTCGGGCGCCGACGTGTCCTTCACCATCGAGGGCCGCGAGCAGCCCATCGACATCTACACCACCCGGCCCGACACCCTGTACGGTGCGACCTTCATGGTGGTCGCGGCCGACTCCGACCTGGCCGCCGAGCTCGCCGAGGGCGCGGACGCCGCCACCCAGGAGGCCTTCGCCGCCTACGTCGAGAAGGTCAAGGGCGAGAACGAGATCGACCGCCTCGCGACCGACCGCCCCAAGACCGGCGTGTTCCTGCAGCGCTACGGCATCAACCCCGTCAACGGCGAGCGCCTGCCCATCTGGGCCTCCGACTACGTGCTCGCGGACTACGGCCACGGCGCGATCATGGCCGTGCCCGCGCACGACCAGCGCGACCTCGACTTCGCCCGCGCGATGGACCTCCCCGTGCGTGTGGTCCTGGACTGCGTGGACGATGCGGGGGAGCCCTTCGGCGACCCGGTCGAGACCGGCATCGCCGCCACGGGCGACGGCACGCTCGTCAACTCGGGCTCGCTCGACGGCCTCGCGAAGACCGAGGCGATCGCCGCCATCGTCGCGGAGCTGTCCGCGGCCGGCACCGGCGACGCGGCGACCAACTACCGCCTGCGCGACTGGCTCATCTCCCGCCAGCGCTACTGGGGCACCCCGATCCCGATCATCCACTGCGAGACGTGCGGCGAGGTCCCCGTCCCCGACGACCAGCTGCCCGTCACGCTGCCCGCCGCCGAGGGGCTGGACCTCAAGCCCAAGGGCCAGTCGCCCCTCGCAGCGGCGACGGACTGGGTCAACACGACGTGCCCGTCGTGCGGCGGCGCGGCCCTGCGCGACACCGACACGATGGACACCTTCGTGGACTCGTCGTGGTACTTCCTGCGCTACCTCGACCCGGCCAAGACCGACGGCCCGTTCGATGTGCTCGACGCGAAGCGCTGGGCGCCCGTCGACCAGTACGTCGGCGGCGTCACCCACGCGATCCTTCACCTCCTGTACTCGCGCTTCTTCACCAAGGCGCTGCGGGACATGGGGATGCTCGACTTCGGCGAGCCGTTCTCCGCGCTGCTCAACCAGGGCATGGTGCAGATGGACGGCTCCGCGATGTCGAAGTCGCGCGGCAACCTGGTGCGCCTGTCCGAGCAGCTCGACGAGTTCGGCGTCGACGCGGTGCGCCTCACCATGGCCTTCGCCGGCCCGCCGGAGGACGACATCGACTGGGCGGACGTCTCGCCCGCGGGTTCGGCCAAGTTCCTCGCCCGCGCGTGGCGCCTCGCCCGCGACGTCGAGTCGGAGCCGGGCGTCGACCCCGCCGCCGGCGACCAGGCGCTCCGCGCGATCACGCACCGCACGCTGCATGACGCTCAGGAGCTGGTCGAGGGCTTCAAGTTCAACGTGGTCGTCGCCCGCACCATGGAGCTGGTGAACGCCACCCGCAAGGTGATCGACTCGGGCGCCGGCGCGTCCGACCCTGCGGTCCGTGAGGCCGCCGAGGTCGTGTCGATCCTGCTGAGCCTCTTCGCGCCCTACGCGGCGGAGGACATGTGGTCGATGCTCGGCCACGAGGACGTCGCGCTGGCGACGTACCCGAAGGTCGAGGAGTCGCTGCTGGTCGAGGAGACCGTCACGTGCATCGTCCAGGTCATGGGCAAGGTGCGCGACCGCCTCGAGGTGCCCCCGGGCATCGGCCAGGACGAGCTGCGCGAGCTCGCGCTCGCGTCCGACGGCGCGAAGCGTGCCATCGGCGACGCGGGGATCCGCACGGTCATCGTCAAGGCGCCGCGCCTGGTCAACATCGTCACGGCGTGACCGCGGCGAGGTGCGGCCTCGCTAAGGTGACGCCATGACCGTCGCCGTCATCGCCGACTCCGCGGCATCCCTGCCGCCCGCGCTCGCCGCGCGGTGGGGGATCGCCGTGGTCCCGCTCCAGGTGGTCGTCGGCGACGACTCCTGGGCCGAGGGCGTCGGCATCGGGCACGACGACGTGGTGGCGCGCCTCCGCGCGGGCGAGGACCTCACCACGTCGCAGCCCACGGCGGCCGCCTTCGACGAGGCGATCGCCGCGGCGGTCGCGGACGGCGCCGAGGGCATCGTCCTGCTGACCCTCGCGGGCACGCTGTCAGGGACGGCGCAGGCGGCACGCGCCGCCGCCGAGCGGTCGCGGGTCCGCGTCGAGGTCGTCGATACCCGCACCGTCGCGATGGCGATGGGGTTCGCGGCGATCGCCGCGGCGCAGGCCGCGCTCGCGGGAGGCTCGGTGGCTCGTGTCGCCGATGCCGCCCGGACCGCGGCCGCGACGGCACGCTGCGTGTTCTCGGTCGAGTCGCTCGACCACCTGCGTCGGGGTGGGCGCATCGGCCCCGCGGTCGCCGCGGTGGGGAGGGTGCTCGGCATCCGGCCCGTGCTCGAGGTGGTCGACGGCGAGGTGATCGTCGCATCGCGTGCGCGCAGCCTCGCCCGCGCGCGCGCCGCGCTGCACGCCACCGTCGACGAGGCGGTGGCGCGCTGCTCGCGTCCCGCGGTCGCCGTCATGGGCGTGGGTGCGGACGATGCGGCGGTCGCGATGGCACGCGAGATCGAGGCGCGCCATCCTCAGGTCGCGCCCGTCGTGCTGGGGCAGGTGAGCGCGGTGCTCGCCGCGCATGCGGGGCCCGGCACGCTCTCCGCGGTCGTCTCCGACCTGCCCGGCTGATCCTCCGCCTCCGTGGCGCCGAGGCCGGTGCTCGCGTGCGAGGCGATGTGCCCATGCCGCCCGCGGCGCGATGCGCTCCCCAGGCCGCCGGTCCTCCCCGCTGGCGGGGCGCACCGGTGCCTAGCGTGCCCGCATGGAGCCCTCGCCCGCCGCCCGCGCCTCGTCACCCGAGGACGTGCCCGCGCCGGCGTCCGACGATGTGCGCGCACGGTGGTCCGAGGGCGTGCGCCGGGCGGCGGCGACCGCCTACGCCTCGAGCCACGGTGCGGAGCCGCCCGAGCCGCACCCGACGCGCTGGCGGCTCGATGCCCGCACCGCGGCGACGGCCGCGGCGGTGCTCGCGCTGCTCGGCGCCCTGGCGTGGTGGGGGCTGCGCGGCGCCGAGGTGACGGCGCTCGTGGCGACGGCGTCGCCCGCCGCGGCCGCCTCCCCGGCGGCCGCCACGGGGGTCGCCGCCACGGCTCAGGCGCCGC
>NZ_BBLV01000009.1:24431-158499 GCF_000971115.1 Demequina gelatinilytica | reverse complement strand
GCGCGGGCGGGACTGCGCGGGCGGTGGGGGCGGCGCAGCGCGGGCGGTGGGGGCGGGGGAGGCGCCCCAGGCATGCGAAAGGCCCGGGCCTCCCCGAGGGGAGACCCGGGCCCAAGCCTGGGCGGCGGACCCGAAGGCCCGCCGTGAGCCAGGAACTACTTGGCGGCCACCACGTTGACGGTGACGTTCGCGGCCACGTCCGAGTGAAGAGCGATCTTCACCTGGTACTCGCCCAGCGCCTTGATGGGCTGCGCGATGTGGATGCGACGCTTGTCGACGGTCGCACGGTCGCCGATGGCGTCCGCGATGTCGGCGGGCGACACGGCGCCGAAGAGGCGACCGGCCTCGCCGGCCTTGACCGACACGGTGACGGGAGCCGACTGGAGCGCGTCGCGCGCAGCCTGAGCACCCTCGATGGTGGCGATCTCCTTGGCGCGACGCGCCTTGCGGAGGGCCTCGATCTGCTTCTCGGCGCCGGCCGACCACGGGGTGGCGAGCTTGCGCGGAACCAGGTAGTTGCGGGCGTAACCGTCCTTGACGTCGATGACGTCGCCGGCGATGCCGAGGCCGGAGACCTCGTGGGTCAGGATGACCTTAGCCATGTGAGATCCCTCCGATCAGCGGCCGGAGCCGGAGTAGGGAAGGAGCGCCATCTCGCGCGCGACCTTGATCGCGCGCGCGATCTCGCGCTGCTCCTGGACGGTGACACCGGTGACGCGGCGCGAACGGATCTTGCCGCGGTCGGAGATGAACTTGCGAAGCAGCGCGGTGTCCTTGTAGTCAACCTTGTCGACCTTGGCGGCCTTGAGCGGGTTGACCTTCTTGCGCGGCTTGCGGATGTCGTGCTTAGCCATGTTGAAGACTCCTGAAGAAAAGTACCTGATCAGAACGGCGGCTCGTCCGACGCCGGGGCGGTCGCCCACGGGTCGTTCGAGGAGCCGCCGGCCGGCGAGCTGCTGTAGCCACCGCCCTGGTTGCCGCCGCCGAAGCCGCCGCCGCCCCCGCCGCCGAAGCCGCCACCCTGGCCGCCGCGCTGCGTGCGCGTGACCTTGGCGGTGGCGTAGCGGAGGGACGGGCCGACCTCGTCGACCTGCATCTCCATGACGGTGCGCTTCTCGCCGTTCTGCTCCCACGAGCGCGCCACGAGGCGCCCGGTGACGATCACGCGCATGCCCTTGGTGAGGGACTCTGCGACGTTCTCTGCGGCCTCACGCCACAGGGAGCACCGCATGAACAGGGTGTCTCCGTCCTTCCACTCGTTCGACTGACGGTCGAACGTGCGGGGGGTGGACGCCACCGTGAAGTTGACGACGGCCGCGCCGGAGGAGATGAAGCGAAGCTCCGGGTCCCCGGTGATGTTGCCGACCACGGTGATCTGAGTGTCGCCTGCCATGTTGTGTTCCCCTTGGTTTCGTGTGAGTGCTGGTGAGAGTCGGGAGAGAGCAGCCCTTAGCGGGCGTCCGGACGGAGCAGCTTGGTGCGGAGGATGGTCTCGTTGAGACCCAGCTGGCGCTCCAGCTCCTTCGCGGTGGCGGACTCCGAGGTGAAGTTCACGACCGCGTAGATGCCGTCGTTCTTCTTCTTGATCGGGTAGGCCAGACGGCGGCGGCCCCAGATGTCGAGCTTGTCGACGGTGCCGCTGTCACCGGTGATGACCTGAAGGTACTTGTCGAGCGACGGCTGAACCGTGCGCTCGTCGATCTCAGGGTCGAGGATGATCATCATCTCGTACTGACGCATCGATACCCACCTCCTCTGGACTCATGCGGCCACGGACGTTCCGTGGCAGGAGGGTTGATGCTTCGCGCCTCGCCGGCCGGGTGGCCGGGTCGAACGCGACGGTCCAGGATACCGTCTGCGCCGGACAACGGTCCAGCGCGTTCGTCCTGGTTCCCCGAGGCGCCCCGCGGGCGCGCCCGTAGACTGGCTCGCGCAACGGATTGGGGTGCAGGTGAAGCAGGTACTGGTCGTGGGCCTCGGCGGCGACATCGGGACGTATGCGTTCCAGCGGGCCGCGCATGAGCGCCTCGGCTGGGAGCCGCTGGTCCTGGGTCCACGCGTCACCACCTTCGGCAAGCACTCGACGCTCGCGCGCTGGATCATCGAGCCCGACGTCTTCGAGCCCGAGACCCTGCTGCGCCGCCTCGACGAGATCGCCGCGGACCACCCCGAGCACGCGCTGATGCTCTTCACCAACCTCGACTTCCATGTGCGCCTGCTCGCGGAGCATCGTGACCGCCTGGATCCGCGCTGGATCCTGCCCCTGCCCGACCTGGCGATGTTCGACGCCGTGTCCTCGAAGGTCGCGTTCGCCGCCGCGTGCGACCAGGTGGGCATCCGCACCCCCGTGACCATCCCCGTCGGCTTCACGCAGGAGGCCCTCGCCACCGGCGCGGTCACCCCCGCCGACGCCCTCGCGCGGCTCGGCAACGCCGACCTCGACTGGCCGGTGATCGGGAAGCCCGCGGACAGCTCCGACTGGTTCGAGGTCGAGTTCCCCGGCAAGCAGAAGATCCATCACTTCACGTCCGCGGAGCAGATCGGGGAGGTGCTCCGCCACCTCGAGCAGGCCGCATACCCCAGCGAGTTCCTCCTCCAGGAGTTCGTGCCCGGCGACGAGACCTGCATGCGCTCGCTCACCGCGTACCGCGACCGCTCGGGCACGGTCACGCTGGTCGGCGGCGGCCAGGTGTTGCTCGAGGAGCACACCCCTGGCACGCTCGGCATCCCCGCCGCGATCCTCACCCACGTCGACCAGGACGCCTTCGACGCTGCCGCCCGCCTGCTGGACCACACCGGGTACCAGGGCTTCGCGAACTTCGACTACAAGGTCTCCTCGCGTACCGGTGAGAGCGTCTTCTTCGAGGTCAACCCGCGCATCGGCCGCAACAACTTCTACGTCACGGCTGCGGGGGTGAACGTGGCCGAGGTGGTCGCGCGCGACCTGCTGCCCGAGGCCGTCGCAGGCGCGGCACCCGCCGTGCCGCAGGTGCCGCAGGACCAGGTGCTCTACTCGGTGGTCCCGTACCGCTTCCTGCTGCGCTACGTCGCGGACCCCGCGCTGCGCGCGAAGGTCAAGGCAGCGAAGCGGCGCCACGGCGTCGCCCACCCGCTGCGCTACCGCGGCGACGGCTCGCTCAAGCGCCGACTGTGGGTCCGCGCGCTCGACCTGCGGCTGGTGCAGAAGTACCTCCAGCACTACCCGCGGCCCACGGATTCGGGCTTCTAGCGCCGTTAGGCTCGCCCCATGAGCCTTCCCACGCCGCTGCGCGTCGAGGTCGTGTCCGACGAGCGCTTCCTGGAGCTCGCGCGTCGCGCCGACCATCCCGTCCCCATCGAGCAGGCCCCGGCGTGGGACGCGTACGACGAGGCGGTGCCCGGACGCGAGCACCTGGACCGCCTCGCGGTCCTCGCGGCGGACGATGCTCCGGTCGCGGTGGTCTCCGTCTCCCGGTACGAGGTGCGCGGCTTCCCGTACGTGTGGGCCAAGCACGGCCCGATCCCGCTGGTCGAGCGCACGCCGGAGAACGAGAAGGCGATCCGCGACGCGCTGGTCGCCGACCTCACGGTGCGCTACCCGTGGGCCACGTTCCTGCGGATGCACGCGCGCCACGCGGCCCCGGACCTCCGGGAGCTGCTCCAGACGGTGACGTTCGACCACACGGTGATCATCGACCTCACCCCTGACAGCGACGCGATCATGTCCACGTTCTCCAAGCGCGGGCGCTACAAGATCCGTCGCACCCTCAAGGACGAGGCCATGACGGTCGCCGAGGAGACCGGGCTCGGCGCCGAGCAGTTCGAGGAGCTCTACGGCATCTACCGCGAGACGGCGGAGGGCGCCGGCTTCGGCATCTTCCCGGCGGACATGTACCTGACGATGCTCGAGGCGCTCGAGCCGCACGCCCGGATCTGGGTCGCGCGACGGCACGATGCAGGCGAGGACGGCACGCTCGAGCCGGGTCGCGCGGTCGCCTGGGTGCTCGCGGTGGTGCACGAGGACGGCGGTACCGACTACTACGCCGCGAACAACCTCGAGGCGAGGGACACCAACGCGGCCCTGCGCATCAAGTGGGAGATCCTCATGACGCTCAAGGCGGAGGGCGTGCGCGAGTACGACCTGTTCGGCGTGGGCTCCGAGCGCGCGCCGCAGCTCATGGGCGTGCGCGAGTTCAAGCAGCAGTTCGGCGAGATCGTCGAGTGCGACGGCGCCTGGGACGTGCCGCTCAAGCCCCTGCGCTACCGCGCGCTGGTCGCCGCCCTGCGGCTCAAGCGGGCGATCTCCCGCTGAGCCCCACGGCGGCCGGGCTCACGTCCCGCCGCCGTCCGCCGCGCCGCCGCCGGCGTCCGCGGTCGGGGTGACCACCGGATCGGGGTCGGTCGTCTCGGATGGCGTGACCACGGGCTCCGGAACGGTGCTCGACGGCTTGGGCGTGCTGGTCTTGCTCGGCTTGGGGGTGGAGGTCTTCGACGGCTCGGGGGTGCTGGTCTCGGAAGGCTCGGGGGTGGGCGACGCCGACGGCTCCTCCGACACGGTCTCGCTCGGCTCGGGCGACGGGCTCGTGGTGAGCTCCGTGCCCACGTCGGCGCGGTCCGGGAACTCCTCGACCTCGAAACGGTCGAGCACGGTACCCATCATCTCCACCCAGATGTCGAGGGGCACGGAGCCACCCGTCATCGACTGGTAGCCGCCGAACGGCGTGATCGACTCGACCGAGCCGTCCTCGCCCACCTGGTACATCGACACCACGCCCACGATCTGCGGGCTGAAGCCGATGAACCACGCCGACTTGTTCTCGTTGGAGGTTCCCGACTTGCCCGCGAGCGGACGGCCGAGCTCGGCGGCCTTCCACCCGGTGCCGCCCTGGACCACCTGCTGCATCGCGTACGTGGTGTCCGCCATGACGTCCTTGGAGAACACCCGCTGCGAGTCGTCACGGTGGATGTACACGGGCTCCCCGTCCGGGCCGATGATCTCCTTGACGGTGTAGCTCTCCTTCTCCATGCCGCCGGAGGCGATGGTCGTGTACGCGTGCGCCATCTGCGCCGCCGTCGGGGACGCGGCGCCGAGCACGTTGGACGGCTCCGCGTTGAGTCCCAGCGTGTCCTCGGGAAGTCCCGCGGTGATGGCGGTGTCCATGACGGTCTGCGGCCCCACCGCCTCGCCGAGCTGCACGTAGTAGGTGTTCACCGAGCGCTTGGTCGCCTCGACCATGTCGATGTAGCCGTAGTCGGTCCCCCCGTAGTTGCGGACGGGGTTCTCGAAGCCGTCGATCACCATGTCGCTGTTCGACAGGAAGGTCGTGTCGAGCGAGTAGCCGTTGGACAGCGCGGCGATCATCGCGAACGGCTTGAAGGTCGATCCCGCCTGCGCGACGTCCTGGGTCACGGCGTTGCGTTGAACCGTGAGGTAGTCCGGACCGCCGTACATCCCGGTCACCGCGCCCGTGCGCGCGTCGACCGTGGTGGCCGCGACCTTGAGGTTGTCGGCGTGGTCGTCCGGCATGTCCTTGACCGCCTTGACCACGGCCTTCTGGTCGTCCCGGCGGAAGGTGGTGATGATCTGGTAGCCGCCCATCTCGAGCTCCTCCTGCGTGAGGTCGAGGTGGCCCACCGCCTCGTCGAGCGCGGTGCGCAGCAGGTAGCCGTCGGTGCCGCCGAACGTGTTGGTGGCGCCGTACTCGATGGTCTCGGGGAACTCCTGGTCGTCGCGCTCGGCCTGCGTGATGAAGCCTGTGGTCACCATGCCGTCGAGCACGTAGTTCCAGCGCTGCTCCGCCTTCGCGGGCGACACGCGGGGGTCCCATGCGCTGGGCGCGGGGATCACGCCCGCGATCATCGCGGACTCCGAGAGCGTGAGCTCGGCGGCAGGCTTGCCGAAGTAGGCCTGCGCCGCCGCCTCGATGCCGTACGCGCCGCGGCCCAGGTAGATGGTGTTCATGTAGTTGCAGAGCACCTCGTCCTTGCTCTGCTCCTGGTCGACCTTGAGCGCGAGCAGCGCCTCCTTGATCTTGCCCGGGATGTCGGTGGTGGTCTCGCCGACGTAGTAGCGCTCGACGTACTGCTGCGTGATGGTCGAGCCGCCCTGCTTGTCGCCCTGGACCACGGTCTTGTACAGCGCGCGGGCCGTGCCCGCGAAGTCGATGCCGGGGTTCGTGTAGAAGGTGCGGTCTTCCGCCGCGACCACGGCGTACGACGTGTAGTCGTTGAGGTCTGCGCAATCGATGATCTCGCGGTCGACCTCGCCCACCTTGCCCATCTCGGTGGTGCCGTTCGACCAGTACACGGTCGAGGACTGCGCGAGCGCGACGTCCGACGCGGCCGGCACCTCGAGCTTCGAGTAGATGACCATCATGAGGATCGCACCCGCCGCGATCGTGACGAACAGCGCGACCAGCATCGACAGGCCCGTGATCTTGAGGATCTTCTTCCAGCGCGGCTGGTCGCCCTTGCCGCCCTTGCCCTTGCCGCCGGAGCCGCCCGAGCCGGAGCCGGAGCCCTTGGCCTGGGTCACCGGGGCGCTCTCGGCCACCCCTGTGGCCGCCCACCCGGAGGTCGGCTGCGTCGCGCGCGTGCTGCGCCGTGCGGGCTGCTGGCCCGTGGAGGCGGTCCGCGAGGACGTCGAGACGGGGCGGCGCGTGGGGACGCGCTGAGGCGAGCTGGGTCGTTCGGTCACGTGACCACCTTAAGGACTGAGGGGGCGCGCGCCCCGATCCGGGACGATGTGCGCGTCCCGTCGGCGGGCGCGACGCCCCGGTTGCTCCCCCAACGCTCGGCGACGCCGCATCGTGACCCGGCGAGCCGGTTTCGCGGATCACGATCTCGTGATGTACGGTTCCCGATGTATCGGAGCGATATAACTGTTCGTGAGATCGGCTCGCTATGCGAGCCCCGACCGGAAGCGGAGGAAGCGTGGCCAAGACCGATGTCCTGACCCTCGCGATCCTCGGCATCCTGCGCGACCAGCCCCTTCACGGCTACCAGATCCGCAAGCGGCTGGGAGCCGAGCTGGGCCCCTTCCGGGCCCTGAGCTACGGGTCGCTGTACCCGTGCCTGCGACGCATGGTCGAGGCGGGCCTCATCGAGGCCTCCGGCGAGGAGCCCGCGGGCTCGTCGTCCGCATCGTCCCGTCGCGCGCGCATCGCGTACAGCCTCACGGATCCCGGGCGCTCCCGACTGTCGGAGGAGCTGGCGAACGCCGGCGCATCGTCGTGGGACGACGACGCGTTCGACGTGCGCTTCTCTCTCTTCGCACACACCGACGCCGCGACGCGGCTGCGGATCCTGGAGGGACGGCGCAGCCGGCTCTCCGAACGGCTCGAGGAGGTGTCGGACGGGCTCAAGCGCATGCACGAGCGCCACGACGCCTACACCGCAGAGCTTCAGCGTCACGGCCTCGAGCAGGTCGAGCGCGAGGTCCAGTGGCTCGACCGCCTCATCGAGAATGAACGATCCGCCCGCGGCGGTGAGAACAACGGCTCCGCGCCAGCGGACCACTAGTCAAGGAGACAACACCATGGCCAAGCTTCGTGCCGCCATCGTCGGCGTGGGCAACTGCGCGACGTCCCTCATCCAGGGTGTCGAGTTCTACAAGAACGCGAAGCCCGAGGACACCGTGCCCGGCCTCATGCACGTGCAGTTCGGCGACTACCACGTCTCGGACATCGAGTTCGTGGCCGCCTTCGACGTGGACTCGCTCAAGGTGGGCAAGGAGCTCGTCGAGGCGACCCAGTCCTCGGAGAACAACACCATCAAGATCTGCGACGTGCCGAAGACGGACGTCCAGGTCCAGCGCGGTGTGACGCTCGACGGCCTCGGCAAGTACTACCGCCAGACCATCGTCGAGTCGGACGAGACCCCCGTCGACGTCACCCAGGTCCTCAAGGACCGCGAGGTCGACGTCCTCATCTGCTACCTCCCCGTGGGTTCGGAGGAGGCCGCCAAGTTCTACGCGCAGTGCGCGATCGACGCCAAGGTCGCGTTCGTCAACGCGCTCCCCGTCTTCATCGCGTCGGACCCGGAGTGGGCCGCGAAGTTCGAGGCCGCCGGTGTCCCGATCGTCGGTGACGACATCAAGTCGCAGGTCGGCGCGACCATCACGCACCGCGTGATCGCGAAGCTGTTCGAGGACCGCGGCGTCCGCCTGGACCGCACGTACCAGCTCAACGTCGGCGGCAACATGGACTTCAAGAACATGCTCGAGCGCGAGCGCCTCGAGTCCAAGAAGATCTCGAAGACGCAGGCCGTCACCTCCAACCTCACCGGCCCGCTCGGTGGCATCAAGGACGGCCGCGACGTGCACATCGGCCCGTCGGACTACGTCGCGTGGCTCGATGACCGCAAGTGGGCGTACGTCCGCCTCGAGGGCTCGGCCTTCGGCGAGGTGCCCCTCAACCTCGAGTACAAGCTCGAGGTCTGGGACTCCCCGAACTCGGCCGGCATCATCATCGACGCCATGCGTGCGGCGAAGATCGCCAAGGACCGCGGCATCGGCGGCCCGATCCTGTCCGCGTCGACCTACTTCATGAAGTCGCCGCCGGTCCAGATGGAGGACACGAAGGGCCGCAACCAGCTCGAGTCGTTCATCGCCGGCGAGGTGGAGCGCTGAGCGCTCAGGCCCGCTGAGGCATCAGGAGGCCCGGATCCCCGCTGAGGGGGATCCGGGCCTTTGCCGTTCCCGGCACGATGCGCGGGACGTCAGGCGGACGTCGCGTCCTGAGCGAGCCCATCATGAGCGAGCCGATTCTCGAGGTCGGCACGGGTCAGCACGGGAGCGTTGTTGATGAGCATGCGCCTCATGACGCGCGCGGATGCCTCGACATCGAGCTCCGGCTCGTCGAGGCCGAGCGGGTCGTCGTCCCCGAGGCACGTGGAGTAGACGCGCACGACCATCTCGAGGAAGAGGCTGGGCGCGACCACCGCGCACGGCTCGCTCTGGAATCGCGTGCGGTTCACCACTCCCTCGGTCGCCCCGCGCGAGGCGATGACGACGGCGTTCGCGGCGCTGCCCAGACCGTTCAGGACGGTGTCCACGAACGCCTGGTCGACCAGGGTACCGGCGACCACCACACGCACCCGTCGGCCCACAGCGTCGACCGCGACGTCGACGAAGCCCTGGTCGGGTGCCGGGTCCACCGTCATGCCTAGCGCACCCATGAGCTCGGAGACGACCGCGACGCCGTTGCCTGCCGCGATGTCGTCGAGCCGGGCCTCCATGGTCTCGGGCGCATAGCTCGGCACCCTCACCAGGTTCCAGGGTGCGTCGACACGCTCGGTCGACATCGCGATCAGCTTGCGCTGGAGCGACTGGCGACCCTTGATGCGGTCCAAGGTGGCGTCGTCGAGCGTCGAGAATCCCGCGCGCGCGTCCTTCGCTCCCGCGAGCCGATCCACCAGGTCCTCGAGGGTGTCCCAAGTCGACGACGGGTCCGTGATCTCAGGAAGGAGTGCGCGGAGCCGATCGCGATGCAGCGCGCGGTCGCCGACGCGCCTCAGGCTCGCCAATGGCCCCGGAAGCCCCACCTCGAGCTCGTAGGCGAACCGGCCCAGCTCCCTGAAGGTCATGTCCTCGGGCGCGGTCGCCAGGTAGTCGGCGACGGCGCCGATCACCGTCGATGCGTGCTCCGCGATCGCGACCAGGTCGGCCTCGGCGTAGCCGCGGCCGCCCGCCCCGTCCTGCTCGATCCGGCTGAACGGGGTCCCACCCCACCACCGTGTCAATCGATCGGCGCGCAGCAGTGCCGTGAGGACCCTGATGTCGTCGTGAGCGGTCCGGTCGTCGAGCAGGATCGCGCGGAGCGCATCGGCACGGCGGCCTCGCCCGAGCAGGTCCTCATGGCCGGACGCCAGGCCACGGAAGTACGCCTGGGCCACGCGAGGCGACGCTGGCCTGCACGCCGCGAGGAAGTCCCGGACCTGCCGAAGCTCGCGCTCGCGATGCTCGGCCGCGTCCTCGCCGTCGCGGCTTCGGATCCGGAAGCTGCTGAGGTACGCGGAATCCGTGAGCCCGACGTGGAAGAGAAGCGTGAAAGGACCGGCACCCTCCTGAGCGATCGCCGCCAGCTCCCCGAGCTCATGCGGCTCGAGGCCCGGGATGGGATGGTTGGCCGTGGCGCGTCCCAGACGGGTCAGCCGCGCGTTCCCGTCGCGCATCGCCACGAGCCCCTCCTCCTCGAGTTTCCGGCCGACGTCCTGCGCGTCGATCGACCCAGCGATCCCCGCGATGGTCCGCCCATGAAGGTCATGCGCCAGCGCCGCGAGCTCGTCCTCCGAGATCACCGGATCGTCGCGCGACGCGATGCTGCGCAGCACCGCGTCACGGAGCCACGTGTCGTTCTGCGGCGGCACGTAGGCGGCTCCGCCACCCACCTCGCTCAGGAAGTAGTCGAAGACCCTGTCGACCGTGGCGAGCCGCCCGAGCACAGTGTCGTCGGACGCCTCGTCGGACCCTCCGATCGCACGCCTCGCGTCGATCGGGATCTCGACTGAGAGCCGCTTGTCGACGATCGGCTTGCGCACGATGAGGTAGCCGACCCCCCTGCCCTCGGTCACCAGGAAGCGCCCGGCACGGCCCATGCGCTGGATCACGTCGTCGGCGTTGATGAGGCGCTGACGGTTGCCGGCATACGCGAGAGGGCTCGCGTTGATCGCGATGTCCGTCGGCGTGTTGATCCCCTGTTTAAGGGTGTCCGTGGCGAACAGCACACGGATGTAGCCGTCGCGGAACCCTCCCTCGACGAGATCGCGGCCGTCCGCGCCCAGCGAGGCGGTGTGGAAGCCGATGCCGGACAGGAGCGAGGTGCGCACCGCGAGCTGCTGCGTCGAGTTGGCGGGGAGCAGGTCGAGCTCGCGGAGCAGCGCTGCGGGGTCATGACCCGGGGTCGACGCACGGAACCTGCCGCCCAGGTAGGGTCGCGCGTCCCTCCAGACCGGCCTGACCCCGAGCACCGCGTCGACGAGCATGCGAAGCGAATCCGCCAAGCGCTCGGCGTCCTCCCGGGACGGCACGAACACCAGCATGGCCGGCAGGCCCTCCGCAAGTGTTCCGTCGTCGCGCACGTAGCGCCGCATCAATCCCAGCAGCAGCTCCATGAGCCGCTTGTTCGCGGACGCGAAGTTGCGCTGGTCGCGCGTCAGCACCGTGAGCATCGCCTCATGAGACTCGAGCCACGGCACTTCGTACTCGCGCACCGTCGAGATGTCGTTGTCGGCGATCTCCTTGGCGACACGCCCGTCGGTGGCGACGAGCGTGAGCGGGACCGGCCGGTAGGCGGCCTCGACCACCGGCGCGTCCTTGCCGTTCGCCTCGAGCCACCGGCGCACCTGCTCGCGCGTTCCCTCGTCGAGCGAGGCGGAGAGCCCGATGAGCCGGAGCGCAGGGTAACGCTGCAGGATCTCCACGAGCAGCAGCTCGAGCTTGGCGCCTCGATCGACATCGACCACATGCTGGAACTCGTCCACCACCAGCAGAGGCACCCCGTCGAGCCGCATCCCGATGCGCATCATGGCAGCGAGCTTCTCCGGGATGCAGACCGCCACATCGAAGTTGCCCGACCGCAGCGGCTCGTCGTACTGCGGATAGTCGCGCGAGCCCTCGAGCACCCGCCAGTCGTCGGCCTCCGTCGAGGAGAAGAGCTCCCGCATCTCCCGCGAGATCTGGTTGACCAGCGCCTTCGTGGGGGCCAGGACGATGACGTTCCCGGGCCTTCCCGACCGCCGTCGCGCGTGAACCGCCTGGGACACCGCAAGGTAGCCGAACCGGGTCTTGCCGCTCGACGTCGGCGCGAGGAGCAGGAAGGATGAGCTGTCGCCGCCCAGGAGCCTGTGGAACGCCACACGGTCCAGCTCGGTCGTACCGGGCGGTCGGATGCCCGTCCGGTGGTAGCCGTACTCGGACGCCATGCGCTCGAGGTGGGCCATGCGCTCCTCGCCTCGCGACTCGAACTCGCGAGCCAGGCCAGGCGGGAGGCCCCGGGGTCCCCGCAGGATCGCGTACGGATCCTCGTCATCGAACGTCGCGGTGACGGCGGACTCGACCAGCACCTGACGGGCGATCGCCTCGGCGACGAGCCGTATCCCCGGAAGCCTATGCTGGGGGACCGCGGTGTTGAGCGCGCCCCGCAGCCACAGGTACTTGATGAGCTCCGCGTTGTCGCGTCGCGCCGTCGCGGGAAGCGACGCCAACGCGGCATCCGCATCGGCGTCGGATGTCGACCGGGCAACCGCGTCACCGAGCAGCCTCAGCGCGACGTGCCGGAAGGCGCGCACGAAGGCCGTCGACTGCGCGACGTCCTCGGCCGTCAGCGGCACGCCATCGGGGAACGGGGTCGCACCCGCGACGAGCGCGGAACCGCTCAGCACCTCGTCCACACCATCGAGCACCCCGCGAGCGACCGCGGCACCGCGGAACGACGGCGACTCTCCCTGGAGGTACGACCCCAGGTGGGGGTGGATCAGCAGGGAGTCGTCACCCAGCTGCGCGATGATCGAGGAGTCCTCGGCGCCCGGTAGCGGCGCTCCGCTCTCCGGAGATCCGACGCGCCGCACCACCGGCACGAGCGCCTCTCCGAGCGCGCTCCACAGCTCGATCCACGCAGTATCCGTGCCGCATCCCTTGCCCCGCGAGAACACGGTCGCCGAGAGCGCGCCGCTGGGCCGGACGCGCCATTGGCCCCGGCCGATGTCGGCGAGCGCCTCGCTCAACCGATCGCGTTCGTCGGCGGAGTACCCGGTCGACGTCGACGTGCCAGCCATCGCGGCCCCCCTCAGCGGCGCCCCGCCGCGAGACGCCATCCCCCGGACCGTAATCTGCCAGGTCAGTCGCCGTCAATGGACCCCGATCGCCGATGCCGCGAGCCGCCACCTCCCGGGATCCCAGGGGACCTTTCCGGCGCCCTTTCCGAGCGACGTTCACGAGGCCACCCCGCGGAAACCGCTCGCTGGCACCGTGGCGGTCCCGGCCCTCCGGGAGTCCACCGCCCGCCACCACCAGCCCACGGAGCACATCATGAACGCCACACCCCCGATCCCCTCGGCGGCCCCCCAGCCGGGCCTCCCGTTGACCCCCTACCCCACCGCCCCGCCTCACCGGCTCAGGACGCGCTGTCGCGTCGCGCTCTACGGCATCGTCGACGCCCGCCACGAGCGCGGCACCGGCGAGGGAGGCGTCGCGCAGCGCGACCTGTGGATCTACGCCATCGCCGCGAGGCTGGACGCCCGCATCGACGCGGTCCACGCGGAGCGGACCGGCACGATCCGGGCCGTCTACGCCCCGCGACCGGTCCTCGAGGCTGATGACGCCGCACAGGTCGAGCCGAAGGAGCCCGACGCGCTCGAGGTCGCGCCGGCCGATGCGGTTCGCCGCGCCAGCAGGGACCGGAGGCGCAGCCAGCAGGAGGCAGTCGCCGAGCGGGAGGCGAAGGAGGCGCGCGCCGCGCGTCATGCCGAGCGCGTCAAGGCCGACGAGCTCGTGCGGCTCCTCGCGTTCGAGGACTCCCTCTGCGCCGCCGCCCACGGCGAGGTCGCGAGCTGGGCGGAGTCCCTGGCCGCGATGTACCACCGCTCGCGCTCGGGGCTGCTCGGTCTCCGCCGCACCGCCGCGGACGCCGCGATCCCGCCCTACGTCGCGCCCGCCTCCCGCACCGCCACCACCACCACCACCACCACCCCCACTACCCCGGCCGACCGCGCCGCCTAGCACCAGGAGCACCTCATGACCACCCAGCCCACCACCCCCGACCCGACGGACGACGCCGTCGACATGGGCGCGCGCCCCACGCCGGCGCCGGAGCCCGACTTCCCGCACCGGGAGGCGCACCTCAGCCAGGTCGCGACCCGCGACCGAGCGCCGATGACGATGGAGGGGATCCTCGCGCGCGCAGGTGAGGCCCTCCCCACGACCCTCCGCCAGAGGGCGCAGCACCAGGTCGATCTCGCCCAGTCGCGGATGCGCCAGGACGAGGCCGACGCCGCGATCAGGGCCCGAGCGCACCAGGTGCGCTCGGGGCTGTCGCGCTTCGGCTCGACCGACGGCCTCGCGCACGACAGGAAGGAGAGTCGCCGTACGCGCAAGCGCACGCGCTCGACGCTGAAGGAGACACGCGAGCACCTTCGGCGGGCCGGGAGACTCACCGACCCGGACCCCGGGAGGTCCGCGGCCTTCGTGCGGACTGCGAGCCGCTGGGGCGCCTTGGCGCTCGCACCGCTCGAGTGGTTCGTCCTCAACGAGTCGTTCTCGGTCGCGCTGCGCTCGGAGGACTGGCGGGAGCCTGCCGTCCTGGCGGCCGTGACCACGTTCGTGACCGTCGGCGCGGGACACGTCCTGGGCCGCGAGCTCAAGGTGGTCGAGCATCCCGAGGCCTCGCGCGGTCGCCGGGGCGCCGCGATCGCGGCAGGGGTCGCAGGTGTCGTCATCCTCATGCTGTGCGGGTCCGTCGCCACGGCGCGCGTGCTCGCGGCGCAGCACCAGCTCGCCACCGCGAGCGCGGGCACCACGCTCTCGGGGATGGGGGGCGATCAGTCGTCGGCCGCCAGCGGGGTCCTCCCTGGTGGTCTGATGGCCATGCTCTACGCCGCCATCATGATCGCGCCGCCGGCGCTCGCCGCGTACGCGGAGTGGCGCTCCCGCGCGGAGGAGGAGGCAGCGGTCCTCGCCGCGAAGGCCGCGGACATGGCTGCGGCGACGACGCAGCGCGAGGTGCGTACGCAGCAGCAGGCGATCATCGAGACCCAGAAGCACCTCGACGCAGAGCCCGCGAGGATCCGCCGATCCCACCGCCGCTACCGCCGGAAGGTGCTGCCCGCACAGAGCAACCTGCAGGGGAGGACCTACGCGGTGGAGCTCGCGCGCATCGCCGACGAGGACCTGCGCGACGCCCTCGAGCTGCGCGACTTCGAGGTGGCGCCCGCGCCTGCCGAGGCAGACGCCGCTCGCACTCCCCTGCACCCGGTCGACGATCCGACCGAGGACCGGAGGGCGGGATGAGCCCCGTGATGCGGCTGCGGCGGTGGTTCCTCGCGCGCCGGACGGCCGAGACGACGACCCACGCGTGCCCTCGCTGCGGCGTCACGCTCGAGCCCTGCGGGGCCTGCGCCGGCGTCACCTGGGACGCATGCCTCGACCCTGCATGCGCGCTCGGACTCACCTGCCCGGTCCACCGCCAGGCCTGGATCGCCTGAGCCAACCGAAGGAGATCACCATGAACAAGCTCGCCATGACCGCGGCCGCGGTCCTCGTCACGGCCCTCACGGGCTGCTCGGCCACCACCGCCGAGACAGGGCCCGCGGTGAGCGGGCCAACCGCCCTCGCGATCGTCGCGGAGTCCACGGCGAACAGCGCCCGCCTCAGCGTGGACGCATGGACCGCGCTGGTGCGGCCGAGGCTCGCCCCCGGCACCGAGGTGGTCGTCGTGTCCGACGACGGTGACCCCGCGGTCCTCGGCACGGCCTCGCTCACAGGGCTCGCGTCCAACCCCACGACGCTCCAGGAGCAGCTGGACCACGCCACGGCGCTCACCGTCGAGGTGGCCGCCGGCGCGGTCGCGACGTCACCCGAGACCGACCCGCTCGCGGCGATCGCACTGGGAGCGCGCGCATTGTCCACGCGGTCACGGGCCCAGGGGTGCGAGCTCCTCATGAGCGGCTCGGGACTCTCGACGACAGGGGCGCTCCCGCTCCAGCGGCTCGGCCTCGGGATCGACCCGGTCGACGTCGTCGAACAGCTCGCGAGCAGCGACGAGCTTCCCGACCTCGACGGCTGCGCCGTGATCTGGTCGGGACTCGGCGCCGCGGGAGGCGACCAGGAGGATCCCCGCCAGCCTCATGTGCGCACGCTCGAGAGGTTGTGGACGGCGATCCTCGAGCGGTCCGGCGCGACCTCCGTGTCGTTCACCTACGACGCGGTGATGCAGAAGCCGCCCGCAGGCCTGCCCGACGTCACGCCGGTCCCCCTCGCCGCGCCGGCAGTCGTGACGGTCATGGAGGCCGAGGACTGCATCGTGGAGGTCCCCGACGCCGCGATCGGGTTCGTGCTCGACGAGGCGACCTTCGCCGACGCGAGGGCTGCGACCAGGGCGATCGACGATGCCGCGGATGCCCTCGGCAGGTGCACCGCCACACCGCGGACCATCACGGTGTACGGCACGACGTCGTCCGCGGGCGAACGCGCCGGGCGGGTCCGGCTCTCGACCCGGCGCGCCACCGCGGTGGCGGATGCGCTCGCCGAGGCGATGGGCGTGCCCAGCGCCACGATCACGGCGGTCGGGCTCGGGAGCTGCGAAGTCCACGCGACCACGGCGGTGGCCTGCGTCGACGATCGCGACGGCGACGGCCGGCTCGTCGCCGACAGGGCCCAGCTCAACCGGCGCGCGGTCATCGTCGCGTCCCCGGACACGGAAGGGAGGTGAACACGATGGCTCTCTCGAACTGCTGCGGCAGCGCCACGGAGCAGTGGAACGACGGCACACGCCGCTGCTCATCCTGCGGCCACAAGTGCTGACGGACCCAACGGCATCGACACGAAGCGAAGGAGGTGATCTCAATGGCTGACAAGAAGAACGGCGGGCGCGGCTCGTCGTCGAACCCCAAGACCCCCGGCGGCGGCCCGGCGCCCAAGCCTTCCGGGCCCCGCAAGTAGCAGCACGGGAGGGGCCGTCGCACGGCGGCCCCTCCCGCATGCGCAGGAAGGAGAACCCCATGCCGGACGATGCTCTCGCGCCGTACCTCGACGCCGTCGAGCGTGCCCCCATCGCGCTCCGCGAGCTCGCGGTGGACGCGCTCGCCGACCATGCGTGCCGTCACACGGTCTACGTGCTCGAGGCGTTCGAGGCGCTCGTCGCCATGCTGCGCAAGCCTCGCCTCGACCCCGTCGCCACGTGCGCGGACGACATCGAGGCTGACCTCGCCGCACGCGATACCGCCGTTGCGCGCCTCCACGACCTCTACGTGCGGACACCGTCCGTCCTCTTCGGCGCGGGCCTGACGCTCGCGGACACGCACCTAGGACGCGAGGCAGCGTTCGTCGGCCTGCAGTTCGCGCACGCCCCCCTGGCACGCGCCACGGCTGTCGGGCGCATCGTCCTGCGCGACTGCCGCCTCGGCGGCGGCCCGCGGGTGGGCCAGGCGTCGAGAGGTGGGCCGCCGGTCCGACTGCTCGACGGTGGAATGACCTCGTCCGTCGAGGTCGAGCGCTGCACCTGGTCGGACCGCCTCGAGATCGCGGCGACTGCCGACAGCGTCGAGGTGTGGGGCTGCACCGCCGCGGACCTAGTGCTGGACGGGGTCCATGCCCGGCGGCTCGAGGTGGTGGCGAGCGATCTGGGGAGGGTGGCGATCGAGGGCGCGCGGGTCTCGGGCGCAGTCTCGCTCAGGGGGGTGTCCGCCCGCCGACGGATCCGTCTGGCCGACCTCGACGGCGCGCTCGACGTCGAGGTGGTCGACTCCACGTCGGACGAGCTCACCCTGAGCGGGTTGCGCATCACCGGGGAGGTGCACGTGGTCAGGGGCACGTTCGGCACCCTCGCGCTGCACGACACCGCGGTGAGCGGCCCCGTGGACCTCGGCGGCACCGTGGTGGACAGGACGCGATGGCGTCGACTCACGGCCGATGCGCTCACCGTCGAGGGTTTCGCGGCCGTCGGCGGGGGCTCCAGCTCCCCGTGGCGAGCGAGCGCGGTGCGGCTCGGCCTGCCCCCGCTCGGCGCTCTCCACGCCCGGAGCGCGATGCCGGACGCGCCCTTCCTCGGTCCGTACGGCCCGTGCCGTCCGGTGCGCGATGGCGACTAGGACGCGGTGAGCTCGTCGAGCACGGTCCCGATGGGATGCGGCCCGGTCACGATCTCCCACTGATGCCCGGCGGTCCGGGGCCGCGAGAGGCACGAGGCGATGGTCTGCGCGACGTCGATGCGCGGGATGGGTCCGGGGACCACCATCTCGCCGATGCTGATCGCCCCCGTCCCCACGGTGTCGGTGAGGATCCCTGGCCGCAGGATGGTCCATTGCAGCCCCGAGCGCCGCAGCTCGATATCGGCCTCGCGCTTGGCGTACACGTAGGCCGTCCAGACGTCGCCGCGCGCGGGGTCCGGATCCGCGTCGACGCCCATGGCCGAGACCTGCACGAACCGCTTGATGCCGCGCAGCTTCGCCGCCGCCTGCGCCTTGAGGGAGCCCTCGAGGTCGACGGTGCGCTTGCGGGACGCGTCGCCGTCCGGCCCGCCGCCCGCCGCGAACACCACTGCCTGGCATCCACCGAAGACCGCCGCGAAGTCCGGCTCGTCCGCGGCCTCGATGTCGAGGTGGCGCGCCGCCGCACCCATGGCGGCGAGCTCGCGCAGCTGGTCGTCGCCGCGCGCGAGCGCGACCACCTCATGATCCCGGTGAAGAAGGATGGGGATGAGGCGGCGGGCGACCTTGCCGGCCCCACCGACGATCGCCACGCGCGCCGGGATGCTCATACCTCCACCCTGGCCCGACGCTTGCAGCGCTGCAACCCGTATGGCCAGGGATTCCGGCGGATGCCGCGGCGCGAGCCCGAGCCCGTCGGCGCCTCCCCCTACGCTGGGTGCCGTGACCCTGGCCCGCGACCTCGCCCGGCTGTGGCGCGCGCGCGGCTTCCGCCGCCTCACGCTCGTGCGGCTGCTGTCGCAGGCCGGCGACGGCATGTTCCAGGTGGGGATCGCGACCGCCTTCTTCTTCGACCCGACCGAGGCGGCGACACCGGGTCAGATCGCGCTCGGCTTCGCGATCCTGCTGGCCCCCTTCACGCTGGTCGGACCCTTCGTGGGCCCGCTCATCGACCGGTGGCAGCGCCAGCGGATCCTCCTGGTCGGGAACCTGGTGCGCACCACGCTGGCGCTGACCATCGGCGCCGTGGTGCTCCTCGACGGGCCGACCTGGGTCGAGTACGGGCTCGCGCTGCTCACGCTGTCGGTCAACCGCTTCCTGCTCGCCTCGATGTCCGCGGGGCTCGCGAACGTGGTCCCGGCACGCGAGCTGCTGGCCGCGAACGCGATCATGCCCACGCTCGGCACCATCGCGGCGGCGGCGGGCGCCGCCGTCGGCGGCGTCGTGACCCTCGTGCTGCCCACCGCGACGGACTCGTCGCTCGCCCTCGCGGCGCTCGTGGGATCGGCCCTCGCGTTCTCCTCCTCCGCAGGGGCGACCACGCTGCTCGCGCGGCGCGCGCTCGGCCCCACCGACCCCCTCGCGGCGCTCCACCTCGCCGCCCAGCTGCGTGCGCTCGCCTCCGAGCTCGCCTCCGGGGTCCGCTACCTCCGACGGCGCGTGACCCCGCTGCACGCGCTGTCCGTCATGGCGGCGCAACGGCTCCTCTACGGGATGATGTTCGTCGCCTCGATCCTCATGTCCCGGCACGTGCTCGGCGATCCCGACCACCCGGAGCAGTCGATCGGCGAGTTCGCGACCGTGCTGGGCTTCGCCGCCGTCGGCTTCGGCATCGCCGCGGTGATCACCCCGTGGCTCGCGCCGCGGGTGGGGCCGCATCGGTGGATCGTGGGCGCGCTGGTGCTCGGCGCATGCGCGCACGTGCTCCTCGCCGCATCGTCCGCGCGATGGGCGCTCCTCTCCGCCGCCGTGATCGTCTCGGTCGCGGTGCAGGGTGCCAAGATCGCCGTCGACACCATCGTCCAGCGGGACACCGCTGACGACTTCCGCGGGCGCGCCTTCACCCTCTACGACGTGGCCTACAACGTCGCCTTCGTGTCGAGCGCGGCGGTGGCGGCCCTGCTGCTCCCCCCGACGGGCTACTCGAGCGCCGTCATGGCGGGCATCGGCGTCGCGTACCTCGTGGTCGCCGCGCTGTTCGCGCGCGCGCCGCGCGTGCCGTCCCCCGCGTGACGGGTGCCGCTGCCCCCGGACCCCCGCGGCATCGTCCCTAGCTGATGGTGTCGCGCATGGCGGCGAGGCCGCCCGCGCCCAGGTGCTCATGGCCGATGAGGTGGTCGAACACGATGTTCGTCTCCGTGGAGGCGACCGCGGGGTCCATGCTGAGCTCGCTGGCCACGAAGTCGCGCAGCTGCGCGGTCGAGGTGCACGCGACGTGGATGAGGAAGTCGATGGTGCCGCCGACGAAGAACACCGAGAGGACGTTCGGCAGCTGGATGACCTTCGCCGCGTAGCTCTTGATCTGGGGTCGCGCCTGCGCGCGGAGGCGGACCGAGACGATGCCCTGGACGTCGAGCCCGAGCGACTCGTAGTCGACCTCGATATGGGCGCTGCGGATCACCCCCGCCTCGCGGAGCGCCTTGACGCGCGTGTGGGTGGTGGAGGGCGCGACGTGGAGCCTGGCCGCGAGCGCGGCGTTGGGGATCCGCGCATCGCGCATGAGCTCCCAGAGGATCCGCTCGTCGAGGTCGTCGAGCCGAACACCCTTCGCCCGCAGGCCCTCTCGCACGCTCTGCTCCATCGATCCTTCTCCATTTCCACCGCAATCGGGGACTTGGTTCACGATTGCTTGATCCTGGTGAACTTCCTCCAACAATTGTAGGAGTCGGGCGAAGAAAGTCCGGCACCAGCGTGAGTCGGACGAAGGAGCGGCACCCTCGGGCGCCAGGGAGGAGCGGCGATGCGCATCGGCATCCCGGCAGAGATCAAGGACAACGAGCGCCGCGTGGGCGCGACCCCGGCGGGCGTGCACGAGCTCGTCGCGGCGGGCCACACCGTGGTGGTGCAGGCCGGCGCCGGGAACGGCTCGGGCTTCTCCGACGAGTCCTACGCGCTCGCCGGTGCGGTGCTCGGCACCGTCGAGGAGGCCTGGGCCTGCGAGATGGTGATCAAGGTCAAGGAGCCGATCGCGTCCGAGTACGGCTACCTCCGTGACGGGCTGCTGCTCTTCACGTACCTGCACCTCGCCGCGGACGAGGCCCTCACGCGCGCCCTGGTCTCCTCGGGCACGACGGCCATCGCCTACGAGACGGTCGCGCTCGCCGACGGCTCGCTCCCCCTGCTCGCGCCCATGAGCGAGGTCGCGGGCCGCATGGCCACCATGGTCGGCGCCTTCGCGCTCCAGTCCTCGCAGGGCGGGCGCGGCGTGCTGCTGGGCGGCGTGCCGGGCGTCCGGCCCGCGAAGGTCACGGTGCTGGGCGCCGGGATGTCCGGCCAGAACGCCATCGCGCAGGCGGTGGGGATGGGCGCGGACGTGACGGTGCTCGACCTCTCGATCGCGCGTCTGCGTCAGCTCGACGCGCTCTACGCGGGCCGCGTGAAGACGGTGGTGTCGTCGTCCTACGAGGTCGAGCGCGCCTGCCTCGAGGCGGACCTGGTGATCGGCGCCGTGCTGGTCGCGGGCGACCGCGCCCCCAAGCTGCTGTCCCGCGACCTGGTGTCGCGCATGAAGCCCGGCTCCGTGCTGGTCGACATCGCGATCGACCAGGGCGGCTGCTTCGAGGACTCGCGCCCCACCACGCACGCGGCCCCCACGTACACGGTCGAGGGCTCGACCTTCTACTGCGTCGCGAACATGCCCGGCGCGGTGGGCAACACCTCGACCCTGGCCCTCACCAACGCGACGCTGCCCTACGCGCTGCGCCTCGCGAACGACGGCTGGGAGGTCGCCACGGCCAAGGACCCGGCTCTCGCCCGCGGCCTCGCGACGGTGGGCGGGAGCATCGTCCACGGGCCGGTGGCGGCGATCTTCCCGCAGCTGCCTGCGGCGGTGTGACCCGGGCGGTCGGGACGGGACGCCGTCCCGACCGCCTCGTATCCGGCCGACGCCCCCTGCGGGTCGGGACACCCGCCTCAGGCCTGGCGGGCCTCCCACCAGGCCTTGAGCTCCGCCTCCGCACGCTCCTCGCCCAGCGGGCCGTGCTCCATGCGCAGCTCGAGCAGATGCTTGTAGGCGGCACCGACCTCACGGCCGGGCGCGATGCCCAGGATCGCCATGATCTGCGTGCCGTCGAGGTCCGGACGGATCGCGTCGACCTCCTCCTGCTCGCGCAGCTCCGCGATGCGGTGCTCGAGGTCGTCGTAGGCGAAGGACAGGCGGTCCGCCTTGCGCCTGTTGCGCGTGGTGACGTCGGCGCGCGTCAGACGATGCAGGCGCTCGAGCTCCGCGCCGGCGTCCACCACGTACCGGCGCACCGCCGAGTCCGACCAGCGCGCATCCGTGTAGCCGTGGAAGCGCAGGTGGAGGAACACCAGGTGCTCGACCGCCTTGATGGTGTCCTTGTCGAAGCGGAGCGCCTTGAGCCGCTTGGCCGCCATCTTCGCGCCGACCACCTCGTGGTGGTGGAAGGAGACACCGCCCCCGGGCTCGAGCCGCTTGGTCGGCGGCTTGCCGATGTCATGGAGCAGCGAGGCGAGGCGCAGCACCAGGTCGGGGCCGGGCACGGCACCGTCCGGGCCGGTCTCGAGCTCGATCGCCTGCTCGACCACGGTGAGGGTGTGCTCGTACACGTCCTTGTGGTGGTGATGCTCGTCCACCTCGAGCTTGAGCGCCGGGAGCTCGGGAAGCACATGCGCCGCGAGGCCGGAGTCGACGAGCGCGGCAAGACCCTCGCGCACGGACGCGCCCAGGAGCAGCTTGACCAGCTCGTCCCGCACGCGCTCGGCGGACACGATCTCGATGCGCGACGCCATCGCGGACATGGCCGCGAACGTCGCGGGCTCGATCTCGAAGCCCAGCTGCGACGCGAAGCGCGCGGCTCGCATCATCCGCAGAGGATCGTCGCCGAAGGACACCTCGGGTGCGATCGGCGTGCGCAGCAGCCCGCCCGCGAGGTCGGACAGCCCGTCGAAGGGGTCGACGAACTCGAGCGACGGCAGGCGCACCGCCATCGCGTTGACGGTGAAGTCGCGACGCGCGAGGTCCCCGGCGAGCGAGTCCCCGAAGGCCACCACGGGCTTGCGCGACTCGCCGTCGTACTCGTCGGCGCGGTACGTGGTGATCTCGACCACCAGGTCCCCGCGACGGCCGCCGATGGTCCCGAACTCGCGGCCCATGTCCCAGGTCGCGCCGGTCCAGCGCTTGAGCAGCCGCTCGATCTCTTCGGGGTGCGCGGAGGTGGTGAAGTCGAGGTCGGCGCTCGAGCGCCCCAGGAACGCGTCGCGCACGGGCCCGCCCACGAGCGCGAGCTCGTGACCCGCGGCGGAGAAGGACTCCGCGAGACGCGTGATCTCGGGTGGCAGCGCGGCCCACAGCCCGGCGGCGCGCTGGCGCAGCACGTCGAGCGTGGGGAGGTCGGTGGAGGCGGGAGTCACCGCACCAGTGTCCCAGACGGAGGGTCCCGCACCGCGGCCGGGCGGCCGCCGCGACCGCCGCGCCCCCGGTCCCGCCTCCCTTCGCGCCCCCGCGGGGTCGTTAGAGTTGGGCCATGCCCACGCCCCCCGTCCCGCGTCCCGGCCCCGTGCCGATGCCCCCGCAGGGCGCCGGCGTCCGGCCTCGGCGCGAAGGGGTGGCGCATCGTGCGCCTCACCTTCCCGTGAGCAACGAGACGTCCGCGGGCGGGATCGCGGTGCGCGTCGAGGAGGGCATCGCGTACGCCGCGTGCATCGGCCGACGCAACCGTGCGGGCCGCCTCGAGTGGTGCCTCCCGAAGGGTCACATCGAGGAGGGCGAGACCCCCGAGATCGCGGCGGTCCGCGAGGTCGCCGAGGAGACGGGGATCACCGCGGAGATCATCCAGCCGCTCGGCATCATCGACTACTGGTTCACGGGCGACGACCGCCGCGTGCACAAGGTGGTGCACCACTACCTCCTCGAGGCCAAGGGCGGCATCATCACCACAGAGAACGACCCGGACCACGAGGCCGAGGTCGCCCGCTGGATCGCGGTGGCGGACCTCACCCGCGAGCTCGCCTACCCCAACGAGCGGAAGATGGCGCAGGCGGCCGCGCGCCTGCTCGCGATCGCGCCGTGATCCGGGGGACGATGCGCGGCGCCCCGCGCGCGGCGCGGCGGGCGCTTGCGGGCGCCGGGGTGCTGGCGACGCTCGCGATCGGGCTGCCCGCGACGGCCGCGCCCACCGACACGGAGGAGCCGCAGCTCGACGGCGATGTGCTGTCGGCGCCCGCTCCCGTGGTGGAGCCGGGCGACTCGCTGAACGCGACCGTATCCGTCACCAACCCCTCGACCACCGCCGTCGACGGCGCCCGCGTGATCCTTCAGGTCACGCGCAAGCCGATCGAGAGCCGCGAGGGGCTCGCGGAGTTCCTCGCCGGCGGCTCCGCGCGCATGGTCAGCGTGGGCGGCACGGATGTCGGGGTCACCATGACCAGCCCGGTGGCCACCCCGCTGCCGACCCCCGGGTCCGACGCGGACGACGAGCCCGAGGAGCCCGACACCTTCACGCGGCTGGAGGCGGGGACGTCGTCCACCGTCACCGTCACGTCCGTCGACCGCCGCCTGCCCTTCGAGGAGGACTCGTGGGGCGTGCACGGGATCCGCGTGGTGCTGCGGGCCGACGGCGAGAGCACCACGCTCATGACCGGCGCCGTGACGTGGGACGACGCCGACATCCCTGAGCTCTCCCTCGCGACGCTCGCGACGGCCACCGGCACGCCCGACCGCGTGGACGCCGTCGCGGACGCGGCTGCGCTCGAGGGCGTGACGCTCGCGGTCGACGGCACGGCCTGGTCGGCGCTCGACGGCGGCTACGTCGAGATCGACGAGGACTCGACGCTGCGGCTGCCCGCACAGGACCCCGACCTCGTGTCGCTCGCCCACGCCGAGAGCACCGAGGTCCTCGACTACTCGCTGGGCCTCGGCGCCGAGGCGGGCACCGGCGAGCTTGCAGGCCTCCCGTGGCTGGGCATGGTGGGGAGCCTGGACAAGACCATCGTCCGCTACGCGGCCGAGAACGGCGCGCGCACCCTTCTGGTCGTGCCGGACGCGGACGATGCCGCGGACGCCCGTCCCGTCGCGGCGACGCGCGTCGCTGGTGCCGGCGAGTGGAAGCTGACCCTGCTCCAGCCCGACCCGCTGTTGTCGGAGCTCGCGCTGGCCGACTCGTCCCTCACCCCCGGAGCCGCCGGGATGGCGACCGCGGCCGCAGCGCTCACCGCCTCCCAGCACGACGGCCCCGTCCTGGTGTGGACGGGCGACGACTGGAGCCCCACGGCCACGACCGCGACCACCGCGCTCTCGGCGCTCCTGAGCGCGTCCTTCGTGTCCCCGGTAAGCGTGCAGGACGTGCTGGCCGAGCCGGCGGAGCGCGGCGCGAGGCTCGAGGAGCTGCTCGGCGAGGAGGACGACCTGGGCCGCCCCGCGATCACGGGGATCGCGACGCGTCTCGACCGTCTCGCGGACCTGGGCGTGGTCGCGGAGGACCCGGAGGACATCACGGGGCCCGGGGGGGCGGCGCTGCTCGCCCCGCTCGCCCGGACGGTGCGGGGGGACACGCTCGCCCGCGAGCTGCTGCTGACCGACGCGCAGACCACCGTCGATGCCACCCTCGGCGCGTTGCACGTGGCGGCGGGCTCCGACATCAACTTCATCGCGGACCAGGGAGCGCTGCCTGTCACGGTGGTGAACGACCTCGACGTCGAGGCGACCGTGGTCGTCGACATGACCTCCTTCTCCGCCAACCTGCAGATCCGGGACTCGCCCACCGTGACCGTGCCGGCGCATTCGAGCACCACGGTGCCCGTCGAGGTGTCGGCGGTGTCCTCCACGAACGTCCAGGCGCGCACCGTGCTGCGCAACACCGACGGCCGCAGCATCGCGTCGCCGGTGAGCATGTCGGTGCGCGTGCGGGCCGATTGGGGCACCGCGGTGACGGCCGTCTTCACGGTGGGCCTCATCGCGATGCTCGTGCTGGGCGTGATCCGTACGGTGCGGCGCGGCCGCAAGGACACGCGCACCGATCAGACCGGACCTGAGGAGCAAGCCTGACATGACCGAGGAGGACTCGCTCGCCCCCGGCTCGGAGGAGGCCCGCAAGCCTGCGTCGCTGGGTCGCAACACCCTGGTGATGGCCTCGGGCACGTTCGTGTCGCGCGCGCTGGGCTTCGCCCGCAACGCCATGCTGGCGGCGGCGATCGGCGTCAACACCGTGGCGGGCAACTCCTACGACGTCGCGAACAAGATCCCGAACGCGCTCTACGCGATCGTCGCGGCCGGCGTGCTCAACGCGGTGCTGGTGCCGCAGATCGTGCGCGCGTTCCGACGGCCCGACGGCAAGCGCACCGTGGATCGGCTCGTGACCCTCGGCGTGTTCGGATCGCTCGGACTCACGGTGCTGCTGACCCTCGCGGCACCCGTGTTCGTGCAGCTCTACACGCAGGACTGGAGCGCGGATCAGCGCGGGCTCGCGATCGGCTTCGCCTACTGGGTGATCCCCCAGCTGTTCTTCTACAGCGTCTACACGATCCTCGGCCAGGTGCTCAACGCGCGCGAGCAGTTCGGCCCGTACATGTGGGCCCCGGTGCTCAACAACATCGTGTCGATCGCCGGCCTGGCGATCTACCTGGCGGTCTACGGCGGCTACCTGGCGGACGACGCTTTCGTCGCCGGTGAGCGCCTCGGGGGCTGGGGACCCGCGCAGATCTCGCTGCTGGCCGGCACCGCCACGCTGGGCATCGCCGCTCAGGCGCTGATCCTCATCTGGCCGTTGCGGCGCGGCGGGTACCGCTGGCGCGCCGTGTGGAGCGGCCCGAAGGGCGAGCTCCGAGGCGTGACGTCCGTCGCGGGATGGGCGCTCGGCGCGATCCTGCTCGATCAGGTGGGCGTGCTCGTCGCGACGCGCATCGCCTCATCCGCGAACGTGGGGGTCGACGGCGCGATCGACCTCTCGATCGCGGGCAACGCGGCGTACTTCAACGCCCTCATGCTGTACCTGGTCCCGCATTCGCTCGTGACCGTGTCGCTGGTCACCGCTCTCGGCACACCCATGGCGCGCTTCGCCGCGGCGAAGGACACGACCGCGCTGCGCGAGACCACGGTGCGCGGCCTGCGCATCGTCACCGTGTTCTCGCTGTGGTCCACCGCCGTGCTGTTCGCGCTCGCCCCTGCCATCGTGCGCGTCTCGCTGCCGGTGCAGCCCAACGACGAGGTCATGTCCGTCGCGTACGTGCTCATGGCCCTCTCGCTCGGCGCGGTTCCGCTCGCGCTGCTGCTCGTGTTCAAGCGGGTGTTCTTCGCGCTCGAGGACGGGCGCGCGGTGTTCTACATCCAGATCCCCGTGACCATCGCATGGCTGGTGGGCATGGTGCTCGCCCAGGATGCGCTGCCTCGCGAGTGGTGGACCGCAGGGGTCGCCCTCACGCTCAGCCTGTCGAACGTGGTCGGGGTGGTGCTGCGCGCGGCCGGCGTACGCAAGCGCCTCGGCGGCCTCGACGGCCGGCGGACCGTCCCGGTGCTCCTGCGCGCCGCTCTCGCCGCCGCCGTCACCGGTGTCGTGGGATGGTCGCTGCTGAGGTTCATCCCTGAGCCGGACCTCGACGACAAGATGAACGCCCTGCTGGTCGCCTTCGGCGCGCTGGCGGTGCTGATCCCGCTCATGGGCGCGGTCTACTTCCTGCTGCTGCGCGTGCTCCGGGTGCCCGAGGCCGGCGACGTCTTCGGTCCGATCCTCCGCCGTCTGCGCCGCACCGTACGATAGTCGCGAACAGAGCACGGGGGTACAGAACAGGTGAGATCGGGCACGGTCCTGGGTGCGCGGTTCACCCTGCTCGAGCAGATCGACCATGACATCCCCGGCGTGAGCCGCTTCCTCGCGCAGGACTCGCGCCTGGGTCGACGCACCGTGGTCGATGTGGTGCCGCGCGAGTGCGCGGCCCAGGTCCGCAGCGACGCCACCCGTGCCTCGCGCCTTCGCGACCCCCGCCTCGCGCGCATCATCGCCACGGGCCAGGAGGACACGGAGCAGGGTCCCGTCACCTACGTCGCGATCGAGCACGTGCCCGGCGCGGTGCTCGCCGACGTCCTCGCGACGCATCGCATCGACCCGCGTCGCGCCCTCGCGATCGCCGCCGGCACCGCGCGTGCGCTCGCCGTCGCGCGGGCGCACGGCATGTCCCACGGCTTCGTCAGGCCGAGCTGCATCACCGTCTCCCCGCGCGGACGCGTCGTGGTCGCCGGCCTCGGCGTGGATGGCGAGACCGCGGCCGCGGCCGGCCTCATCGCCGTCCCGGCCGAGGAGGCCGATGCACGGGCGCTCGTGGCGCTGCTCGTGCGTGCGCTCACCGGCGTCGATCTCGCCGAGGCGACCGCGGACGACCTCCCGGACGGCCTTCCCGACCAGGCCCGATCGCTCGTGCTCGCGTCGCTGCGGGGCACGGGGCCCACGACCGTCGCGCAGGTGGTCGCGGCGCTCGTGGCGGCGGACTCGCGTGCGCTCGTCGACTTCGCGGCGACGGTGGACGAGCTGCCGCTGACGCCGCGCCTCGAGCAGGAGGCTTCCGAGCGCGCGCTGCGCAAGGCGCAGGAGGAGGCACGGCGCGAGTCGGAGGCGCGCGCCGCCGCCCGTGCGCTCGTCAGCCACGACACGCTCGCCTCGGCCCAGCGCAACGCCGACGCGGCGCTCGCCGAGGAGCGGTCGGAGCCCGGCCTTCACGCCTCCGTCCTCGCGATGCTCGCCGAGCCCGCGGTGCAGGAGCCCCTGGCGACCTCCGAGCCCGAGGGTGTCACCGAGTCCATCCCTGCGGTCGACCGGCCCGCCGATCGCCATGAGGCCGCATTCGACACGCTCGAGATCATGGTCGCGGACCAGAACCGCGTCCGGGATCCCGGGACATGGGAGCTGGTCCTCGCCTCGCTGCACCGGAGGTTCCCCGGCTCCGCGCCCCTCGCACGCAGCCACCGGCGCGCGCAGGAGCGCGCGATCCACGGAGGCCCTCTCAACGGCACACGCGTGGTGCTCGCCGTCGCCATCGTCGGTGTCGCCTTCGCCGTCATGCTGGCGCTCGGGTGGCTCGACTCGCCCCTCGATCCCGACATCGTGATCGAGCAGGACCCGTCGTCCATCCCCAACCCCGGCGTGACGGCGTCGCTCGATCCCGCGCCGGACCCATCCGGCTGATCACCGGCGGCGAACGCCGCTGGGAACGGGAACATCGTCCCCGTACCATCTGTTCTGGAAACGCCGTCCCCGCCGTGCCCGGCGGGTCATCCCAACCTCAAGGAACCATCGTGAGCGAGACCCGCAACCTCATCATCGTCGGATCCGGTCCTGCCGGGTACACCGCTGCCATCTACGCCGCGCGTGCGGGCTTCGCGCCGCTGGTGGTGGCCGGGTCGATCACCGCGGGCGGCGCGCTGATGAACACCACCGAGGTGGAGAACTTCCCCGGCTTCGTGGAGGGCGTGCAGGGTCCGGAGCTCATGGAGACCCTGCAGGCGCAGGCCGAGCGGTTCGGTGCCGAGGTGCTGTTCGACGATGCCACGTCGCTGGACCTCGAGGGCCCGGTCAAGACCGTGGTCACGGGCATGTCCGGCACGTACACCGCGAAGGCCGTGATCCTCGCGACCGGCTCCGCCTACCGTGAGCTCGGTCTGGACGATGAGAAGCGGCTGTCGGGCAAGGGTGTGTCGTGGTGCGCGACGTGCGACGGGTTCTTCTTCCGCGACCAGACGGTCGTGGTGGTCGGCGGCGGCGACTCCGCCGTCGAGGAGGCCACGTTCCTCACGCGCTTCGCGTCCAAGGTCTACCTGGTGCACCGCCGTGACGAGCTCCGCGCGTCCAAGATCATGGCCGACCGCGCCAAGGCGGACCCGAAGATCGAGTTCGTGTGGAACTCCGAGGTGATCGGGCTCGACGGCGACGCGAAGCTCGAGGGTGTGCGCGTACGCAACCGCGTCTCGGGCGAGGAGTCGACGCTGGCCGCCACGGGCCTGTTCGTCGCGATCGGGCACGAGCCCCGCTCCGAGCTGGTCAAGGGCGTGGTCGACACCGACGCCGAGGGCTACGTGCTGGTGTCGGGCCGCACCACCGCGACCAACGTCGACGGCGTCTTCGCGTGCGGCGACCTGGTCGACAACCGCTACCGCCAGGCCATCACGGCTGCGGGCTCGGGCTGCGCCGCCGCCCTCGACGCCCAGCACCACCTCGACTCCCTCGCGGATGCCGAGCCTGCCCCGGCGGAGGCCGCGGAGGCGGCGCCCGCCCCGGTCGCGGAGCTCCCGACCGCGCCGGTGAACGCGACCGTCGACAGCTTCCCCGCCGAGGTTCTCCAGTCCTCGGTCCCCGTGGTCGTCGACTTCTGGGCCACCTGGTGCGGGCCGTGCCGAGCCGTCGCGCCGCTCCTGGACGAGCTCGCCGAGGAGTATGCGGGCCGCCTCAAGGTGGTCAAGGTCGACACCGACGCCAATCCCGACCTCGCGATGGCCTACGGGGTCACCTCCATCCCCACCATGAGCTTCTTCAAGGATGGCCAGGTGGTGAAGTCCGTGGTGGGCGCCCGCCCCAAGCCCGCGCTGGTCCAGCTGTTCGACGAGGTCATCGGGGCTCCCGTCGCCCCCTGACGCTCGCGCGGCCGGGGTCCACGAGGCTGCCCTCTGGACCTCGGCTCACGTGCCAGACTTGGCCCATGAGCGACGGCACTCCCACTCCTCGCGAAGGAACGCGCCTCGACCCCTGGTACGGGTCCTATGCGCAGCGTGCGCACCAGATGCGCGCCTCGGAGATCCGAGCTCTCTTCGCCGTCGCGAGCCGACCCGAGGTGGTCTCGCTCGCAGGCGGCATGCCGTTCATCGGCGGGTTGCCCCTCGAGGAGCTCGGGGAGATGAGCCGCCGGCTCATCGTCGAGCAGGGCGAGGTCGCGCTCCAGTACGGCTCCGGCCAGGGTGATCCTGCCCTCCGCGAGAAGATCCTCGACGTCATGGCGCTCGAGGGCATCTCTGCGCATCCGGACGATGTGGTGGTCACCACGGGCTCGCAGCAGGCTCTCGACCTGGTCACCAAGATCTTCATCGATCCCGGCGACGTGATCGTGGCGGAGGCACCGTCCTACGTGGGGGCGCTCGGCGTCTTCCGCGCCCATGAGGCCGAGGTGGTCCACGTCCCGATGGACGCGCAGGGGCTCATCCCCGAGGCGCTCGAGGCCACGCTCACGCGGCTCGCCTCCGCGGGCAAGCGGGTGAAGTTCCTCTACACGGTGCCGAACTTCCACAACCCCGGAGGCGTGACGCTGTCGCTCGAGAGGCGTCCCCGCGTGCTCGAGATCTGCCAGCGCCACGGCGTGCTGGTGCTCGAGGACAACCCCTACGGACTGCTGGGCTTCGATCAGGAGCCGCTGCCCGCCATGCGCTCCATGAGCCCCGAAGGGGTCATCTACCTGGGGTCTTTCTCCAAGACCTTCGCTCCTGGCTACCGCGTGGGATGGGCCGTCGCACCCCATGCCGTACGCGAGAAGCTGGTGCTCGCGTCGGAGGCCGCGATCCTGTCCCCGTCCAATGCCTCGCAGATGGCGATCGCGACCTACCTCGACCACTTCGACTGGCAGGGTCAGATCAAGAAGTTCCGCGAGCAGTACCGCGAGCGTCGGGACGCCATGATCTCCTCGCTCAGCGAGCACATCCCCGAGGCCTCGTGGAACGTGCCCGACGGCGGCTTCTACGTCTGGGTCAAGCTCCCCGACGGGTTGGATGCCAAGTCGATGCTGCCTCGCGCCATCACCGCGCGCGTCGCGTACGTCTCCGGCAGCGCGTTCTACATCGATGGCTCCGGCACGGATCATCTGCGCCTGTCCTACTGCTTCCCCACCCCGGACCGGATCCGGGAGGGGGTGCGGCGGCTCGCCACCGTGGTCGACGCGGAGCTCGAGACCGTCCGCATCTTCGGCACGGCCGGCGGCGGAGGCGGAGACACCGTCGACTTCCCCTCACCCGACCTCTTCTGACTGAAGGGACCTTCATGCATGCCCTGATCCTCGCCGGCGGCCTCTCCCATGAGCGCGACGTGTCCATCCGTTCCGGACGGCGCGTGCACGACGCCCTTCGGGGCACCGTCGACAAGGTCTCGCTCGTGGACGTCGACACCGAGCTCATCCCGACGCTCCGTCACGGCGATGTGGATGTGGTCTGGCCCCTGGTCCACGGTGCCACCGGCGAGGACGGGTCACTCCAGGCGCTCCTCGAGCTGGTCGGCCTCCCCTTCGTCGGGACCGGCTCGCACTCGGCACGCGTCGCTTGGAACAAGGCCGTCTCCAAGGCGGTGATGCTGCGCAACGGCGTCGCGACCCCGGACTACGTCACGCTCCCCCAGTCGCTCTTCCGCGAGGTCGGAGCGGAGCAGGTGCTCGACACGGTGGTGGCCCGGTTCGGCCTTCCCGTGGTGGTGAAGCCGGTGCGCGGCGGGTCGGCGTTGGGCGTGTCGATCGTGCACGACCGCGAGGATCTCGCCAGGGCGATGGTCCACTGCTTCGCGTATGGCGACACCGCGCTGGTCGAGCGCTTCGTCGAGGGGACCGAGCTGGCCATGAGCGTGATCGGTACCGGTGAGTCCGCCCGCGTGCTGCCGGCGGTCGAGACCGTCACCGATGGCGCATACGACTACGACGCGCGGTACAACCCCGGCAGGGTCGAGTACTTCGCGCCCGCCCGTCTCTCCCAGGCTCAGGCAGAGGCCGCCGCCGCCACCGCATTGCTGGTGCATCGCTCGATGGACCTGCGCGACCTCTCTCGCATCGATCTCATCCTCGATTCGGAGGGCCTCCCCCAGGTGATCGATATCAATATCGCCCCTGGTATGACCGAGACTTCGCTGTTCCCGCAGGCGGCGGAGGCGGCAGGCCTCGATCTGGGTGCCGTGTACCGCGAGGTTGTCGAGACGGCGGCCGCGCGAGCCTGAACCCGCTGCACCTGCACGAAGGCCCCGGTCCGCCATGGACCGGGGCCTTCGTGCTCGTCGGTACGGGTGCTACTGCTGCGCGAGCACTCCCGGGTCCTGCGGATCGATGAGCGCCACGATCCGGTTGAGATCGTCGACCGTGGCGAAGTCGATGGTGATCGAACCCTTGGCCCGGCCCAGCTTGATCTTCACTCGGGTGTCGAAGCGGTCGCCCAGGCGTCCGCCGAGCTCGTCGAGAGCCTCCGTGCGTCCCCCTGCACGCGTGGAGCCGCGTCGCTGCTTGGGCGTGTCCACGCCGAGCGCGACCGCCTCCTCGGTGGCGCGGACCGACAGCCCCTCCGCCACGATGCGGTTCGCCAGGTGCTCCATCGCCTCGGGCGAGTCGAGACCCAGCAGCGCACGCGCGTGTCCCGCGCTGAGCACGCCGGCGGCGACCCGCCGCTGCACGGTCGCGGGCAGCCTCAACAGGCGCAAGGTGTTGGAGATCTGCGGACGCGAACGCGCGATGCGTGCGGCCAGCTCCTCATGCGTGATCCCGAAGTCCTCGAGCAGCTGCTGATAGGCGGCTGCCTCCTCCAACGGGTTGAGCTGGCTCCGGTGAAGGTTCTCCACGAGCGCGTCGCGGAGCATGTCCGTGTCATCCGTCGAGCGGATGATCGCGGGGATCTCGGTGAGCCCCGCCTCCTTGGTGGCGCGCAGGCGCCGCTCACCCATGATGAGCTCGTAGCCCTCCCCCGCGGGGTTGGGCCGGACCACGATGGGCTGCAGGACACCGATCTCCTTGATCGACGCCACGAGCTCGGCGAGCGCGTCCTCATCGAAGACCGAACGCGGCTGACGGGGGTTCGGGACTACGGAGCCCGGGTCGATGTGCGCGAACGACGCACCCGGCACCGGGACAAGCTCCCCATCCTCCGACACCTGCGTGATGGTCGGGATGGTCGCGGTCGACGTGTCCGAGAAGAACACGTCACGTGGACGTTCCCGCGTCTCGACGCCGGCGCCCTCCGACTCGGGCTCCGTAGGGATCAGCGCACCGAGCCCCCTGCCAAGCCCACGCTTCGCCTTGCTCACCTGTTCTCCGATCCTGCGGCGCCCCGCACCGCGATGTCACGAGCGATCGCCGTGTAGGCGACCGCACCCGAGGAATGAGGGTCATGCGTGATGACGGTCTGTGCGAATCCTGGCGCCTCCGACACGCGCACAGAGCGCGGAACCGTCTGCTCGAGCGTCTGCGACGGGAAGTGCGATCTCACCTCGTTCGCAACCTCGCGCGCGAGGTTGGTGCGGCCGTCGTACATCGTCAGCACGATGGTAGAGACGTGGATGCCCTGATTGAGGTGCTTGCGCACCATCTCGACGGTCTTCATGAGCTGCGTCAGCCCTTCGAGCGCGTAGTACTCGCACTGGATGGGGATGAGCACCTCGGTGGCCACGACCATCGCGTTGAGCGTGAGCAGACCGAGGCTCGGGGGGCAGTCGATGAAGACGTAGTCCAGGTCCTTCCCCGGACCTGAGAGCAGCTCGTTGAGAGCGTCGTGGAGACGGAACTCGCGACGCACCACGGACACGAGCTCGATGTCGGCGCCCGCGAGGTCGATCGTCGCGGGCACGCACCAGAGCGTGTCGATGTCAGGGCACCTCTGCGCGACCTTGGCCATGGGGGTCTCATCAAGGAGGACGTCGTAGATCGACGGTGTACCCGAGCGGTGGTCCACACCGAGCGCTGTCGACGCGTTCCCCTGCGGATCCGCGTCGATCACCAGCACGTTGGCGCCCCGCTTGGCCAATGCGGCCGCCACGTTGACCGACGTGGTGGTCTTCCCCACGCCGCCCTTCTGATTCGAGACGGCGATGACACGGGTGCGCGGCGGCTTGGGGAAGTCGGCGTTCTCGAGAGCACGGCGTTGCCGCTCCATCGCCATCATCTCCGTCGCCAAAGGGCTGCCGGCATCCTCGGCAAGACGGTCGAACGGATCGTGTGTTTCACGTGAAACAGCGGTGGTGGCGCCTCGCCGAGGCTCATCCGACACGATCGAGTCATGTGTCTTGTCGCTGGACACCCAGTTCCCTTCCTCAAGCCGATCTTCACGCCGGACCTCGTTGTCATCGTTTCACGTGAAACAAGGCGCGGTCCCTCTTCCGAAGGACCTTGTCCCGGCGCGTCACGATGGCGCCAGAGTCTCCGACTCTACCCCAGCGGCAGGTGCCGCTCGCAAGCCCTCATCACTGTGACAAGCGTGCTCCAGAGGTCTGACAGCGAGCTCACGATCCTGTGGAGAACTGCCTCCGAAGTGGCCGATTCCCGTACGGATCGCTGTGCATATCGTTGTGGAGACGCTCTGTGGAGATCACGCCCGGGTGAGCACCACCACGGTGGTGGCCTCCACGCCGGGAACCGTTCCGGCACGGTGCACCTCGCCCACGAACCTCTGCTTGCGGAGCGTGTACTTGGCACGCTCGAGCTCATCCGCCGCGCTCCGTCCCTTGAGGAGCACCATGCGTCCATCGGGCACAAGCAGCGGGCTGCACCACTTCACCAGCTTGTCGATCGCGGCCACCGCGCGCGCGGTCACCACCTCGACCTCCACGGATTCGGTGACCTCCTCCGCACGACCGCGGACCACCGACACGTTCTCGATGCCGCATGCGCGCGCAGCCTCGAACAGCCACTGCGTCCGTCGCTCCATCGGCTCCACGAGCACGTAGTCCCGATCGGGATCCATCGCCGCCAGCACCAGGCCCGGGAGCCCGGCGCCCGAGCCCACGTCCGCGACCCGGCCCTCTCCGATGAACGGCATGAGAGCCGCCGAGTTGAGGATGTGACGCTCCCATAGCCGCGTGACCTCGCGCGGACCGATGAGACCACGGTCCACACCCTGCTCCGCCAGCATCTCCGCGAAGGCAAGGACGCGCGGGTACACGTCGCCGAAGTACTCGCGTACCGCGTCGCTACCGTGCAGCGGGTCGTCCCGCAGGCTCTGCTCCGTCATCACTGTTTCACGTGAAACGTCAGGCGGGGAGCACCACGACGTAACGCTGGGGGTCCTCCCCCTCCGACTCGGAGGACAGGCCCGCCTCGAGCACCACGTCGTGGACGACCTTGCGCTCGAACGCGTTCATCGCCGGAAGAGCGACGCGCGCACCGGACTCGCGCACCTGCGCGACAGCCTCGCGTGCCTGCTCGGCGAGACGCTCACGACGGCCCGCGCGGAAGTCCGCGATGTCGAGCATGAGCCGGCTGACCTCGCCGGTCTCGGACTGGACGGCGAGACGGGTGAGGTCCTGAAGCGCCTCGAGCACCTCGCCGTCGGGACCGACCAGCCGCTTGAGGTCCTGGCTCGGACCATCGGCGACGATCGCCACCTTCGCGCGACCGGCCTCCACCGAGATGTCGATGTCGCCGTCCATGTCGAGGATGTCGAGCAGCTCCTCGAGGAAGTCCGCTGCGACGTCGCCCTCGGCGTCGAGCTTCTTGATGTTGTCGGTCATGACGGGTCCTTGTCATCGCTGGCGGGAAGGTCATCGGCGGCGGGAAGCTGCTGAGGCTTGGCTCCGCCACGGTTCTTACGCTTGGGCTGCTGGCGCTGGCCGGACCGCTTGGGGCCGGACTCGTCGACGGCCTCCGCCTCGATCACGGCGGTGCTCGCGTCGGTCCCACCGTGTGCCGCCTTCTTGGCGGCCTTGGCGGCCATGCGCTCCTGGTACGCACGGTAGGCGTCCGATCCCGGAGTCGGGTTGTTGCGGATCACGTACCACTGCTGCCCGAACGTCCACACGTTGGTGGTGGTCCAGTAGATGAGGACACCCACCGGGAAGTTGGGGCCGGAGATGACGAAGATGAACGGCAGCACGTACATGAGGATCTTCTGCTGCTGAGCCATCGGGCCCTCGAGCGCCGAGGCCGGCAGGTTCCTGCGCGTGAGCTGATGCTGCGTGAGGAAGGTGGTGGCGACCATCGCGACGATCAGCACGGCCGAGAGGATCTTGCCCTCGACGCTGGCACCCCGCAGGAAGGTCTCCGAGAGCTGCGCGCCGAACAGCGTCGCGCTCTGCGCCTGCTCCATGAGGGTGTCGGACAGCATTCCGATGCCCTGGGTGGGAGCACCTGGCGTGGCGTTGCCCTCGAGGCCGTTGAGCACGCGGAACAGCGCGAAGAAGATCGGTGCCTGGATCAGCATCGGCAGGCACGACGCGAACGGGTTCGTCTTGTGCTTGGAGTACAGCTCCATGGTCTCGCGGCTCATGGCCTCGCGAGACGCCTGGTCCTTCTTGCCCTTGTACTTGTCCTGGATCTTCTTGAGATCAGGCGCGATCACCTGCATCGCGCGGGACGCGTTGATCTGCTTGACGAACAGCGGGATCAGCGCGGCACGGATGGTGATCACGAGGCCGACGATCGACAGGGCCCAGGTGATGCCGGCGGCGGGATCGAGGCCGATGGCCGACCAGATCCAGTGCCAGATCACCATCACATTGGCGACGACCCACTCGAGCGGGAAGAGCAGAGTGTCCACAGTTGTCCTTAGATCGGGCGTGCTGGGGTCGGGTCCGGGAGCATCGCGGCATTATTGCGCGTGATCCGGAAGAGTCGTTCGCCCTTGGCCGGCACGTCGTCGACACCGCCGTTGCTCCAAGGGTTGCATCGCAGCAGGCGCCAGCCGGCGAGGCCGGTGCCGACGAAGGCTCCATGGACCTGGATCGCCTCGATCGCGAAGTGCGAGCATGTCGGGTGGTACTTGCAGCGCGGGCCCGTCAGCGGCGAGATCGTCAGCTGATAGCCGCGGATCGCCCCCGTCAACGCCTTGCCCGCGATGCTCATCGTCCTACCTTCGACATCGCGTGCCGCAAGGCACCGTCGACATCTCCCTCGAGCGTCGCGAACGACGCGTCGGCGGCAGGCGGCAGGGCTCGGAGGACCACCGAGGTGCCCTCGGGAAGAGCCGAGAGACGCGACTGCATGACCGCGCGAAGGCGTCGCTTGACGCGATTGCGGGTCACCGCACCTCCTACGGCCTTAGAAACAGCGAAACCGGCCATGCGTCGAGCATCGCCGGTCAGCGCCACGTGCACCACGACGGTGCGCCGGCCGCTGCGGATCCCCGATCGCATCGCGGAGCGGAACTCCGCGGACGATCGCAGTCGCGCGTCGGCCGGCAGCAACCTTAGGCCGAGAGCTTGCCGCGGCCCTTGCGGCGACGCGTCGCCAGGATCGCGCGACCGGCACGCGTGCGCATGCGCAGACGGAAGCCGTGCGTCTTAGCGCGCTTGCGGTTGTTCGGCTGGAAAGTCCGCTTGCTCACGGGTAACTCCAAGTTTCAGGGCATGGTCAAATCAGCGCACTTACGTTACGCGTTATCCACGGCGAGGGTCAAATCGCGGCGCGCCCTTGGGACCCGCCACCCGAACAGGATAGGCTCCACCATCACGGCCACGCACCATGTGAGCGACACGCGAACACGCGGTAACGCACAGGTGACGGGCCATGCACCGACTGTGAGCAAACCTGTGGAAACACCTTGGGGGTGACGCCAGTGGCGGCAGAGCCTGCCCCTGAATCGATCGACGCCATCTGGCGCGGAGCACTGGACTTCCTCTCCGAGGACGGTTCGCTCGGCGGTCAGGCGCGATCCTTCCTTCGACTCGTGAAGCCCCTGGCAGTGGTCGAGGACAACGTGTTCCTCGCCGTCGCCGAGGACTTCACCAAGAACTACGTCGAGACCACGCTGCGCGGTCCGGTCACCGAGGCTCTGAGCGAGGTGCTCGGCCGCGACGTCCGCATCGCTGTCACGGTCGACTCGTCTGTCACGCCTCCCGAGCCCGCAGCCGGCGACGCCTCGGGCGACGAGGCTCCGCGGCCACCGGTCAGGCGGCCCGAGCCACCGGCTCCGCTCGTGGTCGAGGACCCGCACCTCAACCCCCGGTACACCTTCGACACCTTCGTCATCGGCCCGTCCAACCGCTTCGCGCACGCCGCCGCCCTCGCCGTCGCCGAGTCCCCCGGCAAGACATACAACCCGCTCTTCATCTACGGAGGCTCGGGGCTGGGCAAGACCCACCTGCTCCACGCGATCGGCCACTACACCCGTCACCTCAAGCCGCAGACCCGGGTGAGGTACGTGAACTCCGAGGAGTTCACCAACGACTTCATCAACTCGATCCGTGACGATCGCTCGCTCAGCTTCAAGCGCACGTACCGCGAGGTCGACGTCCTCCTCATCGACGACATCCAGTTCCTTCAGGGCAAGGAGCAGACGCTCGAGGAGTTCTTCCACACCTTCAACGCGCTGCACAACGCCGGCAAGCATGTGGTCATCACCTCGGATGTCAGCCCTCGCTACCTGGACGGCATCGAGGAGCGCATGCGCACCCGCTTCGAGTGGGGTCTCATGACGGACGTCCAGCCGCCGGACCTCGAGACCCGCGTCGCGATCCTCCGGAAGAAGGCCGCGGCCGATGCGGTCCAGGCGCCTTCCGACGTCCTCGAGTACATCGCGTCGAACATCACGAGCAACATCCGCGAGCTCGAGGGCGCGCTCATCCGCGTCACCGCGTTCGCTGCGCTCAACCGCCAGCCGGTGGACCTCTCCCTCGCCCAGGTGGTGCTCAAGGACCTCATCTCCGATGACGACTCCGAGATCACGGCGGCCTCGATCATCGGCAAGACCGCGGAGTACTTCGGCATCTCGATCGAGGAGCTCACAGGCACCAGCCGCTCCAGGGTGTTCGTCACCGCACGTCAGATCGCCATGTACCTCTGCCGCCAGCTCACCGACCTGTCGCTCCCGAAGATCGGCGAGCACTTCGGCGGCAAGGACCACACCACGGTCATGTACGCGGTCAAGAAGGTCGAGGACCAGATCGCGCAGCGCCGCCAGATGTACAACCAGGTCAACGAGATCCACGCCCGCATCAAGCAGTCCCGCGCGTAGCCGCACCTGCCCCGCCCTCGATCGTTCCTGAGCAACGTTTCGGGGGCTTCGGCGCGCCCGCGCACCTCCACCGCCCCGGAAGCCCCCGAAACGTTCGTCAGGACGCGCCGTGACGGCGCGGTGGTCACGGCCGTCATCCCATCGCGAGGACGATGCCCGACCGGTCTCCCGATGCATCGTCCGTCTCGAGCCTTCCTGGTGAAGGAATCGCGCCTCCTACGCGCCTGCGGCCTCCCGACGCACCGGGAGGGCCCCGAATCGCGTGTCAGGAGCCCCTGTGCCGGGCGCACGCCCCACGGCTGGCGCGAGCTGCACGGGCCTCCTACGCCCGTTCCTCCACCACCTCACGCCGCGGTGCCGGTGGAGCTGCTGGCGCGGGTCCCTCGCCTCGACGGCTCCTGACGAACGAATCCGGGCCTTCCGAGCGTGAAGGGGTCCCTCGGGCGGCGGGAGAGGTCGATTCCTTCGTCAGGAGCCGATACAACGCGATCAGTCGGCAGCAACCGTGGAGCGGTTGCCCGCGATAGCCGCCGCATACCTCGCTCCTGAGCCCTCCTGACGAACGGATCCGGGCCTCAGGCGACCGCGACACGCCCACACATGCGAGGACAGCCGGAATCGTTCGTCAGGCGCGAACCTCCCGCGACCCCAGCTCCTCATGACCCCCGGGACCGGGATGCGACACCGCCCGGAATGTGCCGCCAGCCTTCCCGACAAGGAACGATGCCCGTGCAAGAGGCGCCCTCAGAGGCCCTCACAGCGTCGCGGCGGGCTCACCACGGCCATTTCCCTCACAAATGTGGAAAACTCTGTGGACGCCCGTGGATGACGTGCTGAGTCCACAGGGGACGGCCTGTGAAGAATGACAAGAATTCCGACGCGCCCGTCAGGCCCGTCCCCGGGTCGTCCCCAGCCTCGGCAGCTCTCACCCTCAGTTCGCTCACAACTGGATTCCTGTCATTTCCAGGCCGGACGCGAGAACTCCACAGAATCCACGGTGCCTAATACGACCATGAGACCACCTTCTTGTGATTGTCCACATGGCCTTCATCAGCGCCCGCGCCACCGGGGCCGGCCGACCGCCTGAGACGCCTACCTGCATCGTCCGACCCGTGGCATAGTCTGTGGTCAGAATCAGAGGAGCAAGCATGAAGTTCACCGTCGAGCGCGACGTTCTGGCAGACGCCGTCGCATGGACGTCGCGTGCCGTCCCGGCACGTCCGCCCGTCCCCGTCCTCGCGGGAGTCAGGATCACCGCCGACGCCGAGGGACTCGTCCGTCTCGCGAGCTTCGACTACGAGGTCTCCGCGCGCGGCGAGTTCCCCGCCGATGTCGAGCAGGCCGGAGAGGTCCTGGTGAGCGGGCGGCTCCTCCGCGAGATCGCGAACGCGCTCCCGCACAAGCCGGTGCAGCTCTCGCTCGAGGGAACCAAGGTTTCCGTGACGTGCGGCGCCTCCCGCTTCACGCTCGCCACCATGCCGGTCGACCAGTACCCGTCGCTGCCCGAGCTGCCGGAGCACTCCGGCACCATCGACGGCTCGACGCTGCAGCAGGCCGTCGCGCAGGTCACCTCGGCAGCATCGCGTGACGAGACCCTGCCGATCCTCACCGGGGTGCGGGTCGAGATCGAGGGCTCGCACATCTCGCTGCTCGCGACCGACCGCTACCGTCTCGCGCTGCGCGAGCTCGACTGGACCCCGTCGAAGCCCGACATCAGCGCCGTCGCGCTCGTACGTGCCAAGACGCTGGCCGACACCGCGAAGGCGCTCGGAGCCGGCGAGGTCACGGTCGCGCTGAGCTCCGGCCAGGGCATGGACCTCATCGGCTTCGAGGCCGGCGGCCTGGTGACCACCTCGCTCCTGATGGACGGCGACTACCCCCAGGTGCGCCGCCTGTTCCCCGAGTCGAGCCCCATCACCGCGACGGTCCGGACGCAGGACCTCATCGACGCGACGCGTCGCGTCGCGCTCGTGGCCGAGCGCAACTCGTCCGTGCGGCTCGCCTTCGCCGAGGGCGAGGTCACGCTCGACGCCGGCCAGAGCGACGATGCACAGGCGTCGGAGGCGCTGACCGCCCACCTCCATGGGGACCCGATCACGGTCGCGTTCAACCCGCAGTACCTGCTGGACGGGCTTTCCGCCCTCGGAACTGACTTCGTGCAGCTGGGCTTCACCCAGGAGACCAAGCCTGTCGAGTTCGTGGGCCTGTCGGAGCCGGGCGGCGAGGTCGCGGCGGACTTCCGCTACCTCCTGGTGCCCATCCGCATCGCGTCGTAGTGCGCGTCACCCACGTCCAGCTCGCGGACTTCCGCTCATATGCGCAGGCGGAGGTCGAGCTGGGTCCGGGAGTGACCACGTTCGTCGGGCGCAACGGGCAGGGCAAGACCAACCTCGTCGAGGCGTTGAGGTACCTGTCCGTGCTCGGGTCGCACCGGGTGGCGGCGGACGCTCCGCTCATCCGATTCGGAGCCGAGCGGGCAATCGTCCGCGCCAAGGTGGAGAAGGCGGGCAGATCGCTCGGTCTCGAGGTCACGCTCAACGCCGGCCGCGCGAACACGGCGCGTCTCAACAGGGGCGCGGCGCGTCCCCGCGACCTGCTCGGGATCCTCCGTACCGTGCTGTTCGCTCCCGAGGACCTCGCGCTCGTCAAGGGCGATCCGTCCGGCCGCCGCGCCTTCATGGACGAGCTCTGCGTCGCGCTGCAGCCCGCGCTCGCCGGCGACCTGAGCGACTATGAACGGGTGCTCCGTCAGCGCACCTCGATGCTCAAGACCTCGCGGCACGCGCGCGGGGACCTGACCATGCTCGACATCTGGGACGAGAAGCTCGCCGAGCTGGGCGGACGCATCGTCGCGGCCCGGCTGCGCGCGGTGCGGGCCCTTGGACCGCACGTGTGGAAGGCCTACCAGGACGTCGCGCCGGACGGTGGCGAATGCGCGATCGTGTATACATCGTCGCTGGCAGATGAGATGCCCGAGGATGCCGTGGCGCTCTCGGAGCTGCTGCTGGCCAAGCTCCGCGACGTGCGGCCCAAGGAGCTCGAACGCGGCGTCACCCTCGCGGGGCCGCAACGGGACGACCTCGACATCCGTCTCGCGGGCATGCCCGCCAAGGGCTATGCGAGCCACGGCGAGTCATGGTCGTGCGCCCTTGCGCTGCGGATCGGCACATACGACCTCCTCACCTCGGACACCGGTCCGGACTCGGGAGCCGACGGCGAACCCGTCCTCATCCTCGACGATGTGTTCGCAGAGCTCGATGCGGGGCGCCGCGCCGCGCTCGCCGCGCGGCTCGAGCGGGCGAGCCAGGTGCTCATCACCGCGGCCGTGGCGGAGGACGTCCCCGCGGTGCTCGCGGGCCGTGCGATCCCGGTGACCAAGGGACGTGTGGGCGATGAGTGAGACACCGCGGGATGGCGACGAGCCTGGTGAGGGCGTCATCGTCCCTGATCAGAGCGGAGGCGACGCGGTCGGCGAGCCGCTGGTCCCAGCCGATGCCGCGCGCCTCGCACGGGAGGCCCTCGAGCGCGCACGGGCGTCCGCACGTCAACGCGGCGCGACGCGCACCAGCCCGCGACAAGGGCGCAAGCAGCGCGAGCAGGCCCGGCGTGACACCGTGCCCTACGGCAAGGGCCGCGATCCGGCGCCCATGAGCGACGCGGTCGCGGCGCTGCTGCGACGCATGGGATGGACCGAGCAGATCGAGGTCTCCTCTGTCACCGCACGATGGCGCGACGTCATCGGCGATCGCATCGCCGACAACTGCGAGCCGCTCGGCTTCGAGGAGGGCGTGCTCACGGTGAAGGCGAAGTCGACCGCCTGGGCGACGCAGCTGCAGATCATGTCCGGGCAGGTCCGCCATCGGATCAACGAGGAGTTCGGCCGTGAGATCGTCACGGAGCTCAAGGTGCTCGGGCCTACCGCACGGTCCTGGACCAAGGGACCCCGATCGGTGAAGGGCCGGGGACCCCGGGACACGTACGGATGACGTGGATCGAGGGCGAGGAGATCGCCCGGGGTGCGACGGCGGTGGTGCGGCGGGGCGCGCACGGCACCGTGGTGAAGAGCTTCGATCCGGGCATCCCGCGCATCGTCGCTCATCTCGAGGCGGAGGGCTCCCGTGCCGCCATGGATGCAGGTCTCCTGGTGCCGGCGCTGCTCGATGCCGCGCTCGACGCGGATCCGCCTACCTTGACCTTCGAGTGCATCGAGGGCCCGTCGCTCGCGGTACATGGCGACGTCATCGGTGCGCGCGGCGTGGGCGAGGTGCTCGCGACGGTCCAGCAGCGGATCCGCGCCGTGACGGCGCCGGCGCTGATCGGCCCCGAGGACTTCCTCGGATTCCAGATCCGAGAAGCTGATATGCCAGGCACGATGCGGGACGCGGCGCTTGCCGATCTCGAGTCGCTCGTGGCTGCGGGGCCGCGCGTGCTGTGCCACATGGATCTGCACCATCTCAACGTGCTGTGGGCCGACGGACCGGTCGTGATCGACTGGAACAACGCGATGGGAGCGCCCGCGGAGGCCGATGTCGCCCGCACCCGGACGCTGCTCGCGCACGGGGACCTCAGGGACATCCTCGACGGATTCCTGGCGCGCACGGAGGAGCTCGCACCGGGGCTCGTCGAGGAGTCGCGCGCCTGGGACCGGGTCATCGCCGCCGCCCGGTTGGATGAGCGCCCGTCGGCTGCGGAGCGCGAGGCGATCCTGGAGCGCTGGGCCGGCTGACGCGCCTGCGCGGTCGTCCGGGCGGTCGGGATCGTGAGGGCTTTTGCCCATTCGTGACGTGTGGGTCTTCTCACGTCCGAAACCGCGTCGAGGGCGGTCAGGGGTCCCTACGATTGCTGGCGCACACATATCAGCATCAGGTGTCGAAAATTGCCCTCGAGGCGTGCGCGCCCGGCCGAGGTCGGGCGCCGCGGCTCGCGTGCAAGACCCGGTGTGCCCCATGCACCACAACAGGCGTGCCAGCGCGCCAAGGAGAAGCAACATGACCGACCAGACGACCACCACCCCTGCGGCGCCCGCGCCCGCTGCGCCGCTCAAGAAGGGATTCGCGGTCACCGCGCTGGTGCTCGGCATCGTCGCGATCGTCGGCTCGTGGATCCCGTTCCTGTCGATCGGCTCGATCCTCATCGGTCTCATCGGCCTGATCTTCGGTCTCATCGCGACGGTGAAGGCGCTCCGTGGCAAGGCGGCCGGCAAGGTCATGGCGATCATCGCCACGGTCCTCTCCCTGCTCTCGATCATCTTCGGATTCATGTCCACCAGCGCGGGCGTCGACGCGGTCGACGAGGCCTTCGACGAGCTCGGCGGTGAGATCAGCGCCGAGTCCGCCACCGACGCGGAGGATGCCGACGCCACCGATGCGGAGACCGAGGACGCGCCCGCAGACGAGCCCGTCGTCGGCTCGTTCGAGGCCCCGGCTGCCATCGGCGACGGCACCGTGTGGAACGTCGAGCAGGGTGGGGACGCCTGGGCGATCACCTTCGACGAGGTCACGCTCATCGACACCTACGACGGCGAGGGCCAGGTCGCCGTGGTGACCGGCACCGCGACCCCCACCGCGATCGACGAGGGCCCGACCTCCAACTGGGTGACCTTCCCCATGATCGGCTGGATGGCGGACGGCATGACCGTCGACGACACGTTCGAGATGGCCGACTACGACCAGATCGGCGACAAGTACCGCAGCACCATCGAGCTCGAGGGCACCGAGGGCACCGAGATGAGCTTCTACTCGACCGTGAGCCTGCCCGAGGGCGTGCTGCCGAACCTCATGACCGTCGAGACCCTCTTCGGCTCGGACGCGATCTACTTCGAGACCGGTCTGTAGGACGCGCGGAGCAGCCTCGCCCGAGGCGCTCCCTCGGAAGGCGTGCCGCCGCGGGTGATCCCCGCGGCGGCGCGCCTTCGTGCTTCCCGGGCGGCCACGGAAGCCGGGCCCGTTCGTGGGACCGAGGTCTGACGACATCGTCGAAGAGTGGCCTACCGTGTTAATTGCACTATGTGTCGGAAGCGCCCATGAGGGTGCCGACACCTGCCGGTGCGACGGATGGGGCGCGCGGGACTCCTCTCCCGCATGCGCCCCATCCGAGTGCCGGAGGGCCAGGGGACGGCCCTCCCTGCGCGGCCGCCTGAGGGCCGCAGGGAGGGCGCCTCACCTCGGATCCCTGTTTCGGCGGGGCGTCGAGTTCCCCCCAATCGCCCCTGAAACGCGCGAATTCGCCCCTCAGAGCCACTAGAATGGCTGGAGATACGACGGGACTTGTACCAAGTCCCGTCGACGGCGTGAAAGGCGAATCTGTGGCGAATAGCGAAGAGCGGGCGAGCGAGCCTGCCTACGGCGCCGAGAACATCACCGTCCTGGAGGGCCTCGAGGCCGTCCGCAAGCGTCCCGGCATGTACATCGGGTCCACGGGCGAGCGAGGTCTCCACCACCTGGTCTACGAGGTCGTCGACAACTCCGTCGACGAGGCCCTGGCCGGCTACTGCGACACCATCACGGTGACGCTCCAGGCCGACGGCGGCGTCAAGGTGACCGACAACGGGCGTGGCATCCCGGTCGACATGCACCCGACCGAGGGCAAGCCCACCGTCGAGGTCGTCATGACGATCCTCCACGCGGGCGGCAAGTTCGGCGGTGGCGGCTACGCGGTCTCCGGTGGCCTCCACGGCGTCGGCATCTCCGTGGTGAACGCCCTCTCCTACAAGGTCGAGACCGAGGTCAAGCGTCAGGGTCACGTCTGGCGCCAGTCCTTCGCCGAGGGAGGCAAGCCCCAGGGCACGCTCGTCCAGGGCGAGGCCACCGAGGAGACCGGCACGCAGCAGACGTTCTGGGCCGACCCGCTGATCTTCGAGACCACCGAGTACGACTACGAGACCCTGCGCGCCCGCTTCCAGCAGATGGCCTTCCTCAACAAGGGCCTCAGCATCACGCTCACCGACGAGCGCCCCGAGCACATCGCGGCCGAGGACGATGCGGAGGCCGAGGAGCAGCCGACGTCCCGCACGGTGACGTACAAGTACGACGGCGGGCTGGTCGACTACGTGGCGCACCTCAACGCCGCCAAGAAGGCCGAGCTGGTCCACCCCGAGGTCATCTCGCTCGAGTCCGAGGACACCGAGAAGAAGATCTCCCTCGAGATGGCCATGCAGTGGACGTCCGCCTACTCCGAGGGCGTGTTCACGTACGCGAACACCATCTCGACCACCGAGGGCGGCACCCACGAGGAGGGCTTCCGCGCCGCGCTGACCACCCTGGTGAACAAGTACGCACGCGAGAAGGCGATCCTCAAGGACAAGGACGACAACCTCACGGGCGACGACGTCCGCGAGGGCCTCACCGCCGTCATCTCGGTCAAGCTGGGGGAGCCTCAGTTCGAGGGCCAGACCAAGACCAAGCTGGGCAACACCGAGGCCAAGACCTTCGTGCAGCGCGTGGTGAACGAGCAGCTCACGGACTGGTTCGACGCCCACCCCAACGAGGCGAAGGACATCATCCGCAAGGCGATCCAGGCCTCGCAGGCCCGCATCGCCGCCCGCAAGGCGCGCGAGGCGACCCGCCGCAAGGGCCTCCTGGAGTCGGGCGGCATGCCCGGCAAGCTCTCGGACTGCCAGAGCCGCAAGCCCGCCGAGTGCGAGATCTTCATCGTCGAGGGCGACTCGGCCGGCGGCTCCGCCAAGGCCGGCCGTGAGCCCTACAACCAGGCGATCATGCCCATCCGCGGCAAGATCCTCAACGTCGAGCGCGTGCGCCTCGACCGCGCCCTGTCGAACCAGGAGGTCCAGGGCCTCATCACCGCGTTCGGTGCGGGCATGGGCGAGGACTTCGACATCGACAAAGCGCGCTATCACAAGATCGTGCTGATGGCCGATGCCGATGTCGACGGCCAGCACATCCGCACGCTGCTGCTCACGCTGCTGTTCCGCTACATGCGCCCGCTGATCGAGGCCGGCTACGTCTACCTCGCCCAGCCGCCGCTGTTCAAGATCAAGTGGACCAACGCGGACCACGAGTACGTCTACTCCGACCGTGAGCGCGACGCCGTGCTCAAGGACGGCCTCGCCAACGGCAAGCGCATCCCCAAGGACAACGGGGTGCAGCGCTACAAGGGTCTGGGCGAGATGAACCACGAGGAGCTGCGGGTCACCACCATGGACCCCGCGACCCGCACCCTGCTCCAGGTCACCATGGACGATGCTGCCGCCGCGGACGAGATCTTCTCCGTGCTCATGGGAGAGGACGTCGAGTCCCGCCGCAGCTTCATCCAGCGCAACGCGAAGGACGTGAGGTTCCTTGACATCTGAGACCCCCGAGTTCGACCACGGGAAGATCGAGGCCGTCGACCTCAACACCGAGATGCAGCGGTCCTACCTGGACTATGCGATGTCGGTCATCGTCGGCCGCGCCCTCCCGGACGTCCGTGACGGCCTCAAGCCCGTGCATCGTCGCGTGCTCTACGCGATGTTCGACGGCGGCTACCGCCCCGATCGCGCGTTCTCCAAGTGCTCGCGCGTGGTCGGCGACGTCATGGGCAAGTACCACCCGCATGGTGACAGCGCCATCTACGACGCGATCGTCCGCATGGTGCAGCCGTGGTCGCTGCGGTACCCGCTGATCGCCGGCCAGGGCAACTTCGGCTCGGCGGGCAACGACGGCGCCGCCGCCTCGCGATACACCGAGTGCAAGATGGCGCCGCTGGCCATGGAGATGGTCCGCGACATCGACAAGGACACCGTCGAGTTCGAGGACAACTACGACGGCCGCGAGCAGGAGCCCACCATCCTGCCGGCGCGCTTCCCCAACCTGCTCGCGAACGGCTCCGCCGGCATCGCGGTCGGTATGGCGACCAACATCCCGCCGCACAACCTCCGCGAGCTCGCGGACGGCGTGCAGTGGCACCTCGACCACCCGGACGCGAGCCGCGAGGAGCTGCTCGAGGAGCTCATCCGCCGTATCCCGGGCCCCGACTTCCCCACCGGCGCGACCATCCTGGGCCGCAAGGGCATCGAGGACGCGTACCGCACGGGCCGCGGGCTCATCACGATGCGCGCGGTGGTGAACATCGAGGAGATCCAGGGCCGCATGTGCCTGGTGATCACCGAGCTGCCGTACCAGGTCAACCCCGACAACCTCGCGATCAAGATCGCGGAGCTGGTCAAGGACGGCAAGGTCTCCGGCATCGCGGACATCCGCGACCAGACGTCGGGCCGCACGGGCCAGCGCCTCGAGATCGTGCTCAAGCGCGACGCCGTGGCCAAGGTGGTGCTCAACAACCTCTACAAGCACACGCAGCTGCAGGAGACGTTCGGCGCCAACATGCTCGCCATCGTCGACGGCGTGCCCCGCACCCTGTCGCTCGACGGCTTCATCCGCCACTGGACCACGCACCAGCTCGAGGTCATCCAGCGCCGCACCGCGTACCGCCTCCGCGAGGCGGAGCGCGAGGCGCACATCTTGCAGGGATACCTCAAGGCGCTCGACGCGCTCGACGAGGTCATCGCGCTCATCCGCCGCTCCCCCTCGGCGGACGAGGCTCGCGTGGGCCTCATGGAGCTGCTCGACGTCGACGAGGTCCAGGCGACCGCGATCCTCAACCTCCAGCTGCGTCGCCTCGCGGCGCTGGAGCGCCAGAAGATCACGGACGACTACAACGCGCTCATGGTCGAGATCACGGACCTGCGCGACATCCTCGCCAACGAGCAGCGTCAGCGCACCATCATCTCGGAGGAGCTCGCCGAGGTGGTCCGCAAGTACGGCGACGACCGCCGCACGGTGATCCACCCCTTCGAGGGCGACGTCTCGATCGAGGACCTCATCGCCGAGGAGGAGATGGTGGTCACCATCACCCGCGGCGGCTACGTCAAGCGCACGCGCTCGGACCAGTACCGTGCGCAGAAGCGGGGCGGCAAGGGCGTCCGCGGCGCGACGCTGCGGAACGACGACGTGGTCGAGCACTTCTTCGTCACCACCACGCACCACTGGCTGCTGTTCTTCACCAACCTGGGTCGCGTCTACCGCGCCAAGGCGTACGAGCTTCCCGAGGGCGGCCGCGATTCCAAGGGCCAGCACGTCGCGAACATGCTGGCGTTCCAGCCGGGCGAGGAGATCGCCCAGGTGCTCGACCTGCGCAGCTACGAGGACGCGGACTACCTGGTCCTCGCGACCAAGCGCGGCCTGGTGAAGAAGACCGAGCTGAAGGCCTACGACTCGAACCGCACGGGCGGCCTCATCGCGATCAACCTGCGCGAGGTCGAGTCCGAGGACGGCGAGCTCAAGTCCGACGAGCTGGTCTCCGCGCGGCTTGCATCCGCCGAGGACGACCTCATGCTGGTGTCGCGTCTGGGCCAGTCCCTGCGCTTCAACGCCAAGGACGAGGAGCTGCGCCCGATGGGCCGCGCGACCTCGGGCGTCAAGGGCATGAGCTTCCGCGGCGATGACGAGCTGCTCGCCATGGATGTCATCCTCGCCGGCACCGCCGTCGCGACGGACGATGCCGAGGCCGAGGAGGCGTCGGAGGACGAGGTCCAGGCGGGCGAGGGTCCGTACTCGTTCGTGGTGACCCGCCACGGCTACGCCAAGCGCACCGGTGCCTCCGCCTGGAGCGCCAAGCACCGCGGCGGCCTGGGCGTGAAGGTCGCGACCCTCACCGAGGAGCGCGGCGACCTGGTCGGCGCGCTGCTGGTCGAGGACACCGACGAGGTGCTCGTGATCATGGAGTCCGGCAAGGTGGTCCGCTCGGCCGTCTCCGAGGTCCCGGTCAAGGGCAAGAACTCGATGGGCGTGATCTTCGCGAAGCCCGGCAAGGGCGACCGCATCATCGGCATCGCCCGCAACGTCGAGCGCAACCTCGAGGGCGACGAGCCGCTCGAGGGCGAGGAGGCCGAGGAGGGCGCGGTCGAGGCGGAGTCCGGCGCTGCTCCCGAGGCCGAGGCGCCGGAGGCTCCCGCCGCGGAGTAGGCAACGCTGTACCCGAGGGGCCGGTCGCGCACGCGACCGGCCCCTCGGGCGTCCCCGGGCGGCTCTTGGCCGGTTCTGCGAGATGTTCGCGCCGCCGCGGTCGATGAGTGTCGCCGCTGCTAGATTCCGATCATCACGCGGAGCGAGGGGGCATCGTGGAGGGTTGGGCATACGCGGGCACGGTGGTCGTCGCGGCGCTCGTCGGCGTCGCGGTGATGCGCGCGGTCGAGGCGCGCCGCCACCGCGCGCTCGGGATCGGCGTGGGCATCGTCGTCGCCGCCGCACTCGGGATCACGGCCACCTCTGTGGGGGAGGCGATCGCCGCGCGCGACACGCAGCCGCTGCTGCAGTCGAGCACGCTCGACGGGTCGGGCGTCGGGTTCTCCGCGGAGATCCGCAACGAGCGCCTCTCCTTCGACGGCTCCACGTACGTCTTCCGCTACGGCGACGGATCGGAGCGGCTGGTCGAGGAGCTCCTCCAGGCCTATCCGGGTGGGATCGTCGAGGACGACTGGACCGTGGTCGTCGACGGGTTGAGGTATCGCGTCGCTCGGACCGGGCTCGACGACGCCGCCGAGGGCGACGACGTCTACATCCTCAGCTCGGACACGCTCACCGTGACCGACGGGCAGGGCACCTCGTTCACGATCCCCTTCCCGCCCGTCGCCGATCCGACGACCGCGCTCGCGACCGCCGAGACCGACGCGCGCTGGGAGGTGGGGACCTTCCTCTCCGAGCCGCAGCTCGCCGACTACTACGACGCGCTCGGTGGTGTGGCCCGCGACGGCGACGCCTTCATCGTGCCCACCTCCGAGGGCGGATCCGCCCGCGTGTGGTTCCCGGATCCGACCACGCTGAGCGTCGCCCGGGCGTAGCCCGCCCGCGCGGATGCGCGCCGCGCTTGTTAGATTCCGAACAGGACGTGGACGGAGGATCACGTGACGGGTGCGGGCTTCTGGCTGGGCGTCGGGGCGATCGTGGCGGCGATCATCGCGCTGGTGCTGTTCTGGGCGCCCTTGGCCGGCATCATCGTGGCGGTCGTGGCCGCGGGCCTCGCGATCGCCTCCCTGGTGATCGGGGTGCGCCGCGGCAGCGGGTCCGGGATGGCGGTCGGCATCGTCACCACGCTCGCATCCTTCGTCGCGATCGGGTGCGCGGTCGGCTACGTGAGCATCTTCGGGATCGGCCAGCCTCAGCAGCTCGAGAACCCCGCGACGCATCCCGCCGCCACCACCGGGTGACATGACGACGCCGCACCGCCCCTCGAGGGGACGATGCGGCGTGTCGGCTTGGTGCCGGCCTAGATGAAGAGCGTGGTGCCGCTCTCGTTGGCCTCGCCCAGGAAGGTCGCGACACCGGCGAGCTCGACGCCGTCGAGCAGGTCCGACTGAGCCATGCCCAGCAGGTCCATGGTCATCGTGCAGCCCAGCAGGCGGGCGCCGCCGTCCTGCGCCGACCTGATGAGCTCGGGCAGCGACGGCACGTCGTTCTGCTTCATGACGTTCTTGATCATGGCGGTGCCGGCTCCCGCCATGTGCATCTGCGACAGCGTGAGCTTCTCCGCGCCGCGAGGCATCATGGCGCCGAACATCTTGTCCATCATCTTCTTCTCACGCTTGGGCGGCTCGGCCTTGCGCAGGGCGTTGAGGCCCCAGAACGTGAAGAACATCGAGACCTCGTCGCCCATGGCGACCGCGCCGTTGGCGATGATGAACGCCGCGAGCACCTTGTCCAGGTCGCCGCTGAAGACCACCATCGAGGTCTTGCTCCTGCCGCCGATCGCCTGCCCGCTCGCGACCGGGGCCACGCCGCCCTTGCGGAAGGTGCCCACGAAGCCGGGCCCCTTGGGGTCGAGAGATACGAGCGTGTGGCCGTTCTTCGAGGCCCACGCGGGTCCGTCGAGCGCGAAGCCCGGGTCGGAGACCGTCACGCGGACCTCGTCGCCGGCGTTGGCCTTCTTCATCGCGTCGGCGAGGCGCATGATCGGGCCGGGGCACGCGAGGCCCGTGCAGTCGAGCTCGGTCATCTGGCCGGTCGCGGCGGCCACCGCCGAGGCGACCGAGACCTTCTCCGCGTAGTTCTCCATCGGAGGCTGCGCCGTGTACTGGTCGGCCGGGTCGTCGTGGACATGCCCGAACGTCGTGGAGCCGCCGGACAGGGTGGCGACGTCCGTGAAGCCGTTCTGCACCAGGATCCGGTGGGCCAGGTACGAACGGAACCCGACCGCGCAGTAGAGGCGGATCGGCTGGTCCTTGTCCTCCCAGCCCTTGATGGCCTCGCGGAACGTGGCCAGCGGCACCGACTCGGCGCCGGGCAGGTGATGGATGCCGTACTCCTCGGGGGTGCGCACGTCCACGAGGCGCGCGCCGTCGGCGAGCGGCCACTCCTGCGCGTACCAGAGCGTGAAGTCGCCGCGGATGGTGTTGGCGGCGACGAAGCCGGCCATGTTGACGGGATCCTTCGCGGAGCCGAACGGCGGCGCGTAGGCGAGCTCCTGCTCCTCGAGGTCGAAGACCGTGAGGCCCGAGCGGACCGCCATGGCGAAGAGGTCGAGGCGCTTGTCGACGCCGTCGAAGCCGCACGCCTGAGCGCCGAGCACGCGGCCGTCGGTCGGGGAGAACAGCAGCTTGATGTGCATCATCGCGGTGCCGGGGTAGTAGCCGGCGTGGCCCGACGGGTGCACGTGGGCCACGCGGTACTCGACGCCTGCGGCGTCGAGCTGACGCGAGGTCGCACCCGTGCCGCCCGCGGTCATGTCGAAGACCTTGACGATGCTGGTGCCCTGGGTGCTCTTGTACTCCGTGTCGCGGCCGCAGATGTTCTCGGCGGCCACGCGGGCCTGACGGTTCGCGGGGCCCGCGAGGGGTGCGAGGTACTGGCCGGGAAGCACCGGGTGGGCGGTCTCGACCGCATCACCCGCCGCGTAGATGTCCGGGTCCGAGGTCTGCATGTGCGTGTCGACCTTGATGCCGCCGCGCTCGCCCAGCTCGATCCCGGCGTCCTTGACCAGCTGCACGGCGGGCTTGACGCCCGCGGCGAGGATGACCAGGTCCGCCTTGAGCACGGTGCCGGAGTTGAGCTCGACGCTCACGCGGTCGCTGCCGTCGGAGTCGGACAGCGGTTGGAAGGCCGCGGCTGCGGTCGAAAGGTGGAGGCCGATGCCGCGCATGCGCAGGTGCTGCTCGACGGGCGTGGCGATCTCGGCGTCCACGGGCGGCAGGATCTGGTCGGAGAGCTCGACCACGTCGACGCGCACGCCGCGGTGGTGGAGGTTCTCGGCCATCTCGAGACCGATGTAGCCGGCGCCGACCACGACGGCGGTCACGGTGCCGCGCTGTCCCGCCTTCTGCTCGGCGATCGCGTGGTCGAGACGGGTCTTGATGCGGTCCATGTCGCCGATGCGGCGGAGCACCTCGACGGCGGGGTGGTCGATGCCGGGAAGGGGCGGACGGACCGCCTCGGCGCCCATGCACAGCGCGAGCTTGTCGTAGGACTCGGTGTACTCGCGCCCGCTGTCGACCTCCCGCGCGGTCACCGTCTTGGCCTCGCGGTCGATCGCGACGATCTCGGTGGCGATGCGCACATCGAGGTTGAGCGACTCGCGCAGGCTCTCGGGAGTCTGGAGGAGCAGGCGCGATCGATCGGAGATGACCTCGCCCACGTGGTACGGCAGGCCGCAGTTCGCGAACGAGACGTGGTGGCCGCGCTCGAAGACGATGATCTCCGCGGACTCGTCGAGACGCCGCGCCCGTGCGGCGGTGGATGCTCCTGCGGCGACTCCGCCGACGACGACCAGCTTCATGACATACCTCCCGGGGTACTCGATCCTGATCAACAAGATATCCCCCGGGGTATCCACACCTGGGGGTACTTGGTCACGCTTCCAGCATGGGAGCACGGGCGTCGCGGCGCTCGTTGGCGACCTGTGGGTGCGGTGCGGAAACTTTCATTTGAGTCATTCAAAAAAAGGCTCTATGCTGATGCTCATGAACCTCAGCGACGCCACCGACCTGCTCCGCGGAGCAGGTCTGCGCGTCACCGAGCCGCGACGTGCGGTCATCGAGGCCCTCAGGGGCCTGCCGCACGCCTCGGCCGACGCGATCCACGCCAAGGTCGCGCAGACGTTGCCAGACGTGTCCCTCCAGACCGTCTACAACGTGCTGCGGGACCTCACGGGCTGTGGGCTCACCCGGTCGATCGAGCCGGGTGACCACCCGGCCCGCTACGAGCTCCGGGTGGGCGACAACCACCATCACCTCGTGTGCACGCGCTGCGGCGCGATCACCGATGTGGACTGCGTGATCGGTCATGCCCCGTGCCTGACCCCGAACGACGACCACGGCTTCGTGCTCAGCGAGGCGGAGGTCACCTTCTGGGGCCTGTGCACGTCGTGCCAGTCCGAGGTCGCCACCGCGTCGGACCCCGTCCCCGTCACCACCTGAACGTCACCACTTCCTAGGAGGACCTCCATGTCGGAGAAGTTCACGACCACCAACGCCGGCGCCCCCGTCGCCTCGGACCAGCACTCGCTGACCGTGGGCAACAACGGCGTCACCGCGCTGACCGACCACTACCTGGTCGAGAAGCTCGCGCAGTTCAACCGTGAGCGTGTCCCGGAGCGCGTGGTGCACGCCAAGGGCGGCGGCGCGTTCGGCACGTTCACCACCACCAACCCGGAGATCGCGAAGTACACGCGTGCGGCGCTGTTCCAGGACGGCGTGCAGACCGAGATGCTCGCGCGCTTCTCCTCGGTGGCCGGCGAGCACGGCTCGCCCGACACGTGGCGCGACCCGCGCGGCTTCGCGCTGAAGTTCTACACGACCGAGGGCAACTACGACCTCGTGGGCAACAACACCCCGGTGTTCTTCATCCGCGACGGCATCAAGTTCCCCGACTTCATCCGCTCGCAGAAGCGCCTCCCCGGCTCGCACCTGCGCGACAACGACATGCAGTGGGACTTCTGGACCCTGCAGCCCGAGTCGGCCCACCAGGTCACGTGGCTCATGGGCGAGCGCGGCCTCCCCCGCTCGTGGCGCGAGATGCAGGGCTACGGCTCGCACACCTACCAGTGGATCAACGCCGAGGGCGAGCGCTTCTGGGTGAAGTACCACTTCAAGAGCCAGCAGGGCGTGCACGGCCTCACCATCGAGGAGGCGGGCCAGCTCGCCGGCTCGGACGGCGACCACCACATCCGCGACCTCTACGAGCACATCGAGGCCGGCGACTTCCCGCGCTGGGACCTCTACGTGCAGGTCATGCCCTACGAGGACGCGAAGACGTACCGCTTCAACCCGTTCGACCTCACCAAGGTGTGGCCGCACGGCGACTACCCGCTCATCCCGGTGGGTGTCATGGAGCTCAACAAGAACCCCGAGAACTACTTTGCGCAGATCGAGCAGGCGACCTTCGCCCCCTCGAACTTCGTCCCCGGCATCGGCGCCTCGCCCGACAAGATGCTGATGGCGCGCATCTTCTCCTACGCGGACGCGCACCGGTACCGCGTGGGCACCAACCACGCCGACCTGCCGGTCAACTCCCCGCACGCCGCGGACGCGAACGGTCACTCGTACGCCAAGGACGGCGCGATGCGCTACTCGTTCGCGTCGCCCGACACGCCCGTCTACGCGCCGAACAGCAAGGGCGGCGCGCACGCCGACGCCGCCCGCGCCGGTGACGCGGGCAACTGGGAGTCGGACGGCGAGATGGTCCGCGCCGCCGCGACCCTGCACGCCGAGGACGACGACTTCGGTCAGGCCGGCACCATGTACCGCGAGGTCTTCGACGACGCGGGCAAGGCGCACATCCTCGAGCAGATCACCGGCCACGTCGGCGCGGTGAAGTCCGACGAGATCCGCGAGCGTGCGATCCAGTACTGGACCAACGTCGACGCCGACCTCGGTGCGAAGCTCCGCGCGAACCTCGCGGGCGAGGCGCCCGTCGAGGCCGGCGAGCCCGGCACCGGCGTCGAGCCCGTCACCGTCTAAGCGGCTCCTCGACGGCCCGGATCCCCGCGAGGGGGTCCGGGCCGTCGTCATGCCCCGCGGCTCCGTCGCACAGGCGACGGCGCCACCGGTCGATCCGGTCCCAGCGGGACCCGGCTCGCCGCCGACGCGTCGCACCCCGTGCGGCGGACCTGCACATCGATGCGGCGGAGCCGTGCGAGGGGCGCCGGGTACCCTGGCTGCGGCCGATGCCGGCCTCCCCTACCTTGCACGCGGCGCCGCCGCGCGCGCCGCCTGCCCGGACGGAGTCCCCATGCCCACCCCCGCCCGCACCGCCACCGGTGTGCCCGAGGCCGCCGCCGCATCGTCCTGGAGGGCCGCTCTCAAGCCGCGCACGCTGCGCATCGAGCTCGTGTCCGGCCTCATGGTCGCGCTCGCGCTCATCCCCGAGGCGATCTCCTTCTCGATCATCGCGGGCGTCGACCCCCGCGTCGGCCTGTTCGCCTCCTTCACCATGGCCGTGTCGATCGCGTTCCTGGGCGGCCGCCCCGCGATGATCTCCGCCGCCACCGCGGCGGTCGCGCTCGTGGTCGCGCCGCTCGCCAAGGAGCACGGGCTCGACTACCTGGTGCTCGCCGTCGTCCTCGGCGGCCTCATCCAGGTCGCGCTCGGGCTCCTCGGCGTCGCGAAGCTCATGCGGTTCATCCCGCGGTCGGTCATGGTCGGGTTCGTGAACTCGCTCGCGATCCTCATCGCGATGGCGCAGCTGCCGCACCTCACGGACAAGCCGTGGACCGTGTACGCCCTCGTCGCGGTGGGCCTCGCGATCATCTTCCTGTGGCCGCGCCTCACCAAGGCCGTCCCGGCGCCGCTGGTCGCGATCATCGTGCTCACCATCGTCACCGTGTGGGCGGGCATCGCGGTGCCGACGGTCGGCGACGAGGGCGCGCTGCCGGAGGGGCTGCCCGGGCTGTTCGTGCCCGACGTGCCGTGGACGCTCGACACGCTGCGCATCGTGCTCCCCTACGCGCTCGGCCTCGCGCTCGTGGGCCTGCTCGAGTCGCTCATGACCGCGAAGCTGGTCGACGACGTCACCGACACCCACTCCGACAAGACGCGCGAGGCCTGGGGCCAGGGCGCGGCCAACGTCATCACCGGGCTGTTCGGCGGCATGGGCGGCTGCGCGATGATCGGCCAGACCATGATCAACGTCAAGGCCGGCGGCGCGCGCACGCGCCTGTCGACGCTGTCCGCGGGCGTGTTCCTGCTGATCCTCATCCTGGTCCTCGGCGACGTGGTCGCGGTGATCCCCATGGCGGCGCTCGTCGCCGTCATGCTGTTCGTGTCGTGGGCCACGTTCGACTGGCACTCGATCCGCCCGTCGACGCTCACGCGCCTGCCGCGGTCCGAGAACTCCGTGATGCTGCTCACCGTCGCCGTGGTGGTGGTGACCCACAACCTCGCCTACGGCGTGGTGGCGGGCGTCCTGCTCGCGAGCGTGCTGTTCGCCCGCCGCGTCGCCCACCTCGCGGAGGTCACCGGCGGCCCGGTCGAGGACGGCGTGCGCCGTTACACGGTGGCCGGCGAGCTGTTCTTCGCGAGCTCGAACGACCTCTACAGCCAGTTCGACTACGCGGGCGACCCCGAGCGCGTGGTCATCGACATGACGCACTCGCACGTGTGGGACGCCTCGACCGTCGCGGCGCTCGACGCCGTCGAGCACAAGTACGCGACGCACGGCACCGCGGTGGAGATCGTGGGCCTCAACGAGGCCTCGCGCGCGTTCCACGGCCGCATGTCCGGTCACCTCGGGGCGGGGCACTAGGCGCGAGCACGATGCCCGACGGCCTCAGTCGGGTCGCGTCACCGCCGCGCGCACCATGTCGGCGGCCGTCGCGTCAGGGAGGTAGGCGCGCAGGATCGCGGCGGCGATCGCGGGCAGCTGCGCCTCGTCCGGGTACATGAGGAACAGCGGACGGTGCTCGGGCTTGAACTTCGCCTTGAACCGCTCGAGGCTCGTGAAGCCGTAGTAGGGCTCCATCTTGTCGGCGAGCACGTCGAGAAGGCGCTCGATGGTCCCCTCGACCTCGCCTGAGTAGCTGAGCGGCGCGGCGGACAGCGAGATGAACTCGTAGCCCGCCTCCTTGAACTCGACCGCGGACTGCGCGATGAGGAACTCCATCACGCCGCTCATCACGCCGTCGTCGAGGCGGCGCTTCATGATGTCGATGGTCCAGCCGACCACGTCGCCGTCGCGGTAGACCGGCAGCCAGCTGGTCATGCCGTGGACGGTGCCGTCGGCGTCGACCGCCACATGCATCTCGACGTTCGGGTCGTCCGCCTCGTGAAGGTCGCCCAGCGTGAAGCCCATCTCGGGCAGCGACTTGTCCCCCGCCCACTGCGCGGAGATCGCCTCGAGCTGGTCCTTCATGCCGCGGGGCGCGTCCGCGAAACGCACGGTGCGCATCGTCACGCCCTCGCGCTTGGCACGGTTGATCGCGGACCGCACGTCCTGCCACGCCTTGCCGGTGAACGCGAGCTCCGGCAGGTGGACGACCGTGTCCTCGGCGACCTGGATGCCCTTCCAGCCCGCGCCCTCGAGCGTGGTCCGCGCGTCCTCGCTCACGGCGAAGTAGGCGAGGCGCCACCCGCGGGAGCGGCAGTAGTCCGCGAGCTCGGCGTGCGTCGCGGCGACGCCCGCGTCGCCCACGGGATCGGAGAGGACGATGACGGTGCTCCCGACCTGCTTGAAGCCGACCCCCCCGCGACCGTCGTCGGAGATCCAGTGGTCGATGCCGTCCCACCGGGTCATGTACCCGATGCTCGTCATCGCGGGTGTGTCCCGCTGGAGCGCGATGTAGCGGTCCCGCACGGCGCTCTCGGTGCTGTGCTGGCGCGACGCGAGCAGCAGCGAGGCCAGGAAGATCGCGAAGGCGATGAACCAGACGATCCCGATCGCGCTGAGCAGGGTGCGCGCGAGGTCGGTGGTGCCCTCGAGGCCCGTGGTGCCGCCGAGCACGCGGGCGGCCGCCTCGCCGACCGCACGGCCGAGCGTGGGCGAGGGGGAGACCTGATCGCCGAGCGTCAGGATCGCGACGACCGTGAAGGTCATGAGGCCCGCCAGGGTCAGGAGGCCCCGCCGCCACACGCGGCGCCGGCTGGCCTTCGACGCCTTGACAGCGAAGCAGCGCCGCCAGACCAGCAGCAGCACCACGAGCGCCGCGTCGAGCAGCAGGTCGAGCATCACCGAGGGGGTCGGCTCCACGAAGAAGCCGCCGACGAGCGCGAGGGACGCGAGCACGAGGATGACCCACCACGCGCCCCGGCGGCCCTTGTGCAGCGCGTATGCGAACGCGAGCGAGACCACTGCGCTGCCCACGAGGCCGAGCGTGGTGATGGTGGCATCGTCCGTGCTGCCACCGAAGTCCAGGATCCCGCCCGAGCCGGGCCAGATCCGGGTGAGGAGCTGATGGAGGCTCCCGAACGCGAGGACGATGGCTGCGGCATCGCGCACCTCCTGCGTGCCGAACCGCCAGTCGACGCTCTCGCGCGCGCGACCCACCACCCAGGGGCCGATGAGCACGCCGGTGAGGAAGGCCGTCGCGTGGGTGAAGTCCCAGATCTCGGCGGCGTAGAGGATCATCGCGATGCAGTACAGCGACACCACGAGCCGGACGCGCCGGCGCCACAGCAACGGGAAGCCTGCCGTCGCCGCGCCGAGCGCTCCGAAGCCGCCGTTGCTGAAGCCCACGTCGGGGACGTGGGCGAGCTCCTCGGCCCAGTCGACCCCCGCGGCGCCGAGCACCAGCAGCAGCCCTGCGGTCGCCAGCACCGCGACCACGTGCGTGCCCAGGACCGCGAGCAGCATCCGGAGCGTGCCGTAGTGCAGCTCGAGGTAGCCGCCCCCGACGCAGAAGACGACGAGGATCAGGCCGTACATCCATGGCTCGGGCGCGATCGCGGCCCCGGCGAGCAGGTTGAGCCAACGACCCTCCGCGAACTCGTCGACGCCCCAGCCCCACCGGTCGACCAGTCCGTTCGACTCGGCGGACGTCCACAGGGCCCCGGTCAGCGCGCCTACCGCGAGGATGATCGCGGTGACCGCGATGGTGCCCGGCACCCGTCGCGCGAACGCGAGGGCGCGCGCGGCGTTCGACATGCTCTCCGGATCCGGTGCCACGGCCGTCATGCGGCCACGCTAACCGAACTTGAGCGCTCCCGGCAGGGGATCCGCGGCGCGCGACCAGGGGGAATGACCTGCGCACGCGCCTCGGTTACCCTTGACGATGATGCCCGCACGCGTCGGCGAGCGGACCGGACCGCTCGGAAGCGTGTCAGAACACAGGGAGCATGGATGAACGCGGACGACCGCACCACCTCGACGGCCCGCGGCCTCTACACGCCGCGACCGACGGAGCCGACCACGGGACAGGTCCCGGCACGCCGTGCCTTCATGCCGGTGGGAGCCGAGACGCCGGTGTCGACGCAGTCGCCCACCTCGCAGCCCGCTCCGGCGGCCTCGGCGGCGGCTCCGACGTCGACGGGCTCGATCCCGACGCGCACGGCGCTCCGCCCGCAGACGGCGCCCGAGGGTGTCCCCACCACGCGGCCCGCCGCGCCGCAGTCCACGCAGCAGCCGACCAGCCAGCCCGCGCCGCAGCAGGCCCCGCGCCAGAGCGCGCCGCAGACCGTGCGCCCGACGCAGCCCCAGGCCTTCGCCCCGACCGGCGTCCCGGCGGCTCCCGCCGCTCCCGCGACGCCCGCCGCCCCGACCGAGGCACCGGCGCGGCGCGACGGCGCGATCGGCACGGGCACCGCGGTGCTCGGCGCCGGTGCGGCCAAGGTCAAGGACTTCGCCGGCCGCGCGGCCGACAGCTTCAAGGCGGGTGACGACCTGGGCGTGCCGACCGCCAAGGGCGGCCCCCGCAAGGCGCGCGTGCTGCTGTCGCGCATCGACCCGTGGTCGGCGCTCAAGCTCGGCTTCCTGCTCTCGATCGCCGCAGGCATCATGTTCGTGGTCGCGGTCTTCGTGCTGTGGACCGTGCTCAACCAGATGGGCGTGTTCACGCTGGTCAACGAGTGGGTCGTCAAGCTGTTCTCGACCGACTCCGAGGTCGACATCATGCAGTTCGTCCAGCAGAACAAGGTGATGGGCGCCGCGACCCTCGTCGCCGTCATCAACGTGGTCCTGCTGACCGCCCTGTCGGCCATCGGCGCGTTCCTCTACAACGTGGTCTCCTCCGTGGTCGGCGGCGTCTACGTCACCCTCACGGACGACTGATCCCGCCCGCGCCGGCCGCGATTTTGTTTCGCGGCTGGCGTCCGGTATCGTTTATCGCCGCGGCAGTGATGCCGCGAGGGGCCCATAGCTCAGGCGGTTAGAGCGCTTCGCTGATAACGAAGAGGTCGGAGGTTCAAGTCCTCCTGGGCCCACCGAGGTGATTCGATGAGGACCACGCTGATCCTGGCAGCCGCCTTCGTGGCTGGCGCCGTCGCGTTCGTCCTCATCACCGAGAACTCCGATCGAGACGTGTGGGACGATGTCCACCATCCGGTCCGCTGACCATCGGCAGACCACGAGGGGCCTTGGCGCAATTGGTAGCGCACCTGCTTTGCAAGCAGGGGGTTAGGGGTTCGAGTCCCCTAGGCTCCACCAGGAACGGAAGGCCCCGCCGGCGGCGGGGCCTTCGTCATGTCCGGGGTCGTGGAGACGATGCGCGGGGGCCTTCAGCAGCAGCCGCCCGCTCCCCCGCCGCAGCAGCCGGCCTCATCGGCGGCCTGGACCGGCGTCTCGTCCTTCGCGGACCCGCAGCCGCAATGGCCGCCGCAGGACGCCATCCCCTCGTCCTCGCCCACGGTCGCGAGCTCGACCTCGCGTGCGGACTCGAGGGTGTACCCCGCATCGTGCACCGCGGCGTCGGCCTCGAAGGCGAAGTCCTCGGCGGAGGTCTCGGGCGAGAGCAGGACCACGGCCTTGCCGCTCGCGTGATCCACCGAGGCGGAGCGCACGCCGGGCAGGGCGACGAGCGCATCGTGCACGCTCGAGGAGCAGCCGTCGCAGGTCATGCCCGAGACGTCGAGGTCGATGACGGTGCCGGTCCCGCCGGCAAGCGTGGTGTCGTTCATGACACGACCGTAGGCCTTCCCCTGGGCTGGAAGGTCAACCCTTGGTCCCGGCGATCCGCCGCCCGCCCCGTCGAGAGCGCCGCGCGCACGGGACGGCCGGCGAGGATCAGCGCGAGACGGCCTCCGCGTCCTTGGCGGTGAGGCGCTGCGCGATCGCGAGCGGGATCACCGACACGACCGCGAGGATCACCGCGATGACCGCGACCACGGGCGCCTGCGACGGGCGGAACATGTTCTGCAGGATCCACAGCGGCAGCGTGGTGACGCCGGTGCCCGCGGTGAAGGTGGTGACGATGATCTCGTCGAAGCTGAGCGCGAAGGCGAGGAGGCCGCCCGCCATCAGCGCGGACTTGAGATGCGGGAAGGTCACCAGCCGGAAGGTGGTGAAGAGTCCCGCGCCCAGGTCCATCGACGCCTCCTCGAGGCGGGTGCCCGACGCGTTGAGGCGCGCGAAGGCGTTGTTGTAGACGGTGACGATGCAGAACGTCGCGTGCGCGACCACCAGGGTCCACATCGCGAGGTCGACGCCCATCAGGGTGCGGAACGCGTTGTTGAGCGCGATGCCGGTGACGATGCCGGGCAGCGCGATCGGCAGCACGATGAGCAGGTTGACGGTCTCCTTGCCGAAGAACCGGTAGCGCGACAGGGCCATCGCCGCGAGCGTGCCCAGCACCAGCGCGATGGCGGACGCGATGGCCCCGACGACCACCGACGTGCCGAGCGCCTCGAGGGCTCCCGTGCTGTGGAGCGCACGCCCCCACCATTCGAGCGTGAAGCCCGGCGGCGGCCAGGACAGGCTCTCCGAGGTGCTGATCGAGTTGAGGAACACCACCCCGAGCGGCAGGTAGATGAGGGCGAGCACCACCAGGGTGATGGCGCCGAGGACGATGCGGGCGACGCGTCCGAGCTGCATCAGAGGCTCCTGAGCGCCCCGGTCCGGCGGACCGCGGCGAGGTAGACGAGGATGATCCCGATCGGGATGAACGAGATCGCTGCGGCGAGCGGGAGGTTGTTGGCGGCGCCCACGTTGTCGTAGACGAGCGTCCCCAGCATCTGCGTCGCTCCGCCCACGATCTTGGTGGAGATGTAGTCGCCCAGGCTGAGCGAGAACGCGAAGATCGAGCCCGCGATGATCGCCGGCCGGATCATCGGCAGCACCACCGAGACGAGCGTGCGCCAGCCCTGCGCGCCCAGGTCGGCCGATGCCTCGAGCAGGCGGTCCGGCACGCGGTCGAAGCCCGCGTAGATGGGCATGATGACGTACGGCAGCCACAGGTAGGACAGCGTCAGCACCACGCCCACGAGCCCGTAGCCGGGGGTCGATCCCCCGAACGGCGAGGCCGCCCACTCGATGAGCCCGTCCGAGGACAGCAGCGCGCGCCACGCGTAGACCTTGACCAGGTAGGACGCCCACAGCGGGGCGAGCACCGCGATCACCAGCAGGTGGCGCAGGCGCGTGCCCGCCACCTTCGCCATGAAGAACGCGACCGGCACCGCGACGGCGATGTCGATCAGGGTGACCAGCAGCGCGATGCCGAGCGTGCGCAGGGTGACGGTCCGGTAGAGCGCCTCCGTGAACACCTCGACGACGTTCTCGGTGGTCCACTCGATCTGCACCTGGCCGGTGAGCTCGTCGACCGTCCAGAACGCGGTCACGAGCAGCGCCGCGAGGGCGACGATGTAGACGAGGCCCAGCCACAGCACGGGCGCCGTCAGCAGGCTCGCGAGCTGCAGGCGCCGGCGAGGGGCCAGGTAGGTGGAGACGCGATGCGAGGTCATGGTTCCTTCGAGGGACGATGCGGGGGATGGGTGCGCCGGGCCCCGCGGGGGACGGGGCCCGGCGCCGGTCGGGGACGTCAGCCCTTGATCTCCTGCCAGGCCTTGGTCCACTCGGAGTAGTCGACGCACTCGACGTCCTCACGGCCGTCGACGCAGTCGCTCACCGGGGTGGTCCAGTACCAGATCTGGGCGGCGTACTCCTCGTCGCCCGCGTGGTACGCCTCGCAGTCGTCGCGGAAGTCGCATGCGGCCTCGGAGGACGGCGCCTCGCCGAAGTACGCGGTCGCCTGGGCGTTGACCTCGGGGCTCGCGATGTAGTCGAGCCACGCGTACGCGCAGTTGGGCGCCTCGGACTCGGATGCGATCATCCAGGTGTCGGACCAGCCGGTCGCGCCCTCCTCGGGGAGCACCACATCGGTGTTGCCGCTCGAGATCGAGTTCTGGATGACCTGCCACGTGGTGCCGACCACGGAGTCGCCGGACTCGAAGGCCTGGATCTCCAGGAGGTAGTCCGACCAGTACTCGCCGATGCTCGCGTTCTGCGTCTTGAGCAGGTCGACCGCGGCGGCGAACTGGTCCTCGTCGAGCGCGTACGGGTTCTCGATGCCCAGGTCGGGGTTGTGCGCCATGAGGTACATGGCGGCGTCCGCGATGTAGATGGGCGAGTCGTACGCCGTGACCTTGCCCGCGTAGTCCGAGGCCTTGTCGAACACGACGTCCCAGCTGGTGGGGGCCGGGGACACCTCGTCGGTGTTGAACATGAGGAGGTTGGCGCCGTAGCCGTGGGGCACCCCGTAGGACACGCCGTCGACGGAGTTCCACTCCTTGTCCTTGAGGAAGTCGAAGATCCCGTCGTAGCTCTCGAGCAGGTCGGTGTTGACGGGCGCGACCAGGTCCGCCGCGATGAGGCGGAGGGTGAGGTCGCCCGAGGCGGCGACCACGTCGTAGCCGCCGCTCTGCATGAGCTGGTAGGCCTCGTCGGAGGTGCCGTAGGTCTTGGCGTCGACCATGCAGCCGGTCGCCTCCTCGAAGCCGGACACCCAGTCGACGGAGGCGTCGTTGCTGCCGTCCTCGACGTAGCCGGGCCACGCGAGGATCGAGACGGAGCCTTCGGTGGCGCCCAGCGACGCGGCGGCCTCCGAGCCGCCGTCGGAGCTGGAGGTGCCGCACGCGGCGAGGGACACGACCGCGGTCGCGGCGAGGCCGGCCCGGAGGGCCGTGCGGGACGGGGACTTCGACACGGTTACTTCCTTTCGTTGGATGCTGCTCGGTGGTGCTGGCTGGGTGGGGTCAGGCCGCGGAGGCGTCCGACTCGAGGGGCGCGGCGGCGGCGGGGTCGATGCTCACGGTCACGCGGTCGCCGCGGCTGCGGCGCCGGCCGGCGCCGATGTTGGGCTCGAGCGCGGTGATCCGCGCGCCGACGTCGTCGAGATCGATCACGATGCGGTGCTCGGGGCCCGTGTAGATGACCTCGGCGATGGTGCCCGGCACGCCGCCGTCCGCGCCGTCGAGCGTGACTCGCTCGGGCCGCACGGCCGTGGCCACCGCGGGCAGCCCGAACCGTGCGGCGACGTCGGGCTCGAGAAGGGTCGAGGAGCCCACGAACGAGGCGATGAACGGGTTGCGCGGGTGGTCGTACACCTCGCGCGGCGTGCCCAGCTGGACCACCTGGCCCGCGTCGAAGACGGCCACGCGGTCGCTCAGCGTGAGGGCCTCGTCCTGATCGTGGGTGACGAACACGAACGTGATGCCCAGCGAGCGCTGGAGCTCCTTGAGCTCGACCTGCATCTGCTCGCGCAGCTTGAGGTCGAGCGCGCCGAGCGGCTCGTCGAGCAGCAGCGCCTGCGGTCGCAGCACGATGGCGCGGGCCAGGGCCACACGCTGGCGCTGGCCGCCGGAGAGCTCATGCGGGCGCCGATCCTCGAAGCCCGCGAGCCGGACCGAGGCGAGCGCCTCCTCCGCCTTGGCGCGGCGCTCCTTGCGCGCGACGCCGGCGACCCGCAGGCCGTACTCGACGTTGGCGATGACGCTGAGGTGGGGGAACAGCGCGTAGTCCTGGAAGACCGTGTTCACGGGCCGAGCGAAGGGCGCGAGGGCGGTGACGTCGCGGCCGAACAGCGCGACCGAGCCGGAGGTGGGCTGCTCGAAGCCGGCGATGATGCGCAGCACCGTGGTCTTGCCCGAGCCCGAGGGGCCGAGCATCGAGAAGAACTCGCCCTCGGCGATGTCGAGGTCGAGGTCGGCGACCGCGATGGTGTCGCCGAAGCGCTTGTGCAGGCCGCGGAGGCGGATGGCGGGGTCCATGCCCCCTTATTCATCTGGTTCCAGATGTCTTTTGCAAGACTCGGCGTGTAACGAGTTGATTAAATCTCTGGTTCCAGACCTTTCCGGGGTGCCGGAGGCGCGTCACAATGGCGCGGTGGGACTGATCTGGGGCACGGGCGCGTACGCCGCGCGCTCGGCCACCCATGCCGCGATCTTCGCGCCGCTCGCACCGGTCGGGCGTGCCGAGGCCGTCGCGCAGCGCCTCGCGGACGCCATCCAGCTGGGCCTGCTCGAGCAGGGCGAGCGCCTTCCCACCGAGCAGGACCTGGGGCGCCAGTTCGGCGTCGCGACGGTGACGGCACGGGAGGCGCTCGAGTCGTTGCGCTCCGCGGGGCTCATCGAGACGCGGCGCGGCCGCGCGGGCGGCAGCTTCGTGTGCGGAAGCGGGGACGATGCGCGGGCCGCCCTGACGTCGCGCCTCACCGGGCTGTCGCGCGTCGAGGTGCGCGACATGGGCCTGCACTACGGGCTCATCGCCGCTGCCGCCGCCGAGCGCGCGGCGCTGTTCGCGACCCCCGACGAGGTCGCGATGCTCGCCACGCTGATCGAGGACGGAGCCGTCGCGAACGGCGTCGCCGCGCGTCGCGCCGAGAACGGCATCCGGATCGAGGTGGCGGCGCTGTCGCGGTCCGCGCGCCTGGTGTCCGAGCAGGTGCGGCTCCAGGCCGAGTTCGGTCCGCTGCTGTGGATCGCGCTGCAGGAGCACGGCGTGGTCACCGGGAACGCCGCTCGCCATCGCCGGCTGCTCGCCGCGATCGGCGAGGAGAGCCCCGAGGGGGCGCGCGCGGTCGTCTCCGAGCAGGTCGGCTGGCTGGTCGACAGGCTCCTCGCGATCCGCGAGGGGGCGGATCGATGATCGCCGAGGCGATCCTCGAGATCGCGGATGTGCTGGGCACCGCGCTCGGGCCCGTCTTCGCCGAGGTCGCCGACTGGCGCGAGCGGCTCGCAGGAGCGCTGTCCTCCGGCGCCGCCTCCGGTCCCGTGGTCGACGAGGCGGTCGAGTGGCTCGTCGCTCCCTCCCTCGACGATGCGCGACCCATGATCGGTGCCGGCTTCGTCGCCGCGCCTGGCTATCTCGAGGACGCGCCGTGGCACCTCGCGTGGTGGGTGAGCGCGGCGAACGGCGTGGGCCTCGGCGCGCGTCCCGGGACGCTGCGACGCCTCGACTCCGTCGACAACCCGCTCGACGAGTCGTTCCACGACTACACGCGTCTCGAGTGGTGGCGTGGCGCGGTCGAGTCTGGCGGGGCCTACCTCACCGGCCCGTACATCGACTACCTCTGCACCGACGAGCTCACGCTCACGCTCACCGCGCCGGTCATGGTCGACGGCAGGCTCGCGGGCGTGGTCGGCGCGGACCTGTCCGTCGCACGGCTCGAACGGCTCACGGACGGCGTGCTCCACGGGGCCGCGGTCCCCGCGGTCGTCGGGACGGCCGCCGGGCGCGTGATCGCGGCGACCGATGCCGCGGTCGAGCCCGGCACCCCGGCACGTCGGCTCGGCGCGGGGTGGCAGTGGCATCCCGTCCCGGGGTGCGGCGGCACGCTCGCCGTCGCCGGCAGCGCCTGACGGCGGTCGACGCGAGGAGCGGTCAGCGCCCGAGGGTCCTCACCAGCAGCCGCAGCGCCTCGGCGCGCTCCCAGGCCGCGGCCGCATCGTCCTCGAGCCCGCGCTCGAGGCGCCATTGGCGCACGCCCTCGTACGAGCGGATATGGGCCATGATCGTGGCGATCGCCTGGCCCGTGGGGGTCACGGGCGCGCGCGAGGTGAGCAGCTCGGCTCCACCGGACTCGGCCCAGTCGGTGAGCACCTGGGCGCCCAGGTTGTCGTGATCGGTGCCGGCGTGGCCGTGGTCGCGCGTGCAGCGCAGGACGCGGCCGGAGAGCTCGTCGACATGGACGACCGCGCCGCACAGGATCCGCCGCTGGCGGGGCCGCGCATCGATCAGGGGCCCGTTGAGCAGCCGGTCGAGCCTCGCCCGGTGGCGTGCAGGGTCGTCGTCGAGCGGGGAGGGGACGGCGGGAGTCGCCGTGCGCCCGCGGGTCGCGGTCGGCCACGGGCTCATGGCCGGGCCTCGGCGATCTGCGGCATCGGTACCTCCACGTCCAGTTGCGTGTCCTATCGGCAGTCTCACGATCCTCTCAAGATGTAGGTTTTGCCAGGAAGTGTGCGATTCGCCACACCTCGTGCGAAGGCGACCCGGATCCACCGGTCGCGGCACCGGTCTATCCTCGAACCATGGGCGATTTCCAACGTTGTAATAACCCCGCTCCGCGGTCCTTCCCCGCAGGCTCCATCACGCTCGCCGGCGGTCCGCTGCTCGCCGCGCTCGACCGCTCCGTCGCGACCGCGCTCACGCATGACCCGCATCGTCTCCTCGCTCCCTACCGGCACGAGGCCGGCCTGCCCGCGCACGCGGAGCCGTACGGCGACTGGGAGTCGCGCGGGATGGGCGGGCACATCGGCGGCCATTACGTCTCCGCGCTGTCCCACCTCTACGCGGCCACGGGACGCGAGGACATCCTCGAGCGCCTGCGCACGATGCTCGACGGGTGGCGCGAGTGCCAGGAGGCGGTCGGGACCGGCTACCTGGGCGGCGCGCCGAGAGGCGTGGAGCTGGGAGAGGAGCTGCGCGCCGGTCGCATCGAGGCCGAGCCCTTCGCCCTCAACGGCCGCTGGGTCCCCCTGTACAACCTCCACAAGACCCTCAACGGGCTCATCGACGCGTACGAGGTCGCCGGGCAGGCGGACGCGCTCGCGATGGCGGTCGCGTGGGCCGACTGGTGGATGGGGATCTCCGCGGTTCTCGACGATGCGCAGATCGAGTCGATCCTCACCGCCGAGTACGGCGGCATGAACGATGCCTTCTTCCGCCTCGCCGCGCTCACGGGGCGCGACGACCTCGCCGCCGAGGGCCGCCGCTGGTCGCACCACCTCCTGCTCGACCCGCTGCTCGCGGGCGAGGACCGGCTGACGGGTCTGCACGCGAACACGCAGGTGCCCAAGGTGATCGGCTACGCGCGCTCGGGTGACGCGGACCTGGTCGACGCCGCGCACGTCTTCTGGGACGCGGTGGTCCACGAGCGCACCATCTCCCTTGGCGGTCACGGGGTGCGCGAGCACTTCCACCCCAAGGAGGACTTCCGCGCGATGATCCTCGAGGCGCTCGGGCCCGAGTCCTGCAACACGTTCAACATGCTCACCATCACGGACCTGTTCCGCCAGGCCTCGGACCGGCTCGACCTGGTCGAGTTCGCCGAGCGTGCGATCTACAACCACGCGCTCACGGTGCAGCACCCCGGCCACGGCGGCTTCGTGTACTTCTCCCCCCTGCGCCCCGCGCACTACCGCGTGTACTCGAGCCACGGGGAGTCGATGTGGTGCTGCGTGGGCAGCGGGCTCGAGAGCCACTGCCGCTACGACCGCTTCCTGTTCTCGCGCGACGGCGACAGCCCCCGCGTCGAGATCTACGAGCCCGCGACGCTCGACTGGGACGGCATCCGGCTCGAGGTGCGCGCCGATCTCAAGGCGTCGTGGAGCGTCGTCATCGACGTGACCGCGGCCCAGCCCCACCGGCGCACCGTGCGCCTGCGCATCCCCGACTGGTCCGACGGCGCGGAGGTGAACGTCGACGGCGAGCTCGTCGAGGTCGCATCCGACGCGCGCGAGGTCGCTCTCGACCGGCGGTGGGAGGGGACGACGCGCATCGTCCTCGAGCTGTCCCCCCACCTCGCGCTCGAGCCCCTTCCGGACGGCTCTCCGTGGGCCTCGTTCCGGCTCGGTCCGTTCGTGCTCGCGCACCGCGATGGCGCCGACGGGCTCGAGGGGATGGTCGCGACGGGCAAGGATGCGCCGCACATCGCCCTCGGGCCCCGTCGCCGCATGATCGAGACGCCTGCCGTGGTGGGCGAGGGCGAGGACGGCGCGTTCGACGCGGGCGTGCTCGGCCGGCGGGCGATGCTCACGGCCTTCCGCCTCGACGGCGATGCGCCCGTGCCGGTCAGGCTCGAGCTCGAGCCGTACAACGAGGTCCACGACGAGCGCGTCACCGTCTACTTCCCGGTGGGTGGCTCCGCCGACGAGCTTCGCACCATGCTGAGCGAGCTCGACGCGGACGAGCTCGAGGACGCCGACGTGGTCGACGTGGTCGCCCCCGGCGAGCAGCAGTCGGAGATGGACCACGGCTACGTGTCGCAGGCGTCCCGGATCGAATGGACCAACGCCCGCAGCTGGCGCATGGCGGAGGACTGGTTCTCCTACACCCTCAAGCCGCGGGCCGCGGGTCCGCACCTGGTGCGCATCCGGACCCTGGTCGGGCTGCCGTCCGGCGGGGACGATGCGGTGGTGCGGTTGGGCGGCGAGGTCGCCGCGCCCGCGTCGACCGTGGCGCGCAACGTGCCGCTGTACGGGGACGTGATCGAGTCGCTCTACGAGGTCGAGGCGCCGGCCGACGGCATCGAGGTGCGCTTCGAGGCGGGCCCGGGCGGGACGACGGCGGGCGTGGCCGCGGTCGCGCTCATGACCGCGACGGGCTGAGCGGGTCCGGGTGCTCGGCGCCGACGCCGGGACCCGCATGCTCGGACCGTGTCCGTGAGCCCAGCAGCGTGCGGATCGCCAGCCCTCCCACGAGCGCCCAGAAGGCGGACCCGATGCCCGCGAGCGTCGCTCCGCTCGCGGCGAGCATGAACGTCGCGGCGGCGGGGATGCGGTCCTCCGCCGCCGCGAAGGCACCCGCGAGGGAGGAGGCGAGGGTCGGCAGCAGCGCGAGCCCGGCCACGACGGCGAGGGCGTCGGTGGTGCCCGCGTGCGACAGCGCCACGAGCGTCGCGCCCGCGCCCGCGAGCACCAGGTAGGAGCAGCCGGCGGCGAAGGCGGCGATCCAGCGCCGTTCAGGGTCGCGGGCGGCGTCGGGGGATGCCGGCAGGGCGGCGGTGATGGCCGCGAGGTTGACGGCATGTCCGCCCCCGGCCGCGCCGAGCGCGGTCCCCGCGCCGGTGACCAGCATCGTCGCCCTCCACGGCACCCGGAAGCCGGCGCTCGCGAGCACCGCGATGCCGGGCACGTTCTGAGACGCCATGGTGACCACCGTGAGCGGCAGCGCGATGCCGACGACGGCCGCCCCGGTGATCTCCGGCGCGGTCAGGTCGAGGGTCGGCGGCACGAGCGCCCCGCGCGCACCGGCGCCGGCCTGCACCGCGATGACGGCGAGCGCCGCGGCGAAGGCCGTGGGCGTCGCCCACCGGAGGGCGAGGCGTTGCAGGGCCAACCAGATCACGATCACGACCGCGACGGGCCACGGGTCGGCGGCGAGCTCGGTGACGGGACGCAGGCACAACGGGACCAGCACGCCGGCAAGCATGGCCTGGGCCAGCGGTGCCGGGATCGAGGCGACGAGCCTGCCGAGCCACGGCCATAGGCCGATCGCCGCGATCAGGAAGCCCGTGACAAGGAAGGCGCCGACGGCGGCCGCCCAGCCCAGCGAGGCCTGCGTCGCGAGCAGCGCAGCACCCGGGGTCGACCACGCGAGCGTGATCGGCGTCCGCATGCGCCAGGAGAGCACCATGGTGCCCAGCCCGACGCTCACGCACAGCACCAGCAGCCCGGACGACGCCTGGTCCGCGTCGGCGCCCGCAGCGGTGAGGCCCGCGATGAGCACCGCGACCGAGCTGGTGAAGCCCACCAGCGCCGTCGTGACGCCGACCGCCGCGGCGTGAACCCAGGTGCGTTCCATGAACAGAACGCTATCACCCGTGTTCCGTTCATGGAACGCCGCACCGTATGCTCGAGGCATGGAGGCGGCGGAGCTGGCGCGGGTGATCGGCACGCGGGTGCGCGCGGCGCGGATCGAGCGCGGCATGAGCCTCGGGGCGCTCGCTCGCACCGCCGGGATCGGCAAGGGCTCGCTGTCGGAGATCGAGCACGGCTCGCGCAATCCCAACCTGTCGACGCTGTACGCCTTGGCCGCCGCGCTGGGCACGCCGCTCGCGGCGCTGCTGGCCCAGCATCGCGGCGCGGAGGTCGCCGCGGACGGCATCGTCGCCTCGCTGCTCGATGTCGACGAGGCGCAGGACGAGGTCGTCGAGGTCTACCGGCTCGAGCTCGCGGGCGGGCATGAGCACCGGTCGGGCGCGCACGGCGCAGGCGTGGTCGAGCGGCTGCTGGTGCTGCGCGGCGCCGTCACAGCGGGGCCCGTCGATGCTCCGCAGAGAGCCGCCGCCGGGCAGCTGATCACCTGGGTCAGCGACGTCGACCACGCATACGTCGCCGACGTGGGTGGTGCCAGCGCGCTGCTCACCGTCACGACGCCGCGGGCCTGAGCGCGAGACGACAGCGGGGCCCGGCCGCACGGCCGGGCCCCGCTGCGTGCTGCGCGACTACTTGTCGTCGGCCTTGTACTCGCCCTTGAGGTCGTCGATCTGCTCGCCGAGCTCCTCGGCGGCGTCCTCCCAGACGTCGCCCGCATCGTCGATGGTCGACACGACGCCGTCGGTGGCCCGCGCACGCGCCTCGTCGGCGGCCTCCTTCACCTTCTTGGCCTCCGTGACGGCGGTGTCCTTGACCTGCGTGAACGCGGGACCCGCGACCTCGGCGACCTTCTTGGCCTCCGTGACGGCGGTGTCCTTGACCTGCGTGAACGCGGGACCGGCCTTCTCGGTGATGACCTCGGCGGCGGCAGCGGCGGCGGCGCTCGCGGCGTCCGCGGCCTTCTTCGCGGCGTCGGCGGCGGCGTCCACAGCCTTGTTGACGTTGCGGCGCACCTGGTCCTTGAGGTCGCCCTCGGCGGCGAACTCCCACTCCTCGTCCTCGCCGGCCCAGGCATCGCGGCCCTGGTCGCGACGCGCCCACACCACCACGGCGGCACCTGCCGCCGCGGCGAGCGCGAGCGGGACCAGCACCTTGCCCCACGAGCGGCCGGCCTTGGGCTCCGGCTCCTCGCGCGCCGCGTCCTCGATCGCAGCGATCACCGCGGGGATGGCGGCGCCCACGATCGCGGCATGCGCCACGTCCGTCCACTCCGACGCCTTGCCGCCCGCCTTCTTCACGTACGGGGAGGCCTTCCGTGCACCCGAGTGGTACGCCTCCTGGACCTTGGGTCCGGCCCACTCCTTGGCGTGCTCGACCTGCGGTCCCGCCCACTCCTTGGCGCGCTTCGCGGCCTTCCGCGCGGCGACCGAGGCCTCGCGCGCGGCCTCCTGGGCCGCCTTCGCCGCATCGGCCGCCTGATCGCGCGCCTTGTCGGCGTCGAAGCCCTGGAAAGTCACCTTGCTCATGCTGCGCTCCTCCTGGTCCGTGGGGACTTCGCCCCCGTGCCGAGGGGAACGTCCCCAGGCAGAAGGCTGTTCCGTCCATCGTGCCACTTGAGGCGCATCGAGGCGAGGGGCATGGAACAATAGCGGGCATGATCGCAACCCTTCAGACCACCGCCGGGGACATCCGCATCGAGCTGTACCCGGACCACGCGCCCGTGACCGTCAAGAACTTCGTGGGCCTCGCCACCGGCGAGAAGGAGTGGAAGAACCCCGCGACCGGTGAGAAGTCGAACGACCCGTTCTACGACGGCCTGGTGTTCCACCGCGTCATCAACGGCTTCATGATCCAGGGCGGCTGCCCGCTCGGCACCGGCACCGGCGGCCCGGGCTACAACTTCGACGACGAGATCCACCCCGAGCTCCGCTTCGACGAGCCCTACCTGCTCGCCATGGCGAACGCGGGCCAGCGTCTCAACCCCATCACCGGGCGTCCGGGCGGCACCAACGGCTCGCAGTTCTTCATCACCGTGGACAAGCCGAGCTGGCTCAACGGCAAGCACACCATCTTCGGCAAGGTCGCGGACGACGAGTCCCGCGCGGTGGTCGACAAGATCGCCACCACGCCCACCGATGGCCGCGACCGTCCCCTCGAGGACGTCATGATCACCGGCATCTCCATCGCCGAGTAACACCCGATGACATCCGATCCGGGTGCCGCGGCGCCCACGTGCCCGCGTCACCCGGACCGGGTCTCCTACGTCCGCTGCCAGCGCTGCGGACGTCCCGCCTGCCCGGAGTGCCAGCGCCCCGCATCGGTCGGCATCCAGTGCGTCGACTGCGTGCGCGAGGCCGCGTCGCAGCGCCGACCGATCGTCAACCGGCTGGGCTTCACCACCGCGCACGGCACCCCGTACGTCACGTACACCCTGATCGCGCTCAACGTCGCGGCCTTCCTCTACGGCACGTTCGTCATGGGCACCGCCACGTGGCAGGACGCCTGGGGGCTGTGGACGGGCCTCAGCCCCGAAGAGCTCGCGATGTACTCCAACGTGGGCGACGAGTGGTACCGCTGGGTCTCCTCCGGGTTCGTGCACTTCGGCCTGCTCCACCTCGGCATGAACATGCTCGTGCTGTTCCAGTTCGGGACGCAGCTCGAGCCCATCCTCGGCCGCATGCGCTTCGCGGCGCTCTACCTCGCGTCGTTGCTGGGCGGCTCGCTCGTCGCCACGCTCATCGCGCCATCGGTCGCGCTGCACGGCGGCGCATCGGGAGCGATCTTCGGGCTCATCGCCGCCTACGGAGTGGTGCTCTCCAAGCTCAGGCTCGACTACCGCTCGCTGCTCACCACGGCGGGGCTGTGGCTGGTGCTCGGCTTCGTGATCCCGAACATCTCGTGGCAGGGTCACCTGGGCGGTGCGGTCGCCGGCGCGCTCACCATGCTCGCGATGCTCCACTGGGTCGAACGCAGGCCCGCGTAGCCGTCCCGCATCGAGGCCCCGTCGCATCCGCGGCGGGGCCTTCGTGCTGCCCGGGTCCGCTCGACCCGCGCGCCGCCCCGGCCTGCGGACATGGTGGCTGGTTGCCGGACCTGAGAGATCACCGCGCCGCAGTGGTCGCTGGTGGTCGGGCGCTTCGGTACGCCTGGCCGGCGGCGACTCTCAGGCACCACTGCGAGACGAGGACCTCCAGCAACCGACCATGAGCCACCACTTCGGCACGGGGGTGGGCGCCGCTCCGGGGCTTCCCCACAGGCCCGGGCCCTGCATCGTCCCCAGGTCATCCACAGGCCGAACCTGTGGACAAGTACGGCGCGAACCCCTGGTTTCCCCACACTCATCCACAGATGTGAATGACATCCGTGTAGTTATCCCCATCTCCATCCACATCCGGGGGATAACTACACCGGTGTGTTTTTCTCCACCGCTGTGGAGGGATCTGGGGAGAACTACAGGCGTGTGATTCCTACTTCCAGCGGGTGAGGAGGCCCATGCCCGTCGCCATGAGGACGAAGCCCACGATGAGGTTCATGTCGCCGATGCCGGGGATCGGGTACTGACCCTTGGCGGTGTAGTACACGACGATCCACACGGGGCCCGCCACCAGCAGCGTGAGCGCGGTCGGCAGCAGCCACTTGGGGTTGTCGGACTGGGGCTTGCCCAGGTTCCGGGGGGCCTTGTAGACGTTCTCGTCGCGCTTCTTCGACCTTGCCACTGCACACTCCGTCGCTCTGCTGTGACCGCGCACGCGCGCGGTGCTCAGGCACAAGGGTACCGAGCGTGGTGCGCAGCACGGGATTCCCGCACGATGCGCGCTCCCGTAGGCTTGGCGATCATGCCTGCATCGGTGGAAGTCCCCACGCAGCCAGGCGCGCCGGCACCCGAGCCGCCGCGCCGGCCCAGCGTGGGTACGCGCCTCATCTCCCTGGTAGGCGAGCTGTGCATCATCGCGGGTGCCGTCATCGGCCTGTATGTGGTGTGGCAGCTGTTCTACACGGACATCGTCGCGGACCGCGAGCAGGCGGAGGTGGTCGACAACCTCGACTGGGCCTACACCGGACCCATCACCGCGGGCGAGGGTGCGGACGACGGTCCCCTGGTCATCCCCGCCGAACTCCGCCTCTCCCCCGACACGGCGCCGGTCATGGACGAGCCCGCGTTCGGGGAGACGTTCGCGACCTTCTACGTCCCGCGCTGGGGCACCGACTACGTCAAGCCCATCTCCGAGGGCGTCACGCGTACCGAGATCCTCGACGTGCTGGGCATCGGCCACTATCCCGACACGGGCATGCCGGGAGCGCTCGGCAACTTCGCCATCAGCGCGCACCGGACCACGTACGGCAAGCCCTTCAACCGCATCGCCGAGCTGCAGGACGGCGACGCGCTCGTGGTGCAGACGGAGGAGGCCTGGTACGTCTACCGCATGACCGACGACCTCATCGTCCAGCCGACCCAGGTCGAGGTCATCGCGCCCAACCCGTACGACGACGCCGCGGCGCCGGACTCGCACTACATCACCCTCACCACGTGCCACCCGATGTTCTCGGCCGCCGAGCGGTACATCGTGCACGGCGAGCTCGAGTACTGGGCCCCTACCGGCAACGGCGTCCCGCCCGAGATCCTCGAGGAGATCCCGCAGCCATGATCTTCCCTGCCGTGTGGCGCATCCTTCCCGGCCCCGCGTGGCTGCGGGTGGTGCTCCTGCTCATCCTGATCGCCGCGATCGTCGTGGTGCTCTTCCAGTGGGTCTATCCGTGGTTCTCGGTGACCTTCGACATCCAGGACCAGAACGTGGAGGCCGTGCCATGACCCGCATCCTTGTGGTCGACAACTACGACTCGTTCGTCTACACGATCGTCGGCTACCTGCGCCAGATGGGTGCGGAGACGGTGGTGGTGAGGAACGATGCGGTGGCCGAGGCCGGCGACATCTCCGCCTACGACGGCGTGCTCATCTCCCCCGGGCCCGGCACGCCGGCGGAGGCAGGCGCGTCCATGGACGTCATCCGCGCCTGCGCCGAGACGGGGACGCCGATGCTGGGCATCTGCCTGGGGCACCAGGCGCTCGCCGAGGTCTACGGCGGCGTGGTGTCGCACGCGCCCGAGCTCATGCACGGCAAGACGTCCTCGGTGACGCATGTCGGGGCGTCGGTCATGGACGGCCTGCCGTCGCCCTTCACCGCGACGCGCTACCACTCGCTCGCGGTCGAGAACCCGACGGTCCCCGAGGAGCTCGCCGTGACGGCCTCGACCGCCAACGGCATCATCATGGGGCTCCAGCACAAGGAGCTCCCGCTCCACGGCGTCCAGTTCCACCCGGAGTCCGTCCTGACGGAGGGCGGGCACCGGCTGCTCGCCAACTGGCTCGAGGTGTGCGGCATGCCCGACCCCGAGGGGCGGTCCGCGGGGCTCAGCCCGCTCGTGCGGCGGTAGCGGGCGACGAGGACCGGCGTCCGGCGAGCACCAGCGCGAGCATGGCGGTCGCCGCGCACGTCAGCATGACCAGCGCCAGCGGCACCGCCGAGGCGCCGCCGAGGCTCACCAGCGGCGTCACCAGGGCCGCGAGACCGAACTGGAGCGCGCCCATGACGGCGGATCCCACGCCGGCAGCGAGAGGCACCGCGCCGAGCGCGAGGGCGGTGGCGTTGCCGAACACGAGGCCCAGGCTCGACACGGCGACGAACAGGGGAAGCGCCAGCCAGCCCGTGGGGGTCCCGACGGCCACCATGAGCGCCAGCGCGAGCGTGGCGCCGAGCGTGGTGCCGATGCCGATCGTGAGCAGCCGACGCACCTCGTGCGTCGCGGCGAGCCTCGCGGAGACGCCGCTCACCACCATGAGGCCCAGCGCGTTGAGGCCGAACGCGAGGCCGTAGGTCGCCTCGCCGAGGCCCATCATGTCCTGGTAGAGGAAGGGCGACGCCGAGATGTAGGCCATCATCACCGCGAACGCGAAGGAGAACGACGCGGTGTAGCCCACGAAGGTGCGAGAGCGCAGGGCGCGCAGCGGTGAGCCCGAGGCGAGCCGCTCCGCGCGGTCGGCGAGGCGCCGCTCCGCGGGGTACGACTCCCGGACCACCGCCACGATCGCGACGACCATGATCACGGACAGCGCGACCACGATCGCGAGGATCCCGCGCCAGCCGAGGGGATCCACGAGCACGCCGCCGAGGACCGGGGCGACCACGGGCGCGACGCCGCCGACGATCATCATGAGGCTGAAGGCGCTGGCCGCCGCCTTGCCGACCGCGAGGTCGGAGATGATCGCGCGACCGATCACCATGCCTGCCGCACCGCCGAGCCCCTGGAGCAGGCGGGCGGCGACGAGCACGCCGGCCGTGGGGGCGAGCACCGTGGCGACCCCCGCGACCACCATGAGCGCCGCGCCGGCAAGCAGCGGCGGGATGCGACCGAACCTGTCGGAGAGCGGGCCGAACACCAGCTGGCCGGCGGTGACCCCGAGCAGGAACGCGGTGAGGGTGAGCTGGATGCTGGTCGCGCCGACCCCGAGGTCGGCGGTCATCTGGGGGAAGGCGGGGAGGTAGAGGTCGGTCGCGAGCGGGGCGATCGCCGACAGGAGCCCGAGCACGCCGAGCAGCGCGGCCGTGATGCCCTCGCCCGCGCTCGGCCCCGCGGACGCGGCGCGGCCCGGGCCGGCCGGCGCCGCCTCGGTGGTGGGGCGCACGTCGTCGGAGGTGCGGGGCGCAACGGGCATGACGGATCCTCTCGGAACGGGGTGATTATGAAATCATAACTTATGACGTGGCGCGGCGTCTCTCACGGCGACCGGCGGTAGCCTCGATCGCATGCCCGACACGTCCCGCGACGATCGCGACCTGGCGGAGCTCGCCGAGTGCATCCTCCGGATCGCGCGCGAGCTCGACCCGCACGCCTCGCCCGATGTCGACGTGATCCCGCTGACGGGCACCGAGACCGCGGTGCTCCGCTGGGTTCATCGCAACCCGGGGACGTCGCCGAGCGCGACGGCGCACGGCACGGCCCTGCGCCGCTCCAACCTCTCGGCGGCGCTGCGGGAGCTCGAGGGCAAGGGCCTGGTGACCCGCGAGACGGACCCGACCGATCACCGGCAGGTGAGGCTCGAGGCGACGGCGCTCGCGGATGAGGGGATCGCACGGCTCCGCACCTTCTGGGCCGGGCGCATCCGCGACGCGATGGGTGCCGATGCGCCCGCCGCCGCCGAGGTCCTCGACGTGCTCGAGCGCCTCGACGCGGGGATGCGGGCCGACGCGGGGATGCGGGCCGACGCGGGGCCGAGCGCGGCGCCGTGAGCCTGCCTGCGCCTACCCCCAGCCCTTCCACGCGCCGATCACGAGCATCGTCACCGCGAAGCCGACCGGCTGGTTGAGCCACAGGAACGTGCGCCAACCTCGATTGGCGTCCTCGCACGTCTCATCGGTGACGCGCATGAACCGCGCGACGGACGCGAGGTACGCGAGCGGGAGCAGCGCCGCGACCGCTGCCGGCCACGGGAGCGCGAGCAGCACCAGGGACGATGCGCCGTAGAGGCCGATCGAGAGCTGGACGGTCGCGCGCGCTCCGATGACGGTCGCGACCGAGGCGATGCCTCCGACGCGATCCGCGCGCACGTCCTGCACCGCGCCGAACGCATGGCTGGCCATGCCCCACAGGATGAAGCCCGCCCAGACCGGCCACGTGGTGCGCGCGAGCAGCGGCTGCTCCGCGAGCACCAGCGCGTAGAGCAGCGGGCCGGCGAAGTGCAGCGCCGAGGTGAGGGAGTCGAGGAACGGGCGCTCCTTGAAGCGCAGCCCCGGCACCGAGTACGCGAGCACGCCGGCCAGCACCAGCACCAGCGTGATGCCGGCCGCGACCGAGCCCTGCGCGAGCAGCCACACGAAAGGTGGGACCACCGTGACCGCGCAGGCCCAGAGGATCGCGCGGTGCACCCGCCGGGCCCGGTCGCGGTCGCGGATCACGTCGCCCTCCACGCCACCCTTGCGAGGGTTCGCGAGGTCGGACTCGTGGTCGAAGACATCGTTGATGCCGTACATCAGCAGGTTGTACGGGATGAGGAAGAAGAGCGTGCCGACCACCAGGATCGCGTCGAACGCGTGCGTCGCCAGCAGATAGGCGGCGGCGAAAGGGAACGCGGTGTTGATCCAGGAGACGGGGCGCGAGGCCTTCACGAGGGAGCCGAGCAGGGCGGGTGCAGGTGGTGGTGCCGTGTGGTGCGGATCGGCGGAGTCACGCATGGTGAGCGTCCCGGCTGGTGAGGAGGGTCCAGAGGGTGGGGACCAGCATGACCGTGCCGAGGGCGTACGCGACGTCCTCGACCGGGGCGCCTGCGAGGCGCGCCCCGGAGATCAGCGCCTCGTCGTAGTCGACGATGCCCGCGGCGACGATGATCGGGTCGAACACCGCGGTGAGCGCGACGAGCATGAGCGCCGTCAGCAGCAGGGGACGGTGCGGGAGGCGGCGCAGGGTGGGCAGGGTCGCCGCGGCGAGCAGCGCGAGCACCGCGACCGAGAGCACGACGTATGTCACGCGGGGCGCTCCCGTCGATCGAGCCAGCGCCACAGCAGCAGGGTCTGGTAGGCGAGCAGGGTGAGGAACACGGGCTCCTCGAGAGGTACCTCGGGCGCGATGCGGATGCCCGTGAGCCACGTCGACGGACCGACGAAGAAGATCCCGAGCCCCACGCCGATCAGGTCCCACAGGAGCAGCATCCCCACGGTGGCACCCAGGGTGAGGAGCGCGGCGCGCGGCCGGTCGAACACGGCGAGCCGGTAGCGCCGGTCGAGCAGGCCGAGCCCGCCCAGGGACACCAGCAGCGCGGCCAGGTAGGCGAAGGCGCTCACGCGCGGACCCGTCGCGCCAGGTTGCCCAGCACGCCGCGGTCGCGCGAGCGCGCGAGGAAGCCCGGCGGCGCGGGCGTGGGCAGCGGGGATGCGTCCACCGCGCCGAGCAGCCGCTTGGCCACGAGCTCCGCGGAGATGAGGCACAGCGGCACCCCGATCCCGGGGACCGTCGAGGCCCCCGCGTAGAGCAGGTTCGGGACCTTGGAGGAGACGTTCGAGGGGCGCATCATCGCGGTCTGCATGAGCGTGTGCTCGAGGCCAAGCGCGCCCCCGCGCCACGCCCCGAAGCGCGACTCGAAATCCGCGGGGGTGATGACCTGGAGCACCGTGGAGCGCTCGGCCAGGTCCGGGGCGCCCGCCCACGCCCCCACCTGGGTGAGGTAGCGACGCCCGATCGCGACGAGCTCGGCGCGCGACTCGGGCGTCGAGCCCAGGGTCGCGTCCGCCGGGAACGGCACCAGCAGGAACAGCGAGTCCTTGCCCGGGGGAGGCACGGACGGGTCGGTGGCTCCGGGCCTGGCGACGTAGACGGACGCCGGCACGGGAGGCAGGTCGCCCTCCCGGAGCGCGGCGAAGTTCGCGTCCCAGTCGCGCGTGAACAGGAGCGTGTGGTGGGCGAGCTCGGGGACCTCGCGGTCGACCTCCGCGAGCACCAGCAGCGTGCTCACGCCGGGGCTGCGGCGCTTCCAGCTCTTCGCCGGATGCGTGCGCCAACGCTCGGGGACCAGCACCGTCTCGACGTGATGGAGGTCCGCGGCGGCGACCACGACGTCCGCGCGCAGCACCTCGCCGGACTCGAGGACCACCCCGGTCGCGAAGCCGGCATCGTCCACCGTGATCTGCTCGACGGGTGCGGAGGTGCGCAGCTCCGCACCCTCCTCGCGCGCGACCCGCGCGATCGCCTCGACCACCGCGTGCATCCCACCCCGGGGGTAGCGCACGCCCTCGCCCAGGTCGAGATGGCTCATGAGGGAGAACAGCGCGGGCGCGCGATCGGGCGACGAGCCCAGGAAGACCGCATGGAAGCCCAGCACCTGGCGCAGGCGTGGATCGCGGATGCGCGACGCGATGCGCGCGCCCAGCGAGCGGGAGAGCAGCCCCGCGAGCGTGGGCAGCCGCCGCAGCACGGTGCGGTCCGCGACCTCGAGGGGCTTCGCGTACGTGGTGTAGAGGAACCGGTCCAACGCGATCCGGTAGAGCTCCTCCGCATCCTTCGCGTAGGCGCGCATGGCGTCGCCCTCGCCGGGCGCGAGCTCCTCGAAGCGCCGCCAGTTCTCCTCGGGGTCCGCGGAGACGTCGAGACGCTCGGCGGGGCCCCACGGCTCCTCGCCCTCGAACAGCACGCGGTAGCGAGGATCCAGGTCCACCAGATCGATCTCGGACCCGACGTCGCGTCCCATGAGCGCGAACCACTGAGCGAAGGCCTCGTGCATCAGGTACCAGGTGGGGCCCGTGTCGAACGTGTGCCCGGCGATCTCGAGCCGCCCCATGCGGCCGCCGAGCTCGCCCTGGCGCTCGACCAGCACCACCTCGGCGCCTCCGCGCGCGAGGAGGCCCGCGGTGGCGAGGCCCGACACGCCGCCGCCCACGATGACGATGCGCGGCACGGTCATGCGGCCAGCCTCCCGTGGAGGCCCGCGAGGTTGCGCGCGGCGAGCACGGCCTTGACGGGGTTCGCGACGCGCACGCGCCTGGAGGCGAGCTCGCTGGGCGGCGTGCTCGCGACCTGGTCCAGCAGCCGCGCGTAGATGTCGAGCGTGGTGCCCACGGCGGCGCGGGCGCGCCGGGGAAGCGCATCGAGCACCGCGGCCGCGGCACGCATGTCGGCGCGGCAGTCGTCGACCACCGCCTCGAGGTGTGCCTGGTCGAGCCCCGCGGCGGACACCCCCGGGAGGTAGAGGCGCCCCAGCTGATGCTCGTCGGCGCCCAGATCGCGCAGGAAGTTCACCTTCTGATAGGCCGCCCCGAGCCGGCGCGCGCCCTCGCGCACCGCGGGGTCGAGAGGACGCGGGCCGCGGCCGGTGTTGACGAAGACGGCGAGGCACATCTCCCCCACCACCTCGGCGGAGCCGTGGATGTAGCGAGCGAGCGAGTCCGCGTCATGGACGGTGCGCACCAGGTCCATCCGCATCGCGGCGAAGAACGGCTCGGTCTGCTCGCGCGTGATGCCGACCGCCCGCGCGGTCAGGCCGAAGGCATGCGCGACGAGGTCCGCGCTGTACCCGCGGTCCATCGCGCCGTGGACCTCCTCCTCGAAGCCGTCGAGGAGGGTGCCGGCGTCGGGTCCGCGGTAGGTGTCCACCAGCTCGTCGGCCACCCTGACCATGGCGTAGACGCTGCGGATGTGGGCGCGCTCGTCGCCTCGCAGCAGGCGCGTGCCCAGCCCGAAGGAGGTCGAGTACCGCGCGATCACCTGGGCGGCGGCCGCGCACGCGGCCTCGTCGTAGAGCGCGCGCGACGTGGTCGCATCGTCGTGATGGCGGCGCCTGCTCATGAGCGCCGCTCCCCGAGGCCGTCGATCAGGTCGACCAGGTAGCTCGACAGCGGCGCGGGGATGCGCTCGTAGGCGATGCGCCGGGCCATGCGCGCCTGCGCGTCCGCGGTCCGGAGCGCCCTCTCGCGGGCACCGCAGGACACGAGCACCTGGCGCACGCGTGCCGCGCCGTCCTCGTCGAGCTCGGGGTCGCCCACATGGGACGCGAGGACGGCGGCCCCCGCGGCGTCGGCGAGCTCGAGGCCCAGCCGCAGGAGCTCGGTGCGCTTGCCTGCGCGAAGGTCGGACAGCACCGACTTGCCCGTGACGCCGGGATCGCCGAACACGCCGAGGTCGTCGTCCACCAGCTGGAAGCTGAGGCCCAGCGCGGTGCCCAGCCGCTCGAGGTGCGCGACCATCGTGGGGTCGGCGCCCGCGAGCTGCGCGCCGGCCAGGAGCGGCACCACCACCGAGTACGTCGCGGTCTTGAGCTCCGCGATCACCAGCGGCTCGGCCGTGTCCGGCGCGTGCGCGTCCGCGTACATGTCCCGCAGCTCGCCGCCGATGGTGGTGCGCACGGCACGCGTGACCAGCTGGAGGCATGCGAGGCGATGGTGCGCCGGGATGTCCGCGCACGCGATGAGGTCGTACGCCGAGGACAGCGCGAGGTCGCCTCCCAGCACCGCCGCGGCCTGGACGTGGGCCTCGATCTGCGCGGGGGCGAGCCCGGATGCGGCGATCGCCGCGCGCCGCGTGCCCGCGACGTTGGCCCGGCCGCGCCGGACCTCGTCCCCGTCGAGGAGGTCGTCGTGGATGAGCATCGCGGTGTGGAGCATCTCCATGGCCGCCGCGACGGGCACCACGGCCCGTGCATCGTCCCCGCCCAGGCCGGCGTAGCCGGCGAGCGTGAGCTGCGGACGCAGGCTCTTGCCTCCGAGCTGGAGCGCCCCTACCGACGTCCACAGGTCGCGGTAGTCGGGGCCGCCGGCGGGCAGCTCCACCTGGGCGCGTGCCACATGCGCGCCGAGCGCGTCCCTGACCAGGGGAAGCCCCTGGTCCACGAACTCATGCACCTGCTCGGCGGTGCCCACTGGCGTCATCACGCCAGGATAGACAGCGGGGCCCCGCGGATTGTTCCCGCGGGGCCCCGTGTCACTGCGATCGGTCGATCACCGGCACTGCAGCTGGTCGATCATCGGTGCGGTGGCGTCCGGGTCGGCCGGATCCGGCGTGAAGTTCGGATCCGGGACGGACACCGTGGTGACGGGGCAGCCGACCACGATGTTCACCACCGTGCCCGGCGCCACCTGCGTGCCGCCGTTGGGGTTGGTCGACTTGATGATGCCGTCGAAGGAGGCGTCGGGCACGGTGTCGACCGTGACGTCGCCCACCACCAGGTCAGCGTTCTCGATGTCGGAGCGCCCCGCCGCCTCAGACTTGCCCACGACGTCCGGCACCGCGACCGTGGACGGCGCCTCGGCGACCACGAGCGAGACGGTGGAGCCGCGCTCGACCACGCTCGCGCCGGGGTCCTGCCGCAGGACGGTGCCCTCGGCCTTGTCGGTGGTCTCCTCGGTGGACTCGTCGGCCACGAGGTTGAGGTCGCCCAGGATCTTGCGCGCCTCGGAGATGGTCTTGCCGGTGAGGTCCGGCAGCTCGACCTTGCCCGAGGACAGGTACAGCGTGACCGTGGAGTTCGCGCCGACCTCCTCGCCCGCGGCGGGATCCGTGCGCGTGGCGAAGTCCGCGGCGAACGCGGCATCGTTCTCGGTGTCGGTCGCGACGACGCGCAGGCCCCAGTCCTCGAGCTCCTGGATCGCGTCCTCCTTGGCCATGCCGCGGACGTCGGGGACCGCGACCACGTCGGGACCGGTCGAGAGGTAGACCGTGACGGTCGAGCCCTCCTCGACATCGCGCCCGACCTCGGGATCGGTGCGTGTCACCAGGTCGACGTCGATGGTGTCGGACGGCTCGGTGTCGAAGCTCGCGAGCAGCCCGCGCTCGTCCAGCTCCGCCTGGGCCTCGTCCCGCGTCATCCCCTCGAGGTCGGGGATGTTGACGGTCGCGGAGGCGCTCGGGCTGGGCTCGGCGATGGACCCGTTGTCACGCGTCATCATCCACAGCGCCAGGATCAGCAGGATCGCCGCGGCAGCCGCGGCGCCCAGCACGGACCACTGGATGATCTTCTTGCGGCGCGCGGCCGCGGGATCCTCCTCGTCCTCCTCGAGCGTCTCGACGGCCGTGGTGGACGGGTCGAAGCCGCCCGCCTGATCGACGGTGGCCCACGGGTTGGCGCCGGGCATCACCGCGGTCTCCCCGCCCAGCGTCGGCTCGGGCATGACCTCGGTCGCGCCGGAGTCGGGCCCGTCGTTCAGCGCGGCCGCGGCGACCCCCGCCGCGCCGGCGCCCAGCGCCGCGGAGCCGAGCGCGATCGCGCCCGTGGACGGGGAGATCGGCTCGCCCGACATGACGGAGCGCAGGTCCGCGAGGAACTCCTGAGCGCTCGCGTAGCGCTCGTCGCGGTTCTTGGTGAGCGCGCGCAGCACCACGCGGTCGAGCTCCTCCGGGACGTCGGAGGCGAACTCCGAGGGCCGCGGCGCAGGCTCGCGCACGTGCTGGTAGGCGACGGACACGGGCGAGTCGCCGATGAACGGCGGGCGGCCCGTGAGCAGCTCGAAGAGCACGCAGCCGGTCGAGTAGAGGTCCGAGCGCGCGTCGACGTTCTCGCCGCGCGCCTGCTCGGGGGACAGGTACTGGGCGGTGCCCACCACGGCCTGCGTCTGGGTCATGGTCTGACCCGAGTCGGCGAGCGCGCGGGCGATGCCGAAGTCCATGACCTTCACGGCGCCCGTGGGGGTGAGCATGATGTTCGCGGGCTTGATGTCGCGGTGGACGAGCCCGGCGTGGTGCGAGTAGTCGAGCGCGGCCAGCACGCCCGCGGTGATCTCGACGGCCTCGTCGATCGGGGCGGCGACGTCGCCCTTGAGGATCTCGCGGACGGTGTGGCCCTCGACGTACTCCATGACGATGAACGGCACGGCCTGCGGGTTGCCGTCGGCGTTGACGATGCTGTCCTCGCCCGTGTCGTAGACGGCGACGATGCTGGGGTGGTTGAGCCCGGCGGCGGCCTGGGCCTCGCGACGGAAGCGCGTCTGGAAGGACGGGTCGCGCGCGAGGTCGGCGCGGAGGATCTTGATCGCGACGGTGCGGCCCAGGCGCGTGTCGTAGCCGACGTGCACCTCCGCCATGCCTCCACGGCCGATGAGGTCGCCGACCTCGTACCTACCGGCGAGGATCTTCGGCTCTTGGTTCATGAAACGTCCTTCGTGGTCCTACGTTCTGGGGGCCATTCTTCCATCTACCGGGGCCTGTGCCTGCGACGTTCGACATCCGGGCGCGGCCGGTACTCGCGGGGCGCGATGCTCGGCGGCATCGCGCGTCGCGGCGGCGAGGCCGGGAGCGCCAGGTCGAGCGGGGCCTGCGCGCCGGAGCCCGGCTCGACGAGCTCGAGCTCCGCGAGGATGCGGTCGAGCTCGAGCGCGGAGCCCGGGCGGCGACGTGGGTTCTTGTCGAGCAGGCGCAGGATCAGCGCGGCGAGCGCGGGGGACACGCCGACCGGCAGCGGCGGCACCGGCTCGTTGACCTGCGCGATCGCGATGTCGACCGCGCTCGCGGCCGTGAACGGCCGCTTCCCCGCGACGGCCTCGAAGGCGATGATCCCGAGCGCGTAGATGTCGGACGCCGGGGTGGCCGGCTTGCCGAGCGCGAGCTCGGGCGCGAGGTACTGCGCGGTGCCCATGACCATGCCGGTCGCGGTGAGCGTGGTCTGATCGGTGCCGCGGCTCACGCCGAAGTCCGTGATCTTGACCCGGTCGCCCTCCTGGACCAGCAGGTTGCCCGGCTTGACGTCACGATGCATGACGCCGGCCGCGTGCGCCGCGTCGAGGCCGCGGCACGTGTGGCGCAGGATGGTCACCAGCCGGGCCTCGTCGATGGTGCGCTCGCGCTCGAGGATGGTCGACAGCGGCTCGCCCTCGACCAGCTCCATGACGATGTAGGGCGTGCCGTCGTGCTCGCCGAAGTCGAAGACCTGCGCGATGTTCGCGTGCAGCAGGCCCGCGGCGTTCTTCGCCTCGTTGCGGAAGCGCTTGAGGAACGTCTCGTTCTCCGCGGCGCCGTCCTTGAGCAGCTTGATCGCGATCTCACGGTCCAGGTCCGTGTCGGTGCCGCGCCAGACCTCGCCCATGCCGCCGACCGCGAGCAGCGAGCGGAGCACGTACCGCCCGGCCAGGGTGGTCCCCGCGTGGATCGCCATGTCAGCTGCCTCCCTCGGCCGCGATCGCGGCCTCCATGACGGTACGGGCGATCGGTGCGGCGACCTTGCCGCCCGTGACCTCGCCCTGCATCGAGCCGCCGTTCTCCACGAGCACCGCGACCGCGACCACCGGGTCGTCGGCCGGGGCGAAGCCCACGAACCAGGTGTGCGGGCGCTCGCCGGTGCCCGTCTCCGCCGTACCGGTCTTCCCCGCGACCTGGACCCCGGCGATCTGCGCGGCCTTGCCGGTGCCGGACTCGACCACCTGCACCATCATGTCCGTGAGCTCGTCGGCGTCGGCGCGCGTCATGGGCGTCGAGAGCTCGGTGGGCTCGCTCTCCTCCACCAGGCGCAGGTTCGCATCGCGCACCGAGTCGACCAGGTAGGGGGTCATGAGCACGCCGTCGTTCGCGATCCCGGCGGCGACCATGGCCATCTGGAGGGGGGTCGCGCGATCGTCGAACTGGCCGATCGAGGACATCGCGGTCTGGGCCTCGTCCGGGTCGTCGGGAAGCACGGACGGGGTGACCGCGAGCGGGATCGACAGCTGATCGCCCCAGCCGAACTGCGCGGCCTTGCGCGCGACCACGTTCCAGCCGAGCTGCATGCCGAGGTTCGCGAAGGACGTGTTGCAGCTCATCGCGAGCGAGTCCGCGAGCGTCTGGCGCTCGTTCGCGGAGCACGACTCCCCGCCGTAGTTGCCGAGCGTGTTCGAGGACAGCGGCAGGTCGAGCTCGTCGGGGGCGTAGAGCTCGGTGTCCGCGTCGTAGCCCGAGTCGAGGGCGGCCGCCGCGACGATGAGCTTGAACGTCGAGCCCGGAGGGTAGAGGTCGCCCGCGATCGCGCGGTTGACCAGCGGACCGTCCTCCTGCGCGAGCAGCGCCTGGTAGTTCTCGTTCACCACGCTGCTGTTGTGGCCTGCGAGCGTCGACGGGTCGTAGGTGGGGCTGGTCACCATGGCGAGCACCTCGCCCGTGCGGGGGTCGAGCGCGACCACGGCACCGGCGTTGTCGCCGAGCGCGCTCGCGGCCGCCTGCTGGACCTCCGTGTCGAGCGTGAGCTCGACGCTCGCGCCCCGCTGCGTCTCGCCCGACACCAGGTTCGACAGGCGCGTCCAGAACAGCGAGTCCGCGGTGCCCGACAGCAGGTCGTTCTCCGTCTGCTCGATCGCGGTGCGCCCGTAGACGATGGAGTAGTAGCCCGTCGCGGCGGCGTACAGCGGGCCGTCGGCGTAGGTGCGCTGGTAGTTGAACGAGTCGTCGACCGGCTTGGACCACACGACCGACTGCCCGTCGACCACGATGGGTCCGCGGAAGGTCCCGTACTCCCGGTACAGCGTGCGGACGTTGCGCGCGTCGGCGTTGAGGTCGCCCGCGGCGATGACCTGGATGTAGGACGCGGCCACCATGAGGGTGAGGAAGAGCGCGAGGACCACCACGGAGAGGCGGCGGACGGGTTCGTTCACGCGGCCACCTCCTCGGGTCTGCGCGCCTGATCGGACAGGCGCAGCAGGAGCCCGATGATCATCCAGTTCGCAAGCATGGAGGAGCCACCGTACGCGAGGAACGGTGTGGTGAGCCCCGTGAGCGGGATGACGCGTGTGACGCCGCCGACCACGATGAACACCTGGAGGGCGATCGCGAAGCCCAGGCCGGCGGCGAGCAGCTTGCCGAAGCCGTGGCGGGTGCCGATCGCGGTCCGCATCGCGCGCTGCACGATGATGACGTACAGCGTGAGGATGGCCATGAGCCCCGTGAGGCCCAGCTCCTCGCCGAGCGAGGCCACGATGAAGTCGGACTCCGCGTACGGCACCAGGTCGGGGCGTCCCTCGCCCAGGCCGGTGCCGAACAGCCCGCCGTTCGCCATCCCGAAGAGCCCGCGCACCAGCTGCTCGCTGGTGCCCGAGCTGTACACCTCGCGGTCGAGCGCGTGCAGCCATGCCGTGTACCGCACCTGGACGTGGCTGAACAGCGTGCCCGCGAGGACGGCGCCGAAGCCGAACATCCCGAGACCGACCAGCACCCAGCTGAGGCGCTCGGTCGCGACGTAGAGCATGGCCACGAAGATGCCGAAGAGCAGCAGCGAGGTGCCCAGGTCGCGCTCGTAGATCTGGACGAGCATCGCCGCCACCCACACGAGCGCGAGCGGACCCATGTCGCGCGGCCGGGGGAAGCGCATGCCCAGCACCTTGGGCCCGGCCAGCGCGAGCGTGTCGCGGTTGGTGACCAGGAAGCCGGCGAAGAAGACGACGAACGCGATCTTGGCGAACTCGGCGGGCTGGAGCGAGCGCCCGAGCACCGAGATCCAGATCTTGGCGCCGTTGATCTCCTTGCCCAGCCCGGGCACCAGCGGAAGCAGCAGGCCGATGAGGCCCAGCACGCCGGCGGTGTAGGTGAAGCGGCGCAGCAGGCGGTAGTCGCGCAGCAGCAGGATCACCAGCAGCGCGAGGACGATGCCGAGGAGGGTCCAGACCTCCTGGACCTGGCCGAAGTCGGTGTCGCGCCCTCGGTTCGCGTACGCGAAGTCGATGCGCCGGATCATGGCGAGGCCGATGCCGTTGAGCGCGAGCACCGCCGGCACGAGCACGGGATCCGCGAACGGTGCCCACCGACGGATCGCGAGATGGATGACGAGCGCCGTGCCGCACCATGCGGCGGCGTAGAGCGCGAGCTCGTCGAGCTCGAGGAAGTCCGCGTGGTAGTCGACGAGCCCGCGCGCGAGCACGGCGACCGCGACCGCGAGGCCCAGCAGGCCCAGCTCGCTCCGCCGGCCGGTGCGGACCGTGACGTCCGCGACGGTCGCCACTATGCGCCCGTCTCGAGCCCGAGCACCACCTCGGCGGCCTCGTCCAGGCTGCGCACCCGGATGGCGTCGAGCACACGTTCGCGCTGGTAGGGCTCGAGCTCGTCGAGCGGCACGCCCGTCTGCTCGACCACATGCGAGAGCGACACGGTGCCGACCGACTCGGGGATGCCGCGGTACACCGTGACGAAGCCCTCGCTCTCGCCCACGTAGTACTGCTGCTGCGACCACCAGTAGCCGCCCCACGCGGCGCCCGCGATCACGAGCAGCGCGACGACGGGCAGGATCCAGGGGCGCAGGCGGGACCAGCGGTCGCGCGAGGGCTCGTCGTCGTCGTCCGGCTCCTCGCGCGTGGCGAGGCGCGCGGCCTTGCCCGCGGGGGAGTCGCCGCCAGCGGAGGGCTTGCGTCGGTCGCGGGCCGCGGATCCGACGATCTGGGACGTGGTCGACGGGCCCACGCCGTCGGGCGCGGTGTCGATGTCGACGATGTCTCCGATGATGCACGTGACGTTGTCCGGGGCGCCCGCGGAGAGGGCGAGCCCGACGAGCGCGTCCGCACAGTCGCCGGGGTCCTCGACCTCGAGCATGGTGGTGCGCATCGTGTCCTTGCTCACCACGCCGGACAGGCCGTCGGAGCACAGGAGCCAGCGGTCCCCGGGGTGCGTCTCGCGCACCGAGATGTCGACCGGCACATCCGCATCGATGTCACCGAGCACGCGCAGCAGCATCGAACGCTTGGGGTGGTGCTCGGCGTCCGCGACCGAGAGGCGGCCCGTGTCGACCAGGTGCTGCACGAACGAGTGGTCCGTGGTCACCTGCTCGAGGTCGCCGCCGCGCAGCAGGTACGCGCGGGAGTCGCCGATGTGCGCCATCGACAGCGTCGAGCCGGAGCGCAGCAGAGCGGTGACGGTGGTGCCCAGGCCCGAGAGCTCCGGATCGTTCCGTGCGCGCTCCACGATCTGGGCATGCGCATCGGAGATGGCGGTCTTGAGCTCGTCGAGGGCATCGTCCGGGCCGTGCGCCTCGCCCTCCAGCGCGGCGAGCCGCGCGATCGCGATGGACGATGCGATGTCGCCGCCGGCGGCGCCGCCCATGCCGTCCGCGACGGCGAGCAGGTGCGGCCCGGCGAAGCCCGAGTCCTGGTTGTTGGCGCGCACGAGGCCGACATCGGACCGCGCCGCGAAATGGATGCCCAGGTACATCAGCCGCGCAGCTCCAGGGCCGTCGCGCCGATGCGCACCACGTCGCCGGTGCGGAACGGCACCGGGTCGGTGACCTTCTGGTTGCCCAGGAAGGTGCCGTTCGTGGAGCCCAGGTCCTCGACCATCCAGCGATCCCCCTCGAGATAGATCCGGCAGTGCTTGGCGGAGCAGTAGTCGTCGTCGATCACGAGCGTGCACGTGCTCGCGCGCCCCACCAGGATCGGCGCGCCGCCGAGCGGGATGGTGGTGCCCTTGAGCGGCCCGCCGGTGACGGCCAGGTGGCCGGCCGAGGGCTCGCGCGTCGAGATGGAGCCCGTCCGGATGCCCGTCGCGGCGCGGCTCGGGGACGCGGTCTTCTCCGCGCGGGCCTCGGCATCCCGGCGGGACTCGCGTCCGCGACCGCGCGCGGTGACGCGCGTGCCGTAGAGGTCCGCGCGCAGCACCGCGATCGCCGACAGCACGAGCGCCCACAGCAGCACCAGGAAGCCCATGCGCAGCAGGGTGATCGAGAGCTGGCTCACGTCAGAGGTCCTCGTCCCCGGAGACCGCGTCCCAGTACATGATGGTGGTGCGCCCGATCGTGATCGCGTTGCCGTCGAGCAGCGTCGCCTCGCCGACGCGCTGGTCCTCGACGAACGTGCCGTTGGTGGATCCCAGGTCGGTGAGGATGGTCCCGTGGTCGGTGACCTCGAGGCGCACATGCCGCCGGCTCACCCCGGTGTCGTCCACCACGATGTCGGACTCGGTGCCGCGGCCCAGGGTGGTCGAGTCGCCGGTGAGGTAGTAGCGGACGCCGTCGATGTCGAGCAGGGGGTAGCGCGAGCTCGGGTTCGACCCGGTCACGGGGGCCACGGGACCGCGCGTGGTGCGCGAGACCACGGCGTAGCGGCCCGTCGCGAGCGACTCGTCGACCTCGAAGGTCACCTCGACGGACCCGACGAAGGAGTAGCGCTGGCGCTCCGCGTGGCTGTGCAGCGAGTCGGCGAGCTCATGGCGCAGCGCGTCCTCGCCCCACTGGTCGACGGTGTCCTTGTCCGCGGGGGCGAGCGCGATGACGTACTCGTTGGGGGCGACGGTGCGGCCGCGGTCGACCACGGCCGCGCGGGCGTCGCACTCGCGCTTGACCGCGGCGGCCAGCTCGACCGGCTTGACCCCGGCCTTGAACGTGCGCGCGAAGGCGTTCTGCATCACGTTCTCGACGCCGCGCTCGAAGCGGTCCAGGACACCCATGCGGGCATCGTAACGTGAGCGCCTGCCCGTGCCGTGAGCCCTGGCCGTGCGCGGCTCAGGCAGCGTGGGCGTCACCGCCGAGCGGCGCGCGCAGCGGCCACTCGTCGCCGTCGAGCACCACCTGGAGGGCCGCGCCGGTGGTCGGGTCGATCACGAGCGGGGCGAGCAGGTTGACCGTGGTGGGCCCGGCGTCGCCGCCCGGGTGGACGATCGCGAGCATCGTGAGCCCCGCATCGTCCTTCGCTCCCAGCGCCTCGCGCACCTCGAGCGACAGCGCGGGGGCGTAGTCCGGGAAGTACGCCTGCGGCGAGGCCGCGAAGAGCCGGACCCCGGGCTCGTCCTCGCTGCGGAGCGTGAACACGAAGCCGAGCTCGTCGATGCCGGCGAGCCGGAAGCGCGTGAGCGAGGCCATGCCCGGGATCGGGTCGACGAACGCGAGGTCGTCGGGGAGCTCGCGCACGTCGGTGCGAGCGGCGTCGAGCGCGACCGCGACGGTCATCGGAGGTAGTCCAGGAGGGTCGGCTGGAGGACGCGGCTCGCGGCGCTCAGCGCGCCCTGGTACGAGACCTCCTGCATCTGCAGCTCGAGCACGGTCGCGGCGAGGTCGATGTCCTCGACGTCCGAGATGCTCGCGCGGAGCGTGGTGACCTTGGCCTCGGCCGCGCTCTGCGCCTTGGTGATCTGGTCGTAGCGCACGCCCACGGTGGTGAGCGTCGAGACCATCGCGTCGAGCCGCGAGTCGATGTCGTCGAGCCTGACGCCGACCGCGCTGCCCGAGCGGATCTCCGTCGCGAGGTCGTCGAGGAGCTGGAACACCGAGGTGGCCCCGTTCCCGAACGCCGCGGCGCCGTCCGCGTCGACCCGGACGGTGGTGTCGGGGCTGATGCGGCGCGTGACCGAGGAGCCGCTCACGCCGTTCCACGAGTACGGGGTCGCGGACGCTCCGTCCTCGAACGCCGTGGCGGTGGAGGACGTGCCGGCGAACAGCGAACGGCCGTTGAGCTGCGTGTTCGCGAGGCCGAGAAGCGTGTCGCGCAGCCCCTCGATCTCGACGGCGATCGCCTCGCGGGACGTGTCGTTGAGGACGCCCGTGTTGGCGGCCTGCACGGTGAGGTCGCGCGCGCGGCGGAGCGCGGACACGGAGCTCTGCAGCGTCGAGTCGATCTGGGACAGCCACGCGGCGCCGTCCGAGGCGTTGGTGACGGCCTGCTCGGCCGCCGCCTTCTCCGAGCGGTAGGCCATCGCGCGGCCTGCCGCGATCGGGTCGTCCGAGGCGCGCGAGACGCGCTTCCCCGAGGACATCTCGGCCTGGAGCGAGGACATCTTGCTGAGGTTCATCTGCACGTTCGCGAGCGTGCTGCGGTGCACGGTCTGCTGGGTGACGCGGTGGATCACGGTTACCTCCCGACGATTCCGGTCTTGTTGATGAGCGTGTCGAGCATCTCGTCGAGCACGGTCATGACGCGCGCCGCCGCCTCGTAGGCGGTCTGGTACATGAGCATGTTCGCGACCTCCTCGTCGGTGTCGACGCTCGCGTTGCCGAGCTGGAGCGACTCCGCCGTCGTGCGCGTCGACTCGGCGACGTCCGCGCGGCGGCGGGCAGCCGCGGTGCTGACGCCCAGGTCGACCACGTAGGCCGTCCACTCGGCGTCGGGGCCGTCCGTGCGCTCGCCGATCTGCGAGATGCGGTCCGCGATGGTGCCGTCGTAGCCGCCGGTGGCGGAGTCGGCCGCCGCGATCCCCGCGGGATCGGTGATCGCGACGGTGAGCCCGAGCGCCGCGGGGGCTCCCGCGGTGAAGGAGAAGAAGTCCGCGCCGGCCGTGCCGTCGACGGTGACGCCGCTGGTGTGGATGGCGTTGACGGACGTGGCGAGGTTGGTGGCGAGCGCGTTGACCGCGTCCACGGCCGTCGAGATCGATCCGCCCTGCGAGCTCGGCTTGAGCGAGGCGATGGTGCCCGCGAGCGAGCCGCCCGAGAGCGTGAGGGGGGTGCCGTCCGCCCAGGACAGGCTGATCGCGTCCGTGCCGGCGGGCTCGGCGAGCGCCGCGGTCATGACCGCCGAGCCGCCCAGCGTGATCTCGTTGGCGCGCACGCCCTGGACCAGGGCGTTGCCGCCCACCGAGACGGTCATGGTGCCGTCCTCGAGCGTGGTGGCGGTGGCGCCCACCGACTTCGACAGCGACGTGACGAGCAGGTCGCGCTGGTCCATGAGCTCGGCCGTCGAGCCGCCCGAGGCGAGCACGCTGCGGATCTGCTTGTTGAGGTCCGCGATGCTCCGCGCGGTGGAGTTGACGTCCGTGACGAGCGCCTTGGCCTCCGCCAGACCCTGGTCCCACTGCGCGGCGAACGCGTTGTAGGTGTCCTTGATCTGAGAGGTCAGCGCCTCCGCGTTGCCCAGCAGCGCGGTGCGGATCGCGGTGCTGTCGGGGGAGTTCGCGACGTCCTGCCACGAGCTCCAGAAGGCCTGCAGGCTCGAGGTGACGCCCGTGTCGCTGGGCTCCTGGATCATGCTCTCGAGACGCTCGAGGGCGGTCGCGGCGGAGCCGGTGCTCGCGGCGTACGAGGTCTGGGAGCGCAGGCGCGCGTCGAGGAAGGCGTCCGCGAGGCGGTCGATGCCGGCCACGGTGACGCCGGAGCCCGTCTTGGTGCCGCCCGAGAAGAGAGAGGCGACCGCGGCGGTGGACACCGACTGGAGGTTCACGCGCTGACGCGTGTAGCCCTCGGTGTTCGCGTTCGCGATGTTCTGTCCCGCGACGTCGAGAGCGATGCGCTGCGCGGTGAGCGAGGACAGCGCGTTGGAGATCCCGGAGAAGGTGCTCATCAGAGGGCCTCGTCGATGAGGTACGAGCCCGTGCCGCGCGCGGCCGTGCCCTTCTGGTCGTACGTGCCGACCGTCGCCTCGATGCCCACGAGCGCCTCGCGCGTCGCCTGCAGCGAGACCGCGAGCAGCTCGCGGTTGCTCTCGCCCAGCGTGGCGATCTGCGCCGCGAGGCCGGCGAGAGCGGTGTGGTGGGCCGTCAGCATCTCGTCCCACGGCGCGGGGGCCGCGGCGGCGAGGTCGCGCAGGGAGACGTCGCCGTCGAGCCCGATCGAGCGTGCGGCCGCATCCGCCTCGGCGGCGCGGCCCAGGTCCGCGGTGCGGATCTGGTCGAGCACCAGCTCGACCTCCCGTGCGGCGCGGCCCAGCCAACGGCTGCGACCGCTCGCGATGATGAGCTCCTCGGCCTCCAGCTTGAACAGCAGGGTCTCCAGAAGCTCGCGCTCGCGCCACAGCACTGCGGACAGCTCATCGAATGACATGACGGTCCTCGGGATCCCTTCGCCGGTCGTCTACGTTGTCGGCCGGTACGGGGTCTGCCGCCCGGTCACAGGATCCTTATCGGCACCTGCCCCGCAATTGTGACGGTTATCCCGCTCCTGCGCGAGTGTCCCCTGGTCCGAGGCTGCCGCCCGCACCCGCGGCTCCGCCGCACAGGGCGGTCTGACGGGCGCGGTTCGCGGGCCGGAGGCGGCCGACCTGCCGGCGGGACGCGGATGCCTGCGCGGCGGAGCCCCGGATCGGTGCGGCGGAGCGGCTCCCGGGGGTCGCGCCTCGCGCGCGCGAGGAGGACATGTGGGGCGCAACGGGCATCTTGATCCGGGCATCAGCATGCAAAGCGGACGAGCGGCGCGCCGATGTGATGCGCGACACTCGTGTGAACCTGCTCACTTTGGCATTCGATGCCGGAAGGTGCGAATCCGGACAATACCTACGGTTCGACACCGACGAAACGGGTGAACCGGACATGTGAACGAGCGCCAAGGTCCCTGATCCAACGCAAATGCCATCGATGTCATTCCTGACGGCGTCATCCCTCGTTGAACAGGTGTCAGCATTCTTGCCATGAACACGGACCACACCGCCTCGAACGCACTTGTCGAGGAGCACCTCGCTCTCGTGGGCTACAACGTCAACGAGGTCATGGCGAGGGTTCCTGCACACGTGTCGCGTGCCGATCTCACCTCGGCGGGCTCGATCGCGCTCGTGCGGGCTGCGCGCTCGTTCGACGAGTCGAAGGGCGTGCCGTTCGCGCGTTACGCCTCGATGCGGATCCGTGGTGCCCTGATCGACGAGCTGCGCTCGATGGACTGGGTGTCCCGCGGCGCCCGCCAGCGTGCCCGCCAGGTGGCCGACGTCACCGAGCGCCTCGCCGCGACGCTGGGCCGCGAGCCCAGCCGCGCCGAGATCGCCTCCGCGCTGGGGGTCTCGCTGGCCGAGGTCCAGGCCGCCCACGCGGACACCGACGCCCGCGTCCTGTCGATCGAGGCCTTCGACGGCGCGATCGCGGACGTGGTGGTCGACTCGAGCAGCGGTCCCCTCGACGCCGTCGTGGGCGCGGAGCGCATCGAGTACCTGCGTGCCGGTGTCGAGTGCCTGCCGGAGAAGCTGCGCTACGTCATCGAGCAGCTCTTCATGCACGACCGCCCCGTGCTCGAGCTGGCCGAGGAGCTGGGCGTGACGCGCTCGCGCATCAGCCAGCTGCGCACCGAGGCGCTGTCGCTCCTCAAGGACGGCCTCGAGGCCAATCTCGACCGCGACGAGGTCCCCACGGTGGACCCGAACGAGGGCGTCGCCGAGCGTCGCCGCCAGGCCTACTTCGCGTCGATCGCGGCGCGGACCTCCACCCACACGGGCGCGATCGCCGCATTGGGCGCCGTGCCCGCCCGCCCCGCGCGAGTGCGCGCGGCCTCCTGAGAGGAGCGCTCATGCGCATCGGACACGTCGAGGAGCGGACCGCCGAGGAGCGGACCGTGACGACCCGCGTGCCCGATGAGCCCGAGCACCGGCTGCGCGCCTGCGCCGCCGCCACCGCCGCGCGGATCGCCGCGCATCGTGCCGCGATGCTGACCGCGGCTGCGGCCCTCGCGGCCGCGCCCGCGACCCGCGAGGCCTGAGCCCGCGAGACCTGAGCCCGCGAGGCTCCGCGCGCCCCCCGGAGGGCGCCCGCCCGGGCAGGTGCCGCCTTGTGCCGCCGGCGATCGCAGCAGGATCATCACGCCTGGCAGGTGGCGTTGTTCCGGCATGTCACGGCCGGCGTCTACACCCCCAAGAAATTCGCCGACGAATCTCTTAACACCCTCGTCGCCAGACCGATGAGGGAAGTGTTCACCCACGGATGGGTTAACAGTCCGGCCCCACTCAAGGATGGAGTATCACCATGGGTCTCACCGTCAACAACAACGTTGCCGCGCTCAACGCGTACCGCAACCTCTCCAACACGCAGAACGACCTCTCGAAGTCGCTCGAGAAGCTCTCGTCGGGCCTCCGCATCAACCGTGCGGCCGACGACGCGGCCGGTCTGGCGATCTCCGAGGGCCTGCGCTCGCAGATCGGTGGCCTCACCGTCGCCGCCCGCAACGCTCAGGACGGCATCTCCGTCGTCCAGACCGCTGAAGGTGCGATGACCGAGGTCCACTCGATCCTCCAGCGCGTCCGCGACCTCTCCGTTCAGGCCGGTAACGACTCGAACAACACCGAGGCCCGCGCCGCGATCAAGACCGAGATCGACTCGCTCGGCGACGAGCTCACCCGCATCGCGGACTCCACCAACTTCAACGGCACCGACCTGCTCAAGGGCGGCACGCTGACGTTCCAGGTGGGCGCCGGCTCCTCGGCGGCGAACGACCAGATCACCGTCAGCCTGGCCGACATCTCGGGCCTCGGTGCCACGGTCAAGGCCCTCGACGTGTCCACGTCGGCCAACGCGCTGACCTCGATCGCCTCGCTCGACACCGAGATCACCAACGTCTCGACCTCGCGTGCGAACCTCGGTTCCTACCAGAACCGCCTCGAGCACACGATCAAGAACGTCAACGTCGCGATCGAGAACCTCACCGCCTCGGAGTCGCGCATCCGCGACACCGACATGGCGTCGGAGATGGTCGAGTACACCTCGGCCAGCATCCTCTCGCAGGCCGGCACCGCCATGCTCGCGCAGGCGAAGTCGATCCCGCAGGGCGTGCTCTCGCTCCTGCAGTAAGCAGCACCGGTCGAGCCCTGACCTCAGCGACGGGCTCGCACCACCCACGCTTCGCGCCGCGGGAGGGTCCTCAGCGACCTCTTCCGCGGCGCGAAGCCGCATCACCCACGAACTGATGAAGGAGCGCCAGTGGCCACCTTGGGAGTCGATGGAATCGCCTCGGGACTCGACACCGCGTCGGTCATCTCCGCGCTCATCGCGATCGAGAAGAACCAGCAGACGCTGCTGTCGAAGAAGAAGACCTCCGCGGAGTCGGTGGTCTCCTCGCTGCAGTCGATCAACACCAAGATCAAGGCGCTCGCCGAGGCCGCCGCCGCGGCGAAGAAGCCCACGGCCTGGACCGCGACCACCGCGACCTCCTCCTCGACCGCCGCGACCGCGACCACGTCCTCCACGTCGACCACAGGGTCGCTCACCTTCAACGTCGACGCCGTCGCGGCGTCGCAGAAGTCGCTGAGCGCCGCGGTCGCCGACGGCAGCGGGATCACGGCGGACAACCCGCCGACCATCACGGTCAAGCTCGCGGACGGCACCTCCACCTCCGTCACCGCGGCCTCGAACTCCCTGAGCGACATCGCCGCGGCGATCAACGGCGGCGACATGGGCATCAGCGCGACCATCGTCTCCGCGGGCGCCGGCTCCTACCGTCTCCAGTTCACCGGTGCCGCGACCGGCACGGACAACGCCTTCGAGGTGTACGCCGCGGATCAGGCGACCGTCGACGCAGGCTCCGCCACGCGCATCGACGCGACCGTCACGCGCGCGGCCTCCGACGCGCAGATCACCCTGTGGGCCGGCACCGCGGCCGAGCAGACCATCACGCAGTCCTCCAACACGTTCGAGGGCCTCATGACCGGCGTGGACGTCACCGTGTCCGCCGTCGAGGCCGATGTCACGATCGACGTGGCGACGGACTCCTCGGGCGTGAGCTCCATGGTGAGCGGCCTGGTCACCCAGATGATGTCGATCCTCGATGCGATCGACACGGGTACCGCATCGACGTCGACCACGAACTCCGACGGCACCACCGCCGTCAGCGGCGGCATCCTGTCCGGCGACTCGCTGGTGCGCAACATGAAGCTCAAGCTGTCCGAGTCGATGACGTACCCGATCAACGGCAAGTCGCTGTCGGAGTACGGCATCAACGTGGACCGCTACGGCGAGGTGACGTTCGACGAGGAGGCCTTCGGCGCGGCGCTCGCGGCCGACCCTCAGGGCGTCGCCTCGGCGATGCAGGAGCTCGCGACCCGCATCGAGGACACCGCCACGCAGTACTCCGACCCGTACGAGGGCATGCTCACGCAGAGCCTCACGACGCGTCAGAAGGAGGTCGACTCGCTCGCGAAGCAGATCTCCGACTGGGACACCAGGCTCGCCCTCAAGGAGGAGGCGCTCTACGCGAAGTTCACCGCGATGGAGGTCTCCATCCAGAAGCTCAACGCGCAGATGGAGTACCTCACGTCGGCGCTCGACAGCCTCAGCGCCGAGTAGGCACAGGAAGGTCACGATGAACGGATACGCAGCGGCGCGCAACCGCTACCTCGACGACGCGGTCTCGACCGCGACCCCCGCGACGCTCCTCGTCATGCTCTACGACCGGCTGGTGCTCGACCTCGAGCGGGCCGAGCTCGCGATGCGCGCCGGCGACCGTCCGGTCGCGCACGCGCAGCTCACGCACGCCCAGCAGATCGTCGCGGAGCTCACCAGCACCCTGGACGTCTCGGCGTGGGACGGCGCACCCGGCCTGCTCTCGATCTACACGTTCCTCACGGGCGCGCTCGTCGACGCGAACGTCGCCCAGGACGCCGACAAGGTCGCCGCGTGCCGCGGCATCGTCGCCCCGCTGCGGGACACGTGGCGCGAGTCGGCGCGTCAGGTGGCGTCGGCCGCGACCCAGCACCTCGCGATGTCCGGCGTGGCATGACCACGCCCGCCGACCCCTGGCACGATGCCTGGGAGGCGACCCTCGCCGAGTTCGAGATGACGCTCGAGGACGCGGAGGCGATGCTCGCGTCCGATCACGTCCCGGCGCCCGACACGGCCGCGGTGTGGACCCCGCCCGCCGGCATCGGCCGGATCCCCGCGCCGCTCGTCGACCGTGCCCGGACCCTGCTCGCGCGCCAGGTCGAGGTGTCGCGCCAGCTCGCGACCGCGGCGGGGGCCTCGCGTCGCGAGGGCCGCGCGATCTCGCGCATGACGCTCGGCACGCCGGCACCCCCGGTGTACGTCGACATCCCTGCTTAACACCCTTCTGGGGCGTGACACAGGTCACATCGAGACCTCTCACCGGCGGACACCGACGTCCGATGAGGACGGTGAGCACGGATCGCTCACGCCTTGGCCACGGACCGGCCCCCTGCAGTTCCTGAGAAGGGTGACCTGTGTTCGGATCCGTCAGCTTCGATGCGATCTCCAGCGCGCTTGACGCGCTGTCGCTTCGCCAGCGCACCACCGCCGACAACATCGCCAACCTCCAGACTCCCGGCTACCTGGCCAAGAAGGTCGTCTTCGAGGACGCCCTGGCCGCCGCGGTGTCGGGCGGCTCCGGTGCAGTGAGCGCGACCATCGCGACCTCGCTCGAGCCCACCCGCCTCGACGGCAACAACGTCAACCTGGACACCGAGACGCTCGCCAACATCGACACGGGCCTGCGCTACGAGCTCGCGACGCGTGCGATGGAGGGCAAGTTCTCCTCGATCCGCACCGCGCTCGGGAACGCCTGATGGGCACCTTCGCCGCGATCGGGATCGCGGGCTCGGGCATGACCGTCTACCGCAAGTGGCTCGACGCCATCTCGGACAACCTCGCGAACATGAACACCGCGACGGCGACGTCGGAGGACGCGTTCCAGGCGCGCTACGTGGTCGCGGCCGCGAACGACAACCAGGGCGGCGACTCCGGCGGCGTGCACGTCGCCGGCACCGTGCTCGGCTCCGCCGAGGGCCGCATGGTCTACGAGCCCACCAACGCGCTCGCGGACGAGGACGGCTACGTCCGCTACCCGGACATCGACGCGTCGAGCCAGATGACCCAGCTCATCATGGCCCAGCGCGGCTACCAGGCGAACGCCGCCGTGGTCGACCGCGCCCGCGACATGTACTCCACCGCGCTCACCATCGGGAGAGGCTGATGTCGATCACCCCCATCTCCGCGGTCTCCGCCGCGTCCTTCTCCATGCCTGCCGAGGTCACGACCGCCGTGTCGGGCGCCGAGGGCAGCGACGCGGCCTTCGCGTCGCAGCTCACGTCCGCGGTGGACGGCATCCAGGGCCTCCAGTCGACCAGCAGCGAGCTCGCCGTGCGAGCGCTCACCGGCGACCTGTCCGACGTGCATGACTACACGATCGCGGCCACCGAGGCGGCGGTCGCGCTCGAGCTCGCGTCCGCGCTGCGCAACAAGATGGTCGACTCGATCACCGAGGTCCTGAGGATCACCGTCTGATGCCCGCGCAGATCCAGAGCCGGTGGGACCAGCTCCGTGCATGGGCCGGCGAGATGTCGGTGGCCCAGAAGGTGTTCGCGAGCCTGCTCGCGGCGCTCCTCGTCGTGGGCCTCGTCGCGCTCGCGCAGTACACGACCAAGCCCACCATGGCCCCGCTGTTCACCAACCTCGCGGCGGACGACGCGGCGGCGATCGTGGACCAGCTCGACGCCGGCGGCATCCCCTACGAGCTCACCGCGGGCGGCGGCACCATCCTGGTGCCGCAGTCGCAGCTCTACGACACGCGCCTCGCCGTCGCGTCGGCGGGCCTGCCGAACGGCACCACCACCGGGTACGCGCTGCTCGACGACATGTCGATGACCAGCTCGGACTTCCAGCAGCAGGTCACCTACCAGCGCGCCCTCGAGGGCGAGCTCGCGGCGACCATCACCGCCATGGACGCGGTCGAGACCGCCTCCATCAAGCTCGCGCTGCCGCAGGAGACCGTGTTCGTCGACGAGCAGGAGGACCCCACGGCCTCCGTCTTCGTCGCGACCCGCGCCGGGGCGTCGCTCGACACCCAGAGCGTCCAGGCCATCGTCCACCTGGTCTCCGCCTCGATCGAGGGCATGGAGCCCGAGGACGTCGCCGTGATCGACGCCAACGGCGTGGTGCTCTCCACCGTCGGCGGCGGCCAGACCGCGCTCGAGCAGACCGGTCAGACGGCGGACTACGAGTCGCGCATCGCCTCGAGCGTGCAGGCCATGCTCGACCGCGTGGTCGGCACCGGCAACGCGATCGTCTCGGTCACCGCGGAGCTCGACTACGACCAGCGGTCGACCACGTCCGAGTCCTACACCTCCAACCCGGACGCCGCGCCGCTGTCCGAGTCCTCGTCCGTCGAGGAGTACTCGGGCGACGGCGGCACCACCAGCGCCGGCGTCCTGGGCCCCGACAACATCTCGGTGCCCGAGGGCGACGACGGCAGCAGCGGTGCGTACCGCAAGGAGGACACCGTCAAGAACAACGCGGTCGACCGCACGGTCGAGGTCACGGAGACGGCGCCCGGCTCGGTCAAGCGCCAGTCCGTCTCGGTGGTCGCGAACCAGGCCGCGGCGGCGTCGATCGACCTCGACGAGCTCAGCGCGATGGTCGCCGCGGCAGCGGGTATCGACGAGTCGCGCGGAGACGTGGTCTCTGTCGCCGCGATGAACTTCGACTCGTCCGTGGCGGACGCCGCCGCGACCGCGCTCGAGGAGGCCGCCACGGCCGACGAGCAGGCCGCGAACCGGACGATGTACGTGTCGATCGCCAAGTGGGGCGTGCTGCTCCTGTCGGTGATCCTCATCGTGATCCTCGCGCTCGTGAAGGGTCGTCGTCGCCGCGGCGACACGGATGAGCGCATCGCGCTCAGCGTCGAGGCCGTCGAGGAGCTCGAGGCGCGGGCCCAGGCCGCGCTCGACGCCCGCACGCAGGCGCTGCTCGACCAGGCGAGCTCCGTGGCCGACGAGGCCGAGCTCGCGATCGAGGCGGCCCCGGTGCCGACCATGGATGCGGTCGCGCTCGCGATCCGTGACGAGATCGCAGGCTTCGCCGCACAGCAGCCGGCCGAGGTCGCCGAGGTCCTCCGCGGCTGGATCGGCTCGGGGAGGAACGCATGACCACGATGCTGACGGGCACCCAGAAGGCGGCGCTCGTGCTGATCCAGATGGGCCGCGAGGCGGCCTCCGGCGTGATGGCGCAGCTCTCCGAGAACGAGATGGAGCTGGTGACCGCCGAGATCACGCGGCTCAAGAGCGTCGACGAGGCGACCGTCGCGGAGGTGCTCGAGGAGTTCCAGCGCACCGCGACGCGCGCGCTCACCGTCGCGAGCGGCGGGTACTCGTACGCCAAGAAGCTGCTCGAGGAGACCCTGGGGCGCGAGAAGGCCGCCGAGGTCCTCGAGCGGCTCAAGTCGCAGGTCCAGGTGCAGCCCTTCGAGTTCCTCATGCATGCCGACGCGCGTCAGGTGGTGTCGCTGCTGAGCGGCGAGCACCCCCAGACCATCGCGCTCGTGCTCGCGCACCTGCGTCCCGAGCACGCCTCGGCGATCATGGCCGGCTTCAGCCCGGAGACCCAGACCATCGTCGCGCGTCGCATCGCCACCATGGAGGGCGCCTCGCCCGACGTGGTCGGCCTCATCGCGGACCAGCTCAAGCTCAAGGCCACCAACCTCATCACGTCGCAGGAGCTCACGTCCGTGGGCGGCGTGCAGCCGCTCGTGGAGATCATCAACCGCGCCGATGCGGCGACGGAGAAGCTCATCCTCGAGGGCCTCACCGAGCAGGACCCGGAGCTCGCGGATCAGATCCGACAGCTGATGTTCGTGTTCGCGGACATCACCATGCTCGAGGACCGCGCGATCCAGCTGGTGATGCGCTCGGTCGAGACCGGGACGCTCGCGACCGCGCTCAAGGGCGCGGACGACTCGGTGCGCGACAAGATCCTGCGCAACATGTCGGAGCGGGCGCGCGAGAACCTCGTCGAGGAGATCGACGCGCTGGGCCCCGTCCGCATCTCGCTGGTCGAGGAGGCGCGCTCGAAGGTCGTCCAGGTCATCCGCGGCCTCGAGGAGCGCGGCGAGATCATGATCAGCCGCGACGGCGAGGACGAGTATGTCGCCTGACAGCCGGGTCTCCACCTTCGTCCCCGCCGCGATCACGCCCCAGCGCGCGGACGCCGCGGGCGAGTCGCACGCGAGCGGCTTCGCCGCGGGCTGGGCCGCGGGCGCACGCGCCGCGGCCGAGGCCGCCCAGCGCGATCGCGACGCGGAGCGCGCGGACCACGAGCGCCGCGAGACCGCGCGTGACGCCGCGCTGTGCGATGCGCTGCTCGCGCTCGCAGCCGCGTCGCGCTCGTGGCACGAGCGCGCGCTGCCCGTGCTCGCGGAGGCCGAGGAGTCGCTCAACGGCGCGGCCGTCGAGCTGGCCGAGGCGATCCTCGGGCACGAGCTCGGCGACGGCCCGACCGCCGCGCGCTCGGTGCTGATCCGCGCATCGTTCCTCCCGACCGGGATCGACGCCACCCTCATGCGTCTGCACCCCGCGACCCTCGCCGAGGTGCGCCGGCTGCTCGACTCCGGTGCAGCGTCCCTTCCGGAGGGCATCGACCTGGCCGGCGACCCCCGCCTCGCTCCCGGCGACGTCATCGTCGAGCACGCCGACGGCGCGCTCGACGCGCGCATCGGCGCCGGGCTGGCTCGCGCCCGTGCGGCGCTGGAGGCAGGCCTGTGACCACCCCCGTGCTCCTCGACAGCGCGCCCGGCTCGCGCTTCCGCTCGCCGCTGATCGCGCGGGCGGCGGCCGCCGGCGCGCCCGAGCTGGTGGGGTCGGTGTCCTCGATCGTGGGCCTGTCCGTCGACGTCGCGGGGCTCCAGGGCGCCGTGGGCGACCTGGTCGCGATCGACACGGGCGACGGCGGCACCACCGAGGCCGAGGTCGTGGCGGTCACCGGCGACGCCCTGCGGTGCATGCCGCTCGGCCCGGTCCATGGGCTGCACGTCGGCATGGCCGCGCGCGCCACCGGATGCCCGCTCACCGTCCCCGCGGGCCCGCAGCTGCTCGGACGCGTCCTCGACGGCCTGGGCCGTCCGATGGACGGCAAGGGCTCCGTGCTCGACGGGCCCGAGGCCCGGCGCGTGCCGGTCGATGCGACCGCTCCCTCGGCGCTCGACCGTGCACGCGTCGACACCCCGCTCGGCATGGGCGTGCGCGCGCTCGACACCATGACCACGGTGGGACGCGGCCAGCGCATCGGCCTGTTCGCCGGTTCCGGCGTGGGCAAGTCGAGCCTGCTGTCGATGGTCGCGCGCGGCACCGAGGCCGAGGTGAGCGTCATCGCGCTCATCGGCGAGCGCGGTCGCGAGGTCCGGGAGTTCCTCGAGGACGACCTCGGCCCCGAGGGCCTCGCACGGTCCGTGGTGGTCATCGCGACGTCCGACCAGCCGGCCATGGTGCGCCTCCGCGCGGCCTTCGTGGCGACGCGCATCGCGGAGGACTTCCGCTCGCAGGGTCGCGACGTGGTGCTCATGATGGACTCCCTCACGCGCGTCGCCATGGCGCAGCGTGAGATCGGCCTCTCGGTGGGCGAGCCGCCGGCGACCCGGGGCTACCCGCCGTCGACCTTCTCCATGCTCGCGCAGCTGCTCGAGCGCACCGGCACCGACGCCACCGGCTCGGTCACCGGCATCTACACCGTGCTGGTCGACGGCGACGACCACAACGAGCCCATCGCGGACGCGACGCGCTCGATCCTCGACGGCCACGTGGTGCTCACGCGCGACCTCGCGGTCGCGGGGCACTACCCCGCCATCGACGTGCTCGGCTCGATCTCCCGTGTCGCGAGCCGCGTCACCACCGCCGAGCAGCGCGGGCTCGCGCTCGCGCTGCGCCAGGTCCTCGCGGCGCGGCGGCGCGCGCAGGACCTGCTCGACGTGGGCGCGTACGCCGCGGGCACCAACCCGCTCGTGGACGCCGCCGTCGCGCACGCGTCCGCGATCGACGCCTTCCTCCAGCAGCCCGTGGACCAGCCGGTCGGGGCGGATGAGGCATGGGCGCGGCTCGCTGCGCTCCTCACGCAGATGGGAGTGCACGCATGAGCAGGACCTTCCCCCTCGCGGGGCTGCTGCGGGCGCGCGAGCTGGCCGAGGAGCAGGCCGCGGCCGAGCTCGCGCACGCCAACCGCGCCCGTGAGGAGGCCGCGCAGGCCGTCCGCACGGCCCGCTCCCAGCTCGCGAGCCTCGAGTTCCGCGATCCGCGGATGCAGAGCGATGCCGACCAGCCCGATGTCACGCGGTCATGGAGCGCCATGGTGGCCTCGCGCGCCGCTCTGACGGCGCGGGTCCAGGAGCTGCAGCTCGCGCTCGCCGTCGCGCAGTCCCACGCCGATGGCGCGACCGGCGCGTGGAGCCAGGCGCGCACGCGCGCCTCGATGATCGACCGTCTGCGCGAGCGCCACGACCACGAGGTCGCCGCCGAGGAGCTGCGCGTCGAGCAGGTCGCGCTCGACGAGGCGGCCCTGCGCCGCGCCACCGAGGAGGACCGATGACCATCGCCCCGACCGTTCCCACGCCGCAGCCCGCGCGTGCCTCCGCGTCCCGCGGCTCCGGCTCCGGCTCCGGCTCCGCCTCCGACGGCGACGCCTTCGCGCGTGAGCTCGCACAGGCGTCCGGAGGTGCTCGCCGGGACGATGCGGGCGACCGCTCGCGCGTCGGCTCGCGCCGCGACGACGACCGTCACGCGGCCTCGGCTGCCCCGCGGGAGGAGTCCCGTCCCGAGGGCGCGACGTCCGCCTCGCCCGACCAGGCCGCGCCCGCGGACCAGGCGGCAGGCGCCGAGCAGCCTGCGGAGGCTCCCGTCGTCACCGCCGTGCCGGTCCCGTCACCTGTCATGAACGAGGTCCCCGCGATGCCCGTGACCCTGCCCCTGGGGACCGGTGGAGCGGACGCGCTCGCGGCGGCACCGGCCGTCGAGGGCGTGCAGATCCCGGCGACGGGCGTCACGGCCGCGGTGGCCGCGACCACGCCGCCCGCTATCGCCGGCGGCCGGGGCGTCGACCCCTCGCCGGCGCCGACCGTCGCCACCTCGCCCGCGGCTGCCTCCGAGGCCCAGGTGGCCGCGGCGTCCCTGCCCGCGACCGGGGGCCTCACGGCGACCGGTGCCGTGGCGGACGAGGCGCTGGTCCCGACCGCCCCCGCCGTCCCCTCCGTCCCCGCCGCGGCATCGTCCGAGGCCGAGACCCCGGCGCCCCAGGTCCTCGAGCGCGTGCTCGCGGCGCTCGAGCCGGTCGCGCGCGACGCCGCCACGTCGCAGGGCGAGACGGCGCAGCCCGTGCAGGCGCGTGGCGCCGAGCCCGCTCAGGCCATCGCGACGGGCGCTCCGCTGCAGCCCACCTCACCCGCGCCGACGGCTCAGCCCGCCGCGCCCGCGTCCTACGCCCGCGAGGTGCCGGTCGCCTCGCAGCTCAGCACCCCGCTCGCCTCGCTCAAGCAGCTGCCCCAGGGCGAGCACGAGATGCAGATCGCGATCACGCCGGAGAGCTTCGGCCACGTCCGCGTGGTCGCGAAGATCACGCCCGAGGGCGTGTCCGTCCAGCTGTTCGGCTCGACCGAGGCGGGCCGCGAGGCGCTGCGCGCCGCGCTGTCCGATCTGCGCCGCGACCTCGAGGACGCCGGGCTCGGCTCCAACCTCGACCTCGGCTCCGACGGCGGCGACCCGCGCGACGCCGGCGGCGAGGAGCAGCGCGCCCGCGCCACCGCGGGCACCGACGCCTGGCCCGGCGCCTCGACGACCGGCATCGTCACCACCGACCTCCCGACCCCGATCCGGCTCGATGCCCGCGCAGGCGGCGTCGACATCCTCCTGTGAAAGGAAACCCATGAGCATCGACGGCGTCAGCTTCGTGTCCAGCATCAGCGCGGGCGCGACGGCGTCGACCTCCTCCCAGGAGCTCGACGCCGACGACTTCATGAACCTGCTGATCGTGCAGCTGCAGAACCAGGACCCGTCCTCCCCGATGGACACGTCCGAGATGATGTCGCAGCAGACCCAGCTGGCCACCGTGACCCAGCTCACCGAGCTCAACACGACCATGCAGGAGCAGTTCGCGCTCTCGATGCGCACGGCGGCGCTCGGCATGATCGGCACGGAGGTCTCGTACTACGACGAGAACGGCGACGTGGTCACGGGCACCGCCCAGTCGACCTCGTTCGCGTACGGCGTCCCGACCCTCAAGGTCGGGGACGCCGACGTCGCGCTCGACTACATCCTCTCCGCGGGCGTCACGGCGGCCGCCTCCTCCGACTCCAGCGGCACGGACGCCGCGGACCCGACCGGCACGGATGCCACCGACACCACCGTCACCACCGACTAGAAGGACTCGATCATGCTTCGCTCCCTGTTCTCCGGCATCTCGGGCCTCCGCGCCCACCAGACGATGCTCGACGTGACCGGCAACAACATCGCCAACGTCAACACCACCGGCTTCAAGTCCTCGAACGTGCAGTTCCAGGACACGCTGTCGCAGGTGCTCAGCAACGCGAGCGCGCCCCAGGGCGGTCGTGGCGGTACCAACCCCGCGCAGGTGGGCCTCGGCGTCCAGGTCGCCGGCATCTCCACCAACTTCCAGCAGGGCGCGGCGCAGCTCACCAACGTGTCGACGGACATGATGATCAACGGCGACGGCTTCTTCATCGTCAACTCCGGCGGCCAGCAGATGTACACGCGCAACGGCTCGTTCACGTTCGACTCGACCGGTCAGCTCACCACGGCGGACGGCTCGCTGGTGCAGGGCTGGGCGGCGGACGCCTCGGGAGCGATCAACACCAACGGTGCGCTCGGCGCGCTGCGCCTGCCCATCTCGACGCTCATGGGGGCCTCCGCGACCACGTCGGTGGACTTCGAGGGCAACCTGCCGTCGGACGCCGCGGCCGGCACCGTGCTCAACCGCCAGATCGACGTGTACGACGCCTCGGGCACCGCGCACACCCTCAACCTCGCGTTCACCAGGACCGCCGCCGGCTGGGACATCTCGGGAGCCGTCAACGGCACGTCGTCGGCGCAGACCGGCTCGATCGCCTTCAACACGGACGGCTCGATCGCGTCCCTCACCATGCCGACCTTCCCCGCGGACGCCGCGACCGGCCTGTCGGGGATCGACGTCGACCTGTCCGCGCTCACCGGCTACGCCGCGATCGAGACCGTCGCCGCGAACACGCAGGACGGCCGCGCCGCGGGCTCGCTCACCGCGTTCGAGGTCAACAACGACGGCACCATCATGGGCACGTTCGACAACGGCCTCAAGCAGGCGATCGGCCGCGTCGCGCTCGCGAGCTTCTCCAACCCCAACGGTCTGTCGAAGTCGGGCAACTCGCTCTACAGCGCGTCCGTGAACTCGGGCGACGCGCAGGTGGGCACGGCAGGCTCCGGCAGCCGCGGGTCCATCACGGGCGGCTCGCTCGAGATGTCGAACGTCGACCTCTCCGCGGAGTTCACCAACCTCATCGTGGCGCAGCGCGGCTTCCAGGCGAACTCGCGCATCATCTCCACCTCGGACTCGGTGCTCGAGGAGCTGGTGAACCTCAAGCGCTGACGTCTCGCGTCGTCGCTCCCCCGCCCTGGCGGGACGGGGGTGCTGGATCTCGCACGGATCCGGCACCCCTGTCCCGCCAGGGCGTTTCTGCGCCTGGGTGCCGATGTATGGGATCTGCGCGCGAAAGGTCCGGTTCGGCTCACACTCCGCCGGCCCGAGCCGATGGGGAGGTGTAAGCGGGACCACGGATGGGACCGCAAGAACTACCAGGATGGTGCCCTCGTGATCTCTCTCACGCGCCTCAACGGCCAGCGCTTCGCGGTCAACCCCGATCTGATCCAGCGCGCCGAGGCCACTCCCGACACCATCGTCACGCTCGTGGACGGCACCAAGCTGCTCGTCAAGGAGGGTCTCGACGAGGTCATCGCCATCGTCGACGACCACCGCGCCGCGATGGTCGCGCGATCGATCGAGATCGCCAACGCCGCCGCTGCCGCCGAGGAGGATGCGCAGCGCCCGCGGTCACGCAGCCGCGCCCACCTCACGGTGCAGCCGGAGGTCGACTGATGGATCCGGCAACGTTCGTCGGGATGGCGATCGCGTTCGGCGCGATCATCGTCTCGATCTTCCTCGAGGGATCGTCGCCGATGTCGGTGATCATCCCGGCCCCGATGCTGCTGGTGATCGGCGGGACCATCGGCGCCGGCCTCGCGACCACCACGCTCCCCGACTTCATCGGGAGCCTGCGCGCGCTCGGCCACTACCTGACCTTCAAGCCGCGCGACCCCGAGGAGACCGTCGAGCTGGTCGTCTCGCTCGCCGACCGTGCGCGTCGCGAGGGCCTCCTCGCTCTCGAGGATGCTGCGCGCGACATCGACGACGACTTCCTCAAGGACGGCCTGCAGGCCGCGATCGACGGCACCGACCCCGAGGACCTGCGCGCCATGATGGAGGCCAAGGTCGACGGCAAGCGCGCCGTGGACCGCTCCGTCGCGAAGCTGTTCGCGGACATGGGCGGCTTCGCCCCCACCATCGGCATCATCGGCACCGTGGTGTCCCTGGTCCACGTGCTCGAGAACCTCTCCGACCCGTCCAGCATCGGCCACATGATCGCCGCGGCGTTCGTCGCGACGCTGTGGGGCCTGCTCACCGCCAACCTGATCTGGCTCCCGATCTCCTCGCGCGTCAAGCGCGTCTCCGAGCTCGAGGCCGCCCACATGGAGCTCGCGATGGAGGGCCTGCTGGCCATCCAGGCGGGCTCCGGACCGCGCGTGGTCGGTGCCCGCCTGCGCGCGCTCGTGGGCGACACCAAGCAGAAGGAGGCGGCGTGAGCTCCCGCAAGCACAAGGGCCACGAGGAGGAGCCCGAGAACCACGAGCGCTGGGCCGTGTCCTACGCGGACATGATGACCGTGCTGCTCGCGACCTTCATCGTCCTCTACGCCATGTCCGCCGTGGACCAGGAGAAGTTCGAGGAGCTGCGGCAGTCGCTCGCGCTCGGCTTCGGCCACGAGGCCGCGTCGATCATCCCCGGCTCCACCGGCACGATGCTGGGCCTGGAGTCCTTCGAGATCGCCCCCGACTTCACCACCGTCGCGACGGAGGGCGCCGAGGGCGCCGGCGGTCAGGCGCCCACCACGGTCAACCAGGAGACGGTCGACCACGTCGCCGCGGCACGCGAGTACGAGCAGCTGAGCGAGGTGCAGAAGGCGCTCGAGGCGCGCCTCGAGAAGAAGGGCCTCGCCGCCAACGTCACGTTCCAGATCGACGAGCGGGGCCTGGTGATCGGCCTGGTGGGCTCCAACGTCTTCTTCGATGCCGACACCGCGCGGCTCACGCCCGTCGCACGCCGCGTGATCGACACGCTCGCGACGCCGCTGAGGAACCAGAGCCGCGAGCTCTCCATCGAGGGCCACGCGAACACGCTTCCCTCGCGCAACTTCGCCTCGAACTGGGAGCTGTCGAGCGAGCGTGCGACCCGCGTGCTGCGCCGGTTCGTCGAGTCCGGGGGCGTCGCGCCCGAGCAGATCGCGGCGACCGGCTACGGCGACGCCCGTCCGTCCGTCGAGGGCGACAGCAAGCGCGCGCTCGAGTCCAACCGTCGCGTCGACATCGTGGTGCGGTCGGGGGCCTCGGAGGAGGTCCGCGCGCTGCTCGCCGAGATCGCCGAGGCCATCGATACCGGGGCGATCACCGCAGGGGACGTGCGCGCCGAGATCGCGGCGGCCACCGCCGCACCGAAGGAAGCAGGAGACCTATGAGCACCGAGACCCGTGTGATGGCGCCCAAGCCGAAGATCGGCATGCGTCCCCCGACGTCCTCCCTGCCGCCGCAGCCCGAGCCCGAGCCCGAGAAGCCCGCGGGCAAGGGCAAGCGTCTCCCGAGCCTGATCATCGGCCTGCTCATCGTGGTCGGCGCCGCCGCGGCGTACTGGTTCCTCGCGGGGCCGGGCGCGGCGTCCGATGCGGACGCCGCGGAGGCGGCCGTGGAGCACGTCGAGCTGGGCGATGTCCAGATCCTCGAGCCCATCTCGCTCAACCTCAGCGGCGGCCACTACCTCCGCATCGGCCTGGGCCTCCAGCTCCCCGCGGACGCGCACGGCGAGGTCGACACCGCGAAGGCGCTCGACGCCGCGATCAGCCTGTTCTCCGGCCACAGCCAGACGGACCTGGCGGATGCGGCGGTCCGCGAGGAGCTCAAGACCGAGCTCGCCCACACGCTCGAGGAGCTCTACGAAGGCGAGGTCGTCGGCGTCTACTACACCGACTTCGTCACCCAGTGATCCGGGTGGCGTGACAAGGGCGCGCGGGACGCGCGTGAGGGTTCGCGGGGGAGACGTTCGTCACACTCCGTGCGTGGGATCGCGCACGTCCCGGGCATAACGCTCACATCGTCCGCCGCGGCGACGATGTGGGGCGCGTGACTCCCCAGACCCCAGCGCGACGCAAGCGGGGCTCCGGCGTGCCCGAGCTCTACGACTTCCGTCAGCCGATGACGCTCACGCGCGAGCATGCCCGCGCGCTCGAAGTGGGGCTGCAGAGCTTCGCGCGCCAGTGGGGCACGCTGCTGACCTCGCGCCTGGGCGTGCTCACCACGGTGGGCCTCGAGCGGCTCGACATCTTCACGTACGGCGACTACATCGACTCGCTGCCGGGCTCCACCACCGCCGTGGTGCTCCAGATGGACCCCAGCCGCGCCCCCGCGCTGATCCAGGTGCCCACCGGCGCGACGATGGCGCTGGTCGACTGCATGCTCGGCGGTCCCGCGATGGACCTCGACCTTCCCTTCCGCGAGCTCACCGAGATCGAGTGGAAGCTCATGAGCGACATGCTCGAGTACGCCTGCAGCGATCTTGCGTACGGGCTCGCGACCGTGGGCCAGGTGGCCTTCCAGGTCCGGTCGGTCGCGTACAACCCCGGCTTCATGCAGCTGGTGCCGGCCTCCGAACAGGTGATCGTCGCGCGCCTCGAGCTCTCGCTCGGGCCCGTCACCGCGCCCATCACGCTCATGCTCATGGCCGAGCCCGTGCTCACGCTGCTGCGCACCGCGGACGCCCAGGAGGGCCGTTCCGCGGAGGAGCAGCGCGAGCACGAGGAGGCGGTCCAGCTGCTGTCCGCACGCCTGGGCGAGGTGCCGCTGCCCGTGTCCGTCCGGTTCACCGGACGGGAGATGACCGCCGCCGCCGTGAGCGCGCTCGAGGTCGGATCCGTGGTGCCGCTGCGCCACCGCTCCGACGAGCCGCTCGAGGTGGTCGTCGGTGACGTGATCCTGGCGCACGCCGCCATCGGCGCGAACGGAACCCGCGCCGCCGCTCTTGTCGTCGCGACCGAGGAGGAAGCATGACCACCCTGACCACCGCCCGAGGCGCCGCCGAGCAGCTCGCGGCCCAGATCCCGAGCGCCGTCCCGCTCACCGTCGCGGAGCCCACGCCCGGTGCGGCCCCCGCGGCCGGCGCCTCGTGCGTGCGCGCGCACTTCGTCGGCGCGACGAGCGCCGACCTCATGGTCGTCGCGGACGAGGTGATCGCCGACGCGATCGCGGCCGCCGGAGGCGACGTCTCCGCCGCGGAGATCCTGCGTCCCGCGCTCGAGGCCGCGGCCTCGAACCTGGGCGCCGGCGTGCTCGACACCGCCCGCGTCGACGTGCTCGGCGATGCCTTCGGGGACGCCGACACCGAGGTGTTCGCCCTGGTCGACGCCACCGGCACGGCGCGCGCCTGGTTCGCCATGCGCGTCCGGGCCGCGGCCCCCGCCCCGGCCGCCCCGGGACATGTCGATGCCGCATCCGAGCGTTCGCGCATGCGCGTCCTCCACGATGTCGAGCTGGTCCTCACCGCGGAGATCGGCCGCACGCGCCTGCCGATGCGCCAGGTGCTCGACCTGGTGCCGGGCACGGTCCTCGAGCTCGACCGCTCCGCGGGCGCCCCCGCCGACGTCATGGTCAACGGCCGCCTCGTCGCGCGCGGCGAGGTCGTGGTGATCGACGAGGACTACGGCATCCGCATCTCGGAGATCGTCGCCACGGACGGCGGCCACTGACCCATGGACACGCTCCTGCTCGTGCTGCGCGTCGGCCTCTCGCTGGTCGCCGTGCTCGGACTGATGCTGTGGCTCTCCCGCAAGCTCCAGTCCAACGGCAGGACGCAGCGGCGCGCCACGCTCAGCGTGGTGGGCCGCCAGCAGCTGACCAAGCGCAGCGGCGTCGCCCTCATCGAGGTCGACGGCCGCCGGCTGGTGGTCGGGTACGGCGACCAGGGGGTGTCCTTCCTGCACGATGCGGGGGACGCGCCCGAGCCCGAGCCGGAGCCCGCATCGTCCACGCCTGAGACGGGCGGCTTCGACGCCGACCTCGAACGGGCGCTCGCCGCGGAGGCGCACGCCTCCGCGGACCCCCGCACCCTTCCCGACAACACCCACCTGACGCAGGCCCGGATGGCCGACGTCCCACGGCAGCACGCACCCCTCGACGGATCGATCCTCGCGCCCGACACGTGGCGCAAGGCGGTGGTGGCGCTGCAAGATCGGACCATCCGTCGTTCATGAACCGAGTCGCGCTCGGGGTCCAGCTGCGGACCGTGCGACGCTCGATGCTCATCGTCTTCGTCACCGCGATGCTGATGATGATCGTCGCGGCGCCGTCCCTGGCAGCGCCCGTCGACCCTGACACGCCCGTGTCGCCGAGCACCCCGATCTCCCCCGAGGTCCAGGACAGCATCGGCGTCGGCATCTACGGCGTCGACGGCGCGCCGTCGACGTCGATCGTGGTGCTCATCGCGATCACGCTGCTGTCGGTCGCCCCGTCGCTGCTGCTGCTCACGACCGCCTTCACCAAGATCCTGGTGGTGCTCGGGCTCACCCGCAACGCGCTCGGCCTCCAGTCGACGCCGCCCGCGCAGGTGCTCGCCGGCCTCGCGCTGTTCCTGTCCATGTTCATCATGGCGCCCGTGCTGAGCGAGATGAACGACCTGGGCGTGCAGCCCTACCTCGCGGGCGACATGACGTTCGCCGAGGGCCTGCAGGCCGCGATCGACCCGCTGCGCGAGTTCATGCTCGCCCACACCCGCGAGTCCGACATCGCGCTCATGACGCGTGCCGCGGACGCCGCCAACCCCGCGACCGCCGCGGAGGTGCCGATGACCACCCTCATGCCCGCGTTCATGCTGTCGGAGCTGCGGGCCGCGTTCATCATCGGCTTCGTCATCTTCGTGCCGTTCCTGGTGATCGACCTGGTCGTGTCGAGCGCGCTCATGTCGATGGGCATGATGATGCTGCCGCCGGTCATGGTGTCGCTGCCCTTCAAGCTGCTGCTGTTCGTGCTGGTGGACGGCTGGACGCTCATCATCTCCGCGCTGGTGGGGAGCTACGGCTGATGGATACGTCCGCCGTCCTCAACGTGGGGCTCGAGGCGATGCTCCTCGCCGCGAAGCTCTCCGCGCCCCTCCTCATCACCGCGCTCGTGGTGGGCTTCGCCGTCTCCCTGTTCCAGTCCGTGACGCAGATCCAGGAGGCGACGCTGTCCTTCGTCCCCAAGGCGATCGCGGTGGCCGTCGCGCTGCTCGTGTGCGGCCACTGGATGATCCAGGAGGCCGTGAACTTCACGCAGACGCTCTTCGACAAGCTGCCCTCGCTCCTGGGCGGCTGACATGGACCTGACCTTCGACCTCGGCCTCATCGAGACGACGATGCTCACCAGCGTGCGCATCGTCGCGTTCCTCGTGGTGGCGCCTCCGTTCCACGTGAAGGTGTTCCCCGGCACGGTCAAGGTCGCGCTCGCGTTGGGCCTCGCGCTCGCGGTCGGGCCTGCCGCGGCGGCGCGGGCGGGGGTCGAGCCCGGGACGATGCTGGTGTCGGACACCGGCGCGTTCATCGGCGCCGTGGTGACGGAGGCCTTCGTGGGGCTCGCGCTGGGCTTCCTGGTGCGCCTCGTGTTCGCGGCCGTCCAGACCGCGGGTGGACTCATCGACCTGTTCGGCGGCTTCGAGGTCGCCGCGGCCTTCGACCCGACCAGCGGCTCGCAGGGCGCGCAGTTCAGCCGCTTCTACAACATGGCGGCGCTCGCGCTGCTGTTCGCCTCCGACGGCCACCAGCTCATCCTCGCGGGCATGGTGCGCTCCTTCGACGCGCTGCCGCTCGGCGGCGGCATGGACCTGGCCGTCCTGGGCGAGCTCATGACGGGCGGCATCGCGGACATGATGATCGCGGCGCTGCAGATCGCGGGCCCGCTCATCGCGGTGCTGTTCCTCACCGATGTAGGCCTGGGCCTGCTCACGCGCGTCGCGCCTGCGCTGAACGCGTTCGCGCTCGGCTTCCCGCTCAAGATCCTGGTGACCCTGTCGCTCGGGTCGATCGCCTTCCTCGCGCTGCCCTCCGTCATCAGCGGTCTCACCGACCGCGCCACCAACCTCGCGGGCGGAGGTGCATGGTGAGCAAGGACGACTCCGGCGAGAAGTCCGAGAAGGCCACACCCCAGCGGATGAAGAAGCTCCGCAAGGAGGGGTCGCTGCAGCGTTCGCAGGACCTGTCCGCGTGGATGGTCATCGGCGCGGTCGTGATCGCGCTGCCGTTCGTGATCCGCAACGCGCGCGACGCCGCGCACGGGCAGCTCGCGCGCGTCGACGCGGTCGCCGCCGCGCCGGACCCGTGGGTCGCGCTCGAGATGCTCGGCGACGCCCTCGGCTCGCTCCTCACCACGCTCGCGCCGGCGTTCGCCGCGGCCGTCCTCGCCGCCGTGGTGGCGGCCGCCGCGCAAGGCGGGATCCGCGTCGCGCCCAGGAAGCTCAAGCCCTCGTTCAAGCACTTCTCGCCCAAGCAGGGCGCCAAGAAGCTCTTCGGCGGTCAGGCCTGGTGGAACGGTGCGAAGGCCGCGCTCAAGGCCGGAGCGATCGGCACGGTGCTCTACCTGGTGATCCAGGGTGTGGTGCCTCTGCTCATCGGGTCGGGTGCGCACTCGCTCACCTCGACCCTCGACATCGCGGTGGGCGGCGCGACCACGCTCATCAAGACCGCCGTGATCGCGGGGTTCGTGCTCGCCGGCTTCGACGCCCTGGTGGTCATGAAGCGCAACCGCAAGCAGACGCGCATGTCCAAGAAGGAGATCAAGGACGAGCACAAGCAGTCCGAGGGCGACCCGCACGTCAAGGGCCAGATCCGTCAGCGTCAGATCGCGATGAGCCGCAACCGCATGATGGCGGAGGTGGTGAACGCGGACGTGGTCATGGTCAACCCCACGCACGTCGCGGTCGCGCTGCGCTACGAGCCCGGCACGGGCGCGCCGCGCGTGATCGCCAAGGGTCGCGGGCATATCGCGACCCGCATCCGCGAGAAGGCCACCGAGGGCCAGGTCCCCATGGTCCAGGACATCCCGCTGGCACGCGCGCTCCACGATGCCTGCGAGGTGGGCCAGGAGATCCCCGCCCACCTGTACGCCGCCGTCGCGCGCGTCCTCGCGTTCGTCATGGCGCTGCGGCGCCGCGGCGCCGCCTCCGGGATCCATCGCGATCCGCAGGCCGAGGAGGTCGCCGACCCCCGAGCCGAGGCGGTCACCGCATGAACCCGTCCCGCACCCTTCCCGCCCCCCGCCCGTCCCGTCAGGAGGGAACCCTGTGAAGCTACGAATCAGCACGCTCGCCGTGCCGGTCGGCGTCGTCGGCATCGTCATGCTGCTCGTCGTGCCGCTGCCCGCGGCGATGCTCGACTTCCTCATCGTGTTCAACATCGCGATGTCGCTGGTGGTCCTGCTCACGTCGATGTACGTGAAGCGGCCGCTCGACTTCTCGGTGTTCCCGTCGCTGCTGCTGGTGCTCACGCTGTTCCGCCTGGGCCTCAACGTGGCGTCGACGCGGCTGGTCCTGCGCGACGGCTACGCGGGCGAGGCCATCGGCGCGTTCGGCAACATCGTGGTGGGCGGCTCGCTCGTCATCGGCCTGGTGATCTTCCTCATCCTCGTGGTGATCCAGTTCGCGGTCATCACCAACGGTGCGGGCCGCGTCGCCGAGGTCGGGGCGCGCTTCACGCTCGACGCGATGCCGGGCAAGCAGATGGCCATCGACGCGGACCTCAACGCGGGGCTCATCGACGAGGCCACCGCGCGCCAGCGCCGCGCGGACGTGGCGGCCGAGGCGGACTTCTACGGCGCCATGGACGGTGGCTCCAAGTTCGTCAAGGGCGACGCGATCGCGGGCATCATCATCACCATCGTCAACCTCATCGGCGGCTTCGCGGTCGGCATGATGCAGATGGGCCTGTCCCCGCAGGAGTCGATCGAGAAGTTCTCGATGCTCACCATCGGCGACGGCCTGGTCTCGCAGATCCCCGCGCTGCTGCTGTCGGTGTCCACCGGAATCATCGTGACCCGCGCCACCGCCTCGGAGGACATGGGCACCACCGCGAGCCGCCAGCTGGGACAGTCGCGCATCGCGCTGCTCATCGCCGGCAGCGCGGCGATCATGCTCGCGCTCGTGCCGGGCCTGCCCAAGGTGCCGTTCGTCCTGGTCGGCGCGGTGCTGCTCATCGCGGGTCAGCGCGTGGGCGCCAAGGAGAAGGCGGAGCTCGCCCAGGCCGAGGCGGGACCCGCGCAGCTCGAGCCCGGCGCGCCCGAGCCCGACTCCCCGGAGGCGCTCATGGACCAGATGAGGGTCCACGCGCTCGAGATCCAGCTCGCCCCCGACCTGGTCGACCTGGTCGGCTCGTGCTCCGAGCAGGACCTTCTCGCCCGCGTCCGCGGCCTGCGGCGCAAGATCGCGATGGACCTGGGCCTGGTGATCCCGCCCGTGCGCACGCGCGACAGCGTCGATCTCCCGCGCTCGACCTACGTGGTCAAGATCGCGGGCGTCGAGGTCGGACGCGGCGAGGCGCCTCCCGGCCGGCTCCTCGCGCTCGGCGACAACCTCGACCACCTCATGGGCACCCCGGTGCGCGAGCCCGTCTTCGGGCTCGCGGGCCGATGGATCCCGGCCGAGGTGCGCGCCCAGGCCGAGCTCTCCGGGGCGACCGTGGTGGATCGCGTGTCCGTGCTCGTCACGCACCTGGGCTCGATCATCTCGGCCAACGCGCCGCGCCTGCTCAGCCGCGAGGACGTCCGCATCCTGGTCGACAACGTCAAGCAGCTCGACCGCGCCGTGGTCGACGAGCTGGTACCCGGCCTGCTGTCGCTCGGCGAGGTCCAGCGCGTGCTGCACGGACTCCTCACGGAGCGCGTGTCCATCCGCGACCTGCCTCGCATCCTCGAGGGGCTCACGCTGCGCGCAAAGGTCTCGACGGATCCCGAGGGGCTCATCGAGGCGGCGCGCGGCGCGCTCGGCCCCGCGATCGCGGCGCCGTACGCCGAGGACGGCGTGCTGCGGGTGGTCACTCTCGAGCCGCTGCTCGAGCAGCACCTGGTCGAGCAGCGTCGCCCGGGCGACGAGGGCATGATCCTGGCGGTCGACCCCGACCGGCTGGAGCGCATGATCGGCTCGCTGCGCAGGCGCCTGGCCGAGGTCGAGCACTCGGGCCACGAGGCCGTGGTCGCGTGCGCGCCCGCGCTGCGCCCGGCGCTGCGTCGGACGGTCGCGACCGCGCTGCCGCTGGTGCCCGTGCTGTCCTACTCCGAGGTGACGTGCGCTCCGCTTCAGGTCGAGGCCGTGGGGGTGGTGAGCGATGCCGCGCAGGTTGCTGCTTGAGGGTGCCGACCCCGAGGCGCTGCTCGTGCGTGCTCGTGAGGAGCACGGCCCCGAGGCGCGGGTGGTGCACGCGGAGCGCGTGCGCACCGGAGGCGTGCTCGGATTCTTCGCGAAGGACACCTACGCGCTCACGGTCGAGGTCCCGGACCAGGCGCCCGGGCGCCTGCGCCCCGCATCGTCCCTCGCGGGAGCGGGCGTAGGCGCGCGCGACGACGCGGACCTCGACGACGAGCTCGCGGACGTCGCGGCCGTGAGCCGCGAGCTGCTCGCCTCGGTCGCGCGCGACGCGGCGCCCGCGCGGCGCTCGGCGGAGGCCCAGGACGAGTTCGGCGCGCTGCTCGCGCGGCTGGTCGCCGAGCCTCGTGAGGACGCTGCGCAGGCCGAGCCGCTCCCTCCGGTCCCGGCGTGGGCCGTGGAGCCTGCGGTGCCTGCGGCGGAGCCTGCGACGATGCGCGACTTCGTGCCCGCGCGCTTCCCCGTCGCCGATGCCGCCGACCGCATCGTGGTCCGCGAGCCCGCGCGGCAGGCGGCGCCTGCCACTGACGACGTGTCCGTCGAGGCCTCCGCACCGGACCGGGATGCGGACCCGACCACGGACGAGCTCCTCGCGCTGGGTGTCCCGGCCGCGCTGCTCGAGCACGACGAGCCCGGATCGCGCATCGCGCTGGCCTCGCTGGTCCGCGGGCTCGACATCGTTCCGCAGGCGTCCGCGCCCGGCGAGCTGCTGGTGGTCGTGGGCGCGCCCGACCGTGCCTTCGACGTCGCCTGCCAGGTGGCGCGATGGCGCGGCATGGCCACCACCGACGTCGCGCTGGCGGGCGATGCCGCGGCCGTGCCGGGGCATGGCCGGCGGATCCGCACGGCGGCCGCCGCCCGCAGCCTGCGCGAGCGCGCCGGCGGCCCGGACGCCACGGCCCGGACGATCGTGGCGCTCGGGATCGAGGCGGCCTCGGACGCCTCGCTCGCGGCGGCGCTCGTCGAGGCGCTCGACGCGCATGCGTGCTGGGCGGCCGTGGACGCGGACGGTCGCGGCGGTGCCCCGGTCGAGTCGCTCATCGCCGCCGGCAGCGTCGACGCGACCGCGGTCGCGGGCCTCGCCCGGTCTCAGGAGCCGGGCCGTGCGCTCGGCGATCCGCTGCCGGTCGCGTGGATGGACGGCGTGCCCGCGACGCGCGTCGCGTGGGCCGCACGGCTCGACGAGGCGCTGTCGATGCTGAGGGCGCGGACGGCGCGCGCATAACGCCGGTTCGTCGCCTTCGCGCTTGAGCCGTTACCTTTGACCCATGCTTGTCCTCTCCCGCCGCATCGGCGAGAAGCTCGTCATCGGCACCGACATCGTCGTGACGGTGCTCGACGTGCGCTCGGACGGGGTGCGCGTGGGCATCGACGCGCCGCGCGACGTGCGGGTGACCCGCGCCGAGATCCTCGAGGCGATCGAGCAGGAGAACGCGGCGGCCGCGCAGGCCGACGACGCCGCTGAGGAGAGCCTGCGCTCCCTCGCCCCGCCGACTCCCTGACGCTCCTCCTCGCCCACGCGGCAGGACTGCTCACCACCCGACGGCTCCGGCCGATGGGTCCCCCGACATGGCGGCGATGCCGCCCCTGACGGGTGAGGGAGCATGACGATGGACGCGATGGACGAGATCGTCCGCGAGTTCGTGGTGGAGAGCTACGAGAACCTCGACCAGCTCGACTCGGATCTGGTCGCTCTCGAGGGCGACGCGGGTTCGCGCTCGCTGCTGAGCTCGGTGTTCCGCACCATCCACACGATCAAGGGGACCAGCGGATTCCTGGGCTTCGGCGCGCTCGAGGGTGTGACGCACGTGGGCGAGAGCCTGCTCGCCGAGCTCCGCGACGGCAAGCGCGAGATGACGCAGCGCACCACCGATGTGCTGCTCACCATGGTCGACACGGTGCGCGAGCTGCTGCGCTCGATCGAGTCGACCGGCGCCGAGGGCGACCTCGACACCACCGCCGTGGTCGCCTCGATCCAGGCCGTCCTCGACGGCACCGACGCACCGGCGCCCGCCGCGGAGGAGGCTCCCGTCGAGCCCGAGCCGGTGGACGCCGCACCCGTGGATGAGGCTCCGACGGAGAAGGCGAAGCCCGCCCCCGTGCTGCCGGGCAAGAAGGCCAAGGCCCCGCTGCCTGCCAAGCCCGCCGAGGCACCGTCCGCAGCCGCCCCCGAGCCGGCCGCGGCCGAGCCCTCCGCCGAGGAGGCGCCCGTGCGCTCCGCGACCGAGTCCTCGATCCGCGTGGACGTCGAGGTCCTCGACGCGCTCATGCGCCACGTGGGCGAGCTGGTGCTCGCGCGCAACGCCATGACGAGCATCGCGGCGGACATCGACGACCCCGCGCTCGTGCACGCGACGCAGCGCCTCGCGCTCATCGCGACCGAGCTGCAGCAGGGTGTCATGAAGACGCGTATGCAGCCGATCGACAACGTGTGGTCCAAGGTGCCGCGCATGGTGCGCGACATCTCCGCCTCGCTGGGCCGCCAGGTGCGGCTCGACATGATCGGCAAGGAGACCGAGCTCGACCGCGGCGTCCTGGAGGCGATCAAGGACCCGCTGACGCACCTCATCCGCAACGCGATCGACCACGGCATCGAGGCGCCCGAGCAGCGCGTCGCCGCGGGCAAGCCCGAGCAGGGCGTGCTCACGCTGCGCGCCTTCCACCAGGGCGGCCAGGTGGTCATCGAGATCGCCGACGACGGCAAGGGGATCGATCCTCAGGCCATCGCCGCGAAGGCGGTCGAGCGGGGGCTCCGCTCCGCCGCCGACGTCGCGGACCTCGCGCCCCAGGACGTGTTCCAGCTCCTGTTCCTGCCCGGATTCTCCACGGCGGAGAAGGTCACGCACGTGTCCGGCCGCGGTGTCGGCATGGACGTGGTGAAGACCAAGGTCGACGCGATCGGCGGCGTGGTCGACGTGACGTCGGCTGTCGGCGTGGGCACCACGTGGCGCCTGCGGATCCCGCTGACGCTCGCGATCATGCCGGCGCTCACCGTCGAGTGCGCGTCGGAGACCTACGCGATCCCCCAGATCAACCTGCTCGAGCTGCTCGCGATCGACGACAAGCAGAGCGGCGTCGAGTACGTGGGCGAGGCCCCCGTGTTCCGCCTGCGCGGCCGCCTGCTGCCGCTCGTCGACCTGCGCGACGTGCTCGGCCGCACGCCGCGCGAGTCGCTCGTGGGTGCCGTCATCGCGGTGATGCACGCGGACGGAGGACGGTTCGGCCTGCTGGTCGACCACGTCCGCAACACCGAGGAGATCGTGGCGAAGCCCATCGCCGCCGCAGTCAAGGGCATCGGCCTCTACGCCGGTGCGACGCTCCTGGGCGACGGCTCCGTGACGCTCATCCTCGACATCCCCGCCGTGGCGCGCCGTGCGCTCGAGCTCCAGGAGGCGATCGGGGACGACCGCGACGTGGTGGCGACGAGCACGGGCGAGACCGAGCAGATGCTCATCGTCTCCGTGGGCGAGGACCGCCAGGTCGCGATGCCCATGGGCGCCGTCACGCGCCTCGAGCGCTTCCCCATGGACGTGCTCGAGCGGGTCTCCGGCTCGCTCGTCATGCAGTACCGGGAGCGCATCACCCCCGTGGTCGACCTCGCCCAGGTGCTCGGGCTCGGCTCGACGTTCCGCGAGGAGCTCGCCGTGGTGGTCTGCCAGCGTGGCGACCGCTCGGTGGCGCTTGTCGCGGACGAGGTGGTCGACATCGTCGAGTGCGCCATCGCCGACCGTTCCGAGGTCTCGGGCTACGGCCTGCTGGGCTCGATCATCGTCCGCGGCCGGGTCACCGAGCTGCTGGACCTCGAGGCGACCGTGAGGGACGCCGACTCCGCCTTCTACGACGTGCAGGACGCCGAGCTCGTCGGCGCCGGATCGGAGCACTGAGATGCGACACCAGCTCGCGACCTTCAAGCTCGACGACTGCCTCTACGGCATCGACGTCGCGCGCGTCCAGGAGGCCCTGCGCATGCAGGCGCACACCCCCGTCCCGCACGCCCCGAAGGGCGTCGCCGGCCTGGTGAACCTGCGCGGTCAGGTGGTCCTGCTGGTCGACCTCCGCGTGCGTCTGGGCCGCGAGGGCTTCGGCGAGGACGACGATCCGATGATGATGGTGGTCAAGGTCGACGGCGAGCCCGTCTCGCTCCTGGTGGACCAGGTGGGTGACGTGCTCGAGATCGACGGCAGCCGCTTCGGCTCGCCGCCGCCCACGCTCGAGCCCGCCCTGCGCGACTTCGTCACCGGCGTGTACCAGCTGGACGACGAGCTGCTCCTCGCGCTCGACGTCGATCTCGCGGTCCAGGTCTAGGCGAGCACGGATGTCCCCGATCAGGGTGCTCGTCGTCGACGACTCGGTCGTCGTGCGGCGCATCGTCTCAGAATCGCTCGCGTCCGATCCCGCCATCGAGGTGGTCGGGGTCGCGCAGAACGGCTCGATCGCGCTGACCAAGGTCGCGACGCTCAAGCCCGACCTCATCACCATGGACATCGAGATGCCCGTGATGAACGGCATCGAGACGGTCCGCGCGCTGCGCCGCTCTGGCGTGCGCACCCCCATCGTGATGTTCTCGACGCTCACGTCGCACGGAGCGTCGGCGACGCTCGACGCGCTCGCGTCGGGGGCGTCGGACTATGCGACCAAGCCCACGCAGGTGGCCAACCCCGCCGAGGCGATCCGCGTCATCACCTCGCAGCTCATCCCCAAGGTGAAGGCGCTGTGCGGCGCCCCCGCCATCGCGGCGGGCAGCGTCCGCACGCGTGCCGCGACCGCGCCGGCACGTCCGCCGCGGGCCGTGGTGATCGGCTCCTCGACCGGAGGTCCCGAGGCGCTGTCGAAGGTCTTCGGCGCGCTCGCCGCGCCGCTGCCGGTGCCGGTGGTGCTCGTGCAGCACATGCCGCCCATGTTCACCACGCAGCTGGCCGCGCGGCTCGACCGCATCGGTCCGTCGCGGGTGGTCGAGGCGGCCGGCAACGAGCGGCTCACGCCGGGCACGGTGTACGTCGCCCCCGGTGACATGCACCTCGAGGTCCGGCAGGCCGGCAACGCCGTGATCACGTCCCTCAACAAGGGGCCCCAGGTCAACTTCTGCCGTCCCGCGGTCGACGTGCTGTTCCGCTCGGCCGTCAAGGTCTACGGCGGCGACCTCCTGGGCGTCATGCTCACCGGCATGGGCTCCGATGGTCGCGACGCGACCCGCGGGCTCGTTGACGCGGGTGGCCGCATGATCGCGCAGGACCAGGCCACCTCGGTGGTGTGGGGCATGCCTGGAGCGGTCGCCGGTGCGGGGCTCGCCCACGAGATCCTGCCGCTCGACGCGATCGCGCCCGCCATCGTGCGTGCCACGCAAGGCGGCACCACCGGGAAGGAGGCCGTCGCATGACCATCGCCCCCGACTCCTTCGACTTCGTCGCGACCCTGGTGAGGCGCCGCAGCGCGATCCAGCTCGACTCCGGCAAGGAGTACCTGGTCGAGAGCCGCCTCGCGCCGCTGGCCCGCTCCGCGGGTGCCGCGGACGTCGAGTCGTACATCCGCTCCGTGCGTGCCAACGTCACGCTGCACGACAAGGTGGTGGAGGCGCTCACCACCAACGAGACCTCGTGGTTCCGCGACCGTCACCCGTTCACCGTGCTCAAGGACACCGTGATCCCCGACGCGATCACGCGACGCGGCAAGCACCTCAAGGTGTGGTCCGCCGCGTGCTCGTCCGGCCAGGAGCCGTACTCGATCGCGATGACCATCGCGGAGCATTTCCCCGACGTCCGCGCGAGCATCGTGGCGACCGACCTGTCCGAGGAGGTCCTCGCCAAGGGCCGCAGCGGGCAGTACTCGCAGCTCGAGGTCAACCGCGGCCTCCCGGCGCCGATGCTCGTGCGCCACTTCGAGCGCAAGGGCGCCTTCTTCGAGGCGAACGAGCGCCTGCGGTCGATGGTGTCGTTCCGTCGCCACAACCTGCTCGACGCGCCGCCCCTGGGCGGCCCCTACGACGTGGTGTTCCTCCGCAACGTCCTCATCTACTTCGACGTGGCGACCAAGCGTGACGTGATGCGTCGCGTGCGGTCGGTGCTCGCCCCCGGCGGCTGGGTCTTCCTGGGCGCGGCGGAGAGCACCATCGGCGTCGACGACATCTGGGAGCGCGTGCCCGTCGCGGGCGGCGCCTTGTACCGGCCCCGGGAAGGGAAGGCAGCATGAAGGCTCTTGTCATCGACGACTCTCGCGTGATGCGCAGGATCGTGGGAACGATCCTCAAGGACGTCGGCTTCGAGGTGGTCGAGGCGGGCGACGGCCAGGAGGCGCTCATGCGCCTCGAGCAGCACCCGGACGTGCGTCTGTGCTGCATCGACTGGAACATGCCCGTGATGAACGGCTACGAGTTCATCGTCGCGGCACGTGCCAAGCCCGAGTACCGCGACATCACTCTCATGATGATCACCACCGAGGGCGAGCAGGATCAGATCGTCCGCGCGCTCGCGGCCGGCGCCCATGAGTACGTGATCAAGCCGTTCACGGCGGACGTCATCATCGACAAGCTCGACTACCTGGGCCTGCTCGACCAGGAGGTCTCCGTATGACCGCCACGGTCGACTGGGCCCCCGTGCTCGACGCGGACCCGCTGCTGCAGATCACCCAGGACCTGTTCGCGACGATGATCGACGACGAGCCCGGGTACGTGTCCCACTGGGAGGGCGAGCGTCCCGAGCTCGAGGACGCGCGCCACACGTGGGTCGACGTCGCCGACGAGCAGATCGTGCGCGTGGTGATCGGCACCGGTCGCGAGACCGGCGAGGCGATCACGCGCGCGCTGCTCAGGATGGCCCCGGGCGAGGAGGTCACCGACGAGGACTTCGTCGACGCGGTCGGCGAGGTCGCCAACGTGGTGTGCGGCAACGTGAAGTCGCTGGTCACCCACCCGGGCACGCTCACCATCCCCGTGGTGGCCGATGCGCCGCCGCCGCTCGGCGACGGCGAGCGCCTGGTCGACGCGTGCCTGAGCTGGCGCGGTGCGCCGCTCACGGTCTCGCTCTGGGTGCTGCCGTAGCGGCACCGACGCACACTGTTCTTCGAAGTAGGGAAGGGAGGCCGACGACATGAAGGTGATCGTCGCCGATGACAGCCGCGTGATGCGGCAGATCGTGATCCGTACGCTCCGGCAGGCGGGCTACGACTGGTGGGAGATCGAGGAGGCCGAGGACGGCGCCGACGCGCTCGCGAAGATCCGTGCGACCGCTCCGGACTTCGTGCTCTCCGACTGGAACATGCCGAACATGACCGGCATCGACCTGCTGCGCGCCCTGCGCGCTGAGGGCAACGAGACGCCGTTCGCGTTCGTGACCTCCGAGGGCTCGCCGCAGATGCGGGAGCAGGCCGATGAGGCCGGTGCGCTGTTCCTCATCGCGAAGCCGTTCACCGCGGACATCTTCCGCGAGACCATCGACCCCTTCATCGGGTGAGCGCGATGGAAGGCCTGCGACCCACCCCCGTCCCCAGCGCGTTCGAGATCCGCGAGCTCTTCGCCGGGATGCTCGGCCGCGAGGTCGAATGGGACGGCAACGCCAAGCGCGTCGACCCGCTCGACGGTGCCACCGTCGCGATGTACGTGGACGACCTCGGCAACCTCGCCGCGGTCGCGCTCGCGGACGTCCCGCTGACCGCGCGCGCCGGCTCGGCCATCGCGCTCATGCCGCCCATGGGTGCGGAGAGCGCCGTCAAGGACGGCCTCATCAGCCCCGCCATGTTCGACAACATGGCGGAGATCCTCAACGTCGCCGCCTCGATGTTCAACAAGTCGGACACGCCGCACCTCAAGCTCAGGGAGACCTTCGCCCCGCGCGAGACGCTCCCGGCGGACGTCAACGACCTCTGCCTGCTCCAGGGCAGCCGCATCGACGGCGCCCTCGAGATCCAGGGGTACGGCACCGGCCGCATCTCGGTGGTCGTCGCCTACTGACGCCGGACCTCCGCGCCTCGCGACGGCCGCGCCTCCCCCTCGGGAGCGCGGCCGTCGTCGCGTGCGGCTCGCGCCGGTCAGGCGGCGGGCTGGAACTCCCAGTGCCAGGGCTCGCGCGCTACGGCCTCGACGAAGCCGTAGCGTCCCGCGTTCTCGCGCATCCAGGCGAGCGCATCGTCGTCGAGGCTCAGGTCGACCGCGAGGCCCCACCCGTGCTGGCTGGTGCCGGGCACGGCGGCGAGCCCGCCCGACTGGTACAGCCCCTTCGACGCGGCGACGCCCACCTGCGTGTCGTAGTCGCGATACCCGTCGGTGATGCCGATCACCACGCCGTCCGCCTGCGCGTCCGCGAGCAGCGCGTCCAGCTGCTCGGCCGCGGGTGCCCACAGGCGCTCGGTGGAGCCCGTGATCGGGCTCAGGGCGCTCTCCGGGATGAGCCCGTTGCCGTAGCCGGCGAGCGTGGTCGGGACGCCGTCGGCGTTGAGCTGCGCCGCGGCCGTGGCGAGCGGGTCCACCGAGGAGACCGCGGTCGCCAAGGTGGTCGCGAACGCGGTGGACGATGCGGCGGCGGAGTACGCGACCGCCGTCGAGGCGGTCCCGGGGCTGACCGCTCCGATGAGCGAGTGGATCTCGCTGATGCGCTGCTCGATCGCGGCGATCGCGTCCACCGGCGGCTCCCTCCATGCAGGTCTCCCGTGCCCCATCGGCTCCGGACCGGGCAGGTTGAGCGTTCCGGACGGCACGGAACCGTGATACGCGCCGCACCCGGGTAACGCTCACCACGGACCTCGCCAGGCCGATGAGACCCGCGTCAAAGCTGTGAACAACGCGACCCCCTTGGAGAGTCATGGACGTCCTGCCCGCTGTGCCGCACGCCACCTCACGGCGTTTCCCCCTGACCGCGAAGATCCTCGGCGCCTTCGGGCTGGTCGTGGCGATCCTCGCGACCGTCGGTGTCTTCTCGATCACCCAGATGCATCGCCAGGGTGATGCTCAGAGGGCGACCACCGAGCACGCCTACCGCGCGGACATGGCGGTCGCGAGCCTCACCGATGCGTTCTGGCAGATGCGGGCCCAGAGCCTGCGCCTGCGCGCGACGGAGCCGGCGGAGCTGGCCGCGGAGTACGCGACCCTCACCGACCTCCAGGCCGCCTTCGAAGGCGAGTACGCGGCGCTGAGCGCCGAGTTCGAGGAGCTCTTCGGCGTCCCCCTCGCCGACGACGGCAGCGCGGCGGAGACCTACGCGCGCTACAAGCTCGCGCAGGCCTCGGCCTTCGACCCTTCCTACACGGGTGAGGAGATCACCAAGGAGGAGCGCGCGGAGCTCGGCAACGCGATGGTGGCCGCGGTCGGCTCGCTCACCGAGCAGATCGGCCCGCAGATCCAGGCCGAGATCGAGGCCAGCGACTCCGAGGTCTCCACGGCCGCGACCCTCCTCACCGCGATCGTCGTCGCCGGCATCGCGGTGGCGATCGGGCTCGGCCTGGTCCTGGCACGCCGCATCACCGGCGCTGCCGGTGAGCTCAAGGGCGCGATCGACGCGATGGCGGACGGCGACCTCACGGTCGAGGCGACGGTCCGCACCAACGACGAGGTGGGCGATATGGCCGCCTCGCTCGCCCGCGCGCAGTCGGCGCTGCGGGAGACGATGTCGGGTGTGGTGACCTCCGCGGTCACGGTCGCCGCGGCTGCCGAGGAGCTGTCCGCCGCGAACGCTCAGGTGTCGGCCGGTTCGCAGGAGACGTCGGCCCGCGCCGGTGTGGTGGCGAACGCTGCCGATGAGGTCAACCGGTCTGTTCAGGCTGTCGCCTCCGGTGCGGAGCAGATGGGTGCGTCCATCAAGGAGATCTCGCACAACGCGAACGAGGCCGCTCGTGTGGCCGCTCAGGCCACGACGGTGGCGGAGTCCACCAACGAGAAGGTGGCCCGTCTTGGCGTCTCGAGCCAGGAGATCGGTGAGGTCATCAAGGTGATCTCCCAGATCGCGGAGCAGACGAACCTGCTGGCGCTGAACGCGACCATCGAGGCTGCTCGTGCGGGTGAGGCCGGCAAGGGCTTCGCGGTCGTGGCCGGTGAGGTGAAGGATCTGGCGCAGGAGACCGCGAAGGCGACCGAGGAGGTTGCCCGTCGGGTCTCTGCGATCCAGGAGGACACCGGTGGTGCCGTGGAGGCGATCGGCGAGATCTCGCACATCGTCAAGCAGATCAACGACTTCCAGCTGACCATCGCGTCGGCGGTGGAGGAGCAGACCGCGACCACGGCGGAGATGTCCCGGGGTGTCGCGGAGGCCGCGACCGGATCGGGCGACATCGCGTCGTCCATCTCCACCGTCGCGCAGGCCGCCTCGGAGGCGTCGACCGTGCTCGACCAGATCGGTGCGTCGGTCGCGGAGCTCGCCGAGCTCTCCGCGGACCTGCGCGCCAAGGTCGAGACCTTCACCTACTGATCCGATCCCATTCCCTCCGTACTCGCACGGAAGCAACAAGAAGGAACCCGCATGGACGCGCACACCGCCCTTTCCGGAACCAAGCGACGCCGCTTCACGCTCGGCGCGCGGATGGTCGCCGCCTTCGGCACCCTCGCGGTGCTGGTCTCGCTGCTGGGCGTCACGGCGCTCAGCCAGATCACCTGGCAGGGCGACCGCGACACCGAGACCATCGAGCATTCGCTCGAGCTGAACGCCGCCGCCGCGGCGGTCACGGAGGCGCTGTGGCAGGTGCGGTTCAACGCGGTGCTTTCCCAGATCGGTGCCGGCAACCCCGACGGCTCAGCGACCCTGTTCGCCGACTTCGAGGAGGCGGTGGCCACGTACGCCGTCCTGTTCGAGGAGGCGTACGGGTCGCCGCTTCCCGATGACGAGGAGGCGGCTGCTGCCTGGGAGGCCTTCAAGAGCGGCTCGCTCGCGCAGGGCGATCCCGCGCTGGCCGCCACGGCCCCCACAGGCCAGGAGATGGCCGCGTTGAGCGATGCGCTCGGTGAGAGCGTGGTCGCGATGACCAGCGAGGCGCCTGAGCAGGCACGCCTCGAGCTCCAGGAGACCATCGACGGGGGCAACCAGGCGCGGGTGTTCATCGCGATCGTGGTCGTGCTGTCCCTCCTCGGCTGCATCGTTGTCGGCACGGTGATCACGCGGGCGATCCTGCGGGGTGTCCGTGCGCTCAAGACGTCGATCGATGCGCTCGCCGACGGCGACCTCACGGTCGAGGCGACGGTGAAGAGCAACGACGAGGTGGGTGATATGGCCGCCTCGCTCGCCCGCGCGCAGTCGGCGCTGCGGGAGACGATGTCGGGTGTGGTGTCGTCGGCGGTGACGGTGGCTGCGGCTGCGGAGGAGCTGTCGGCGGCGAACGCCGAGGTGTCGGCGGGTTCGCAGGCGACGTCGGCCCGTGCCGGCGTGGTCGCGAACGCTGCCGATGAGGTCAACCGCAGCGTTCAGGCTGTCGCGTCGGGTGCGGAGCAGATGGGTGCGTCCATCAAGGAGATCTCGCACAACGCGAACGAGGCCGCTCGTGTGGCGGCTCAGGCCACGACGGTGGCGGAGTCCACCAACGAGAAGGTGGCCCGTCTGGGCGTCTCGAGCCAGGAGATCGGTGAGGTCATCAAGGTCATCTCCTCGATCGCGGAGCAGACGAACCTGCTGGCGCTGAACGCGACCATCGAGGCCGCTCGTGCCGGCGAGGCCGGCAAGGGCTTCGCGGTCGTGGCCGGCGAGGTCAAGGATCTGGCGCAGGAGACCGCGAAGGCGACCGAGGAGGTCGCACGCAGGGTCTCTGCGATCCAGGAGGACACCGGTGGCGCCGTGGAGGCGATCGGCGAGATCTCGCACATCGTCAAGCAGATCAACGACTTCCAGCTGACCATCGCGTCGGCGGTGGAGGAGCAGACCGCGACCACGGCGGAGATGAGCCGCGGCGTTGCGGAGGCAGCGACCGGATCGGGCGACATCGCGGGCTCGATCTCGACGGTGGCGCAGGCGTCCTCGGATGCCGCGGCCGTGCTCGACCAGATCGGTGCGTCCGTCGCGGAGCTCGCCGAGCTGTCCGCGGACCTGCGCGCCAAGGTCGAGACCTTCACCTACTAGGACCCCTAGGGGGCGTTCGCGCCCTCCTCACCAATGGACTGGAGAGACATGAACACGCATGAGGTCGCTGGGACGCGTCATGGACGCCGCTTCCCGCTCGCGGCACAGGTCTTCGGCGCGGTCGGCGGCGTGCTCGCCGCCCTCGGGCTCGCGACCGCGGTGTCGATCGGCACCGTCAGCGAGCTGCAGGACCGGGACGCCGAGCTGCGCGCCGACCAGGCCGCGATGACCGAGGGCATGGCGGACCTGCTCGACACGCTGTGGCAGGCGCGCCTCGCGGGCTTCAAGCTCGACGCGGCCGCCGAGGCCGCCGTGCCCGACCTGGTCGACAGGCTCAAGCATCGCTACGACCTCGTGGACCAGGAGCTGGCCTCCTTCGAGCAGCTCTACGCGGACACCTTCGGCGAGGAGCTGCCGTTCGCCGAGCTCGCGAGCAGCACGTGGGGCGAGTACAAGGCCGCCGTGCTGTCGGCGTGGGAGCCCACCGAGGGCGTGCGTCCGGCATCCGAGGCGGAGCGCTCCGGCTTCGACACCACGGTCGAGTCCCAGTTCAACGAGTTCGATGCGCATGTCGACATGCACCTCGAGGCCGCGTCGGTCGAGGTGGCGGATGACGCCGCCAGCGCGACCACCCTGCTGTTCATCGTGCTGGCCGTCGGCGCCGGCGCGGGAGCCGCCTTCGCGTGGTTGGTCGGTCGTCGTATCCGTCGCAACTCGGCGATCCTCAAGGAGTCGATGGCTGCGCTGGCCGCAGGCGACCTCACCGTGACCGCTCAGGTCTCCAGCCGTGACGAGATGGGTGAGATGGCGGAGCTGCTGTCCGCGGCCCAGTCCGCGCTGCGGGAGACGATGTCGGGTGTGGTGTCGTCGGCGGTGACGGTGGCTGCGGCTGCGGAGGAGCTGTCGGCGGCGAACGCCGAGGTGTCGGCGGGTTCGCAGGCGACGTCGGCCCGTGCCGGC
>NZ_BBLV01000009.1:0-23966 GCF_000971115.1 Demequina gelatinilytica | reverse complement strand
CGTCGGGTCTCTGCGATCCAGGAGGACACCGGCGGCGCCGTGGAGGCGATCGGCGAGATCTCCGAGATCGTCAAGCAGATCAACGACTTCCAGCTGACCATCGCGTCGGCGGTCGAGGAGCAGACCGCGACCACGGCGGAGATGTCCCGCGGCGTCGCGGAGGCCGCCACGGGCTCGTCGGATATCGCGGGCTCGATCTCGACGGTGGCGCAGGCGTCCTCGGATGCCGCGGCCGTGCTCGACCAGATCGGTGCGTCGGTCGCGGAGCTCGCCGAGCTCTCCGCGGACCTGCGCGCCAAGGTCGAGACCTTCACCTACTAGGACCAACCGAGCCCAACGGCGGGCCCGCGCGAGAGCTGTCTCGCACGGGCCCGCCGTTGCGCCTCGATCATGCGAGACCCCGGACGGGTCCGCGCCAAGCAACACCAAGGAGTGACATGCACGCCCCGACCCCCGCCCCCGCGCGCCGCCCCAAGGGCGCGACGCTCGCCCGGCGCTTCGCGATGCTGTTCGGCGGACAGCTGCTCGCGACGCTCACGCTCGCGATCATCGCGTTCACCCAGGTGAGCGCCATGGGCGACCACGAGGCCGAGACCATCGAGACCATCGACTCGCAGCACGAGGCGTTCTCGGCTGTCACCGACGCGCTGTGGCAGGTCCGGGTCCAGGCCGCCGCGATGGCGCTGATGACCCCCGAGCAGCAAGCGGCATCTGCCGGCGCGATCGCCGAGAGCGCGGCGGCGTTCGACGAGTCCTACGCGAGCTTCGTCGCCGGCTACGAGGCGGCGTTCGGGATGCCCGTCGAGGAGGACGCCGAGGCGCTCGCCGCGTGGGAGGGCTTCAAGACCGGGAAGATGAGCGGCGGCGCGGCCGTGGACCTCGATACCTTCAATGCGCTGGTGCAGCGTGCGGTCGACGGGCTCAACGAGCAGCTGGAGGCTCGCGAGGTCGAGCTGCTCGCGAGCACCACGGACCGTGTCGACTCCGTCAAGCTGACGGTCGCGCTGTTCGCGGCCTTCGCGATCCTGCTGGGCGCCACCTTCGCGGTGCGCATGCTCGTGCGCATCATGCGCTCGGTCACCTCGGTGAAGACCGCGGTGGAAGCGATGGCGGGCGGCGATCTCACGGTCGAGGCCCGGGTGACCAGCAACGATGAGATCGGCCGGATGGCGGCGGCGGTGAACGCGGCGCAGGTGTCCCTCCGGGAGACGATGTCGGGTGTGGTGACCTCCGCCGTGACGGTGGCTGCTGCCGCGGAGGAGCTGTCGGCGGCGAACGCTCAGGTGTCGGCCGGCTCGCAGGAGACGTCCGCTCGTGCGGGCGTGGTGGCGAACGCTGCCGATGAGGTCAACCGCAGCGTTCAGGCCGTTGCTGCCGGTGCGGAGCAGATGGGTGCGTCGATCAAGGAGATCTCGCACAACGCGAATGAGGCCGCTCGTGTGGCGGCTCAGGCCACCGGCGTGGCGGAGGCGACCAATGAGAAGGTCGCGCGTCTGGGTGCGTCCTCACAGGAGATCGGTGACGTCATCAAGGTGATCTCGAGCATCGCCGAGCAGACGAACCTGCTGGCGCTGAACGCGACCATCGAAGCCGCTCGTGCCGGTGAGGCCGGCAAGGGCTTCGCAGTGGTCGCGGGCGAGGTGAAGGATCTGGCGCAGGAGACCGCGAAGGCGACCGAGGAGGTTGCCCGTCGGGTCTCTGCGATCCAGGAGGACACCGGCGGCGCCGTGGAGGCGATCGGCGAGATCTCCGAGATCGTCAAGCAGATCAACGACTTCCAGCTGACCATCGCGTCGGCGGTCGAGGAGCAGACCGCGACCACGGCGGAGATGAGCCGCGGCGTCGCGGAGGCCGCCACGGGCTCGTCGGATATCGCGGGCTCGATCTCGACGGTGGCGCAGGCGTCCTCGGATGCCGCGGCTGTGCTCGACCAGATCGGTGCGTCGGTCGCGGAGCTCGCCGAGCTGTCCGCGGACCTGCGCGCCAAGGTCGAGACCTTCACCTACTGAAATTCCCCCGCCACCAGGGACGATGCGGCGACCGCCGCATCGTCCCTGATGGCATAGTCCCCAGTGCTTGGAGAGAGATGAACCCCACCTCCGGTCGCGATGCGCGCCGTGGTCCCCGTGTGCCCCTGATGGCGCAGATCGTCGGCGCCTTCGGCGTGGGCGTGATCATCGTCGTCGCCGTCTGCGGCGTCGCCTTGGTCCAGGTGCAGCGCGTCGCCGATGACCCCACGGCGAGCATCAGCGGTGCGCGCGGCATCATCATCGCGGTGCTGGTCGCCGCGGTGGTGGGCACCGCGACCATCGGGCTGGTGCTCGCGACGCGTCTCACGCGCGCCGCGCAGCGGATCAAGGCGACCATCGAGGCCGCCGCGCGCGGAGAGTTCGATGCGACCGCGGGCATCACCTCGAACGATGAGCTCGGCGACATGTCCGAGGCGATGGACCGCACCGCGGCATCGCTGCGGGCGCTCGTCGTCTACATCGAGGAGACCGCGAAGACGGTCGCCGACTCGGCCCGCGCCCTGTCGGAGACCAACGCGCAGGTAGGCGCGGGCTCGCGCGACTCGTCCGAGCGCGCATCGAGCGCCGCCGCATCGGCAGGCGAGGTCAACGCCTCCGTCCAGGCCGTTGCTGCCGGTGCGGAGCAGATGGGTGCGTCCATCAAGGAGATCTCGCACAACGCGAACGAGGCCGCTCGTGTGGCGGCTCAGGCCACGACGGTGGCGGAGTCCACCAACGAGAAGGTCGCCCGTCTGGGCGTCTCGAGCCAGGAGATCGGTGAGGTCATCAAGGTGATCTCCCAGATCGCTGAGCAGACGAACCTGCTGGCGCTGAACGCGACCATCGAGGCCGCTCGTGCCGGTGAGGCCGGCAAGGGCTTCGCCGTGGTCGCGGGCGAGGTCAAGGATCTGGCGCAGGAGACGGCGAAGGCGACCGAGGAGGTCGCACGCCGCGTGTCGGCGATCCAGGAGGACACCGGCGGCGCCGTGGAGGCGATCGGCGAGATCTCCGAGATCGTCAAGCAGATCAACGACTTCCAGCTGACCATCGCGTCGGCGGTGGAGGAGCAGACCGCGACCACGGCGGAGATGAGCCGCGGCGTGGCCGAGGCGGCCCTCGGGTCCTCCTCGATCGCGACGTCGATCGCGGCCGTCGCGGACGTCGCCACGCGCGGGGCCGAGATGACCGCCGCGGCGGACGCCTCGGTGGCCGAGCTCACGGAGCTTGCGACGTCCCTGCACGGCACGGTGGCGGGCTTCCGCCGCTGACGTCCCCAGCATCGTCCCTGGTCAGAAGAACGATGTGATGGCCGCGGCGTCTCAACTCGAGTACGCCGCGGCCGATCGGGGAGGCATGAGCACCACGCAGACCCCCTCGGCTTCCCGACGCGGGCTTGTGGCGCGCATCGTCCTCCTGGTGGCGGCCGGACCGCTGCTGGTGGTGGGACTCGCGGCCCTCACGGCCGGCGCGGGCGGCGCGGCCGTCCCGGTGGTGCTGGGCGGCGTGGTGCTGGTGATCTGGGCGGCTCTGCGGATGTCCGTCGCCTCGTCGCGCATCGACGCGGCGATCGAGTCGATCGCGCCCGCCGCCGGACCCTCCACCGCTGACAAGGTCGCGGATCTGGGGCTCGAGTCGCAGCGGATCGCGGCGCGGCTCGCCGCGGACGTCGCCGCCGCGGAGACCGCGATGGCGGTGGCCGAGGCGACGCGCGCGGAGGCGCCCGGCGCCGAGCAGGGTTCGCGCGCTACGGGATGACTTCCGCCTGCGTTGGCCGCGGCGTGCGTGGTCAGGGGGCATGCCCGATTCGTGCTAGAGTTACCCGGCGCGCGCGAGTGGCGGAATAGGCAGACGCGCACGGTTCAGGTCCGTGTGCCCGAAAGGGCGTGGGGGTTCAACTCCCCCCTCGCGCACCACAGAAGAAGGCCCCCGGGTGATCCCGGGGGCCTTTCTTGTTGCCCGGAGCTTGGTCACCAGCGGACGGACCGCAGGTACGCGAGCCCCGCGACGGACGGCCCGAGCGGGTCGAAGGAGGGGGCGTCCTCGGGGTCGCGCTCGATCACGTAGAAGTCGATGCCCGGGCCGGCCGCCTCGAAGATCGACGGGAAGTCGATGACGCCCTCGCCCACCGTGGTGATCCCGCCGTCCTCGGCCATGTCCTTCACATGCAGCAGCGCGATCCGGTCACGATGCTCGGACACGAGCGCGCGCGCATCCTCCCCCGCGGCGGTGGCCCAATAGAGGTCGAGCTCGAAGGTCACGTTCTCGGGCGAGGTGTGCTCCACGAGGATGTCGAAGGCGCTCTCGCCGCCGTACACGGACGTGAACTCGTAGTCGTGCAGATGGACCAGGTAGCGCATCCCCCTGTCCGCGGCCATCTCGCCCAGGTGGTCGATCTTCTCCGCGAAGGCCACCCAGTCGGCGCTCGAGGTGAACGTGCGCGGGTTCTCGCCGGCACCGACGTACGCCGTGCCGAGCGTCGTGGCGGTGTCGAGCTTCGCCTCCCATTGCTGATCCGAGGTGCCCATGGTCACCGAGGTGTGGAGCGAGCTCACCTGGAGCCCGTAGGCGTCCAGCAGCGCGCGGTACTCGGTCGCGTCGAGACCCTGGAAGCCCGTGTAGTCCACAGGCTCGACGTACCGGTAGCCGGCCTCGGCGAGCGACGCGAGCACCTGCTCCTGCCGGTCCCGCGCCGCCTGGTCCTCCCCGAACCCGATCGCGTAGAAGAAGGTGAAGAGCTGGACGCTGATCCTCGAGTCCGGGATGGACGATGCGCCCGCGGCGGTGGCGTCCGGCTCGGCGGGGGCGCTCTGCGTGCAGCCGGTGAGGAGCGCCGCGGCCACGAGGACGAGGGCTCTCCGCAACGACATGCCTCTCCTCCGCGCTCAGGGCCGTGGATCGGCCTCCATCACACTAGCCACCGCGCGCGAGCCCACACGAAGCGCACGTGTTCAGGCCGCGCGATCCGCCAGGGCGACACGGTCCGCACCAGTTCCTCGGTGGTGCACGACCGCGCCGGCAACGGGTGTCGATCGTGTCGTGCCCGAGCACGCGGCGCGGGCAACAGGTGCGGATCGTGTCGGGGAGCTACCCCGCCGGGAGATTGCAGGCGTCCAGGATCTCCTTCTGGGTCTCGCGCCGCGGGCCCGCGGTGGCGGTGGGCGTGGGGTCGGCGGAGGCGTCCGGCGTCGCCGAGCCGGTGGGCGACGGCGCCGCGGACGGCTCGGGCGACTGCGTGACGTTCTCCTCGGCCGTGGTGATCGGCTGGTCCGCGATGATCGCCTGCCACGTCTCGGTCGCTGCAGGCTCGGTCACCACCACGTCGCTGGTGCCGTCGCCCGGGTAATGCCACGGCACCGTGTAGAAGTGCAGGTTCTTGGTGTCGAAGCCGCGCAGGCTGTACGCGAGCCCGATGAGGTTCTTCAGCGACCCCAGCTCGGTGTCCATCGACAGCGACTCGGCGCCGGCCCGGATGAACTGCGTGAGCGCGGGCGCGTTGGTGAGGTAGTTGAGCCCCAGCACCTTGCGCGCAGTGTTGGTGAGCAGCTCCTGCTGCCGCTCGATGCGCGCCAGATCGGTGCCCGTGCCGCCCAGCCCGATGCCCTTGCGTGCGCGCGCGAAGGCGAGCGCGTCCTTGCCGTGGAGCACCTGCGCGCCGGCCTGGAGCTCGAGATGGGCGTCCTTGGAGTACATGTACTCCGTGATGCACATGGGAACGCCGTCGATCGCGTCGACCATGCCCGTGAAGCCCTCGAAGTCGACCATCATGAAGTGCCCGCCGAACTCCACCCCGGTGGTCTCGGCGACGGTGGTCATCACGCATGCCGCGGCCTCGCCGAGGTCGCCGTTGCGGCCCCCGATCATCAGCGCGGCGTTGAACTTGTCGGTCCTCGCGTACGACGTCGAGCCGTCGTAGAAGCGGCAGGAGGGGATCGCGGTCCGGAGGTCGCGCGGGATCGAGACCACGTCGATGCGCTCACGGTCCTTGCTGATGTGCAGCACCAGGGTGGTGTCCCCGCGCATGCCCTCGACGTCGCCGTCGCCCGAGTCGGGATCCGTGCGCTCGTCGGAGCCGATGAGCAGGATGTTGAGCGCCTCGCCGCTCGCGAAGTCCGTGGGCTCCGCCTCCTCCGTCGGGGCGTCGTCGGCGACCACCGTGCTCACGGGATCGTGGCCCAGCAGCGAGGAGATGTCGTGCGTGTCGAAGGCCCGCTGCACCAGCACGGCGTTGGTGCCCACGTAGGTGAGCACGAACCCCGTCACGCCCGCGACGGCGCCCCAGAGCCCGCGCAGCAGGCGCCGTCGCACAGGTCGGACCGAGTGCCGTGCCCGCGTCACGCGTGAAGATCCATCGATGCGCCCCCTTGGCTGCGGCCGAGGGGCCGCCTTGGCGACTCTATCCCGAGGTCTGTCAGGAGGAACGCACCCGGCTCAGCGGCCTGTCGTGCGCCGGGCGCTCATCGTCCGGCGCCCGCACCCCACGCGTCCGCGAGCGGCGCCCCCTGCGCGACGCCGGAGGCGGAGGCCTCGGCAGTGACGTGGCCGCCGTCGCGCGCAGGGCCCACCACGGCGCCCACCGTCAGGACGGCGAGGAGCATGAGCGTGGCGAAGCGTCGCATGCCGCTCTCATCGGCCGCCGCTCCCCATCGGTGAGGACGATGCGGGTTCAGGCCCCGCGCAGCATGACCACGTCGGAGTGGTCCTGTCCACCCACGCGGTAGGTGCGCGATCCGACCACGGTGAAGCCGTGGCGTGCGTAGAAGGCCTGGGCTCGCGAGTTCGCGGCATTGGTGCCCAGCCAGACCGGAAGGTCGCCGTGCGTGGACGATGCGACGGACAGCGCGGCGTCGAGGAGCGCGCCGGCGACGCCGGATCCCTGGGACGAGGCACGCACGTAGATCTTCGACAGCTCGAGGACGCGATCGACGCTCACGCCGATCCCTGCCAGCACCCGCGCCGCGTCGCGGTCGCCGCACGGTCCCGCGAGGACCACCGCGTACCCCGCCGGCGCATCGTCCCCGTCCGCGACCGCCACGGTCGCGGCATCGTCCGCCACCCACGCCTCGAAGGCATGCGCGCCCAGGTTGTCCCGGATATGCGTCGCAATGGTCTCCGGCGGCGTGCCGGGCGGGCATGCGAGCGGGAAGGTCTCCGCCGCGAGGGCGACCAGCGCGGGCACGTCGGCGAGCGCCGCCGCGCGCACGGCGAGGGCTGGGCTCACGCGAGAAGGCTCAGTGCCCGCCGGCGGCGATGTACGCGACGGCGCCCAGCACGGTGAGCGCCGCGATGCCGAAGCAGAGGCCGCTCAGGACCTTGCGGCCAGTGGAGATGCGACCGTCCTCGTCACGCGCGCCGGGGCCCTCGGCGATGCGGACGCCGATCGCGAAGAGCGCGGGCAGCCCGGCGCCCACGATCAGGCCCCACAGGAGGATGTTGCCCAGCGCATCCCACTCGACGTAGGTGCTCATCGCTTGCCTCCCAGCTTGCGGCGCTTGCCCTTCTTGGACACGCGCATCAGCTTCATGTCGTGGTCGACCACCGACTCCGCGAGGATCGACTCGTTGTCCTGCTTGGGCTTCCAGTCGTCGTTGACGTTGTGGTGGCCCACGGCGTCCTTGCGCGAGGCGTACCAGATGGCGGCCGACGCGGCGATGAGCGCGGCGAACACCACGAAGGAGCCGACGCCGCCGCCCACGAGCGCGCCGAGGCCGTAGGCGAGGGCGCCCACGATGCCCGCGGCCGGCACCGTGATGAGCCAGGCGAGGAACATGCGGCCCGCGACGGACCAGCGCACGGATGCGCCCTTCATGCCCACGCCCGAGCCGAGGATCGAGCCGGTGGCGACGTGCGTGGTGGAGAGCGAGTAGCCGAAGTGGCTCGAGAGCAGGATCACGGCGGCGGACGACGTCTCGGCCGCCATGCCCTGGCGGGACTCGAGCTCGACCAGGCCCTTGCCGAGCGTGCGGATGACGCGCCAGCCTCCCAGGTAGGTGCCGAGCGCCATCGCGAGGGCACAGGACAGGATCACCCAGAACGGGACGCCCGAGTCCTCCGGGACGGCACCGGCGGCGATGAGCGCCAGCAGGATGATGCCCATCGACTTCTGCGCGTCGTTGGTGCCGTGCGCGAGCGAGACGAGCGAGGCGGAGCCGATCTGGCCCCAGCGGAACAGGCGGTCGTTGTCGTCCTGCTTCACGTCCTTGGTGAAGCGCGTCACCAGCCGCGTGCCCACGGAGGCGACCAGGATCGCGACCACGGGCGCGATGAGCGCGGGGAGCAGGACCTTGGAGATCAGGCCGTCCCACAGCACGCCGCTGGTGCCGGCGGCGGCGAGCACCGCGCCGACCACACCGCCGATGAGCGCATGGGACGAGCTCGATGGCAGGCCGAGCAGCCAGGTCAGCAGGTTCCACAGGATGCCGCCCGTGAGGCCGGCGAGCACGACGCCGAGCGTCACCACGTTCGAGTCGACGATCCCCTTCGCGATGGTCGCGGCGACCGTGAGCGACAGGAACGCGCCCACCAGGTTGAGCGACGCGGAGAGCAGCACCGCCTGCTTGGGCTTGAGGGCGCGGGTCGCGATGGAGGTCGCCATGGCGTTCCCGGTGTCGTGGAAGCCGTTCGTGAAGTCGAACGCGAGTGCCGTCGCGACGACGACTGCGAGGAGGAGTGGCTCGGTCACACGCACCATTGTGGGGGGTTCTCAAGGGTGCTGCGTGGGCACATCGTCGCGTGAGGCGGTCGATGCGCCCATTTCGTCACCTTGTGTCCGTGGAAAGTTGTTCACTACCAGGACAGATGATGTTCACCGAGAGTTAACTGAGATCTCCGTCGACGTACTGCCAGCGACCGTCCACGCGCACGAATCTGCTGGTCTCGCGGTGCTGGCCCATCGAGATCGCGCCGGTGGCGTGATGCGCCACGAAGGTGACGGTGCCCGCATCGTCCCCCTCGAGGCCGTCCGTGGTGCCCAGGATCTCGAGCCCGCGCCACTCGGCCTCGTCGAGCCCCTCCGCCACGTCGAGGGGTCGTGTGCTCGCATGCCACGTGCTCGCGAGGTAGGCGGCGTCGCGGCGGACGAACGCCGTGTAGCGCGAGCGCATGAGCGCCTCGGCGGTGGGGGCGTCGGCCTCGCCGCGCAGGTAGGGGCGGCAGCATCCGGCGAACGAGGCGCCCGAGCCGCACGGGCAGGCCGCTGCCATCAGCGTGCCCCGGCCGGAGCGGCCTCGACCGCCTGCTGCACGGCAGCGGCGAAGCCGTCGACGTCCTCGGGGGTGGTGTCCCACGCGCACATCCAGCGCGCCTCCACCGAGTCGGGTGCGGTGCCGGGCTGCCAGTCGTAGAAGCGGAACGCGGCGCGCACGGCATCTGCCGCTGCGCGCGGCAGCTCGACGAAGACCGCGTTCGACTGGGTGTCCTGCGTGAAGCGCAGGGCGCCCGCGTCCGCCAGCGGCGCCAGGGCCGCGCGCAGCCGCGCCGCCATGGCGTTGGCGTGCGCGGCGTTGCGGTGCCACAGCGGCTCGCCGGAGACGTCGGTGGAGGTGAGCAGCGCCGTCAGCTGGGCCGAGACGTACCGCATCTTGGAGCCCAGCTGCATCGTGGACTTCCGCAGGTACGGGAGGTCGTGCTCGAGCGAGCCGCGCAGGTCCTCGGCCAGGACCACCACCGCCTCGCCGAGCATCGCGCCGTTCTTGGTGCCGCCGAAGGACAGCACGTCGGCGCCCGAGACGGCGGTCGCGAGGTCGACGCCCAGCGCCGCCGCGGCGTTGGCGAGCCGCGCGCCGTCCATGTGGACGCGCATGCCGAGCTCGTGGGCGGCGTAGGTGAGCTCGGCCATCTGCTCGAGCGAGTACACCGTGCCGAGCTCGGTCGACTGCGTCACTGACAGGACCACCGGCTGGGCACGATGCGTGTCGCCCAGGTCGCCCGCGTACCGGGCCAGCTGGTCGGGCGTGAGGCGGCCGTCCGCGGACGGCAGCGGCAGGATCTTGAGCCCGCCGACGCGCTCGGGAGCGCCGTTCTCATCGTTGTGGATGTGCGCGTGCTCGGAGGCGACCACGCCGCCCCAACGCGGGCTGAGCGCCATGAGGGACACGATGTTGGCGCCGGTGCCGTTGAAGACGGGGAAGCCGAGCGCGTGATCGCCGAAGGTGGAGGCGATGGCGGCGTCGAAGGCCGCGGTGGCGAGGTCGGCGCCGTACGCGACGTCGTGACCCTCGTTGGCGGCGGCCATCGCGGCCATGACCTCGGGGTGGACGGCGGCGTAGTTGTCGGACGCGAAATGGACGGTGCGGTTCACCTCAGAAGTGTGTCACGCGCGGGTGCGGGTCCGGACGCCGCGCGCGTGCGAGCCGTGCTTGCTACGTTCGGATGGCGGGGCAGGGCGCGCATGCGGGAGGCCCCGGATCGGGGGCGGGATCATGGCGGGCACAAGGATGGCGAGCGGGAGCCGGCGGGTGCGGCCGAGCATGCGCGGGCACGTCGCGGCGGCAGCGCTGGCGGCAGTCCTCGCCGCGGGTGTGGCGGGGCCGGCATCGGCGAACTCGGACCCCACGGTGGACCGCGCCGAGTACGAGGCGGTGCAGATCGACGACACCCTCTCCTCGGTGCAGGCGCTCTTCGACGGGCCCGGGCGGCGTACCGACGAGTTCGTCGACATCGTCGACGTCAAGGCGGGGGTGGAGAAGCAGTCGCGGACCTGGCGGGTCGCGGGCACCACGCGGTCCGAGCCTGCCGTCGACGTGGTCTTCGCGCACACGCGCGGCGCGTGGAGGGTGGTCGCCAAGTTCGCCCTGTGGCGCATGGGCCCCCGCGCGAGCGCGGACGACCTCACGCGGGCGGAGTACCGCCTCATCACCAAGGGCATGACGCTCGCCGCGATGCACGACGTCACGGGCGGCTCCGAGACATGGACCGACAGCGCCAAGGTCCGTGGCAAGGCCGCGTCGCGGACGTACATGTGGCGGGCGCCGGCGGCGGCGTCGGGGTTCGTGGTGGTCGAGCTCAAGTGGCGCGACGGCGCGTACCGCGTCGACCACAAGACCGACTGGAACGGGTCGCTCGGGGACTAGCGGAGGCGGCCCGACCCTGCAGGGCGGTGCGGGGTCAGAGCTCTCGCACCCAGCGGGTCCCCTGCGTGCTGAACCCGACGTTGCGGAGGTACTCGCGGTCCAGCTCGGGATGCGTCTCGATCTCGACCCGTCGGAAGCCCGCGGCCGTGAGCGCCCCCGAGTCGCGGTAGACGAACTCGCCGGGAGTGAAGTCGCGGAAGCGCGGCTTGACCCAGTCGAGCTCGACCAGGCCCACGCCGGCGCCCTCGTCGTGGAGCGCGACCACGCCGACGGCCTCGTCCCCGCGCGTCACCAGGAACGTCGAGCGGCGGCCGGCGGTCGCGAGGGTCTTCGCGACGAAGTCGGGACGATGCTTGGCGATGTCCGCCGCGTGCACGCGCAGCACATGCTGGAGGAAGGGGTCGTCGGGTGCGAGGGGGAGCACCTGGTAGACGCCGGGATCGTGGCGCTCGCGCTGGAGGCGGATGATCCAGTACGTGTTGATGACGGCGATCGCGCCGTTCATCGCGACGAACGGCCAGATCTCGAACACCGCGTTGTACCCGGTCGCCAGGATGGAACCCGCGAGGTTCATCCAACGGAAGCGCAGCACCCGCGACTGCGTGAGCGACCACACCACCAGGATCGAGCCGATCCAGCCGATGACCTCGAAGACGGAGTCCATGGCCCCAGCGTAGGCGCGTCCAGGCACGATGCGCGGGGTGGGGCGCGCTTCGCTCCTTACGGCCCCACCGGGAGGGCGCGTTCAGGCGGGTAGCCTCGACGGGTGGCCGAATCGGTACGAGTGGATGCGTGGGTGTGGGCGGTGCGCCTGTACAAGACGCGCTCGCAGGCGACCGCGGCGTGCCGCGCGGGCCACGTCCGCATCGACGGGGAACGCGCCAAGCCCGCCCAGAAGGTGGGCGTGGGCAGCATCGTCGAGGTGCGCGGCGGCGAACGTGTGCGCATCGTGGAGGTGCGCCAGCTCCTCGCGAAGCGCGTGGGCGCGCCGGTGGCCCAGGCCGCCTACCTCGACCACAGCCCGCCGCCGCCGCCCAAGGAGCTGGCGTCGCCGTTCGGGCAGCGTGATCGGGGAGCGGGGCGCCCCACCAAGAAGGAGCGCCGCGAGCTGGACCGGCTGCGAGGGCGCGCGCCGCGCTGACCTGTGCCGCTCGGAGATCCCGGGCCGCTCGGAGATCCCGAGGCGTGCGGCATGCCCGAGGCGAGCGGCGTGCCCGAGGTTCTCATTGCTTCGTGCATACGAGGCGCGCGCCTGTCCGGCGCGAGGAGGCATGCGGAGTAGGGGTCGTGTCGCGGTGCTCGCGCCTGGTACGCGCGAAGAGAGCGCGGGGGCCCGGAACGCAAGCGTCCATCGTGCCCGGCTCGCACGTGTCCATCGTGCGCGGAGCGCCCCGTCCGTTCGTGCACGGCAGGCGCGAGCGCCGAGCCGACAGGGTCGCCTTGTTGCGCGTGCTCGTGCGTGAGGGGCGCGCGCCTGCCCTGCGATGATGACGTCATGACCTCCCCCTTCCGCATCATGACCGTCTGCACGGGCAACATCTGCCGCTCGCCCATGGCCGAGGTGGTGCTCAAGGCGCGGCTTGCGGAGGCGGGGCTGGGGGACGCCGTCGAGGTGACCTCGACCGGCGTGAGCGATGAGGAACGCGGGCGTCCCATCGATCGTCGTGCCGCCGCCGTGCTGCGCGAGGCCGGCTACACCGTCCCGCGCCGCGCCGCCCGCAAGGTGACCGCCGCCGACCTGGGCGGCGTCGACCTCGCGCTCGCGATGACCGAGGGCCACGCGCGCCGGCTGCGCGTGCTCACGGACCGTCCCGTGGTGCGGCTCTACCGCGAGTTCGACCCCGCGGCCCCCGCGCTCGTCGAGGGCCGTGAGCAGGACCTCGACATCGACGACCCCTGGTACGGGGGCGTCGAGGACTTCCGGACCACGCTCGCGCAGGTCGAGGCGGGTGCGGACGGCATCGTCGCCGCGGCGCGGCAGGCGCTCGCGCTCAGGTAGCGCTCGCGGCGACGATGCGTCGGCTCAGCCGGCCTGGTGGACCGGCTTGGCGCCCCAGATGCGGTCCAGGTAGTCCTGGATCGAGCGGTCGGAGCTGAAGAAGCCCGAGCGCGCGACGTTGAGGACCGCGGAGCGGCTCCACGCCTCGTGATCCGCATAGGCCGCCTCGACGCGGTCCTGGGCGTCCATGTACGACCGGAAGTCCGCGAGGGCCATGAAGCGGTCGCGCTCCGTGAGGCTCGAGAAGATCGACGCGACCGCGCCGCCCCGCTCGCCGCCCGTGAACGCACCCGAGGCGATCAGGTCGAGCGCCGCCTTGAGCTGGGGGTCGGACTCGTAGTACCTGCCCGGGTCGTAGCCCGACGCCTGCAGGTCCGCCGCCTCGGGCTCCGTCATCCCGAACAGGAAGAAGTTGTCGTCGCCCACGAGCTCGCGGATCTCGACATTGGCGCCGTCGTCGGTGCCGATGGTGAGCGCGCCGTTGAGCGCGAACTTCATGTTGCCGGTGCCCGACGCCTCCTTGCCCGCGAGCGAGATCTGCTCGGACAGGTCCGCGGCAGGGATGAGCGTCTCCGCGAGGCCCACGTTGTAGTTCGCCGGGAAGGCGACCTTGAGGCGTCCCTCGAGCGAGGCGTCGGAGTTGATCGTGGCGCCCACCGCGTTGATGAGCTCGATGGTCTCCTTGGCCCGCACGTAGCCCGGCGCGGCCTTCGCGCCGAACATGAAGGTCCGCGGCGTCACCGACTCGAGCGGGAGGCGCCCCGACGTGATCCCCTCGTACAGGGACACGATGTGCAGCAGCTTGAGCGACTGGCGCTTGTACTCGTGGAGGCGCTTGACCATCGCGTCGAGCATCGCGTCGCCCGCGATCTCGATGCCGTCGCGCTCCGCGAGCACCGCGGCCAGTCGCTGCTTGTTGGCGCCCTTGATCTCGCGGAAGCGGCGTCGGAACTCGGCGTCCTCGGCGAGCGGCTCGAGCCCGCGCAGCTGCTCGAGGTCCGTGATCCAGCCGTCGCCGATCGCCTCGGTGATGAGGCCCGACAGGCCCGGGTTCGCGAGCCGCACGAAGCGCCGGGGGGTCACGCCGTTGGTGACGTTGGTGAACTTCTCCGGCCACAGCTCCGCGAAGTCGTTGAGCACCTTGTCGCGCAGCAGCTCCGAGTGTAGCGCCGCGACGCCGTTGACCTTGAAGCCGGCCACGGTCGCGAGGTGCGCCATCCGCACGGAGCGCTCGGGCTGCTCGGCGATGATCGACATGCGGCGCACGCGGAGCTCGTCGCCGGGGTACGCGGCGCGCAGCTCCTCGAGGAACTCCTCGTTGATGCGGTAGATGATCTCGAGGTGGCGCGGCAGGAGGCGTCCCAGCAGGTCCACCGACCACACCTCGAGCGCCTCCGGCAGCAGGGTGTGGCACGTGTACGCGAACACCTTCTGCGTCACGGCCCAGGCCTCGTCCCACGCCCAGCCGCGCTCGTCGACCAGGATGCGCATGAGCTCGGGCACCGCGATGACCGGGTGCGTGTCGTTGAGCTGCCACGTGATGCGGTCCGGCAGGCGGTGCAGGTCGTAGTCGTCCGGCAGGACGGTCTCGAGGAAGTCGCGCAGCGAGGCCGCGACGAAGAAGTACTGCTGCTGGAGGCGCAGCTCCTTGCCCTGGGGCGTCGAGTCCTCGGGGTACAGCACCTTCGAGATGTTCTCCGCGAACGTGCGGGCGCGGACCGCCTCCGCGTAGTCGCCGGCGTTGAAGATCTGCAGGTCGAACTCGTGCTGCGCCTTCGCGCTCCACAGGCGCAGCGTGTTGACGCGGCCGTTGCGGTAGCCGGGGACCATGTAGTTGTACGGCACCGCGGTCACGTGCCAGTCGGGGATCCACACGCGCGCGTCGGGCGAGCCGCCCTCGACCTCCTCGGTGCGGCCGCCGAAGGCGACGTCGACCGCGTTCTCGGGGTGCGGGATCTCCCACGGCGAGCCCAGGCGCAGCCAGTGGTCGGGGCGCTCGACCTGCTTGCCGTCCACGAAGGTCTGACGGAAGATGCCGTACTCGTAACGGATGCCGTACCCGACCGACGGCACGTTGAGGGTCGCGAGCGAGTCGATGAAGCAGGCCGCGAGGCGGCCCAGGCCGCCGTTGCCCAGGCCCGGCTCGATCTCCACCCCGCGCAGCTCGTCGATGTCGACACCGAGCAGGCGCAGCGACTCCGCCGCGATGTCCTCGAGGTCCGTCGCGAGCAGCGCGTTCTCGAGCTGCGGGCCCAGGAGGAACTCGGCGGACAGGTACGCGACCGTCTTGGCCTGGTCGCGGTACTGGTTCCGCAGCGCCTCGAGCCAGCGCGTCGACAGGTAGTGACGCACCGTGCGGGCGAGCGCCAAGTACTTGTCGTTCGCCGATGCGCGGTCCAGATCCACGCCCTGGCCGTAGTTGATCTCGTGGAGGAAGTGCCAGGTGAATGCCTCGACGGACTGGTCGGGCGCGGCCATGGGCGGAGGGAATGCGTTCACATTGGCCAATGTATGCGCTTGCGGTCCTGGTCGTCCCGGTCGTCGCACACTTTTAACATTCGCGGCGCACGATGCGGGGGTCGGCGAGGCGCCGCTGGCGCCGCATCGTCCCCTCACGGCAGACTGGCGCCCATGCGCGGCATCATCCTCGCGGGCGGCTCAGGGACGCGCCTGCACCCCATCACCCAGGGCGTCTCGAAGCAGCTGCTTCCCGTGTACGACAAGCCGCTCGTCTACTACCCGCTGTCGACGCTGCTGCTCGCCGGGATCGACGAGGTGCTGGTCATCAGCACGCCGCACGATCTCCCGCAGTTCCAGCGCCTCCTGGGCGACGGCTCGCGCTTCGGGATCCGGCTCGAGTACGCGGTGCAGGCGGAGCCGCAGGGCCTCGCGCAGGCCTTCACGATCGGCGCGGACTTCATCGGGGACCAGAAGGTCGCGCTCGTGCTGGGCGACAACGTCTTCTACGGGCCCGGCCTGGGCCTGCACCTCCAGAGGTTCGCCGAGGTCGACGGCGGCGCCGTGTTCGCGTACCACGTGGCGGATCCGCGCGCCTACGGCGTGGTCGAGTTCGATGCCGAGGGCCGCGCGCTGTCGCTCGAGGAGAAGCCCGAGCACCCGCGCTCCGAGTATGCGGTTCCCGGGCTCTACTTCTACGACAACGAGGTGGTCGAGATCGCGCGGTCGATCGAGCCCTCCCCGCGGGGGGAGTACGAGATCACGTCGATCAACCAGCGCTACCTCGAGCGCGGCCGGCTCCACGTCGAGGTGCTGCCGCGCGGCACCGCCTGGCTCGACACCGGCACGTTCGACTCGCTGCTCGAGGCGAGCCAGTTCGTCCAGGCGGTCGAGCGCCGCCAAGGGCTCAAGATCGGCGCGCCCGAGGAGATCGCGTGGCGTCGCGGCCTGCTCTCCGACGACGAGCTGCGCTCGCGGGCGGAGGCGCTGGTGAAGTCGGGCTACGGCCAGTACCTGCTGTCCCTGCTCGAGCGCGAGCGAGCTGCCCTGGGGACCGTGCGATGAGGCTGCTGGTCACGGGAGGCGCGGGCTTCATCGGCGCGAACTTCGTGCGTCTCACCCTTGCGACGCGGCCCGACGTGAGCGTCACGGTGCTGGACCTGCTCACGTACGCGGGGAACGCATCGTCCCTTCCGGACGATGCGCGGGTCACCCTGGTCAAGGGGGACATCGCCGATCCCGAGCTGGTCGACGCGCTGGTGCGCGAGGCCGATGCGGTGGTGCACTTCGCGGCCGAGTCCCACAACGACAACTCGCTCGACGAGCCGTGGCCCTTCGTCCACACCAACCTGGTGGGCACGTTCCAGCTGCTCGAGGCCGCGCGACGCCACGGCGTGCGGTTCCACCACGTGAGCACCGACGAGGTCTACGGGGACCTGCCCCTGGGCACGCCGGAGCGGTTCACGCCCGAGACCCCGTACAACCCCTCGTCGCCCTACTCGTCGACCAAGGCGGGCTCGGACCTCATGGTGCGCGCGTGGGTGCGGTCCTTCGGTCTGCAGGCGACCATCTCGAACTGCTCGAACAACTACGGGCCGTTCCAGCACGTGGAGAAGTTCATCCCGCGCCAGATCACCAACCTCATCGACGGCGTGAGGCCCAAGCTCTACGGAGCCGGGCTGAACGTTCGCGACTGGATCCACGTCGACGACCACAACCGTGCCGTGTGGACCATCCTCGAGAAGGGCGCGATCGGGGAGACGTACCTCATCGGCGCGGACGGCGAGGCGTCGAACAAGGACGTGATCGCCGCGGTGCTGGAGCTCATGGGGCACGCTCCCGACGACTTCGAGCACGTGCCCGACCGCCCGGGGCACGACCTCCGCTACGCGATCGACGCGACGCGCCTGCGCGAGGAGCTCGGCTGGGAGCCGCAGTACGGGGACTTCCGGACGGGGCTCGCGGCGACCGTCGAGTGGTACCGCGAGCACGAGCCCTGGTGGCGGCCTCAGAAGCTCGAGACGGAGCTGAGGTACCAGCGGCTGGGTCGGTAGCGCCTCGGCCACGGACCGCGCCGCCGCCCGCCCCCCGCGGAATGGGTAGGTGAGTGTCGGGTCTCGGAGATCTCCGCATCACAGTGGTGGCCCAGTGTCGCCGCGCTCGCAAGCCCGCGCGGCGGCGACAACCACGCACCACTGTGAGGCGAGGACTGCCCGGAACCGGCAACTACCTACCACTTGCGGAGGGGGTGGGGCGGGTCAGCCGATGACGGTCCGGAACAGCTCGCGATACCGCTCGCCCACGGCCTCGACCGAGTACTCCAGGGACCGTGCACGCGCCGCCGCACCCAGGCCGGCACGCAGCTCCTGATCCTCCGCGAGCACCTCGAGGCTGCGGGCGAGCGCGTCCGCGTCGCCCTCGGGGACCAGCACGCCGGAGCGGCCGGGCTCGATCGCCTCGTTGAGCCCCGGCAGGTCCGACGCGACGATCGCGCAGCCCGCGCCCATCGCCTCGAGCATCGCCACGGGCAGGCCGTCCTGGTCCCCGGACGCGGCACGGCGCGAGGGGAAGACGGCGATGCCCGCGCGCGACAGCGCCGCATCGAGGTCGGCGCGGCCCAGCTGGCCCAGGAACGTCACGGGCAGCCCCGCGGCCTGCTCCTCGAGCCGCCCCCGCTCGGGGCCGTCGCCGACGACGGTGACGTCGAGCCGCGCATGCGTACGCCGCATCGCCTCGAGCAGGACGTCGAAGCCCTTCTTCTCCACCAGGCGGCCCACCGCGAGCACGTGCACGGGATGCTTGCGCGTCGCGGGCTTGGTGACCTGACGGTCGTCGTGCGCGATCGAGCCGAACCGTGCCCCCATGGGGATCACGTGCGTGGTGGCGGGGTCCGCGCCCAGCGCGATGACGCGCGCACGCATGTCCTCGTTCATGACCGTGACGGCCGCGGCGTCGCGCACCACAAGCGACTTCTGCGCCCGTGCCGGGCCGGCGTTGAGCGCGTAGAGGTCGCCGCCGAGCGTGGTCACCACCGTCGGCACCTTCCTCGCGACCCGGCGCGCGACCATCCCCTGCGGGATGATCCAGTGCGCGTGGATCGCGTCGGGCCGGAACTCGCGGATCTCGCGGCGCAGGGCCGTCGCGAGCCCGCCCAGCAGGAACGGCACCTGCGCGAGGCGCGAGCGCCGCGCGCGCACGTTCTCGAGGATCGCGCCGTCGGCGAGGTCCTCCCATCGCGCCGGGAAGTAGCGGTAGCGGACCACCTCGACGGTGTCGCTCAGCCACTCGCACTCCGGGGCGCCCGGGACGGCCGGCGCGAGCACCCTGACCTCGAAGTCGCGCCCGAGCTCGCGCGACAGGTCCGCGACGAACGCGGGTGTGCCGTCCCCCTCCCGCGCGGGCAGCGTGGAGGTCAGGACGAGCACGCGCGGCAGCGCCATAGGATGAACTCCGATGTGGAGAGGCGGGTGGGTGAGCACAGTGTATGACGCAGCCGTCGTCGGTTCCGGCGGCTTCCTGGGCTCCGCGATCACCGCGCACCTCGAGGCTCGCGGCGCCTCCGTCACGGGCTTCACCAGGGAGGACCCTGTCCTCGTGGACGATGCCCTGGCGCCTCGTGCGGCCGACGTCCCGGTGATCGTGTGGGCGGCCGGGGGCATCACGCCGACCGTCGCGGCCGAGGATCCCGCCACCGTCGAGGCCGAGCTCGACGCGTTCCGCGCCTTCGCGCGCGCCGCCGCCGCGCGGCCCGTCCCGCCGCGCATCGTGCTCCTGTCCTCGGGCGGCGCGGTCTACGGCCGTCCCGCGCTCCCTCCGTACGCGGAGGCCGATGCGCCTCACCCGCCGAACGCGTACGGCCTGTACAAGCTCGCCCAGGAGGCGGTGCTCGCCGAGGCCGGCCTGGCCGCGACCTCGATCCGCATCGCGAACGCCTACGGCCCGGGTCAGCGGGGCGCCCACGGCCAGGGCGTGCTCGCGATCTGGATGCGCGAGGTGCGCGAGGGCCGCGACATCACGCTGCACGGCGACGGCTCGGTCGCGCGCGACTACGTGCATGCGGACGACGTCGCGGAGCTCGTCGCGCGTGTGATCGCGCATGCCTCGCCGCCTGCGGTGGTCAACTGCGGCTCCGGGGCCCCGACCTCGCTCGCGACGCTGCTGGAGCTGCTCCGGGACACGGTGGGGGACGCCCTCCGGGTGGAGCACCTGCCGCACCGCGGCGTGGACCCCGACTCGACCTGGCTCGATGCGACGCTCGCCCGCGAGGCGCTCGGCTGGGAGCCGCGCATCGTCCTCGCCGACGGCATCGCCGACATGTGGACCAGGACGGCCGCGTGGCACGGGACGTCCGCGTGAAGGCGGCGCTGCGCTGGGGCTTCCTCGCGGTCGCCGTCGGGCTGCTCGCGTGGGCCGTGATCACCGGCTGGGACGAGGTCTCGGTGGCGCTGCGCGACCTCACCTGGGGGGCGATCGCGGGAGCGCTCGTCGCGTGCGTGGTCGCGCTCGGGGTCAACGCGATGTCCTGGCGGGCCGTGATGCGCTCGATCGGGCTCACCGCGACCGTCCCCGAGGCGCTCCGCGTCTTCCTGCTGTCGCAGGTGGGCAAGTACGTGCCCGGATCCGTGTGGCCGGTGCTCGCGCAGGCCGAGTTCGCGCGCGACCACGGGGTCAGCCGGCCGCGCGCCATGACCGGGTCGATCGTCGCGATGGTCGTCGGCGTGGTGACGTCCGCCGTGGTGGGCGCCATCGGGCTGCTCGTCGCCGTCCCCGGCGCGCTCGCGTCCTACTGGTGGGTGCTCGTGGTCGCGGCGGCGCTCGCCACGATGCTCATCCCACCGGTGCTGGCGCGCGTGGTGGCGCTCGCGTTCCGCGTGACGCGCCGCACCGAGGAGCCCGCCCGCATCGGAGGCCGCGCCCTGCTGGCCTCGGCGGCGTGGTCGGCCCTCATGTGGGTGGTGCTCGGAGTCCACGCGTGGCTGCTGCTGCGCGAGCTCGCTCCGGGCGCGGGGCTCGTCATCGCCACCGGGGCGTTCGCCTTCGCATGGCTCGTGGGCTTCCTGGTGGTGATCGCGCCCGCGGGGGCCGGCGCGAGGGAGGGCGCGCTGGTGCTGGTGCTCGCTCCGGTCGCGACGCCCGCGCAGGCCTTGAGCCTCGCGCTCGTGAGCCGCTTCGTCATGACGGCGGCCGATGCGATCGGACTGGGGGTCGGGATCGCTATCGGTGCGCGGGGTCGCGCAGCGGCTCCTCGGGAGCCGCAGCGGGGGCAGGCTCCTCCCGCATGACCGCGGGCCGGCGCGCCGGCCCGTACTGCTGCTCCTTGAGCCGCTCGAGCTGGTCCTCGGCGAGGATGCGGTTGGTCTTCTGGAGGTCCGAGAGCACGCCGAGCGCGACGGCGATGAGCGCGCCCGACAGCAGGGCGAGACCCAGCATGAGCGACTGGATGTGGTTGCCGTCGTCGCCGAGCGCGCGCAGCACCGCGAAGCGCACGTAGGGGAACAGCCCGGCGATCCCGAACAGGGTCGCGAGCGACGCGAAGATGCCCCACGGCTTGAACATGATGTACGAGCGCAGGATCGCCTGGCCCGACTTGAGCATGTGCTCGAACACGTTCTTGAACAGCCGCGACTCGCGGGTCTTGGGGTTGGTCTCGACCGGGATCGAGGTGATGGCGAGGCGCTTGTTGCCCGCCTGGATGATGGTCTCCATGCAGTAGCTGAACTGCGTCACGATGTTGAGCCGGTACAGCGCGAACCGCGAGTACGCACGGAACCCGGAGGCGGCGTCGGGAAGGCGCGTGCCGGCAGCCTGGTTGACCACCCACGAGCCGAAACGCTGCATCGTCTTCTTGAACGGCGAGAAGTGGGCGATGGTCTGCGTCTGGCGGTCGCCGATGACGATCTCCGCCTCGCCCGCGAGGATCGGCGCGACCAGGTCGGGGATGCGCTCCTGCGGGTACTGGTTGTCGCCGTCCGTGTTGACCACGATGTCCGCGCCGCCGCGGAGCGCGTGGTCGACGCCGTCGCGGAACGAGCGCGCGAGGCCCATGGTCCGGGTGTGGCGGATCACCGTCGCGCCGTACGAGCGCGCGACCTCGGCGGTGCGGTCCGTCGAGCCGTCGTCGATGACCAGCACCTCGAGCTCGTCGACCCCCGGGATCGAGGTCGGGATCGTCTCCATGACGAGGGGCAGCGTGGCCTCCTCGTTGAGGCACGGAATCTGGATGACCACCTTCACAGGGCCAGGGTAGTGCGCACGTGCGCGTGAGATGTCCGCTGTGTGTCGTGGCCGTGAGCGGCGGGTGAAAAGTCCGGTTCGCCCATGTCGCCCGGCGGCGGGACGCTCTAGTGTCGGGAAGGTCCTGTATGGGATGACACGAAAGGATATGAACCAGAATGTCACGACACGTCCCCACAAAGACGAAGGCCCTGGTGGCCGCCGGCGTCGCCGGCCTCCTCGCCGTCGCTCTCGCCGTCCCCGCCACCGCAGCCGAGGAGGGCCAGACCGAGATCCAGATCCTGGGCATCAACGACTTCCACGGGCGGATCCTCCCCGACGCCTTCGGCGAGTCCGCGGGCGCCGCCTCCATGGCGACCGCCGTCGCGGACCTCGAGTCCCTGTACCCGAACACCGTGTTCGCCGCCGCCGGCGACCTCATCGGGGCCTCGACGTTCGAGAGCTTCATCGCGAAGGACAAGCCCACCATCGACGTGCTCAACGCGATGGACCTCGACGTGTCCGCGGTGGGCAACCACGAGTTCGACCAGGGCTACGCGGACCTGGTCGACCGGGTCATGGCGCCCTACGACGCCGTGACGAACCCCTACGGCGGCGCGTCGTGGGAGTACCTGGGCGCGAACGTGCGCTTCGTCGACACGGGCGACCCGGCGCTTCCGGAGACCTGGATCCAGACCTTCGGCGACGTCGAGGTGGGATTCATCGGCGCGGTGACCGAGGAGACCCCGTCGCTCGTCTCGCCCGACGGCGTGTCGATGCTCGAGTTCGAGGACGAGGCCGTCGCGGCCAACCGCAGCGCCGCGGCGCTCGAGGACGAGGGCGCGGACGTCATCGTGCTGCTGGTCCATGAGGGCGCGCCGACCACCGCCTACGCGGACGCCGTGGACACCTCGAACAACTTCGGGCAGATGCTCGCCGACCTCGACCCGAGCATCGACGCGGTCATCTCGGGCCACACCCACATGGCCTACGACCACGACGTGCCCGTCGCCGCCTGGTCCGGCAACGCCGTGACCGAGCGCCCGGTGGTCTCGGCCGGCCAGTACGGCATGTACCTCAACCAGCTGATCTTCACGGTGGACGATGCGACCGGCGAGATCGTGTCGATCGACAGCGACCTCGTCGACCTGTGGGAGACGGGCGCCTCCGCGCCGGTCTACCCGGAGGACCCGGACGTCGCGGAGATCACGGCGCTCGCGGCCGCGGAGGCGGATGTGCTCGGCGCGGTCGAGCTCGGCGACCTCGATGGGCCGCTGTACCGGGCCCGCATCGAGGGCGGCTCCTCCGGCTCCTCGCGGGGCGCGGAGTCCACGCTCGGCAACGCGGTCGCGGAGGTCCAGCAGTGGGCGACCGAGGGCCTCGGAGTCGAGGTCGCCTTCATGAACCCGGGTGGCCTGCGCGCCGACATGCTCGGTGCGGCGGCCGGCACGGGCGACTACCCGAGCCCCGTCACGTACAAGCAGGCGGCGAGCGTGCAGCCCTTCGCCAACACCCTGGTCGCGATGACGCTGACGGGCGAGCAGATCGCCGCGGTCCTCGAGGAGCAGTGGCAGCCCGCGGGCTCCTCGCGACCGTTCCTGCGCCTGGGCACCTCGGACGGGTTCGCGTACACCTACGACCCGACCGCGGCCGCAGGTGATCGCATCCTCGAGATCACGCTCGACGGCGAGACCATCGCCGCCGACGACGAGGTCCGGGTGGTGGTGAACTCGTTCCTCGCGGCCGGTGGCGACAACTTCACCACCTTCGCGGACGGCTCGGACCGCGCCGACTCGGGCCGCATCGACCTCAACGCGATGGTCGACTACCTCGCGGACAACGGCTCGATCGGCCCCGACTACGCGCAGCACTCGGTGGGCATCACCGGGACCGACGCGCTGACCGCGGGGTCCAAGGCCACCCTCGAGCTGTCGTCCCTCGCGTTCACCGGAGCGGGTGAGCCGGTCGACGGGACGGTCACCGTGAGGATCGGCAGGTGCGTGATCGGCTCGTTCGAGGTGGACGGCTCGCTGCCGACCGACCTCTACGACGAGCAGGGCACCGCCACCGTCACGTTCACCGTGCCCAAGCGCCTCAAGGGGGAGCAGACGCTCACCATCACGGGCGACACGACCGTCACCGAGGTGTCGATGACCGTGGACGTCGCCAAGAAGGCGAAGTCCAACAACGGCAAGGGCAAGCCGAAGGGCAAGCGCTAGC
>NZ_BBLV01000010.1:95352-149651 GCF_000971115.1 Demequina gelatinilytica | reverse complement strand
GCCGAGGCCTCCGCGCCCCGTGAGCCGCGCGCCGAGGGCGCCGCGGGCTCGTCCCCCGAGGGCGAGGCCAAGCCGCGCCGCAACCGCAACCGCCGTCGCCGCCGCTCGGGCGGCTCGGGCTCGGGCGAGGGCTCGGCGCCGCAGGCGCAGCCGGCCGGCGAGTAGCAGCTGAACGCGAAGGGCGGGACCTCCTGGGAGGTCCCGCCCTTCGTCGTCTCAGCGTGTCAGGAGCTGACGCGCGCGGCTCGACCCGCGAGGCTCACCACGTCGCCCTGGTGCAGCTGACGCCCGCGCCGAAGGTCCACCTCGCCGTTCACCGACACCTCGCCCTCGAGGATCGCCTCCTTCGCCTCGCCGCCGGTGTCGACCAGCCCTGCGAGCTGGAGGAACTGGCCGAGGCGGATCACGTCGCCGGAGATGAGGACGTCTTCGATGGGAGGCTGGCGGGTCATGACCGCATGATAGATCCCGGCGGGCACGGCGCGACGGTCGGGCCTCTCAGGTGCGCTGAGCCTCCAGCGCCTCGAACGCCTCCACCGTCGTGAGGTTCTCCCCCAGCAGGTTGAGCTTCCCCGTGCCGTGGTAGTCCGAGGACCCGGTCTGGACAAGCCCGTACCTCGCGGCGAGCCCGGCGAGCCGCGCGCGCGCCTCCTCGTCGTGGTCGCGGTGGTCCACCTCGAGGCCCGCGAGGCCCGCCTCGGCAAGCGACGCGATCACCGCGTCCGGCACCACGCGTCCGCGCGCGTGGGCGCCCGGATGCGCGAAGACCGGTACCCCGCCGGCCGCCCGGATGGCGCGCACGGCATCGTGCACGTCGGGCGCGTGATGGTGGACGTAGAAGGGCGAGCGGTTGTGCAGGATGGCGTCGAACACCTCGCCGCGCGTGGCGAAGTGGCCGCGCTCGACCAGGGCGTCGGCGATGTGCGGCCGACCCACCGTCGCGGCCTCGCCCGACTGGCGCACCACGTCCTCCCACTCGAGCGGGTACTCGACCGCGATCCGCTCCACCATGCTCTGCGCACGGCCCACGCGCGCCTCCCGGGTGAGCGCGAGGATCTCCGCGAGCGCCGCATCGTCCGGGCGGGGCCAGTACGCGAGCATGTGGATCGAGACCCAGCGGTCCTTCGCGGACACCTCGATGCCGGGCACGAACCTGAGACCCAGCCGCGCGGCCTCCGCCGCGGCCTCCTCCCAGCCGTCCACGGAGTCGTGGTCCGTGAGCGCGACCACGTCCAGACCGGCCGCGGCGGCGTCGCGCATCACCTGCGCGGGCGTGCCGGTGCCGTCGGAGACGTTGGAGTGGGTGTGAAGGTCGATGCGCACGGCTTCAGCCTAGGCATCGGCGCGACCACCTGCGCCGGACCGGTCAGACCTCGAGCTTGCGGACCAGGAAGATCGCGGCGAGGATCGCCGCGATGAGCGCGCCGGGGATCATCGTCCGGCCGTCGCCCGAGGACGCGGGCGCCTCGGCTGCCGCAGCCGCCGGCTCGACCACCTCGGCAGCGACCTGCACCACCGCCGGCTGCTCCGCCGGGGCCGCCGCGGGGGTGGCCTCGGTCGCAAGGCGCGCTATCTCCTCGACGGCGGCACGATGCTCGAAGGGGTCCGGCTCCTCGGGCGCCTGGCTCGGCTCGGGCTTCGTGGTGGCCGCAGGGGCCGGCGCCTCGGGAACCGGCTTCTCCGACGGCTCCGGCGCGACGGTTCCAGGATCGGGATCGACAGCTTCGGGCTCCGGCGCCGCGGTGACCGTGAGCGTGAAGGTCTGGGTCACGGCGACGCGGGTGCCCATGCGCGCCCCCTCGGGCTCCGACGCGTCTGCGCCGAGCGGCAGCACGCCCGTGAGCGCGATCGTGAGGTCCACCGCGCCGGCCACGGCATCCGCCTCGGTCACGGCGTAGTCCACGGCGCACGTCACGGTCGCGCCCGCGTCCACGCCGCCGTCGAGGACGTCGCATGAGGGCGCGATCCCCTCGGGGGCGAGCACCGTCACCTGGGGATCCCGCAGCGGCAGCGCCGCGGTGTTGAGCATCGCGAGCACAAGGGTCACGGTGTCGCCCGCGTGGATCGGGTCCTCGAACGGCGTCACCGACCACCCCGCGGTGTCGAGGAACGCGCGCACCTCCGCGATCTCGAGGCGCCTCTGCGCCATCGTGACCGCGAGCTCATGCGCCGCCTCGTGCAGCGGTGCGACGGCAGCAAGGTCAGCGAGCGCGGCGTCGAGCTCGACGCGCGCCGCCTCCGCGGTCGCGACGGCGAGGGCATGCGCGGCGACCTCCGCCTCGAGCGCCATGAGCGCATCCGCCACCGCCTGCCACGACTCGAGCGCGGCGGCCGCGGCGGGCTCGGCCTCCGCGAGCTCGGTCTCGGCCTCCGTGAGCCGTGCGGCCATGTCGTCCCGGTCGGGCCCGGGCTCGGTGAAGGCGAGCTGGTCCGTCAGCAGCGTGATCTCCGCGCGCAGCGCTGCGGCGGCCGCGTCCGCCTCGTCGAGCGTCGCCTGCGCCAGCGCGACCACGTCCACCTGTGCGTCGTACGCCTCGGGCGCCCCCGCGGTGGCCGCCGCCTCGGCCTCGGCCGCGGCCACCGTGTCGGAAGCGATGTCGGCCGCCGCCTGCGCCGCCGTCAGCAGCGTCTCGAGCGCCGCGTCGGCGCCGTCGACGGCCTCGGCCTGAACGAGCGCCTCGTCGAGGTCACCCTCCGTGAAGGCGGCCTCGGCGGCCACCGCGGCAGCCGCCGCATCGTCCGCGAGGGCCTGCGCCGACTCGAGGCGGGTCGGCTCGTCCGTCGCCCCGGCCGGGGCCACGAGCACGGCCATCACGGTGACCAGCGCCGCGACCGCGGAGAGCAGGCGTGCGCGCACGTGTGGGCCTTCCGTCGAGGTGGGAGAGATCAAGGTTATGGCCGGTGCGGGCCAGGATCGGGGCGGGAACGGCACGATGTGCGCAAACTCACACGGCCGACGCCCCCGACCCGCAGGGACCCCCGGCGCATCGTCCACACCGGACCGCGTGGGACCATGGCGACGTGAACGACAAGGTTGAGAACAACAAGGCCCGCACCGGCCGCCCCACCACCCAGGAGTTCAAGGACTTCATGGGCTCCCACTGGGCCCCGCACGAGGACGTCGAGGTCACGCGCATCGCGGCCGCGCCGTACGCGGCCGAGCGCCGCGCCCGCCTGAGCGCACGCTTCCCGGGCGAGCTCATCGCGGTCAAGGCAGGCAACCTCAAGACCCGCGCGAACGACACCGACTACCGCTTCCGCCCCGACAGCGACTTCGCCTACCTCACGGGGCTCGGGCTCGACCACGAGCCCGGCGCGATCCTGGTGATGGAGCCTCGCGAGGGCGAGGGTCACGATGCGACGCTCTACCTGGTCCCGCCGGCGCAGCCGGGCGACGAGGGCTTCTACTCCGACCCCGCCGCGGGCGAGTTCTGGATCGGGCGCCGCCCGGGCCTGGCCGAGTTCGCGGCGATGACCGGGATCGCCACCAAGGCGCTGTCCGACCTGCCGAAGCTCAACCTCACGCACCAGCCGCACAAGAACGTGCGCGAGGCGCTGGCGGAGATGCGGTTCGTCAAGGACGAGTACGAGGTCCAGCAGCTGCGCGACGCCGTCGACGCGACCATCGCGGGCTTCGAGGCCGCGATCACCCAGCTGCCGCGAGCGATCGACCACAAGCGCGGCGAGCGCGTGATCGAGGCCTCCTTCGACGGCCATGCGCGCGAGGAGGGCAACGGCGTGGGCTACGAGACCATCGCCGCCGCCGGCCCCCACGCGACCACGCTCCACTGGATCGCCAACACGGGCCAGGTGCGCGAGGGCGACCTGCTGCTGCTCGACGCCGGTGTCGAGGTCGAGAGCCTCTACACCGCGGACGTCACCCGCACCTTCCCCATCTCGGGAGACTTCACCGCGACGCAGCGTCGCGTCTACGAGATCGTGCTCGAGGCCGCCGATGCCGCGTTCGCGGTCGCGAAGCCGGGCGTGCGCTTCCTCGACATCCACTTCGCGGCGGTCGAGGTCCTGGAGAAGCGGCTGACCGAGTGGGGCATCGCGCCGGTCTCGGAGGACCCCGAGTCGAAGCTGTTCCGCCGCTGGATGGTGCACGGCACGTCGCACCACCTGGGCCTGGACGTCCACGACTGCGCCGAGGCCAAGCGCGAGCTCTACATGGAGGGCATCGTCGAGCCGGGCATGGTCTTCACCATCGAGCCGGGCCTGTACTTCCAGGAGGGCGACCTTGCGGCCCCCGAGGAGCTGCGCGGCATCGGCATCCGCATCGAGGACGACATCCTGGTGACCGAGGACGGCGCCGAGAACCTCTCGGCGGCGCTGCCCCGCGACCCCGACGAGGTCGTCGCCTGGATGAAGCGCGCCATGCGCTGACGCTGAGAGCGCTAGGCTCCCTCACGCTCGAAGGGCGGGACGTCGCGATCGGTGCGGCGGCCCGCCCTTCGTCATGTCCGGGGAGGGCCGTCCCTGGCTCCGCCGCGCCACGCTGACACATGGGTGCCCGCACAGCAGCACGTGCGGGCACCCATGTGTCAGCGGGACGATGCGGCGGTGAGCGAGAGCGGGCGCCATGCGGCGCGGTGGGTCCTGTGGGTCCTGGTGCTCGCCTTCGTGTTCGCGCCGATCTTCACGGTCGGCAGGTGCGTCGACTCGGAGGACCCGGGCACGAGCTACTGCGAGAGCGGGCTTGCGTCTCCGCTCATGGCGCTCGTCGGGATGACCTACCCGGTCACGCGCACGCCCTGAGGCGTGCGACTCAGCCGAGCCACAGCACGTGCCAGGGCGACCGCAAGGCCGGCGCCGACAGCGCCGCCCAGCGCCGCGAGCAGCACGTCGTCGATATCGACAGAGCCGAGCACGAACACAAGCTGTACGGTCTCGACCACAAGCGCCGTTGCCGTCGCCCATGCCAGCCCAGCGATGAACGAGGTCCTCCGCACCGCGAGCGCGCCGAGGAAGCCGACCGGGACGAGCATGAGCGCGTTGCCATAGATCTGCCAGCGCGGACCCGGCAGCAGGTTCGAGTCCGTCCACAGCGCCGAGATCGATCGCAGCGGCACCAGGTTGACTCCTGCCCACATGCCCGCCGGCCGCAGCAGCGTGACGGCCGCGATCACCAGCAGCGCCGCTGCGAGCAGGACCCGCGCCGCGCCGGCACGGTCGAGCCTGCGGTGCCGCACGAGGACGGCCACCGCGAGGGAGGCGACCGCGCCGGCGATGACCGCGAGCGCGACGAGCGGCAGCGGGACGGTGCGCAGGATCTCGCTCATCGCACCGGCGGGTACTTGCCTGGGTCAGGGAACACGATGATGCCGCCGCCCTGGGCCTTGGTGGTGTTCCAGTGGGCGGCGAAGCAGGGCTCGATCTTGTCCCACAGCAGGTGTCGGTCGGTTGGCGGCTGCCCGGCGCCGTACCAGGCACGCGTCGCGAACGCTACGAGGTCCGCCAGTTGGATGAGCTCCCGATCCCATGTGCTCAGGGTGGGATCGATCCAGACGGGCTTGTCGACGACGAGGTTGAAGTTCGGGCGGTTGGCTCCCTTCGATGCCAGTCCCTGTCGGACCTCGTGCATCGCGCCCGAGTTGAAGTACGCCTCGTGCTCGTCCTGGCGGTCCGCCACGAAGATCGCGCCTTCGCCGCGGTTCACGCTGCCGAGCGTCTGCGCAACCCGCTCGTAGAGTCGTGCATACGCGACGCCGAGCGGATTCAGCGTCGGGTCCACGGCCGCGAGCGCGCGCTTGTCGACCACGACGCTGAAGACCAGGGGCCGAAACTTGGCGAACAACTGGCCCAGATCACGGAGCAGATCGTTGAGGTGCTTCTTGTCGGCGACGCCGGCGTACCCGGCTGGCGCCCCCGCGACCTGCTCCCCGTGAGCCCGACGGCTCGCAAGCCACAGGTGGCGCGCCTTGATCTCGGTCGCACCCCAGTCGGACCCGAGCGCTTCAGCGCCGAAGTTGCGCTCCTTCAGCCGCACGATCTCCTCGGCGAGGGGCTCACGCGAGGAGTCATGGATCCCCACCGCTGCCAGTGCGAACAGATCGCGCACCGGCGTGCGCCCGTCAGCCGCCACCCCGACGTTCATCGAGGTACCGCCGGACTCGTCGACATAGAACAGCAGCATGGTCCCCCCGGGTCCTGACGTGACGTGGGCAACCTACCGGGCACCGCGCATCGTCCCTGGCTCCGCCGCGTCCCGCTGACACATGGGTGCCCGCACGTGCTGCTGTGCGGGCACCCATGTGTCAGCGGGACGATGCGCCGCGTACGCGGGCATAGGGTTCCATCTCCCGGTGTTCAGCCTCCGGCCCCCGCCTCACCACCCGAAGGAAGCCATGCCCCTCGCCCTGTCCCTGCTCGATCTCGCCTTCATCCGTCCCGGCGGCACCGCCGCGGAGAGCCTCGCGCACTCGGTCGAGCTGGCCCGCACGGCGGAGACGGCGGGCTACCGACGCGTCTGGTACGCCGAGCACCACGCGATGCCCACCATCGCCTCATCGGCCCCGGCGGTGGTCATCGCCCACGTCGCCGCCCACACGTCGACCATCCGCCTGGGCGCCGGCGGCGTCATGCTCCCCCACCACTCGCCGCTGGTGGTCGCGGAGCAGTTCGGCACCCTCGCGGAGCTCCACCCGGGACGCATCGACCTGGGGCTGGGCCGCGCACCGGGCGGCGCCGGCGAGGTCTACGCCGCGCTGCGCCGCACTCCCGACGCTTCCGACCGCTTCCCCGAGGACGTCCGCGAGCTCCAGGACCTGCTCGCGGGCGAGGCGCGGCTCGACGGCATCCGCGCCACCCCCGGGGCCGGGACGAACGTGCCGCTGTACGTGCTCGGCTCATCGCTGTTCGGCGCGCAGCTCGCGGCGCAGCTGGGCCTACCCTACGCCTTCGCCTCGCACTTCGCCCCGCAGGCGCTCGAGCAGGCCGTCGCGCTCTACCGCGGCACCTACCAGCCCTCGGAACGGCACCCCGAGCCGTACGTGATCGCCGGCGTCAACGTGGTCGCGGCCGAGGACGGGGACGATGCCCGGGCCGAGCTCGCAGACGCCCGTCGCCAGCGCGTGCGCGCGCTCATCGCGCGCGGGCCTGCGGCGCGCACCTACACGGACGAGGAGATCGAGGCGTTCCTCACCACCCCGCAGGGCCAGGGCATCGCGCAGATGATGTCGAAGGCCGCCGTGGGCACGCCGGCCGAGGTGCGCGCGGGCCTCGAGGCCTTCGCCGCGGAGGCACGCGCCGACGAGCTCATCACGGTCCACCCCTCGCTCGACCCGGCCGCGCGGATCCGCTCGGTCACGCTCGCGGGCGCGGCGGTCCGCTGAGACGCCCTACGCGGCGCGCTCGGCGAGCGTCTTGATCCCCAGCCGCATCTCCTCGGGCGACAGGTAGAACGGCAGCCGGAAGCGGTCCGCTCCCGCGCCGGGCACCACGGAGAACGCGGCACCGGCCACCACGGGCACGCCCGCGCGCTCGGCACGCTCGGCGAAACGCTCGGCAGACTGGCCGGGCATGCGCACCCAGAGGCTCGGCCCGCCCACGGGCTCGACCGCCTCCCAGTCGAGGCCCGCCTCGGCGATCGCCTCGCGCACCGCCGCGAGGGACTCGCGCAACGCGTCCAGGCGCCACGCGAGCGTCTCCTCGAAGCTCTCCCGGAGCAGCCGCGCTCCGATGCGCTGGAACAACGCAGGGCTGCCCAGGTCCATCGCCGCGCGCCGGTGCCGCAGGTGCGCCGCGAGCGTCGCGTTGGTGTGCAGCCAGCCGATGCGCAGACCGCCCCAGAACACCTTCGACATCCCGCCCACGGTCACCACCGACGCCCCCGTGCCGAGCGATGCGAGCGGCCGCGGCATCGTCCCCGAGAGCGCGAGCTCGCCGAGCGTGCGGTCGTCGATCACCGTGGTGCCGGACGATGCGGCTGCGGCCAGGAGCCGCACGGCGTCCCCCTCCGCGAGCGCGGTGCCGGTCGGGTTGTTGAACGTGGTGAGGTAGGCGAGGTCGGGCTCCGCAGCGCGCAGCAGCTTGGCCGCGCCGTCGACGTCGAGGCCTTCATCGGTCATGGGCAGCGCGAAGGGCCGCGACCCGGCGGCGGCGATGGCGTCGAAGATCCCGGGGTACGTGATCGCCTCGAGGGCGACCGGTCGCGACGGCGAGGCCAGCGTGGTCACCGCGAGCCAGAGCGCCTGCTGCGCGCCCGACGTGATGACGATCTCGTCGGCGCGCGCGGGGATGCCCTGCGCGCGCAGGTGGTCCGTGACGGCGAGCACCAGGTCGCGGTCGCCGAGCGCGGCGTAGCCGTTGCCCAGCGCCGCGCGCCCCTCGAGCAGCACCTCGGGGTTCGCGAGGGCCTCCGACACCGCGGGCGCCGGCGGCGGCGACGCGGTGTTGAGGGCGACCAGCGGCGGCTCCTGGCCCACCAGGATCCGCGAGAACCTGTCCTGGGCCGTCAGCGCCGACACGCCGCGCGACCGTGTCCCGAGCCGAGGCGCCGCGCCCGGCGACGCCTCGAGCCATCCCTGGTCGCGCAGGCGCTGATACGCGGCGGTCACGGTGTTGCGCGACAGGTGGAGGCGCGTCGCGAGGGCCCGCTCGGACGGCATGCGCGCACCGTGCTCGAGCGTGCCGGACTCCCCGAGCGCGACGATCGCGTCGGCAAGCTGCTGATAGAGGGGTCCCGTGCCCGACTTCCAGTGGTCGAGCACGCCTGCGAGCTGGTCGGCCGTGGTGCGCATGGAGCCATCTCACCGCCTCCTGGCACCCTTGCACAAGTGCCAGATGGAGCCGATGCGGCGCTTTCCTCACGGTGCCAGTCGCCGCAGGCTGTCCTGCATGAGCCTCATCGACCTGACCCCGGCCCTCACCAGCCCGACGTCGCTCGCGCTCGCCCGCGAGCGCATCGGCCTCATCTCGGAGGCCGCACGCCGTGCGGGCTCCTATGTGGCCAACGCGCCGCATCGTCCCGTCTCCCCCGGCCCCGATGCGATCGCGGCGCTCGACGTGTTCCGCCGCCCGCTCCAGGACGGGCGCATCGACGCCCGCGAGGTGCTGGCCGAGCTCGACACCTTCGGCTCGCCCGCGACCGTCACGCAGGCGCAGGGACGGTTCTTCGGCTTCGTCAACGGCGGCGTCGACAACGCCGCGGGCGCGGCCGCGCTGCTCGCGGGCCAGTGGGATCAGAACCCCTCGCTACCGGTGGGCTCGCCCGTCGCCTCGGTGCTCGACGAGGTCGCGGCCGGCTGGGTGATGGACCTCCTGGGCCTTCCTCACGATGCCACGGCCACCTTCACGCCTGGCGCCACCCTCGCGAACCTCACCGGGATCCTCGCAGCGCGGGACACGCTCCTGGCACGCGCGGGTTGGGACGTGCATGAGCACGGCCTGTTCGGCGCCCCCGCGATCCGCGTGGTCGTCGGCGAGGAGGCGCATGTCTCGATGCTCAAGGCCGTGCGTCTCGCGGGCCTGGGCGTCGGGCGCATCGAGACCGTCCCTACCGACGAGCGGGGCGCCGTCCGCGCCGACGCCTTCCCCACCGACACGGATGCCCTCACCTTGGTGCTGCTGCAGGCGGGCAACGTCAACACGGGCGCCTCGGATCCGTTCGCCGCGATCATCCCCGGCGTGCGCGAGCGCGGAGGCTGGGTCCACGTCGACGGCGCCTTCGGGCTCTGGGCCGCCGCCTCCCCCGCCCTGCGTCACCAGGTCGCAGGCGTGGAGCTCGCGGACTCATGGGGCACGGATGCCCACAAGTGGCTCAACGTGCCGTACGACTCGGGGCTCGCGATCGTGCGCGACAGGGAGGCGCTCGAGCGCGCGACGGCCATGAACGCCGCCTATGTCGCGAGCTCCGACGCACGCCCGCTCATGCAGCTGGGCCTCCAGATGTCGCAGCGGGCGCGTGGCATCGAGACGTGGGCGATGCTCGCGGCGAACGGTCGCGACGGGGTCGCCGCGCTCATCGAGCGCACGTGCGCGCATGCGCGCCTGTTCGCGGAGCTGCTGACCGCGGGCGGCGCCACCGTGCTCGCGCCCGTCGCGCTCAACCAGGTCCTCGTGTCGTTCGGCGATGCGGCGACCACGGATGCCGTGATCGCGGCGGTCCAGCGCGACGGGACCATGTGGGCGGGCGCCTCCACCTGGAAGGGCACCCGCGCGATGCGCCTGTCCGTCTCCGACCAGGCGACCACGAGCGACGACGTCCGGGTAAGCGCCGCCGCGATCCTCGCGTGCTGGGCCGCCGTGCGGCGTTGAGAGGTGGGGCCGATGCGCGGGACCCTTCCGCGCATCGGCCCACGTCCCAGGACCGACGCGCCCGCGGGACTACTCTGAGCCCATGAGCACCGCAGTCGACCGCGTCTACATCGCGCGCCTCGCGGGCACCTCCGTCTTCGACCCCATCGGCGACGAGGTGGGCCGCGTCCGCGACGTCGTCGTCGTGATCCGCCGCACCGGCGGCACGCCGCCCACCGCCGTGGGCCTGGTCGTCGAGGTCCCCGGCCGCAGGCGCGTCTTCATGCCCCTCACCCGCGTCACCGCGATCAACCCCGGGCAGGTCATCTGCACGGGCGTGATCAACCTCCGCCGCTTCAAGGCACGCGCCGGGGAGTCCCTCGCGATCGCCGAGCTGTTCGAGCGCTCGGTGAAGCTCAAGGAGGACAAGTCCACGGCGTACATCGAGGACATCGCGATCGAGCAGGACCGCACCAAGACGTGGCGGTTCACCAAGCTCTACGTGCGTCGCGCCGAGCGCCGCAAGGGCGTGCTCGGGTTCTCGCGTCGCGGCGAGTCGCTCGTGGTGGACGTCGACCAGGTCACCGGGCTGTCGACACGCGACAAGAACCAGGGCGCGTCGCTGGTCATCGAGGCCTTCGAGGACCACAAGCCCGCGGACCTCGCGGCCGCGCTCATGGAGATGAGCCCCTCACGCTCCGCGGAGATCGCAGCGGCGCTGGACGACGAGCGCCTGGCGGACGTGCTCGAGGAGCTGCCCGAGGAGGATCAGATCGTCCTCCTGTCCACCCTGCGCTCGGAGCGCGCGGCGGACGTCCTCGAGGCGATGGACCCGGACGATGCCGCCGACCTCCTGGGCGACCTGCCGGCACCTCAGGCCGCGGCCCTGCTCGAGCTCATGGAGCCCGAGGATGCGCGCAACGTCGAGCAGCTGCTGGGTTACGAGGACGACTCGGCCGGTGGCCTCATGACCACCGAGCCCGTCATCGTGGGGCCCGAGACGTCGGTCGCGACGTGCCTCGCGCTGGTGCGCAAGAACGAGCTGCCGCCGGCGCTGGCCTCCATGGTGTTCGTGGTGCGCCCGCCGCTCGAGACCCCCACGGGCCGGTACATCGGCCTGGTCCACATCCAGAAGCTGCTGCGCGAGCCTCCTCACGAGTCCATCGGCTCGTTCGTGGACCCCGCGATCGCGCCGCTGCACCCCGGCGACCACCTGTCGATCGTCGCGCGCCGCATGGCGGCCTACGACATCCTCGCGCTGCCGGTGGTGAACGACGACCACCGCCTGGTGGGCGCGATCTCCATCGACGACGTGCTCGACCACCTGCTCCCCAGCGACTGGCGCGAGCACATGGACGAGGACGACTCGGAGGGCGCTGCGGCGAAGGGGGGCGCCCGTGGCTGACCGGCTCGATCGCCCCAAGGGCGCGGAGCGGGGCTTCTTCCGCCGCCGCTCGAGCAACCCCGACCGCGCGGGCGTGGTGGTCGAGGGCATCGCGCGCTTCCTCGGCACCCCCAAGTTCCTGCTGTGGCTGACGCTGTTCTGCGCGGCATGGCTCGCGTGGAACTCGTGGGGTCCGGAGGACTACCGGTTCGACTCGGCGGAGTTCGGCTTCACGCTGCTCACCCTGATGCTGTCGCTCCAGGCGTCCTACGCCGCGCCCCTGATCCTGCTGGCGCAGAACCGGCAGGACGACCGCGACCGCGTGGCGGCCGAGCAGGACCGTCAGCAGGCGGCCCGCTCGCTCGCCGACACCGAGTACCTGGCCCGCGAGGTCGCCTCGCTTCGTCAGGCGCTCGGCGAGACCGCGACGCGCGACTTCGTCCGCTCGGAGCTGCGCGGCCTGCTCGAGGAGCTTCGCGACGAGCTGCGGGACGACGAGGACGATGAGGACGAGCCGGAGGACCAGCGGCGCGGCTCGCGCCGCGGCCGCTGACCCTCCCGAGCCCTACGCGGCCTTGGTGCCGGTGAGGCCGGCGCCGCGGAAGAACGCGTAGCCGAGCGTGACGCCGATCCAGACGTAGTCGAGGAGCTCGTCGAACAACGTCGAGATCACGTCTCCGGGGAGCTCCAGCACCAGGTCGAGCGCGTCGGAGAACGGCACGTCGAACTCCTTGGCGATCATCCCCGCGACCTCGCCGAACGCCGCGACCACGAACAGGAGCGCGGTGATCCCCACGGCCGCGAGGCCGAGCGCGATGCTGCGGCGCTGTGCGAACCGCTGGATGCCCCACGCCACCGCGACGCCGATGATCACGGCGAGGAACAGGAACTCCCTCCCCGACATCACTGCCGCGAGCGCGTACACGGATGCGGCGGCCGCGCCGAGACCGGCGCCGACCAGCAGCCCCATGCCGACGCTGCCCTGGGCGGACGGCTCCTCGTACGGCGCGAAGCCCTGGGGCTGTGCGGGCGGCGCATCGTACGGCTGCGGCTCGTACGGCGCCGGCGGAGCCGCCTGCGCGGCGGAAGGATCGGGCTGCTGCGCCGCGCCGGGCGCGCCGAACTCTGTCATGGATGGACCCCCCTCTGGATCGCTGTCATGCCTGATGGCATGGCTGTCACCGTACTGATCGCGAGGTCGGGGCGGAACCACCTCGAGCCATCGTCCCCCGCACCGCCGGGAGCAGAACGGGACAGACGAGGCGCAATCGGACCGCGCAGCCGGCCCGGGCCGAGCGCCTACGATTGACCCCATGCCTACCGCCGAGCTCATCCACGACGCCCTCGCGAAGGTCATCGACCCCGAGATCCGCCGCCCCATCACCGAGATCGGCATGGTCCGCTCGGTCGAGGTCGACGGCGCCCTCGCCGTGGTCGGCATCGATCTCACCACGCAGGGCTGTCCCATGCGCGAGCGGATCACCACGGACGTCGAGGCCGCGACGCGCACCGTCGCCGGGGTCGAGGAGGTGCGCATCGAGCTGGGCGTCATGTCCGAGGAGCAGCGCCTCGAGCTGCGCTCGAAGCTGCGCGGCGGCAAGCCCGAGCCCGTCATCCAGTTCACGCAGCCCGGCAACATGACGCGCATCTACGCGATCGCGTCGGGCAAGGGCGGCGTGGGCAAGTCGACCGTCACCGCGAACCTCGCGGCCGCGATGGCGCAGGACGGGCTCAAGGTCGGCGTGCTCGACGCGGACATCTTCGGCTTCTCCATCCCCGGGATGCTGGGCGTCCAGGGCCAGCCGACGCGCCTCGACGACATGCTCCTGCCGCCCATCGCGCACGAGGTCAAGGCGGTCTCCATCGGCATGTTCGTGCCGGAGGGTCAGCCGGTGGTGTGGCGCGGACCCATGCTCCACCGTGCGATCGAGCAGTTCCTGGCCGACGTCTTCTGGGGCGACCTCGACGTGCTGCTGCTCGACCTCCCGCCCGGGACCGGCGACATCGCGATCTCGGTCGCGCAGCTGCTCCCCCACGCCGAGATCCTCGTGGTGACCACGCCCCAGTCGGCCGCCGCGGGCGTCGCCGAGCGCGCGGGCGCGATCGCGACGCAGACCTCGCAGTCGGTGGTCGGCGTGGTCGAGAACATGGCATGGCTCGAGCAGGCCGACGGCTCGCGCCTCGAGGTGTTCGGCTCCGGCGGCGGCGCCACCGTGGCCGGCCGCCTGTCCAAGGTGCTCGGCACCGATGTCCCTCTGCTGGGCCAGATCCCGCTCGACATCACCGCGCGGGAGGCCGGCGACGCGGGCACTCCCGTGGTGGTCTCCGACGCGGGCTCGCCCGCCGCCTCGGCACTGCGGGAGGTCGCGCGCAAGCTCACCTCGCGTCAGCGCGGCCTCGCGGGCCGCTCGCTGGGCGTCACCCCCGTCAAGCGCTGAGCCGCCGCCGCCCCCGCGCCTCGCGGCTCCGGGGCGGCGGCGGCGAGCTCAGTCGCGCTCGCGCGGCCCCCAGCCGACGATGATCGCGGCGATCAGCCCGCACAGGACGCCTCCCGCGGACACCGCGGGCGTCGCGAGCGCGCCGAGCAGCGCATCGTCGAAGCCCGGCGCCTCGGCGCCGATGAGCCCCAGCAGCCCGTCCAGCCCGCCGCCCGTGGTGTCGATGGTGCCGGTCACCCCCATGATGTGGATGCCCAGCAGGGTCGCCACGAAGCCCACCGCCTGCGCCTTGAGGTCGCGCTCATGCGACAGGTAGCGGACGGTGAAGCCCACCGCCGCGGTGAGCATCAGCCCCAGCACCGTGAGCGCGTAGAGGTTGGGCACGTTGGGCACCAGCACGGCGAGCAGCAGGGCCACCGCGAACGCGACGCCCAGCCCCGCCGCGAGCGGTCCCGTGCGGTTGCTCCGCACCTTCTCCAGCAAGGAGGGCGGGACGGACGATGCCGCGGGCGCGGGCTCGGCGGGAACGACCTCGGGGGTCGGGGCCGCCGCGGTCGGGTCGACCGCCTGGGCCTCCTCCGGCTCGGGCGCGGTCGCATCGTTCTTGCGGGCCATGAGGACCTCCTCGGCTAGACCCTCGCATTGTGGCATGTCCGCTTTCGCACCCAGATGTCCGGCCTGGCATGATGGCGACCGTGAGAGCACCCGCCCCCGACGACGCGCCTCGTCGGCTCGAGCCCTGGAGCCTCGACCAGGGCGCCGACCGCGTGCGCGCGCTGTTCTCGGAATCCTTCGAGGGTGAGCCCGAGGCGAGCGTCTCCGCACCCGGCCGCCTCACCGTCGTCGGCGACCATACGGACTACAGCGGCGGTCTCACGCTCGCGACCGTGACCCCGCATCGGACCTTCGTCGCCGCCCGGCGACGCGACGACCAGGCGATCCGCGTGGTCGCCGCGCACGGCGACCAGATCGAGGGTCCCGGACCGCGGTGGGAGGGAGCGCTCGGCTCGCTCGAGCCCGGCTACGACGGTTGGCCTTCGCGCGTCGCGGGCGTCCTGTGGGCCCTGGCGGAGCGCGGGTACCCGATCGGCGGGATGGACATCGCGATCGACTCCTGCCTGCCGCTCGGCACCGGCCTCGGATCATCCGTGGCGCTCAGCGCGGCGGTCGGACGCGCCGCCGATGGGGTGTGGGGTCTCGCGCTCGACACCGAGTCAGGTGCGGTCGAGCTCGCCGAGGCCTGCTGGGAGGCCGAGAACACCTACGTCGGCTTCCCGTGCGGGCGCCTCGACCAGCACACGGTGCTGCGCTGCGAGGAGGGGGAGGCCGCGCTGCTCGACTTCTCGGAGACCCCGCCGCACATCACGCACTACCCGCTGTACTTCCACGAGTACGGCCTGAGCCTGCTCCTCATCGACACGGGGCCGCGCCGCGACGGCTGGCGCGACGCCTACGCTCGGCGCAGCCGCGCCGCGGTGCGTGCGGCCGACGTCCTGGGGCTGCCGTCCCTGCGCGAGCTCAAGCGCGACGAGGCTCTCGCCCGGGTCGCCGCGCTCGAGGACAACGCGACGCGCATCCGCGCGCGTCACATCGTCTCCGAGAGCATGCGGGTGCAGGCGACCGTCGCGGAGCTGTCGGGCCTGGGCCCCGCGCATGACCGCTTCACCGAGATCGGGGCGCTCATGCTCGCCTCGCACCAGTCCCTGAGCGCGGACTACCGCGTCAGCACCCCGGTGCTCGACCTCGCGGTCGACTCGGCCTTCGCCGCCGGGGCGCTGGGTGCGCGCATGGCCGGCGCGGGATTCGGCGGCTGCGTGGTCGCGCTGGTGAGGACCAACGCGATCGCGCAGATCGCCGACCAGGTGGATGCCGTGCTGGTCTCCCAGGGCTACCCGCAGCCCACCTTCCTCGAGGTCTGACTACAGCGCGTAGTCGACCACCAGCGGCGCGTGGTCGGTCCAACGCGCGTCCCAGCTGGCCTGCCTGTCGACACGCACCGACGTGGCCTTGGCCGCGAGCAGCGGGCTCGCGTACTGGTAGTCGATGCGCCAGCCCGAGTCGTTGTCGAAGGCCTGGCCGCGCTGCGACCACCACGTGTACGGGCCCGGCTTGACTCCCTCGAGCGCACGGTGGACGTCCACCCAGCCCGCGTCGAACCAGCGGTCCAGGTACGCGCGCTCCTCGGGCAGGAAGCCCGCGGACTTGAGGTTGCCCTTCCAGTTCTTGATGTCGTTCTCGGTGTGGGCGATGTTGATGTCGCCCATCACCACCACGCGGTCGTGCTGCTCGCGCAGCACGGCGAGGCGCGCGGTCATCGCGTCGAGCATCGCGTACTTCTGGTCCATCTTGGGAGTGCCCGCGGTGCCCGAGTGCATGTAGACGGAGACGATGCGCACCGGTCCGGACGGCGAGTCCACCGTGGCCTCGATCCACCGACCCGTGTGCACGGGCTCGCCCATCTCGCCGCCGAGCGCATCGACGCCCGCGACCACATCGGTGAGCGGCAGCCGCGAGGCGATCGCGACGCCCGCGCGGCCCTTGATCTCGCACGCCTGCTCGACCACGTGCCAGTCCTCGCCGACCAGTCCCGCGGTGACCTCGAGCGGAGCGCGGACCTCCTGGAGGCAGATGACGTCGGGCTCGCACGCGGCGATCCACTCGTGCATGCCCTTCTTGGCGGCGGCGCGGACGCCGTTGACGTTGACGGAAGCGATCCTCATGGCGAATACGGTACCTGCGCCCGCCGACACCGAGGGCCCGTCCGGAACGTCCCGGACGGGCCCTCGGTGCACCATGGCGGTGAAGCGTCAGCCGAGCGCGCGCTCCGCGCTCTCGACCACGTTCGCGAGCAGCATCGCGCGGGTCATCGGACCCACGCCGCCCGGGTTGGGCGAGTACCAGGAGGCCTTCGCCCGCGCGTCGGGCGCGATGTCGCCCGCCACGCGCGACCTGCCGGTCTCCGGGTCGGTGACGCGCGAGACGCCTACGTCGACCAGCACCACGCCGTCCTTGACCATGTCCCCGGAGACGATGCCCGGGACGCCGGCCGCCGCGATGACCACATCGGCCCCCCGGGTGTGCGACGCGAGGTCCGCGGTGCCCGTGTGGCACAGGGTCACGGTCGCGTTGACGTCCTTGCGCGTGAGCAGCAGCCCGATCGAGCGGCCGACGGTGGTGCCGCGGCCCACGACCACGACCTCCTTGCCGCGGAGCGAGATCCCGTGGCGCGTGAGCAGCTCGATGATGCCCTTGGGCGTGCACGGCAGGCTGGACTCGACCGGCTCGGCGATGCGCAGCACCAGGCGGCCCAGGTTGGTCGGGTGCAGCCCGTCGGCGTCCTTGTCCGGGTCGATGAGCTCGAGCACGCGGTTGGTGTCGATCCCGGCAGGCAGCGGCAGCTGCACGATGAAGCCGGTGCACGCGGGGTCCGCGTTGAGGCGCGCGACTGCGGCCTCGATCTCCTCCTGCGTCGCGGTCTCCGGCAGGTCCTCGCGGATGGAGGCGATGCCCACCTCGGCGCAGTCGGCGTGCTTGCCGTTGACGTACCAGGTCGAGCCCGGGTCGGAGCCCACCAGGAGCGTGCCCAGGCCGGGGGTGACGCCGCGAGCGCGCAGCGCCTCCACCCGGTCCTTGAGCTCGCCCTTGATGGCGGCCGCGGTGGCCTTGCCGTCGAGGACCTGCGGGCCGTCGGCGACGGGAGCCGTCACTGGGCGAGGCCCTCGTACAGCGGGAAGTCGTCGGCGAGCTTCTTGACGCGGGCGCGCAGCGCGTCCACGTCGGCACCGCCCTTGAGCGCCGTCGCGATGACGTCGGCGACCTCGGTGAACTCCTCCGCGCCGAAGCCGCGCGACGCGAGCGCCGCGGTGCCGATACGCACGCCCGAGGTGACCATCGGCGGGCGCGGGTCGAACGGGACGGCGTTACGGTTGACGGTGATGCCCACCTCGTGGAGGAGGTCCTCGGCCTGCTGGCCGTCGAGCGGCGAGTGGCGGAGGTCCGCGAGGACCAGGTGCACGTCGGTGCCGCCGGTGACCACGTTGACGCCGGCCTCGATCGCGTCGGGCGACGTGAGGCGGTCCGCGATGATGCGGGCGCCCTCGAGCACGCGCTCCTGGCGCTCCTTGAACTCCTCGCCGGCCGCGGCCTTGAGCGCGACGGCCTTCGCGGCGATCACGTGCATGAGCGGGCCGCCCTGCTGTCCGGGGAACACCGCGGAGTTGAGCTTCTTCGCGAGCACGGTGTCGCGCGACACGATCATGCCGGAGCGGGGGCCGCCGATGGTCTTGTGGATGGTGGTCGAGACCACGTCCGAGTGCGGCACGGGCGACGGGTGCAGGCCCGCGGCCACCAGGCCCGCGAAGTGCGCCATGTCGGTCCAGAGCTTCGCGCCGACCTCGTCGGCGATGGCACGGAAGGCGGCGAAGTCGAGGTGACGGGGGTAGGCCGACCAGCCGGCGATGATCACGTCGGGACGCTCCGCGAGCGCCTGCTCGCGCACCTGCTCCATCTCGATGCGGTGGGTCTGCTCGTCCAGCCCGTAGGCCGCGACGTCGTAGAGCTTGCCGGAGAAGTTGAGCTTCATGCCGTGCGTGAGGTGACCGCCGTGCGCGAGCGACAGGCCCATGATCTTGTCGCCGGCGTTGATGAGGGCGTGCAGCACCGCGGCGTTCGCGGTGGCGCCCGAGTGGGGCTGGACGTTCGCGTACTCGGCGCCGAACAGCGACTTGGCGCGCTCGATCGCGATGGTCTCCGCGACGTCGACCTCCTCGCAGCCGCCGTAGTAGCGGCGACCCGGGTAGCCCTCGGCGTACTTGTTGGTGAGCACGGAGCCCTGGGCCTGCAGCACGGAGCGCGGCACGAAGTTCTCGGACGCGATCATCTCGAGGTAGGTGCGCTGGCGGTCGAGCTCGCGGTCGAGGACCTGGGCGATCTCGGGGTCGAAGTCCTGCAGCGTGGCGTTCATCACCGCTGCGGTGGCGCTGGAGTCGGTCGTCATGACTGTCCTTGTCTGTCCGCCGGCGGGGTCGCCGGCACCTTGCTTCCGGTGACCAGTGGCCCAGGCGTGCGACCAGCAGTCGAGAGATCTCCTTGCCGCTCCCCGTGGGTGAGCCCACTGCGCCAGTTGCGGCAGGCCCGAGTCTAGCAACGTGGCGCGCGAGCGCCAGGGCCTATCCCACGTCACGCGCGGCGGGCCCGCGATCGGCGCCGGGCACCGGCGCATCGTCCTCCGTCGCCCGGACGATGCTGTCGCTCACGCGCCGCTCGACCGCGGCCGTGAGGCGCGTCCCGTGCGCGCCGCCGATGCGGTCGCGGATGCGGTCCCACCGGCGCTGGTAGACCTCGGAGTACCGGCGCCGCGCCCGCGCCATCTTCTTGTCCTTGTAGAAGCGCCTCGCCCAGAACGAGGTCGGCTTGGCGAGCCGGATCGCAGCGACCTCGGACACGACCGGCAGCACCACGCCGATGAGCGCCGTCACGCGCTTGCCCTTGAGCGCCGTGATGATGACCAGGGCGAAGTGGATCGCGAGCGCGAGCGCGAAGGCCCAGCCGGAGCTCTGCTCGGAGGGGTCGATGCCCACCGGCGAGGAGCCGAGCAGCAGGCCGAGCGCGATGACCGCGGCGACAAGGATGGCGTCGATCGACTTGCGGCCCTCCGCGGACCAGTAGACGTCGTCGAGGTGGAGCCACAGCGCGAACTCGTCGAGCGCGAGCGCGGCTCCGGCGCCGAACAGCGCCGCGAGGATCTCGACCCACGGCGAGGCGGGGCTGAACCGGAACTCGAGCACGCCCGTGGCCATCACGAGCAGGATCCCCCACACCTGGTGATGCACGTGCACCCCGCCCAGGTGGATGTTGGAGATGACCCCGCCCTCGGCCGGCTCCGCCTCGCCCCGCGCGACGGCGAGCTCGCGCGCACGGATGCGGCGCGTCACCCATCGCGTGAGGGCGAACGTCACCAGGAACCCGATGAGCAGCCACAGGATGGGCGCGCGTCCCGGTTCGACGATGGTCGCGTCGTACCAGGACATCGTCCCTCCTCAGGCGCTGCGCGAGGCAGGCGGCGTCAGTTCTCCCCGCGCACCGCGACGTCCTCGACGTCGTCCTCGTCGTCGACGATCGCGCCTGCCTCGAGCACCTTGCGCAGGTACGCGTACGTGAGGTCGCCCGCGACCTGGTCGAACTGGTGCTCGTACCCGGCCTTGTTGTACAGCGCGATGTTGTGCTTCGAGTTCTGACCGGTGAAGACCCACACCTCGCGCGTGTTCTCCGGGAGGTACGCGAGCACCGCGAACAGCAGCTGCGTGCCGATGCCCTGGCCCTGCTGGTCGGGAGCGACCGCGAGACGGCCGATGGTCGCCTTGTCGTCCTCGATGCCCACGCGGATCGAGCCGATGAGCCGGTGCCCCTGCCATGCGCCGAGCGTCACCACGTCCTCCGACTGGAGGTCGACCGCCAGCTCCTCGAGCGTCTGTGTCAGCGCCGGGATGTTGGGGTCGTTGAAGATCTGTGCCTCGGACACGAAAGCCGCGCGCCTCAACGTGAGGAGCTCGCCGACATCCGGGGTGCCGACGACATCGATGCGGATCTGATCGCCCTCGCTCATGGATCCATCCTGGCATGACGGACCCCCCTGCGGGTATGCGCGTGGCCCTGGCGCGGCGCGTCGTTCCCGCTAATCTTGTGCGTCATGACCGACGCATCGTCCTGGGTCCTGAGCCTGTCCTGCCCCGACCGTCCCGGCATCGTGCATGCCGTGACCGGCGTCCTCGCGGAGCACGACGGCAACATCACCGAGTCGCAGCAGTTCGGCGACCCGGACACGGGCCTGTTCTTCATGCGCGTGGAGTTCGCGTCGGCGGCACCGCTCGCGGAGCTCGAGGCTGCCGTCGCGGGGATCGCCGCGCGCTTCGAGATGACGTGGAACCTCGACGTCGCGGGACGCCGGATGCGCACCATCGTCATGGTGTCGAAGACCGCGCACTGCGTGAACGACCTGCTGTTCCGCGAGCGCGCGAAGACCCTGCCCGTCGACATCGTGGGCGTGGTGGGCAACCACACCACGCTGAAGGACCTGGCCGAGTTCTACGGCAAGCCCTTCCACCACATCCCCGTGACCGCGGACACCAAGGCCGAGGCGGAGGCGGCGCTCCTCGCGCTGGTCGAGGAGCTGGACGCGGAGCTGGTGGTGCTCGCGCGCTACATGCAGATCCTGTCCCCCGAGCTCTCGGACGCGCTGCGCGGGCGGATCATCAACATCCACCACTCGTTCCTGCCGTCCTTCAAGGGCGCGCGGCCGTACTTCCAGGCGCACGACCGCGGCGTCAAGCTCATCGGCGCCACCGCGCACTACGTCACGTCCGACCTCGACGAGGGCCCGATCATCGAGCAGGACGTCGAGCGCGTGGACCACACCTACACGCCGGAGTCGCTCACCGCGATCGGTGCGGATGTCGAGCGCCGCGCCCTCGCGCGCGCGGTGCGATGGCACGCGGAGCACAGGATCCTGCTGGACGGGCATCGCACCATCGTCTTCAAGTAGCCCCCCAAGCCCGACACTCGCAACGGATCTCGCGGCGACACGCCGCATCGTGACCGGTCACGGGCCGCGACACGCCGGCGAACCGGGACCAGCTCCGTTGTGAGTGTCGGCGGAGCGGGAGGGGGTCAGAGGTCGAGCACCCACGCCGGGGTGGTGGTGACCCCCGCCTCCGCCTCGTCGCGCGGCACGCCCGCCGCGACGCAGACCTCGACCGCGCGGTCCAGGGTCAGCGTGGACCCCGCCAACGTCTGCGTGCCCGCGAGCACCGCGCGGCCGTCGACCGTCACGTCCACGTCCAGCCCTCCGAGGGAGTAGCGCCCCGGGGACGATGCGGCGGCCGCCATGGCGTCCGTCACCAGGACGATGCGCCCGGGCGCCGCGCGGAACAGCGTCGCGATGTTGGACGGCGCCACGTGGATGCCGTCGGCGATCACCTCGATCGCCACCCGGGGGTCGTCGAGCGCGGCACCCAGCGGGCCCGGATCGCGACCTGCGATGGGCGGCATCGCGTTGAAGCCGTGCGTGATGAGCGTCGCGCCGGCGTCGAACGCCGCACGCGCCTGCGCAGCCGTGCACTCCGTGTGGCCCACGGCCACCACGACGCCGTGGTCCACGAGCGTCGCGATGGCCTCGAGCGCGCCGGGGAGCTCGGGCGCCATGGTGATCTGGCGGAGCGTCCCGTCGCACGCGGCGAGGAGCCCCTCCACCGCCTCACGCTCGGGCAGCGCCAGCGCGGAAGGGTCATGCGCGCCCTTGCGGGAGGGCGCGAGGAACGGTCCCTCGAGGTGGATGCCCAGCAGGCCCGGGTCGGCCGCCATCGCCTCGCGGATCACGCCGGCGGCGCGTGCCGTCTCCGCGAGCGGCGCGGATACCAGGGACGCCACCATCCGGCCGGTCCCGTGGGCACGATGCGCGGCGAGCGCCGCGAGGGTCCCCTCGACGGTCTCGCCGCACGTGTGCCCACCCCCGCCGTGACAGTGGATGTCGGTCCACGCCATGGTCAGATCCCCTGCCAGTCAGGCTTGTTGTCCTGGGCCCAACGGTAGTAGTCGGCGAAGCGCAGCCGCGAGGCGGCGCCGGGGTCGACCACCACGGTGACCCGGGGATGCAGCTGGATCGCCGAGCCGGGCATCGACGCGGACACCGGTCCCTCGACCGCCGCCGCGAGCGCCTCCGCCTTCGACTCCCCGAAGGCGAGCAGCACCAGGTGCCGCGCCCGGAGGATGGTGCCCAGCCCCTGCGTCACGCAGTGCACGGGGACCTGATCCAGCGAGTCGAAGAAGCGCGCGTTGTCCTCTCGCGTCCTCTCTGTCAGCGTCTTCACGCGGGTCAGCGACCCGAACGAGGACCCCGGCTCGTTGAAGCCCAGATGCCCCGTGCGACCGATCCCCAGCAGCTGCAGGTCCACCCCCCCATGCGCGCACAGCGCCTCCTCGTAACGCTCGCCCGCGGTCTCGATCCCCTCGGCGGAGCCGTCGGGCACGTGCACCCGTGCCGGGTCGAGCCCGAGCGGCACCGTGACCTCCCGGTCCACCACCGCGCGGTAGCTCTCGGGATGGCCCGCAGGCAGGCCCACGTACTCGTCGAGCGCGAAGGCGGTCATGCGCGTGAAGTCGGTGCCCGCCTGCGCCTCGGCGCGGAGCGCCTCGTAGACCGGGAGCGGCGTCGAGCCCGTCGCGACGCCGAGCGTGAACTCGGGGCTCGTGCGCACCTGAGCGGCGATGTGCGCCGCCACGAACGCCCCCGCCTCCGCGGGCGTCTCGACCACGATGACCTCAGCCACGTCCGCCTCCCAGCATCGCGGCGCCCACGGCGGCCACCGGGACGTCGATGTCGAGCGCCCGCATGCGCGCGGCGAGCTCGAGCGAGGCGAGGAACGGGCTGGCGCCCGCCCACGCGTCCAGGATGCGGGTCGCGCCGTCCATGAGCTCGGCTCCCCACGCGGTCATGCCGCCGCCGATCACCACCTCGTCGACGTCGAGCGTGAGCACCAGCACGCGGACGCATGAGGCGAGCCCGTAGTACGCGCGCTCGCAGATCTCGCGTGCCCGCGCATCGCCCGAGGCGGCCGCCTCGACCACGTCGCGACCCGTTGCGCCGTCCACGCCCCACTGGAGCGCGAGACCCGAGCCCGAGGCGTACGTCTCGAGCCCGCCGGGGAGCCCGTCGGCGCCCACGGGTCCGGCCGGGTCGACCGAGATGTGCCCGATCTCCCCTGCGGCGCCGCGCGCGCCGCGCCACACGCGGCCCCCGAGCACCAGCCCCGCCGCGAGCCCCGTCCCCAGGTTGAGGTAGGCCATCGAGCGGTCCGCCCCGTCGCCCGCGAGCGTCCACGCGCCCAGCGCGGCGACGTTCACGTCGTTGTCCACCTCGGGCCGTGCGCCCCAACCGGCGGCGAACTCGCCCGCGAGGTCCATCCTGTCCACCCGCAGGTTCACCGCGTGCGACACGATGCCGTCGATCACGGTGCCCGGCGTGCCGATGCCCACCGTCACCTCGCCGGGCGTCAGGCCGGCGTCGGCGCACGCGGCACGCGCGCTCTCGAGCGCCGCCGCGACCACGGCATCGGCGCCTCTCCCGGAGGGCCGGCGGTCACGGGCGAGGACCGCGCCGGACGCGTCCACGACCACGGCATCGGTCTTGGTGCCGCCGATGTCGATTCCCAGATGCATGCTCACTGTCCGATCAGCTCGATGAGCGCCTCGCCCACCAGTCGCGAGGCCCCGTAGGTCGCGACGTCGGCGGCGCGGTCGCCCGGCCATCCCATGTCCACCACCACCGCGTCGCCCCGCTCGCGCACCGCGGCGATCGCCGCGAGCGCCCACGGGTGCCGGTGGTTGTCCTTGCCCACCACGATCGCGAGCGCGCCGTCGGGGACGGCCGCGGCGAACGGTGCGATCTCGCCCGCGGAACCGAGGCTCGCCAGCGGCTCCAGGCCTGCGGCGAAGGGCCCCCAGGGCGCGTTCCCGACCGCCATGTTCGCGGCCGGGTCGAGCCGCAGCCACGCGCGGGGACGGTCCTGCGCGAGCAGCTCGCGCGCCTCGGCGGACACGTCGAACGTGCGCCGCACCATGCCGGCGTCGACGATGCCGGGGACGGCGGCCGTCGCTCCGTCCGCCCGCCGCTCGGCGTGGGCGGACCCCAGCGCCGCGCATCGTGCCGCCGCGTCCGCGAGGCGGTCGGCGTCGAGCGCGCCGGACGCGACCGCCGCCGCGATCGCGTCCGCGATCTCGCCGATCTCCTCGTCGGGGTTCACCGAGCCCAGGCACAGCAGGTCGGAGCCGCCCGCGAGCGCGAGGACCGCGGCTGCGGGGATGCCGCGACCGGCGGAGGCGCCGGCCATGTCGAGCGCGTCGGTCACCACCACGCCCTCGAAGCCGAGCCCGGCCCGCAGGAGGCCCTGGAGGATGGGCCGTGAGAACGTCGCGGGGAGCTCCGCGTCGAGCGCGGGCACCATGAGGTGCGAGGTCATCACCGTGGCCGTCCCCGCGTCGATCGCGGCGACGAAGGGCGGCAGGTCGCGCTCGTGCAGCACCTGCGCCGCGGCATCCACCACCGGGAGCGCGTGATGCGAGTCCTGCGCGGTGTCGCCGTGGCCCGGGAAGTGCTTCGCGCACGCCGAGACGCCGGTGGACTGCACGCCGCGCACCCATGCCTCGGTGTGGCGTGCCACGAGCGCCGGGTCGGCCCCGAAGCTGCGCACACCGATCACCGGGTTGCGGGGGTTGGCGTTGACGTCGACGTCCGGGGCGAGCGTGAGGTCCACGCCCACCGCCGCGAGCTCCGCGCCCACCCGGGCCGCGACGGCCTCGGTGGCCGCCGCATCGTCCAGGCGGCCGAGGACCGCGTTGCCGGGGAAGGGCGAGCCGACGGCCTGGTACAGCCGCGAGACGTCGCCGCCCTCCTCGTCGATCGCGACGATCGCGCGGGGGTTGGCCGCGTGGATCGCGTCGGTGAGGGTGCGCAGCTGCTCCGGGGACTCGACGTTCGCACCGAAGAGGCACACGCCGCCCAGCCCGTCGCGCAGCCTGGCCTCGAGCCAGCCCGGGAGGGTGTGCCCGACGAAGCCGGGCATGAGCACGCTGAGGGGGTTGGTCACGTCGCTCACCCCTTGACCGCGCCGCCGACGAGGCCCTGCGCCATGCGCCCCTGGACGATCATGAAGAACACGATCACGGGGATGGCGACCAGCACCGATCCGGCCATGACCTCGCCCCACTCGGTGACGCCCAGGTTCGACGACTGCGCGAAGTCGCGCAGCCACAGCGGCAGGGTGGCCTTCTGGCTCTCGGTGAGGATGATCGACGCGAGCGCGAACTCGTTCCACACCTGGAGGAAGGCGAACACGCCCGACGCCACCAGGCCCGGTGCGAGCAGCGGGAAGGTCACGCGACGGAACGCGCCCATGCGGGTGCAGCCGTCGATCATGGCGGCCTCCTCGAGATCCACCGGGATGCCGGCGACGAAGCCTCGCAGCATCCACGTGGTGAACGGCACCACCATCGCGAGGTAGATCACCGAGACGCCGATGACGGAGTTGAGGAGGTTCGCGCCCGCGAGCATCTTGTACTGCGCGATGAACATCGCCTCGGCGGGCAGCATCTGGACCACGATGATCGCGAGCACGAAGCTCTTGCGGCCCTTGAACCGGAAGCGGCCGATCGCGAACGAGGCCAGCAGCGCGTACACGAGGCACAGCACCAGGCAGATGGCGGTCACCACGAGGGACATTCCGAGCGCGGAGGTGAAGGCGTTGTCGGCGAGCACCGCGCGGTAGTTCGAGAGGTTGCCGCCGAACGGCACCCAGGTGGGCTCGAGCTTCGAGATGGTCGCGGGCGTCAGGAAGGACGAGTTGACCATCCAGTAGACGGGGAACGCCCAGACGAGGGCGAGCACCAGGGCCAGCGCCGCACCGGCGCCGCGGAAGACCGTGCGCTTCACGACTCCTCATCCTCCTTGAGCAGGCGGCGGACGTAGCCCCAGCTCACCGCGAGCGTGAGGATCATGACCACCATGGCGGCGGCCGCGGCCGCCCCGAACTGGCCCTGGCCGATGCCGAGGCCGTAGATGTACGTGCCGAGCAGGTCGTACCGCTCACCGGCGGCGCCGAAGTCCTGCAGCAGCTGGATCTGCGCGAACACCCGGAGATCCCAGATGAGCTGCAGCAGGATGAGGATCACCAGCACGGGGCGGATGATCGGCATGATGATGAGGCGCAGCATCTGGAACGGGCTCGCGCCGTCGAGCTGGCCGGCCTCGAGGACCTCCTCGGAGACCTGCGTCAGCCCCGCGTAGACGGAGAAGGCGACGAACGGCACCGAGGCCCACGTGATGATGACCAGCGCGACGCCGAAGAAGCTGAGGGGGTCGCGCAGCCAGTCGTGACCGATGTAGTCGACGCCGGGGATCAGCGACAGGACGTAGTTGAGCACGCCGTTGCGGTCGTCGATGAGCCAGTTCGCCACGGTCATCTGGGCGACGATGGGCATGGCCCAGGCCAGCAGCATCGCCACCTGGAGGACGATGCGCGACCAGGTCGGGATGACCTTCATCAGGAGCGCGAACGCGATGCCGATCACCATGGTGACCGCGGCGGTGGCGGCCATGAAGGCCACGGAGCGCAGCGCGATCTGCCAGAAGACGGCGTCCGTGAACAGCGCGATGTAGTTGTCGAAGCCGACGAACTCGGCAGGCTGACCGAACTGCTGCTTGAGCCCGTACTCCTTGAAGGAGTTGAGGATCTGCCACGTCACGGGGTAGCCGAGGCCGATCAGCAGTGTCACGATCGCCGGGATGAGCAGGATGTACGGCAGCTTCTGGCCGCGGCGCCGTCGCCGCGGGGGCTGCTCCACGCGGGCCGGGCTGCTCGCCGGCGCCGTCATGGTGGTGGTCATGATGTGCCTCTCGATGGTGCTGAGATGGGGTCCAGCCATGGCAGGGGCCCGGGTGCGGGTGCGCACCCGGGCCCCTGCATGAGCGGCGAGGCCGCTCGAGTGGTTGCTAGCCGTTGATGAGCTGGTCGATCTTGGCGTTCGCCTCGACCGCGAGCGAGGCGACGTCGCCGCCCTCGGCGACCGCCTGGAAGTAGTCCTCCATGATCCCGGCCTCCTCGATGCTGGCCCAGCCGGCCGCGGCCGGGGTGAGCTTCGCGTTCGCGGCTGCCTCGTAGGCGATCTCGTTGACGCCCTCGAACGAGCCGGCGCCGATGTAGGCGTCGGCGAAGTCGAGGTTCGCCGGGCCCATGCCGTTCTCGGCCAGCATCTGCTGGTACTCGTCGGCGAAGATGATCTCCATGAGGGCCATCGCGCCGTCGGGGTGCTGGGTCGCGGCCGAGATGCCGATGTTCGAGCCGCCCGCGAACACGGGGGCCACGCCGCCGTCGACGCCCGGGAGGGCGTAGACGCCGAAGGTCTCCGGGTTCCACACGTACGCCTCGGACTCCTCGTCGAAGTCGCCGAGCGTCCAGGTGGCCCAGGACGGCGCCATCGTGGACGATGCGGGGGTCCCGGGGAGGAACTCGTCGTTGATCGCCGAGTAGGTGGTCGTGTCGTCGTCCGTCGCCTTCGCGACGTTCGCCGTGGTGAAGAGCTCCTGCCACTGCTCCATGCCCGCGATCGCCTCGGGCGAGTCGAGCGCGGCGTGCCACTCGGAGCCGTCGTACTCGGCGATGTCGCCGCCGTTGGCGAAGATCCACGAGATCCCGGAGCGCCAGTCGCGGCCGGCCAGGTACGCACCGCCGACGCCCTCGTCGAGCATCGTCTTGTTGGCCTCGGTGTACTCGGCGAGCGTGGTGGGCACCGAGACGCCCGCGGCGTCGTAGATGTCCTTGCGGTAGAACACCGCACGGGAGCCGAAGTAGTACGGGAGCGCGTAGACCGAGTCGCCGATCGAACCGGCCTCGACGAAGCCCTGGAGCAGCGAGTCGCCGCCCAGCTCCTCGTAGTGGTCGGTGAGGTCCATGAACGCACCGACCGTGGTGAAGGTCGCGGCCTGCGTGTTGCCCACCTCGACCACGTCGGGGGTGTTCTCGGAGTCGGGCAGCGCGGTGGTGAGCGACGAGATGAGGTCGCCCCAACCGATCTGCTCGACGGTGAGCGCGCCGCCGTTGACCTCGGCGTACTCGGTCTTCAGGTACTCGATGAGCGCGTCGGGCGTGTCCGTACCGGCCAGCCAGAGCGTGATGTCCTCCGCCGCGGGAGCGGCAGCAGGCTCGCTGCCCGCCGCGGTGGGCGTGGTGTCGGTCGAGCCCTCGCCGGTCGACGAGCAACCCGCCAGGGCGATGGCGCCGGCGGCCGCGAACGCGGTCACCCCCAGCATCGTCTTCTTCATTCCAGTTCCAGTTCCTTCGTAGGGTTTCCCGGGCCCGCAGGGCTCGGGGAGTGGGGACGAGGGTCAGAAGACCCCCAGCTGGCCGGTGAGGACCATGACCGCGGCCCCGAGCACGACGATGTCGCGCCCGAGCGTGGTCATCCGTACCGCAGGACCGCCGTGGGAGTCGGCCATCGTGCGGGAGCGGATCGTCTCGGCGGCGGACTCGAGGAGCGAGCCGTCGAGAAGATCGAGGGGGCCGCTCAGCACGACCTCCCCGAGATTGAGGGCGCCCACCACGGGCGCGAGGGAGATGCCCAGACGCTCGCCGGCCGCGGCGAGGGCCGCGCGGCGGGTGTCGGCATCGTCGGCCGCCTCGAGGCGGGCCTGGAGGCGGGGGATGGCAAGCCAGGTCTCGAGGCACCCGGACTTGCCGCACGCGCAGACGTCGCCGCCGTCGGTGCCGACCACCACGTGCCCGAGCTCGCCGGCAGCGGAGTGCGCGCCGCGCACCAGTCGTCCGCCGACGATGAGCCCCGCGCCGACGCCTCGACCCACGCGGACGAGGATCGCGTCCTCATGCGCGCCGCCGAAGGTGCGCTCCGCGAGCGCGGCGGCGTTGGCGTCGTTCGCGACCAGCACCGGGAGCTCGCTGCGCTCCGCGAGGGCCGCCTGCAGCGGGACGTCCGCCCAACCCAGGTTGGGGGCGGACAGGACCGTGCCCGCATCGTCCACGATGCCGGGGCTGCCGACCCCCACCCCCAGCACGGGAGCCTTGGCGGCCGCGACCAGGCGGTCGAGGAGCGCGGCGACCGCGTCGATCGCGTCGGTGCCGGTGATGCCGGTGACGTCGGCGTGCTCGCGGTGGAGCACCGTGCCGTCGAGGTCGGTGACCACGCCGCGGAACAGGTTGTCGTAGGAGAGGTCGAGCGCGATGACCGCGAAGCCCTTGCGGTTGATGTCGAGCAGCGTCGCGGGCTTGCCGGGGCGGGCGTCGGAGCGCAGGCCGAGCTCGATGACCAGGCCGTCCGCGATCAGGTCCGCGACCAGGTCGGAGATGGTGACGCGCGTGAGGCCCACGGCACGGGCGAGGTCCGCGCGGGACAGCCCCTCGGAGCGGTACAGCTCCTGGAGCACGAGCACGCGGTTGTGGCTGCGGGCCCGCTCGGGCGTCACGCGGCTGCCGGCGCGCACCGACGATGCGAAGCGCTGCTGGCGCGCGGTGCCTCGCTGCGTCGCGAGGTCTGCTCCCTGGGGGCTCATGTTCGTTAGTAAAGGTTACTAACAATCAAACGCGCAAGGGGGGTTCACCGGTTCGTTACCGATCCGTGATGTGGGCGTTCACACCACCCGCCCCGCTCCTCTCCTCCTCGGGAAGCGGTCGGCTCCCCCTCGGGAAGCGGCCCCCTCCCCCTCGGGAAGTGGTAGGCGTTGGTCGGTTCTCGGAGGTTTCAGCATCACAGTGGTCGGCCATTGTCGGCAGCCGAGGTGCCGCCGACTGGTCCCCCGTGTGCAACTGTCGACGTCCCCCGGCCCTGAGCGGCCCACGACCCGGCACCCGCGCCCAGCCGCCACCGCTCCCTGCCCCAGCGCCCGCGGCACTGAGCCACCACTGCGATGCCGCGATCTCGCAGAACCGACCAAGGGCTACCACTTGCGTCGACGGGGGACGGGGGCGCACACCACGAAGGCCCCGGCCCGCCGGAGCGGATCGGGGCCTTCGCGGTGTGCGGCTAGATGAGCGACAGCTCCGTGACGGCGTCGCGCTCCTCGACCAGCTCGTCGACGGACACCTGGAGGCCCGCCTGCGCGGCCTCGGACATCTCGAGGCCCTGGACGATCTCCCAGGCGCCGTCCTTCGACACGCACGGGAAGCCGGAGATGATGCCCTCGGGCACGCCGTACGAGCCGTCGGACACGAGGCCCACCGACGTCCACGAGCCATCCGGGGTCCCGAGCACCCAGTCGCGCACGTGGTCGATAGCGGCATTCGCGGCGGACGCGGCGGACGAGGCGCCGCGCGCGTCGATGATCGCCGCGCCGCGCTTCGCGACGGTCGGGATGAAGGTGTCGGCGACCCACGCATCGTCCGCGATGACGGCCGGTGCCGGGCGGCCGCCGATGACGGCGTGCGCGATGTCCGGATACTGCTTCGCGGAGTGGTTGCCCCAGATGGTGACGTTCGAGACCTCCGAGACGCCCACGCCCGCCTTCGACGCGAGCTGCGCGAGCGCACGGTTGTGGTCCAGGCGCATCATCGCGGTGAAGCGCTCAGCGGGCACATCGGGCGCGTGCGACGCCGCGATGAGGGCGTTCGTGTTGGCCGGGTTGCCGACCACGAGCACGCGCACATCGTCCGCCGCGCCCGCGTTGATCGCCGCGCCCTGCGGCCCGAAGATGCCGCCGTTCGCCGCGAGCAGGTCGCCGCGCTCCATGCCCGGTCCGCGCGGACGCGCGCCTACCAGGAGCGCGACGTTGACGCCGTCGAAGGCGGCCTCGGCGGAGTCGTGGATGTCGATGCCGTCCAGCAGCGGGAAGGCGCAGTCGTCCAGCTCCATCGCGGTGCCCTCGGCGGCCTTGACCGCCTGGGGGATCTCGAGCAGGCGCAGGCGGACCGGGGTGTCCGGGCCGAGCATCGCGCCCGACGCGATGCGGAACAGGAGCGCGTAGCCGATCTGGCCGGCCGCTCCGGTGACGGTGACGTTGACAGGGGTGGTGCTCACAGCGCTGTGACTCCTTCTGCGATGGGGACTACGGGGAAACTGCGGGGGGACGATGCGCCGGTCGCCGACGCATCGTCCCGTCGCGCGTCTCGGGGGCTCAGCCCAGACGCGCCGAGAGGTTGGCGTCGAGGGTCGCGAGGAACTCCTCGGTGGTCTGCCACTCCTGGTCGGGACCCACGAGCAGGGCGAGGTCCTTGGTCATGGCACCGCCCTCGACGGACTTGATGATGACGTCCTCGAGGGTCTCGGCGAAGCCGGTGACCTCGGGGGTGCCGTCGAGCTTGCCGCGGTGCTTGAGGCCGCCGGTCCACGCGAAGATCGACGCGATCGGGTTGGTCGACGTGGGCTTGCCGGCCTGGTGCTGACGGAAGTGACGGGTGACGGTGCCGTGCGCCGCCTCCGCCTCGACGGTCCTGCCGTCCGGGGTCATGAGCACCGAGGTCATGAGGCCCAGCGAGCCGAAGCCCTGCGCGACCGTGTCGGACTGGACGTCGCCGTCGTAGTTCTTGCAGGCCCAGACGTAGCCGCCCTCCCACTTCATCGCGGCGGCGACCATGTCGTCGATCAGGCGGTGCTCGTAGGTGATGCCCGCGGCATCGAACTGCGCCTTGTACTCCTTCTCGAACACGTCGGCGAAGATGTCCTTGAACTGGCCGTCGTAGGCCTTGAGGATCGTGTTCTTGGTGGACAGGTACACCGGGTAGCCGCGCTGCAGGCCGTAGGCGAAGGAGGCGCGCGCGAAGTCCTCGATGGACTTGTTGAAGTTGTACATGCCCATCGCGACGCCGCCGTCGGCGCCGTAGTTCGCGACCACGTGCTCGATGGGCTCAGAGCCGTCCTCGGGCGTGAAGGTCACCGTGAGCCTGCCGGCGCCGGGCACCTTGAAGTTGGTGGCCTTGTACTGGTCGCCGTGCGCGTGACGGCCGATGACGATCGGCTTGGTCCACCCCGGCACCAGGCGCGGGACGTTGGAGATGATGATCGGCTCGCGGAACACCACGCCGCCGAGGATGTTGCGGATGGTGCCGTTGGGCGACACGTACATGCGCTTGAGCCCGAACTCCTCGACACGCGCCTCGTCCGGCGTGATCGTCGCGCACTTGACGCCCACACCGTGCTTCTTGATGGCGTTCGCCGCGTCGATCGTGATCTGGTCGTCGGTCGCGTCGCGCGACTCGATCCCCAGGTCGTAGTACTCGAGGTCCACATCGAGATACGGGTGGATGAGGCGGTCCTTGATGAACTGCCAGATGATCCGCGTCATCTCGTCGCCGTCGAGCTCGACGACCTTGCCCTCGACCTTGATCTTCGCCATGCGTCAGTCCTCACACCTTCGGGGATGGTGGCACCAGGCTAGTCCACGGGACCGGGCCCAAGGTCACGGCAGGATATGGCCCTCTCGCGCATGGCCCGCAGGCATGCGACGATGCGACGGAGCGCGCCCGCCGAGGCGCCCCTACGCAGGAGGAACGATGAGCCAGCGAGAGTTCGAGGACGGTCCTGAGAAGGAGCCGACGGAGCCGGTCGACGAGGCCGTGGACCAGGCGGTCGAGACGGACGAGGGCGCTCCCGTCGAGGAGGAGGTCCTCCTCACCGAGGAGATCGACGACGACGTCTGGGTCGAGGACACCTCCGGACCGAGCCTGGTGAGCCGCATGGCGGCCGAGCTGGCCGGCACGTTCATCCTCGTGTTCATGGGCGTGGGCGCCGCCGTGTTCTCCGGCGTGATGGGCTGGGACGTCATCACGGTCGCGTTCGCCTTCGCGCTGGGCGTCATCATCGCCGCGCTCATCTTCGGCGGAATCTCCGGCGCCCACCTCAACCCCGCGGTGACCGTGGGCGTCTGGCTCGCGGGCCGCTTCCCCGGCCGCGACGTCGCGCCGTACATCCTGGCGCAGCTGCTCGGCGCGAGCGCGGCGGGCGCGGTGCTGCTGGGGCTGCGGTCGACCAACGCGCTCTACGACCAGATCGGCACCGCGCAGGAGTTCATCGCGACCGGCGCGAACGGCTACGGCGAGTTCTCGCCCACGCAGTTCGGCTGGGTCGCGGCCGGCGTGGTCGAGGTCATCATCGCCGCGCTGCTGGTCGCCGTGGTGCTCTCCGTCACGTCGCACCGCGCCAACCCGGCGGTCGCGCCCTTCGCGATCGGCCTCACGGTCGGCTTCCTGGTGCTCATCGCGATCCCGTTCACCAACGGCGCGCTCAACCCCGCGCGAGCGACCGGCATCGCGCTGTTCTCCGGCGCCGACCACCTCCAGCAGGTGTGGCTCTTCTGGGTCGCCCCCATGATCGGTGCCGCGGTGGCCGGAATGCTGGTCCGCGCCTTCGGGCCGGAGGAGGACCTCGAGACGGTCGAGGTCGTCGAACTCATCGAGGACTGACCCCGCACGCACGGAAGGCCCCGCCATGCGGCGGGGCCTTCCGTCTGTCCGGGGGACGACCTCTCAGCTCAGCGGCGTGGTGAGCCCCAGGAAGGCGAGCGCCGCTGCCAGCACCACGAGCACGCCCACATCGATCGCGCGCCGGCGCACGGCGAAGGCCCGCTCGACCGGCGTGATGATGCGCGCGACCGCCCCGGCCGCGGCGAACACCGCGAGCGCGAGCACCGCCCGTCCCACCCCGATGAGGAGGCCCGACAGGGCGACCGCGACCACGGCGAGGGCCAGCAGGTAGGCGAGCCGTCGCGGCGTGAGGGAGCTCTCGGACACGCGGGACCTCAGTGGAAGAAGTGACGCGTGCCGGTGTGGACCAGCGTGATGCCGGCGGACTCGGCGGCCGCGATGACCTCGGCGTCGCGCACGGACCCGCCGGGCGACACGACGGCCTTGACCCCGCCCTCGATCAGCACCTCGAGGCCGTCCGCGAACGGGAAGAACGCGTCGGACGCCGCGACCGAGCCGGCGGCCCGCTCCGTGCCCGCGCGGCTCACCGCGAGCCGGCACGAGTCGACCCGGTTGACCTGGCCCATGCCGATGCCCACCGCGGCGCCGTCCTTCGCGAGCAGGATCGCGTTGGACTTCACCGCGCGGCACGCGCGCCACGCGAACTCGAGCTCGGCGAGCAGCGCCTGGTCCGGCACGGGGCCGGCGACGTGCTGCCAGGCGGCGGTCGCATCGCCGGGCGCGTCGATCGCGTCGACGTCCTGGACCAGCAGCCCACCCGTGATGCGACGCCACTCGGAGGCAAGCGGCGCGGGGTCGATCTCGAGGATGCGCAGGTTCTTCTTCGCGGTGAGGACGGTGATCGCCTCGTCCTCGTAGCCGGGCGCGACCACCACCTCGGTGAAGATCTCCGCGATCTGGCGGGCCGCATCGGCCGTGATCACGCCGTTGGACGCGATGACGCCGCCGAAGGCGCTGACCGGGTCCGTCGCGTGCGCCTTGGCGTGCGCCTCCGCGATGGTGTCCGCGACCGCGATGCCGCACGGGTTCGCGTGCTTGATCACGGCGACCGCGGGGCCGGCGTGGTCGTACGCGGCGCGCACCGCGGCGTCCGCGTCGACGTAGTTGTTGAAGGACATCTCCTTGCCGTGCAGCTGCCGCGCGCCGGCGATGCCGGCACCCGAGCCGTCCGTGTACAGCGCCGCGGACTGGTGCGGGTTCTCGCCGTAGCGCAGGATCGCCTCGCGGGTGAACGATGCGCCCATCCAGGGCGCGAGCGCCGCGGGCTCGTCCTCGGCGTGCGCGGACATCCACGTCGCGACCGCGACGTCGTACTCGGCCGTGTGCTGGAAGGCCTTCGCCGCGTAGCGCGTGCGGTCCGCGACGGTGAAGCCTCCGTGGCCCACGGCGGAGGCGACGGCCTCGTAGTCGGTCGGGTCCACGACCACCGCGACGGACGCGTGGTTCTTCGCGGCGGCACGCACCATGGACGGCCCGCCGATGTCGATCTGCTCGACGATCTCATCGTCGGAGGCGCCGGACGCGACGGTCGCGGCGAACGGGTAGAGGTTGACCACCACGAGGTCGAAGGCCTCGATCCCCAGCTCCTCGAGCTGGCGCACATGGTCGGGCAGGCGACGGTCCGCGAGGATGCCGGCGTGGACGCGCGGGTGCAGCGTCTTCACGCGGCCGTCGAGGCACTCCGGGAAGCCGGTGAGCTCCTCGACCGGCGTGACCGGGACGCCTGCGGAGGCGATGCGCTGCGCGGTCGAGCCGGTGGAGACGATCTGCACGCCCTCATGCGTGAGCGCGGTCGCGAGCTCCTCGATGCCGGTCTTGTCGTACACGGAGATGAGGGCGCGGCGCACGGCCTGACGCTCGGTCATGATTCCTCCTCGGGAGTGGGTGTCGGCGCTCCGAATCGCACGGAGCGTCCCGTGACGGTCCAGCCCTCGCGCGCCATCCGGCCGATCGTGCGGGCCACCAGGACCTGCTCGACCTCCTTGATGCGCGCGTGGAGCGTGGACTCGGTGTCGTCGTCGAGGACCTCGACCGCCGCCTGCGCGACGATGGGCCCGGTGTCCACGCCCGCGTCGACCAGGATGACGGAGCAGCCCGTCACCTTGGCGCCGCCGGCGAGGGCGTCCCGCACCCCGTGCGCGCCGGGATAGGCGGGCAGCAAGGCAGGGTGCGTGTTGACGATGCGGCCGCCGAACCGATCCAGCACCGGAGCGCCGAGCAGCCGCATGAATCCCGCGAGCAGCACCAGCTCGGGGTCGAAGGTCGCGAGGGTGCGTGCGACGGCCTCGTCCCACAGCGCGCGCGACTCGAAGTCCTCGAGGCGGACCACCGCCGTGGGGATGCCGGCCTCGCGCGCGATGGCGAGCGCGCCTGCATCGTCCTTGTCCGTGACGACCCCGACCACGCGGGCACCGAAGGCCTCCTCGCGGGCGGCCTCGATGACGGCGCGGAGGATGGACCCGGTCCCCGAGGCGAGCACCACGACACGCCGGGCGGGGGGAGGGTTTGTCACAGCGCCGAGCCTATCGGCATGCTGGGGGTCACACCGACCGAGGGAGCCGCATGCCGACGACCCCTGCCGCGCCCGAGGTGGGCGCGCGAGCGCGCCGCGCCGTCCGCTGGTCGCTCGTGCTCTTCGCGGCCATGCTGCTGGTCCCGATGCTCGGCACGCTGTGGGGCTACAGCACGCTCCTGCTCGCGCCTGCCTGCGCGACGGCGATGATCATCGCGCTCGTCGGTCTCCGAGGCGTGCAGCTCACCGCGCTCAAGACGATGCTGTGGATCGGGCTCGGGGTATCGGGGCTCGCGCTCCTGTCCGGCGTGGGCCTGGTGATCCTCCACGAGCAGATCGTCGCGCTCGTGCAGTGCCAGGACCGTGCCATCACGCACACCGCGGAGCAGGCGTGCCTCGACGAGTACCTCGACTCCTCGGCGGCGATGTTCGAGCGCTGGGGCCTCAGCGTGCCGGAGCAGCTGCGTCCTTGACGGCGGCGGCGTCGGGCCGCACGCCCGCGAGCGGCACCGGGCCCGTCACGGTCGCATCGTCACCGCGCATGCGGCCACGGGTCCATCGCCACGCGGCGAGCACCCCCCACACGAGCCCGTAGCCCACCATCACGAGCGCGGTGCCGATGAGCGTGACCGGCACCACCTCGGCGCCCACGTCCGCGAGCCGTCCCGGTCCGGCGGAGCCTCGCGACAGCGCCGTGAGGGTCGCGAGCCCCGTGGCGACCGCGAGGATCGCGACGCCCGCGGACTTGGCCGAGTCCCAGTCGAGTCCGATGCGGCGGGACAGCATCGCGCGCGCGAGCGCGGCGAGCGCGACCACTCCCACGGGCGCCCACACCCACCAGCCACCGGAGCCCGACGGCAGCGCGCCGAGCAGGGGCACGCTCGGGAGCGCATCGGTGGTGAGGGTGTCGACCGCGTACAGCGAGCCCGTGCCCACCACGAACCCCGGACCCACCAGCCATGCGACCATCCAGCAGACCATGGTGGGCACGTAGAGCGTCTCCGCGACCGCGAGCGCGCCGGCGCCGAGGGGGTCCATCCGCAGGCTGGTCGCGATCACCGAGACGTGGTCCATCCCGAGCACCGCCCACACCCCTCCCACGGCGGCCGCCGACGCGATCACCAGGGCGAGCGTGCCGAGGCCCAGGCGCAGGCCCGCGCGCACGGGGTCGGGGATGACGTCGAGGATGCGCAGGCGAGCCCCGTAGGCGCGCCAGATGCCCGCGGCGACCGCCGGCGCGGCGATGAGCATGCCCACCAGCGCGGCGCGTGCCGCGGGGCCCGAGCGCAGCCCGTCGGGCGCCCCCAGCCAGCCGATCAGCGCCGCGCCCACCGCGAACGCGGCGACCGCGAGCGCCCAGCTGGCCCAGGTCTTGACCGCGAAGCGACGCGCCACCGCCGCGAGGATCCCCGCGGTCACGAGCGGCAGGCCCAGCGGGATGAGGCTGAGCGTCGCCTGATCGGTCACGAACGGCACGCCGTGGCCCAGCAGCCACAGGTCGGTGGCGATCGCCGTGGCGCCGGACCAGTCGACCGCGGCCGAGCCGTCGAGGCTCGGGGCGCCGGCCACCGCGGCGAGCGCGGGCACCAGCACCACCAGGTAGGACAGCACCACGCCCTGCACGCCCGTGAGCAGGCCGCCCATCCAGCCGGGGATCGCGGCGCGGATACGCGCGAACAGCGGCAGGCGCGAGCTCTCGGGGCGGGGGGTGGGCATGGGGTCAATGGTCACCCGGGCGGGGCACGATGCGGCGGACCGCCACGCGCTCCTCGCTCCCACTGCCCCGGTCTCGGGCCTCGCTGACACATGCGTGCCCGCACAGCGGCGTGTGCGGGCACTCATGTGTCAGCGGGGCACCGCCGAGGGACCGCCGACGTGAACGGGGCCCGGGCGCTCGCGCACCCGGGCCCCGCATCGTCCGTGCGCTCAGGCGCCGGTGAGGATCTCCCGCATGAGGCGCGCGGTCTCCGACGGGGTCTTGCCCACGCGGACGCCGGCGGCCTCGAGGGCCTCCTTCTTCGCCTGCGCGGTGCCGGCCGAGCCGGACACGATGGCGCCGGCGTGGCCCATGGTCTTGCCCTCGGGCGCCTCGAAGCCGGCCACGTAGCCCACCACGGGCTTGGTGACGTGCTCCTTGATGTACGCCGCGGCGCGCTCCTCGGCGTCGCCGCCGATCTCGCCGATCATCACGATCGCCGCGGTCTCGGGGTCGTTCTCGAACGCCTCGAGGCAGTCGATGTGGGTGGTGCCCACGATCGGGTCGCCGCCGATGCCCACCGCGGTGGTGAAGCCGATGTCACGCAGCTCGAACATCATCTGGTAGGTCAGCGTGCCGGACTTGGAGACCAGCCCGATCCTGCCGGGGCCCGTGATGTTCGCAGGCGTGATGCCCACGTTCGACTGGCCGGGCGTGATGAGCCCCGGGCAGTTCGGTCCGATGAGCCGCGTGCCCTTCGACTGGGCGTACGCGAAGAACTCGGCCGTGTCCGCGACCGGCACGCCCTCCGTGATGATGACCACCAGCGGCATGCCGGCGTCGACGGCCTCGATGACGGCGGACTTGGTGAACGGCGGCGGCACGAACAGCACGGACACGTCCGCGCCGGTGGCCTCCATCGCCTCGGCGACGGTGCCGTACACGGGCACCAGCACGTCGCCGGGGAACTCGACCTCGGCGCCCGCCTTGCGCGGGTTGACGCCGCCGACGACGTTGGTGCCGGAGGCGAGCATGCGCTGCGTGTGCTTCATGCCCTCGGAGCCGGTCATGCCCTGGACGATGACCTTGGACTCTGCGGTGAGGAAGATGGCCATGGTTTCTCCTTACTCTGCCGCGGCGGCGAGCTCGGCGGCCTTGGCCGCGGCGCCGTCCATGGTCTCGACGATGGTCACGAGGGGGTGGGCGGCGTGCGCGAGGATCGCGCGGCCGTCCTCGACGGCGTTGCCGTCGAGCCGCACGACGAGCGGCTTGGTCGCCTTGTCGCCCAGCGCCTCGAGCGCGCCGACGATGCCGTCGGCCACCGCGACGCAGGAGGTGATCCCGCCGAACACGTTGACGAACACGCTCTTGACCTGCGGGTCGTGCAGGATGACGTCGAGGCCGTTGGCCATCACCTCGGCCGACGCGCCGCCGCCGATGTCGAGGAAGTTCGCGGGCTTCTGACCGCCGAACTGCTCGCCCGCGTAGGCGACCACGTCGAGCGTGGACATCACCAGGCCCGCACCGTTGCCGATGATGCCGACGGAGCCGTCGAGCTTCACGTAGTTGAGGTTCATGTGCTTGGCCTTGGCCTCGAGCGGGTCGGCCGCGGCCTTGTCCTCGAGCGCCGCGTGGTCCGCGTGGCGGAACTCGGCGTTCTCGTCGAGGGTCACCTTGCCGTCGAGCGCGATGATCGAGCCGTCCTCGGTGCGCACCAGGGGGTTGACCTCGACCAGCGTCGCGTCCTCCTCCTTGTAGACGGTCCACAGCTTCTGGATGACGCCCGCGACCTGGTCGCGCAGATCCGCGGGGAAGCGCGCCTCGTCGACGATCTCGTAGGCCTTCGCCTCGTCGATGCCCACCAGCGGGTCGATGGCGACCTTCGCGAGGGCGTCGGGCCGCTCGACGGCGAGCTGCTCGATCTCCATGCCGCCCTCGACGGAGCACATGGCGAGGTAGCGGCGCTCGGCGCGGTCCAGGAGCACGCTGAAGTAGAACTCCTCGGCGATCGCGGCACCCGCGGCGATCATCACGCGGTGCACGGTGTGGTCCTTGATGTCCATGCCGAGGATCGCCTCGGCGTAGGCCTCCGCCTCGTCCGGCGTCTTGGCGACCTTGACGCCGCCGGCCTTTCCACGTCCGCCCACCTTGACCTGCGCCTTGACGACGACCACGCCGCCCAGCTGCTCGGCCGCGGCGCGTGCCTCGGCGGGGGTCTCGGCGACGATGCCCGGGAGCACGGGTACGCCGTGCTTCTCGAACATGTCGCGCGCCTGGTACTCGTACAGGTCCATGCACTGTCCTCACGCGAAGGGCGCGCCCTCGTCGGCGCGCTGGTCCGATGCTGCAGGGCTCATGCTACCCACGTCCGGGCCCCGTCCGGGACCATCGTCCCGGTGAATGTCGACAGAATTGTCGCCAATCTTGCGGGCGTTCGCCGACAATCCCCCGGCATCGCGAACGGCCCCGGCCCCGGCTCGCCCGTGTGTCGGCTGGTAATCCGGGCGATCTCCGGGCCCGTCGCGGCACGATCCGTTCGGACCGTCCGCGGACGCGGGAGGTCAGGCCCCCGCGGTCTCCCCCGGCGCCACGAACCCGCTCTCGTACGCCGCGATGACCGCCTGCGTGCGGTCGCGCACCCCGAGCTTCATGAGGATCGAGGCGACATGCGACTTCACCGTCTCGACCGACACGAACAGCTCGGACGCGATCTCGCCGTTCGAGCGCCCTCGCGCGAGCGCGCGCAGGACATCCTCCTCGCGCTCGGTGAGGTCCGGCAGGCGCTGCGCCCCGCGGCTCGAGAACCGCTCGATGACGGCGCGCGTCGACGCGGGGAACAGCAGCGACTCCCCGAGCGCGACCACACGGATCGACTCGATCAGCTCGGCGGGCGGGATCCGCTTGAGCACGAACCCCGAGGCGCCCGAGCGCATCGCGTCGAACACGTACTCGTCCACCTCGAACGTGGTGAGCACCAGCACCCGGGTCGCGATCCCGCGTGCCACGATCTCGCGCGTCGCGCTGAGCCCGTCCATGCCGGGCATCCGCACGTCCATGAGCATGATGTCGGGCCGCTCGGTCTCCGCGAGCCGGATCGCGCCGCCGCCGTCGCCGGCCTCGCCGACCACGTCCCAGCCCTCCTCGGACCCGACGATGGCGCGCAGACCCATCCGCACCAACGGGTCGTCGTCGACGATCGCCACCCTCATGCGCGCACCTCCACGCGCAGATCGTCCCACGTCGAGCCGGCTCCCGCCGGAGCGATCGTGGAGTCGAGCGGCAGCAGCACACGCACCCTGAAGCCGCCGTCCGCGGCGGGGCCGATCTCGGTGCGGCCGCCCATGAGCGTCACGCGGTCGCGCATGCCCGCGACGCCGCGACGCGGGCCGTCCCGGCGCGCCTCCTCCGACCGCGACCCGGGCGCGGGGGGCCCGTTGACCACCTCGATACCCAGCGCATCGTCCTCGCGCTCGACCCGCACGCGCACGGCTGCGCCCGGCGCATGCCGCGCCGCGTTGGTGAGCGACTCGCGCACGATGCCGAAGGCCGCCCGCCCGATCGCGGGCGGCACGGCACGCGTGTCGAGCTCCGCATCGACGTCGATGCCCGCCTCGCGCGAGACCTCGACCAGCCCCGGGATGTCCTCGATGCCCGGCAGGGGCGCGCGCTCCCCCGTCTCGTCGCCCCGGATGGTCGCGATGATCCGGTCGAGCTCCCCCATCGCGGCCCGCCCGCGCTCCTCGATGGTGCGCAGCGCCTGGCGCGCGAACTCGGGGTCCGAGTCGAACACGTGCGCGCCCGCGCCCGCCTGGACGATGTTCATGGTGATCATGTGGCCGATGCTGTCGTGCAGCTCCTGATCGATCCTCACCTGCTCCTCGGCGAGCTCGGCGCGGGCCGTGGCGGCGCGCGCCACGTCGCGGTCGCAGATCCCGAGCGCCCAGCCCGCGATCCACCGGTGGAGCTCCGCGAGCGCCCGGACCATCCACGCCGGCGCGGGCAGCAGCAGGATGAGCACGGGGCTCCCCACCGCGACCCAGAAGACGACGGTGTCGACGATCCGCTGGGCGTCGGCGTCGTCCGCCTGCAAGCCGATCGCATCGCTCCAGCCGAGCAGGTGGAGCAGCGCGATCACCATCGCGGCGACCAGGCTGAGGGGCAGCACGAGCTGCACGATCGCGAACGCGAAGGCGACGGGCGCGAGCACGATGCGGGCGAGGATCCACGCGAGCACGCGCCATGACTGCGGGTCGTGGAAGGACGCGAGCGTGCGCCGGATCAGGGTGGCGTCCGCGGGCACCCGGAGGGGTGCGGGACCGGGGATGTCGTCCTGGAGCAGCGCCGCCGCGAGCCTGCGCTCGGCCGCGCCGATGACGCGCATCGAGGACTGGACGCCGATGAGCACCAGCACGCCCACCCAGATGATCGCGAGCCCGATGCCCACCGCGTAGCCGGTGACCGCGTACGTGAACAGCACGATCGCCATGGGCAGGCTGATGAGGAAGTACACGACCGCGAGCCAGGTGCGCGCCTGCCACATCGCGGCGAAGTAGCGTCCAAGAGCGTTCATGAGGACATCGTGCCTCGCAGGCGGCCCGCGGGGCCTCCTCCACCCGGAGGTTCCCCTTCCCCCGCACGGGGGAACCGTCGGCGCCCCTCCCCCGGCGGGACCACGCGAGGTTCCCCCGCGAGCGATGTCCGTTTCGCCCCTGAGCGGGCTGAGACCAGGGTGCTCGCCCACCTAGCGTCAGGTTCAGTCGGGACCTCCCGGCGATCTCGAGGAGGGGATCATGGAACTAGGCATCACCGGGCGCATCGCCCGCGCCGCGGCCGCACGGCCGTGGCTGACGATCACGGCATGGGTGCTCGCGCTCGCCGCCGCGATCGTCGCGGCAGGGGGTCTCGGCGACGCCCTCACCCAGGACGACCGCGTGCTGGTCGCCACCGACTCCGACACCGCCGAGCAGCGGGACTCCCAGCTGCGCGGCGCGGACTCGGCCACCGAGCGCGAGACCGTCGTGGTCTCGGCGGACACCGCGCGCTGGGGCGACACGGAGTTCACGGCAGCGATCGACCGCGTGGTCGCAGGCCTCGAGGCGCTGCCCGACGTCGAGTCCGTGACCGCGCCCACCGCCGAGCAGCCGTTCCCGGTCTCGGAGGACGGCAGCGCCGTGCTGGTGACCGCGGAGGTGCAGGCGGGCTCCGACACCGTCGCGCAGGCGGTCGAGGACGCGACCGACGCCGCCGTCTCGGCCGGCTTCACGCTGCGCAACGTGGGTCCCCTCACGGGCGAGCTCGCCTTCGACTCGATGGCCGAGGACACGCTCGTGCGCGGCGAGGCGATCGGGATCGGCGTCGCGCTCGTGATCCTGGTGGTGGTGTTCGGCGCGCTCGTCGCGGCCGGCCTGCCGCTCATGATCGCGATCGTGTCGATCATCTCCGCGGTGGGCGCCACCGCGATCGTGGGTCAGGCGGTCGAGCTGTCCTTCTTCATCGTCAACATGATCACGATGATGGGCCTCGCGCTCGGCATCGACTACAGCCTGGTCGCGGTGCAGCGCTTCCGCGAGGAGCTCGCGCACGGCCGCACCGTCAAGGATGCGGTCGCGATCACGGGCCAGACCGCGAACCGGGCGATCCTGTTCTCGGGCGTCACCGTGCTGATCTCCCTGGTGGGGATGCTGGTGGTGCCGTCGACCATCATGCGCTCGCTCGGCGCGGGCGCGATGATCGTCGCGCTCATGGCGGTGATCTCGGCGCTCACGCTGCTGCCGGCGGTGCTCCGCCTGCTGGGCCACCGCGTCAACCGGGGCCGCATCCCGACGGCGCACCCCGGCCGCGAGCCGCGCACCTGGACCGCGATCGCACGCGCCGTCACGGCGCGTCCGGCCATCTCGGCGACCGCGGGGCTCGCGGTGCTGCTCACCCTGGCCCTGCCCCTCCTGTCGATCCGCCTCACGTTCCCCGGCTTCGAGTCGCTGCCCGAGGACAACGAGCTGCGCCAGGGCACCGAGGTGCTGGTCGACGACTTCGGGATGGGTCAGTCCACGACCATGATCGCGGTGGACGATGCGGGTGGGGACGCCGCGGCCATCGACGCCCTGGCGAGCGTGGTCGAGCAGGACCCCGCCTTCGCCGAGACCACCGTGGACTGGCGTGCGGGCACGGCCTTCATCGACGCGCGCGGCGTGTTCGACTCCGCCGACCCTGCCGCGGACGAGGCGGTCGAGCGCCTGCGCGAGGAGATCGTCCCCGCGGCGCTCGCCGGCACGGGGGCGACCGCGTACGTGGGCGGCGACCAGGCCGAGGCGGTCGACTTCCGCGACGTCATCGTGGACAACGTGCCGCTGCTGCTCACCATCGTGCTGGGCGCGAGCTTCCTGCTCCTGCTGGTCGCCTTCCGCTCGCTCGCGATCCCGCTCACCGCGATCGCGCTCAACGTGGTCTCCGCGGCGGCGGCGTTCGGCCTGCTGGTCGCCGTGTTCCAGTACGGATGGGGCGCCGAGCTCTTCGGCTTCGCCCAGGTCGACGGCATCGCGCCGTGGATCCCGGTGTTCCTGTTCGCAGTCCTGTTCGGGCTGTCGATGGACTACCACGTGTTCCTCATCAGCCGCATCAAGGAGCGTCACGACGCGACGGGCGACACCCGCGATGCGGTGGTCTTCGGGCTCTCGCGCACGGGCTCGCTCATCACGGGCGCGGCGCTCATCATGGTCGCGGTCTTCCTGGGCTTCTCGCTCGGGGACATGGCCGAGTTCCAGGAGATGGGCTTCGGGCTCGCGGCCGCGGTGATCATCGACGCGACCGTGGTGCGCACCATCCTGGTGCCGTCGCTCATGACCCTCCTGGGCGAGCGCAACTGGACGCTGCCGCGCTGGCTCGGGTGGCTCCCGCAGGTCTCCGTCGAGGGCTCTGCACCCGAGCCGCCGCGCGAGAAGGAGCTGGCGCGGGTCTGACCCCGCCGCACGATGCCCCGGTCGTCCGACCGGGGCATCGTCGCGCCACCGCCCCCGCGTCCGCTTCACTAGGGGCATGCGCGACTATCCGACCATCGAGGAGACCATCGGCCGCACGCCCCTGGTGAGGCTCCAGCGCCTCGCCGGTGAGGCCGCGGAGCGCGGCACCGTGGTGCTCGCGAAGCTCGAGGGCACCAACCCCGCGGGCTCCGTCAAGGACAGGCCTGCGCTGTCGATGATCGAGGCCGCCGAGGCGGCGGGACGCATCCGCCCGGGCGACACCGTGATCGAGGCGACGAGCGGCAACACCGGCATCGCCCTCGCGATGGTGGCCGCGGTGCGTGGCTACGCGATGGTGCTGGTGATGCCCGCGGACCTGTCGGTCGAGCGGGCGCGCACCATGACCGCCTACGGGGCGCGGCTGGTGCTCACGGACCCGGCCGGCGGCATGGAGCTCGCGCGCACCACCGCCGACGCGATGGAGGCCGCGGGAGAGGGGATCCAGCTGGACCAGTTCGCGAATCCGGCGAACCCGGCGGCGCACGTCGCCGCGACGGCCGAGGAGATCTGGGAGCAGACCGGCGGCCGCATCACGCACCTCGTGTCCTCCATGGGAACCACCGGCACGCTCACCGGCACCGGTCGGCGCCTGCGCGAGCTCAGCGACGCGGTGCGCATCGTGGGCGTGCAGCCCGAGCCCGGCTCGCGGATCCCCGGCATCCGCGCGTGGGAGCCGGAGTTCCTGCCGCGCATCTTCGACCCGACCGTGCCGCACGAGGTGCGCAACGTGAGCCAGGACGATGCGACCCGCACCACGCGCGCGCTCGCCCGCGAGGAGGGCATCCTCGCCGGCATGAGCGCCGGCGGCGCGGCCCACGTCGCGCTCGGGCTCGCCGCGACGGAGCACGACGCGACCATCGTGTTCATCGTCCCCGACCGCGGCGACCGCTACCTGTCGACGGATCTGTTCGCGGAGGACTGACCTCCTCACGCGCCCTGCGAGGTGCTGAGTGCCCGTTCCGGCCCGTTCTGGGCACTCAGCACCTCGCAGGGCACGGACGTCGGCCTCAGCCGACGCCGAAGCGGTTCGCGGTCTCCTTGATCGAGCGGGCGGAGGCCTCGAGCGCGGCCTTCTCCTCGTCGTCCATCGGGGTCGCGGCCTGGTGCTCGATGCCGTTGCGGCCGATCACGGCCGGCAGCGACATGCAGACCTCGCCCACGCCCGGGTAGTCGATGAGCGTCGAGACGGGCATGATGCGGCGCTGGTCGCCCAGCACCGCCTCGACGATGCGCGCGCCGGCGGCGCCGACCGCGTAGTTGGTCGCGCCCTTGCCCTCGATGATCGTGTAGGCGGAGCGCATGACGTCGTGGTGGATCTGCTCGCGGACCTCGGGGGTCATCACGATCTCGCCGTCGCGTCCGCGCCAGTCGACCAACGGCTGGCCGCCGATGGTGGCCGAGGACCACAGCGCGACCTCGGAGTCGCCGTGCTCGCCCGCGATGTACGCGTGGACGTTGCCCACCGCGATGTCGCAGTAGTCGGCGATCTGGTGGCGCAGGCGCGACGTGTCGAGGGCCGTACCGGAGCCGAACATGCGGCTCGGGTCCATGCCGGACTTCTTGATCGCGGCGTAGGTCACCACGTCCACGGGGTTGGTGACGAGGATGTAGATCGCGTTCGGCGCCGCCTCGAGCAGCGGCGGCAGCACCTTGTCCATGAGGCTGATGGTCGCGCCCGCGAGATCCATGCGGGTCTGCCCGGGCTGCTGCTTCGCGCCCGCCGTAATGACCACCACGTCGGAGTCCTCCACCACGCCGATGTCCGACGAGCCGAGCACCGTCGCCTCGGGCATGAACTGGATGCCCTGCGCGAGGTCGAGCGCCTCCGCCTCGACCTTCGCCGTATTGATGTCGTACAGCGCGACCGTGCGCGCGAATCCGCGCATCAGGCCTGCATACGCCAGGGTCGAGCCCACGGCTCCCGCGCCGACGATCGACACCTTCGAGGTCTTGTCCGACATGCCACCCTCCCTGGGTTCCGGTCCAGGATGAGCCTAGCCGTGCCGGACGATGCTCGCCGCGCCGCGCGAGGTCACGCGAGGTCGAGGCACAGGGTCGCGAGCGTGCCGGAGCCGACGGTCGACATGGTCCCGCCGTCGAGGAACGTGAGCCCCTGGTCCACCTCGAGGCACCACAGCGGGCCGCGCGTGAGGCCGCCGGCGATGGCCAGCACCAGCCCGGAGCCGTCGACCGCCTCGACGCCCTCGTCCGTCACCACCTGGAGCCGCACGCCGGTGCCGCCGCAGTCGACCGCGACCGCGCTGGTCTGCTCCTGCCCGGCGTTCCACTCGGAGCACTCCCCCGTGGGCGTGAGGGCGCCGAACCCGTCGGCGATCTCGGCGGCGCGCTCCCCGCACCGGGGATCCTGCGCGACGCCGAGGCGCGCGCCCGTGACCTCGACGTCGGTGAGCCAGGAGATCCCGAGCACGTCCACGAGCGGACGATGCACGGTCGCGGTGAGCCCCGCGGTCACCGTCGCGGTCCCGCAGCCGTCCGTCTCGGTGTCCTCGATCGTCGACGCGAACTCGGAGGGCGCCGTGGAGACCTCGGAACCGACGAACGGCACGGGTACGGCGACCGCCGCCAGGACCACGGCCGCCACGGCGACACCCACCCGGACTCCCCTGCGCATCGTCCCCCCAGAGATATCTGGGGGAACGCTAGCGCCGGGCGCTACAGCTTGTCGAGGGAGTTGAAGCGCAGCACCAGGCGCTTGACCTCGCCGCCGAAGTCGACCTTCACCACCGCGTTGCGGCCCACGCCCTCGGTGCCCACGACCTTGCCCATGCCGAACTTGTCGTGCAGGACGCGCTCGCCGACCTCGAAGCCGATGTCGCCCCCGCCCGAGCCCGGCGGGCTCGGCGGGACCCGGCGCGTGGTGACCGCGCCGGCGCGGGAGTACGTGTTGCCGTCGCCGCGGTCCTGGTTGCCGCCGTAGCCCATGCCGGACCACGCGCCACCGCGCGACGAGCCGCGATCGGACCGCTCCCGCAGCGAGCTCATGGTCACCGCGGCGCGCGTCCACTCCATGAGCTCGTCGGGGATCTCCTCGACGAACCGGCTGGGCCCGAAGTACTGCGGGGCGCCCCAGCTCGAGCGCGCTTCGGCGCGCGTGAGGTACAGCCGCTCGCGGGCGCGGGTGAGGCCCACGTACGCGAGGCGGCGCTCCTCCTCCATGTCCTTGGTGTCGCCCGACTCGATCGACCGCATGTGCGGGAACGTGCCGTCCTCCATGCCCGTGAGGAACACCACTGGGAACTCGAGGCCCTTCGCGGTGTGGAGCGTCATCATCGTCACCACGCCGCCGCCGCCGTCCGCGTCGGGGACCTGGTCCGCGTCCGCGACCAGCGCGACCTTCTCGAGGAAGTCCGCGAGCGTGCCGTCGGGGTTGTCCTCGGAGAACTCACGTCCCACCGCGACGAGCTCCATGATGTTCTCGATGCGGCTCGCGTCCTGCGGGTCCTCGCTCCTGCGCAGGCTCGCCAGCAGGCCGCTGCGGTCGGCGATCGCGTCGAGCACTCCGGCAGGGCCGTTGTCCTTCGCGAGCGCGCGGAGGTCGTCCATGAGGCGCACGAAGTCCTCGATGGCGCGCTGCGAGCGCGCCTGGAGCCCCGCATCGTCCAGGTGCCTCAGCGCCACGCCGAAGCTGGCCTCCTGGCCCGCCGCGACGAGCGAGCGGCGCACGCCCTCGACCGACTCGACCGCGGTGTCCCCGATCCCGCGCTTGGGCTCGTTGATGATGCGGCGGGTGGCCACGTCGTCGTCCTCGTTCACCACGGCGGCGAGGTACGCGAGCATGTCCTTGATCTCCTTGCGCTCGTAGAAGCGCGTGCCGCCGACCACCTTGTAGGGGATCTCGGCGCGGATGAAGCGCTCCTCGACCGCGCGGGACTGCGCGTTGGCGCGGTACATGATCGCGATGTCGTTGGGCTCGATGCCGTCCTCGTCGATGAGGCGACGGATCTCCGTGGCGATGTACTGCGCCTCGCCCTGCTCGGTGTCCGCGGCGTAGCCCTTGATCTTCTCGCCCGCGCCCGAGTCCGTCCACAGGTTCTTGGGGCGTCGGTCGGAGTTGTTCTGGATGACCGTGTTCGCCGCGGTGAGGATGTTCTGGGTCGAGCGGTAGTTCTGCTCGAGGCGCACGATGTGCGCGTTCGGGTAGTCCTTCTCGAACTCCATGATGTTGCGGATGGTCGCGCCACGGAACGCGTAGATCGACTGGTCGGCGTCACCCACGACGGTGAGCTCGCCAGCCGGGAGGCTCGCGTCGTCGGCGGGGCCGACCAGCTCGCGCACCAGGACGTACTGCGCGTGGTTGGTGTCCTGGTACTCGTCGACCAGGATGTGGCGGAACCGCTCGCGGTAGGCGCGCGCGACCTTGGGGTGCTCCTGCACCAGCTTCACGGTCTTCACGATGATGTCGTCGAAGTCGACCGCGTTGGCCGCCTCGAGACGCCGCTGGTACAGCGGGTACGCGGTCGCGGCGGCGTGCTCGATCGAGAACTTGGACGCCATCGAGGCGCCGGCCAGCGCGACCTCGGGGTCGATCAGCTCGTCCTTGAACTTGCCGATGCGGCCCAGGATCGCCTTGGGCGTGAACTTCTTGGGGTCGAGGTTCAGCTCCTTCATGACCAGCTTCATGAGGTTGACCGAGTCCGACGTGTCGTAGATGGAGAACGTGCCGCTGAGCCCCGCGAGCTGGTGGTCGGCGCGCAGGATGCGCACGCACGCGCTGTGGAACGTCGCGACCCACATGCGGCGCGCCTCGGGGCCCACGAGCGCCTCGACGCGCTCGCGCATCTCCGCCGCCGCCTTGTTGGTGAACGTGATCGCGAGGATCTGATGGGGCCGCGCGCGGCCCGTCTCGAGCAGGTGGGCGATGCGGTGGGTCAGCACGCGCGTCTTGCCGGAGCCGGCGCCCGCCATGATGAGCAGCGCCTCGCCCTCGTGGGTGACGGCCTCCGCCTGGGGGCCGTTGAGCCCCTTCACCAGGGACGATGCGTCACGCACCGGCCGGTTCGCCGCGGGTTCCGGCCGGTGGTGGCCGGCGAGGATCGGGGCAGGAGGGATCCAGGCGTCCTCCGGCTCGGGCTCGTACGCCTCCTCCGGGGCCGGCTCGAAGTCGGGCTCGGGCCACGCCTCCGGCTCGGGCGCCTGCTCGGCGGGCGTGCTGGGCTGGGGCTCGTGGGGGACCGAGCCGTCGAGATCGAAGAGCGCATCCATGACCCGAGAATTCTAGGCGCTCGGGCGGACACCGCCGCCGACCGTCCACCGCCCGCCCACCCCGTCCCGGGCGCCGGTAGCCTCGCGCCATGCGCCGCCTCGCCGCCCTCGCCATGCTGCCCCTGCTCGTCGCGTGCGCGGGCGGGCCCGAGCCCGACGCGACGGCGTTGGAGACGTGGACGCCCATCCCCGACCGCGCCACCGAGGTGGCATGCGGCGACCTGTGGGCGGAATGGGCAGATGGCACCGTCGAGGCGCCGGAGCGGTGCTGGACCTTCGAGGAGACGGACGCGCTCCACTCCACGTTCCGGACCATCGCGGACTCGTACGCCGACGCGGTGGGGGGCGCCGCGGAGGCCGCCCCCGCCTGCGCGCCCGCCACCGCGACCAACCGCGCCGTCGGCTGCAGCGCCACCTGGCGCATCGGCGATCGCTACGTCACCGTCGCGACCTCGGTGACCCTGAGCTGGCTGCAGGAGTCCGTCGCCCAGGAGCCCCCGGTGGACGTCATGGACCCGGGCGTGCCGGGCACGCACGAGCTGACGGTGTGGATCGCGGATGCGGCACCGGTCGACGAGATGGGCCTCTACACGGAGCCCGTCTGACGGCTAGGCGCCGCGCGGGACCGTGCCGTGGCGCTCGAGGTCGGTGAGGGCGGCATCGGCGATGCGTCGGACGCCGGGGTCCTCGTCGTACTTGCTCAGCCCCAGGAGCGCGCGCCAGACCTCGCGGTCCGCGGGCGCACGGCCCTCGCACGCGAGCATCGAGTAGCACAGCGCGTACAGCGAGCGCATGTCCGGACGGCGGTCCTCCGACAGCCCCTTGAGCCGCGGGATCAGGTCCGCGAGCGCGTCGACCCGGCTGCTGCGGATCGCCGCATCGGACTGCTCGTCAGGTGCGGGCTCCTGCTCGGGCCGTGTGGCGCGGAGGCTCCGTCGGCTGGGGGCGGCGGCATCCTCGCGCGGGCGCGGCGCGGGTGGTACACCCCCGGAGAGCGCCCCGCCGCCGCGCGAGTCGGATCGGCGCGGCAGCGGCTTGGGGCCCGTCTCCGCGGGCACCACGCGCACGTCCGTGCTGGCCTCCGCGACCGCGAGCTCCGCGAGGCGCCTGAGCACCACCGCGGGGTCCACGGGCGCGGGAACCTCGGGCGCGATCCGCGCCCGAGGCACGCCTGACGCAGGCGTCGCCGACGTCCAGAACTGCGGGGCCTTGAGCGGATCCGCGTCCGGGCGCGCCGCGTAGGCGCGCGGGAGGTCCGCCTGCGCGAGGCGTCGCCCTCCCGCGGCCGCCCCCTCAGCTGCGCCCGCGTTCGACACCCTTGCAGGCTATAGCCGCGTCATCCCTGGAACAAGGGGGATGACGATACGTATGAAATGTACGGTCAGCGGGAGCGGCGGCGGTTCGCACCGGAGCCGCCACGCGCCGAGAACGCCGCGGCGCCGCCGGACGATGCGCCGGTCCCGGTCGCCTTCGGCGCACCCTGGGTGCGTCCCGCCGAGCCGCCCGACTTGGCCGCGCCCTGGCCCCGGGCCTGCCGGCCCTGACCCTGCGCGGCGGTCGAGGCGCCGCCCTGCCCGCGTCCGCGACCACCCGAGCGGCGGCCGCGTCCCGGACGGGATCCACCTGCGGAACGGCCGTCCCCGGGGTGCGAGGTGTGGTGCGACTGCGGTGCGGCGGCCTGGCTCGGGGCGACGTGCGGCGCGACCTCGCCGACCAGGCGGGTCACCGGCGCCGACGAGGCGTTGACGGCCTGCGGGCGCACCGAGATCTTGGCCTTGCGGAGCAGCTGCTCCGTCTCCTTGCGCTGCTCCGGCATCACGACGGTGACCACGTCACCTGCCGAGCCGGCACGCGCGGTGCGGCCCGAGCGGTGCAGGTATGCCTTGTGCTCGGCCGGCGGGTCCACGTGGACCACCAGCTCGATGCCGTCGACGTGCACGCCGCGCGCCGCGACATCGGTCGCGACGAGCACGCGCACGCCGCCGCCGGCGAACGCCGCGAGGTTCCGGTCGCGCGCGGCCTGCGACAGGTTGCCCTGCAGCTCGACCGCGGGGATCCCCGCGGCCGTGAGCTGCCGTGCGAGACGCTTGGCCTGGTGCTTGGTGCGCGTGAAGAGGATGCGGCGGCCGGTGCCCGAGGCGAGCGCCTGGACCACGTCCTTCTTGGCATCCGCGCCGTCGACGTGGAAGACGTGGTGCGTCATGGCCTCGACCGGGCTCGACGCATCGTCCACCGAGTGCAGGATCGGGTTGTCGAGGAAGCGCTTGACCAGCTTGTCCACGCCGTTGTCGAGCGTCGCGGAGAACAGCAGGCGCTGACCGCGCTGGGGGGTCTTGCTCATGATGCGGGTGACGCCGGGCAGGAAGCCCAGGTCGGCCATGTGGTCGGCCTCGTCGAGCACCGTGACCTCGACGGCGTCGAGAGACACGTGCCCCTGACCCATGAGGTCCTCGAGGCGTCCCGGGCACGCGACGACGATATCGACGCCGCGCGCGAGCGCCTGCTCCTGGCGGCGCTGGCTCACCCCGCCGAAGATGGTCGCGGTGCGCATGCCGTACGCGGCGGCCAGCGGCGCGACCACGGCGTCGATCTGGGTCGCGAGCTCACGCGTGGGGGCGAGGATCAGGGCGCGCGGGCGTCCCGGACGCGCCTTGGCACGACCAGCGCCGAGGCGCGCGGCGAGCGGGATGGAGAAGGCGAGCGTCTTGCCCGAGCCGGTGCGACCGCGGCCGAGGACGTCGCGGCCCGCGAGCGTGTCGGGCAGGGTGTCGACCTGGATGGGGAAGGTCGAGGTCTTGCCGTCACCCTCGAGCACGTCGGTGATCGGGGTGGGCACGCCGAGCTCGGCGAAGGTGGTGGAGGACATGGGTGCCTTTCTGGGCAGCCACCGGCATCCGCGTTCGCGCGGCACCGGGGAAGGTGGCGAAGGCGGAGGTGTCCGCTCTCGTTCGCCGAAGAGAATTTCTACGAGCCGCGCCGCCATGAGGGTCGGGCGCCGGCGAGAAGTGGAAGCAATCTGCGACGCAGGAGGGCCGTCGACGGCCCTGCAAGTACGCCCAGGGTAGCAGGCGGGCGCACAATCCCCTCATGACCTTCATGCCCGCAGGCGGCCGAGGCGAGCATCGCTGGCCGGCCGTGGCCGCGCTGCTCGTCGCGCTCGCGCTGTATCTCGCACTTCCGTCGACCTTCATCCCCGGGCTCCGCTACACGGTCGCGGGCATCGGCGTGGTGCTGCTCGTGCCGCTCGTCGCGGTGAACCCGGTGCGTCTCCATCGGCAGACGGCATGGTCCCGCGGGCTGTCCGTGGGGCAGGCGCTGCTGCTTGCGGTCGCGAACCAGGTGGCCCTGGTCGCGCTGGTCCTCACGCTCGTGGACCCTCCCGCCGGCTCGGGAACCCGCCTGCTGCTGTCCGCCGCGCAGGTGTGGCTCACCAACGTGATCGCGTTCGCGCTGGTGCTGTGGGAGCTCGATCGCGGCGGGCCCGTGGTGCGCCGGGCCCTCGCCCGGCACGAGCTCCCGGCCGCGGATCTCCGATTCGCCCAGGACGAGGACCACGATGCGATCGCGGAGGTCGCGCTCGCATCGTCACGCGTCGCGGACTGGCGGCCGCGGTTCGGCGACTACCTCTACACGTCGCTGTCGAACTCGATGGCGTTCTCGGCCTCGGACTCGATCCCGCTGTCGGGGCGGGCCAAGGCCCTCCTGGGCCTGCAGGCGTTCTCCGGCTTCGTGCTGCTGGCGCTGGTGATCGCGAGGGCCGTGTCGCTGTTCAACTGAGCCGCCCCGACGCCCGACCTCCGCTCCGCCCCCGCCTCCCGCCC
>NZ_BBLV01000010.1:0-94662 GCF_000971115.1 Demequina gelatinilytica | reverse complement strand
CCCCCGCCCCCGCCCCGCGCCCCCGCCCCTCGATCGCGCAAGCGTTTACCCCGACTGCGAGTGCCCGATCGACCGCCATTTCGGTCAGCATCGGGCGGGGTAAACGCTTGCACGCCGGGAGCGGGGTGGGGCTAGACGATGCGGCGCTGCGCGGCCCAGTGCGCGAGCTCGTGCCGGTTGGACAGCTGCAGCTTGTGCAGCACCTTGCCCACATGGGTCTCGACGGTCTTGACGGAGATGAACAGCTTCTCCCCGACCTCGCGGTACGTGTAGCCGCGTGCGATGAGCCGCATGACCTCCTGCTCGCGCTCGGTGAGCTTGTCGAGGTCCTCGTCGGCCGCCGCGACCTCGCCGCCGGCGGCGCCGAACGCGTCGAGCACGAACCCGGCCAGGCGCGGCGAGAACACGGCATCGCCGGTCGCCACGCGCCTCACCGCATCCGACAGGTCGGGTCCGGAGATGGACTTGGTGACGTACCCCCGGGCCCCGGCCCGCACGGTCGCGACCACGTCCTCCGCGGCGTCGGACACGGAGAGCGCGAGCACGCGGGGCGCGCCCGGCCGATGCAGGATCTCGGCGAGCACGTCGAGCGCCCCGCCGCCGGTCCCGCCCGGCAGGTGCACGTCGAGGATCACCACCTGCGGCTGCGCCTCGCGCACCACCGCGACGGCCGACTCGACGTCGCGGGCCTCCCCGATCACCTCGATGTCGTCGTCGAGGCTCTCCCGGACCCCCACACGGATGACGTCGTGGTCGTCCACGATCACCACGGATACGGTCATGGCTGCTCCTCCCGGGGCATCGTGATGGTCACCTCGGTGCGACTCCCGGGTGCGGACGAGACCTCGGCCGTCCCGCCATGCCGCTCGACGCGATGGATGATCGACTCCCGGATCCCGAGCCGGCCCGACGGCACCGCCGCCGGATCGAAGCCCGGGCCGCCGTCGCGCACGAAGACCTCGAGCCCGGCAGCGGTGACCTCGGCGTAGACCGAGTAGGGCGCCGCGCCGTGGCGCGCCGCGTTGAGCACGGCCTCGCGCACGGCCTGCACCGCGGCGGCGAGCCCGGGCGTGGTCGGCGCATCGCCGACCGTCACCACCTCGACCTCGACCCCGTGCGTGTCCTCGACCTCGGCCACCGCCGCTCCGAGCGCGGTCGCGACCGACTCCTGGGTGCTGCGGCGGTCCTGGTAGAGGTACGCCCGCAGGTCGCGTTCCTGCGCTCGTGCGAGGCGCGCGACCGCAGCGGGGTCGTCTGCCTTCGCACGGATCAGGGTCAGGGTCTGGAGCACCGAGTCGTGCAGGTGCGCCGCGATCTCGGCACGCTCGAACTCGCGTACGCGGCGCTCGCGCTCGACCCCCACCTGACGGATCAGCCGCAGCCACCACGGCGCGAGCACCAGCGCGATGCCCGCGGCGACCACCGTCGGCACCACGATCGCGCGCGTCACCTGGTTCCACCCGGACGTCCCCGCGGCGAACAGGCCGAGCGCGCCGATCGCGAGCGCCACCCCGCCCACCGCCCGGAGCCACGCGTCCCGGGAGAAGAGCCCGCCCACGTCCGGGCGCCGCGCATCGAGCTGCACGGCGTTCTCGAGCGGGCTCCACACCAGCACGACCGCGACCACGAACAGCAGCAGCGGCATCAGCCACCACGCGAGGTTCGCCCACTCGTAGCGGCGCACCAGCATCACCGCGGCGATCACCAGCAGCACCAGCCCCACGGTCGCGCGCCACCACTGCACGGCAGGCGAACGCCGCTCGAGCGGGCGCGCGATACGCATGCTGGTGGCCGTCATGGCTCCACCTTGGCACAGGGCCCCGCACGCCGACCTCGGCCTCCGGGACGATGCGCGACCCGGCCCAGGATCAGGGTCCGAATCAGGGCCTTCCCTCATAGCGCGGACGCGTGCCCCGGCGCGAGACTCGAGTGAGATCGGAGGACAAGACATGACCGACCAGCAGACCCCGCCTCCCGAGGCCGGGTTCTTCACCACCATCCGCGGATGGGGGCTCACCCGTTCCGACGCGCGTGTGTTCAGCGGCGTCACGGCCGGCGTCGCCGAACGCCTCGGCTGGTCGCGAGCGTGGACCCGCGTGGGCCTCGTGGGGCTCGCGATCGTGCTCAACGGCATCGTGCTCCTCGCCTACGCGGCGGCATGGGCGCTGCTGCCTGACCGACGCGGGCGGATCATCGCGCAGGACTTCGGGCGAGGCGTGCCGAACGTGGGTGCGCTCGTGGTGATCTCGCTGGTGGCCCTCGCGGGCCTCGCGTCCCTCGACAACGCAGGACCGTGGTCGTGGTCGTCGAACGCCGTCTGGGACGACGGCATGGGCGGGGGCGTCTTCCGCATCGCGGCGGTGGTCGCGATGGTCGTGGTGCCGCTGGGCGTGATCGGCGCGATCATCGGGCTGATCATCTACCTGGTGCGCCGCGACGGCCACCGCGGCGGCCCGACCCCGCCTCCCGGTCCCGGCGGGGCCCCGGTGTACGCCGCCCCGCCGCAGTGGGCCGCCGACCGCCGCGCGCAGCGCGAGGCCGCGCGCCAGGAGCGCCGTGACGAGCGTCACGCCTACCGCGCAGCGGTCGCGGAGCAGGTCGCGACGGACGTCTCCTCGACGACCGACGAGGCGGTCGCGTCGGCCCAGCAGGCCGCGGACGATGCGGCAGCGGCGGCGCACGCGGCCGCCGCGCAGTCCGGCGCCACCTCTGCGACGCCGTACGGCGCCCCGTACACCGCACCGCCGGTCGCGCCGCCCCGCCCCCCGCGCCCGCCGCGAGTGCCGGGTCCCGGCGCACCCTTCTACCTGCTCACGCTCGCCTGGCTGATCCTGTCGATCGCCGGCATCGCGATCGCGGACCGTCAGGGCGACCTCGCGGTGCAGCCGCTGGTCGCGTGGGGCGCGCTGTTCGTCACCGGTGTGGGCGTGATCCTCATGCTCGTCGCGCTGAGCGGTCGCCGGCTCGGCTTCCTGGCCTTCGCCTCCGCGCTCATGCTCATCCCGACGGCGATCTTCATCGCCAAGGCCGACGACGTCCGCGGCAGCTGGGCCGAGCCGTACTACCCGGACGTGCAGATCGACGGTGGCGGCATCCACATCGGCATCGGGGACCCGAACGTCGAGGAGTCCGCGTCGACCGTGCCCGAGCCCGAGGCCTCCCCGTACGACGCCCTGGCCGCGTTCGACGGCGACTACGCGACCATCACCCTCCCGGCCGGCTGCTACGCGACCGAGGAGACCCCGGTCTCGGACGGCATGTCGCGCGGGCTCGTCTCCGAGACCGCGCTCGAGGAGCCGACCACCGCGGCAGTCACCGCCGCGTTCACCACCGTGCGGATCGCCACGGGCGGTTCGCTCGAGATCGCGACGGACCAGGCGGTCCCCACCTCGGTCTACTGGCCCGACCGCGGTGTCGCGTGCGACATGTACGCGGGCGAGCCGCTGACCCTGTCCAACCCCGGCGAGCCGCTGCTCACGCTCGACGCCTCGTCGAGCACGGACGGCTACGCCACCATCGTGATCGAGGAGGTCGCATCGTGACCACCCAGCTCCGTCCCCGCCGCGGCGCCGCCGAGCGCGTCACCGGCGTCATCTGGGGAGCGATCGTCGCCGCGTCCGGCGCGTGCGCGATCGCCGCCCTGTCCGGGTACGACGTCGACCTGCAGCTCATCGCCATCATCGCGCTCGCCGCGCTGGGCGCCTGGCTGGTGGTGTCGGCGGTCGCGGTCGCGACCCGTCAGTCGCGCCAGGAGCGCGCGAGGGCGGAGGCCACGGCGATGCCCGCATCGTCCGGCGCGGCCGAGCCCGAGCCCGAGCCCGAGCCCGAGCCGGAGGACCGCGAGGACTCCTGACCGCGCACGCAGAAGGGGCCGGGCGCATCGTCTACCGATGTGCCCGGCCCCTTCTGCGCCGCTCAACCCCGACGCCGGCGCCCTGGGAGGTGGTGAGTGCTCACCATCCACGGATTCGAGCACCGAGCACCTCGTGAGGCGCCGATCGCGAGGATCGAGCGGGTCACTCCCACTCGATGGTGCCCGGCGGCTTGCTCGTGACGTCGAGCACCACGCGGTTGACCTCCGCCACCTCGTTGGTGATGCGGTTGGAGATGTGCGCGAGGACCTCGTAGGGCACGCGCGACCAGTCGGCGGTCATGGCGTCCTCGGAGGACACCGGGCGCAGCACCACGGGGTGGCCGTAGGTGCGGCCGTCGCCCTGCACGCCCACGGAGCGGACGTCGGCGAGCAGCACCACCGGGCACTGCCAGATGGACTGGTCCAGGCCGGCCTTGGTGAGCTCCTCGCGCGCGATCGCGTCGGCCCGGCGCAGGATCTCGAGGCGCTCCCACGTGACCTCGCCGATGATGCGGATGCCCAGACCGGGGCCCGGGAACGGCTGACGGCCGACGATCTCCTCGGGGATGCCCAGCTCGCGGCCCACCGCGCGGACCTCGTCCTTGAACAGCGCACGCAGCGGCTCCACCAGCGAGAACTGGAGGTCGTCGGGCAGGCCGCCCACGTTGTGGTGGCTCTTGATGTTCGCCGCGCCCTCGCCGCCGCCGGACTCGACCACGTCGGGGTACAGGGTGCCCTGCACCAGGAACTCGACGTCCTCGCCGTGCGCGCCGGCCTCCTCGACCACCTGGCGCGCCGAGTCCTCGAACACGCGGATGAACTCGCGGCCGATGATCTTGCGCTTGGTCTCCGGGTCGCTCACGCCCGCGAGCGCGGACAGGAAGCGCTCCTTCTCGTCACGGATGATGAGGCGCACGCCGGTCGAGGCGACGAAGTCCTTCTCGATCTGCTCGACCTCGCCGGCACGCATGAGGCCGTGGTCCACGTGGATGCACGTCAGCTGGTCGCCCACGGCCTTCTGGACCAGCGCCGCCGCCACCGCCGAGTCGACGCCGCCGGAGAGCGCGCAGATGACGCGCTTGTCGCCGACCTGCTCGCGGATGAGCGCGACCTGCTCATCGATGACGTTCGAGGGCGTCCAGTCGGGCTGGAGGCCCGCGACGTTGTAGAGGAAGTTCTCGATCGCGTGCTGGCCGAGCGGAGAGTGCTTGACCTCGGGGTGCCACTGCACGCCGCACATGCGCTTGTCGAGGTTCTCGAAGGCCGCGACGGGCGCGCCCTCGGTGGTCGCGAGCACCTCGAAGCCGGGAGGCGCGGACTGCACGGAGTCGCCGTGGCTCATCCAGACCTCCTGGACGGCCGGGCTGCCCGCGAGCGCGGTGCCGGCATCCGACACCGAGGCCTGCGTGCGGCCGTACTCGCGCAGACCGGTCTTGGCGACCGTGCCGCCCATGGCCTGCGCCATCGCCTGGAAGCCGTAGCAGATGCCCATGACGGGCACGCCGGCGTCGAACAGCGCGGGGTCGATCTGCGGGGCGCCGTCCTCGTACACGGAGGACGGTCCGCCCGACAGGATCACCGCGGCGGGGTCCTTGGCGAGCATGTCCGCGGCGGACATGCTGTGCGGGACCACCTCGGAGTAGACGTTCGCCTCGCGCACGCGGCGCGCGATGAGCTGCGCGTACTGCGCGCCGCAGTCGACGACGAGGACGGGACGGTGCTGGGTCTCGGTCACTTCTGAACCTCCAGGGTGTCGAGCACCTCCGCGTGCACGCGGCGCTCGGCGAAGAACGACAGCAGAGGGACGATGCCGCCCGCGGCCATGTAGATCACGCGCGGGACGTCCCACCGCATGAGGAGCCACAGCTGCAGCACCGTGACCAGGTAGACCATGTAGACGAAGCCGTGGATCTGCGCGATCACCAGCATCGCGGGGTCCAGGGTCGCCTTGAGGTCCTCCAGGCCGGGCAGGTACCGCAGCATGCCGAGGAACACGACGATGAGCAGCGTGCCGGTCACGAAGGCCATCACGCGGTAGCGGGCCAGGGCGCCGGGGATCTTGCTGGAAGCGTCGCTCACGCGTGGTCCTCTCCGGTGGCTTGCGCATCGTCCGGGGTCTCCGGGCGCGCGCGACCATTGTCGCGTATCCAGCGCACCGTGATGAACAGCGCGAAGCCTCCGAACAGCCACCACTCGATCGCGTACGCCGCGGAGCGGAAGTTGATCTCCGTGGTGGGCGGCAGCGGCTCGAGCGCGGTCCAGGACTCGGAGCCGTGGTAGGACACCAGGAGCGCGCTGTACATGGGCGCGGGCCACACCTGCGCGAGCTCCGACGTGGCCATCGCCGAGGCCCAGAACGTCCCGTCCGCGGGATCCTCCTGAGGGAGGGACGATGCGGTCGACGCCTCGGGCGCCCGCAGGTAGCCCTCGAGCGCGACCTCCGTGCCCGGCGCATCGTCCGGTCCGGCCACGTCGCCCTCGGGGCGCCACCCGACCACGACCGCGAGGGTCGCCTCCTCGCCCGTGCCGGTCTCCGCGGCCGGCACGGTGAGCGCACGTACGAGCATCTCGGCCGCCACGCCGTCTACCTCGCGCCCTGTCACCACGGCCGCATCCTGGTCGGCCCAGGTGCCCGTCACGGTCACCTGGCGACCGATCGCGACGCCGGCGGCCTGTGCCGGCTCGAGGACCTCCGCGAGCGCCACGGCAGGATCCGGCAGGACCGTGCGGCCCGTGGTCGAGGCGCGGGTCCACTGCCACCAGCCGAGCGCACCGCACACCCCGACCGCGAGCGCCACGACGAGCACGGCGGCGATCACGCGGCCCCAGAGGATGGCGCCGCGCGTGTCCTCGCGCGTCACCTCGCGGGCCGCGCCGACGTGCGTGACGAGCCCGGCTCGCCGAGCGGGCGCATGCGGACGCAGTCGCGGCCCGCCTGCTTCGCGTCGTAGAGGGCGTCGTCAGCCCTCTTGACCACGCGGTGGCTCATGCGGTCGGCCACGCCATCCGCCACACCGACCGACACCGTCACCTGGTGCTCGTGGTCGCCGCACACGATCGGGCGTTCGCCCACGATCCTTCTCATGCGCTCCATCATGGCGGCTGCGTCGACCAGGGTGGAATCCGCGAGCACCACGATGAACTCCTCGCCGCCCCAGCGTCCGAGGGCGTCGGTCACGCGCACCTGCCCGCGCAGGCGGTCGCCGAGCTCGGCGAGCACCCTGTCGCCGCACGCATGCCCGTGCACGTCGTTGAGCGCCTTGAACCGGTCGAGGTCCGCGATCGCCACGCAGTACCCGTGGCCCTCCGCGTTCGCGAGCTCCTCGAGCCGCGCCGTCACGGGGCGGCGGTTCGCGAGCCCGGTGAGCGGGTCCGTGTTGGCCAGGAACTCGGCATGGGCCGCGAGCCGCTCCGCCTCGGCGCGCGCCGCGCGGGCGCGATGATGCGCGACCACGGACAGGATGAACATGAGCGTCGCCGTGCCCACCGCGTTGATCGCGAAGGTGTCCGCGATGTGGGCCGGATCCGCGTACCTGCCGACGCTGTCGGTGGCGAGCTGCGCGTACATGAAGGCCGTGGCGGACAGCACCGCGAAGGTCCAGCGCCAGGCGCGCTGACGCTCGGTGAACATGAGGAACACCAGCTGCGAGGAGGTGATGAGGTAGAGGTGATGCCCCGACGACCAGCCCATGAGGACGGCCATGTAGAGCATCCCTACGGTGGCGGCCACGAGGTACACCACGGCGGCCATGAGCTGGCGACCGCGCGCCACCAGGAACAGCACCGCGAGGAAGGCCGCGATCTCGAGCCCGTTGAGCCACGGCAACGGTCCCGCGGCGACCGCGTCGTCCATGCCGTAGCGCACCGTGAAGAGGCTGGTGGTGAAGATCGACACCAGCGCGAAGGTGCGCACGGTCCCCGCCGCGGCGCCCTCGGCGCCGCTCAGACCGCCCGCGCGTCGCTCGAAGAACGTCGACAGCGCTGCAGGCAGGCGCGAGCCGTGAGCCTCGGGATCCCCCGGTCCCATCGCGCCTCCCTCCGGCCGCACAGCCGTGCCGGTGGCGCGACTCGCGGTCCTACCCCTCAGCGGGACCGCTACGACCAGCGTACGCAAGCCCGCGTGCGATTGCGCCCACAAGCGCGTTCCGGGGCATGGTGGCATGCCGCCCCCGGGACCTCTGGCCGCGAAGGTCCCGGCCATCCGTGGAACCATAGGGTCGTGGCACGAAGCATCTACATCGCATCGGCCGAAGGCGACACAGGGAAATCCACCATCGCGCTCGGCATCACCAATCTCCTCGCGAAGCAGGTAGGACGGGTCGGGATCTTCCGCCCCGTCGCCCGCGTCGCGGACGGATCCGACTACGTCCTGCAGCTCCTCCTGGGACACGACAGCATCGACCTCAGCTACGAGGAGGCGATCGGCGTCCGCTACGAGGACGTCCACGCCGACCCCGAGAAGGCCCTCGCGACCATCGTGTCGCGCTATCACGAGGTCGAGCGCAAGTGCGACGCCGTCGTGATCGTCGGCACCGACTACACGGACGTCTCCGCGGCGGCCGAGCTCGAGTTCAACGGCCGCGTCGCCGCGAACCTCGGCGCCCCCGTGGTGCTCGTGGTGCACGGCAACGAGCGCACCCCCGCCGAGGTCGCCCAGGTCATCGACCAGGCGCGCCTCGAGCTGGTGGGCTCGCACGCCCACATCTCCGGGATCTTCGTCAACCGCTGCAACCCGGCGGACGCGGAGACCATCGCGGCGAACCTTCCCGAGGCGCTGCGGCTGGGCGTCCTGCCCGAGGACCCGCTGCTCATCGCGCCGTCGATGAACCAGCTGGTCGAGGCCGTCGACGGCGAGCTCATCACCGGCGACCCGGCCCTCCTGTCGCGCGAGTCGCGCGGGATCATGGTCGGCGCGATGACCACGTCGAACCTGCTCGACCGTCTCGAGGACGGCTCCGTGGTGCTGGTGCCCGGCGACCGTTCGGACACCGTGCTCGCGCTCCTGGCCGCGCACGGCGCCGAGGGCTTCCCCGCGCTGTCGGGCGTGATCCTCACCGGCGGCCTCGAGCCGCGTTCCGCGGTGCGCCGCCTGCTCGAGGGCCTCGGCTCGCCGCTGCCCGTGATCCGCACCGAGCTCGACACGTTCGAGACGGCACGGCGCTGCTCGGCCACCAAGGGCCGGCTGTCGCGCGAGAGCCAGCTCAAGGTCGACACCGCGCTCGCGATGTTCGAGCAGCGCGTCGACGCGGAGAAGCTGCGCGACGTGCTCGACGTCGCCCGCACGGACGTCATCACGCCGCTCATGTTCGAGTACGACCTGCTGGACCGCGCACGCTCGCGCAAGCAGCACATCGTCCTGCCCGAAGGCGGCGACGACCGCATCCTGCGTGCCGCATCGTCCCTGCTCACGCGTGACGTGGTGGAGCTCACCATCCTCGGCAACGAGCAGTCGATCCGTGCCCGCGCCGCGGAGCTGGGTCTCGAGCTCGACGCCGCGCGCGTGCTGTCGCCGCAGGACCCGGAGTACGTCGAGCGCTTCGCCGCCGAGTACTACGAGATGCGCAAGGCCAAGGGCGCGACGCTCGAGGCCGCGCGCGACCGCGTGCAGGACGTCAGCTACTTCGGCACGATGATGGTCCAGCTGGGCCTCGCGGACGGCATGGTCTCGGGTGCGGCGCACACCACGGCGCACACCATCCTCCCGTCGTTCCAGATCATCAAGACCGTCCCCGGCGTCTCCGTGGTCTCCTCGGTGTTCTTCATGTGCCTCGCGGACCGCGTCCTGGTCTACGGCGACTGCGCCGTCAACCCGGACCCGACCGCCGAGCAGCTCGCGGACATCGCGATCTCCTCGGCCGACACGGCGGCGCAGTTCGGCGTCGAGCCCAGGATCGCGATGCTGTCCTACTCGACCGGCGAGTCCGGCACGGGCTCGGACGTCGACAAGGTCCGCGAGGCGACGCGCCTGGTCAAGGAGCGCCGCCCCGACCTCCTGGTCGACGGGCCGATGCAGTACGACGCCGCGGTGGAGCCCTCTGTCGCGCGCTCGAAGGCTCCCGACTCGCCCGTGGCGGGTCAAGCGACGGTGCTGGTCTTCCCCGACCTCAACACCGGCAACAACACCTACAAGGCCGTGCAGCGCTCCGCGGGAGCGGTCGCCGTCGGCCCCGTCCTGCAGGGACTTCGCAAGCCGGTCAACGACCTGTCGCGCGGCGCGCTCGTGCAGGACATCGTCAACACGGTCGCGATCACCGCGATCCAGGCCCAGAACCTCGACACCCCGGAAGGCAACGCGTGAGCGTCAACTACAACGGCATCGCCCTCGTCCTCAACTGCGGCTCCAGCTCGATCAAGTACCAGGTGGTCGACACCACCCAGGAGGAGGCCCTCGCCTCCGGCCTGGTCGAGCGCGTGACCGACCACAACGAGGGCGTGCGCGCCGTCATCGAGTCCCTGTCCGAGCCCGGCTCGGGTGTGGACCTGTCCCAGCTCACCGTCGTAGGCCACCGCGTGGTCCAGGGCGGTGCGGAGTTCTCCGCGCCGACCATCATCGACGACGAGGTCGAGGAGGCGATCGCGAAGCTCTCGGTGCTCGCGCCGCTGCACAACCCGGGCCACGTCGCGGGCATCTCCGCCGCGCGTGCCGCCTTCCCCGACATCCCGCACGTCGCGGTGTTCGACACGGCCTTCCACCAGACGCTGTCGGAGGCCGCGTACTCGTACGCGATCGACCCGCACATCGCCGCCGAGCACGGCATCCGCCGCTACGGCTTCCACGGCACCTCGCACGGCCACGTCTCGGCGAAGTGCGCGGAGCTCATGGACCGCGACCCCAAGGAGCTGCGGATCATCACGCTGCACCTCGGCAACGGCGCCTCGGCCGACGCCGTCAAGGGCGGCGTCGCGATCGACACCTCGATGGGCCTCACGCCCCTCGACGGCCTGGTGATGGGCTCGCGCACCGGCGCGATCGACCCCGCGGTGGTGTTCCACCTGCACCGCGCGGCCGGCCTCGACATCGACGAGATCGACGACCTGTTCAACAAGCGCTCCGGCATGCTGGGGCTCACGGGCCACTCGGACATGCGCGACGTCCACACGATGATCGAGGAGGGCAGCCACGAGGCGCGCGTCGCCCTCGACATCTACACGCGTCGCATCAAGGGCTACGTGGGCCAGTACATGGCGCAGCTCGGCGGCCTCGACGCGATCGTCTTCACGGCAGGCGTGGGCGAGAACGACGACATCGTCCGCATCGAGTCGCTCACCGGGCTCGAGGAGCTCGGTATCGAGATCGACGCCGAGCGCAACGCGGGCCGCAAGAAGCAGGCGACGCTCATCTCGACGGACACCTCGCGTGTCCAGGTGTGGGTCATCCCCACCAACGAGGAGCGCGCGATCGCGCTGCAGTCGGTGGCCTCGGTCTCCTGACGCCACCCCCAGCTGACAGCCGCAACGGATCTCACCGCGACACGCGGGTGGGAGGCCCTGAGATCGGGCCTCCCACCCGCGTGTCGTTCTGGTTTCCGTTGCCAGTGTCAGAGGGGACGATGCGAGGGTGCAGCTGACGCGTGCTCAGCGTCCCGCGCACGTCGAGAGCGCACGATGCCCACAAGGACGACCGCAACAACGCCACACGCGACCCCACCTAGACCTAACGCAAGGCGCTCCTGCACGCCGAGGCCCCACCCGTTCGCGCCCAAGAGGACAGCACCCGCGACCACCGCGACTGCCACGATCCCCATCGCCACGGCGGTGCGCCTGTCCAGGCGGTACCCGGGGCTGGCCGAGGCAAGTGTGGCGGCCGTCGCGATCGCCGCGAAGGTCAGGTCGACGCCAGTGACCCACCACACGACGCCCGCGACGGCGAGCAGGCCAAGCGGTACCGCGATCGCTTCGACCCAGCTGCGCTCACGCGCTGCTCCACGATCGTCGCAAGCGGATTCGCGGCCGACGGAGCTACCTGGCACGCGGGATGCATTCGTCATGAGGGTCCCTTCATGCGCAGTTCTTCGCATCAACTCGCGTCAAGAGGTAGCGAGATGCGGTGGTCTTCTTGAATCGCACCAGTGCCACTTGATAGCACGACGTTGACACGAGAGCCCACTTTCGAACGTCGTCGATCAGGTTCTTCAGCGCCGTGAATCCCGTGGACACTCCCACCGCGGTACACACGCTACCCACGATCTTCGCCCACGACGCTGGCATCTTCGCTCCCAGACACGCGACGGTCACTCCACCGACGATCGTCGCGCCGACGGAGAAGGCAAGCGCCTTCCACTGCGCACCGGTCATGTTCCAGTAGATGGCCCACCCGTAGGTGAGCAGGGGGTCGGCAACGACGGGGAACGCCGTGTCCTCGTCAGTGGTGACAACCTGGGTCAGGGTGTCTCCGTTGAGGGCATAGGAAGTCTCGAGCGCGACACCGTTGGCGTCGACCGCCCAGGGTGCGCCCACGCTCGCGACCGTCTCCATCACAGTCTGGATCTCCCCGGCCGGCTCCTCGACCGCGTCTATCGCGGCCCGCTGCTCATCGGTGAGAGCAGCGAGACCCTCGGCATCGCCGACGATCGCGGCGACCTCAGCCTCGTACCGTGCTTGATCAACCGCGTCGTAGACGATCGTCTCAGTCGGCGCCTGCACGGCGACCGATCCATCCCACTCCCTCGACAGGCGTGCGCCCTCGGGAAGCGTCAGCTCGAAGTCGACGCTTGTGGATGCCGACGCGTCAGCCAGCACCGCGACGATCTGGACACCGCCGTCGACCGCCCGCGTCACGACATCGGTCGCAGGCAGCACCTCCCGCGCGACCGCGACGCCGTCAACGACGGCGGCGACGGAGTCGTTCGCCGCATCGGCAACCGCGATTCCCAGCTCGACGCCCGCCGCGCCCGTCAACACCGCGCCAGCGGTGCCTGCTTCCAGGGTCATGCCTGCGCCCACGGGGACCCCGCCGCTGTCGAGCGACTCGATCACGCCAGCTTCGTCGGCGGCCGCAGCCTCGACCAGCGCCGCAGCAGTCGCGGCGTCCCCCTGCACATAGAGGCCGGCCGCGGCGGCGATGGCCTCCGCATCGTCGGCCAGGCCGGTTGCATCGCTCGCCGCCTCGGGACCCGCGCCCACCGACGCCTCGTCCACCTCCGCGGCAGAGACTGGCGCGGACGCAACCCCGGCGAGCGCCAATGCCAACACCAACGAAGTCGCGCCCGAAGTGAGGCGACCCGCCCAACTGTCACCCATGAACAACGTTCTCACTGTTAACCCCCCAGATTGGCTTGCTTTGCCGACCCAGACGCTAGGTCTTGCCCGCCTCGACGGGTAGACCACATTTCTGGGGGAACATGCGCGACAGGACCACTGGACGCGCGCACCACCCTCCACACAGCCCGCTATCGGACCCGACGCGAGATCTGCTGCTGACCGCAAGGTCCCGCCGAGCCAAGCCACGCCCCCGCGGCTCTCCCACCCCCTCCTCGCCGACGCATGGGACCTTCGCCGCGCCATGTGAACGTTCACCATGGAACGATGTGGAGGTACCCGAACTGGAGGAGAAATGGCACCGAAGCCCTGGTCCCCCCGCACTGCGGATTCTGTCAGCGACGCCGAGGTCGAGGCCATCGACCTGTGGTGGCGCACGGCGAACTACATGTCGGTGGGGCAGATCTACCTGCTCGACAACCCGCTGCTCAAGGAGCCGCTGCACCGCGACCACGTGAAGAAGCGCCTGGTGGGCCACTGGGGCACCACGCCGGGCCTCAACTTCATCTACACGCACCTCAACCGCATGATCACGTCGCGCCAGCAGCCGACGATGTACATCATCGGCCCCGGCCACGGCGGTCCCGGCCTGGTGGCCGCGAGCTATCTCGAGGGCACCTACAACGAGACGTACCCCGAGATCTCCGAGGACGCGCGCGGCCTGCAGCGCCTGTTCAAGCAGTTCTCGTTCCCGGGCGGCATCCCCTCGCACGTCGCGCCCGAGACCCCCGGCTCGATCCATGAGGGCGGCGAGCTCGGCTACGCGCTCAGCCACGCGTACGGCGCGGCCTTCGACAACCCGGACCTCCTGGTCGCGGCGGTCGTGGGCGACGGCGAGGCCGAGACCGGCCCGCTCGCCACCAGCTGGCACTCGAACAAGTTCATCAACCCCGCCACCGACGGCGTGGTGCTCCCGATCCTGCACCTCAACGGCTACAAGATCGCCAACCCGACCGTCCTCGCGCGCATCGGCGACGATGAGCTCGAGGCGCTCATGGTCGGCTACGGCCACAAGCCGCACTTCTTCACCGCGGGCTTCGACGAGGAGTCGCCCGAGTCCTTCCACCGCCGCTACGCGGAGCTGATGGACCAGGTCATGGACGAGATCGCGGCGATCAAGGCCGAGGCCAAGGTCAACCCGCAGATGGACCGCCCCAAGTGGCCCATGATCGTGCTGCGCACCCCCAAGGGCTGGACCTGCCCGCCGTCGATCGACGGCAAGCGCACCGAGGGCTCGTGGCGCGCGCACCAGGTGCCGCTGTCGAACGCCCGCGACACCGACGACCACCTCCACACCCTCGAGTCGTGGCTGCAGTCCTACGGCCCCGAGGACCTGTTCGACGAGGACGGCGTGGTGCGCCCCGAGGTGCTCGCGGTGGTCCCCGAGGGCGAGCTGCGCATGTCGGCCCGCCCCGAGGCCAACGGCGGCCTGCTGATGAAGGACCTGGTCATGCCCGACTACCGCGACTACGCGGTGGACGTGCCCGCTCCCGGCGCGGAGATCGGCGAGGCGACCCGCACGCTCGGCGACTTCCTCAAGGGCGTCATGGAGCGCAACCCCGACAACTTCCGCATCTTCGCGCCCGACGAGCTCGCCTCGAACCGCATCCAGGCGGTCCTCGATGTGACGCAGAAGGTGTGGAACGCGGAGATCGACCCCGACGACGGCCCCATGGGTCACCAGGGTCGCGTGGTCGAGATGCTGTCGGAGCACCAGTGCCAGGGCTGGCTCGAGGCCTACAACCTCACCGGTCGCCACGGCCTGTTCACCTCGTACGAGGCGTTCATCCACATCGTCGACTCGATGTTCAACCAGCACGCCAAGTGGCTCAAGGTCGCCCACGAGCTGCCGTGGCGCCGCCCCATCCCGTCGCTCAACTACCTGCTGTCGAGCCACGTCTGGCGCCAGGACCACAACGGCTTCTCGCACCAGGACCCGGGCTTCATCGACCACGTGGTGAACAAGAAGGCCGAGGTGGTGCGCGTGTACCTCCCGGCCGACGCGAACACCCTGCTCGCGACCTACGACCACTGCCTGCGCAGCCGCGACCGCGTGAACGTGGTGGTGGCCGGCAAGCAGCCCCAGGCGCAGTGGCTCACCATCGAGGAGGCGGAGAACCACTTCGCGCGCGGCGCCGGCATCTGGGAGTTCGCCTCCAACGTGCCGCTGGGCGAGGAGCCCGACGTGGTGATGTGCGGCATCGGAGACGTGCCGACCATGGAGGTCCTCGCGGCGATCGACATCATCCGTGAGGAGCTGCCGGAGCTCAAGGTCCGCATGGTCAACGTGGTCGACCTCATGCGCCTGCAGCCGGAGAAGGAGCACCCGCACGGCATGACCGACCGGGAGTTCGACCAGCTGTTCACCTCGGACAAGCCGATCATCATGAACTACCACGGCTACCCGTGGCTGATCCACCGCCTCACCTACCGCCGCAACGGGCACGAGAACCTGCACGTCCGCGGCTTCAAGGAGGAGGGCACCACCACGTCGCCGTTCGACATGGCGATGGTCAACGACATCGACCGGTACCACCTGGTCATGGACGTCATCGACCGCGTCCCGTCGCTCGGCAGCCGCGCCGCGTCCCTGCGTCAGAAGCTGCAGGACAAGCGCTTCGAGGCCCAGCGCTACGCCTACGAGACGGGCGCCGACCTCCCCGAGGTCGCCGAGTGGGTCTGGTCGGGCGCCGGCACCGAGGTGCAGGCGAAGCTGTCGGGCGCGCTCGCGACCGACGGCGACAACGAGTGAGCCTCCCCAGGTAGGGGTTCGCTCCGCACGGTTCACGCGGCGAGACGCCGCAGAGCGGGGCCGATGCGCCGGGTACGCCCGGCGTGTCGGCCCCGTTTCCGTGCCGGGCGCTTCGGTACCGCATGCCTGCCAGGCATTTCGGACGTTTGCGACACGTGCAGCAGCACAAAGGTGAGCAACCCCCCAGCGGCGTTGTGGCGATCTCCAGGGCGCGGTAGCCTCGCGCGCACAATCGAACACGACTGGGGGAACACCACCTTGATCACACGTCTCGGTGCGCGCACGCTGGCGGTTGTCGCCGCGTCCGCGCTCACCTTCACCGGCCTTGCCACGGCGGCATCGGCCGAGGACAGCGCCACCCTGACGATCGGCTTCGCCGACGCCCTCGCCCTCCCCGCCGGCGACGGCGTGCGCGACGAGACCACCGTCACGGTCACCTCCGACATCGCGACCACCATCAGCGCCACCGTGGCGGAGACCGGCGCGGGCGACACCGTGCTCGTGTTCGCGCCCCGCGAGATCAGCCCGGGGACGCCGCAGACGTACACGGTTCCGGTCGACACGCTCAACCGGGGCGGCTACGAGCTCATGGTCCGGCCGACCGTGGGCGATCCGGTCATCTCGGTCATCAGCGTGAGCGACGGCAACCCGGTGGACATGTCCCTCGACCTGTCGGCCTCCACCATCTACTCGTGGAGCGGCAAGACGCCGGTCACGACGACCGCGTCGGTCACCGCGAACGACGAGCTGGGCCTGCCGGTGCCGTTCTCCGGCACGGTGACCGCCACGATCGGCTCCAAGACCTTCACCACCCCGATCGCGTCGACGACCGATGCCCCGGGGAAGGCGATCATCCCCGCGTCGAGCCTCGTCGGCGGTACCGGCACCGTCACTGCGACGGTCCAGGCGGCCGAGGACGTCGAGCTCACGGACTCGGCGCCGCTCACGGTCAGGCGCACCGCGGTCACGAGCCTCGCGGTGAGCAAGAGCATCGGCACCGTCTACCCGTACAAGGACTCGGACCGCGACACGGTGAGCCTCACGGTCACCCCGACCCGCACCACGGGCGCCTCGTTCCCGTCCACGGGCTCCGTCAAGATCACCCGCAACGGCACCACCGTGAAGTCGTGGAGCCTCACCAACTCGAAGGTCCGCACCATCACGTGGGACGGCCGCATCGGCGGCAAGGTCGTGCCCGGCACCTACACCGTGACGGCCTCGCTCAAGGGCCCGGAGGGTGGCAAGCAGACCGCGTCCACCACGGTCAAGGTCGCGGCCACCTCGGTGAAGAGCGTGGGCCTCAAGAAGAGCGTCGGCACGGTCTACCCGGCCAAGGACTCGTACCGCGACTCCGTCGCGTTCACGGTGATCCCGGCCAGCAGCACCGGCAAGGCCATCCCGGCGACGGGCACCGTCAAGGTCGTCAAGGACGGCAAGACCGTGAAGACCTGGACCCTCAGCACGTCCAAGAAGCGCACGCTCACATGGGACGGCCGCGTCGGCGGCGCGATCGTCCCGGGCACCTACGACGTGATCGTCTCGGTCAAGGGACCCGAGGGCAGCAAGAAGACGGCGCGGACCACGGTCAACGTGAGCAAGAAGAAGCTCGTCACCACGACCAAGAAGCTGACGTACAAGGCTTCGACGATCATGGACGGCTACTACAACCTCGACGAGTACGACATCGGCGCGTGCTACGAGAGCTACTTCACCGTCGGCGACGTCGTGTGCGACGCGTACGACGCGTACTACGGCGACTCGATCGCTCTCTACGACTTCGGCACCATCCCGGTGCCGAGCGATGTGGTGAGCGCCCAGCGGTTCGGCGGCGCGAGCGTGAAGGTCACCACCGAGTGGTCGTGGGTGAGCGGCGACGTGCTGTGGGGCTACGACAAGGTCGAAGGCGGCGCGGCGAAGATCGGCGTGGCGACCGAGGGCAAGCAGACCCTGGGCGCGCTCAAGCTCCCGGCGACGACCAGCACCGTCCACGTGACGTTCGCGCTCGGCGAGTACGCGACCTCCGCGGCGGACACGATCTCGGCGACGTACACCTACAAGAAGCTCGCCTGACAGCGAGCCTCATACCCGCATCGAAGGGCCGATGCGCCGGGTCACCCGGCGCATCGGCCCTTCTGCTACGAGCGGCATTACGGCACAGCAAGCCAAAAAATGCCCACGTAAACTCCATGTTTCGACGCCTCACTTCGCCGCGCCGCGGCCGATGGGACCAACGACCCCCCTCTCGTCCCGCTCCCGAAGGCCTCACCCATGCCCCTCCCCACCCTGCGCACCAGCCTGCGCCTCCAGCTCGTCACGCTCGGCGCGGTCGCCGTGCTCGGCTCCTCCATCGCGCTGACCGCCGTCGGCACCGTGCAGGCGCAACGCCTCGCGGACCAGGCGACCGAGGACGTGCAGCAGCTCAACGCCGCGTCGATGGAGCAGACCGCACGCTCCGCGCGTCAGCTGGTGTCGAGCCAGGTGGACGCCGTGACCTCGCGCATGGAGTCCGAGCTCTCCGTCGCGCAGGCGATCATGGCCTCCATGGGTGAGGTCTCCCATGGTCGGGACCGCACCTGGCAGGCGACCAACCAGGCCACGGGCGAGGCGACCGAGGTGACCGTGCCCCGCCTCCTCATCGGCGGCCAGGACCTCGGGAAGGTCGCGGACCTGGGCACCCCCGTGCCGGTGGTCGACACGGTCACGGACCTGCTCGGCGCCGCGACCACCGTGTTCCAGCGCATGGACGACGAGGGCGACATGCTGCGCGTCGCGACCACCGTGCCCGGCGCCGACGGCACGCGAGCGATCGGCACCTACATCGGGGCGACCAACGCCGACGGCACCCCGAACGCGGTGGTCTCCGCGCTCATGTCGGGCAACCCCTACTACGGCACCGCGACCGTCGTGGGGGAGCAGTACGTGACCGCGTACGCCCCGATCATGGAGGGCGACGAGGTCACCGGCGCGATCTTCGTGGGCCTCCCCCAGGCCGCGGTCGACACGCACCTGCGGACGGCGCTGGCCGAGATGATGGTGGGCGAGACCGGCTACGTCACCGTGACGGACGATGCGGGCGCCTGGGTGGTGCCGCCGCCAGGCGCGGAGGCGGGCACCGCCGTCGACGAGGCGATCGCCACCGCGCTGACCGATGCCGCGGCCCCCCTCACGGACGAGGTCGCGACCGCCGCGACGCGCGTGGAGCTCGCGGGCGACGGCGCGCACGTCGAGGTCGCCCGCTACGCCCCGTGGGGTTGGACGATCGCCGCGTGGGGCCTCGACAGCGAGCTCGAGCTGGTGCCCAACCACCTGTCCGAGGGCATCGCGGCGCTCACGCGCACGCTGCTCATCGTGGGCCTGGTCGTGTCGGCCCTCGCGGTCGGCCTCATCGTGATCGTGTCCGGTCGCATCGTGGGCCGCGTCCAGCGGATCACCGACGCGCTGCACCGCGTCGCGGACCACGACCTCTCGCGCGACTTCGCCTCCGAGGGCATCGACGAGATCGGACGCATGGGCGACGCGCTCGTCGCGACCATCGTCGCGATGCGCGACACCGTCACCAGCCTGCGCACCGGCGCGGAGTCGGTACGCACCACCGCAGACCAGCTGCACGGCTCGAGCACGGGCCTCCAGGGTGACGCCTCGCTCACCGCGACCCACGCGGGCAGCGCCGCACAGACCGCGACGGCGATGAGCCTCGAGGTCCAGTCCGTCAGCGCGGCGATGATCGAGATGCGCACCACCATCGAGTCCGTGGCGCGCGATGTCCACGCCGCGACCGGCGAGACCCGCACCGCAGTCCACACGACCGACGAGGCCGCGGCGCTGTCGGGCCGGCTCGAGGACTCGTCCTCGCGCATCGCGTCGGTGCTCACGACCATCACCGCGATCGCGGCGCAGACCAACCTGCTCGCGCTCAACGCGACCATCGAGGCCGCACGCGCAGGCGAGGCGGGCAAGGGCTTCGCGGTGGTGGCGAACGAGGTGAAGGACCTCGCGCAGCAGACCGCGAGCGCGATCGACACCATCCGCCCGGTGCTCGAGCACGTGGCGAAGGACTCCGCCGAGGTCCAGGCCGCAGTCGAGCGCGTCGCCGGGTCCATCGCCCGGGTCGACGAGCACCAGTCGTCGATCTCGGCTGCGATCGAGCAGCAGAGCGCGACCACCACCGAGGTCGAGCGCAACCTGGTGGTCGCAGCCGACGGCGCGAGCGAGATCTCGACGGCCGCGCACCAGCTGTCGGACTCGGCGGAGAGTGCGCGACGCAGCGCGGACGAGGTCGGCGGCGTGGTGACGGGGCTCACCGGCATCGCGACCGAGCTCGCGACGGGCGTCGAGAAGTTCGTGCTCGCCTAGTCCGTGTCGCTGGCGGTCGGACGCGGAGGCTGCTCCGCGTCCGGCTCCCCGTCGTAGTACGGCACACCGTCGCCGTCGCGATGGAATGCGACCGCGACCCCGCCCAGGATGAGCCCGGACTTCCCCGAGTCGGGGTAGTGGGTCACATCCGGGTCGCTCGTCGTGTCGACGTCGACATACCGCAGCACCTCGGTGCCGTCGTTGGTGAGGCGGTGCGCACCGGAGGGCCCCGGCGGCAGCACCACCACCGCACCGGCTCCCACCCGCCTGTCACCCTCGGGGGTGCGCAGCGTGCCGGAGCCCGCGAGGATCACGTAGACCTCGGTCACGCCCTCGTGCCAGTGGTAGGGGTAGGCGGACCTGCCTGGCGGGATCTCCATGAACGCCACGGTCGCCTGGTTGCCCGCCCGTGGGACCACCAGCCGCTTGCGGTACTCGAACGCCCCGGCCTCCTCATGCGCCGCCGCGAGGTCGCTCCCGTCGGTCACGATCGTCCTGTCGATGCCCATGCGCTCATCATGGTGCGTCGGCGGGCCCGATGCGCGACCTCGGTCCCGGCGGCCGTCCGCGCATCGTCCTAGGGTGAGAGGCATGCTCGCCGCCTATGCCGCCCGCTTCTCCCCCGACGACCCCGCCGGCGCGCTCGAGGTGGGCGAACGGCCCGCACCCGAGCCGCGCGAGCACTGGACCACGGTGACGGTGCGCGCCGCGAGCATCAACCACCACGACGTGTGGTCGCTGCGCGGGGTGGGGCTCACCGAGGCGCAGCTGCCGATGATCCTCGGCTGCGACGCGGCGGGGGTCACCGACGACGGCGCGGAGGTGGTGGTCCACGGCGTGATCGGCGCGGACGGCCACGGCGTGGGGCCGCGCGAGCCGCGCTCGATCCTGTCGGAGCGCTATCCCGGGACGCTCGCGGAGCGGGTCGCGGTGCCGACCGCGAACCTCATCCCCAAGCCTGCGGAGCTCACGTGGGAGGAGGCCGCATGCCTCCCGACGGCGTGGCTCACGGCGTACCGGATGCTCTTCCACGGCGCGGATCTCAAGCCCGGGCAGTCGGTGCTGGTCCAAGGCGTGGGAGGCGGTGTCGCGAGCGCCGCGATCGCCTTGGGCGCGGCCGCCGGCCTCGAGGTCTACGCGACCTCCCGGTCGGAGGCCAAGCGCGCGGCCGCCGTGGAGATGGGCGCGGTCGCCGCGGTGGAGCCGGGGGCGCGGCTGCCGCGACGCGTCGACGCGGTGATCGAGACGGTGGGCAGGGCGACCTGGAAGCACTCGATCGCGAGCGTGCGCAACGGCGGCACCATCGCGATCGCCGGCCACACCACCGGCGATCCCGATCCCGCGCTGCTCACGCGCGTGTTCTTCCACGAGCTCCGCATCCAGGGCGTCACCATGGGTGCGCGCGAGGACCTCGCGGCGCTCATGGCGTTCCTGGTGCGCACCGGCCTGCGTCCCACGATCGACAGCGTGCACCCCCTTGCGCGGGCGCACGATGCGGTGGCACGGGTGGTCTCGGGCGACCAGGTGGGCAAGGTCGTCGTGACCGCGTAGGCGGCCTCAGCCCTTGAGACCGCGCCTCCTCGCGATCACGCCGGAGACGACGCGCCACCCGATGAGAGAGGCCGCGAGGAACGTCCCCGCGACGATCACGAACGAGACCTGCACCCCCTGGCCGCTCACGGCGCGCAGCGCCATGCCGCCCGCCAGGGTCGAGGCCCACACCGTCACGCCCGTGCGCCGCCAGTCGCACGGCTGCCTCCATCCGCGCGCGAGCGCCCACCCGAGCGCGGCGCCTACGGCGAACGGCCACACCGTCGTCGCAAGCCCGGATCCCCCGGGGCCGAGGATGCCCTCGTCGTGGCTCGCGCGCCCGATCGCGGCGAACACCACGATGGCGCCCGCGTCGAGCGCCGCCGCTCCCGCCGCTGCCTGCCTGATGTTCATGACCCGCCCTTCCCTTGTCCGCGCAGCCACTCCCGGATCATGAGGATCCCGGCGACCGCCGCATCGTCCCCCACCTCGCGGGAGCGCTCGCGCAGCGCCGTCACCGACACCCCGAGCGAGCGGAGCTCGCCGGTATGGCCGATGAGCCACCGCTCGATGCGCTCCGCGTCCACCTCGGGATGGAGCTGGAGAGCGAGTGCGGAGCCGTACGCGAAGGCCTGGCATGGGGTCGCGGGCGTCGAGGCCAGCACGGTCGCTCCCGCGGGAGGGACGATGCGGTCGCCGTGCCAGTGGAGGACCGGGATGCCCTCGAGGTGGCGCAGCGGCGTCCCGGCGGCCTCGGGCGTCAGGTCGACGGCGCCCCAGCCGACCTCGGGCTCGCCCCGCTCGACCGCGCCGCCGAGCGCATGCGCAAGCAGCTGGGCGCCGAGGCAGACGGCGAGGGTGGGCAGCCCGGACGTGACACGAGAGACCAGCAGCGCGGCCTCCTCGGCGAGCACCGGGTAGTCCTCGAGATCGGCGACCCCGACGGGCCCGCCGAGCACGAACCCCAGCTCGGCGGACGCGAACGGCGCGAGGTCGTCGACCCCGGCGTCGAGGTACACCACCTCGTAGCCGTGCGCCGCGATCTCCGCCTCCCAGATACCGAGGTCCTCGAAGGCGACATGGCGGATCGCGACGCATCTCATGGCTGGGAGCGTAGCCGGGGCAGCCCTGCACGCCACCCGCCCGCGTGCGCACAATGGGGTGCATGACCTCCGCGATCGACCTTCACGGCCCCGCGCACGTGGCGCGCTACCTCGAGACCGACGGCGCCGACGGGCACGACTGGCGCCACGGCACCACCGTCCTCCTCCTCACCACCGTGGGTCGCAGGAGCGGCGAGGCCCGCACCAGCCCGCTGATCTACCGGGAGTGGGACGGCGCCCTCATCGTGGTCGCGTCGAAGGGCGGAGCGGACAAGCCGCCGGCGTGGTTCCTCAACCTTGCCGCGCACCCCGAGGTCGGCGTGCAGGTCCGGGCGGACAGGTTCCCCGCCCGCGCCCGCATCGCCACCGCCGAGGAGAAGCCGGCGATGTGGGCGGCGATGGTCGAGGCGTGGCCCGACTACGACGCGTACCAGCAGCGCACCGACCGGGACATCCCCGTGGTGGTGCTCGAGCGCGTCTGACCCCCGCCGAGCCGCGTGGCGGAGCCGTGGGACCGGGCGCGACTACCCTTGTCGGGTGGCTCACCTGCTTGGCGCCGAGGCGCTTCACCTGGACTTCGGCACCGGACCCGTGCTCAACAGCATCACCGTCGGCCTCGACGACGGCGACCGCATCGGCATGGTCGGCGCCAACGGCGCGGGCAAGTCCACCCTCCTCAAGGTCCTCGCGGGCCGCATCGAGCCCGACGACGGTCGCGTGACGGTCGCCCGCGGCACCCGCATCGGCGTGCTCGACCAGTCCGACCATGTCGACGAGTCCCTCACCGTCGCCCAGGCGATCGTGGGCGAGCGCGACGAGCACGAGTGGGCCGGCGACCCGCGCGTCCGCGACATCATGTCCGGCCTGGTCCCCGACCTCCCCGCCGACGCGGTGGTCGGCGACCTCTCCGGTGGCCAGCAGCGCCGCGTCGCGCTCGCTCATGTGCTGGTGGGCGACCACGACGTGGTCTTCCTCGACGAGCCCACCAACCACCTCGACGTCGAGGGCGTGACCTGGCTCGCCGACCACCTCAAGCGGCGCTGGACCGTCAGCAAGGGCGCCCTCCTGGTGGTCACCCACGACCGCTGGTTCCTCGACGAGATCTCCACCAGGACGTGGGAGGTCCACGACGGCGAGGTCGACATGTACGACGGCGGCTACGCCGCCTATGTGCTGCAGCGCGTCGAGCGCGACCGCATCGCCGCCGTCACCGAGCAGCGTCGCCAGAACGTCATGCGCAAGGAGCTCGCATGGCTCCGCCGCGGCGCGCCGGCACGGACGTCGAAGCCCAAGTTCCGGATCGACGCCGCCAACGCGCTCATCGCGGATGTGCCGCCCATCCGCGACACCGTCAAGCTCCACCGCATGGCCGCCGCACGCCTGGGCAAGGACGTGGTCGAGCTGGTGGACGTGGGCGTGAGCTACGGCGGCAAGGAGGTGCTGCGGCACCTCGACTTCAACATCGGCCCCGGCGACCGCATCGGCATCCTCGGGGAGAACGGTGCCGGCAAGTCGACCTTCCTGCGCCTTGTCACGGGCGAGCAGGAACCCACGTCGGGACGGGTCAAGACCGGCATGACCGTCCGCGTCGAGCAGCTGAGCCAGCAGCTCGCGGAGCTCGACGACATCGCCGACGAGCGCGTCTCCGCCGTGGTGAAGCGCTACGCGTCGATCAAGCTGAGCGACGGCCAGGAGATGACGCCCAGCCAGCTCCTCGAGCGCATGGGCTTCACCTCGATCCAGCTCAAGACGCCCGTGGGGCGTCTGTCAGGAGGCCAGCGCCGCCGCCTCCAGCTCCTGGTGGTGCTGCTGAGCGAGCCCAACGTGCTGGTGCTCGACGAGCCCACCAACGACCTCGACACCGACATGCTCGCGGCGCTCGAGGACCTGCTCGACTCGTGGCCCGGCACGCTCATCGTGGTGAGCCACGACCGCTACCTCATGGAGCGCATCACCGATCAGCAGTACGCGGTGGTCGACGGCGGGCTGCGCCACCTCCCCGGCGGCGTCGACGAGTACGTCGCGATGTCGCGCGAGCGCCGCGCGGGCGGCGCCTCCGGCATCGGCACCTTCGGCGTGGGCGGGGACGATGCCGCCGCCACCGTGCGCGCGGCGTTCCCCGACGCCGTGGCGACCCCCGCATCGTCCGGCGAGCCCGAGCTCAGCGGCGCCGAGCGCCGCGCCGTCGAGAAGGAGCTCAAGGCCGCCGAGCGCCGCATGGCCAAGATCGAGGAGCTCACCGAGGGCCTGCACAACGAGATGGTCATGCACGACCAGAGCGACTTCGCGGGCCTCGCGAAGTACATGAAGGAGCTCCAGGCGCTCGAGGCGGAGAACGCGGAGCTCGAGGAGCGGTGGCTGGAGCTGACCGAGCAGCTGGGCTGAGGCACCCTACCGACCCTGCCCCACAGGCGGGGTCGCGACCTCGGTCCCGTGCACAGGCTCCCGCCACGGTGCTTAATGGACTCACCCGAAGGAGAGTCCCCGTGAGCGAACGCATCGTCCCCATCGCCGGCATGACCTGCGCGGCGTGCGAGGGCACCGTGGCCGCCGCCGCGCTCACGCTCCCCGGGGTCGAGTCCGCGAGCGCCGATCGACGCTCGGGCAGGCTCACGCTCGAGGGCCGGATGCTGCCCTCCGACGCGGAGGTGGACCACGCGCTGGCGGACACCCCGTACTCGGTCGGCACCCGACCCTGGCTCAGCCGCGATCCCTTCGTCTGGCGCGACCTCCTGGTGGCCGTCGCGGTCGTCGGGTTCCTCGCGGCCGCGGCATGGGCGCTCGGCCTGGCGTCGCGCGTGCAGGACCTCACCGCCGGCGCCTCCGCGGGGTCGGCGGCGGTGGTGCTGGGGCTCGGCGTGGCGGCCTCGGTGTCCACGTGCATGGCGCTGGTCGGAGGCCTGGTGATCTCGCTCGCGGCCTCGGTGCCGTCCCGCGCCACCGGCCTGGCACGGCTGCGCCCGCACCTGGTGTTCAACGCCGGGCGCGTGGTCGGCTTCTCGCTGCTCGGCGCGCTCATCGGGCTCGTGGGCCGCTCCCTCGCACCCTCGGGGCTGCTGCTCGCCGTCGTGGTCCTGCTCGCCGCGGTGGTCATGGCGGTCGTCGGGGTGCGCCTGACCGAGACCTCGCCGCGCGTGGCCGCATGGCAGCTCTCGCTGCCGGGGCGGTGGGGCGGCTGGGTGAGCGGCGCCTCGTCGGACGATGCCGCGGGCGGCACCATGCGCACGCTCGGCCTGGGCGCCGCCACCTTCTTCCTGCCGTGCGGCTTCACGCAGGCCGTGCAGGTGTACGCGCTGTCGACGGGCAGCGCGCGCGAGGGTGCGCTGGTCATGGGGCTGTTCGCGATCGGTACCACGCCGGGGCTGCTCGCCGCGGGTGCGGCCGCCGGGGCCGCCGCATCCTCGCGCCGGCCCGCGGCCGGTCGCGTCCTGAGGGGCGTCGGTGTCGCCGTGGTCGCGTTCGCGCTGGTGACGGCCTCGGGCGCGATCACGCAGCTCGCTCCCGGTCTTCGCGCGACCGCCGTCACCGCCACCGAGCGGACGCCCAACGTCACCGAGGTCGACGGCGTCCAGCAGGTCACCACGGAGGTGGTGGACGACGGCTACTCCCCCGCGACCACGGTCGTCTATGTCGACGAACCCGTCGCGTGGACCCTCGAGCCGGTCTACAAGGGATGCCAGAGCGCGATCGACGCCCCGTCGCTGGGCCTCGACCGGATCATGGTGCTGTTCGAGGCCGAGACGGTCGAGTTCACACCCACCGAGACCGGCACCTACCGCTACTCGTGCGCGATGGGCATGTACTCGGGCGAGTTCGTGGTGATCGAGCGTCCGGAGACCTGAGGCCGGCACCCGCGACCCGCGGCAACACCCGGGACATACGCGCCCGGTACCGTCGAGGTCATGGATGTCGCGATCGTGGGAGCCACCGGAGACGTGGGCCGGGCGATCTGCGGCTCCCTCATCGAGCGGGGCGAGCTCGGGGCATCGTCCCGTCTCCAGCTGGTGGGCCGCACCGGTGGATCGTCAGGCGCGGCGGTGCACGGCCTCCGCGTCGACCTGATCGACGCGTTCGACGAGCGCGCGCCGCACATCGACGTGGCGACCAGCCCCGAGGACGTGGTCGCGGACGTGGTGGTGATGACCGCGGGGCGCACCGTGCCGACCGGCACCGGCCACGTGATCGACCGCGACAGGCTCGCCGCCGACAACCGCAAGGTCTTCGAGGAGTACGCCGATGCGCTCGCGGCGCACGGCTCCGGGCACGAGGTCGTCATCGTGGTCTCCAACCCGGTCGAGCTCGCCGTCGAGGTGTTCGCGCGACGCCTGGGCCGCCACCGGGTGATCGGCATGGGCGCATGGCTCGACACGCTGCGCTTCCGGCGCGAGATCGCCGCGACCCTGGGAATCCGTCGGCATCGCGTGAGCGGCTTCGTGGCCGGGCAGCACGGCGACATGATGGTGCCGCTGTGGTCGAGCGTGCGCCTGCGCGGCCTCGACCCCGACGAGCGGGCCGAGATCGTCGATCGCCTCCGCGGCGACCGCACCCTCGCCTCCTTCCGCTCCGAGGTCGCGACCGCCAAGCAGCGCATCGCCTCGACGCCCGACGTCGCGAGCGCGTTCGCCGCGATCGACGCCTACCCGCCGGACGTCCAGGCCGTGATCCGGCCGTACCTCACGCACCAGAGCGGCGCGAAGACCGCGAACGGCACCGCCAACGCGACGGTGGACCTGGTCCGCACGGTGCTCGACGGCCGCGACATCGTGGTCGCGGGTCAGGTGCTGCTCGACGGCGAGATCGAGCTGGGCGGTACGCCGTGGACCGGCGTTCTCGGCGTGCCGGTCGCGGTGGGCCCGGACGGCTGGACCCGCGTGATGCTCGACGATCCGGCGCCCGACGAGTCCCGCGCCCTATGGGAGGTCGCACAGACCATCAACGAGTCCGTGGTCGCGTGGGGAGGGGGAGCCCGATGAGCACCCTCACCCAACGCTGGTTCGCGTTCGTGCAGGTGGAGGACCGCTCCGGCGCGTCCGCCGCGATCGCGGGCGTGTTCTCGGAGCGCGGAGTGAGCTTCGGCTCGATCTCGACGCTCGACGTGCATGGCGGCGTGGGCACCCTGTGCATCGAGTTCTCCGCGTCCGAGCGCCTGGCCCAGGTGCTGGTGCGCACGCTCGCGCGGCTCGCGGTGGTGCGCGTGGTGGACCTGGTCCATGCGGACGATGCGCGCGTGAGGGCGGTCGCGGTGGTCTCGGACGCCCGCGACGACCTCCTGCTGGAGGCCGCCGTCGGCGTGCACCATGACGAGGCGGGCGCGACGGTCATCCTCACCGGACCCGTCGCCGACGTACGCGCCGCGGTCGCGTCGCTGCGCGTCGACGGCGCGACGGTCGAGGCGCTGACGGTCCTCCCCCCGCGCTAGACGCGAGCCTCGACGGCCAGCGCGGCGTCGGACGCCGCGGCAGGGCACCGATCACCGACAGATGTGAAGCGCCATCCACTTGCACGCTTGTGCTGGTCGCATCCTGCCGTGAATTGCGGATCTTCGGGAGGCTAGCGGGCGGTACCGCCAAGCCGATCGAGCGCACGCGCGAGCCGCGCCGCGCGCGTGCGCTCGCTGGCCGCGGTCATGAGCGGGTGGAGGATCGAGAAGCGCTCGGCGCTCGAGAGCGCATCGAAGCGGGCGCGCAGCCCCGGCGCGGCATCGAGCGCGGCCGCCAGGTCCGCCGGGACCTCCGCGGTGGCGGAGCCCGCGTAGGCCCGGTCCCATCGCCCATCCGCACGCGCGCGGTCGACCTCGGCACGTCCCGTCGGTCGCATCCGCCCCTCGGCCTCGAGGCGAGCGATGTGCTCGGTGTTGCGCACCGACCAGATCGACCGGGGCCGCCGGGGCGTGAAGCGCTGCAGGAAGGTCGCCGCATCGCGGCTCCGCTTCTGGCCGTCGATCCACCCGGAGCACAGCGCCTCGTCGAGCGCCTCGCCATAGGTGAGCGACGTCGGGTCGGTCACGCCCTTCTTGGCGAGCACCAGCCAGACGCCGTCGCCGTCGCGCTCGTGCGCATCGAGCCAGGCACGCCACGCAGCCGCGTCGGCGACGCACAGCTCGGGGACGTCGCCGGCCACGGTCCCTACTGGGCCTGGTACGGGCTCACCACGATGTCGACGCGCTGGAACTCCTTGAGGTCCGAGTAGCCGGTGGTGGCCATGGAACGGCGCAGGGCACCCATGAGGTTCGAGGTGCCATCGGCACGCGTGCCGGGGCCGAAGAGCAGCTCGTCGAGCGTGCCGTGGGTGCCGACGTGGACGCGCTCGCCGCGCGGCAGCACGGGGTGGTGCGCCTCGGGGCCCCAGTGGTAGCCGGCGCCGGGGGCCTCCTCGGCACGCGCGAGCGCCGCGCCGAGCATGATCGCGTCCGCGCCGCACGCGAACGCCTTGACGATGTCCCCCGAGCGGCCCAGCCCGCCGTCGGCGATCACGTGCACGTAGCGGCCGCCGGACTCGTCGAGGTAGTCGCGACGTGCCGCCGCGACGTCGGACACCGCGGTCGCCATCGGCGCGTGGATGCCGAGCGTGGTGCGCGTGGTCTGCGCCGCCCCGCCGCCGAAGCCGACCAGCACGCCCGCCGCGCCCGTGCGCATGAGGTGGAGGGCCGCCTGGTAGGTGGAGGCGCCGCCGACGATCACGGGCACGTCGAGGTCGTAGATGAACTTCTTGAGGTTGAGCGGCTCGGCACCGTCGGAGACGTGCTCGGCGCTCACCGTGGTGCCGCGGATGACGAACAGGTCCACGCCGGCCTTCAGCACGGTCGCGTAGTGCTCCTGGGTGCGCTGCGGGCTGAGGGCCCCGGCGACCACCACGCCGGCGGCGCGGATCTCCTGCAGACGCGCGGTGATGAGCTCGTCCTTGATGGGCTCGCGGTAGATCTCCTGCATGCGGGCGGTCGCACCCTCGGGGTCCAGCCCGGCGATCTCCTCGAGCAGCGAGGCGGGGTCGTCGTAGCGGGTCCACAGGCCCTCGAGGTCGAGCACGCCCAGGCCGCCCGCGTTGCCGAGCGCGATCGCCGTCGCAGGGCTCATCACGGAGTCCATCGGCGCACCGATGACGGGGATCTCGAACTGGAACGCGTCGATCTGCCAGCCCAGGCTCACCACCTTCGGGTCGCGCGTACGCCGCGAGGGCACCACCGCGATGTCGTCGAAGGAATAGGCGCGGCGCCCGCGCTTGCCGCGGCCGATCTCGATCTCGTTGCTCACGGGTCACCAGCCTAGCGTCCACGTGCGACACCGCCGCAGGACGATGCACCTCCCGCACCTGGGGACAAGGGTGCGCACGGTGTCGGAGCGGCGTGCCAGGCTAGGACCATGAGCTGGCTCGACGAGACCATGGTGGGATTCGACACCGAGACCACGGGCGTGTCCACCGCGACCGACCGCATCGTCACCGCGGCGGTGATCACGCGCCGGGGCGACGCGGTCTCGACGCGCACGTGGCTGATCGATCCGGGCGTCGACATCCCCGCGTCCGCGAGCGCGGTGCACGGGATCTCCACGGAGAGGGCGCGCGCCGAGGGCGTCCAGCCGCCGGATGCCCTCGAGGAGATCGCGACCGCGCTTGCGGAGGCGCTCAACGCCGGCCACCCGGTGGTCGCCTTCAACGCGCAGTTCGACCTCACGCTCCTCGAGCACGAGCTCGCGCGCCACGGGCTCCCCTCTCTCGCCTCGCGCCTCGACAGCGAGGAGGTGCGGCCGGTGATCGACCCGCTGGTCCTCGACCGCAAGCTCGACCAGTACCGCAAGGGCAAGCGCAAGCTGATCGACCTGTGCACGCTCTACGCGGTCACGGTGGAGGCGGACGACCTCCACGCGGCGGATGCCGATGTGCTCGCGACGCTCGAGCTGGTCCAGGCGCTCGCGGCGGCGCACCCGACCATGCGCAGCACGTCGCTGGACTCGCTCCACGACCTCCAGGCGTCCGCGCACCATGACTGGGCCGTGCGCTTCGGCGCCTGGCTCAAGTCCAAGGGGACCACGGACGACCTTCCCGACCCGATCTGGCCCGTGGCCGCACCCGCGCTCGCCCTGGCAGCGCCCGCATCGTCCGCGGAGGCCGGCGGCTCGGGTCAGGACTCCCTCTTCTAGGACCCGTACACACGGGCCACTCGCGGCGCCGCAACTCGCCATCACGGCCACCAGGAGGACGCCCCGGCGCGGCTAGTGTCGAAGGACACACCTACCCGGAGGTCACAATGACGTGGTCCACCACGGAGGCCGAAGCCCCCACAGGGGCCGGCCCTCTCACCGATGCGCTCTCCCAGCTCGACAACGCGCTGGCGCACCTCGGCATCAACGGCGGCATCAAGAAGATGCTCACCACCCCCCGACGCGAGCTCATGGTGAGCGTCCCGCTGCGCCGCGACGACGGCTCGATCGCCGTCTACTCGGGCTACCGGGTGCAGCACAACTTCTCGCGCGGCCCCGCGAAGGGCGGCCTGCGCTACGCACCGTCGGTCGATCTCGACGAGGTCCGCGCGCTCGCGATGTGGATGACGTGGAAGTGCGCGCTCGTCGACGTGCCGTACGGCGGCGCCAAGGGCGGGATCGCAATCGACCCGCGCGAGCACTCGCAGGCCGAGCTCGAGCGCGTGACCAGGCGTTACACCTCGGAGATCCTGCCCATCATCGGGCCCACCAAGGACATCCCCGCACCCGACATCGGCACGGACGAGCGGACCATGGCCTGGATCATGGACACCTACTCGGCGGCCATGGGCCACACCGTGCCGGGCGTGGTGACGGGCAAGCCGGTGAGCCTGGGCGGTTCGCTCGGGCGCGCCGCAGCGACGTCCCGAGGCGTCGCGCACATCGCGCTCATGGCGCTCGCGTCGCGCGGCATGGATCCGTCCCGCACCACCGCCACGGTCCAGGGCTTCGGCAAGGTGGGCCGCGACGCGGCACGGTTCCTCGCGGCCGCCGGCGTCAAGGTGCTCGCGGTCAGCGACATCGACGGCGCGGTCTACGACGAGCGCGGCCTCGACATCGGCCGCCTGGCCGAGCACGCCGACCGGACGGGCTCCGTGTCGGGCTTCGAGGGCACCGAGTCGATCGACCCGGCCTCGATCCTGCTGCTCGACGTCGACATGGTGGTGCCCGCCGCGGTGGAGGGCGTCCTCACCGCGGACAACGCCGCGAAGGTCCAGGCGAGCATCGTGGTCGAGGGCGCGAACGGGCCCACCACCAAGGATGCCGACGCGATCCTCACCGACCGCGACGTGCTGGTGGTCCCCGACATCCTCGCGAATGCGGGCGGCGTGGTCGTCTCCTACTTCGAGTGGGTCCAGGCGAACCAGGCGTACCAGTGGTCCGAGCGGGACGTGAACGACCGGCTCGAGGAGCGCATGACCAAGGCGTGGCACGACGTGGTCGACTACTCGGGCGCGCACTCGCTCACGTACCGGGAGGCCGCGACGGCCCTGGCGGTGCAGCGGGTCACCGACGCGCACCGGCTCCGGGGCCTCTACCCCTGACCTACCCGCGTGCAAGCGTCTACCCCGACGTTCGGTGCCCGTTCCTGCGTCAGAACGTGCACGATGCGTCGGGGTAGACGCGTCCCGCCCGGCGGTCAGCCGAGCAGGTAGCGGATCAGCATCCCGACGCTCATCACCACGATGAGCGCGCGGAGCACCACGGGCTTGACCCGGAAGAGCACGTGCGACGCGACGTAGGCCCCGAGCAGCTGCCCGCCGATCATCGCCGCCCCCACCGCCCACACCATCTTCCCGGCGAGGGCGAAGACCAGGAGCGAGGCGACGTTGGTCGCGAAGTTGAGGGTCTTCGCGACGGCGGTGGAGCGCGGCAGCTCGTAGGCGCGCAGCGTGACGCCGGACAGCGCGAACAGCGATCCCGTGCCGGGCCCGAACGCGCCGTCGTACGCTCCGATCGCGGGCACCACGGTCGCCTCGTACGGCGCCGCGCTCATGCGCGCGTGGGTCGGCGGCACGTGCGCCTTGGGCACGAACGCGAAGTACGCGGCGATGACGGCGAGCACCACGGGGATCACCACCCGCAGCGGCTCGGGGTCCACGAGCTGGATGGCCACCGAGCCCGCCGCGGATCCGAGGAAGGCCCACAGCATGGGCCACCGCGCATCGGACCATCGCACGCGGCGTCGACGGATCACCTGCCACGTCGCCATGCCGGTCCCGAAGGACCCCTGGAGCTTGTTGGTGCCGAGCGCCTGGAGCGGCGGCACCCCGGCGAGCAGCAGGGCAGGGAGCGTCAGCAGCCCTCCCCCGCCCGCCAAGGTGTCGAGGAACCCCGCGAGCAGCGCGACGACCGCGAGGATCGCGAGCGTCTGCCAGGCGAGGTCCACGCGGGCCGCGGACGCCTAGCTGCGACCGGAGTAGTTGGGCGCCTCGACGGTGATCTGCACGTCGTGCGGGTGAGACTCCTTGAGCCCGGCCGGCGTGATGCGGACGAACTTCCCGCGCTCCTGCAGCTCGGGGATGGTGCGCGCACCCACGTAGAACATCGACTGGCCCAGGCCGCCCACGAGCTGGCGGACCACGGAGGAGAGGGGACCCTTGTACGGCACCCGACCCTCGATGCCCTCGGGGATGAGGTCGTCGTCGCTCGGGGCGTCGGCCTGGAAGTAGCGGTCCTTCGAGTAGGACACGCGACCCCGGGACGCCATCGCGCCCATCGACCCCATGCCGCGGTAGCTCTTGAACTGCTTGCCGTTGACCAGCACCAGGTCGCCGGGAGTCTCGGCGCAGCCCGCGAACAGCGAGCCGAGCATGACGGACGATGCGCCGGCCACCAGGGCCTTGGCGATGTCGCCCGAGTACTGGAGGCCGCCGTCGGCGATGACGGGCACGCCCGAGGGGTGCGCCGCCTTCCATGCCTCGTAGACCGCGGTCACCTGGGGCACGCCCACACCCGCGACCACGCGCGTGGTGCAGATCGAGCCCGGGCCCACGCCCACCTTGACCGCATCGACGCCCGCATCCACGAGCGCCTGCGCGCCCTCGCGCGTGGCGACGTTGCCGCCGATGACCTGCACATGCGCCGTCGCGGGGTCGGACTTGAGGCGCTGGATCATCTCGATCATCTTGCGCGCGTGGCCGTGCGCCGTGTCGACCACCAGCGCGTCGACGTCCGCGTCGACGAGCGCGGTCGCGCGCTCCCACGCGTCGCCGTAGAAGCCGACCGCGGCCGCGACCCGGAGCCGACCCTCGACGTCCTTGGTCGCGAGCGGGTACTTCTCGGTCTTGACGAAGTCCTTGACGGTGATGAGGCCGGTGAGCCGACCCTCGGCGTCGACCAGCGGCAGCTTCTCGACGCGGTGCCTCGCGAGCAGCTCGGACGCCTCCGCATTGGAGACACCCTCGCGCGCCGTGATGAGCGGCATCGGCGTCATGTGGTCCTTGACCAGGCGCGACGCGAACTCGGACGACGGGACGAAGCGCAGGTCGCGGTTGGTGATGATGCCCAGCAGGCGGCGGTCCTCATCGACCACCGGGAGCCCGGAGACGCGGTACTTGCCGCACAGCGCGTCGAGCTCGGCGAGCGTGACCTCGGGTCCCACGGTGACGGGGTCGGTGATCATGCCCGACTCGGAGCGCTTGACGATCTCGACCTGGTGGGCCTGGTCCTCGATCGACAGGTTGCGGTGCAGCACGCCGATGCCGCCGAGACGGGCGAGCGCGATCGCGAGGCGCGCCTCGGTGACGGTGTCCATCGCTGCGGACAGCAGCGGGACAGCCACGGAGATGCCCTTGGTGAGCCGCGTGGTGGTGTCCACCTCGGAGGGGATCACATCGGACTCCCCGGGCAGCAGGAGGACGTCGTCGTAGGTCAGACCGGTGAAGGCGAAGGGATCGTTCTCAAGGGGCGCCATACGGAGATTCTAAGTGCCGCGCCGCCGCCCTCGTCACCGCGGGCGACGTCGCACCAGGACGCCGATCGGCGCGCGGCGCGGAGCGCGACCCCGTCGACACCGCCATGGCGGTGTTCACGTTAACACAACGTTCATGTAAGGCTCGCCTTGCCCGGAAGCCGAACATCATGCCTGGTAGGAGCGTTCTTGTCGGACAAGTAGACGCGATCTCCGAAAAAAGGCCCGCGACGATGCGGGGAAATCGTCAGAATTGTCGGTAAACCTGGCAAATCGGGACTTCCCAACCACCAGGGACGATGTTATGAATGGCTGTGGGGGGAGGGTGTCCAGCATCGGCCACAAGCCGGCTGTTGGACACATGTGTAGGACGACCGTGACCGGCTCTGGGTGGCAATGGCGCCACCCGTGGGGAGAGTCGGCGACAACCCATAAAGGGGGCGCGATGGAGGCCGTGGCGAAGCTGCCAGCACCTACTCAGGATCAATGGGAATGGCAGTACGAAGGTTCGTGCCGCGATGCGGATCCGGACCTGTTCTTCCACCCGGAAGGCGAGCGCGGTGCGGCGCGGAGGCGCCGTGCGGAGGCGGCGAAGGAGTACTGCGCCGGCTGCCCCGTGCTCGACACCTGCCGCGAGCGCTCGCTCCAGGCACGTGAGCCCTTCGGGGTCTGGGGCGGGCTCAGCGAGGACGAGCGGCACGCCGTCCTCGCCGGACGCCTCAAGCAGGCGAGCTGACGTCGCGCGGCGGCCCGTGCATCGTCCAGACCGGACGAGGGACGGGCCGCCGCCGGCGGCGCCTCGCCCGCGCACACGCGGGCCCGGGAACGCCGACGGGCCCCGAGGCTGATGCCTCGAGGCCCGTGCGGATGCGGCTGGTGCTAGCCGACGATGGCGAGCAGGTCGCGCGCGGAGAGGATCAGGTACTCCTCGCCGGCGTACTTGACCTCGGTGCCGCCGTACTTGCTGTAGATCACCTTGTCGCCGACGTTGACGTCGACGGGGATACGGTTGCCGTTGTCGTCGATGCGACCCGGGCCCACCGCCACGACCTCGCCCTCCTGGGGCTTCTCCTTGGCGGTGTCAGGGATCACGAGGCCGGACGCCGTCGTGGTCTCGGCCGCAGCGGCCTTGACAACAACCTTGTCCTCCAGGGGCTTGATGGAGACCGACACTGCGGACCTCACCTTCCGTGCTCGAAGTAAGTTCGGTGCAGACCCTGAGGACCGCCGTCGCGGGGGTCGATCCTGGATCTGCGCTCATGAGAGCATCCTCAATCTAGCACTCGGGTGCCGAGAGTGCTAACGCGCCTCGGGGGTCGGTCCCGGGTGAGATGATCCGGGGATGGACGTCGTCACCGCGCGCCTCACGGTCTCCGAGGCATGCCTCGAGCTTGCCGCGTCGCTGCGGGACGTCTCCCCCAAGGATGCGCTCGCCGTGACCGGCAGGCTGCGCCGCGAGGGCCACTCCCCCGCGCTCGTGGCGGCGGCGATGACGCTCGCGGAGCTGCGCGGCGAGGCACGGCCCCGACTCGGAGATCCCGTGGACTCCATGGTGTTCCATCGCGCGGGCCTCGAGCAGGCCTCGCGCGCGGTCGTGGCGCAGCTGCACGCGGCACGCTTCGCCCAGGCGCACTGCCGCAAGGTCGCGGACCTCACCGCGGGGCTGGGCACCGATGCGATGGCGGTCGCGCGGCGGGGGCTCGGGGTGGTCGCGTTCGAGGCGGACGAGGCGACGGCGATCCTGGCGGCGCACAACCTCGCGCCATGGCCGCTCGCCCGGGTGATCCACGGCGACTCGCTCGCGGGCCTCGAGGACGTGCGCGTCGACGGCATCTTCGCGGACCCTGCGCGACGCAACGCGCGCGGCCGCCGTCACGACCCGGGCGACTACTCGCCCCGCCTCGACTCCGTGCTCGACCTGCGCCACCAGGTCCGCGCGCTCGGCGTCAAGGCAGGACCCGCGCTCCCCCACGACGCCATCCCGACCGACATGGAGGCGCAGTGGGTGAGCGTCGACGGGGACGTGGTCGAGGTCGGCCTGTGGGCCGGCGACGCGGCGCACGGCTCGGGCCACTCGGCGCTGGTGGTCCGCGGCGACGAGCAGCATGAGATCGCGGGCCCCACGGACCGCGCCGGCTCCGGACCGCTCGGCGAGTGGCTCCTCGAGCCCGACGGCGCGGTCATCCGCGCCGGGCTCGTGGGCGTGCTCGCGGAGGACATCGGCGCGCACCTCGTGGACCCCAGCATCGCGTACCTCACCACCGATGCCCCCGCCAGCACACCGTTCGCCCGCACGTACCGCGTGCTCGAACGGCTCCCGCTCGACGTCAAGGTGCTCGCGAAGGAGATGCGCTCCCGCGACGTCGGCACGGTCGACATCAAGAAGCGCGGCGTGGACCTCACCCCCGAGCAGCTGCGGCCCCGCCTCAAGCTCAAGGGCTCGCAGCGCGCGACGCTCGTGCTCACACGGCTCGAGGGACGCCACGCGGCGCTCCTGGTCGAGCCCGTCTGACGCCCTCCCCGGCGCGCCTCGCTAGCCGCGAAGCGTCTTCGACACCATCTGCTGGCTGGTGCCCACCTCGCGCGCGATCGCCGTCTGCGACATCCCTCCCGCGGCGAGCTCCCGGATCCGGGCCTTGTGCTCGTCCGTGAGGGTGCCCGCCCGCTTCGACGGCCCTCCGCGCCGGCCGGTCATGATCGAGTCGACGCTCGCCTTGGAGATGCCGACGGCCTCCGCGACCGCCACCCGCGGCTCTCCCGCCTCCACGCGACGGCGGACGTCCGCAACCTGCTGCTCGGTGATCCGTGCCATGGCACCAGCCTAGACAGCCGCCGGTCGGGTCCGGGAGCCGTGAAGCGCGTGGTGCATCACCTGGTCCTGCCAGTCGCCCGCGATCCGCAGGTAGCGCGGCGCGTAGCGCCAGCGTCTCCGCCTGGATGCGATGCAGGCCCAGCGGCCCGAAGGCGAGCTCCTTGATGCGCCCGCCGGCCTCGGTCGCGAGCCCTCGCCCTTGGAGCTCCTGCGTCACCCAGCAGCCCATCCCCGCTGGCTGCGCGGGACCCCGCGCGTCCTCCCCCGAGCGCGATGCGGCCCGCGACCGTGACGAGACGGGTGCGGGGCGGGTCGGAGGCCACCCGGCCATCGTGACGCGCCGACGAGCGCGGGCATCAGCCCGCGACGATGAGCGACACCGCGATCCCCGCCATCACCAGCGCGACGGCTCCATCGAGGACCCGCCAGGCCCCGGGACGCGCGAGCACCCCCGAGAGCAGCCGCGCGCCGTAGCCCAGTCCCGCGAACCACAGGATGCTGCCCGTGACCGCCCCGGCGGCGAACAGCCACCTCGCCTCATGGGTCGCCGCGACCGTGCCGAGCAGCACGACGGTGTCGAGGTACACGTGAGGGTTGAGCCAGGTCAGCGCGAGGCACGTCGCGGCGACCGCGCGTGGGGACGATGCCGCGGCGCCTCCCGCGCGAGGCGCATCGTCCGCATCGAGACGCTCTCCGGCGGCGCTGAGCGCGCGCCGCGCCGCCAGGACGGCGTAGACAGCGAGGAAGGCGGCACCGGCCCACCGGGCGGCCGAGAGCAGCCACGGCACGGCGACGATGGCCGCGCCCAGCCCCGCGACGCCCACCGCGATGAGCACGGCATCGGACGCCGCGCAGATGAGCACCACCAGCCCCACGTGCTCGCGACGCAGGCCCTGGCGCAGGACGAACACGTTCTGCGCGCCGATCGCGACGATGAGCGACAGTCCGAGGCCCAGGCCGGCGAGATACGTCATGGCGACACGGTAGGGCCGAGTTATCCACAACACCACTAACAATTGTGAATACTGCATTAGCGTTGCTTATATGAAGATCCCCGCCGACCTCGCGCAGACGTTGGCTGCCGTCGTCGACGAGGGATCGCTCGAGGCCGCGGCGCGCGCGCTACATGTCACGCAGTCCGCGGTGAGCCAGCGCATGGCGACGCTCGAACGGCTCGCGGGGCAGGTGCTGCTCATCCGCTCGCGCCCCGTGCGCGCGACACCTGCGGGCGAAGCCGTGATCCGCTACGCGCGCCAGGTGACGCTCCTCGAGTCGGAGGCCGCGAGCGCTCTCGGCATCCCCGAGGACCGACCCGCACCGCTGCGCATCGCGGTCAACGCGGACTCTCTTGCCACCTGGCTGCTGGCCCCGCTCGCGCAGGTCCTGCCCGGGCTCGGCACCACGGTGCACCTCCACCGCGAGGACGAGTCCTACACCGCGGAGCTGCTCGCGCAGGGAGCGGTGGTCGCGGCGGTCACCACGCGCGCCGCACCGGTCCCCGGCTGCACCGTCACCCCGCTGGGCCGCATGAGCTACCGCGCGGTCGCGGCGCCGGGCTTCGCCCGCCGCTGGTTCCCAGGCGGCGTGACGCGGGACGCGTTGGCGACCGCGCCCATCGTCGACTTCGACCGGCGCGACGACCTCCAGTCGCGCTGGCTCGAGGCGCACGCGGCAGGCTTGGACGCGCCGCGCCACCTGGTGCCGTCCTCGAGCGAGTTCGCCCAGGCGATCGCCCTCGGGCTCGGCTGGGGCCTGCTCCCGCGCGCGCAGCGCGAGGGGCTCGACCTGGTCGACCTCGGCGGGCCGGCGCTCGATGTCGCGCTGCACTGGCAGCAGTGGCGCGTGCAGTCCGCGGGCCTCGACGCGCTGGCGCGCGCGATCGCGGACGCGGCGCGTGCCGCGCTCGATCCGGTCAGCCCGAGCTGACCGCGCACGCGGCGAACGGCGCGGCGCTCATGGTGACCGGCCAGTCCCCACCCGCCTCCGCAGCTCCCGTGAGCACGTCCGCGAGCGCCGCGATGGTCGGACGGGAGCTGCCGTACGTCGCGATGTACGTCTCCGCGTCGGATGCGAAGATCCCCCACGGCGCGCCGAGCGACACCACCACGTCGGCGGTCGCGTGCATCCGGCCCGAGGCGACGAGCGCGATCGTGGTGCCCGCGTCGCCGACCTCGACGCCCGCGTCCTCGAGCCGGGTCGCGAGCGCGGCCCGTGCATCGTCCGGACCGGAGACGATGCTGACCTTCCGTCCGAGCAGCGGAGCATCGCAGTCCTCGGTCGCCACCGTCATGCCGGCCGCGGCGAACGCCCGCGCGTAACCCTGCGCCGGCACCGCCGTGTCGAGCCCCGCCGACCACCGCATGAGCAGGATCGAACGCGCCGCGGCCTCGTCGAGCCGGTCCCGCGTCACCCGACCGGTGCGCACCGCCTCCACGATCGCCTCGGCCGCGTCTCCCGCGTTCCGGGGCATGAGGAGCACGTCGGCCCCGGCAGCGAGGGCGTCCACCGCCGCCTGTCCCGAGTCGCGTGAGCCCGTGACGGCGCCCATGTTGAGGGCATCCGTGATGATCGCCCCCGTGAAGCCGAGCTCGTCGCGAAGGTAGCCGTACGCGCGAGGCTCGAAGGTCGCCGCCTCCTCGCCCCACTCGGGCACCACGATGTGCCCCATCATCACCGCAGGTGCGCCGGCATCGATCGCCTCGGCGAAAGGCACCAGGTCCGCACGCGCGAGCCGCTCCACGGAGCGGTCCTGCACCGGCAGGCCCACGTGCGAGTCGACGGTGACGGAGCCGTGGCCCGGGAAGTGCTTGATCACCGGGACGAGGCCGCCCGCCACGAAGCCCTCGACCGCCGCTGTCACGGTCCTCGCGACCGCCTTCGGGCGGTCCCCCGCGCTCCGCGTCCGGATGATCGGGTCCGCCGTGCCGATGGTGACGTCCGCGACGGGCGCGTAGTCCACGTTCACGCCCAGCGCACGCATGTCACCCGCGGAGGCCCGGTACGCGGACGTGACGGCTCCCTTGTCCGTCGCGGCGCCGGCGGCCATGAACGAGGCCAGGCTGGGGACCGCCGCGGACAGCCGCGAGACCAGGCCGCCCTCCTCGTCGGCGGAGATCCACACGGGCCATGAGCGGTCGTCGACGTCGTCGAGCGCAGCGGCGAGAGCCGACACCGCATCGGCGGACGGCGCCGCGCCGTCCATGAGGATGACGCCGCCGAGGTGATGGCGTCGCACGCGGTCGACGGCCACCTCGACATCGGGCGTGTAGAGGTCGGTGACGATCACCTGGCCGGCCGCGTGCGCCAGCGGCAGGGAGCGCGCCGTCGCGAGCGCCTCGTCCCACTGGGCGAGCGTGGGCCCCCAGGCCAGGCGCTCGACGTCGACGGTGGCGATCGGGGCGGGCAGGGCCGATGCCGTGGCGGCCGGCAGGGGTGCCGCAGCCGTCACGGAGGGGGACGGCGACGGACCCGGCGTGGGCTCATCGTCCTCCCCGCTCGCGGTACAGGCCGCGAGTAGCAGCACCGCGACCGCCCCCGCGGCGGCCGCGCGCATCAGACCGTGATGGTCGACAGCGGCATGGACGAGTCGACGCCGATGTCCAGGCGGCTGGGCGCGACGCCCGCCTCCACCACCGCCGAGCCGAGCGCGGCGATCATCGCGCCGTTGTCGGTGCAGTAGCGCAGGGGCGGGATGCGGACGTCGATGCCGGCCGCCTCGCCGCGCGCCTGGGCGAGCTCGCGCAGCTGGCTGTTGGCGGAGAACCCGCCGCCGATCACCAGCGTCTCGACGTCGTGCTCGCGGCACGCGTTCAGGGTCTTGGTCACCAGGACGTCCGCGACGGCGGCCGCGAAGCTCGCGCACACGTCCTCGATCGGGACGTCCTGACCCGAGTCGCGACGTGCCTCGACCCAGCGTGCGACGGCGGTCTTGAGGCCCGAGAAGGAGAAGTCGTAGGCGTGCTTGGCCATGTCCTTGGGCTTCGACAGGCCGCGCGGGAACGGGATCGCCTCGGGGTCGCCCTCGCGCGCGAGCCGGTCGACGTGCGGGCCGCCGGGATACGGCAGGCCCAGCAGGCGCCCGACCTTGTCGAAGGCCTCGCCGGCGGCGTCGTCGAGCGTGTGCCCCAGCTCGGTCACCTGGGTCGCGATGTCGTCGACCATGAGCAGCGACGTGTGGCCGCCCGACACGACCAGCGCCATGGTGCGGTCCGGGAACCGGCCATGGACCAGCTGATCGACCGCGGCATGGCCGATGACGTGGTTGACGCCGTAGAGCGGGCGGCGCAGCCCGAGCGACAGCGCCTTCGCGGCCGAGACGCCGACGGTGAGCGAGCCCACCAGCCCCGGGCCCGAGGCGACCGCCACCGCATCGACGTCGGAGAGCGTGCGTCCGGCACGGCTCAGCGCCTCGTCGAGCGTCGGCAGGACGGCCTCGAGGTGCGCGCGCGAGGCGACCTCCGGCACGATGCCGCCGAAGCGTGCGTGCTCGTCCATCGACGAGGCGACGACGTCGGCGAGCAGCTCGCCGTCCTCCACGAGCGCCACACCCGTCTCATCGCAGGTGCTCTCGAGTCCCAGTACCAAAGCCACGGGACAACTGTAGTCGCGAGCGCCGACCCCCTCGGAGGTCGGGACCTCGGACCGTCGCGGACATCTGTCAAAGAGAGGGAGAATGGTTGTTATGACAACCGCGAACCTTCCCCAGTCGACCGCCGCCTTCTCCCTTGACCAGGACGCTCGCGAGGCGCTCTTCACCGCGGCCCGCTCCGCGATCGCGTTCGACGGGCGCGAGGTCGACGCGGACATGGTCACCCGCGCGTGGGATCTCGCGAAGTTCGGCCCGACCAGCAACAACACGCAGCCCCTGCGCCTGGTGGTCGCACGCTCGGAGGCCGCGCGCGCCGCGGTCATCGAGGCTGCGATGCCGCTCAACCGCCCCAAGCTCGAGCAGGCACCGCTGCTGCTGGTCGCCGCGCATGACGACCGGTTCCACGACCACCACGAGACCTGGGCCCCGGGCATGCCCGCCGTCTTCGACCGCTTCGAGTCCAACCCCGAGATGCGCGCATCGCTCGCCCACTCGGGAGCGATGCTCCAGCTGGGCTACCTCATCGTCGCGCTGCGCGCGGAGGGGCTCGCGTTGCGCCCCTACGGCGGCTTCGACAAGGCCGCGCTCGACGCGTCGCTCATGCCCGAGGGCTGGGGCTCCGAGGTGATCCTGGGCGTCGGCTGGCCGGCGTCCGGCGACGACCGGTCGGGCGAGCGCCGCGGCCGCATCCCTGCCGGCCTGGGCATCCGCGAGCTCTGACCCTCCCCGCCGGGATCGCGTGCGCTCAGGCCTCCGGCCGATACCCCCGCAGCTGCACCCGCATGACCAGCGCATCCGTGCCCTCAGGCTGGTAGTACCTCCGCCTGATCCGCACGTCCTCGAACCCGTGCGCGCGGTACAGCGACAGCGCGGCGGCGTTGTCGACCGCGACCTCGAGCCACGCATCCGGGACACCCTCCGCACGCGCCTCCCCGAGGAAGTCCTCGAGCAGCGCGCGACCCAGCCCGCGGCCGCGCGCCTGGGGCACCACCGCGATGTTCATGAGGTGGAACGCGTCCCCGTCGTAGCCGTACACGGCGTACCCGACCAGGGACCCGTCGAGCTCGAGCCCGCGGTAGCGCGCGAACCCGTAGCGGTAGTCATGCGTGATGAGCTCGCGCGACCACGCGGAGGCGCCGAAGAGCTCGGCCTCCACCTCCGCCATCCACGGCAGGTCGTCCTCCGTGAGATCGCGGAGCGAGATCACGCGCCCGGCACCCCGTGCACGTCGGGGCGGCGCAGGTACAACGGCTCGGTGGACATGTCCGAGCCGGCCTCGCGCGCACGGTCGGCGGCGCCGACCAGCAGCGCCGGGTCGGGGTCGCCCTCGGCGGCCCCGGGGAAGGCATCGGGGTAGAGCAGCGCGCCGCGGCCCACCACGGCACCGAGCACCGGCACGTCGCCGGGGGCGGACACCGCCGGCCCGTCCACGCGGACGCCGGAACGGTACGTCGCCCAGTAGACCTCCTTGCGGCGCGCATCGGCCACCGCGGTGACCTCGCCGGTCGCGGCGGCGCCCAGCGCGTCGAGCGAGCACACCCCCTCGACGGGGACGCCCCACACATGCCCGAGCGTCCGCGCGGTCACGAGCCCCACGCGCAGGCCGGTGAACGGCGCGGGCCCCGTTCCGACGACGATGCGGGTGACGTCGGTGCCCGCGGCACCGGCCTCCGCGAGGACGTCCGCGATCAGCCCGGACAGCAGCTCGGCGTGGCCGCGCGGGTTGAACTCGGAGCGTCGCGCGAGCACCTCGCCGGAGGCGGAGACGAGCGCGACGGCGATGGCGGACGAGGTGTCGAGGGCGAGGATCACGGGACTAGCCTACGAGCGCGACGCCGGCCCAGCGGTCGCCGTGGGTGGTGAAGGTGACGGTGCGCAGGCCCTCGTCGGGGCGGTCCATGTCGACCTCCCCGCCGTGCTCACGCGCGATCTCCACATGCACGCGGTCCTGGGACAGCTGCTCGGCCTTGTCCTCGCCCCACTCGACCACCGTGACCGAGGACTCGACGGTCGTGTCCAGGTCGAGGTCGTCGAGCTCGGCGAGCGAGTTCAGGCGGTACGCGTCGACGTGGATGAGCGCGGGACCGCCCACCTCGGACGGATGCGTGCGCGCGATGATGAACGTCGGGCTCGCGACCGGCCCGCGCACGCCCAGCGCGGCCCCCAGGCCCTGCGTGAACGTCGTCTTGCCGGCGCCCAGGTCGCCCGAGAGGATCACCACGTCGCCCGCGCGCAGGTGCGGGGCCAGGACGTCGCGCGCGAGCGCGCGCATGGCGTCGCCGTCCGCGATGGCGAACGATGCGGTCGAGGTCTCGCTCATGCTGCTTCCTTCTGCTTCAGCCCGCCGAAGCGGCACACGATCTCGTAGTCGATGGTGCCCGCGGCCTCGGCCCAGTCGCGAGCGGAGGGGCCGTCGGCGCCGATGAGCACCACCTCGTCCCCCGCGCGCTCGGTCGCGCCGGGCCCCAGGTCGAGCACCACCTGGTCCATGCACACGCGGCCTGCGATGCGGAGCTCGCGGCCGCCCACGGACACCGGTCCGCGCCCGTTGCCCGCGCTGCGGAAGATCCCGTCCGAGTAGCCGGCGGTGACCAGCCCCAGGCGCGTGTCGCGCGGGGTGGTGTACTCGTGGCCGTAGCTCACGCCCTCGCCTGCCGGCACGTCCTTCACCAGCGCGAGCGACGCGGTGACGCGCATCGCGGGCTCGAGGCCCCAGTCGCCGCCCTCGGCATCGGGCACCGGCGGCAGCCCGTACACGGCGATGCCGGGACGCACGAGGTCGAAGTGGAGGTCCGGGCGCGTGAGCGTCGCGGCGGAGTTCGCGAGGTGACGGACCTCGAGCGCGATCCCCCGGTCCTCGATGACCGCGAGCGCGGCACGGAACACGGACGCCTGGCGGTCGATGGTCGGGTCGCCGGGGCGGTCGGCCCACGCGAGGTGGGACCACGCGCCTACCAGCTCGACCGCATCGTCCGCCGCGCGCGCGGCGTCGAGCAGGGCGGGCAACGCCTCGGGACGCACGCCCTCGCGCGACAGCCCGGTGTCGATGGCCACGTGCACCCTGGCGCGCTCCCCGGACATGCGTGCGGCGGCGATGATGACATCGAGCACCTCGAGCGACGATGCGCTGAGGTCCACCCCCGCGCGGATGAGCCCGCGCGCGGGGAACTCGGGGCCGTAGAGCCAGCACAGGAGGCGTCCCGTGTCACCGGCGGCGCGCAGCGCGAGCGCCTCGTCGGGCTGCGCGACGCCGAGCCATGCCGCCCCGCCCTCGCGCGCGGCGGCGGCCGCCCCGACCAGGCCGTGGCCGTAGGCGTCGGCCTTCACCACGGCCATGACGGCCGACCTCGGCGCCATCGCGGCGAGCCGCGATACGTTGCGCGCGATCGCGCCATGGTCGACGGACACGTTGAGACGCGACATCAGCCCTCCCCGACGACCACGGCGGAGGCGATCCCCGCATCGTGCGACAACGACACGTGGAGCGAGGTCATCCCCAAGGCGGCCACCCGCGCGGCGACCGTGCCAGACACCTCGAGCACGGGAGCGCCTCCCGGGCCGCGCAGCACCTCGCAGTCCTGCCAGCTGAGCCCACCGGGCGCGCCGAGCGCCTTCGCGAGCGCCTCCTTGGCGGCCCAGTTGGCGGCGAGGCTCGCATGCCCCAGATGCCGCTCCGCGGGCGTGAACACCCGCTCGAGGAAGCCCGGCGAGCGCTCGAGAGCGTCCTCGAACCGGGCGATCTCGACCACGTCTATCCCCAGACCCAGGATGGCCACGGCTACTCGACGGTGACGGACTTGGCGAGGTTGCGGGGCTGGTCCACGTCGTAGCCCTTGGCCGCGGCGAGCTCGAGCGCGAAGAGCTGGAGCGGCACCACCGACAGCAGCGGCGTCATGAGCACCGGCGCGGAGGGCACGTAGAAGACCTGCTCCGCATAGTTCGCGGCCTCGGTGTCGCCCTCCTCCGCGATCACGAACGTGCGGGCGCCGCGCGCGCGGACCTCCTGCACGTTGGAGATCACCTTCGAGTGGAGCGATTCGCGACCGCGCGGGCTGGGCAGCACGATGAACACGGGCTGGCCCTCCTCCACGAGCGCGATGGGCCCGTGCTTGAGCTCGCCCGCTGCGAAGCCCTCGGCGTGGATGTACGCCAGCTCCTTGAGCTTGAGGGCACCCTCGAGCGCGACGGGGAAGCCCACATGGCGACCGAGGAACAGGACGGTCCGCTCGTCCGCCATCGACCGCGCGAGCTCGCGGATGGGCTCGGACGTGTCGAGGATGCGCTGGATCTTCGCAGGGATGTCGTCGAGCTGGTCGAGCAGCGACTGGATCTCGTCGGGGAACTTGTTGCCGCGCAGCTCGGCGAGGTAGATGCCCAGGAGGAACACCGCGGTGATCTGCGCGAGGAAGGCCTTGGTCGAGGCGACCGCGATCTCGGGCCCCGCACGCGTGTAGAGCACCGCATCGGCCTCGCGCGCGATGGTGGAGCCCTGGGAGTTCACGATCGCGATGACGGGGGCGCCCTGCTGCTGCGCGTGGCGCACCGCCATGATCGTGTCCATGGTCTCGCCCGACTGCGAGATCGCGACCACGAGCGTGCGGACGTTCACCACGGGGTCGCGGTACCGGAACTCGTGCGCGAGCTCGACCTCGACGGGGACGCGGCACCAGTGCTCGATCGCGTAGCGGCCCACCAGGCCCGCGTAGGCGGCGGTGCCGCACGCGACCACGATGATCTTGTCGACCGAGTTGAGGATCGCCTCGTGGATCATGCCGCCGTCGAGCTGCAGGCGGCCCTTCTCGTCGATGCGCCCGCGCAGCGTGTCCGCGACGGCGGTGGGCTGGTCGTGGATCTCCTTCTCCATGAAGGTGGCGAAGCCGCCCTTCTGCGCCGCCGAGGCGTCCCAGTCCACGTGGTACGGCTCGCGCTCGACCACCAGGCCGCCGATGTCGGTGATGGTGACGCGGTCGGGCGTGATCTCCACGACCTCGTCCTGGTGCAGCTCGAGCGCCGTGCGGGTGTGCTCGATGAAGGCGACCACGTCCGAGCCGAGGAAGTTCTCCCCCTCGCCCAGGCCGATGACCAGCGGGCTGTTGCGGCGCGCGCCCACCACGGTGCGGGGCTCGTGCGAGTCGATGGCGAGCAGCGTGAACGCGCCGTCGAGGCGGCGCGTGATCGCGCGCATCGCGTCCGCGAGCGAGCGGCCGCCGAGCACCTCGCGCGCGAGCAGGTGCCCCGCGACCTCGGTGTCCGTCTCGGAGAGGAACTCGATGCCCTCGGCCTGGAGCTCCGCGCGCAGCGCCGCGAAGTTCTCGATGATGCCGTTGTGGATGATCGCGATGCGGCCACCCGCCGCGAGGTGCGGGTGCGCGTTCGCGTCGGTCGGCGCGCCGTGCGTCGCCCACCGCGTGTGACCGATCGCCGCGGTGCCGTCCGGGACGGGACGCGCCGCGAGCTCCTTCTCCAGGTTGACCAGCTTGCCCGACTTCTTGCGCATGCCCACGCGTTCGGGGTCCTCGGTCACCACCGCGATGCCGGCCGAGTCGTAGCCGCGGTACTCGAGCCTCGCGAGGCCCGACATCACCACGCCCTGGGGACGGGCCCCGGGCGCGCCCGAACCCACGTAGCCGACGATTCCACACATGGCGACGAGTCTAGTTCCCGCACCCCCCGCCTCCGCGCAGGGCGACAGGGCGGCGCACCGTCGCCGTGCGCGCGCCTCGTCCTGCCGGGGACGATGCGCCACAATGGGCGGGTGAACGAGGCGCGACGGTCCGATGCTGGCACCCCGTACGTCACCCTGACGCGCGACGAATGGGCGGCCCTGGCCGATCAGACGCCGTTGCCGCTGACCGAGGCGGACATCGCGAAGGTCCGCGGCCTGGGCGACCCCATCGACATCGCCGAGGTGGACCGCATCTACCGTCCCCTGTCCCGCCTGCTCGACCTGCATTCGGGCGCGACGGGCGCGCTGCACGCCGCGACCAGCCGGTTCCTGGGCGAGCGCGCGTCGCGCACGCCTTTCATCATCGGGGTCGCGGGCTCGGTCGCGGTGGGCAAGTCCACCACGGCGCGCCTGCTGCGCGAGCTCATGGCCCGCTGGCCGTCCTCGCCGCACGTCGAGCTGGTCACCACCGACGGGTTCCTGTTCCCCAACAAGGTGCTCATGGAACGCGACCTGCTGGCACGCAAGGGCTTCCCCGAGTCCTACGACCGGCGCGCCCTGCGCGACTTCATCCTCCGCGTGAAGTCCGGGGCGCCGGAGGTCCGTGCTCCCGTGTACTCGCACGTGGTCTACGACATCGTCCCCGACCAGGAGGTGGTGGTCCGCCAGCCGGACATCCTCATCGTCGAGGGCCTCAACGTGCTCCAGACCGCGCAATCGCGCGAGCCGGGGGCCTCGCAGCTCGCGATCAGCGACTTCTTCGACGTGTCGATCTACGTCGACGCGCATCCGGAGGACATCCGCCGCTGGTACGTCGAGCGCTTCCTCGCGCTGCGCGAGTCGGCGTTCGCGAAGCCCGACTCCTACTTCCACTCGTACTCGACGCTGACCGACGCTCAGGCGGTCGCGGTCGCGGGCCAGGTGTGGGACACGGTCAACGCGCCGAACCTCGCCCGGAACATCGCCCCCACCAGGTCGCGCGCGACGATCATCCTGGGCAAGGGCCCGGACCACCGCGTCGAGTCGGTGCGCCTGCGCAAGCTCTGAGCTACCGCGCCCTCGCGACCACGGTGAACGTGCAGGGCATGCGCCGCGCATCGTCCCCCGGCCACTCGAAGTCGCCGTCCTCGCGCTCGACCATGCGCTCCGCGAAGCGCCACGGCAGCGTCCGGCCCTCCTCGAGCGCCACCAGCTCCAGGCCCGCCCCCAGCAGGACCCCGACGATCTCGCTGAGCGGGTGCGGCCACTCGTAGGTGCGCGTGCTCGCGACCTTGCCGTCGCCCACGTACGTGGTCTCCTCGTCCCACGCGAGCGGCGCGCCGTCGCCGAAGTACGGGTAGCGCGTCGCCAGGCCGTCGGCCGTCTCGTCGAGCGCGTACAGCGCCGGGTGGCCGTCGCGGATGTAGAAGATCCCGCCCGGGCGCAGGAGACCCGCGATCTGGGCGGCCCAGCGCGCGAGGTCGGGCAGCCACGTGATGGTGCCGATGCTCGTGTAGACCACGTCGAAGCGCTGGTCGCCGCCGAGCGCGGCGTCGACGGCCGCCTTGGCGTCCAGCACATCGGTCCGGACCCACGCGGCATCGATGCCCAGCTCGCGCGCGAGCGCCGAGGCGGCCTCGAGGGCGGCAGGTGAGAAGTCGACGCCGACGATGCGCGCGGCTCCGGCGCGGGCCAAGGAGACGGTGTCGGTGCCGATGTGGCACTGGAGGTGGCACACGTCGAGGCCCGCGAGCCCGTCGGGCAGGAACCGCCGCAGCGCGTCCAGGTCCGTGCGGACCACCTGGGACAGATGCGCGGGGTCGTCCCGGTAGCGCTCGAGGCCGTACGCCTCGGTGTGGAGCGGGACGCGATCCTCCCAGTTCGCGAGGTTGGCGTCGCGCGCCTCCGGGTACGCGACGTCCGCCTCGGTGCCGCCCGGGTCAGTCGGCATCATCGGCGCCACCCTCCGCCGCGCGACGCTCCCGACGGGTCGGGCGCACCTGGAGCTCGCCCGTGACCAGACGCTCCTCGATCTCAGCGGAGAGGTCGGGCAGCTCGGGCTCGGCGAAGCCGAGCCTCGCGAGGATCTTGTCGATGAGGATGCCGATCACGATGCCGCCCACCACGCCGACGGCGATCGACACGAGCAGGTTCTCGAAGATCGAGCCGGCCCAGATGCCGAGCGCCGTGCCGTAGGTCGCCCAGATGACCACCGCGACCGCGTCGACGATCATGAACCATGGACGCGGGTACCTCAGCGCTCCCGCGGTGAGGTTCACCGCGACCCGTCCCATGGGGATGAAGCGCGCCGCGATGATGAAGGTGGTGCCCCGGCGCTCGAGGGTCGACTCGGCCCAGTCGAGCGTCTTGCGCATGCCGGCGCGCGCGAAGAACGGATGCTTGCGCACGTCGAGCTTGGAGCCGATCAGGTACGCGAGCTGGTCGCCGCACCACGCTCCGGCCGCCGCGAAGATCCATACGAGCCACACCCACGGGGTGCCGGTCTGCTTCCATGCGGTCGCGGTCGCGATCACCACGGACTCCGAAGGCACCACGGGGAAAACGCCGTCGATCAGCGAGAGCAGGTACACGCTCGGGTAGATCCACAGCGATTCCATGAGCGACTCGACCCAGATCTCGAGTTCATGGGACCAGTCGGTCAGCAGGTGCCAGAGGTCGTTCACGCGGCCAAGTCTGGCAGGTGTCCGAGGCCGCCGCGATGGGGTGATCCCCGGATACACCCTGACAGTGCCAACGGAACTCACCGCGACACGCCAACGCTCGACGCCCGATCCCGCCCTTCGCCCGGCGTGCCGGGACCAGGTCCGTTGGGACTGTCGCGGGGGGAGCGCTAGAGGCTGAGCCGCGTGCGGACGACCTCCGCGAGGGCGTCGGCATGGCGCTGCGCCTCCTCGGCGGTCGCGGCCTCGACCATGACGCGCACCAGCGGCTCCGTGCCCGACGGGCGCAGCAGCACGCGGCCGGTGTCGCCCAGCTCCCTGCGGGACGATGCGACGGCCGCCTGCAGCGCGAGGTCCGTGTAGACGCGTGAACGGTCGGCGCCGCGGACGTTCACGAGCACCTGCGGCAGGGACTCGATGTCCGCGCAGAGATCCCGCAGCGAGCCGCGCGCCGCGACCTGCGACGTCATGAGCAGCGCCGTGAGGACGCCGTCGCCCGTGGTCGCGTAGTCCGCGACGATGAGGTGCCCCGACTGCTCACCGCCGAGCGTGTAGCCGCCCTCGCGCATCGCCTCGAGCACGTAGCGGTCCCCGACGGCCGCCTCGACCATGTCGATCCCCGCGCGCCGCATCGCGAGGTGCAGGCCCAGGTTGCTCATGACGGTCGCCACGAGCGTCGAGTGGTAGAGCGAGCCCGCGTCGCGCATCGCGATGGCCAGCACGCCCATGATCTGGTCGCCGTCGACGACCGCGCCGGTGTGGTCCACCGCAAGGCAGCGGTCCGCGTCGCCGTCGAACGCCACGCCCAGGTCGGCGCCGTGCTCGAGCACGGCGGCCTGCAGCGGGCCCAGGTGGGTCGAGCCCACGCCCTCGTTGATGTTGAGCCCGTCCGGCTCCGCGTTGATGGCGGTGACGCGGGCGCCGGCCTTGGCGAGCGCCGCAGGGCCCACCTGCGAGGCCGCGCCATGCGCCGCGTCGACCACGATGTGCACGCCTTCGAGCGGCGTGTCCGAGCCGGCGAAGGACCGCACGGACGCGACCACGTGCTCGACGTACTCGTCGGCCAGGTGCGCGGACGGGACGATCCGGCCGACATCGGCGCCGACGGGCCGGGACCACGCCTCGCCCACGCGGGCCTCGATGGCCGCCTCGACCGAGTCGTCGAGCTTGTGGCCACCGCGCGCGAAGAACTTGATGCCGTTGTCCGGCATGGCGTTGTGGGACGCGGAGATCACCACGCCCAGGTCCGCCTCGGTGGAGGCGGTCAGGTACGCCACCGCGGGGGTGGGCACCACGCCGAGGTCGAGGACGTCGACCCCCGCGGAAGCAAGACCGGCCGCGACAGCCGCTCCCAGGAACTCGCCTGAGATGCGGGTGTCGCGGCCGATGACGGCCACGGGACGGTGGCCGGAGAACTCGCCCCGCTCCCCCAGGACGTGAGCCGCCGCGACCGAGAGGTCGACGGCGAGCTCCGCTGTGAGATCGCGGTTCGCGAGGCCCCGGACACCGTCCGTGCCGAAAAGTCGCGCCATGCGCGAGAGATTAGCGCTTCGAGTACTGAGGCGCGCGGCGGGCCTTCTTGAGACCAGCCTTCTTGCGCTCGACGACGCGGGCGTCACGAGTGAGGAAGCCGGCCTTCTTGAGGGTGGCGCGGTTGTTCTCCTCGTCGATCTCGTTCAGCGCGCGGGCGACGCCGAGGCGAAGCGCACCGGCCTGACCCGAGGGGCCGCCACCGTGGATGCGGGCGTGCACGTCGAACTTGCCCTCGATGTCGAGGAGCGCGAACGGCGAGTTCACCAGCTGCTGGTGGACCTTGTTCGGGAAGTAGTCCTCGATGTCGCGACCGTTGATGGTCCACTTGCCGGTGCCGGGCACCAGGCGGACGCGGGCGACGGCCTCCTTGCGGCGGCCGAGGCCGGCGCCGGGGGCGACGTTGGTGACACCCTTGCCGCGCTCGGCAACGGTCTCGGTGGTGTACTCGGACGGGGTCTCGTTCTCGACCTCGGTGGTCACATCTGCCACTTTCATCAATCCTTAAGCTTCTGCGGCGCTTACTGCGCGACCTGGGAGATCTCGAAGACCTCGGGCTGCTGCGCGGCGTGCGGGTGCTCCGCGCCGGCGTAGACCTTGAGGTGCTTGAGCTGAGCGGCACCGAGCTTGGTCTTGGGCAGCATGCCCTTGACCGCGTTCTCGATCACGCGACGGGGGTTCTTCTCGAGCAGCTCGCCGATCGGCACTGCGGAGAGACCGCCCGGGAAGCCCGAGTGGCGGTAGACCATCTTGTCGGTGAGCTTGTTACCCGACAGGGCAACCTTCTCAGCGTTGATGACGATGACGAAGTCACCGCCGTCGACGTGGGGCGCGAAAGTCGCCTTGTGCTTGCCGCGGAGCAGCGAAGCGGCCTGGGAGGCCAGACGACCGAGGACCACGTCAGTAGCGTCGATGACGTACCAGTTCTTGGTGACGTCACCCGGCTTGGGAGAAAACGTACGCACTGTGAAGCCTTACTTCTACTCGTTCTGGTGGACGATGCCGTGGAGGCATCGCGAAGCAATCGGTCGGCGGGTCCTGCGGCGGCGAGTGGGAGGCACCGTCCACGAGGGAACGCACAACGACGCACCATCATACGCGGCCCGGCGCGGAATCTCAATCCGAGGGTCCCGGGCACGCGCGTCGGTCACGGAAGCGTGCGCCGCCCTCGCGTAGCCTCCGCGCGCGCGGCGAGCAGCGCATCGTCCGGGTAGGAGACCTCCTCGAGCGTGAGGCCATGCGCCGGAGCGACCGCGATCGCCTGCGAGCGGCCCTCCGAGGCCGCGACGACCGCGAGCCAGTCGAGGTCGCGACGCCCCTCCCCCACGGCGAGCAGCGCGCCGACCAGCGACCGCACCATGGAGTGGCAGAACGCGTCGGCGCGCACCGTCGCGACCACCAGCCCCGCATCCGGGCCGTCGCTCTCACGGCGCCAGCTCAGCTCGAGCAGGTCGCGGATGGTGGTCGCACCCTCGCGACCACGGCAGAACGCCGCGAAGTCGCGCAGCCCGGTGAGCGTCGACGATGCGGCGTTGAGCGCGTCCACGTCGAGCGGGCGGCTCACCGCGACCACGTGGCGACGTTGCAGCACATCCGGGACCGCGTCGGTGACCCGGTACGCGTAGCGGCGCTGGGTCGCGGAGAAACGGGCGTCGAAGCCCTCCGGGGCCACGGACACGGACCGGACGACCACATCGTCCGGGAGCACGCCGTTGAGGCGCGTGAGCAGCCCGGCCGCGGGCGCGCGGTCGGACCGCCCGGGCATGCGCGCCCAGGCCTGCGCGTCGAGGTCGACGTGGGCGACCTGGCCGCGGGCGTGGACGCCGGCGTCGGTGCGGCCGGCGACCGTCACGCGGGGCTGTGCCTCCTGGCGGACGATGCGCGCGAGGGCGTCCTCGAGGACGCCCTGGACGGTACGGAGCCCGGGCTGGGTCGCCCAGCCGCTGAAGCCGGTGCCGTCGTAGGAAAGGTCGAGGCGGGCCCGCACAGTCTCAGGGAGCATGTGCGGACCCGCCTCGGATCGCCTTGATGGAAGGCTGGGGTTACTTGGCGTCGTCGGCGGCCTCGGCCTCGACGGCCTCGGTCTCGACAGCCTCGACGGTCTCCTCGGCCGCGGGGGCCTCCTCGACCTTCTCCGCCTTCTTCGGCGCAGCCTTCTTGGCGGCCTTCTCGGCCTCCTTGGCGACGGCCTTCTTCGCGGGGGCACCGAACTCGACGAGCTCGATCACGGCCATGGGCGCGTTGTCACCCTTGCGGTTGCCGACCTTGGTGATGCGGGTGTAGCCGCCGTCACGCTCGGCGAAGCCGGGGCCGATCTCGGTGAAGAGCTTGTGGACGACGCCCTTGTCCGAGATGATCCCGAGCACCTTGCGGCGCGAGGCGAGGTCGCCGCGCTTCGCGAAGGTGATGAGACGCTCGGCGTGCGGGCGCAGGCGCTTGGCCTTGGTCACGGTGGTGGTGATGCGGCCGTGCTCGAAGAGGCTCTGCGAAAGGTTCGCGAGCATCTGACGCTCGTGCGCGGGACCGCCGCCCAGGCGGGCACCCTTGGTGGGGGTAGGCATGATTGAGAATTCTCCTTGTTACTCGTCGCTGCCCGAGAAGTAGACGGACGAGCCGCTGTCGTACTCGACGGCGCCGTCCTTCAGGGAGAAGCCCAGCTCGGCGAGCTTCTCCTTGACCTCGGTGATCGACTTCTGGCCGAAGTTGCGGATGTCCATGAGGTCCGCCTCGGAACGCGCGGTGAGCTCACCCACGGTGTGGATGCCCTCACGCTTGAGGCAGTTGTAGGACCGCTGCGTGAGGTTGAGCTCCTCGATCGGCTGGTTGTAGTCCTCCTCGAGCGACTCGTCCGTCTCGGACGGGCCGATCTCGATGCCCTCGGCAGCCTCGTTGAGGCCGCGCGCGAGCGAGAAGAGCTCGACCAGCGTCGCACCGGCGGACGCCACGGCGTCGCGGGGCGAGATCGAGTTCTTGGTCTCGACATCGATGACCAGCTCGTCGAAGTCCGTGCGCTGCGCGACACGGGTGGCCTCGACCTTGTAGGTCACCTTGAGGACGGGCGAGTAGATCGAGTCGACGGGGATCTGACCGATCTCCGCGTCGTAGCTCTTGTTCATCGCCGCGGGCACGTAGCCGCGACCGCGCTCGACCGTGAGCTCGACCTCGAACTTCGCCTTCGCGTTGAGGGTCGCGATGTGGAGGTCCGGGTTGTGGATCTCGACGCCGGCCGGGGGCTGGATGTCAGCACCCGTGACGACGCCCGCGCCCGACTTGCGCAGGTACATCACGACGGGCTCGTCGTTCTCCGACGAGACCACGAGGTTCTTGAGGTTGAGCAGGATCTCGGTCACGTCCTCCTTCACACCATCGATGGTGGTGAACTCGTGGAGGACGCCCTCGAAACGCACCGACGTGACGGCAGCGCCCGGGATGGACGACAGCAGCGTGCGGCGGAGCGAGTTGCCGAGCGTGTAGCCGAAGCCCGGCTCGAGCGGCTTGAGCGAGAACTGCGAACGGTTCTCCGAGATGACCTTCTCGGTCAGCGTGGGACGCTGTGCGATCAGCACGGTTGTTTCCTTTCCGAGCATCCGCTATCTGATGCTCGAGGGTTCCCGGTCGGGATCGGTCCGACTGGGGCCAGAAGCTGGAAATGAGGGGTGGCCACGGGCCGATGCACGCATCGGCCCGCGACCAGGAGCGCGGGCTCACCCGCGCGGGCGTGCTAGTTGCGGCGGCGCTTCGGCGGGCGGCAGCCGTTGTGCGCCTGCGGGGTGACGTCCTTGATGGAGGTCACCTCGAGGCCGGCGGCCGTCAGCGAACGGATCGCGGTGTCGCGGCCGGAGCCCGGGCCCTTGACGAACACGTCGACCTTGCTCATGCCGGCCTCGGTGGCGCGGCGAGCGGCAGCCTCGGCAGCCATCTGCGCGGCGTAGGGCGTCGACTTGCGCGAGCCCTTGAAGCCGACCTGGCCGGAGGACGACCACGACACCACGGCGCCCGAGGGGTCCGTGATGGAGATGATCGTGTTGTTGAAGGTGGACTTGATGTGCGCCTGACCGTGCGCGACGGTCTTCTTGATCTTCTTGCGCGGCTTGCGAGTAGGAGCGGCCATGTCTTACTTCTTCTTTCCGGCGACGGTCTTCTTGCGGCCCTTGCGGGTGCGGGCGTTGGTCTTCGTGCGCTGACCACGGACGGGCATGCCGCGGCGGTGGCGGAGGCCCTGGTAGTTGCCGATCTCGACCTTGCGGCGGATGTCGGCGGCCACCTCGCGGCGCAGGTCGCCCTCGACGGTGAAGTTGGCCTCGATGTAGTCACGGATCGCGACGAGCTGCTCGTCGTTCGCGTCCTTGACGCGCAGGTCCGGGCTGATGCCGGTCGCCGCGAGGATCTGCTCGGCGCGGGTGCGGCCGACGCCGTAGATGTAGGTAAGTGCGATCACCATGCGCTTGTCGCGCGGGATGTCGACACCGACGATGCGTGCCATTTCTGGTTCTACTCCATCAGTAGTCGGAGGTCTGACGCTCGACCGCCCCGCTGTTGTCTAGCGCGGGCCCCGGCCTCCGAGCCGGGGGTTTGATGCATAGGGTCGAACGAGGATGTTCTCGGGTGTGTCTAGCCCTGACGCTGCTTGTGGCGCAGGTTCTCGCAGATGACCATCACTCGGCCATTGCGTCGGATCACCTTGCACTTGTCGCAGATGGGCTTGACGCTGGGCTTAACCTTCATGGTTCTTTCCTGCGTCGCTCAGGCGCGCGAAGACGCCGTCGCGACGACTCACTTGTAGCGGTAGACGATGCGGCCGCGGGACAGGTCATAGGGGCTGAGCTCCACCACCACGCGGTCCTCGGGGAGGATCCTGATGTAGTGCTGTCGCATCTTGCCGGAGATGTGAGCGAGCACGAGGTGCCCGTTCGTCAGCTCCACTCGGAACGATGCGTTCGGCAGTGCTTCGACCACCACGCCCTCGACCTCGATGACGCCGTCCTTCTTAGCCATGAACTCCGCTAACGTTGATTGACAGGGGTGTGGGCGCGCAAAAACGCCCAACGGAAAACTATACGGCAATCTCCGCGACCTCTCAAGCGGGGACGCGCGTCATCGCGCGAACGGGCATCGGCCCCTCCACGGATCCCTCGCAAGCCAGGGCGGGCGCGTCGTCGCGCCGGTCCCACTGTACGCGCAGCGGCGCGCGGAAGGGAGCCCCCGTGGACGCCGCGCGGGCGGCTCAGCGGAACGCGTTGCGCAGGCGCTGCACCGCGAGGCCGGCGATGCGCGGGTCCCGGTGGTCCGCGAGGCGCCGCACCACCGACGAGGGTGTCCGCGGGTTGGCGAGCAGGGCGGAGATGACCTCCGGGCTCGAGTCGTGCCCGAGCGAGACGAGAGCGCCCATGGGGCAGTCGGCCCGGCCGGCGACCGCCGCGCGCACCGATGCATCACGATGCACGGCCAGCGGCAGCAGCTGGGAACCCGTGAGCTCCGGGTCCAACGCCTTCATCACGTCCTCGGACTGTCCTCGAGCCGGAACCACCACGTCGTGCCTCCCCACGCTTGCCGTTGTGGAAAGTATTTACCCGTGTCGGTGCCAACGCCTCAAATCGGTGTGACGAACCAGACATCGCGAAACATCTGCGACATCTTCACCCGTGCCCGGCGGCACCGTGTCCCGGCGGGACCTGAGGCCGCGGCGCAAGGGCGCGAGGGCTGCGCGCCCGGACCGGCGCCTCCCCCGGGACGGGCGCTTGAGCACGCTGCTGCCGGCCCGCGCGGTCCTCGAGCTCCGCGACGCTCACGGTGCCCTTGCCCAGCACCGCTCCCTCGAGGGAGCGTCGGGCGAGCCGCGCCACGTCCTCGCGACGATGCGCGGCGAGCGTCTCGAGCACCGGGGTGGGCGTCCCTGCGTTGCGCGCGAGCGCCTTGAGCACGCTCGGCTCGCGATCATGGCTCAGGGCGCCGGCGATGGCCACGGCAAGCCCGGCGCTCGAGGCGAGCGCCACCCGCACGGATGCCCGACGGTCGTGCACCAGGGTGGCCTGGATCGCGAGGGGGCAGTCCGGACGCGCCGCGATCGCCTCGCGCACCTCAGGAGCGCGATGCCCGCCCAGCGCGGCGAGGCGAGCCCGGTCCAGCCCGTCCGCGCGGGCCTCGTTGACGAGCGCGCGCACGCCGTCGTCGCGGCGCCCCGCTGCCACGGGCACGCCGGACGCCGCCATGAGCGCGTGCGACCAGCCGTCGTCCGACACCTCTCCCCCTCGCGTCGAGTAGCGAGAGGCTAAGCGTCCCCGGTGAGCAACGGCTGACCGCCGGGTGTCCGTCCGATGACGCGCCGACGAATCCTGGGTGTCCGCCGCTGCGGCGCCTACCGCTCGGAGGGCGGGAGGAAGCCCCGCACCGGCGCGGTCCGCACCGGACGCGGCGCGGCCGCGGTCACGGGCTCGGCCGGCACCATCGCGGCGGCGAGCATCGCCTCGCGTCGAGCGTGGGACTCCTCGAACACACGGTCGCGCAGCTCCGGGGTGTCCCGCGCATCGGCGCGGCCCGAGCGGTCGCGGGCGTCGAGCGCCGCGACGGCGGCCGCGCGCACCGACTCCTTGCGGCTGCCGGCGAGGGCGTCGAGCAGCTCGGCCCCGGTGACAGGGTTCCTCGCCACCGCGAGGAGGACGCTCTCCTGCTTGTCCCGGGCGAGGTTCTCCAGGAGCGAGTGGAGCACGCGGGGATTCGCGGCGAGCGCGCAACGCACGGGCGCTGCGGAGTCGTGCGCGAGGGTGACCATGAGGCCGAACGGGCAGTCGGGGCGCCCCGCGAGCGTCTCCCTGACCACGGCGTTGCGCGAGCTTCCCAGCTCCTGCATGCGTTCCTTCGAGAGGTCCGCGGACGCGGCCTCCTCGACCTCGTCGCTCGTGCCAGGGGCGTAGTTGAACCCTCGCGCCATCGTGCCCTCCCTCAGCCCGCCGGCGTCCGGGTGCGCCGGGTGGCCCGAGGCTAGCGCGGGGTCTTTGCCCCTGGAAGGCGCGCGTGTAAACGCTGTGTGAACAGCATTCGCGCCTTCACCAGGGACGATGCGCCGCAAACGGCGCAAAGGCGGCCGCCTGGGCGAGGCCCGGCGGCGCTACGGGGCGACGGGGGTGATGCCCAGCGGCACGAGGCGCGAGGCGCCTCCGTCCGACGCGGTGAGCACCCAGATGCCATCCTCGTGGACGGCCACCGAGTGCTCCCAGTGGGCCGCGCGCGACCCATCGAGCGACACCACGGTCCACTCGTCGGCGAGCACCGCGGACTCCGAGGTCCCGATCACCAGCATGGGCTCGATCGCGAGGCACATGCCGTGCTGCACGTGAGGGCTCCGCCCCCGCGTGCGGTAGTTCGGTACATCGGGCTCCATGTGCATCGCCGTGCCGATCCCGTGGCCCACATACCCGTCGAGGGGGTGAAGGCCGGCGGCCTCGGCAACGTCCTCGACGGCGGCGCCGACCTCGCCGATGCGGCTCGCGCCTGCCAGCGCCGCGATCCCCGCCCACAGCGAACGCTCGGTGACGGTGACGAGCTTCGCGTCGGCATCGCTCACCGGCTCGCCGACGATGAAGCTGATGGCGCTGTCACCGTGCCAGCCGTCCACCACGGCGCCGCAGTCGATCGAGACGACGTCCCCGTCCGTGAGCACGCGGTCGCCGGGGATCCCGTGGACCACCTCCTCGTTGACCGAGATGCAGATGGTCGCAGGGAAGCCGTGGTAGCCGAGGAAGTTCGACGTGGCCCCGGCCTCCGCGATGACCCGCGCCGCCTCGGCATCCGCCGCGGACGTCGAGGCGCCGGGCACGCACGCGGCCTTCGCCGCGGCGAGCGCACGCTCGACGATCACGCCCGCCTGGGCCATCACCCGCATCTGCTCGCGGGTCTTCAGCTCGATGCGGGCCATGAGCGGATCAGCGCGCGACGGCCGCGACGAGGCGCTCGGTGACCTCGTCGATCTCGCCGAGCCCGTCGACCTGCACCAGCAGGCCCTTGCCCGCGTAGAACGCGGTGAGCGGAGCGGTGGACGCGGTGTAGACCTCGAGACGCTTGCGGATCACCGGCTCGGTGTCGTCCGCGCGGCCCTCGATCTCGGCACGCTTGAGCAGGCGCTCGGTGACCACGTCGAAGTCCGCCGTGATCTCGATCGCCACGTCGAGCTCGACGCCCAGGTCGGCCAGCATCGTGTCGAGCTCGACCGCCTGCTCGGGGTTGCGCGGGTAGCCGTCGAGCAGGAAGCCCTGAGCCGCATCGTCCTCGGCGAGGCGCGCACGCACCATGGCGTTCGTCACCTCGTCGGGGACCAGCTGGCCGGCGTTCATGTACTCCTGCGCCTTGCGGCCCAGCTCCGTGCCGCCCTTGACGTTGGCACGGAAGATGTCGCCAGTGGAGATCGCGGGGACGCCGAACCGCTCCGTGAGACGGGCGGCCTGCGTGCCCTTGCCGGCGCCGGGGGGACCAAGAAGAACTGCGCGCATTACCGGAGGAACCCTTCGTAGTGGTGCTGCTCGAGCTGGGACTGGATCCGCTTGACGGTGTCGAGACCGACACCCACCAGGATCAGGATCGACGTGCCACCGAACGGGATGGACGTCCCGAGCCCGAGCGCCGCGAACATGACCGTGGGAACGAGCGCCACGATCGCGAGGTAGATGGAGCCGGCCGCGGTGATGCGCGAGAGCACGTAGTCGAGGAACTCCGCGGTCGGGGTGCCGGGACGGATGCCCGGGATGAAGCCGCCGTACTTCTTCATGTTGTCCGCCACCTCGACCGGGTTGAACGTGATCGCGGTGTAGAAGTAGGCGAAGAAGACGATGAGCAGGATGTAGAGCGCGATGTGCAGCGGAGCGCTGTTGTTCGCGATGTGGTTGTTCATCCACACCACCCAGCCCGAGGGGTCCTCGCCCTGGAACTGGATGATCACCTGCGGCAGCGTGAGCAGCGAGGACGCGAAGATCACGGGGATGATGCCCGCCATGTTGATCTTCAGCGGGATGTAGGTGGACGAGCCGCCCAGCATCTTGCGACCGACCATGCGCTTCGCGTACTGCACGGGGATCCTGCGCTGGGACTGCTCGACGAACACGACCGCGGCGATCACCGCGAGGAGCGCGAGCGCCACCAGGAAGGTGTTGCGCGCGCCGTTGGTCGAGTTCCAGATCGAGGACACCATGCTGGGGAAGCCGGCGGCGACCGAGGTGAAGATCAGCAGCGACATGCCGTTGCCGACCCCGCGCTCCGTGATCCGCTCGCCGAGCCACATGATGAAGACGGTGCCCGCGGTCATCGTGAGGATCATCGTGAGGATGACGTTCCACGAGTCGTTGGGGATCACGCTCTGGGAGCAGTTGGGGAAGAACAGCCCGTTGCGCGCCATGGTGATGTAGGACGCGGACTGGATGGCGGCGAAGCCCACGGTGATGTACCGCGTGTACTGCGTCAGCTTGGCCTGGCCCTCCGAGCCCTCCTTGTGGAGCGTCTCGAAACGGGGGATCAGCACGCGGAGCAGCTGCACCATGATCGACGCGGTGATGTACGGCATGATGCCGAGCGCGAAGATCGAGAGCTGCAGCAGCGCGCCGCCCGAGAAGAGGTTGAGGATGGCGAACGCACCGGTGGCGGAGCTCTGGCTCAGGCAGAACTCGACGGCCTCGTAGCTCACGCCAGGGGTGGGGATGGCGACACCGAGTCGGTAGATCGCGATGATCCCGATGGTGAAGAGGAGCTTCCTCCGAAGGTCGGGGGTGCGGAACGCACTCATGAAGCCACTCAGCATTGATCCTCCATGGATTTTTCGTCAGGACGAGGATACGCGACCGGGCCCGTCCTCCTGGACGGGCCCGGTGCGATCACTTCTAGCCCTCGTTGACCGAGCCGCCGGCGGCCTCGATCTTGGTCTTCGCCGACTGCGAGACCTTGTCGGCGTCGACGAGCGTCACCTTGACGGAGATCTCGCCATCGCCGAGGACCTTGACCGGCTGGTTGCGGCGGACCGCACCCTTCTCGACCAGGTCCGCCTTGGTCACCTCGCCGCCCTTGGGGAACAGCTCGGAGAGCTGGCCCACGTTGACGACCTGGTAGTAGACCTTGAACGGGCTCTTGAAGCCACGCAGCTTCGGGATGCGCATGTGGATGGGCGTCTGACCACCCTCGAAGCGCTCCGGAACCTGGTAGCGGGCGCCGGTGCCCTTGGTACCGCGACCGGCGGTCTTACCCTTGGACGCCTCACCACGACCCACGCGGGTCTTCTTGGTGTGCGAACCCGGGGCGGGACGCAGGTGGTGCACCTTGAGGGTGCTCACCTTCTCCGCGGGCTCCTCCGCCTTCGGCGCGGCCTTCTTGGCAGCCGGCTTCTTGGCGGCGGGCTTGGCCTCGTCGGTCGCGGCGTCGGCCTTCTTCGCAGCAGGCTTCTTCGCGGCCGGCTTCTTGGCAGCGGGCTTCTCCGCAGCAGCGGAAGCAGCCTTGGCCGGAGCCTTCTTGGCGGCCGGCTTCTTGGCGGGCTTCTCCTCGACGGACTCGTCCGCCGGCTTCTTGGCCTCAGCCATCAGTCAACCTCCTCCACGGTGACCAGGTGGTCCACCGCCTTGACCATCCCGCGGATCTCGGGACGGTCCTCCTTCACGACGATGTCGCCGATGCGCTTGAGGCCGAGCGACCGCAGGGTCTCGCGGTGCTGCGGCTTGGTGCCGATCGCCGACTTCTTCTGAACGACCTTGAGTCGTGCCATGACTACTTCACCCCCGCTGCCTGCGCGCGGAGCATCGCGGCCGGGGCCACGTCCTCCACGGCCTTGCCGCGACGGGCCGCGACGGCCTCGGGGCGCTCGAGGCGCTTGAGGGCGTCGACGGTCGCGTGCACGATGTTGATCGCGTTGGACGAGCCGAGCGACTTGCTCAGCACGTCGTGGATGCCGGCGCACTCGAGCACCGCACGCACCGGACCACCGGCGATCACACCGGTACCCGGCGACGCGGGGCGCAGGAACACGACACCCGCGGCGGCCTCACCCTGCACGGCGTGCGGGATGGTGCCCTGGATGCGCGGGACACGGAAGAAGTTGCGCTTGGCCTCCTCGACACCCTTCGAGATCGCGGCCGGCACCTCCTTCGCCTTGCCGTAGCCGATGCCGACGTTGCCCTCGCCGTCACCGACGATCACGAGCGCGGTGAAGCTGAAGCGACGACCGCCCTTCACGACCTTGGCGACTCGGTTGATGGTGACGACGCGCTCGACGAACTTGTTCTCCGGCTCGTTGTCGCGACGGTTCCCGCCGCGACGGCCGCTGTTGTTGTCAGCCATAAGTCTTCCTCACTCCTGGCCGCGCCCTAGAGGGCGAGGCCCGCCTCTCGGGCGCCGTCAGCCACAGCCGCCACGCGACCGTGGTACTTGTTGCCGCCACGGTCGAACACGACGGCCTCGATGCCGGCAGCCTTGGCGCGCTCGGCGACCAGCTGGCCGACCTTCGACGCCTTGGCCGTCTTGTCGCCGTCCAGCGCGCGGACGTCGGCCTCGAGGGTCGATGCCGACGCGAGGGTCTTGCCCACGGTGTCGTCGACGATCTGCGCGACCATGTGACGGGTCGAGCGGGTGACCACGAGGCGGGGACGAGCAGCGGTGCCGGAGATCTTCTTGCGCAGGCGGAAGTGGCGACGCTTGCGCTGGATCGCCTTGCCCTTGCCCTTGATTGCGATACCCATGTCTTACTTACCCGTCTTTCCTGCCTTGCGGCGAACCTGCTCGCCGGCGTAGCGGACGCCCTTGCCCTTGTACGGCTCGGGCTTGCGAATCTTGCGGATGTTCGCCGCAACCTCGCCCACCTGCTGCTTGCTGATGCCGGCAACGGTGAACTTGGTGGGGCCCTCGACCGTGAAGGTGATGCCCTCCGGCGGGGTCACGACGACCGGGTGCGAGAAGCCGAGCGCGAACTCGAGGTCCGAGCCCTTGAGCGCGACGCGGTAACCCGTGCCGACGATCTCGAGCTTCTTCTCGTAACCGGAGGTGACGCCGGTGACCATGTTCGCGATCAGGGTGCGGGTCAGGCCGTGGAGCGACTTCGAGAGACGCTCGTCGTTCGGGCGCTTGACCTCGAGGCCCTCATCGCCCTTCTCGACGGTGATGGGAGCGGCGACGGTGTGCGTCAGGGTGCCCTTGGGGCCCTTCACGGTGACGTCGGCGCCTTCGATGGTGATGTCCACTCCGGAGGGAACCGGAACGGGGATCTTGCCAATGCGGGACATTGCTCTTGTTCTCCTTTCCGGTTACCAGACGAACGCGACGACCTCGCCGCCGACGCCCTTCTTCTCGGCCTCACGGTCGGTCAGCAGACCGGAGGAGGTGGACAGGATGGCCACGCCGAGGCCGCCGAGAACCTTGGGCAGGTTCGTGGACTTCGCGTAGACGCGGAGGCCGGGCTTCGACACACGGCGCACACCGGCGAGCGAGCGCTCGCGGTTCGGGCCGTACTTCAGCGTGAGGGTGAGGGTCTTGCCCACCTCGGCGTCCGCCACGGCGGAGCCGGAGATGTAGCCCTCGGCCTCCAGGATCGAGGCGATGTTCGCCTTGAGCTTGGAGTGCGGCATCGACACGGTCTCGTGGTACGCCGCGTTCGCGTTGCGCAGACGCGTCAGCATGTCTGCGATGGGGTCAGTCATCGTCATGAGTCTTGAACTCTTCCTCGCCGTGGTTTCCCCGCAGGGGACCTGTGGCGTAGTGGTTTACCAGCTGCTCTTGGTGATGCCGGGAAGCTCACCACGGTGAGCCATCTCGCGGAAGCACACGCGGCAGAGGCCGAACTTGCGGTACACCGAGTGCGGACGGCCGCACTTCTGGCACCGGGTGTAGGCACGGACGGCGAACTTCTGCTTGCCGGCGGCCTTGTTCTTGAGCGCAGTCTTGGCCATGGCCTACTTCTCCTTGAAGGGGAAGCCCAGCTGCTTGAGCAGCGAGCGGCCCTCGTCGTCGGTGGTGGCGGAGGTCACGACCGTGATGTCCATGCCGCGGACGCGGTCGATCTTGTCCTGGTTGATCTCGTGGAACATCGACTGCTCCGTGAGACCGAAGGTGTAGTTGCCGTTGCCGTCGAACTGCTTCGGGCTGAGGCCGCGGAAGTCGCGGATACGGGGAAGCGCGATCGAGAGCAGGCGGTCGAGGAACTCCCACATGCGGTCGCCGCGCAGCGTGACGTGCGCACCGATCGGCTGGCCCTCGCGCAGCTTGAACTGCGCGATGGACTTGCGGGCCTTGGTGACCTGCGGCTTCTGGCCGGTGATGGCGGTGAGGTCCGCGATGGCACCCTCGATGAGCTTCGAGTCCTTCGCGGCGTCGCCCACACCCATGTTCACGACGATCTTGGTGAGACCGGCGACCTGGTTGATGTTCTCGTGCCCGAACTCCTCGCGCAGCTGCGCGATGATCTCGTTGCGGTACTTCTCCTTGAGACGCGGCAGCGTGGTCACGTCGCCCATCAGACGTCCTTACCCGAGCGCTTGGCGACACGCACGCGCTTGATACGCGTACGGCCGTTCTGCTCGACCTCTTCCGTGCGGTAGCCCACACGGGTGCCCTTCTTGGTCTCCGGGTCCACGAGCATCACGTTCGAGATGTGGATCGCAGCCTCGACGGTCACGAGGCCACCCTCGGCGTTGTCGCGGCGGGTACCCGGCTTGATGTGCTTGGTGACACGCTGGATGCCCTCGACGACCACGCGCTCACGCTCGGGGTCGACCGACAGCACGCGGCCCTGCTGACCGCGGTCACGGCCGGCGATGACGACGACGAGGTCGTCCTTCTTGATCTTCGCCATCAGATGACCTCCGGTGCCAGCGAGATGATCTTCATGAACTTCTTGTCGCGCAGCTCGCGGCCCACGGGGCCGAAGATGCGGGTGCCGCGCGGGTCACCATCGAGGTTCTTGAGGATCACCGCAGCGTTCTCATCGAAACGGATGTACGAACCGTCGGGACGGCGGCGCTCCTTGGTGGTGCGCACGACGACCGCCTTGACGACATCGCCCTTCTTGACGTTGCCGCCGGGGATCGCGTCCTTGACGGTGGCGACGATGATGTCGCCGATGCCGGCGTAGCGACGGTGCGAGCCGCCGAGCACGCGGATGCAGAGAACTTCCTTCGCACCCGTGTTGTCGGCGACGCGGAGTCGCGACTCCTGCTGAATCATGTCTGTCTCCTGTCGTCTGGTTCTCGCTCACTCCGAGCGAGCCTGGTCGAACTAGTAGTTACTTGGCCTTCTCGACGATCTCGACCAGACGCCACCGCTTGGAAGCGGACAGCGGGCGGGTCTCCATCACGACGACGAGGTCGCCGATGCCGGCGGTGTTGAGCTCGTCGTGGGCCTTGATCTTGCTGGTGCGGCGCATGACCTTGCCGTAGAGCGGGTGCTTGACGCGGTCCTCGATCTCCACGGTGATGGTCTTGTCCATCTTGTCCGACGTGACGTAGCCACGGCGCGTCTTGCGGTACGCCCGGTGCTCCGACGTCGCAGTCGTCTGCTTCTTGGTCGACATATCTGTTCCTTATGCCTTCGCGGAGGGCGCGGTGCGGATACCGAGCTCGCGCTCACGCAGGATCGTGTAGATGCGCGCGATGTCGCGCTTGACGGCCTTGAGGCGGCCGTGGTTCTCGAGCTGACCGGTGGCCGACTGGAAGCGCAGGTTGAACAGCTCCTCCTTGGCCTTCTTCAGCTCCTCGACCAGGCGCTCGTTCTCCATGGCGTCCAGCTCGGACGGCATGAGGTCCTTGGTACCGATGGCCATTAGATGTCACCACCCTCACGGGTCACAAAGCGGGTCTTCATGGGGAGCTTGTGCTGCGCGCGGCGCATGGCCTCGCGAGCGAGCTCCTCCGGGACGCCGGCGAGCTCGAACATGACCCGACCGGGCTTGACGTTCGCGACCCACCACTCGGGCGAGCCCTTACCGGAGCCCATGCGGACCTCGGCAGGCTTCTTGGTCAGGGGGCGGTCCGGGTAGATGTTGATCCAGACCTTTCCGCCACGCTTGATGTGGCGGGTCATCGCGATACGGGCCGCCTCGATCTGGCGGTTGGTGACGTAGGCGGGCTCGAGAGCCTGGATGCCGAAGTCACCGAAGGCGATGGCGGTGCCACCGGTCGCAGCGCCCGAACGCTTCGGGTGGTGCTGCTTGCGGTGCTTCACACGACGGGGGATAAGCATTCTCAGCTCTCCTTACCGGCCTCGGCGGGAGCCTCGGCAGCAGGGGCGTCGGCCGCGGGGGCCTCGGCCGAACGGGGGGCGGCGTCACGACGCGGGCCGCGGTCGCCACCGCGGCGGTCGCCACGGCCACGCTGCGGACGGGGGGCCTTCGCCTGCTCGGCGGCCCACTCCTTCTCCGTCATGTCGCCCTTGTAGATCCACACCTTCACACCGATCTGGCCGAAGGTGGTGCGGGCCTCGAAGAAGCCGTAGTCGATGTTCGCGCGGAGCGTGTGCAGCGGCACACGGCCCTCACGGTAGAACTCCGAGCGCGACATCTCGGCGCCACCGAGGCGGCCCGAGCACTGCACGCGGATGCCCTTGGCACCGGCACGGAGCGCGGACTGGATGCCCTTGCGCATCGCACGGCGGAAGGCGACGCGCGAAGCGAGCTGCTCCGCGATGCCCTGCGCGACGAGCTGCGCGTCGATCTCGGCGTTCTTGACCTCGAGGATGTTGAGCTGGACCTGCTTGCCCGTCAGCTTCTCGAGGTTCGCACGGAGCTTGTCCGCCTCGGCGCCGCGGCGGCCGATGACGATGCCCGGACGAGCGGTGTGCAGGTCGACGCGGACACGCTCACGCGTGCGCTCGATCTCCACCTTCGAGACACCGGCGCGCTCGAGGCCCTCCGACATCATCTTGCGGATCTTGACGTCCTCGTCCACGTAGTCGCGGTAGCGCTCGCCCTTCTTGGTCGAGTCGGCGAACCAGCGCGAACGGTGGTCGGTCGTGATGCCCAGGCGGTAGCCGTGGGGGTTGACCTTCTGTCCCATTACTTGGCCCCTTACTTGGCAGCGACCGGGGTCGCGACGGTGACGGTGATGTGGCAGGAACGCTTGAGGATGCGGTTCGCACGACCCTGAGCGCGCGGCTGGATGCGCTTCATGGTCGGACCCTCGTCCACAAAGATCTCCTTGATGACGAGCTCGCGCTCGTCGAAGCGCTCGCCGGCCTTGTCGGCCTTCACACGCGCGTTGGCGATCGCCGAGTCGATGAGCTTGCGCACGTCGACGGCCACGGCCTGCGGCTGGAACTTCAGCGAGGCCGAGGCCTCCACAGCGTTCTGACCACGGACCAGGTTCACGACGCGGCGAGCCTTCTGGGCGGTCACGCGGATGTACCGCGTCTGCGCCTTGGCTTCCATGTTCTAACTCCTCTTACTTCGCTCAGGCGCCTTAGCGGCGGCCCTTGCGGTCGTCCTTGACGTGGCCCTTGAACGTGCGCGTGGGAGCGAACTCACCAAGCTTGTGGCCGACCATCGACTCGGTGACGAACACCGGGACGTGCTTGCGGCCGTCGTGCACGGCAAAGGTGTGACCCAGGAAGTCCGGCGTGATGACCGAACGACGCGACCAGGTCTTGATGACGTTCTTGGTGCCCGCTTCGTTCTGGGCGTCCACCTTCTTGAGAAGGTGGTCGTCGATGAAGGGGCCCTTCTTGAGGCTACGAGGCATGTCCAGGCTCCCTTATCGCTTGTTCTTGCCAGTCTTGCGGCGACGCACGATGAGCTTGTCGCTTTCCTTGTTGGGCTTGCGGGTACGGCCCTCGGGCTTGCCCCAGGGCGAGACCGGGTGGCGACCACCGGACGTCTTGCCCTCACCACCACCGTGCGGGTGGTCCACCGGGTTCATGACGACACCACGGACGGTCGGGCGCTTGCCCTTCCAACGCATGCGGCCGGCCTTGCCCCAGTTGATGTTCGACTGCTCGGCGTTGCCGACCTCGCCGATCGTCGCGCGGCAGCGCGCATCGACGTTGCGGATCTCACCGGACGGCATGCGCAGCTGCGCGTAGGGGCCGTCCTTGGCGACGAGCTGCACCGAGGCACCCGCCGAGCGGGCGATCTTGGCGCCGCCGCCGGGCTTGAGCTCGATCGCGTGGATGACCGTACCGACGGGGATGTTGCGCAGCGGGAGGTTGTTGCCGGGCTTGATGTCGGCGCCGGCGCCGTTCTCCACGCGGTCGCCCTGGCCGAGCTTCTCGGGGGCGATGATGTAGCGCTTCTCGCCGTCCGCGTAGTGCAGGAGCGCGATGCGGGCGGTGCGGTTGGGGTCGTACTCGATGTGCGCAACGGTCGCGGGCACACCGTCCTTGTCGTGACGACGGAAGTCGATCACGCGGTAGGCGCGCTTGTGACCGCCACCCTGGTGACGGGTGGTGATGCGACCGGTGTTGTTGCGGCCGCCCTTCTTGTGCAGCGGGCGGACGAGCGACTTCTCGGGCGTCGAGCGGGTGACCTCGACGAAGTCGGCGACGGACGAGCCACGGCGGCCCGGCGTCGTCGGCTTGTACTTACGGATAGCCATGAGTGCTTACCTGTCCTTCTCAGCTCGCCTGGCCGCTGAAGATGTCGATGCCCGCGTCGCCAGCGATGGTGACGATCGCGCGCTTGACGTCCTTGCGCTTGCCGAGGCCGAAACGCGTACGACGCGTCTTGCCCTTGCGGTTGATGGTGTTCACGGACGCGACCTTGACACCGAAGATCTGCTCGATGGCGATCTTGATCTCGGTCTTGTTCGAGCGCGGGTCCACCTCGAAGGTGTACTTGCCCTCGTCCATGAGGCCGTACGTCTTCTCGGAGACGATCGGGCGGACGATGATGTCGCGCGGGTCCTTGTTCAGCGTGGTCATTACTTCTCCTCCGCCTCGGACGCCGTCGCGACGGCCTTCACGGACTTGCCGGTCGCGGGGCCCGCGACGAACGCGTCGAACGCGCCCTTGGTGAAGACCGTGTCGTCGTTCACGAGCACGTCGTAGGTGTTGAGCTGGTCGACCGCGATGAGGTGGACGCTCGCCGCGTTGCGCAGCGAGAGGATCGTCTGCTCGTCGGAGCGCTCGATGACCACGAGGGCCGAGCGGCCCGAGGTGATCGCGGCAAGCGCCTCGATGGCGGCCTTGGTCGACGGCGTGTCACCCGAGACGATCGAGTCCACGACGTGCACGCGGCCGGCGCGGGCGCGGTCGGAGAGGGCGCCACGGAGCGCGGCGACCTTCATCTTCTTGGGGGTGCGCTGCGAGTAGTCGCGGGGCTGCGGGCCGTGGACGGTGCCACCACCGGCGAACTGCGGCGCGCGGGTCGAGCCCTGGCGGGCGCGACCGGTGCCCTTCTGCTTGTAGGGCTTGCGGCCACCACCGCGGACATCGCCGCGGGTCTTGGTGGCGTGCGTGCCCTGGCGGGCGGCAGCGAGCTGCGCCACCACGACCTGGTGGATCAGCGGGACGTTGGTGTCGACGTCGAAGATGTCGGCGGGAAGCTCGACGGTCTTAGCGGTAGCCATGGTGATCACGCGCCCTTCACAGCGGAGCGGATGAGAACGACGCCGCCCTTGTTGCCGGGAACCGCGCCCTTGACGAGCACGAGACCCTTCTCGGCGTCCACCGAGTGGACGAGGAGGTTCTGGACGGTCTTGCGGGCGTTGCCCATGCGGCCGGCCATCTTGATGCCCTTGAACACGCGCGAGGGCGTGGAGGCGCCACCGATGGAGCCCGGCTTGCGGTGGTTGCGGTGCGCACCGTGCGAGGCACCCACGCCGGAGAAGCCGTGACGCTTCATGACACCGGCGGTGCCCTTGCCCTTGGTGGTGCCGGTCACGTCGACGAGCTGGCCGGCCTCGAACACCTCAGCGGTGATCTCCTGGCCCAGGGCGTACTCGGACGCGTTGGCGGTGCGGACCTCGGCCACGTGGCGGCGCGGCGTGACGCCGGCGGCCTCGAAGTGGCCCTTGAGGGGGTTGGTGACGCGGCGCGGGTCAACGGCGCCGAAGGCGAGCTGGACGGCCTCGTAGCCGTCGGTCTCGACGGCCCGCACCTGGGACACGACGTTGGTGTCGACCTGGATCACCGTGACGGGCACCACACGGCCCTCGGCGTCCCACACCTGCGTCATGCCCAGCTTCGTACCGAGCAGCGCGGTGACCGCGCGCTGGGCATTGGAAGTCGTAGTCATGTCGGTGGAAGTCCTTACTTCTCTTGCAGCTCTTAGAGCTTGATCTCGATGTTGACGTCCGCGGGCAGGTCGAGACGCATGAGCGAGTCGACGGCCTTGGGCGTCGGGTCCACGATGTCGATGAGGCGCTTGTGCGTGCGCATCTCGAAGTGCTCGCGGGAGTCCTTGTACTTGTGGGGCGAACGGATCACACAGAACACGTTCTTCTCGGTCGGCAGCGGCACGGGGCCCACCACCGACGCACCGGCGCGCGTGACCGTCTCGACGATCTTGCGGGCCGAAGAGTCGATGACCTCGTGGTCGTAGCTCTTCAGCCGAATGCGGATCTTCTGTCCCGCCATGGCGTGGTCTGCCTTATCTCTCGTGTACAACTACGGTCATCTCCCCGACCCCCGCGCTCGGGCGTGTCGCTCACTTGCGACGCACGCGCGCCATGACATCTCTGCCGGGCCGTGGGTGAAGGTGTGGCTGCCCGCAATAGGCAACCTGAATATTGTGCCAGATACGCCCCATCCGTGCAAGACGGAGCGCAACGGTCACCGGGAGCCGTCGACCGCGGTCAGCGCGGCCGGCTCCCTTCGTCCTCACGAGGATACGGCCTCCACGTCCCGCTCGCCTACCGCGAACGTCACGCGTGGGGCCACGCACCGCCCGGCGGTAGGGTGACGATGCGGGAGGCGCCCGCGCGTCCAGGCTTGGAGGAGTCCCATGACGGTCCTGTCCCCCGCGGTCGATCCAGGCCCGGCCCAGCCCGGCGACGGCCTGCGCGCCTGGGCCCGGCCCGTGGGCATCGGCCTCGCCGTCGTGGTGCCGGCGGCGGCGCTCGGGTGGGTGCACCCCGCCGCGTCGCTCATCGTGCTCGCGCCCGCCGCCGCTGTCGCGTGGCGGCTGCGGGGCTCCGGACTCGAGCCGTGGCGGCCCGAGCGCCCGGACCGCTTCCCCGACTCCGTGACGGATCCGCGCCTCCGCCCCTACGCACGCGACCTTCGCTGGCGGTGGGAGCACGCCATGGTGGTGGGCGGGCTCGGTTCCTACGACGCGTCCGGGGGCTACGCGGGGCCCGTGCTCATGGGCGTCTCCCAGGACGGGGAGCGCGTGATCGCGCACGCCCGACCGGCGGCAGCAGCAGCCCCCGTCGGCGCGGCGGATCCCCGGCTCACCGCGGGCCTCGAGGCCCAGGACGTCCAGGTGCTGCGCTCCGACGCGTCAGTCCTCGAGCTGGCGATCGCCGTACGGGACCTGGGCGAGGGCTGGACCTGAGCCGCTCGGCTCAGCCGCGTCCCTCCCCGTCCCACCACCGCTGAAGCGCGGCGCGGTCGACCGTCCCGTCCAACGGGAACGCGTCCGCGAGACCCACGACCTCGAGGACCCGCCCCGCGGCCGACTGCTGCTCGGGGCTGATCCGCTTCATCCACGCACGAGGGTCCTTGCCCGCATGGGCGTTGGAACCCTTCGCGTGCGTCATCTTCGACGGCCGCTCGAGGTCGGTGAGCCGTGCGGCGGGGATGCCGAGCCAGGCGGCTCCGTCCGCGAGCTCGGACCGGTCCTCGACCGCCACGTCGTACGAGACGAGGGCCGTGCGGTCGCCGCCGTAGGTGCGTGCCGCCGCGAGGTTCTCCACGGCCCATCGCGCGACCAGCGCGGTGGCATCGTCCTCGAGCGCGAGGCTGTCCAGGGCGAGGTCGCCGAGGAGGCCGTCCACCAGCTCGGGTTGGGCGAGCATGTAGTGGAGCCGGTCGGGCGTCCACCCGAGCACGCTCTGGCTGCTCAGGGTCGCGAGCGGGTGGCGGATGACGTGGACGATGCGCACGTCGGGGTGCCGGCGCGCGACCCAGCCCGCCCACATGGGGAAGCGGATCTCCTTGATGAGCCGTCCCTCGTACCGCGTGAACGGGTTGAGCGACGCCTCCTGGTCCGCCCACGGGTGACGCGAGCGCCCGGTCAGGACGTCCTCGACGGCCTCCTGCGCGGGCAGGCGCGGCGCGTCCACGGGGACGAAGCGACCCGGCCTGAGGTCGCTGAAGCGTGCGTCGAGGTCCGGTCGGATCGGCTCGAAGATGGGCCGCAGGCGTCCCGCACGCGAGTACGCCTCCATGAGCCACGTGGTGCCCGAGCGGCCGCTGCCGCTCAGGAGCGAGGCGTGGGCGGTGTCGCGGTGCGGGTCCCACACGGCGATGGATCGGGCGAGCCGTTCGGCTCGGGTCAGGACGCTTGCCACGCGCCCACGCTAACAGCCGTACGGCGCCTGCCCGTCCCCGTCCGGGAACGCGACAAGGGCCCCCGCCTTGCGGCGGGGGCCCTCGCTCAGGTAAGTGCTGGACTTACTTGATGATCTTGGTGACGGTGCCGGAACCGACGGTACGGCCACCCTCGCGGATCGCGAAGCCCTGACCCTCCTCGAGGGCGATCGGCTGGATGAGCTCGACCGACATCTCGGTGGTGTCACCCGGCATGACCATCTCGGTGCCCTCGGGCAGCGTGATGACGCCGGTCACATCCGTGGTGCGGATGTAGAACTGCGGGCGGTAGTTCGAGTAGAACGGGTTGTGGCGGCCACCCTCGGACTTGTCCAGGATGTAGCAACGGCCCTCGAACTGGGTGTGCGGGGTGGTGGTGCCGGGCTGGACCACGACCTGGCCGCGCTCGACGTCCTCGCGCTTGGTGCCACGGAGCAGCAGACCGCAGTTCTCGCCGGCCCACGCCTCGTCCATCTGCTTGTGGAACATCTCGATACCGGTGACCGTGGTCTTCTGCGGCTCGCGGATGCCGAGGATCTCGACCTCCGAGTTGATCTTGAGCTTGCCGCGCTCGACCTTGCCGGTGACGACGGTGCCACGACCGGTGATGGTGAAGACGTCCTCGATGGGCATGAGGAACGGCTTGTCCATGTCACGCTCGGGCTCGGGGACGTTCTCGTCCACGGCCGTCATGAGCTCCTGGACCGACTTGACCCACTCGGCGTCGCCCTCGAGCGCCTTCAGCGCCGAGACGCGGATGACCGGAGCGTTGTCGCCGTCGAAGCCCTGCGAGGAGAGGAGCTCGCGCACCTCGACCTCGACGAGCTCGAGGATCTCCTCGTCGTCGACCATGTCCGACTTGTTCAGGGCCACGAGCAGGTAGGGCACACCCACCTGGCGGGCGAGCAGCACGTGCTCACGCGTCTGGGCCATCGGGCCGTCGGTCGCCGCGACCACGAGGATCGCGCCGTCCATCTGGGCCGCACCGGTGATCATGTTCTTGATGTAGTCGGCGTGACCCGGAGCGTCGACGTGCGCGTAGTGGCGCTTCTCGGTCTGGTACTCGATGTGCGCGATGTTGATGGTGATACCGCGCTCGCGCTCCTCGGGAGCCTTGTCGATGTCCTCGAACGGCGTGAAGGGGTTGAGGTCCGGGTACTGGTCGTGCAGGACCTTCGAGATCGCAGCGGTCAGCGTGGTCTTACCGTGGTCGACGTGACCGATGGTGCCGATGTTGACGTGCGGCTTGGTCCGCTCGAACTTGGCCTTAGCCATTTTGGCTTCCTCCTGAATTGGTGGTGAGACTCGGGTAGAGGATCCGACTGCCGATGGCCGCTGCCATCGTGGGGCGTATCCCTACTGGTCGTATTGTTTCCTACTTCAACCGGTGGGACTACTCGCCCCGGGTCTTAGCGATGATCTCCTCGGCAACGTTGCGAGGAACCTCGGCGTAGCTGTCGAAGGTCATCGAGTACACCGCACGACCCTGCGTCTTGGAACGCAGGTCGCCGACGTAGCCGAACATCTCCGACAGCGGGACCAGAGAGTCGATGACCTTGACGCCGGCGGCGTCGGACATCTGACGGATCTGGCCACGGCGGGAGTTGAGGTCGCCGATCACGTCGCCCATGTAGTCCTCGGGCGTACGGACCTCGACGGCCATGACGGGCTCGAGCAGGACCGGCTGGGCCTTGCGCGCGGCCTCCTTGAAGGCCATCGAGCCGGCGATCTTGAACGCCATCTCCGACGAGTCGACATCGTGGTACTGGCCATCCAGCAGGGTGGCCTTGACGCCCACCATCGGGTAGCCGGCGAGGATGCCGACGTTCATCGCGTCCTGGATACCGGCGTCGACCGACGGGATGTACTCGCGCGGCACGCGACCACCGGTGACGGCGTTCTCGAACTCGTACATGACCTCGGAGTCGGCCTCGAGCGGCGCGATCGAGATCTGCACCTTGGCGAACTGGCCCGAGCCACCCGTCTGCTTCTTGTGGGTGTAGTCGTGCTTCTCGACGGTGCCGCGGATGGTCTCGCGGTACGCGACCTGCGGCTTGCCGACGTTGGCGTCGACCTTGAACTCGCGCTTCATGCGGTCGACGATGATGTCGAGGTGAAGCTCGCCCATGCCGGAGATGACGGTCTGGCCGGTGTCCTCGTCCAGCTTGACGCGGAAGGTCGGGTCCTCCTCGGCCAGCTTCTGGATCGCGACCGACATCTTCTCCTGGTCGCCCTTGGTCTTGGGCTCGACCGCCACGTGGATCACGGGCTCGGGGAAGGTCATCGACTCGAGGACCACCTGCGCGCTCGGGTCGCTCAGGGTGTCACCGGTCGTGGTGTCCTTGAGGCCGATGACGGCGTAGATGTGGCCCGCGGTGACCGAGTCGACCGGGTTCTCCTTGTTGGCGTGCATCTGGAAGATCTTGCCGATGCGCTCCTTCTTGCCCTTGGTCGCATTGATGACCTGGGCGCCGGAGTCGACCTTGCCGGAGTACACGCGGATGTAGGTCAGACGGCCGAAGAAGGGGTGCGTCATGATCTTGAACGCGAGGGCCGAGAAGGGCTCGTTCGCGTCGGCGTGACGCTCGATGACCTTCTCCTCGTCGTGCACGTCGTGACCCTCGATCGCCGGCATGTCGAGCGGCGACGGGAGGTAGTCCACGACCGCATCGAGCATGGGCTGCACGCCGCGGTTCTTGAACGCCGAGCCGCACAGGACCGGGTAGATCTCAGAGTTGATGACCATCTTGCGGATGGCGCCCTTGATCTCGTCGACCGAGAGGTCGCCGTTCTCGAAGTACTTCTCCATGAGCGCCTCGTCGGTCTCGGCGACCGTCTCGAGGAGCTCGGCGCGGTACTCCGCGGCCTTCTCGGCCAGGTCGGCCGGGATGTCCTGGGTCTCGTACTGCGCACCCAGGGTCACGTCACCCTTGGCGTCACCGGGCCACACGAGGGCCTTCATCTGGACCAGGTCGATCACACCGAGGAAGTCGGACTCGGCACCGATCGGCAGCTGGATGACCAGCGGGCGCGCACCGAGACGGGACTTGATGGTGTCGACGGTGAAGTAGAAGTCCGCACCGATCTTGTCCATCTTGTTGACGAAGCAGATGCGGGGGACGTTGTACTTGTCCGCCTGGCGCCACACGGTCTCCGACTGGGGCTCGACGCCCTCCTTGCCGTCGAACACGGCGACGGCACCGTCGAGGACGCGGAGGTTGCGCTCCACCTCGACCGTGAAGTCCACGTGACCGGGCGTGTCGATGATGTTCAGCTGGATGTTGTTCCAGAAGCACGTCGTCGCGGCCGACGTGATCGTGATGCCGCGCTCCTGCTCCTGGGCCATCCAGTCCATCGTCGCGGCACCGTCGTGCACCTCGCCGATCTTGTAGGTGATACCCGTGTAGAACAGGATTCGCTCGGTCGTCGTCGTCTTGCCGGCATCGATGTGGGCCATGATGCCGAAGTTGCGGACCTTCGTGAGGTCCGTCAGCACGTCCTGTGCCACGAGTGGTTCTCCTCGGTTCTAGTGCGAACGAACTGGCCTGCGACTACCAGCGGTAGTGCGCGAACGCCTTGTTCGACTCGGCCATCTTGTGCATGTCCTCACGGCGCTTGACAGCGGCGCCGAGGCCGTTGGACGCGTCGAGGATCTCGTTCATGAGGCGCTCGGTCATGGTCTTCTCGCGACGCTGGCGCGAGAAGTCGACCAGCCAGCGCAGGCCGAGGGTGGTCTGACGCACGGGGCGCACGTCGACGGGGACCTGGTAGGTCGCACCACCGACGCGGCGGCTGCGGACCTCGAGGGCCGGGCGGATGTTGTCCAGCGCGCGCTTGAGCACGACGACCGGGTCCTGGCCCGACTTCTCACGGACGCCCTCGAGGGCGCCGTAGACGATCGCCTCGGCGGTCGACTTCTTGCCGTCGAGCAGGACCTTGTTGATCAGCTGCGTGACGACCGGAGCGCCGTAGACGGGGTCGTTGATGATCGGCCGCTTGGGGGCCGGTCCCTTGCGAGGCATTACTTCTTCTCCATCTTCGCGCCGTAGCGGCTGCGAGCCTGCTTGCGGTTCTTGACGCCCTGCGTGTCGAGCGAGCCACGGACGATCTTGTAGCGGACACCCGGGAGGTCCTTCACACGACCACCACGGACGAGCACGATCGAGTGCTCCTGGAGGTTGTGGCCCTCACCGGGGATGTACGCGGTGACCTCGATGCCGGTCGACAGGCGCACACGGGCAACCTTGCGAAGGGCCGAGTTCGGCTTCTTGGGGGTGGTCGTGTAGACGCGCGTGCACACGCCGCGACGCTGGGGGCTCGACTGAAGAGCCGGGGTCTTGGTCTTCGAGGCCTTGGGGTGGCGACCCTTCCTGACCAGCTGCTGAATCGTAGGCACTACTTCTCCGTGTCTCTGTGGTTCTGCGGGAACGTTCTTCTCGTATCGGCCGACCCCCGCGCCCGGGCGTGTCGATCCATCGGGTATCGCGCCCTGGGCGCGACTCGGGGGCCCGGCGACGCGGGCACAAGCATCTAAGATACCTGCGCTCCGCGCCGCCGTCAAAAGCGGCATAACAACCGCCCGGCCCCGTCGTATGTCAGTCTCGGATGTCGAACTCCTCGAGCGGCACGGCCTCGCCGGTGCCCTCGCCGAAGTACTGGCCGTCCCACTCCTCGTACCCGAAGGTCGGGAACAGGTTGGCCTTCGCCTCCTCGGTGGGCTCGACCGTCGCCGTGCGGTACTGGGCAAGGCCCGTACCAGCGGGGATGAGCTTTCCGATGATGACGTTCTCCTTGAGCCCGAGGAGCGAGTCCGACTTGCCGGACATCGCGGCCTCGGTGAGGACGCGCGTGGTCTCCTGGAAGGAGGCCGCGGACAGCCACGACTCGGTCGCAAGCGACGCCTTCGTGATGCCCATGAGCTCGGGACGCGCCGATGCGGGCTTGCCGCCGGCGGTCACGGTCTCGCGGTTCGCGCCCTCGAAGCGAGCACGCTCGACGAGCTCGCCAGGAAGCAGGTTGGTCTCGCCCGAGTCGAGCACGGTCACGCGGCGCAGCATCTGACGCACGATGACCTCGATGTGCTTGTCGTGGATCTCCACGCCCTGCGAGCGGTACACGTTCTGGACCTCGTCCACCAGGTGCTTCTGGGTGGCGCGCGGGCCGAGGATGCGCAGCACGTTCTTCGGGTCGACCGCACCGGCGACGAGCTGCTGGCCCACCTCGACGTGCTCGCCGTCCTGGACCAGGAGGCGGGAACGCTTGGTGACCGGGTACTCGACCGGCTCGTCCCCGTTGTCCGGGGTGACCACCAGGCGACGGGTCGCCTCGGAGTCGTCGACCTTCATCACACCGGTGACCTCGGAGATCGGGGCCTCACCCTTGGGGGTACGGGCCTCGAAGAGCTCCTGGACACGCGGCAGACCCTGCGTGATGTCATCCGCGGAGGCGACACCACCGGTGTGGAACGTACGCATCGTCAGCTGCGTGCCGGGCTCACCGATCGACTGCGCGGCGATGATGCCGACAGCCTCGCCGATGTCCACCAGCTCGCGGGTCGCGAGCGAGCGGCCGTAGCAGCGCGCGCACGTGCCCACGACGGACTCGCAGGTGAGGACCGAGCGGACCTTGACCTCCTCGACGCCGTGCTCGATGAGGTTGTCGATCAGCACGTCGCCGATGTCGGCGGACGCCTTGGCGACGACCTCGCCGGCAGCGTTGAGCACGTCGGTGGCCAGCGTCCGGGCGAAGACCGAGGTCTCCACGCGGTCGTGCTTGACCTTGGTGCCGTCGGCGAGGACCTCGACGATGGGCATCGTCAGGCCGCGCTCGGTGCCGCAGTCGTCCTCGCGGACGATGACGTCCTGCGAGACGTCGACCAGACGACGCGTGAGGTAGCCCGAGTCCGCGGTACGCAGCGCGGTGTCCGCGAGGCCCTTACGAGCACCGTGGGTCGCGATGAAGTACTCGAGGACGGACAGGCCCTCGCGGTAGTTCGACTTGATCGGACGCGGGATGATCTCACCCTTCGGGTTCGCCACGAGGCCGCGCATACCGGCGATCTGGCGGACCTGCATCCAGTTACCACGAGCACCCGAGCCGACCATGGTGTGGACGGTGTTGTGCTTGGGGAAGGACTCGCGCATCGACTTGTCGACCTCGTTGGTCGCCTGGGTCCAGATCTCGATGAGCTCCTGACGGCGCTCGTCATCGGTGATGAGACCGGTGTCGAACTGGTCCTGGACCTTCGCGGCCTGGGCCTCGTAGCGCTCGAGGATCTCCTGCTTGTTCGCAGGCGTCGCGACGTCGCCGATGGCGATGGTCACGCCCGAGCGGGTGGCCCAGTGGAAGCCCGCCGCCTTGAGGGCGTCGAGCGAGGCGGCGACCTCGACCTTCGGGTAGCGCTCGGCCAGCGTGTTGACGATGTCGCCGAGGACCTTCTTGTCGACGTTGCGGTTGACGTAGGGGTACGTCACCGGCAGCAGGTCGTTGAACAGCGAGCGGCCGAGCGTCGTGGTGAGCATGAACGTCTCACCCGCGACGTGGCCCTCGGGCAGCTCGAAGTCGACCGGCGGCACGGTGTCGCCGTCGACGCGCAGCGAGATCTCCGCGTTGAGCGAGATCGCGCCGGCGTCGTACGCCATGAGCGCCTCCGCCTGCGAGCCGAACACGCGGCCGGCACCGGTCTCGTCCTCCTTGAGGAGCGAGAGGTGGTACAGACCGATGATCATGTCCTGCGAGGGCATGGTCACCGGGCGGCCGTCCGACGGCTTGAGGATGTTGTTGCTCGAGAGCATCAGCACGCGGGCCTCGGCCTGCGCCTCCGCCGACAGGGGCAGGTGCACGGCCATCTGGTCACCGTCGAAGTCGGCGTTGAACGCGCCGCAGACGAGCGGGTGCAGGTGGATGGCCTTGCCCTCGACCAGCTGGGGCTCGAACGCCTGGATGCCCAGGCGGTGCAGGGTGGGCGCACGGTTCAGCAGCACGGGGTGCTCGCGGATGACCTCCTCGAGCACGTCCCACACCTCGGAACGCGAACGCTCGACCATGCGCTTGGCCGACTTGATGTTCTGCGCGTGGTTGAGCTCGACCAGGCGCTTCATGACGAACGGCTTGAACAGCTCGAGCGCCATCTGCTTGGGAAGACCGCACTGGTGCAGCTTCAGGGTCGGGCCGACCACGATGACCGAACGGCCCGAGTAGTCGACGCGCTTGCCGAGCAGGTTCTGACGGAAGCGTCCCTGCTTGCCCTTGAGCATGTCCGAGATGGACTTGAGGGGGCGGTTGCCGGGGCCCGTGACGGGACGGCCGCGACGGCCGTTGTCGAACAGCGAGTCCACGGCCTCCTGCAGCATGCGCTTCTCGTTGTTCACGATGATCTCGGGCGCACCGAGGTCGAGCAGACGCTTGAGGCGGTTGTTGCGGTTGATGACGCGGCGGTACAGGTCGTTGAGGTCGGAGGTCGCGAAGCGGCCACCGTCCAGCTGCACCATCGGACGCAGGTCCGGCGGGATGACCGGCACGCAGTCGAGCACCATGCCCTCGGGCGAGTTGGTGGTCGTGAGGAACGCGTTGACCACCTTGAGGCGCTTGAGGGCGCGGGTCTTGCGCTGGCCCTTGCCGGTCGCGATGATCTCGCGCAGCTTCTCCGCCTCGGCCTCGAGGTCGAAGGTCTGGAGGCGCTTCTGGATCGCCTCCGCACCCATCGAGCCCTTGAAGTACGAGCCGTAGCGGCGCGACATCTCGCGGTAGAGCATCTCGTCGCCCTCGAGGTCCTGGACCTTGAGGTTGGCGAAGCGGTCGAAGATCGCGTCGAGGCGCTCGATCTCGGCGTCCGCGCGCTTGCGGATGTTCGCCATCTCGCGCTCGGCGCCGTCCTTGACCTTGCGCTTCACGTCGGCCTTGGCACCCTCGGCCTCGAGCTCCGCGATGTCCTTCTCGAGCTTCTCGGCACGCGCGTTGATCTGCACGTCGCGGTCGTTCGCGAGGGCCTTCTTCTCCTTCTCCATCTCGTTGCGGAGCTGGGGAAGGTCCTCGTGGCGGCCGTCCTCGTCCACCTCGGTGACCATGTACGCCGCGAAGTAGATGACCTTCTCCAGGTCCTTCGGGGCGAGGTCGAGGAGGTAGCCGAGGCGCGACGGGACGCCCTTGAAGTACCAGATGTGGGTCACCGGGGCGGCGAGCTCGATGTGGCCCATCCGCTCACGGCGGACCTTCGAGCGGGTCACCTCGACACCGCAGCGCTCGCAGACGATGCCGCGGTAGCGGACGCGCTTGTACTTGCCGCAGCCGCACTCCCAGTCGCGGGTGGGGCCGAAGATCTTCTCGCAGAACAGGCCGTCCTTCTCCGGCTTGAGCGTGCGGTAGTTGATCGTCTCGGGCTTCTTCACCTCTCCATGCGACCAGTTGCGGATGTCCTCCGCGGTCGCAAGGCCGATGCGCAGATCGCCGAACTCGTTCACGTCGAGCAAGGTTCTACTTCCTTAACTCCGGCTGGTTGCCGGCTGAAACTTGTCCTGAATGGAGTGAGCTCGGGGCTCTTAGATCTCGTCGACGCTCGAGGCATCGGGGCGGCTGGACAGCGAGATGCCCAGCGACTCGGCCGCCTGGTAGGCGTCGTCGTCGGTCTCGCGCATCTCGATGACGTGACCCTCGTGGTTGAGGACCTCGACGTTCAGGCAGAGCGACTGCATCTCCTTCATGAGGACGCGGAACGACTCGGGCAGCCCGGGCTCCGGGATGTTCTGGCCCTTGACGATCGCCTCGTAGACCTTCACGCGGCCGGTGACATCGTCCGACTTGATGGTGAGGAGCTCCTGGAGCGCGTAGGCGGCGCCGTACGCCTCGAGGGCCCACACCTCCATCTCGCCGAAGCGCTGGCCACCGAACTGCGCCTTACCACCCAGCGGCTGCTGCGTGATCATCGAGTACGGGCCCGTCGAGCGAGCGTGGATCTTGTCGTCGACCAGGTGGTGGAGCTTGAGGATGTACTTGTAGCCCACCGCGATCGGCTCGGGGAACGGCTCACCGGTGCGGCCGTCGTACAGGCGGGCCTTGCCCTCCTGGTTGACCAGGCGCACGCCGTCACGGTTCGGGTTGACCACGGTGCGCAGGCCGCCGAGGACGTCCTCGCGCAGGCCGTCGAACACCGGCGTCGCGACCGGGGTGCCCGGCTCCGACGTGACCGCGCCCTCGGGCAGGTTCTTGAGCCACTCGCCCTCGGCGCCGGTGGCGTCCCAGCCGTGCTTCGCGATCCAGCCGGTGTGGGTCTCGAGGACCTGACCGACGTTCATACGACCGGGGACACCCAGCGGGTTGAGGATGACGTCGACCGGCGTGCCGTCCTCGAGGAACGGCATGTCCTCGACGGGAAGGATCGTCGAGATGACGCCCTTGTTGCCGTGACGGCCGGCGAGCTTGTCGCCCTCCTGGATCTTGCGGCGCTGCGCGATGTACACGCGGACCAGCTGGTTGACGCCGGCCGGGAGGTCGTCTCCGTCCTCCTCGGTGAACACGCGCACGCCGATGACCGTGCCGGACTCGCCGTGGGGCACCTTGAGCGACGTGTCGCGGACCTCACGGGCCTTCTCGCCGAAGATCGCGCGCAGCAGGCGCTCCTCCGGGGTCAGCTCGGTCTCACCCTTCGGGGTGACCTTGCCGACCAGGATGTCGCCCGCGCGGACCTCGGCGCCGATGCGGATGATGCCGCGCTCGTCGAGGTCGGCGAGCGCCTCCTCCGAGGCGTTCGGGATGTCGCGGGTGATCTCCTCCGGGCCGAGCTTGGTGTCACGGGCGTCGACCTCGTGCTCCTCGATGTGGATCGAGGAGAGGACGTCGTCCTGCACGAGGCGCTGCGACAGGATGATCGCGTCCTCGTAGTTGTGACCCTCCCAGCACATGAAGGCGACCAGCAGGTTCTTGCCGAGCGCGAGGTCGCCCTCGTCGGTGGCGGGACCGTCCGCGATCACCGAGCCGACGACCACGCGGTCGCCCTCGTCGACGATCACGCGCTGGTTGTAGGACGTGCCCTGGTTGGAGCGCTGGAACTTCGCGATGCGGTACGAGCCGGTGGTGCCGTCGTCGTTCGCCACGGTGACGAGGTCCGAGCTCACCTCGGTGACCACGCCCTCCTTGTTGGCGATGATGACGTCGCCGGCGTCGATGGCCGCGCGGCGCTCCATGCCGGTACCGACGAGCGGCGCCTCGGAGCGGACCAGCGGCACCGCCTGGCGCTGCATGTTCGCGCCCATGAGCGCGCGGTTCGCGTCGTCGTGCTCGAGGAACGGGATCAGGGCCGTACCCACCGACACCATCTGGCGCGGGGAGACGTCCATGTAGTCGACCGCCTCGGGCGCGACGAACTCGACCTCGCCGCCCTTGCCACGCACGAGCACGCGCTCGTCCGTGAAGCGGTTGTTGTCGTCGAGGCCGGCGTTCGCCTGCGCGATGACGTAGTGGTCCTCGTCGTCCGCGGTGAGGTAGTCGACCTGCTCGGTGACGATGCCCTTGACGACCTTGCGGTACGGGGTCTCGACGAAGCCGAGGGGGTTGATGCGACCGAACGACGCCAGCGAGCCGATCAGACCGATGTTCGGACCCTCAGGGGTCTCGATCGGGCACATGCGGCCGTAGTGCGACGTGTGGACGTCACGGACCTCCATGCCCGCGCGGTCACGCGAGAGACCGCCGGGGCCGAGCGCCGAGAGGCGACGCTTGTGGGTGAGGCCCGCGAGCGGGTTGTTCTGGTCCATGAACTGCGACAGCTGCGAGGTGCCGAAGAACTCGCGGATCGCGGCGACGACGGGACGCGTGTTGATGAGCGTCTGCGGCGTGATCGCCTCGACGTCCTGCGTGGTCATGCGCTCACGAACCACGCGCTCCATGCGCGACAGGCCCGTGCGGATCTGGTTCTGGATCAGCTCGCCCACCGCGCGGATGCGGCGGTTGCCGAAGTGGTCGATGTCGTCCGTCTCGACGCGGATCTCACCGGCGGCGCCCTCGAGGGTGCCGATGCCGGCGTGCGCGGCGGCGATGTACTTGATGGTCGCGACGATGTCGTCGAGACCGAGCACCGAGTCGCCGAGCTCCTTGGCGAGGCCGAGCTTCTTGTTCAGCTTGAAGCGGCCGACCTTCGCGAGGTCGTAGCGCTTGGAGTTGAAGTAGAAGTTGTCGAGCAGGTTCTGGCCCGCCTCGACGGTCGGCGGCTCGCCCGGACGCAGCTTGCGGTACAGGTCGACGAGCGCCTCCTCGTGGCCGTGGACGGTGTCCTTGGCGAGGGTCTCGAGGATGGCCGGGAACTGCGCGAACTCCTCGGCGATCTGGTCGTCGCTCATGCCGAGCGCCTTGAGGAACAGCGTCACGGGCTGCTTGCGCTTGCGGTCGACGCGCACGCCGACGGCGTCACGCTTGTCGATCTCGAACTCGAGCCAGGCGCCGCGCGAGGGGATGACCTTCGCGGTGAAGATGTCCTTGTCGGACGTCTTGTCGGGGGTGCGCTCGAAGTAGACGCCGGGCGAACGGACGAGCTGCGACACGACGACGCGCTCGGTGCCGTTGACGATGAACGTGCCCTGGCCGCTCATGAGCGGGAAGTCGCCCATGAACACGGTCTGGGACTTGATCTCGCCCGTGGTGTTGTTCATGAACTCCGCGGTGACGAAGAGCTGCGCGGAGTAGGTGAAGTCCTTCTCCTTGCACTCCTCGGGCGTGTAGCGGGGCTCCTCGAAGTACGGGTCGGAGAACGACAGGGACATGGTCTGTCCGAAGTCCTCGATGGGCGAGATCTCCTCGAAGATCTCCTGGAGGCCTGCCACCTCCGGGACGTCGTTCCGGCCGCTGTCCTTGGCGGCGGTGACGCGCTGCTGCCAGGCGGTGTTGCCCAGCAGCCAGTCGAAGCTCTCCGTCTGGAGCCCGATCAGGTTGGGAACCTCGATGGGGTCCTGAATCTGGGCGAAGGAGATACGGCGCGATGCGGAACGGTTGGAGATGGCGGAATCGGTGCGCGAGGCAGCCAAGGGGGGTTCCTTCCCTTTATGATCGTGCGTGACCACGATGCCTAGCCGCGGCTCCACCGGATCCTGGGGCGAAACCCGCTACAAGCGGACGCACGCCAGGTAGGCATATGAGGGCAGGGCGATAGACAGCGCAAGTCGTCAGACTATCGCGGCGCGCGCAGATTGTCCAGTCCGCGGCACAAGTTCGTCGGCGACACGCCGATCGTGCCCCAAACGCAACCCGTGCATCGTCGCACGGGGACAGCAGAACGGGGCCGGGTCCTTGCGGACCCGACCCCGTTCGAGTGCTTCGGCTGAGGCCGAACGAGCTTACTTGAGCTCGATGGTGGCGCCGGCAGCCTCGAGCTGCGCCTTCGCCTTCTCAGCGTCGTCCTTCTTCGCGGCCTCGAGGACGGCCTTGGGGGCCTCGTCCACGAGCGCCTTCGCCTCGCCCAGGCCGAGACCGGTCAGCGCACGGACCTCCTTGATGACCTGGATCTTCTTGTCGCCGACGGCGGCGAGGATGACGTCGAACTCGTCCTTCTCCTCGACCTCGGCGGCAGCCTCGCCGCCAGCGGCGGGGGCGGCGGCAACGGCGACCGGAGCGGCGGCGGTGACCTCGAAGGTCTCCTCGAACGCCTTCACGAACTCCGAGAGCTCGATGAGCGAGAGCTCCTTGAACTGCTCGATGAGCTCCTCGGTGGTGAGCTTAGCCATGATGACTTCCTTCTCTCTTGCCTGCGTGAAGCAGATGTGTGTAGTGGGGTGCAGCCTGGATCAGGCTGCGTCTTCCTGCTTCGCACGCAGGGCGTCGACGGCACGCGCGGCCTGAGCCAGCGGCGCCTGGAACATGTATGCAGCACCAAAGAGCGACGCCTTCATAGCGCCGGCTGCCTTGGCGAGCAGAACCTCGCGGGACTCGAGGTCCGCCAGCTTCTTGACCTCATCAGCGGAGATCACCTTGCCCTCGAGAACGCCGCCCTTGATGACGAGCTTGTCGTTCTCCTTGGCAAAAGCCTTGAGACCCTTCGCGGCCTCCACCGGGTCACCGGTGACGAACGCGATGGCCGTGGGGCCGACGAGAAGGTCGTCAAGACCCTCGATGCCGGCGTCCTTGGCCGCGAGCGCCGTCAGAGTGTTCTTCGCGACCTTGTAGGTCGCGGCGCCACGGAGCTCACCGCGCAGCTTCGCAAGCTGCGGGACGGAGAGGCCGCGGTACTCGGTGATCAGCACCGCCGCGGAGTCGCGGAAGTCGTCCGCGAGCTCTGCAACAGCGTTCACCTTGTCTGGCGTCGCCATGTTTGTCCTTCCTTCGGATGACCGCCATCCGGCCCGGACATGAAGAAGGCCCCGCGCAGGCGGGGCCGGGCGGCCTGGTCCGCGAAACAGAAAGGGCGACCCGAAGGTCGCCCAGACGTCCGCGCACTCGGCGCTTTCAGCTTCACCTGCGCTGGTCCCCGCATGTACGGAGCTTCGGTCGGTGCCGGGAGATCCCGGCGCCGACGACCGGCGGTCTTGGGCCCAACTATCTTATGCGACGCATCGTCCAGATGCAAATGGACGATGCGGAGGCTCCCGGGACGCCGACGGCCCGGCCCCCTCGCGGGGACCGGGCCGTCGGGACGTGGGTGCTTACGCCTCGGACTTCGCGAGGGCGTCCAGCGGGATGCCGGGGCCCTGCGTCGCGGAGATCGCGGCCTTCACGATGTAACGGCCCTTCGAGGCGGACGGCTTGGCGCGGAGGACCTCGTCGAGCACGGCCTGGAAGTTCTCGAGCAGCTTCTGGTCGCCGAACGACGCCTTGCCCAGCACGGTGTGCAGGTTGGCGTGCTTGTCGACGCGGAACTCGATCTTTCCACCCTTGATGTCGGACACGGCCTTGACCACGTCCATCGTCACGGTGCCGGTCTTGGGGTTCGGCATGAGGCCACGGGGGCCGAGCACGCGGCCCAGGCGGCCGACCTTGCCCATGAGGTCGGGCGTCGCCACGACGGCGTCGAAGTCCTGGCGGCCGGCGGCCACCTCCTCGATGAGCTCGTCGCCACCGACGATGTCGGCGCCCGCCTCGCGGGCAGCCTCTGCCTTGTCACCGTTGGCGAAGACCAGGACCCTGGCGGTCTTGCCGGTGCCGTTCGGCAGGATGACGGTGGAACGGACCATCTGGTCCGCGTGACGGGGGTCGACGCCCAGCTTGAAGACGACGTCGATGGTCGAGTCCGTCTTCTTGGAGGCCGTCTTCTGCGCGAGGCGGAGAGCCTCGAGCGGCGAGTAGAGCTGGCTACGGTCGACGAGCTGGGCTGCGTCGCGGTAGGCCTTGGAGCGCTTGGTCATCTGCGATCTTCCTTTGCAGTTCGTGGTTGCGGGCCAGCGCGGCCCTCCCACTGGGGTGTGAGGTCCTTAGGAGACCGTGATGCCCATGGAGCGGGCGGTGCCGGCGATGATCTTCGCAGCGGCGTCGATGTCGTTGGCGTTGAGGTCGGCCATCTTGGCCTCGGCGATCTCACGCACCTGCGCGTCGGTCAGGTTCGCGACCTTGACCGTGTGCGGGGTGCCCGAGCCCTTGGCGACGCCAGCCGCCTTCTTGATGAGCTCTGCGGCCGGCGGGGTCTTGAGGATGAACGTGAACGTCCGGTCCTCGTAGACGGTGATCTCGACAGGGATCACGTTGCCACGCTGCGACTCGGTCGCGGCGTTGTACGCCTTGCAGAACTCCATGATGTTGACGCCGTGCTGACCGAGCGCCGGACCGACCGGCGGGGCAGGGTTGGCGGCGCCGGCCTGGATCTGAAGCTTGATCAGCCCAGTGACCTTCTTCTTCTTCGCGGGTGCCATGTTGAGGGTCCTTATCTTGTTGCCTGTGCGGCTTGGCGGCCGCGGGTGCGCTGTCGCGCCTTAGATCTTGGTGACCTGCGTGAACGACAGCTCGACCGGGGTCTCCCGGCCGAAGATGGAAACGAGCACGTGGAGCTTCTGGCTCTCGACGGAGATCTCAGAGATCGTGCCCGGGAGGGTCGCGAACGGGCCGTCGATGACGGTGACCGACTCGCCGACCTCGAACTCGACCTCGACGGGGGTCTGCGGTGCCGTGGCGTCCTCGGCGGCGGCCGCCTCGGCCACCTCCTTGGTCGCCAGCATCGAGTAGACCTCGTCGACGGTGAGCGGGACGGGGTTGTGGGCGTGGCCGACGAAGCCGGTCACACCGGGGGTGTTGCGCACGGCGCCCCAGGACTCGTCCGTGAGGTACATGCGCACCAGGACGTATCCGGGCATCCGGACACGGGTGACCTGCTTGCGCTGGCCGCCCTTGATCTCGAAGACCTCCTCCATGGGGACCTGCACCTCGAAGATGTAGTCCTCCATGTGAAGGCTCTCGATACGGTGCTCGATCGCCTGCTTCACACGCTTCTCGTGGCCCGAGTAGCTGTGCACGACGAACCAGTCGCCCTCGAGGGTGCGCAGGCGCGACTTGAACTCGGCCACCGGGTCCGCCGGCGCCTCGTCGATCGCGGGCAGCGCAGCATCGGCCTCGACGACAGCCTCGGGCTCGATGCCCTCGACCGTGGTCTCGTCAACGTTCTCGTCGCTCATCACATACTCCCCTTTGGGCGGCCTCAGCCGCCGAACACCTTCTGCGAGATCCAGCCGAACGAGACGTCCAGCACGAACACCAGGGCCATCATCACGGCCACGAAGCCGAGGACGATCCAGATGTAGCGGACCAGCTCCTGGCGCGTGGGGGTGACCACACGACGAAGCTCCGAGATGACCTGGCGCACGAACAGCGCGATGCGTCCGAAGATGCCCAGACCCTCGCGCGTCTCGTGCCGCGGGTCCTTCTCTCCGGAATCCGTCACGGCAGATTCGCTCACCGAAAAGTCCTTCTCTCTGGATTGCTCACGCGGGCGATCCCCGCGCGACGCAGGGCAGGCGGGACTCGAACCCACAACCGCCGGTTTTGGAGACCGGTGCGCTACCAATTGCGCCACTGCCCTTCGGGGGCCTGGAGGCCCCCGCGGCTCTGTCCCCTCTCCAGTCCGGCCGCCCTCAGGGCGCGAGCCATCCTGGCGAAAGTCAATCGCCGACGTCCAATGTTACGCGGTTCCCGGTGAGAAGTCGAACCCGGGTCTGGTGAGCGGCATCGTCGCCGCCCGCTTGGACGCCCGGACAGCCTAGCGCGGGTGGCGGGTCCTCGATGACGCCCCCCGCGGCGGAGCGCACCGCCACGTAGTGGAACAATGACCAGCATGAAGCCCTCTCGCCGCGTCTCCGCTCGTCTCGGCGCCATCGCGCCGTCCGCCACCCTCGCCGTCGACTCCAAGGCGAAGGCCCTCAAGGCCGCCGGCCGTCCCGTCATCGGGTTCGGTGCCGGCGAGCCCGACTTCCCCACCCCGGACTTCATCGTCGAGGCCGCCGCCGCGGCGGTCTCCGACCCCCGCAACCACCGCTACACGCCCGCGACGGGTCTGCCCGAGCTGAAGAAGGCGATCGCGGCGAAGACCCTGCGCGACTCGGGCTACGAGATCGACCCGGCGAACGTCATCGTCACCAACGGCGGCAAGCAGGCCGTGTTCCAGGCCTTCGCGAGCATCGTCGACCCCGGTGACGAGGTGCTGCTCCCCGCCCCGTACTGGACCACCTACCCCGAGGCGATCTCGCTGGCCGGCGGCACACCCGTCGAGGTGTTCGCGGGCGCGGAGCAGGGCTACCTGGTCACCGTCGAGCAGCTCGAGGCGGCGCGCACGGAGCAGACCAAGGCGCTCCTGTTCTGCTCGCCGTCGAACCCGACCGGCGCGGTGTACACCGAGGAGCAGACCAAGGCGATCGGCGAATGGGCCCTCGAGCACGGCATCTGGGTCATCACCGACGAGATCTACGAGCACCTGGTCTACGACGACGCCGTCTTCACGCCGATCCTGCGCGTGGTCCCCGAGCTCGCCGACCAGACGATCGTGGTCAACGGCGTCGCCAAGACCTACGCCATGACGGGATGGCGCGTGGGCTGGATGGTCTCCCCCGCGGACGTCACCAAGGCCGCCAGCAACTTCCAGAGCCACCTCACGTCCAACGTGTCGAACGTCGCGCAGCGCGCGGCGATCGCCGCGCTCGAGGGCGGCCTCGAGGCGGTCCACGAGATGCGCGAGGCGTTCGACCGCCGCCGCAGGACCATGGTCGAGATGCTCCGCGCCATCGACGGCGTGGTGTGCCCGACGCCCAAGGGCGCGTTCTACGCGTACCCGAGCGTCGAGGGCCTCATCGGCCGCACCGTCGGCGGCGTGGAGATCACGTCCTCCGCGGACCTCGCGACCGTGATCCTCGAGCAGGCCGAGGTGGCCGTGGTGCCGGGCGAGGCGTTCGGCCCGTCGGGCTTCCTGCGCCTCAGCTACGCGCTCGGCGACGAGGACCTGGTCGAGGGCGTGACCCGCATCCAGAAGCTGCTCGCGCAGTAGGCGCGGCACCGAGGCGACCCGAGGGGCGCATCGTCCACGTGGACGATGCGCCCCTTCCTCATCCTCCGGCAGAGGACTCCAAGCACGATGCTGGCTAGGCTCGACCCTATGAGCGAACCGGCCATCCGCATCGAGGGCCTGCGCAAGCACTACGGCGACCTGGCCGCCGTCGACGGGCTCGACCTCGAGATCCCTCAGGGCGAGGTCTTCGCCCTGCTCGGCCCCAACGGTGCCGGCAAGTCCACCACCGTCGAGATCCTCGAGGGCTTCCGCAAGCGCACCGCGGGGGACGTCACCGTCCTCGGGGCGGACCCCCAGCACGCCACCAAGGGCTGGCGCTCGCGCCTGGGCATCATGCTGCAGGGCACCTCGGAGCACGGCGCCCTGACCGCGCGCGAGTCGCTCCGCTACGCCGCGAGCCTCTACGCGCACCCGCGGGACGTCGACGCGACGCTCGACGCCGTGGGGCTCGCGGAGAAGGCCGGGGCGAAGCCCGCGACCCTGTCGGGGGGCCAGCGGCGGCGCCTCGACGTCGCGCTCGCCGTGATCGGCCGGCCCGAGCTGGTGTTCCTCGACGAGCCGACCACGGGCTTCGACCCCGAGGCGCGCCGACAGTTCTGGACCCTCATCGAGTCGCTCCGCGAGGACGGCACCACGATCCTCCTCACCACCCACTACCTGGACGAGGCCGACCACCTCGCGGACCGCATCGGCATCATCGCCGCCGGCCGCATGGTCGCGCTCGACACGCCCGGCGGCCTGCGCTCGCGCGCGGCCGATGCGCGGGTCACCTGGACCGAGGCCGGTACGTCCCGGACCGAGGAGACCGCGACGCCGACCGCGCTGCTGCGCGAGATCCTCGCGCGTACCGAGGGCGAGGTCGAGGGCCTCGAGGTGGTCCACCCCTCGCTCGAGGACGTCTACCTGCAGCTGATCGGGGAGGCCGCGGGCACCGCGGGCACCAGCCAGGCCGAGGGGGCCGCAGCATGACCGCCACCAGCGCATCGTCCGCGCCCGCGTGGACCGCCATGGCCCGGAGCCGGCTGGGAGTCGAGCTCAAGGAGTTCCTGCGCAGCCGCGAGCAGATGGTCTTCATCTTCTTCTTCCCGATGATGCTGCTGCTGCTCTTCGGGTCGGTGTTCGGGGGTCAGGAGATCGCGGACGGCGTGTCCTTCGCCCAGTACTTCCTGCCGGGCATGGTCGCCTCGGGCATCCTCAACACCGGCTTCCAGTCCCTTGCCATGTCGATCGCGATCGACCGCGACGAGGACGTGCTCAAGCGCGTCCACGCGACCCCGCTTCCTGCGACCGCCTTCTTCGCGGCCAAGGTCGCGCAGGTGCTCATCGTGTCGGTCGTCCAGATCGCCGCCCTGGTCGCGATCGGTGTCGCGATGTACGACGCGTCGTTGCCGTCGGGCTCGGGGTGGTGGACCTTCACGTGGGTGTTCCTGCTCGGCACCGCGGCCTCGACCACGCTCGGCATCGCGATGTCCTCGCTGCTGAGGAACGCCAAGGCCGGCTCGGCGATCATCACGCCGATCGTGCTGTTCCTGCAGTTCACCTCGGGCGTGTTCCTGGTCTACACGCAGATCCCGACGTTCCTGCAGCACGTCGCGGCGGTCTTCCCGCTGAAGTGGCTCGCGCAGGGCATGCGATCGGTGTTCCTGCCCGAGAGCTTCGAGGCGGCCGAGGCCAGCGGGTCTTGGCAGCACCCCGCCACGGCCGCCGTGCTGGCGCTCTGGGTGGTCGTCGGGCTGGTGCTCGCGGTGCGCACGTTCCGCTGGACGCGCCACGACGACAACTGAGCCCCCCCCTCAGAGCGCGCTGATCAGCCACACCTCGAGCGCGGCCAGCCCGGCCATCGCCAGCAGCGTGCCCGCGATCACCCCGACCCAGGTCGCGCGGGCGCGGCGCGCCTTGGCGCGCACGCGACGCTCGCGCTCGGACGGCTCGAGCAGCGGCGCGACCGACAGCGGCGCGACCACATGGACGAGCTCGGCCGTGATGCGCTCGGGAGCCTCCCTCTCGAGGATCGCGACGTGCGGCTGCGGGGCGGCCGCGGAAGCGGACGATGCAGGCGGCGCCGCGGTCGGCACGGGCTCGCCTCGCAGCCGCGCCGAGACCACGGTCGCATCGTCCGGCTCCATGTCCGGCTCGCCTCGCAGGCGCGCCGAGACCACGGTCGCGTCGTCCGGTTCCGGCTCGCCTCGCAGGCGCGCCGAGACCACGGTCGCGTCGTCCGGTTCCGGCTCGCCTCGCAGGCGCGCGGACACCACGGTCGCGTCGTCCGGTTCCGATTCGGGCTCCGTGCCCGGGGGCTCGCCCGGACCGGCGGGCGCCGCCGGCGCCTGGGCGGCCTCGGGCTTCGATGCCGCGGCCGCGGCCGCCAGCGCATCGTCCGTCACGGCGCCCGTCCACAACGGCCAGCCGTAGGTCTCCGCTCCGGCGGGCGTCTCGGGCGCGTCGGAGCCGGCGACCACCACGGTGACGTTGTCGCGCGCGCCCGCGGCCACGGCCGCGTCGACGAGCCCCTGCGCAAGCGCTCCGGGTTCGCCGCCGAGCGCGAGGAGCTGCCCGATCCGGGCATCCGACACGGCCTTGACGAGCCCATCGGATACCGCCACCAGCGCGCGTCCCCGGCGTCGCGGGACCAGCCACACGTCGACACCGGTGCCGCCGTCGCCGATCGCGCGCGTCACGACGTTGCGCTCGGGGTGCCGCTCGGCCTCCTCCGGCGACAGGTGCCCGGCATCCACCAGCTCCTGCACCCTTGAGTGGTCGCGCGTGATCTGCTCGAGCACGCCGGCACCGTACGAGTACACCCGCGAGTCGCCCACGTTGAGCACCAGCCACCACGGCACGCCCGCGAGCGTCACGCCGACGGCACCCGTCACGGTCGAGCCCGACTGGGCGCCGTGGACCGCGGCGACGCGGCTCACGGCCTCGCGCGCGCGCTCCACGCAGGCGGCGGCCTCGGCCGGCTCGACATCGTCACGGCCCGCGAGCGGACGGAACGCCTCGACCACCGCCAGGCTCGCCTCGGCGCCCGCGGCGTGGCCGCCCATCCCGTCGGCGACGATGAACGCCGGGGCCTCGGCAAGCAGGCTGTCCTCGTTCGCGCGCCTGCGACCGGTCGCGGTCGCACCGGCGCCACGCACGCCCAGCGAGGTCACCGGCTCAGCCCTCCTCGTCGGCCCGGCGCACCCGGACCTCGAGGTCGCCCAGCTCGAGCACGCCGTCGACCGGGACCTCCTCACCGGGAGCAAGGACGGTCCGCATGCCCTCGGAGGGGCGCTTCGCCGTGCCGTTGGTCGACTGGAGGTCGGTGACGAACCAGTCGTCGCCCTCGCGCCTCAGGCGCACGTGGCTCTTCGACATGGTGCGCGTGGGATCCGTGATGAAGAGACGCCCAGGAGCGTCGACACGTCCGCGGCTCGCGCGCCCGATCTCGACCGCGCCCTGCGCGGGGAGCTCGTACGTGGCGCCGTCGAGCGTCGCGAGCACCCACCGCGTGGCGGCGCGACGCGACGACAGGACGGTCGCGTCGTCGTCGACCGGCGACATGATGGTGGCGTCGTCGTAGTCGTCGTCGGTCTCGGGGGCCGCGTCGGCAGGCGCGGCGACCGGGATGGGACCCGACCACAGGGTCGAGGCGGGGGCCGCCTGCGCCGGCGCGGGCGGCGGCATGGACGATGCGACAGCCGGCACGACCGACGCGGGTGCGGGCGCTGCAGCCGCAGGTGCCGGGGGTCCCGCGGGTGCGGGCGGGGCGGCGGGCGCGGCGATGGGCGCAGCAGCCGGCGCGACCGCCGCGGGAG